>CAWJYS010000008.1:0-65103 GCA_963847095.1 Methanotrichaceae archaeon | reverse complement strand
TCACAGAGGAAGCCCTGGCGTACCTGGCATGCGATCACGATGAGCACGTCAGAGCTGCGGCGGTGTCCAACCCCAGGGTGACGCCCGAGCTTCTTTCCAGGCTCTCGAGAGACGTGAGCTGGCTGGTCAGGGACAGGATCGCCAGGAACCCCGCCACTCCAGAGAGCCTTCTGGACTATCTATTCCGCCGACAGAATAATGGACGTGCGCATCTCCGTTGCCCTCAATCCCAAGACGCCTTCTCAAGCGCTGGCAACCCTGGCAGGGGACAAGAGCTGGGAGGTCAGGCAGGCCGTAGCCCAGAATGCCAAAACAGGACCAAAGATTCTCGAAGATCTCTCCGGCCACTGGTCCTGGAAGGTGAGGGAGGCGGTGGCCGAGAATCCTGGGGCTCCCATCGAAGTTCTAAAGCGACTGGCCCAGGACCAGGACCAAAGCGTGCAGAAGGCTGCGCAGAAGCATATTTGAAACGGGAACCACGAATCAAAATCTTTTGCGCGTCCTTTGTGAGCTTTGTGCTCTTTGTGGTTTGATCTAGTCCGTTTGGTTACAACGAGACAAAACGGAATCCACCACAAAGAGCACAAAGCTCACAAAGAACGTCCAAAGATTAACCTAGAGTCCTGAGTCATCGTGAATGTTTATATAACCTGTGGTTAGCTACTCGAAACAGCAAAGAGCCAAAAAAGAAGAATAGAATGGCCGATTAAGTCTCTCTGAACTGCTCATCCAGATGCGCCCTGATCTCCTCAACAGCCTGGCGCAGGATTTTATTATTATCGTAATCTTCCAGAATATTCAGAAGATCTTCTCTTGGCCGCGCTCTGGAAAGTTCCTTTACATCGGAGGTCAGGTTGGGAACAGCCCGCACGATGTTGTCCACGATGCTGACCGTGGCCTTCTTGCCGTCCGGGAGAGGGGATTTAATCGATGGCTATCACCTTCTTTCCCATCGCAACCAGAGCCTCGCAGCGGTCTCCATCTTCAAGGGGAATGAGGACCACATCAGCATCGTAGATTCCGCCGCGAGTAGCCAGAGCCCTGGTATGATCGAGGCCGGGTACTGTCGCATCAGGGCTTTCCCCCAGGACATCGTTTGCGCCGATGATGCGCAGCATTTCGGCAATCTTTCCACCCTCTCCTCAGTCCGGTGAAAGAGGTTGACCTCCAGAGGGGTTCGAGGGCTTTCGCCAGCTCGACCATCTCCTGCGGGACCAGGGCAGCCACGTTGCCGTTGACGCTGAGGGCCGGCCTCTTTGCCAGAAGAAGCATGGCAGCAGCAGCCTTCGTGGCCGTCTCTGCAGAGGGCGTGGTCTTTTCTCCGAGAAGGTAATCGAAGGCCTCTCCACGACCCTGGGCAATCAGCCCCTGGTTGCTGGTAATCCTTTCTTGACGCCTTCGGCCACGCGCTCGCTGGCCACCAGAGATGCATATCTGGGATGGGATTTAGGAATATCAGTCAAGGTTAGCACCTCTCTGGGAAATGGAGGTCGTTCCCACTTTTCCAAACTCCTTCAAGGCTTCGGCGCCGCCAATGGCGAATACCGAATCCCCCAGCATGATCATGCTGGCCATCCCCCCTGAGGCCTCTACAGCTTCAATGGCATCCAGTGCCCATTCGCTTGCCAGGCCCGATTTCACAGTGAAGCGCCGGGAGAGACACATGAAATCCTTCAATGTTGGCCGCTTCAATAGCTCTTTTAACAGCCGTGCCGACTGATTGATCGCCTTCATCACTTTGATCGGAGAGCACCTCTTTGGTGGATATCGGACCTCGGACCACGTAGTTGACCTTGAGGGGCGGATTGGTATCCGATCGATGCGACCTGGACCCGGAGCTCCTGCCTCCAGGCGTACTACAAGGCCGCCTGTATTCTGAGCGATCACATCCCCTAGGCCGGTCCCGTTGGACACTTCAGCCACATGGGCAAAGCAGCCGCACCGTTAGCCGTCATCCCGAGATCGAAGTCAGCGTTGAGCGCATAGGCAGCCCCCAAGGCTCCGGCGCCGCTGGCCCCGAATCCTGATCCGAAAGGCATATCCAGCTGTGTTTTAACGCGAACGGGTTATTTGGCCATCTGCTCGACGACGTATCTGGTTACGGGTGCTTCAGACACCACGCCGTTTAAAAGAATTTCAGTCTCCTCTGCGGCTTGTACGGAGGTAGTTGCACCTAAGATAGACATAGGCCGCAGCCGATGGAGCCGGATTTACTAGGTCCTCCTGGCGTTTGGCAGCGAAAAAGCCGGTGATGTGAGAGGGGACCCAAGCGTCTCATAGGACCTCAACCAGGGCATCGATGATGCTCTGGGCAATTGAACTTTTTCTCCCCTCGACGACTTTTGGCTGCCCTCTTTGTCGATTATTAGAACTCGGTTATCTTCAGTTCCCATTCCACCTCGGCCTACGTCGTTGGCCACCATCAGATCAAGATTGGAAGACTGCATGGACTCACTGGCGCGTCTTATCAGCTCGTCCTTGGCGACATTGGTCTCGGCCTTGAAGCCTACGATCTTGAGATCGGGATAGGCATCTCGACCGTCTTTAGGATCTTCCTGGTAGTCTTGAGCTTGAGGACAAGATCCTGGCCGGACTTGATCTTCTCCTCCTGGCATCTAAGGTGTAATCGGCCACAGCAGCAACACCGATCAGGGCATCGTAGCCCCTAGATAGCTCGCCAAGGACCGCGTCCAGCATCTCCTTGGCGCTTTCAGCATAGACCTGGCGCACTGATGGAGATCCTGATGAAGCGATGCACCAGGGTTACATCTGCTCCTCGCCGGTGAGCCTCCAGAGCCAGAGCCACGCCGGTCTTGCCGGAGGCGCGGTTGGTCAGGATGCGGATGGGATCGATGGCCTCTGCGTTGGAGCCGCTGGTGATGAGGATCTTTTTCCCCTGCAGATCTTTAGGCCCGAGCAGCCTCTCCACCTCAGCACAACTCTGGAGCCGTCGGCGATCTTGGCCTTGCCCTCTTCGATTCTGGGATCGATCACACTACGCCCATAGTACCGCAGGGCCTCTAGATTCTTTATAACTGCGGGATGGTAGTACATGGCCTCATGCATGGCCGGAACGACCATGACCGATTTGCCGCTGCCTAAGGCGGTTGTGGCAAAGGTGGTGACTGGCGTATCGTCTATCCCAAGGGCCATCTTGCCGACGGTGTTGGCGGTGGCAGGCGCGATCAGGAGCAGATCTGCCCCGCCGTCTACGCCGCAAAACTCCACGTGCTCCACCCGGCCGGTGATCTCGGTTATAACGGGATGGGTGCTGGCGTATTCCAGGGCATAAGGGTGCAGGATTTGCTAAGCGGCTGGGCTCACGACGCAGTGCACCTCTGCGCCCCGCCGGATGAGATCGCGAATGAGGTCCACGACCCGGACAGCGGCGATGCTGCCTGTTACTCCCACTACTATCCTCTTTCCGAATAGCGTTTCGCTCACAGTGCCTGAGATGTCGGAAGGCATGATGGTCCTCTTGGGTTTAGAGATTCATTTAAAAATGCTTGTTTCCCTCCCCGTAGGGAAGCACAAACCTTATTTAACAATTCATCTGAGGGACTATGCCGTGCCGGGGTGGCCTAGCTGGTTAGGGCGCGAGACTCATAGGGTAAATTCGATAACGCGCCTGAGACATCTCGAAGTCGCGGGCTCGAATCCCGCCCCCGGCACCTGAATTTTACGTTGTCTCGAAGCAATCGTCCCCCATCGCTTTTCTGAAAACTAATGCCCAGATTGCTTCAGAATTATTACAGGCTCGACCGATATTAAGCGTCTTACTGAAGCTTATATGAATCTTCTTTATCTACAGCCCGCAGCGAGCCTTATTGGCTCCCTAGCAGGCATCCTGCTGGCCAACTCTTTTTTATTGTATCCGTGAGCTAATCACACCTCCAAGCTACATCTATTCCCTCTCTTGGAAAACCAAAGAAGGGATGCCCACCGGGCATGTGAGGCCTTTTGTAGTCTAGTCTAGAGCTTTCTTGCTGTTAATACAGAAAAACCATTATATCTATTACTTCATAAGATCTGCATGATGAAAGAAACCGAGCAAACTTGGAAACAATAAATCCTAAACAGAAAAACGGATTAATTATATTAGCAAAAAAATTCATCAAAATTCGTTCCAAACTCAACAACAATCAAAAGATCTTAAAAAGATTTACTAGATCCATCTCGGCCATAAACTCAATTAAAAATTATATTCCTTCGTTCATAATAGAGTCCTATTGCAGAGAATTCATAGAGAATTTAGTTAGGGAAAATATAACCGAAGATGACAAAATTAACAGGAAAAATCCATCACCTTTTAATGGAACCTAGAATCAAGGATAGACGAATGGAATGTTATAATACCATTGGAATAATATCACACTGAAAGAGATGGAGAGGTTTGAAATAGGGTATTTGATAAGTTTGTACCTGATGAGATATCCCAAATTTTTAATAATACCGAAATACTTAAAGATATGTCCAAGGAACCCTTTTTATCTATCCAAAATGAAATTCAACATAGAGTCTGCGCGTATATAAAAGTAAAATACGATTTCTAAGAAGTATATAACTCAGCGTTAGATAAAATTAGACCTATAATTAAATATTTTAAGAAATATGTGCGTTTTTAATCCTACAGGTACCTCTATTTCCAATTGATGATGAAGGGTTAAAAATAGGCACTTGCGGAACCAGAATAACCAGAAAAAACGATGTATTTCATTTAAGCCTGGTAAAAGTTGGCGAGTCATAAAAAGCGGATCCTGGAATCTATCCAAAACTCGTCCTTGATAAGGAATTCGCAGATGAAATCTAGAAGTAATTATGAATTTGAATATATCAGTCATCTTCTATGCAAAAAACATAGTTCTTTTTCAATTTCGGAAAAACAATTGCTGATTGCAATTAGATGGATTGGATTAGGGAATAGATGAGGATATAGGAGCCAGCAAACAACTTAAATTTGCACATGCATTAGAATGTCTTGTTTCTAGCTGGAATGATCAATTAAAAAGAGACCTCTAGCTGAAAGATGACGCTTACACACCCTCGGAAATAATTCAAAAGAGAGGCAAGAAATAAAAGACAAAGTTGAAAAGTTTTATGATTTGAGAAGCAGAATTGTTCACCGAAGGAATACATATTATAAGAGGAGGATTGCATCGATGATTTGTCCGAAGTTTAGTGATAAAACTCGTTTTTCAAGTTAAGCTCAATTAGCGATAAAAATAAACTAAAGAATACGAATCAACTTATACAATTGATTCAAGACATAAACAAGAAGCGTTCAATCAATATCGCCCCGAAATTGGCTGTGATATCAGAGTGGAATTGATCTGTCTTTGTTCGAATTAAAAGCAGTCAGACCAATCGCGATCCCACCTAATCGAATACAGGCGACGATTGGTTTGCCCGTATGCGGCCATCCTCCCGCATTGAAATTAATTTTTCCCCCCCCCCCCCCCCCCCCCCCCCCCCCCCCCCCCCCCCCCCCCCCCCCCCCCCCCCCCCCCCCCCCCCCCCCCCCCCCCCCCCCCCCCCCCCCCCCCCCCCCCCCCCCTGTCCCCCGAAGGCTGGCAGGGTTTGCTGGAGCTCGGAGCCCTGTGCGTTTCCTGGACCTGCATCGGAAAGGATCATGATTGCCTGAACCTATGAACCATGAGTGGACGCATGCCCTCAGCAGGTTCTTTTGGAGAATCGAGGGTCCTGGCCCCCACGAAGCAGGAGACGGCAGCCACCGTATTGGATTTCTCGTGAAACATGGCAAGCCTCTACGAGCGTTTCGTCGCTCAGATGGCTTGAGAAGAAACTGCGACAGGGAGAGATACTCTGATTCAGTCACAGGAACACGTCTTGATCGACCCGAATCTCAATATAAAGTTCAAGATAGACTTGTCGATATTCGATAAGGAATCGCACTCATGTGCCTTCATTATGGATACGAAGTACAAGGTTGGGAATCCAACGACTGATGACATAATGTCATCAGTCGTTGGATTCCCAACCTTGTACTTCGTATCCATAATGAAGGCACATGAGTGCGATTCCTTATCGAATATCGACAAGTCTATCTTGAACTTTATATTGAGATTCGGGTCGATCAAGACGTGTTCCTGTGACTGAATCGAGTATCTCTCCTGTCGCAGATTCTTCTCAAGCCATCTGGCGACAAAACGCTCGTAGAGGCTTGCCATGTTCACGAGAAATGGAATCGTCCTGCGGTCTCCTGCTTCGTGGCCAGGACCTCGATTCTCCAGAAAGAACCTGCAGAGGGCATGCATAGGCTCATAATCCTGGTTCAGGCGGTTGTAGATCCTTCCGATGCAGGTCCGGGCTTCGCAGGGCTCAAGCTCAGCAAACCCTGCCAGCCTTCGGTAGGCCTGGCGGACAGTTGGAAGAGATCGATCGGTACAGATGCCGCTCTTTAGAATCTGCAAGAGCGTCCAGGCCAATATTCTGTTCTCTTCCACGTCCGAGGTGTGTTCCTCGAAGTGGCAGAAGGGCCTTGTCTCCCAGGGCGCAAAACAGGCTCTTCGCATGTCGATCCGCCCGGCATTAGATAGGGTAGCGGATGCTTGATTGCGTGCTCTTTTCGATGCGGGAGGATGGCCGCATACCGGGCAAACCAATCGTCCGCCTGTATTCGATTAGGTGGGATCGCAATTGGTCTGACTGCTTTTAACAATCAAAGACAGATCAATTCCACTCTGATATCACAGCCAAGGTTCTTCAGGGCGATATTGATTGAACGCTTCTGTTTTTATGTCTTGAATCAATTGTATAAGTTGATTCGTATTCTTTAGTTTATTTTTATCGCTAATTGAGCTTAACTTGAAAAAGCATTTTATCACTAAACTTCGGAATTCGTCGATGCAATCCTCCTCTATAAGATCTATTCCTTCGTGAACAATTCTGCTTCTCAAATCATAAAACTTTTCAACTTTGTCTTTTATTTCTTGCCTCTCTTTTGAATTATTTCCGAGGATATACGCGCATCTTTCAGCTAGAGGTCTCTTTTTTAAATTGATCATCTCCAGCTAGAACAAGACATTCTAATGCAGTTGCAAATTTGATTATTTTGTCGGCTCCTATATCCTCATCTATTCCTAATCCAATCCATCTAATTGCAATCAGCAATTGTTTTTCGAAGTCGGAAAGAGAACTATGTTCTTTGCATAGAAGATGACTGATATATTCAAATTCATAATTACTTCTAATTTCATCTGCGAATTCCTTATCAAGGACGAGTTTTGGATAGATTCCAGATCCGCTTTTTCTGGCTCCCCAACCTTTACCAGGCTTAAATGAAATCATAAGGTTTTTTGCTGCATATGTCGTTCCGCAAGTGCCTATTTTAACCCTAACCGCATCAATTGGAGATAGAAGTATTATGTTAGGATTAAAACACGCATATATTCTTAAAATATTAATTATAGGTCTAATTTTATCTAACGCTGAGTTATATACTTCTTGAGAATCGTATTTTACTTTTATACACGCGCAGACTCTATGTTGAATTTCATTTTGGATAGATAAAAAGGGTTCCTTGGACATATCTTTAAGTATTTCGGTATTATTAAAAATTTGGGATATCTCATCAGGGTTCAAAAGTATCGTATTACCTATTTCAAACCTCTCCATCTCTTTCAGTGTGATATTCTCCAATGGTATTATAACATTCCATTCGTCTATCCTTGATTCTAGGCTCATTAAAAGGTGATCAATTTCCCTGCTAATTTTGTCATCTTCGGTTATATTTTCCCTAACTAAATTCTCTATGAATTCTCTGCAATAGGACTCTATTATGAACGAAGGAATATAATTTTTAATTGAGTTTATGGCCGAGATGGATCTAGTAAATCTTTTAAGATCTTTTGATTGTTGTTCAGTTTGGAACGATTTTAATAAATTTTTTGCTAATATAATTAATCCGTTTTTGTGTTTAGGATTTATCTTTTCAAGTTGCTCGGTTTCTTTCATCATGCAGATCTTATGAAGTAATAGATATAATGGTTTTTCTGTATTAACAGCAAGAAAACCTTTATTCAGAGCTAAACTACGAAAGGCCTCACATGCCCGGTGGGCATACCTTCTTTGGTTTTCCAAGAGAGGGAATAGATGTAGCTTGGAGGTGTGATTAGCTAGCAGGAATACAATCGAGCAGAGTTGGCCAGCAGGATGCCTGCTAGGGAGCCAATAAGGCTCGCTGCGGGCTGTAATAGAGAAGATTCATATAAGCTTCGTCAAGCGCTTTTGTATGGTCAAGCTGTAATAATTCTGAAGCAATCTGGGCATTAGTTTTGAGAAAAGCAATGGGATCTTATTGCTTCGAGACAACGTAAAATTCAGGTGCCGGGGGCGGGATTCGAGCCCGCGACTTCGAGATGTCTCAGGCGCGTTTTCGCATTTACCCTATGAGTCTCGCGCCCTAACCAGCTAGGCCACCCCGGCACGGCATATCCCCTGAGATGATTTGTTAAATAAGGTTTGTGCTCCCCTCGGGTAAGCGAAACAACCTTTTTAAATGATATCTCAAATTCCCTTGAACTAATATGCCTTCCGACATCTCATGCACTGTGAGCAAAACCATCTCAGGCAAGCGAATAGTAGTGGGAGTAACCGGCAGCATCGCCGCCGTCCGGGTCATAGACCTGGTGCGCGACCTCATCCGGCGGGGAGCCGAGGTGCACTGCGTCGTGAGCCCCGCAGCTTTGCAGATCCTGCATCCTTATGCGCTGGAATATGCCAGCACCAACCCCGTGATAACGGAGATAACCGGCAGGGTCGAGCACGTGGAGTTCTGCGGCGTGGGCGGCAAGGCGGATCTGCTCCTGATCGCGCCCGCCACCGCCAACACCATCGGCAAGATGGCTCTTGGAATAGACGACACGCCTGTGACCACCTTTGCCACCACTGCTTTGGGCAGCGGCAAGCCCGTCATGGTTGTGCCGGCCATGCACGAGGCCATGTACTGCCATCCCGCGGTCATAAAGAATCTTGAGGCCCTGCGGTCCTTCGGCGTAGTAGTAATAGATCCCAGGATCGAGGAAGGCAAGGCCAAGATCGCCGACGGCTCCAGGGTGGTGCTGGAGGTCGAGAGGCTCCTTGGGCCTGGAGACCTGTCGGGCAAAAAGATCCTCATCACAAGCGGCTCCAACGCAGAGCGCGTCGATCCCATTCGCATCCTGACCAACAGGGCTTCCGGAAAGACGGGCGTGGCCCTGGCCCTGGAAGCTTACCGCAGAGGAGCAGATGTAACCCTGGTCCATCGCTTCCTGCAGGATCTGCCAGTTCGCCAAGTTCGCCAGGTCTATGCCGAGAGCGCCCAGGAGATGCACGACGCCGTGCTCTCTGAGCTTTCCAGCGGCTATGATGCCCTGATCAGCGCGGCTGCTGTGGCCGATTACACCTTGGATGCCGAGGAGGATAAAATCAAGTCCGGGCAGGAGCTTGTGCTCAAGCTGAAGCCCACCAGGAAGATCCTGAAAGCCGTCAGAGCAGCCTATCCCGACCTCAAGATCGTGGGCTTCAAGGCCGAGACCAACGTCGCCGAGGACGAGCTGGTAAGGCGCGCCAGTGAGTCCATGCAGTCTTCCGGCCTTGACCTGGTGGTGGCCAACGACGTTGGCCGGGGCGGAATGGGGACTGATGAGAACAGAGTAGTAATAATCGACAAAGAGGGCCGTTTTAGGTCGGCTGAAGGGAGAAAAAGCGCAATCGCCCAGAGCATCATCGATGCCCTTGTGGAGGTCCTATGAAAGCGTTCGTCCCCTCGCACATCACCGGCTTCTTCGCGGCAAAACGGCAGGAGGACCTACTTAAATCTGGATCGATAGGCTGCGGTCTATGCCTATCCCTGGGCGCGACCACTTCTGTTCAGGCCGCAGAGGAGACTGAAATCCTCTTGAACGGCCAGGCATCAGGCGCTCCTGTAAGTAGATTCGTGGTGGAGAAGATGGCCAAATCGCCCGTTCGCGTCAAAACGCAGCTGGACATGCCTCTGGGGGCGGGCTTTGGGGCCAGCGGCGCGGGGGCTTTGGGCGCTGCCTATGCGCTTAATGCTTACTTCGATCTGGGCCTGACCGCCAACACTGCTGCGTCTGTGGCCCATGTGGCCGAGGTCTCCAACAGGACCGGCCTCGGGGATGTGATCGCTCAGAATACGGGCGGCCTCGTCGTCCGCCTGGAGGCGGGAGCTCCCGGCCTTGGTGTCGTCGATCGCATACCAGTCCAGCCGCTGAAGATCAGCTACGTGGTCAGGGGGCCCATATCCACGAAAGAGGTGCTATCTGACCCGAAGGCCATGCAGGAGATAAACCGCGCTGGGGAAGTGGCGCTAAAAGATCTTCTGAAGAGGCCCACGCTCAAGGAGTTCATGCTTTTGTCACGGCGTTTCACGTCTCGGATCGGCCTGGCCAGCGACTGGGCCCTGGATGCAATCGAGGCTGTGGAGGCTGCAGGCGGGATGGCCAGCATGATCATGTTGGGAGACTCAGTCTTTGCCATAGGCGGTGGCGTTGCATTGAAGGAGTTCGGTGTTGTGGGAACTACTACTATTTCTCAAAGGGGCGCTAACCTTGACTGAAATTCCTAAATCCCACCCTCGCTATGCATCTCTTGTCGCCAGAGAGAGGGTGGCCGATGGGGTGAAGAGAGGATTCACGAGCACCCAGGGCCTAATCGCTCAGGGCCGTGGAGAGGCCTTTGATTACCTTCTCGGAGAAAAAACCACGCCCTCTGCCGCAAAGGCCACGTGGACGGCTGCAGCCATGCTTCTGCTGGCAGAGAGGCCGGCGCTAAGCGTCAACGGCAATGTGGCAGCTCTCGTCCCGCAGGAGATGGTGGAGCTGGCCGGAGCCCTCGGTGCACCTCTGGAGGTCAACCTCTTCCACAGGACTGAGGAGCGAGTGGGAAAGATAGCCGATCTGCTCCACAGCCTAGGGGCAAAGGAGGTCCTGGGTGAGAGGCCTGATGCAGCTGTGCCTGGGCTGGATCACGCCAGGGCCAAGGCCACCCGCGGCGGAATTTATGATGCCGATGTGGTTCTCATTCCTCTGGAGGACGGCGACCGCTGCGAGGCTCTGGTGAAGATGGGCAAGAAGGTGATTGCCATAGATCTAAATCCCCTCTCCAGAACTTCCAGGATGGCTACGATTAGCATAGTGGACAACATCGTGAGGGCTGTTCCCAACCTGACCTCTGCTGTGAGGGCGCTTTCTAGAGTATCGGGGGACTCCAGGGACGATCTGCAAAAGATCCTGGAAGACTATGATAACAATAAAATCCTGCGCCAGGCGGTTGAGGAGATCCAGGCCCACCTGGCAGAGCAGTTCAGAGAGACTTAATCGGCCATTCTATTCTTCTTTTTTGGCTCTTTGTGCTCTTTGTGGTGGATTCCGTTTTGTCTCGTTGTAACCAAACGGACTAGATCAAACCACAAAGAGCACAAAGCTCACAAAGGACGCGCAAAAGATTTTGATTCGTGGTTCCCGTTTCAAATATGCTTCTGCGCAGCCTTCTGCACGCTTTGGTCCTGGTCCTGGGCCAGTCGCTTTAGAACTTCGATGGGAGCCCCAGGATTCTCGGCCACCGCCTCCCTCACCTTCCAGGACCAGTGGCCGGAGAGATCTTCGAGAATCTTTGGTCCTGTTTTGGCATTCTGGGCTACGGCCTGCCTGACCTCCCAGCTCTTGTCCCCTGCCAGGGTTGCCAGCGCTTGAGAAGGCGTCTTGGGATTGAGGGCAACGGAGATGCGCACGTCCATTATTCTGTCAGCGGATAGATAGTCCAGAAGGCTCTCTGGAGTGGCGGGGTTCCTGGCGATCCTATCCCTGACCAACCAGCTCACATCTATCGAGAGCTTGGAAAGAAGCTCGAGCGTTACCCTGGAGTTGGACACTGCTGCAGCCCTGACGTGCTCATCGTGATCGCATGCCAGGTACGCCAGGGCTTCCTCTGTGATGTTCGGGTTTCTGGCAGCTGCCTCCTTCACCAGGTAGCGGTTTTTACCAAGGGTGCAATCATAATCCATCATTTCATCTGCGGCCAGCCCTTCCAGGACAGTGGGTGGCGTTCTGCTGTTCAGAGCGACTGCCGCCCTTACAAAGCCGGACGAATCTTCGGCCAGCCGGACCAAAACCTCATCGGGCGATCTTGGATTTCCTGCAACCGCCTCTCTGACCCACTGGACTTCATCTCTGGAAAGAGCGAGAAGGATCTCTTCTGAGGTCTCAGGATTCCAGGCCACCTTCCTGCGATCGTGCCAGTCCCTGGATTTGGCAAGCTCAGACAGATCAACAGCCTCAGGCTCGTCCTTCTTTCTCTTTTCTTCCGCCATATTCCTCACCTTTCAAACGCGATAGCAGGTGAAGCCGTATACCTCGTCTCTGAGCTTATCGAGCCTCTTCTCATCATGCCTCTCCAGCCGCCTTTCTACAACCGGAAGGCCGACAGCAGGCGCGATCTGCTTTAGAATAGACTGGTCACCGCCGAGCACTGCAAGCTTTACCACAGATCCATACTTCCTTTTCAATTCCGCCAGCCGCTCCATCACGCCCTCGATATGGTTCTTTATATCTTCTTCGCGCAGCCGCTCGAACCTCTTCTGGCTCCATCCTCCCTTAGAGTGTTTCTCCTTGACCTGGCTCTCAACGAGTTCCTCTGCTTCAAAGCCCTCTTTGTTCAGTGAAATGCCCAGGAACGTATCTCCTGCATGGGCTGATATGACGAGAACAGGTGTCTCCATCATCTCCCTCAGAGGCTCGAGCTGGAAGACGCCGCCTACAGAGAGAGTGCTTTCCGTTAAGGAAAATGGGGGTTTGAGAATTAATGTGAAAAGCTGAGGGCAATGGAGCACGGCCCAGCCCCTCCCAGAGCCCAGAGCGCCGATCAGCTTCTCCGCCTCAGGAGGAAGGCCAGAAGGCATAGCTGCATGGTTACTGATGTAGGCTGTGAGCAGGTCATCCTCGGGAGATCGTAGTATGAGTAATCTCTTGATAAGTCGCTCGAACTCACGTGGACTGAGCTTCGTCCCCTCAGGCTTCGGCTCTTCGCACTTCTCAGCCTCTGGTTTGGCTTGAGCTGATGCCGTTCTCTGCTCTGCAGCCTTGAGGGCGACGTTTGCCTCCTGATAGGCGCTAGTGAGCCTTCTTATCTTATCGTCGCGTTTCTCAAGAGTTGCCAAAAGCTCCTCCTTCTCTTCTTTTGCCTCTGAAAGGCTGGCCTCAAGCTCTCTCACGCGGTCATCCAGCTTCTTCTTGCCGAAGAGGTCTACCAAGAACTCACTTCCCGTAAAATGAATTGAAAGGAAAGGCAAAAAGCGTTTTCCATGGCATCAGTTCCCTGTGGGTAAGACGGACTCGCTGGGAATCGAACCCAGGTCAGCGGGTTTCTTCGAAATGTCTCCGAAGCCCACTAGGATATCCTCTACCCTACGAGCCCATCAAATCAACATCATAGCTTCCATGCTATTAACCTTTCCAGCTGTCATCGGCTGTGGCTGGGGAAGATAAGCCTCAAGAGCTTCGAAGAGGGCGGCGACCGCCAGCTCAGCCGGAGATAAGCTCCAATGGCTGCCTCGATGGCAGCCGACAAAACAGTTTATATTTTAGAGAGCACATATAAAGATTAGGTGAAGTGAAATTGGATGAAGTGAAGGAGGCTAAACAAAAGCAGATGAGAACTCTATTTACGACCTGCGTCGGCTCCCACATGTGGCGCATGAACACCGTGGAGAGCGATGTGGATCTGGCCGTGATCTACATTGCGCCGACAAACGACATTTTGCGAGGAGAGCGCATACTAGTAACCACAGGCCAGCAGATGAACAACAGACAGGGAATAGTCTACGACACCCTGGGCTGGGAGGTTGGGCATCTTATAAACCAGCTCCTCAAGGGAAACGTCAATGCCATCTGGTATGCGACCAGCCCCATAGTTATTCAGCCCTCTCCCTATCAGAAAGAGCTGAAGTCCCTGGTGGAGAGCAACCTCTGCAAGAATACCTACTGCTCCGTGGCTGGAATGGCGGAGAGCCAGATCAAAGAAGAGCAGAAGCCGAAGGGAGCCGGCGGCAAGGGCTACAGAACAGCTCTTCGGACGATGAACTTCGGGATAGAGCTGCTTACCAGAGGCAGGCTCTGCTACGAACCTGTCTATTACACTCCGGAGCCCGAAGTGGTCCTGGACAAAAAGCAGCAGCTTTTAGAGGCTTATGAGGCCAGCAATCTCCCGGAAATGCCGGATGAAGAGGCTTTCAGGGAGTTCCTCTTCAGACTTCGCATGGATGAGATGGCCGGCAAGATAGACTACAGTGAAGACCCTAGCAGATAAAAGAGAAAGCGCCTCAAGATTGTATTGCTTGATTTGAAATAATAGTTAAAAACGAGGTAGAAGAATGCAACCTTCCCGCAAAGCCTGTCCCTTCGTGGCCAGGGAGTGCCTCGCTGAAGGCTGCCTGGCCTGGGGAGAGGCAGGCTGCAGGCTGATCCCAAGAAAAGCAGAAGGCTTAGGCCCAGGTTCTTTCGAGCAGAAGCTTCAAAGCGCGAGCCCCCTGATGTACAGAACTCTGCTGGATCTGGTAAAGGTCATGGAAGAGATATCCAGGGACTGCCCGAAGTGCGGGCCGGACCTGTGGAACTACGCCCAGGAGGTCAGAGCATATCTGCTGGACGATCTCATAAAGGCCGAGCTGGCCGAGGTTGGGATAAAGGCGAACAGGAAAGGCTAGGACGCTCTGAATAAGGATGATATTAATATTATTCACAAGAATATGAGAACCAGCCACGCGCTTTTACTTCGCTTCCAGCATGACCCCCAGTACGATTTCAGCAAGGTTAGCGTGGAGTACGTCAACCGGGGAGCGCCTGGGGATAGATCAGTGGTTCAGGGAGGCCGCATCCTTAAGCTGGAGCAGGGCGGCATGGAGATCGAATCCGAGCGCGGTGTGACCTTCATACCCTATCACCGCATCAGGCGCATAATTTACGATGGAAAAACTATGTGGGAAAAGACTTTCTAGTCAAAGTTATCCGTGACTTCTGCGTGCTTGGCGCTCGTGGCGGTCCAGGTACTCCCTTATGGCCTCAACTATCACATCTGAACGCTGGATGTAAAGTGTACCCCTGCTGCATACAACGAACTTTGTGAGCCTGTCGTTCAGCTCCGAAGAAATCTCTAATTCAACCTTGGGCATGATTGTAGTTAGGCTTTATGATATTAATATAAGTTATCGGGGCTCAGGGCCTACTAAGCTACTGAATAGTTGAGTATACTCCCCTAGGAGGTCAAAATACACTCTACTCCAGCGGATCGAGATATTATAAAAATATTTTATATAGTCTTTTGAAGATCCATCTATGTGAGGTCGTGCTCAGTGGATATTGCTCTATGAACTGGGCCGCCGTCTAAAAGAATATCCTTGGCGTCTTAGCCCTCATTGCATGCTGATGATGGTCATCAGTACTACTAGGAGCGCTGCAGCAACGATGACTACCTGCCGTGCCTCAAAGGGTAGCAGTCCAGTGTACCTGGTGTGCTTGGGCTTTCTTTGCACCACCCAATCGGTCCACTTCTCGTACTGGATCATGGCGTCGCTCTTCTGCTGCACCATTGGTCTCACCTCCTTCAAGATTTAATCTACATGATTAATAATTATGTTATTCGTAATAAGCTTTTGCATCTCAAAGACCGTTGGCTTAAGGCATGGATACCAATTAGCAGGCTTTGCTTTCAAAAAGATATGTAATCGATTGCTGTGTAACCCAATTGCAGCCGCTATTGCTGCAAACTATAACACTTTTTCGGTAATGTTTTTTAACTTTGAACGAGAGAATTATACTCATGGTGGAATATAGGGAATTTATCTGTACCCGCCTGGGGATTGGTCCCAGGTGCGGTTTCGAGGTTCGTGCAGAGACCGAAGCTGAGGTTATGAAACACGCAGAGATGCATGTCGCCGAAGCCCATGGCATGGAAGCGAGTAAACCTGGTATGCCGGAAAAGATTAAGGAAAGCATTAAATAAGGCCTGAAAAGATGTAAAAATTGGCTGCTCAATCTCTTTTTATGTTCTACTTACCGTAAAATAACGCCGAGGGTGAGATTCGAACTCACGAGACCCTTGCGAGTCACCAGCTTTCCAGGAGATCTCTCCAGGCTGGCGCCCTACCGCTAGACGACCTCGGCACTTTTAGCTTTTTAGCTTAGAGCTTAGCGTTTGGCAACCTGTCCTGTTGCACCTTTCGTGGGGCCTTCCCTCTCGGAGAGCTTCCACGTCCTCGGATAGGTGCCCGGCTCCATTATTACCCTTTCGGTCCTGGCCACAATTCCAGTCTCCGAGGCGAGCATCTCTTGGCTTGAGAGGTCCGCATTAGCTATGGCCACCGCTTCGCCTTTAAGGGTGAAGAGAGCTACGCCGTCGCCCTTATTTATATCTGTCTCAAGGCTGAGCAGGCCAGGGGCGGCCAGAGGCGCGCCGTGACAGATGGCGTCCACTGCTTTGTCGCTGATTACTAGCCTCGGCAGGTGCTTCAAGGCAGCCTCTACGGGCAGAATAACGCGTCTTAGCTCCTTTTCATCGCCCGTCTCTTCCCAGGCCACGTAGGCGTCCTTGAGCTGATGTAGCGTGACTAAAGTCTCGTCCTCTCTGAAGGGCCCTGCTTTGCTTCTGCGCAGCTCTTCCATGTTAGCGCCTGTGCCAAGCGCCAGGCCGATGTCGTAGCATAGCTTGCGAATGTATGTCCCGGCCTCGCAGCCTACCTGCATTAGCACGTGCTGCTCCTCGATCTCCAGGACTTCGAGGTAATAGATCTCCCTGGTGCGCAGCTGCTTGACCACAGAGGATTTGAGGGGAGGCTTCTGTAAGATGGGGCCCACGAACTCATTGCATACCTCTAGAATGCGCTTCTTCGGTCTTGGTTTGTGTATCCTCATCAGACAGATGTACTCTTTCCCGGCCAAAAGAAGTGTGTCCATCACCCTGGTGGCATCCCCCAAAAGGACGGGCAGAATTCCCGTGACCTTGGGATCGAGGGTGCCGCTGTGCCCCGCCTTCTCGACGTTGAGTATTCTCTTCACCCAGGCCACGACCTCATGGCTTGTCGGGCCCGAGGGCTTGTCGAGGTTAATGGCCCCAAGGCGGAGGTGAGTTGGCAGATCCCTCTGCTCGGGAGGCTTCCCAAAAGCAGGGTCGGTCTTTGCCCTTCGTTTGACGATGACCGACCTTTTCTTGTCGGAGGGAAGCAGGTGTGATCAGTGGTGCTATTAGTGGTGCTATCAGTGGCGTTCATCTTATTCATCTCTGGCGCGCCTTCGCTGCGGCCAGGACGATTGCAAAAGTGCCGCGCTCGTCGAACTTCCCCGTATCCACGACCAGGTCATAGACGCTGAAGTCGTTGATGTCGATGTTATAGTACATCTTGTACCGTCTGGCCTCGCTCTCCTCGCGGGCGCGGGTCTCCTGGATGGCGTCTTCCAAGAGCTTTGACTCGCGCTTGGCGATGCGCTCTGCCCTTGCTTTGAGATCCGTCTTTAGAAGGACCTTGAGATCTGCCGGGAGGAGGTGGCCCGATAGCCTTCCCTCAAAGACGCCCGAATCCTCTTTAGCCAGCGCCTTCTGAGCGTCATCGATGAGATAGTCTATCTCCGGCCCCTTCTCCGCGAGGCGGTTCAGCTCCCTCACAGAGACGTTCTTCTCGCTGGCTATGCGGCGGAATAGCTCTCCAGAGTTGATCCACTTGAGCCCCAGTTCAGCTGCCAGATTGCGGGCCAGAGTCGTAGTTCCCGTGCCAGGCGCCCCGCTTACGGCTATTATCATCTTCAGCTCAAGCTCCCGATGTTCAGGGCCTTCCTTATGATCTGCGAGACGGGGATGGAGCAGATGAAGTACCAGTAGAACCAGTAAATGATCGGCCCCAGTACTGTGCTGGTGATTGTCTGCTCTCCCCAGAAGGGAAATGTCATAACAGGCGTAGTTACGTTAGATAGAGCTGGGGTAAGGTACCAGTATGCCCACATGAACAGAGGGATGGATACAATGCCGATGTAGAGCATAGGCTTGAACTGCATCTGCATCATCTTGCCCTGCTCAGAGACCATCTTCATCTGTTCCGCCTGCAGCTTCTGCTGTCTGGCCTGATCGCCAGAGAGCTGCGCTTCTCTCATCTCCCTCTGAACCCTTCGCATCCTCTCCTGCTGGTCCCGCATGAAATCCCAATCCATGGTATATTTCTGGATCAGGCTGGCATAAAGGCCGGTGATTGCCGCCAGGACGAAGAGCACGACATGGAAGGGAAGGATGGCAGGCATCCATCCCAGTGGGTAGTTCATGGCCACGCCAATGCCGTGCCTAAGCTCTCCGCTGATCATAATCCCAAAAAAGAGGACAAAGCCCACTGCCAGGGCCAGTCTGTCCAGGGATGTGGTCAGCTTGGATGTGTTCATGCAGCCGCTCCGAAGAACTTCTGCATCATGGGGTACATCTCCTGTATCTGCTCGCTCGCTACCTGCTCGTAGAGCCGGTAGACGATGGAAACAGCAAGGAGCAGGCCTGTTCCACCCGCACCTCCCAGGGTTCCGAGCAAGCTGGCGATCAGAGTCAGGATGCCGATGATCACACCGCCTATGACTGTGACCTTGGGAATGTACCTCTCCATCAGCCTCTCTATGCTTGCCGGGTTCCTCCTGTAGCCTGGAATCTGCAGGCCGGAGTTGTGGATCTTGGCAGCCACGTTCTTGGCTCCCATGCCAGTGGTCTGAATCCAGAATATGGCGAAGATCACGCCTCCGATGATGAGGAATGCCGAGTCAACGAGCACATGGAGAATTATCTGCCACACCGCTATGGGATCAAATCCAAGCTCCGTCATTCCAGGCACGCTTTGGGCCATGCTCGGTATCCAGTCGGTTGGACCATTCAGCGGCGAGAGGTAATACATCAATCCAGAGAACGGTTGCGGAGATGAGGCACTTATGGCTGCGCCCGTTTGTGCGTTATACTCAGCTGAAGAAATGTAGTCCCCAATCCAGCTGGTGTAGCCGGTGTAGACTGTGGTCACACCTTCTCCAGTGACTGTGCTCGTGGTGATTGCGCCAAACTTTGAGGCAATAAGCGCTCCGATCATCTGGATGTTGGCCTGGATGGCACGGACGAGGATCATGGGCAAAACGCTGGCGTAGACCAGCTTCACCGGGAACCTTCCGCGAGCGCCGCGCACGCGGCTGTGAGCCAGGGGGATCTCAACCCTGGTGGACTCGACCAGCACTACCATCAATATAATTATAATTGTGGATATGAGTGCCAGAATTCCACCATAAACGAGGATGTATTGCATACCCTCAGCGGTGAAGATATCACTAAAGCTGATCAGTTGAAGCCTTATTATATCTATCCATTTGGGAATTATTCCAACAGGTAAACCTGCAGGCCCAGCGGCCGGGTTGATAAGTCCTGTAACCAGCGATTGGCTTATTCCTGCCACTATGAACAGACCAACGCCTGAGCCAACGCCCCACTTGGAGACGACCTCGTCCATGAAGAGGATCAATGCTCCGCCCAGGCAGACCTGCAGGAATATCAGGAAGGTGATCACTCCCAAGGATACGCCTAACATCGTAGCAATATCCGTATCCGGCTGCAAATAGCCGCCCAGGACCTGAGGCAATGCCTCAACGGCGATCATCACAAATACCAGGGCCTTCTGGGTTCCCTGAAACACTGCCTGATCCCGCGGGTCGCTTAGGTTGAGCTTGATGATCTCTGCGCCCACTAACAGCTGCAGGACGATGGATGCTGTGACTATCGGCCCAATCCCTAAAAGCATGAGCGAGCCGAAGGACCCTGCAAAGAATGCACGGTAAGCGCTGAAGATGTCAGTGGATGCCGGCGAGAGGCCGAATAAGGGAACATTTCCCAGGGCGAAGTACAGCAACAGAATTCCGAGCGTCCACATCAGCTTTCTTTTAAAATGGACATGCCCTGTGGGCCGCTCCACTGCTGGAAGCCGGCGCACAAAGGGCTCTATCGCATAAAAGAAACTATGCTGGTTCATGCTACTACTGCTTGACCACCAGCAGCCTCGATCTTATCTTTGGCTGAGGCAGAGAACCCGGCAGCGCTCACGACGAGCTTCCTGGTTACCCTGCCGCGGCCGAGTACCTTCATCTCGGGAAGTTCAATCCTGCCGTCCGAGCCTGCCATCTGGTCCAGCACATCTACGTTGACGACCTCGATGTCATAACTATTGGGCTGGACGAACCCGTGCTTGCCCATCTCTGTGCCGAGTAAGATCGAGCGCATGAAATGATGCTTGCACTTGCCGGAGTCACCTCGACCGCCTCTGGAGCCGCCTCCTCGGGCGTTCTTGTGCTTGCCGTGGTATGTCCTGTGCCCTCTGCTTCTCTTTGGTCTTTGGTCTAACCATGATTCTACCTCATCTTCTGATAAGATCTCCTATATCCTGGCGAAATCCCAGATCTCCGCCCTGCTGTGCCGTCTTCTTGGTGGTCTTCAACCCTTTCCTGGCCGGATGCAGCCGAAAGACCGGCTTAATCCCCAGATCTTTCAGGCTGGCCGTGCCGGAGTTGACGGCCTTGGCGAGCTCCTTTATGGAAGCCATAGGAGGTCTTCTCTTTTACAACTGGTCGGTCAGGCGCACATTGCCGGGGAGCCTTCCCCTCTTCTCAAGAAGCAGGGCCAGCGTCTCATCGTCGATCTTGCCCCAGGCTACGTAGTCCTTGACCATCTGGATCATGCCGCGGTAGTGGGGATCCTCTTTGACGACAACACAATGATTGACCCTGTTGATGCGCAGCATCTCCAGGGTGTCCTTAATCTCCGGCCTGGTGTTAACACCGCCTCTAAGCCTTACGATGGCAAACATCTTCAGGCCCTCACGGTTATGGTATTCAGCAGTGCGTTGTACGTTGCCTTGGCGAAGTTAAGGGTAGTCCTGGTGGACCCTTCAGTCCTGGTCCAGACGTCCTTGATTCCGGCCATCTCCATGACCTTCTGCGGCCTTGTCGCCAGCAGCAATGCCCCAGACCTCGCGGTGCGGGTATAAGGACTATCCTTACGCTGCCCGACTCTCCCATGACCTCGTAGGGCACAGTATGGGGCTGGCCGCAGCCGCATTCCCAGGAACCACAACCCTCTTTAATCTTTAGCATGTTTAGCTTGGCATTGCCAATTCCCTTCTTGATGGCCGCGCCTACCTGAACGTCCTTGCCCTCGCCAAGTCCGATATATCCGTCCCGATTGCCAACAATCACGGTCGTTCTGAACTTGACCCTTCGGCCGGAGTCGGTCATCCTCTGGACCATGTTGATGTCCAGAACCTCGTCCTCAAGGCCTGGAATGAGCACATCTACAAGCCTTGACTCCTTTATGGGAAGGCCTGAAGCCATAGCCTCCTCAAAGGTAGTCACCTGGCCATCGTACACGAGCTTGCCCAGCCTGGTCTTGGGGACCCATTCCTCTTCGTAGTAATCGCGCTTCTCTTTTGGTCTTGGTCTTCGTCGGTCCACTGTCTCACCCCAATATCTTCTCACGGGCCTGCTCGAACTGGGCCACTATGTCCGTTCCAGTATACTCCTTTATGTGCTCGCCTCGAATCCTCTCGTCATCGGGGAAGATCTCAGAGCTGTGAGGCACATTGACTCCAGCGTCCACGACGCCCTTTATGGCCGCGTATATCCTGCCCCCTTGGTGGAGGCGTGTAGGCCAATGTCTGCTATTCCCTCGCCAGTCCCCATAGCCTGCATCTTCTTTCCGAAGAGCAGTCCTGTGAGGTAAGCGGCGGGCAGGTTGCCTGTGCTCAGAGTGTAGCCGAAATCCTTGAGCTCCTTCGAGTTGACCGTGAGCAGGGTTTTATCGCCTGTCTGCTCGGCAATCACTAGCTGTAGGGTCGTGCTGGCGTTGCTCTTCCTGACCACTACTCTAGGTTTCTTTGATAGTATAAGTTTGTATCTTACGTGATAATTGGTTCTGCCCTCTCTCCGCCTTCTGAAGGGCACCTTATATCTTGGTCCTGTTGCCAAGTCACTCACCCCTTGATAGCCCTTTGGCCTTGATGTAGGCGTTGAGGTGGGCTGTGCTCCTGTATTCGCCGCCCTTGGATTTTCGGTAAAGCATCCTGTAAGCGTGGAGGTCGATCTGGCCCCCTTCGCGAAGCTCCCTGAGCCTCTTCCTCAGAGCCCTGATCTTGGCCATCCACTGCTCTTTCCTAGGAGTTCGAGCGCCCTTAGCGCCTTTCCGATGTCCGTGCGCCCTTGCAGTGGCCGTAGGCCCTCTTCTCAGCCTTAGCTCTGAACCGGGCCCGGCTGTTCCCCTTCTTGGGCTTGGCCTTGATGTTCCCAGCATCGATCTGGGCGCGAATGTCCTCGTGGTTATGGCGTCGGCTATCTCGCCGGCAACCTCCGGGTCGGGGTTGATCCAGACCCTGCTCTCGCCCATGCTTCAGCTCTGCTGCTGCGAGCCTCTGTGTGTTGAAAAGTCAGACATCTTCTAGGCCCCTCCTACCCTAGGGTTCAGCACCTTGAGGTTCATCTCTACAGCCTTAGCCTGGATCTGCCAGGCGCTTCTTTCCGCCTACAGCCGCGGCGATGCGAACTCGCAGCCCTCCGCCTTTCCAATCAGCCACGTTGTTAACCAGGACCTCCCTGAATCCGGAGGGATGGAATCCTCGCACAGCCTTTGGGCTTCCAAATCCTGGACGACGAGCTTGCCCTTGGCAGACGACCTGCCCCCGCAGCTTGTTGTGCAGGCCTCTGGGCTTTCTCCAGCTAGTGCTCAGCCTCTTCTTCTTGTGCGAATCGTGGCGATTGAACTCGGGCTTCTTGGCCTTCTGACGGGATCTGACTTTATCAATCGATCAGCCATCTTCGTCACCTCTTCTCCACCAGGTATACTCCATCCTGGAATACCCTGATATCGAATCCCGCGACCCTTGTGGCCTGTTCGATGTTTGCCATTGTCTGGCCAACGTTCTCCTTGTCGATACCCTTTACTACTACCTCGTCTTTCTGGACATCTACCTTTTCCCGTCCAGGATTTGGCAGACCGGATCTCCTGCTCGCCGAGGAAGTTGCTTATGACCAGCTCTCCCGATGCAGCCTTGAGCTGTATTGGGAAGTGTGAGTAGACGACCTTCATCTTGTACTCAAAGCCCTTTCGTCACGCCGGCAATCATGTTGCTTGCGTGCGCGGCTAAAGTCCCAACCATCGCTCTCTGCTGCTTTCTGTCGAGCCTGGAATTCACGACCAGATAGGAGTCCTCTTTCTTGATCTCAATCTCGGGATAGGAGAGCTTACGGGAGAGATTCCCTTTGGGTCCCTTCACGGTAACCTGGGCACCCTCTACGGAGACATCAACTCCTTCTGGGATCTCTATCTGTCGTGCAATCTCTTTGACCATTGCGACCACCTAATATACGTACGCCAGGAGCTGTCCGCCTATGGACTGAGCCCTGGCATCGCTATGGGCCATGACTCCCTTGCTGGTGCTAAGTATCAGCACCCCAAAGTTCCTGGCAGGGAGGTATCGCTTCTCCCATTTCTCTAGTTCTATCGACTTGGTGGCAAACCGGGGCTTAATTACGCCGCAGCGGTTGATCCTACCAAGTAGCTTCACTCTGAACATTCCTGACTTTCCGTCATCTATGAACTCGAATTCGCCGATGTATCCACGATCAGCCATCACTTTCAGCGTTCTGCCGATAAGCTTGGAGGCCGGGTGGATGATACATTCGGGCTTGCCTACGCTCTCCGCATTCTTGATGATGGACATAGCGTCGGCCAGTGGATCCAATAACACTGCAACCACCTACGAATATTTCTCAAAGCCCATCTCGGGGGCAATCTCTCGGAAGCACTGCCTGCACAGGTATATTCCGTATTTTCTTACGAGTCCGTGCTTGCAGCTACAGCGTCTGCACTGGTTCGCGCCTCTTCCAAAGACCTTCTTGCCTTTCTTCATGCTTCCTCCAAGATTTCCACGCTGAACTTCTTCTGCACGAAGCCCATGGTGTCCGCCTTGTTTAGCCTTTGCCTCTGTGGAAGCTTCTTCTGGGCTACCCGCCTTCTCGCGATTCTGTATCCGGCCCTCTTCATGGCAACAGAGACATCCATTCCGAAAATGCCTATCTCCGGGTCGTACTTCATCCCGGGGAAGTCGGTATGCTCCTCTATGCCAAAGGAGAAGTTGCCCTGCTCATCGAACTGGCTCATGCGAAGGCTGTTCCCGGTGGCCTTGAAGGCCACAATGAGAAAGTCCTCAGCTGCCTGTCCCCTCAGGGTGAGCTTGGCTCCAATAGGCTCCCGCTTCTTTATTCCAAAGGTGGGAAGAGTCTTCTTGGCGATGGACCGAACAGGCGTCTGATGCGTAATCGCTTTGAGAATGGTCTCGGCGTTGACCAGCCGCTGGCCGCTCTCGCCTACGCCCACGTGGACGACTACCTTGTCTATCCGGGGCTCAAGCATTACATTCATCTAACCGCCCCCAGCTTGATCACTGGCGCATCCTTGCCGATCATGTAAACATAATCTACTATGGTCTCGAACTCCTTATCTCCTGAGATGATGACCCTGTTTGGCCTGGAGCTCCTCACAACCATTATGTCCTTGATCTTCCCGATCTGGCCGGTATGCTTTCCGCCAACGACCATTGCAAGGTTGCCGACTTTGAACTCGATCCTGTCCTCGATACCCTTCTCAGGAACGGATAGGACCAGTGAGTCGCCTGCCTTGAATTCGCCTTCAGCCAGCTTGTTTGATCCATCTGAAAGGTTAAGCTGCTGCTTGTTGCCCTTCAATATGGTCTTGTTCTCGATCCTGGCCAGCTTCCTGACGTTTCCCGGCTCAAGAAGGCTCAAGTAGAACATGCCTCTCGGATCTTTGAGCATTCTGTAGTTCTCGCCCTTCAAGGGAATGGATATGACGTCGAATATTCCAATGGGCAGCTTGTAGTCCTTCTGGACACGTCCGTCGACCAATACCTTGCCCTCGTAGAGGATCCTCTTCGCCTCGCGGGCGTTGTCTGCGAGCTTGAGCATCTCTCTGATAACTGTTAGCAGAGGAATGCTATTGTTCGCAGAGTGTGGGCCCGGGCTGGTCTTGGCTACCCACGTGTGGATCTTTCTGGAAATGGGCCAGCTTACGGGGATGGTTACTCTCTTTTGATGTCTGCTCACTCTGATCGCCTCGCGAAGATCTTCTCTCGCTGTGCATCCTCTAGGTTTAGCTTGGTAATCATTACATTAGATGGATGAATGGGTCTTGGGACCTCTGTTCCATCGGCGCGGTAGTTGCTGACGCCTGCGACCTTCAGTGTGCACCTCTTCAGGTTCACGTCCTCCACCAGGCCCTCTGTGCCTGCGTGGTCGCCGCGCATGACCTTGACTGTATCGCCTTTGCGCACCTGGGCATTGCGTTTCTTCAGCTCCGCCCGAAGCTCTTTGCTAAGGGGGGAGTGCATGTACTTCTGTCGCCGATGAAGCGGCGCGGTAAACCTTTCCTTGCGCTGCTTTCGTGGCTGTATGCTGTTCATGATCATCACACTATCATAGATGCAGCAGAAGCGACCTTGCTAAACCTCTCCGCAACTTCGCGGGCCACAGGTCCCTTCACCTCAGAGCCCTTGGGCACGCCTTCGTCGTCTACAATGACGGCGGCGTTGTCCTCAAAGCTCACTCTGAGGCCATCAGGCCTGCGGAACTCTTTCTTCTGGCGGATAATGACGGCCTTGAAGATCTGCTTCCTCATATCTGGAGTTCCCTTCTTCACAGATACTATTACTACGTCTCCGATTCCTGCGCAGGGCTGTCGGTTTTTCACGCCGCGGTACTTCTTGACCGCAATAACGTGTAGCGTCCGCGCACCTGTATTGTCAACGCAATCCAGGTATGCGCCAGTGTTGATCGCCCTGGGGATCTTGGCCTTGTGTCCTCTCATTTCACGACCTCCACTATTACATAGGACTTGGTCTTGGAGAGGGGCCTACACTCCGCTATTCTGACACGATCCCCCGCCTTAGCATCTATACAGGGGGGGTTGTGCGCATGAATCTTGGACTGTCTCTTCTCGAATCTCTCGTACTTCGTTGCCTTCTTCTCGAACTCGCGCATGACTACCACGGTGTTGTCCATCTTGTCGCTGACCACGGTACAGCTGAAGACCTGGCCGCGTACAGGAAGGGTTCCGTGGAAGGGACATTTCGGATCGCTGCACTCCTTCGCAGGCGCGCTGACGTCCAGTCCGATATCCCTCATAACTTCCACCTCGTTTTCTGCATTCTCTTGTTTATTCTGTTCTCGGGCTGCGAGATCAAGATCGAACCTGCCACCTTCACTTTTCTGCCACCAGGCAGGGTGAAGATCAGACTCGTGTTCGACTTGGGAATGCGCTTTATACCGCGCACCGTCTCCAAAAGGAACGTGTTCCTGGTCTCGTCCACTACTTTGCCGGAGAGCCCTGTCAGGCAGGGGTTATGGCTTTCTTCCACCAGAACCCTAATACCTATCAGCTCGTGCCTTGCCAGGTTCTCCGGGGCGAGCATCACGCCTTGCGCTCCCTCTGAACGGTCTTGATCCTGGCTATCGTCTTGCGGATGTCCTTAATTCGCCCCGGCTTCTCCGGCGCGCCTCCGGCAGTGACGATGCCCCTCTCGCGGATAAGCTCGCTTTCCAGCTTCTGCAGTTCCTCTGTGATCTCCTCCTCGTTCATGTTTCTGATCTCATCTATCTTGAATATGGCCATTTGAGATCACTCCTGCGGCTTAGCCTCAGCCTTAGCCTCAGCTTCGGGCGCGAGCTCCGGTGTAGCGGTCTCTTTTGGTGCTTCCTCTACAACCTCTGGAGCAGGCTCTGCCTGCGGAGCACTGGGCTCTGCCTCTAGCAGCTGATCCAGCTCGCTCTTCTTCTCCTCTGCAGCCGGCTGTGCCTGGGGCTCAGCTGTGCCGGAGGAGCAACTGCCTCTACAGGCTTCTCCTGTGCAACAGGCGGAGCCTGGGGTACGATAATCTTGAACTGATCGGGCGGTGTTACCTCGGGCGGTATTATCCTGACCTGACAGCCAATCACGCCCAGCTTCTTCACAGCTACGGAGTAGCCCTTGTCCACAATGTCGATGGCTGGCTTTCCGGAGTGCTTGATGTAGCCGGCGATGAACTTCTCTGTCCTGGACCGCGGGCCTGTAAGCTTTCCGCTTATTACTATCTCGCAGCCCCTGGCGCCTGAGTCCATTACTCTTCGAAGCATCGACTGGCCGGCCTTGCGGAAGTACCAGCCGCGCTCCAGAGATGACGCTAGCCTGTTGGCCACGACCTGGCTGTTTAAGTCTCCCTTGCCGACGTCCTGGACATCGATCTGGGGGTTGTCAAGATGGAAGTGCCGATCCAGATCGCGGGTGATCTTTCTGATCAACTTGCCGCCCTTGCCGATCACCATTCCGGGCTTCTCGGCATAGACTGTGATCTGGGTTCCCATGGGCGTCCTGTTCATGACCATGCCGCCGTATCCTGCACGCTCCAGCTCCTTAGCCAGATATTCGTTCACGAGGGCCTTGGTGAAGCCGTCCTGTACGAACTTTCGTTCTACTGCCATTAGCTCTTCACCTCGGTCAAGATCATCTCTACGGATACAGTCTCTGTGTTCTTAGGCGTAGCTCTGCCCATGGCTCTCGGCATCCATCCTCGAATGGTCCTGCCCTTAAGGCAGCCGGCATGGTAGATCCTCATCTTCTCGGATTCCAGACCCTTATACTCCGCGTTTGCCACAGCGTTCTCCAGGACGTTTAGTACTGCCCTGGCGGCCTTTTGCGGATACCTGCCTGCGTCTGCCTTAACCAGCCCATGCCTGTGAGCCACATTCCTGGCATAGCGCTTGAAGGGTACTGCCTTCTTAAGGGCAATTACGTCCTCCAGGTAGGTCTTTGCGACGTTCGCGCGCATGCCTCGTAGCGCTCTGCAGATCTCGCGGGCGTGTTTGGGTGAGATGTGAAGTTCCATCCCCATGGCCCTTGACGAGCGTCCTGCAGGCGTAAGCGAATAGTTCAGTCTTCCCAATCTCACACCTCACTTCAACGGCACGAACTTGCTGGATCTGGTCGCACCAACACCTGCAGCTCCATGCTGGACTCTGCCTCTCGTTAGCGCGAACTCGCCGAAGAAGTGCCCGATCATCTCGGGCATTACATCGACCTTCTCGAAGCTCTTGCCGTTATATATCTCGATGCTCTTCCCCACCATCTCAGGCAGGATTATCATATCCCGGAGATGGGTCCTGATGGACTCCTGGCCTCTCAGGTTTGTCAGGAGCTTCTTGTGCTCCTTGGAGATGCCTCTTTTTATCGATCTGCGCTGCCGCGCTGGAAGCAGCTCGGCAAGCTCCTCTATGCTCAACTTGGCGAGGTCGGCAATCTTCCGGCCCCGGTACAAGAACTCTTCCTTCCTCTTGGGAAGCTTGGATCCTGCTTTCTTTGCCAAAATTATACCCCGCTAACGCTTACCGGTCTTCCTTGCGGCAATTGAACCTACCTTTCGGCCTGGAGGCGCGTTCCTGCTAACAGTCTTTGGCCTGCCTGGATGCTGACGCCCGCCGCCACCGAAGGGGTGGTCTACGGCGTTCATAGCTACGCCTCTGACTATGGGCCACTTCTTGGCCTTGGACTGGAACTTATAGAAGCTCTTTCCGGCCTTGACCAGGGGTTTATCCAGACGGCCTCCTCCGGCGACGACGCCGATGGTGGCCATGCACTTGGGGGAGAGCCACTTCATCTCTCCGCTGGGGAGCTGGACAACTGTGGCGCCGGCATCGTGAGCAACCAGTATGGCACAGACTCCTGAAGATCGGGCGAACTGTCCGCCGTGTCCTGGCTGCGACTCGACGTTGCAGATGGGCACGCCTTCGGGTATCTCTGCCAGAGGCAGCGTGTTTCCTGGCTGGATCTCTGCAGACACTCCGCAGGCTATCTCCTGGCCCACATACATGCCCTCTGGCACAAGGATATACCTCTCATCGCCGTTATCGAGAGTGACAAGCGCGACAGGTGCGCTCCTGGCCGGGTCGCGCATTATCTCCTGGACCACGCCTTTTACGGTCTCGTCCTTGTCGACTTTGATGTGCTTGATGTCGGCCCTGTACCTGTGAGAGGGTGCCCTGTACGTAGGAGTTCCTTTTCCTCTGTTCTGAGATATGATTCGATGTCCCATAGTTTTACCCACCTACAGCAGTCCTAGCCTTGTGGCAAGCTCGTTTGCACTGCCCTCTTTGGCCAGCTTTACTATGGCTTTCTTCTCTCCCTGGGATGTGATCATGGTCCTGACCGATACGACCTCAATGTCGTAAAGCTCCTCCAGGGACTTCTTTATCTCCGGCTTGGTGGCCCTCATGTTCACCAGGAACTCCAGTGTATTGTTGGAGTCGATCATGCCGGTGACCTTCTCAGTGATGTAGGGACTCTTGATGATCATTTACTTCGTCTCCTGGGAGCTCTTCTCGCTTAGCTTTTGTATGGAGCTTTCAGTCCAGATGGTGAGCCTACCCGCCTGGGTTCCAGGCGCTAAGAGCTCAGCGTTCAGCTTCTCAACTGTGATGAAGTCAACACCTGGCAGGTTTCTTGCCGCCTTTCCCAGGCCCTGATCAGAAGCTGCGACGATGAGCAGGCTCTTTCTATTCTTGTATTTCCTTCCCCGCATCTTTCCCTTGCCTGCTCGAATATTCCGTCCTAACTTCGCCCTCTCCACATCATCCCAGAGGCCGGCTGCGACCAGGAACTTCCTTACGTCTGCAGTTTTATCCAGGGACTCGATGGCGTTCTCTGCCACCAGGGGAAGCTCCCGGGAGAATTTGTGTCCTCTGGCCAAGACCAGCTCTGTAGAAGCAGTAGCAGCTATGGCTGAGCGAATGGCCTTGCGCCTCTCTTTGATGTTGATCTTCTCTGTTCTGTCGGCTTCAGGGCGAGGGGGATGCGATCTCCTGCCGCCCACAGCCATTGGTATGCCGGCAGCTTTTCGGCCGTTCTTCAATCTGGGAACTCTGGAGACACCGTGTCCCGGACCCCAGGACTGGGCAGAGGTGTTCATTCCAGCGTAGAAGTGGGGCCCGTAGGGCTGGAGCCTGTTTGCCTGTGCAGATAAAACGGCCCTCTTGATCAGGTCCGGTCGGTACTCCTCATCGAAGACGGGGGGCAGATCGACCTGGCTGCTTGCATTTCCTGATAGATCAATGACATTTGCCTTCATTGCTTAGACCCCCTGCTTGGATTCCTTGCTCACGTACAGGAACTGTGGCGCCTTCACGAAGTTATCGCCGGGCCGAATTGCGTGCCTTATCTTTACAAGCCGCTTGATAGGCCCTGGCAGGCTGCCCTTGATCAAAACGTACTGGTTTCTCACCAGGCCGTATCCCGGGAAACCTCCCTCGGGGTTGATCTCAGAGCTGTCTGTGCCTATGAACATCAGCCTCTTGTTGAACTCCGTCCTCTGCTGGTAGCCCATCTGGCCGAGCTGTGGCACGCGCCAGCTGATATGCGCCGGATGCCACGGTCCGAGGTTGCCCACGTGCCGCTTCTTTCCTGTTCTGGCGTGCTTCCTCTTCTGTATAGCGATTCCCCAGCGCCTGACAGGTCCCTGGGTGCCTTTGCCTTTGGTCACGGCAGTTGCATCTACGAGATCTCCCAGATCGAAGACGGATGAGATGGGAACCTGCTGGCCTAAAAGGCCGCTGGCGAAATTGAGCCTATCCTTCGCGGGGCCGGAAATCGGCATCTCCATCAGTTCTGGGACCTTCTTGGGAATGCCGGTTATGAGCATGGGGTTGGTGTGAGCGATGATCCTTATGTCTGCGATGTCTTCCAGAGCCTGCAAGTCTCCCAGAGAGTTCCCCCTGGTCTTCTTGGGGACCGTAAGGGCTCGGGCCAGATCGGGGCTCAGGTTCTCTGCCCAGGCCTCGCCTGCGGGCCGGAGGCCTCCGTTGTAGTTCTCGTAGGCCCGAACAGCAATCACGTTCATGGGCGGGACTTCTAAGACTGTTACTGGCACGGAGATCTCCATGCCCTCTGTGAGGCTCCTCGGTCTGTCGTCGATCATCATGACGTGGGTCATGCCGGCCTTGTACCCTGCAAAGCCTGCCATTCTGGCTTTATCTTCTTGGGACCAGCTTCTTATCCTTGGGACCTCGCTCTTCGCCCTCTTTCTCGGGCTGAAGGCCAGCGAACCTCGCCTTGGTCGGTGAATCTTAGCCATTTATTCCTCCAAGCGCACCAGATTGAGCAGGGCTAGGGTCGCGAATACCGCCTCTTCTACCCTAACTGTCTCCGTTCCCTGATGCGGAATGGTGTTAATCATGCAATACCTGTCCACTGCTGCTTTACTCAAGAACGCATCAACGCCGTATGCAGGGGAGCCGAATACCACCGCGAGATCGCGCTTCTGGCCTAGTTCTCCCAGGAGTTCGGGAGTTACGACTTTTCCTTTCCGGGAGGTGAGCAAGACGTTGGCATTTTGCGAGCCCAAATAGTTCTCAAGGCTCTCTACTACTTCTGTCTCGTACCCCCAGTACTGGGGAATCTCCTTCCTGTCTACAGGCTCAGCGGCGAGCGGGTTTCGCGAAAAGATTCTGATATTCAGGCGCTGCCCCACCGGATATTTTTTGTCTGTGCGGAGGGGAATAGGGCGATCGACACCGATTTCCACCCATGCGCTACCATCAGATCCGACGCTTTCGACGACTGCTCCGACTCGGTACTCGCCGATCTTGAGCGCTGACGTCATTGAGTTTACTGGATGATGAGCCGTTCTAAGCGGCGGCAGCACTCCCACGTGTCGCAGCTCCTCCCTGCGGGGGATGAGCATCTTGCGCAGGTACTGCGGGGTATCCATATACCGCAGTATCATGCTTATGAACCGGGAGTCATCGAACTCTTTGTCCTTGTAGATGACTATCCTGTCCACACGGAAGACTGCTGCTGCCCTGGCGATTGAACCAACCTTGAGCGTGTTTACACGCGAATCCCTGCTCTCCATTGTGAGAGAGGACGGGATGAGGATGGCTCTCTCGCTGCAGCCGGTCATCAGATGTCCATCCTTGAAAGAAATTGCCTATATAAAAAGGTTTGGAGCAAAAAGGGCTTGATGCACACTGCGTTATTATCGTCTTGACGGGTGCGGGTATAGTTCTCTTCACGGCAGCGGCGCAAAGGTTCTCGGGTCCAGAGATATCTTGTTCTGGCAGTAAGTGCATATGGTCTCCAGGCACGATCCCTTTGCCAGGGCGCTGTCCACCTCGTCTTGAGTGGTGAGGTATTGTGTCATCTCCTCTCCGCATTTGGGGCAGGCGACTTTCAGCCACTCCAGGCGGCTCAGGTCTCGGATGGTCTTTATCAGGATGCCTATGGCGTCCTTGAACTCGTCAGGGGAGAAGCTTATTGTCTTTAAGTGCTCTATCAGGAATGGAAGCTGCGCGCCCTTCTCCAGAAGGGGGATGGTGAGCAGATCTATGCCGCGAGCCAGGCCGATCTCCTGGTTCACCGTCGGAGACCTCGCGCTCTCTGGGGTCAGCAGGACGACGAGACATTCTGAGTTGCGTATCCCAAAGGAGACCCTCTCCGCCCGGGATATTCCAGGGGCTAAGTTGTACATAGCGGCGTAGCTCTCCAGGCCTACTCTCCACATGGCCTGGGAGATCTCAAGCGCAAGCCCAACGTCCTGTTCGCTGTGAGATACATATAATCTGGAGATCATTCCTCCCTACTTTGGGCATCGGCATTAAAAAAGCTGTTCCCTGACAGCGCAGGTCAGGTTATTAATACGGCTATTATTCCCTATCTTTTATTCATATTAAAAATAACGCAAATGTTTAAGAGATAGAAACGAAATTGCGCTATCATGAGTTTGGGAACAGAGGAGCCCCATCCTGGAGAAATAATTGCATCTGCAACGGTGTTTCAGATAATCGTGAATGTGCCGCCGGTTCGCAGGCTGATATGCGAGTGGCCTCGTGGGAGTCCGGACGAAGGAGCACGTATCATTTCACATAGCTGGCCGATCTCGATAAGTGATATTATCAATATAAAAATAATAAACAATATTTTCAATAAGGTGATAAAATGCATTATAAACATAAAATAATAAAAATTTCGCTTTTATTGTTGGCCGTTAGGATCTTATACGTTACCTTGATACGGTCTATCGCCTATGGTTAAGTATAAGCCGGAAGCCACAGCTAAAGCCACAGCTGTAATCTTCGCAGTCGATATGTAGAGTTTGCATCAATTCTTTGAGGTGTACCTTTGAAAGCGCTCATACTCTCTGGGGGTTCTGGAACCAGATTACGTCCGCTTACCTACTCTCAGCAGAAACAGCTCATACCAGTAGCCAACAAGCCCGTTCTCTTCTATGCGATAGAGGATGTGATCGAGGCCGGAGTCGATGAGATCGGAATAATCCTGGGGCCGAACAAGGACCAAGTCATCGAGGCGGTGATGTCGGTAGATTGGGATGCCAGCATAGAGTTCATCTATCAGGGAGAGCCGAAGGGACTGGCCCATACCATACTGGTAGCCGAGCCTTTTCTCAGCGATGACTTTGTGATGTACCTGGGAGATAATATTCTAAGAGACGGTATAGTTCGTCATGAAGAGAAGTTCCATGGCCTAAAGAGCGATGCAAGTGTCCTGCTCACAGAGGTCGAAGACCCTCAGCGTTTTGGCGTTGCGGACTTAAACGAAGACGGGAGCATCAGACGACTGGTAGAGAAGCCCAAGATACCTCCCTCGAATTATGCTCTTGTGGGAGTCTACTTCTTCAAGCCGGTTATAATCGATGCCTGTAAGGCCATCAAGCCGTCCTGGAGAAACGAGCTTGAGATCACCGATGCCATCCAGTGGCTCATAGAGCAAGGGTATAAGGTCGATGCTTCTTTCGTTGAAGGGTGGTGGAAGGACACAGGGAAGCCGGAGGACATATTCGAGGCCAACAGGCTAATCCTGGACGATGTGGCATACAAAAACGAAGGCTTTGTCGAGGACTCCCATATCATGGGCAGGGTGATCGTCGAGAAGGATACCAGGATCGTAAGATCGGTGATCAAGGGCCCGAGCATAATCGGAAGAGGCAGCCAAATATCCGATTCCTATGTCGGACCGTACACGTCTATAGGCCAGGGATGCAGGATATGCGGAACCGAGGTGGAGGACTCCATAATCATGGACGACAGCCAGATATCGAATGCTGGTAGGATCGTGGAGAGCCTGATCGGCAGGAATGTTAAAATCGAGGAGTGCGTCTCAAAGCCTAAAGGCCACAGGCTGATAGTTGGCGACAACTCCGATATAGCGCTGTGATCTGAAATGAAGCTCATTGTTACGGGCGGTCTGGGTTTCATAGGAAGCAACTTCATAAGGGACGTCCTGGAAAGGCATGGGGACTGGGAGATCGTCAATATAGATGCTCTCCAATACGGGTCCAACCGGGACAACCTCAAGGACCTCGAAGAGGATGAGCGATACTCCTTTGTGCAGGGGGACGTCTCCGATCCGAGCCTCATTTCCAGGATGATCGAGGGCACTGATGCGATCATAAACTTCGCCGCAGAAACACATGTGGACAGGTCTATCTCAAATCCTGGATCGTTCCTTCAGAGCAACGTAATGGGTGTGTTCAACATCCTTGAGGCCATAAGAAAGGTAAATCCCAAAATCCGGTTCGTACAAATCTCCACCGATGAAATCTACGGAGATACGGTCGAAGGATCTTTTACCGAGCGCGACATGCTGAAGCCATCGTCTCCTTACTCTGCCAGCAAGGCGGCTGGAGATGTCTATGTGCTGGCCTATGCCCGGACTTACGGGCTTCAAGCCATGGTCACCAGATGCACGAACAACTACGGGCCTTACCAGTTCCCGGAGAAGCTGATTCCAAAGACCATCATCAGGGCTTTGAAGTCTCTAAAGATCCCCATTTATGGCACTGGGAAGAATGTGAGGGATTGGATCTACGTCTTAGACCATTGCAGAGCGGTAGAGCGAGTGGTAGAAGACGGCGCTAGTGGTGAGATATATAATATCTCGGCTGGCGAGGAGAAGACCAACCTAGATGTGGTCGGAAAGATCCTGGAGATCCTGGGCAAAGATTCGGGCTTTATAGAGTTCGTCGAGGACAGGCCAGGCCATGATTTGAGGTACAGCCTGGATTCGTCAAAGATCAGAGACGAGCTTGGCTGGATGCCCAGGCAGACCTTTGAATCAGGGATAGAGGAAACCGTGCGCTGGTATAGGGAGAACGAGGAATGGTGGATGCCCTTGCTCGATGATAAGGTTCTGCATCCCACTCCCTGGAAGCTGGTGTGGTAAATGAGGCTCCTGATCACTGGAGGTGGCGGCCTTATGGGCAGCAAGGTCGCGGAGGTGGCTGATATGCAGGGACATGTTGTGTTCTCTGGCTACTACCATCATGAGCACCATGAATCCGGACATGGAAAGGGCATCAAATTCGATCTGATGGACCATGCCAGCGTGGTTGAGGCGGTCAGGTCGTCCCGGCCGGAAGTGGTTATACATACCGCAGCCCTCACAGACGTGGATAGATGCGAGATTGATAAGGATACAGCTTACAGGGTAAACGTTCTTGGAACCAAGGTTCTCTACGAGGCTGCCAGGGAGATGGGGGCTTTTATGATTTACACATCTACGGATTATGTCTTTGATGGCACCCGTGGGATGTATTCCGAGGAAGATAAGGCCAGCCCAGTCAACTATTACGGTTACAGCAAGCTCTTAGGCGAAGCCTACTGCGATGCGGTCGCGAGAACCTGCGTTATATTCGGCGCGCGGCCTGCGAGCGGCAAGATAAATTTCGCCTTATGGCTCATCGACCGGCTTGCAAAGGGCGAGTCTGCAAAGGTTGTCACAGATCAGTATGTCACGCCTACCCTCAACACAAATCTGGCCAGAATGGTATTGGAGCTGGCTTCGAGGAGGCTAAAAGGCATCTACCACCTTTCAGGCGCCACCAGGATCTCCAGGTACGACTTCGCATGCGAGCTGGCCAGGGTCTTCGATCTGGAGGAGGAGCTGATCTCCCCATCGAGTATGGCGGAGATGAAATGGGCTGCCAGGAGGCCAGCTGATTCGTCCCTGGATACGTCAAAAGCCATGAAGTGCCTGAACGAGAAGCCCATGGCCGTCAGAGAAGCTTTAAGAACTTTGAAGGCCGAAATCGATTGAATGCTGCCGGGAATTGTTGTAAAGCCTCTGAGGCGGTTTGCGGACGAGAGGGGATTTTTTACCGAGGTCATGAGAAGCGATTGGACCGATGTTTTTCAGAATGAGGTTCACCAGGCCAACATGTCTGTGAGCTACCCTGGCATAGTGAGGGCCTGGCATAAACATGAGCGCGGGCAGATCGATCACTTTCTGGTGGTAAAAGGAGCGCTCAAGATCTGCGCATACGATGATGATAGCAAAGAGCTGGATGAGATCATCTCAACAGGCGAGAACCTCCAGATGGTCAGGATGCCCGGGCATTACTGGCACGGGTTCAGGGTTGTGGGGAATGAGCCCGCCACGTTAGTTTACTTCGTGAACAAGCTGTATGATTATAAGGACCCGGATGAGGTCAGAAGACCTTGGGATGATCCATCCATTGTACCTTTGTCGATAAATGGCAGATCTGATGATCGCTGTGGGCTGCCGTGGGATTGGTTCTACCCGCCTTATAAGTGATGACATTTGCAGACCATTGAGAGACTGGCGAAGAACTCTGCCGCCCTGTTTCTATCTACTATAATATCCCTGATAACCGGATTCTTATACTCGATGTACACAGCCCGCTATCTGGGGGCTGAAGGATATGGCACCATCTCATTTGCCCTGGCATTTACTGCGATCTTCGCGGTCTTTACGGATTTAGGTCTATCTCAGTTGATTGTGCGCGAAGTGGCCAGGAATAAAGGCCTCGCTGGGAAGTACTTCGGAAATGTTTTAGCAACCAAGCTTATTCTCGTTGTATTAGCTTTTGCGCTAGTAGCAATAGTGATGGAACTCACAAATTACCCTGCGATTACCGTTAAAGTCGTTTATATTATATTTCTCTCAATTACTATCGGGTCCTTCAGCACCCTCTTTTACTCCATGTTCCAGGCCTTCGAAAGATTGGAATACCAGTCTGTTGGAGGCATATTGACTAATGTCACCATGCTGGTTATCGCCCTTTTCGCTATAAGCCATAACTTCGATGTTATTGGGTTTGCTTATATCTATCTCATCAGCAGCTTGGTGATCCTGGCCTTCACCTTCACTGTCTTCACTATGCATCACTTCAGGCCGAGGTTTGAAATAGACAAAGCCTTCATGGTATCGGCATTCATGGAGGCGCTCCCCTTCGGTCTGACCGCCCTCATGGGAATGGTTTACACCTATGCGGATTCCATAATGCTTTCCTATTTCCAGGGGAACGAGATGGTTGGGTGGTACAATGCCGCTTATCGGCTAGTACTGATGCTGCTCATCGTGCCGAATATTATTAATGTTACCATCTTTCCCGTCATGTCAAGGTACTACGTCTCCTCGCATGATATGCTCTCATTCATCTACAGAAGGTACTTCAAGTACATGTTCGTCCTCGCCATTCCGATAGGTGTTGGCACTACTTTGCTGGCTAACAAGATCATTCTGACTATATTTGGAGCCGGGTTCGCCGAGTCCGTCATTGCACTCCAGATCCTGATATGGACTCTGGTTCTCACCTTCTCAGGCGCTGCCTTCATCAAGCTTCTCGAATCGATAAATAGGCAAGCGGTCATCACGAGAATATCTGGAATCTGCGTGGTAGTGAATATATTGATGAACCTCGCATTGATCCCAAAGTTCGGCTACATTGGCTCAAGTATTACTACAGTGATGACTGAGGTCATATTAATTGGCGGGACCCTTCTGATGACCTACCGGCTAGGTTACGGAATTCCCCTCAACGACTTCAAGGGCCATGCAGTCAAGGTACTAGTATCATGCACAGTGATGTCCGTGTTCATATTCTACATGAGCCATATCCATCTTCTCCTCTTAATACCGCTATCTGCATTCGTGTACTTCTCTTCCACGTATCTCCTCAGGGTTTGGGATGAGGAAGATATGAGGCTAGCGCAGCAGGTGTTGAAGTTAGGGAAGTTTGAAGGTAGGGAAGTATAGAACACGGAAGAAGGATTTTATACAACGCAATTGAACATATCACAGATGAAGAGAGAGGACATATTTAGAGACACTAAAAATTGGTACGCATCTCTCTCAGGATACGCTTCAGGATTGCTGGTCGATTTTGCGGTTCAGCATGCAGGGAGCGAAATATTAGATATTGGTTGTGCTACAGGCGAGTATACTCAGAGATTGTCCGATCGCGGATTCAAGTGTGTTGGCGTGGATATAAACCCCAGATACGTCGAGAGTGCAAGAAGTAAAGGCCTTGAGGTTTACTGCACGGATGCAAACCGCCTGGATTTCGCAGATAAATCATTTGATACCGCCTTGCTTTTTGAGGTGCTGGAACATGCGGATGATCCGGTGGGGATCTTGAAGGAAGCCAAAAGAGTATCCAGGAAGAATGTGCTAATAACGGTGCCAAATTCCACTGGGTTCAACAAGCTGGGGGGTATGAGTCTTACCTACGAGCATATGCTGGAGCGGGATCACATTAACTTCTTTACTAAGACTGATTTAGACGAGCTACTATCGGGACAATTCGAGGAATATAAGGTCGAGGAAAAAGAGCCAATTTATTTGAGCATCCATGAACTACCCGGGTTTTTAAGGCCTCTGATGAGGAGATTATATAAATGGAAGCTGGTACGTCCTACAATCTATTACAGGCTATATGCGGTCGCAAAGGTAACTTAGATTTTGGCAGATCTTTATATTTGGATCGGTTTCAGGCGGCTTATATGGTAGCACAACCATGGTCTCTATAGTTTGCGTTTACAATAACAGGCAAATTCTAGAGGATTACTTGCTTAGAGGGCTCCAAAATCAGACGACGGAGTTCGAGCTCATATTGGTAGATAATATGTCCAATCAGTTTACATCCGCAGCAAACGCTCTGAACTATGGCGGCAGGTGTGCGACCTCCAAGTATATTATGTTCATTCATCAGGACGTCTACCTTCCCTCCGGCAGATGGCTAGAAGAGGCAGAAGGTTACCTTGAATCCCTCTCTAACCTTGGTATCGCTGGAGTTGCAGGCATGGTGGAAGATGGTCGGTACAACCATGAGCGCGGCAGGAATATAATAAAGCATGGAGACCCCCTTGAGGACTGGAGTTGGGGCCACCCCATAGTGAAGCCTGTGCCGGTTCAGACATTGGATGAATGTTTGGTTTTAATACCTAAAAATATATTCGAACGCTCTCCATTCGATGAGACAACTTGCGATGGATGGGATCTATATGCAGTAGATTATTGCCTCAGCGCAAAGCGAAACGGCCTGGGTGTCTATGTTCTACCAATGATGGTACACCATGGGTCCAAAGGTAGGGTAACTGAGAGCTACTTCAAGACTCTGGAAAAGATCTTGAAGAAGCACAAAGGCCATTACGATAGGATAAATACCACGATAGATAGCTGGAGCACCTTCTATTCGTTAAGCACTCAACGGATGCTTAAGCGAATGCGCAGTCGAATGCGCAATAATATATGGCGGGCAAGAGTTATGGCCTCTAGTCTGTCCAAAGGTCGCCATTGAATTTCATAGCTCGACGGCCACTGCTACAAGACCCCAAATAGATTAAAACACTGGTTCAGCTGAGATCCATAATCCGGAGCTGCAATGAGGAATAAGAGTCCTAGAGTTTCCATAATAATCCTAAACTGGAACGGCTGGAAGGATACAGTAGAGTGCCTTGAGTCACTGTATCAGATCTCTCATCCAAATTATGATGTAATTCTGGTGGATAATGGGTCTAAAGATGATTCTTTGAATGAGATAAAGGCTTACTTAAATGGAACAAAGTCCGTTGTCTCGAAATTCTTCGCTTACTCTGCCGATAATAAGCCGATAAAGGCATTTGAATATACAACGAATGAAGCAGAGCTCGGTGGCAGGGTGGGAGAGATAGCTGATTTGCCTTCCAATAATAGGATTATCCTTATCAGAAACGATAAAAATTATGGCTTTGCAGAAGGGAACAATATCGGGATAAGATACGCCCTCAAAGCCTTAGATCCTGAATACATATTGCTCTTGAATAACGATACAGTAGTTAAGGCTGATTTCCTGGACGAGCTTGTCAAAGCCATTAATAACGATGAGAGCTTTGGCTTTGCAGGACCAATAATATATTATTATGACTACAATAATCAGATAGATGTCATAAGCTCTGCTGGCATGAATCTCATCATGAGCAAAGGCTGGTTCTATCGAGTTGGCTTTAATGAGGCGGACCAAGGTCAATATAGCGATGTGAAAACCGTAGATTATCTGGAGGGCGCTTGCCTGTTGATACGCAGGTCGGTACTCGATAAAATCGGGCTTCTGGACTCCAGCTACTTCGCCTATTGGGAGGAGACAGATCTATGTATGAGAGGCAGAGATGCAGGTTACAAATGCATCTGCGTTCCGACTGCAAAAATATGGCATAAGGTCTCGTCATCGAGCACCAGCGGGATCAGATTATATTACATGACCCGAAACCGGCTCTGGTTCTTCAGAGACCATGCCACAAGACAAGAGCTTTATTCCTTTCTGACCTACTTTTTCTCCCGGCAGTTCTGGATTATTACCCGAGATTATGCTTATAAAAGAGATATAAAAAGCATATTCATTTTTTTTAAAGGAGTGCTCCACGGGATGCTGCCTAAGGCAGTTAGATCGTATTTCGGATAACTTGGATTGGAGGATAGCCGGGAATAGAATAGCCTGAAGACGATTCGATAGAATAACGTCAAATATATTAATCATAATATCAAATATATTAAGCGATATTACGATCTATTATATTGATTAAATTTTTAACAATATTATCCCATGTATACTCTTTGCTTACCTTTATGGCGTTCTCAGACATGGCTTTGTATCTCTCGAAAGAGCTGAAAACCGCTATGATTTTATCGGCGATCTCATCTGGGTTATAATCTGTTGTGTACCCATTATAACCATCTCTTATGAATTCCGGCATAGCGCAGTTTCGTGCACCGATTACCGGCAGACCGAAAGCCATTGCCTCGAAGAACACCTTTCCCCAGGCATCGAACCTGGAAGGCATGACGAAGATCGTGGAGTCTAAATATAAATTTTTTAGCACTTCGTAGGGTACGCCCATGGAGGCGTGAATGCCTTTATTGCGTTCCATCCATCTTATTATCTGTTTGGGCGATAGATGATAATCGGTTATTACCTCCAGCCTGGACTCGGGGATCTCCTCCTGTACTGTCTCGAACGCCGATAAAGTGACATCGAGGCCTTTCCTAACCCCATCCTTTCCGATAAACAGCAATTTTGGGCTCTCGAACCTTCTCTCAAGAATGGATGTATCCAGGTCAATCGGTTCATACCGATGTCCCATGCCCACACGATACACCTTTTCAGGCTCGCTGATATATGATTTTATATTTCTCCCGATCCAATCGCTAGCTACCAATATGGCCCTTGCTTTGTCGTAAGCCACCTTCTGTTGCTGAAACCTTCTCTTGAGAATGGAGGTGGACACGGGATCGCACATGTAAGTGCTCTTTCCCTTTAGCCTCCAGTCAAGAAGAGTACCCATATCCAGATCGTGGAATATAAAGAAGGGCGTCTTGTCAAAGACGGCATAATCTCCATGTGTTATGATCGCATCCGGACTGGGGTGAGAATTATATATTTCAAGTGCCATCTTTCTTGAAGTCTCTACGACGTGTGGATGATATTCTGATGCTAAATATATCTTGCCATTATGATACTTAAAGTATTTTAAATTTTTTAAGACAAATGCAATTTTTTCACCGGTCTTATCTTCCGGCTTTATAGATGTCAAGCCTGGCGGCCTTACGTTATACGCTCCCTGAAACCTGCCGAGCTTCTCTAAAATTGCTATTAACTCGTAGTATGTTCCGCTCCATGCATTTGGATCCTTTGGGTCGTGGAGAGTATAATAATCGATCTTCATCTTCGCTCCAAAGCACGTTCCTGGTTACGATGTATGTAACTTCTATAAAAAGGAATGCTCAAGGCATTTTAATAGTTGTCCTCAGGACAGCACAGAGGAACGAAAGACTCCGATCTATCGGGACGTAATGAAAGATTTATATGCAGCGCGTCAGAGGGCGTATTGCACATGAGCGATTACCAGATCTTAATGCTGATGGACCTCCCTGCCAACCCGATAACTGGTGGTGAGATATATAATTACAAGATATATGAATACCTCCGGGCCAGGTCTTCTAAAGTAGAAAAAATCCCAATGCCCATTCGGCCTCATAGGTCGAAGCTAGAGTTTTTCCTAAACTCAATAAGACAGAACCTATCGATGCTTGGCGTTCTAGGAAGGATCAATGGAGAAACCATAATCTTCGAAGATATCTCCTCAAGCTCGGACCTATTCATCTTCAACCTGATTGTGCGGCATTTGCGCGGCCTTCTGGGGAAAAAAATCAGGATAGTGCCCATAGTTCACCAGGTTTATGCACCTCTGGCCGAAGAGGGGATCAAAAGGAGCATCAAGTCGCTGGAGGAGAATATCTTCTTGAACTCATCAGACAGGATCATAGTCAACAGCGAGTTCACCAAGAGGTCGGTTCAGTCGCTCCTGCGGGGAGAGAAAGATATGGTCATAGCCTATCCGGGCTTGAACGTATCCTCTGCTGATACGGACAGCAAGGGCAGGCAGATAAGCAAAGATCCTGAGAATCTGCATCTGCTCTTCGTAGGCTACATCACTCCCAGGAAGGGCGTTGATACCCTTGTAGAGTCATTCAAGATCCTGGTAAAGGATTACGGCATAGATAATCTGATACTGGATGTGGTTGGGGACGCGAGCAGGAGCCCGGACCTCTTAGCAGGTGTGGAGCGCTACTCTCAGGATGCGGGCATCCAGGATAGGGTAAAATTCCACGGGCGGGTGAGCGAAGAGAGGCTAGAGGAGCTTTACTCATTAGCCGATATCTTCGTCTTTCCATCCGTATGGGAGGGATTCGGCATGGTCTTAATTGAAGCAATGCATAACCGGTTGCCCATAGTCACCACCGATGCAGGTGCCATACCATTCCTGGTCAAGGATGGCGTAAACGGCTTCCTGGTACCAGTGAAGGATGCAGAGAAGTTGGCGCAGGCCACACGTAAGCTCATAGAGTCTCCGCAGCTTAGGCGCGAGATCGGTGAAACAAATTATAAGGTGGCTGACCAGTTCAGGTGGGAAGAATCGCTTTCCAAGATCAAAAATTTCCTGGATGAAGCTTTCGATGCCGAAAACAAAAAATGATAGCAAAAATCAGCTCTCATCTGCGCCTGCCAGATCATTGATTATCTTCACCAGCATCGCCTCTCTCTTGGACTTTGGAAAGGCGCTCTCAATTCTCTCTCTGGCCTTGCTCCCATTGCCCGATGTTAAAGCGATCTCTATGGCCCGAGCAGTCGATTCAGGGTCTCCGTAATTGGCATAAAACCCCGCATCGCCCACTACCTCCGGCAGGGCTCCTCTCTCTGTTGCCACAGGGACGCATCCGCAGGACATAGCCTCGGCCAGAGCGACCCCGAACGACTCTCGATAGGAGAGCTGGCAGTAAACTCTAGTCTTTTGATAGTAATCTATCAGCTCCTTATGGTCCACATACCCGTGCAGCTCCACGTTATTCGAAGACTGAATGGATTCAAGGGCTTTCATATCATTGTCGGATAGCCCCAGAACTATGAATTTGACCTCGGGAAGATAGGGTGCAGCTTTGATGAACGTATCCAGGCCCTTCAGCTCTATAGCCCTTTGCCCTGAGGCGACCGTTAAAACTAGATTCTCCTTCTCGCCTCTGGGAAAAAACTTTTCCGTATCTATGGCGTTATATACAACCATTAATCTCTTTGGCGTTGTGCGGGCCAGAACTTCCATCTTGGTAAACTCTGAGACCGCCAGGACTACATCGGCATGCTTTAGCACAAAATCCGCATACAATCTCTTTTGCCAGCCCAGAGTGTACTGCCCATAATCGATCTCCGGAGCAAAGGCAACATCGTAGCCACCTGCAACTACCACTGACTTCTTTCCTAAAAGCATCGAAAATATGACGGCAATAAAGGAGTGTCCGGAGGCAAACCAGGAGAAAGAGATATCCGATCTCCGGATATGCTGGAACATCTTTAAAACATCGGGCAACCTTCTGTAGTTGGCCGCATCTACACGGAAATATTTGGAAAGAATCTCGCAATCCTGTCTCACAAAGGGCGATAGCAGGTAATATACGAATGTGATCTTCATCTCTGATCAGGCCTAGCCTTCTGAAGCTTTCCACAGTACTTTTTCATAGGCTTCTGCGAGCTTTCGCCAATCGTACTTCTCGGCCACAAGCCTCAGCATATTTTCATTTTCCCTTAAGCCAAGAATGGTTTTTGCCTGCAAAACGAAGCTCTCCACATCGTCGTAGTAATATATCTCATCTCCCAGCAGCCTCTCCAGGGATATCATCCTGCTGGAGAGCACAGGTCTTCCACAGGCGAGGTAGTTGAAGACCTTGCCCCCTGCAGCATACTCGTTCTTCTTCATCTTCTTGAGGGGATTGAGGCCAATGTCCATGGCAGAGATGTACCGGCTCAGCTCTGAGTATTTTACCGCTCCAGTGAACCTGATCTTGCCTGAAACTCCGAGATCTGCTGCCATCTTCTTTATCAGATCCCCATAGTCGGTGAAAAGCCCCGGTCCGACGACTAGCAGTGTGACGTCAAGCCCTGGCAAGGCCTTGACCACTGTCTCAAGGTCTACCCAGTGCTCCAGGGAACCCACGTATCCAATGACCTGGCCCTTGAGGCCTAGAGCCTCCTTGGCCTCATCGCCAGGAATAGGTCTCAGGACTCGGGTATCCACGCCGTTGGGTATGACGGTTATGTCCTTTACTCCCAGGCCTCTCAGGAACTGGGCCAGCTCTTCGGTCACTGTAATGACCGATCGGGCGTGCCTGAGGTTGTACCTCGTTATCCGGCTCACTCCCGTCTTCACCAGCTTACCGAAGGCCGAGCCTGGATAGTATATGGATGCCGACTCCTCCAGATGGTCCAGGTAATCGAAGACTACGGGAACGCCGGCGAAGTTGGCAAGAAACGAGGGCAGGATGTTTGTGGAGAGTATGACATCTATCTTTTTGTCCCGGACGGTCTCCCTGATCTTTTGCAGATGGGGCAGGGAGTTCATCAGGTAATAGCTGGAGGGGTCATTGGCCTCAAACCAGCCAGCATCGACGAGCTGGCACTTCGTCTCTCTGGCCTCTAATTCTTTGAACCTCTTGAGCTTGAAGTGCAATACATAGACCTCGTGCCTCTCCGCCAGGGCATCGAATATGAAGTTCAGCCTGTTGGGGACGGGATGTCTCACCCAGTCTGTGGTTGGTATTACTAATATCTTCATTTCAGTATCATCTTTCGCCCAGTATCAGTATCGTCATCAATCCTGCACCATTCCCGTCCGATACCTCTGATTCCTGCATTGCAAAGCGATGAGATATTCTCTGCCTCTATAAAAGCTTGGGCCATGAAGCGCTATTGTAGAGCGCCATTATTGATCATATTTTTTATGAAATGTGGACCGAAAAGATATAAAGCAAGTTCCGCTCTACATACATATTCGAGTTACCCTGGCTGTGATTAATTTGAAGGCAGTCATTTTGGCGGCCGGAGAGGGCCGCAGGTGCAGGCCGCTCACCCAGACGAGGTCTAAGGTCATGCTGCCTGTCGGGAACAGGCCCTTCATGGAGCACGTTATTCTAGCCCTGGCCAAGAACGGCGTTAAAGAGCTCTACGTCGTGGTGGGCTACCAGAAGGAGAGGGTCATGGACCACTTCGAGGACGGCATAGACTTCGATGTGGAGATCACTTACATTGAGCAAAATGAGCTTCTGGGAACGGCCCATGCTCTCGGCCGGGCTGAGCCTTATATAGATGAGAGCTTCTTGGTGGTGAACGGGGATAATTTAATCGATGCTCGAGCCATCGGAGAGCTGATCTCGGCAAAAGGGGATAACGTAATCCTGGCGGCTCTACGCAGGCATACGGGCGACTACGGGGTTCTGACAGTGGAGCAGGACAGAGTTCGGGCGATAATAGAGAAGCCCGGAAGGCCATGTGCCGGCATTCTCAACACTGGCGCCTACAAGTTTAGCCCCGCCATATTCGATGAGCTTCAAAGGACGCCCATATCGGAGCGGGGGTCCTACGAGCTTACCCAGACTCTATCCCAGATGATCGAGGACGGAAGAGAGATAACTGCCACCATCACAGGGGGCGTTTGGGCCGATGCCATATTTGCCTGGGATCTTCTCAACGCCAACAGCCTGGCCCTTAGCATGAAGGACTCCAGGATCTCAGGAGAGGTCGAGGAGGGGGCGAGGCTTAGGGGCGCTGTGGAGATTGGGGAAGGAAGCATAATCCGTTCCGGTTCTTATCTGGTAGGTCCCGTCTCCGTTGGAGAGGACTGCGATATAGGCCCGAACGTGACTCTTCTGCCTTCCACGTCGGTGAGCGATTCAGTCAGGATTGGCTCCAACTCCGAGGTCAGGAACAGCATAATCATGAATGGCGCCAGGATAGGTTCAGGAACCATAGTCTCCGATTCTGTGGTAGGCGCGAGCTGTACTCTGGGCGACCAGGTGATCCTGGAGACGGGTCCCGCGGTGATAGAGGTGGAAGAGGAGTTCCACAGAGCGGAGTTCGGCGCAATATTGGCCGACGATGTCATAGCTGGAAGCCGGGTGCTCATGCATCCTGGAACGGTCGTTGGAACAGGCGCAATCATCGGCTCGGGGGCACAGGTTAGGGGATGGATTGAGAGGGAGTGCAGGGTGATCTGAATGTGTGGAATTGTCGCTTACATAGGCGACGGCAAGGCTGGACCGGTGCTCTTTGATACTCTCAAGAGGCTGGAGTACCGGGGATACGATTCTGCAGGCGTAGCGCTGAAATCGAATGGAGAGCTAGAGGTCATCAAATCCGCGGGCAGAATAGGCGACCTGGAGAAGGTTTACGTCTCCCTCGGGTCTCCCGGCGAGAGCATGGGCATTGGACACACTCGCTGGGCCACTCACGGCAAACCGAGCGATAGGAACGCCCATCCCCATACATCCGGCGAGATAGCCGTAGTGCACAACGGAATCATAGAGAACTACCTCGATCTCAGAGAGCTTCTCACTGAGCTTGGATACGAGTTCCAGTCGGAGACGGACACTGAGGTTCTGGCACACCTCGTCAACATGTACTACAAAGGTGACCTGGTAGAAGCGGTGATCAAGGCCCTGAAGCAGGTTGAAGGGTCCTATGCAATAGCCGTGATCGCAGCCAGCTCTCCCTTCCTGGTTTGCGCCAGGAAGGACAGCCCTCTGGTCCTGGGGGTAGGAGACAAAGCCACCTACCTGGCCTCAGATGTAGCAGCACTTCTTCCCTATACCAGGGATATAGTCAGGATGAAGGACGGCGAGATCGCCCGCCTTTACAGTGACAGGGTAGAGCTCATGGACATGGATGGAGCGCTCCGTCAGACTGAGGTAGTGAAGATCAGCTGGGACATGGATGCTGCTGAGAAGGGCGGTTATCCCCACTTCATGCTAAAAGAGATTCATGAGCAACCTCGCGCCATAAGGGAGACGATTGCCGGAAGGATCTCGGAGATCGACGGCGACGTGAGGCTAAACATAGGAATGAGCGAAGAGGAGATTCGCTCCCTGGAACGGGTCTCCATCATCGCCTGCGGCACGTCCTACCATGCCGGGATGCTGGCCAAGTACCTCTTCACCCGTGCGTCTGGCCTGCCCGTGGACGTGGACGTGGCCTCAGAGTTCATGCACCTCCAGGTCCGGCCTGGAACTCTCGTGCTGGGAATTACCCAGTCTGGTGAGACCGCCGATACCCTGCTCGCCCTGAAGAAAGCAAGGACCTGCGGCACCCGTAGCCTGGCCATCACAAACGTGGTGGGAAGCACAGTGACTGAGCTGGTGAACGGGACGATATACACCCGCTGCGGTCCGGAGATAGGCGTGGCTGCAACCAAGACCTTTACCGGCCAGCTAGTGGCCCTAATCCTCCTGGCTATCCGCCTTGGCAGAGCCAGAGGCCATCTCACGCCGGATCAGGGCAGGAAGATGATTGTGGAGCTGACACGTCTGCCGGGGTTGGTGCAGAGGGTTTTGGAGAAGCGCAAGGAGATCAAGGAGATAGCGGAGCAGTACTCTGATGCAGGATGCTACTTCTTCATAGGCCGCGACTTCCTCTATCCCATTTCTCTGGAGGGCGCTCTGAAGATGAAGGAGATCGCCTACATTCCCTCCGAGGGCTATGCCGGAGGAGAGCTCAAGCACGGTCCGCTGGCTTTGATCACCGACAAAACGCCCGTGGTGGCGCTGGCCACCTGCGGCCGAAAGATCCAGTCCAACATAAAGGAAGTCCGCGCCCGAGGGGCGGAGGTCATTGCTATCGCCACAGAAGGCGACCCGGATATCGGCAAAGTGGCAAACGTTGTGGTGGAGCTTCCAGAAACCCGGCCGGTATTCTCGGCGGTGCTCTGCACTGTGGTCGTGCAGATGCTGTCTTACTACACGGCCAATAAGCTGGGGCTGCCCATAGATAAGCCCAGGAACCTGGCGAAGTGCGTGACGGTGGAGTAGCCAAGATCGTTCTAAAATATTTTATTAATATTATCACATAGAGCCTAATGCCACTGGCTATAGGCTCTCGTAAACTCTTTTTATAGCCTGTGTATTGGAATCCCAGTACTTGTAATCCTCTTTCTGCATCTTCTGAGGCTTATCATCGAGATGCTTGATTATAGCATCCTTCAACTCAGCGCTCTCTACTATTATGAGGTTCTTCCTGGGCTCCTCCCTGGAAATCCCCGAGGCCACCACCAGCTTTCCCATGTTCAGGTACTCGTTTAGCTTCCAGACGCTCTTGTCAGTTGAGTAGGGCGTGATGACGCTCTCCTCTCTGGGAATGAGGCAGAGCTTGGCCTTTCTCACAAAACCCGCCACCTTCTCGTGGGGCTGCCAGCCCAAGTCCTTCACGTTTGGAGGCTTATTCCTCAAATACCACCAGGCAAAAGGCCCGCCGCCCACGATCCAGAACTCCTGATCAGGTATGGCTCTCGCCACTTCCAGGAGCTTCTGTATCCCCTCTTGAGTACAAACCCTGCCGATGAATATTATTGGAGCTTTGTCATCGGAGGCTTCCGTCACTTCCGGTTCCTTATCCTTAGGTTCTGAGAAGGATCTTAGGGGATAGTTGGGTATGACATGGGGCTCTTTGTCCGGGGCAAAAGATCTCGCCTTCTCACCAAGCGGCCTGTTCACAGTAGTAATAATATCCGCTGCCTGTGCCAGCTCTCGTTCGAAGCGCTCGCCGAAAGCTTTGCCGGGAGCGCCGAAGGTCTGCTGGAGCTCGAGGCCCCAGGGGGAGCGGTAGTCGTATATGAGCTTCTTGAAGCCTTCTCCCCTGAGGTTTGGGAAGTTGTGGTAGATGATGTCAGGCACGTTGAAGATGTGCACCACATCCGGCCGCTCTGCCAGTGCCACCTTTCTGGCCAGTCCGGCGATGCTGATCCAGTTACGGGTGTTGAACCTGGGGACCACGACCTCGTAGCCCAGGTCCTTTAAAGTGCCCTCGAACATCCGAAGCCTTGTGGTTCTCTCAGGCTGGTTAGCGAGCAGCAGTATCTTCACCTGCATCCTCCACTGATCTCTACCCTGTTGGTCTCTGCCCTGCCCTCTCCTGATTTCATGACCATCTCTGCAATGCTCTCTGCAGTCCTAATGCTGGCATCGCCTGCGCCGAAGACATCTCTCTGCTCGCTCTTAGGCTCGAAGTTCCTGGCCAGTTCGACGATCTTCTTCCTATCGGCTCCAGCCAGAACATTCCAGCCGTCTTCCACCGTCTCCACCCATTCAGTCTCGTCCCTTAGTGTGATGCAGGGCACGCCCAGGAGGTAAGCCTCCTTCTGCACGCCTCCTGAGTCCGTTAGGATCTTGCGGGCGTTCTTCTCAAGCATTATCATGTCCAGGTAGCCCACGGGTTTGATCACCCTTGCATGGGCATTCAGGCCATCCCAGAGGCCGAGCTGCTTTAGATACTTCTCTGCCCTGGGGTGGCATGGGAAGACCACGTTTCCGATCTCATCAAGTGCCTCGACTATATTCTTCAGCCTCTGGGGATCGTCGGTGTTCTCTGCCCTGTGAATTGTAGTGAGATAATATTTCTTGGGCTCTAAGCCGAGCTCTTCCAGAATATGCGATCTCCTCTCAGCAATAAGTGTGCAATCCCTCTGGGCATCGACCATCACGTCGCCCGTTAGGCAGACGCCACTTGTTATGCCCTCTTTTTTCAGGTTCTCAACTGCCGTCTTGGTAGGGCAGAGGAGCAGGTCTGAGCAGTGGTCCACCAGGACTCTGTTGATCTCTTCTGGCATGCGCCTGTTGTAGGATCGAAGCCCGGCCTCGACGTGGGCCACTTTGATGTGCAGCTTTGCGGCAGCCAGGGCTCCGGCCAGGGTGGAGTTGGTGTCCCCAAAGACAAGGACTGCGTCCGGCTTCTCATCCAGCAGAATCTCCTCGATCCTCCTCAGCATCTCTCCTGTCTGGTACCCGTGGTTTCCGGAGCCCACGCCTAAATGATAGTTGGGAACGGGGATGCCCATGTCATCGAAGAAAATCTTGTCCATTTCGTAGTTGTAGTGCTGGCCGGTGTGAATGATGACCTCGTCGAACCTCTTGCGAAGTTCCCTGGAGACTGGAGCGAGCTTTACAAAATTGGGCCTGGCACCTACCACTGATGCGATCTTCATCATCATCCTCTATCTTGACAAGACCGCCGGAGCCTTGATCTCGAACTGGAGATGGAAGCAATCAAAGACCAGGTCAGCCTCTTCAGGCCGAATGTACCTGAAGCCCTTGCTCTCCACCTCTTGCTCGCTTAGCAGGTCGTCGAAGACGAAAGTGTTCAGGCCTTTCTCCATTAATAGCTTTGCCAGAGCAATATTCCTGCTGTGATAGAACTCCTTCACGCCAGCTCGGAAGGTTATGCCCCGGATGCAGATCTTCAATTGGCCCAGGGGCTTGTTTATCTTCAGGGCCGAAAGGATTATTCTCTCTGCCCAGTACTGGATCATCTCGTCGTTTATCTCCCTGGAGGTTCTGAGTAGCCGGGCGTGGCTGAACTTCTCTCTCTTCTCCATCTCCTTGATCAGGAACCAGGGGTAAACGGGGATGCAGTGGCCCCCAACGCCCGTAGAGGGCAGGTGGATGTGGCAGTATCGGTGGTTGGCGTTCTCCCTGGCCTCGAAGAAGTCAACGCCCAAGCTTTCGGATATCTTGAACAGCTCGTTGGCGAGGCAGATGTTCACGTCCCTGTAGCAGCCCTCCATGACTTTGATCATCTCTGCGACCTTTGCCGACGAGACCAACTGGAGGTTGGAGATGAACTTTTTATAAACTTCATGAGCCCTAAAGCCGCTCTCCTCATCAGTCCCTCCGATGACTTTGGGAAACTCCCGCAGTCGGGAGATGCTGTAGCCTGTCATTATCCTCTCAGGAGAGTAGGCCAGGTAGAAGTCGCCTGCCTTTAGGGAGCTTGACTCCATAAGCCACTGTCTGACCAGGGCATCGGTTGTTCCTGGCGGAAAAGTGGTCTCAACCACTACCAGATCCCCCTCTTTCAGTATCCTGCCGACAGAATGTATGGCATCTTCCATAATGGAGAAATCTGGGTTGAAGTTCTGATCGACGAAGACGGGAACTATTACTATGAAGACGTTGCAGAGCTTTGCATCCTCGAAGTTCGCAGTGGCTACGAGGGCTTTGCCTCCGTGAAGCCTGATCAGCTCTTCCAGACCAGCTTCCTGTGGTATGGGATTGATTCCTTGGTTTATAAGCTGGCAGCGCTCCTTGTTTACGTCCACGCCCACGACTTTTAGGCCGCTGTCTGCAATGACTGCTGCCAGGGGAAGGCCCGCATTCCCAAGGCCGATGACCGCAATCTTTTCTTCCATTCTACTATCCCTTTCTACACACCCTTCTGCATTCCCTTCTCTGCATCTCCCTTTTTGATCTCCACTTCTCTGCCGCAGGCATTGCATCTGTAGATCGTACCTGTTTCGTTCTCTCTTAGGACGTTCTCAAGCCTGCGGCCGCAGTAGCAGATCCAGTTCCTGACTTCAGCCGGATTTCCCAGCACCAGAGAGAAAGGAGGGACGTCCTTTGCGACCACGCTTCCAGCTCCAACCATTGCGTACTCCCCAATGGTCACGCCGCAGATCACTGTGGAGTTGGCCCCGATGCTGGCGCCCCTACGAACGAGGGTGGGAACCACGTGCTCTTCATCCCAGATGAAGGCACGGGGGTAGAGGTCGTTGGTGAAAGTCGCAGAAGGCCCGACAAACACATCATCATCTATCTTCACGCCCTTGTAGACGGAGACGAAGTTTTGGATCTTCACATTGTCTCCAATCTCTGCTCCTGTGTCTACGTAGACGCTCTTTCCCACGTTGCAGTTCTTTCCGATCCTGGAGCCCTGGCGCACGTGGGCGAAGTGCCAGATCCTGGTTCCTTCCCCGATATCCTCGCTCTCGACCACGGCCGTGGGATGCGCATAGTAGCTCATCTGATTCCCTTCTTGATCTCTTCGCATATCACCAGGTTCTTCAGGGCCTCTTCGGGCGTGACCGGGAAGCTCTTTCCACTTCGGGCGCAGTCCATGAAGGTCTTCAGCTCCACCTTTAGGGGCTCCACCTTGTTGACTAAAACCTTCTCGATGATGTTCTCCTGGGTGTACCTCTCGTTCTCCAGCCGGTACTTATCGGGCTTTCTGTAGACGAAGACCTCCTGGGCCATGAAGTCCCCTTCGGTTGTGAAGTCCTCGGCCTCCACATAAAAAGTCCTAAACTTCTTTGACGACATGCGGCTGGCGGATATGGCTACCACAGAGTCCTTGAAGACAACCATTGCCTCGCAGACATTTCTGGTTCCTGCGCTGTAAATTTTATAGTCCTCGTCGCCCTTGAAGAGCACGTTGAAGACAATATCTATGTCGTGGATCATCAGGTCCTCCACGACAGAGGCATCGGTGATGCGGTTGGAGGTGGGGTTGTGCCTCTTGATCGACACGTAATCCGGCCGCTCGGCGATCTTCTTTATCTCTTCCACTATCGGGTTGAACCTCTCGATGTGGCCGACTCCCGCCATGACACCTGATGCCCGGAGAAGTTTTAGAAGCTCTTCTCCTTCCTCGACCGTTAGCGTTATGGGCTTTTCTATCAGGCAGCTTATGCCGGCGTTGATCGCTTTTCGAGCTACATCGAAGTGGTACTTGGTGGGAACGCAGATGCTTACAGCCTCAACCTTCCCCAGCAGATCCTCCATCGAGCTGCAGATCGTGGCGAAATCCTTTGCCTTCTCAGCATTTTCCGCCACGGGATCGAAGACGTAGACGTTCTCCACCCCTTTAAGCTCCGAATAAACGCGCACATGGTTCCTGCCCATGGAGCCGACGCCTATTACTCCTACGTCCATGTTCAGGCCTCGAAGCTGTTTAGCGTGGCAGCGATGTACTCCAGGTCTTCCTGCTTTAGCGATGGATGCACGGGCAGGCTGAGCACCCTTTGAGATACTTCCTCGGCCGTGGGGCATCTCAGGCCAGTCTCCCATCTCCCGGTAAAGCGGCTGGTCGTAGATGGGCTTTGGGTAATGAACGGCGGAGGCGATGCCCTTTTCCTGCAAGAAGTCCATGAGCTTCTCTCGGGAGGCGGGGAAATCGTCCTCTACTCTAACCACGTACTGGTGGTAGACGTGCCTCACGTTGGAAGCTTTGTGGGGCGTGGTGAGGCCTTTGAGCCCGATATTTCTGTTCAGGAACTCTGCATTCCCGATCCTTTTGGAAGTGAACTCCTCCAGCCTTCCCAGCTGCACGAGGCCGATGGCTGCCTGGATGTTCATCATCCTGTAGTTGTATCCCAGCATCACGTGGTTGTACTTGCCCGTGTCCCCGTGGTTTCTAAGCAGGCGAAGCCTAGCCGCTATGCTGTCATCGTTGGTGGTGATCATGCCCCCTTCGCCCGTTGTCATATTCTTTGTCGGATAGAAGGAAAAGCATCCTACTCCAAAGCCTCCCACCTTTTTGCCGTCAAACTCGGCACCGTGGGCCTGAGCGCAGTCCTCTATGAGAATCAGATCCTTATCATCGCAGATCTGCTGCACCGCTTTTCAGGTCGAAGGGCTGGCCGTAGAGGTGAACGCCTACGACGGCTCTTGTCTTGGGGGTTATCTTCTCGTCAGGCTCTCGGGATCTATGTTGAATGTTTTTGGGTCAACATCTGCGAATACGGGCCGCAGTCCCTGGTAGAGTATGGAGTTGGCAGTGGCGATGAAGGTGAAGGCAGGAGAGATGACCTCGTCACCTGGTTTTAAGTCCAGCGCCTTCAAGGCTAAATCGAGGGCGACGGTGCCGTTGCTGACGGCTATTGAGTTCTTTACTCCCAGATACTTTGAGAACTCCTCCTCGAACCTCTTGACCGACTCTCCTTGTGTCAGCATGCCGGAGGCGAGAACGTCCTCCACTGCTTTTATCTCCTCGTGGCCTATGATTGGCTTGGCTATGGGAATGAAATCTCTCATTAAGATCTCCTTTGAAGCTTCACTCTTTGGTCTCTCCTCTGTCGTCATATGCCTGGTTTTCCGCATTGAAAAGCCTTGTTGTAGCAGGTGGCTCGAAGGCTGAAGAAACTGTCTTACAAATATTTTAGGACATCCTTTAAAACCTTTAGCTTAGACGGTTTAAACTGTAAAAGTCACTGTTTTCTCCCCTCAGCAGATACCAACCCCTTCAGCACCGCCGCCGGAAGGCCCCTGTAGCCGGACTCGATCACCGCTCCGGGGTAGATAGTAGTATGGATTCCCGTCTTGACGTCGTCGCCAATGATCGCTCCCAGCTTTCTCCTGCCGCTGTCCACCTTCTGGCCTTTGATATAAGATTTTATATTCGCCTTATCGTGCCGCAGGTTGGAGCAGATAGTTCCCGCGCCGAAGTTGCAGTTCTCTCCGATTACGCTGTCGCCCACGTAAGAGAGGTGACCTATCTTCGTCCCGTCCATGACGGCGCTGTTCTTCACCTCCACGGCGTTTCCCACCCGGACATCGTTCCCCAGGCAGGTGGAAGGCCGGATGTAGCAGTTGGGGCCTATCTTGCAGTTCTCGCCGATGATCACAGGCCCTTCAATGTAGGCTCCAGCCATGATCACCGTGTCCTTGCCCACAGATACATTCCCTTTCAGTGTCGCGCCAGGCTCGACCTCTCCCAGGACGGTTGGCTGGAGGTCTTTTTGCAGAGCTTCATTGGCAGCCAGGATATCCCATGGCCTGCCGATCTCCATCCAGCTGTTTAGGGGAATTATCCTGATCTTCTCTCTGGTTGCCAGAAGATTAAGGCCGTCGGTCAGCTCGTACTCCCCGCGCTCGGAGAGCGGCACAGACCGAAGGGCTCGAAGATGCTTCGCCGAAGAGGTAAATGCCGGCGTTGGCCAGGTTAGAGGGCGGATTTTCGCTCTTCTCCACTACTGATTTGAAGTAGCCGTCCTCCTCAACGAAGACGCCGTACCTTCGCGGATCGTCGACCTTTATGGCTGCCACGGCGTTCTCCTCTGCAGCGACCAGCTCTTTCAGAGAATCAGAATCTGGCAGGACATCCCCGTTCAGAACCAGGAAGCGATCTTCGGCTTTCTGCTCCGCGGCCTGAAGGGCATGGCCTGTGCCTAGCTGCTTATCCTGAACAGCGTAGTCGATCTTCACGTCCAGCCTGCCTCCATCGCCGAAATGGCTCATGATGGAGCTCTGGCCGTAGCCCACCACGAAGACGAAGCTGTCTATGCCCGCCTCTTTGGCTCTTACTACTATCTGCTCCAGCAGAGGCTTTCCTGCCACGGGCAGCATGACCTTGGGCCGTTTAGCGGTGAGCGGCCTCATCCTGCTGCCCTCGCCTGCGGCCAGAACTATCGCCTGCATTATGATTACCGCAGCTTTCCTGGTGACGAAGACATAAAAAGGCTTTGTAAAGAAAGCGAAAAGGCTTTAGACTTATTTGCCCCTTCTACGTGCATGTTGGACGAGTTCCGGCGCTATGCCAGCCTGCAGCGCGACCAGGCCCCGCTGGCCTCACTGTTGATCTACCTCAAGCGGAAGGGAGGCTGGGTGCAGCTCAACCAGATCTGGAAGGAATTAGGGCCATCGGGCGGCGGCCCCTTCTGGAACCAGACCACGCTCATAAACAAGCTGGATAAGCTGGAGCGCATGGGCGTCGTTGCCACTGGAAAGAAGAGTCCTTCCCTCTTCGCGCTCTGAAGAGAAGAAGAAGACCAACACCTTCTACCGGCTCAACCCCTCCTCGCCTCTCTCTCCTCATGTCTACAGCATGCTCAAGATCTACAAGGAGGAGTCTGATAAATACTCTTCAGAGCTTGCTGAAAAGCCCCTTGAGCGTCTGAGCGATCTTGCTTCAAAGTCGGAGAAGTGCGACCCCGTGGCCGAACGCGAGCTGGAGGTGGCCATGGAGCTGATCGGCGAGGTCTTCAATGTAGGAGGCGACGAGGTCAGAAAGATGATCAAGGAGAGGATGGAGCACAAGGGGATGGTCAAAGACACAAGGAGCGCGAGGAGAAAGAGACCAAAAAAGGATGCTAAAAAGGGCGAAAAGAGTGCCGATGCCGAGAATGTCGCGGAGAAGGTGGAGCCCGAAAAGTAGCAGAAGCCTAGCTCCAGCCCCTCTTCTTTTTGTAGAGCCTGAGCATCTCCTCCACCGTCTCCGGGTTCACCTTGCCCAAAGTGGAGACCGTCTCGTAGAACCTCTTTGGCACGCGCGCTTTGGAGAGGTCGAATCCCTCGCGGACCTTGAACCTGTACTTCTCATCGAAGATCTTCTTGCCCAGCTCCTGCAGCTCCTCTTTAGTCTTGTTTATTCCAACAGCCGCCAGGGCCTCGATGATGTTGTCCTCGGTATAGACGTTCCTGGCGAATAAACAGCCTACCAGGGAGTTAAAGACGCCGCGGAAGTTATCCTCCTTGATGATTTCATCGACCATCTTTTCGGTATCGAGCTGCTTTTTAGCTGCCTTCTGATCGATGCTGTATCCAGCGTTGTCCAGGTGAGAGTGGCGCACGCCCACCAGCTGGCCAACAATTGATGCCGGGCCGGTGTGATACCCGGAGACCTCGTTTCCTCCGAGAGCCATGGCGAACTCCTGACCTCCATACTTTGCAGAGACATAATCAACGCCCCTCCCCAGATCTGCATAGAACTCATTCGAGGGCTTTGCTATGTTTTCCAGAGCCTTGACGTAAGCTTCGACATTGTTCCACTGCAGCGGCAGCCCGAGCGTCTCTTGAGGTGTGATGAGGTCGCGCTCGTAGGCCTCTGTTGCCCAGGAAAGAACGACGCCTGCAGACATGACGTCTAAACCCAGCCGCTCACAGGCATCTATCAGCCTTAAGACTCCCTCGGCCGTTGTAATCCCCAGGTTCGATCCCAGTGAGTAAATGGGCTCATAATCGTAGGAGACCTTTCTCACCTCGAACTCATGGTGGGGCGAGAAGGGGGACTTGAGGGCGGCGATGTGCACGCAGCCTATGGGGCATCCGGCGCAAGAGAGCCTCCTGAATAGGTAGTTGTCTGCGAACATCTCGCCGCTTATCTTCTCCGCCTCCGGGAAAGAAGAAGCTTGAAAGTTCTTGGTGGGCAAACCTTTCAGCCAGTTGAGGACGCTGATGTTCACCGAGGTCCCTATATCGTGGTACTTCTCCATGGCATCGGTTTGAACCGTCGCCTGGTAGAGCTTGTTATAGACCTCTCTGTATTTTTTGGGGTCCGGGACCTCCACATGCTCCGTTCCCGAGATCACAATCGCTTTGAGGTTCTTTGAGCCGAAGGTCGCTCCCAGCCCCAGGCGTCCGAAGTGTCTGTAGGTGTCCACCACCACACCTGCATACCTCACAAGGTTCTCTCCTGCAGGCCCTATGCGTATGATGCTCCTGCGGCCGACTCCCGTCTCGTGCTCGCGAAGGATCATGCCCGTGGTCTGGGCTTCGACGCCCCATATCGAGGTAGCATCCTTGATTTTTACATCGGCATTGTTGATGGAGATGTAGCAGGGCTGCTCTGCCCTGCCTCTGATGACGATGGCCTCGTGTCCTGCGAACCTCATGGCCAGGTGGAACCTGCCGCCGGCATAGGACTCGCCCAGCTCTCCCGTCAGGGGCGATTTGAAGGTGGCCACAGCTTTGGTAGCCACGGGAAACATGCCGTTTAAGGGGCCGATGCAAAAGATTATGGGCGCCTCAGGGCTCAGGGGATCTGTTCCGGGCTTGCATTCCTCCATGAGCAGCTTTATGCCGACACCAGTTCCGCCTATCCACTCATCGAAGAGCTTCTGCCTCTCTTCGACTCGCGTCTCCCCGCTGGAGAGATCGATATACAGGACTTTTCTAAGCATTAACGGGCACCTCTTCCAGCTCAAGCACTCCATGCGGGCAGAATGCCACACAGGCCCCGCAGTGAATGCACTTGATGGGCTTTCCCTCACTGCCCGGCGATATGGCCCCTATTAGACAGGCCTCCTCGCACTCTTTGCATCCGCTGCAAAGCTCCTCGTGAAAGACCACCCGGCCGTCGGGCTTTCGCTCCAGCGCTCCGCTTTTGCAGGCACGAACGCAGGGCGGGTTCTCGCAGCCTCTGCATACTACTACCACGAAGTCGCCTTCGATGCCTCCGCGGGTTTGAATTTTGATGGCGCTGTCCTGCAGTGAGGCAGTACCCTTACGGATGCGGCTGCAGGCAAACATGCAGCCCAGGCATCCGATGCACCTTTCGGGATGGGCCACCTTCAGTCTGCGTCTCTTTTTAGGTTTAGCAGGTGCTGCCGCGGTGGGCTTGGCATCAATATCCTTTCTACTGATAACGTTCTCTTGAATCTCCATATCAGCTCCTAAGCTGCATAGAATCTGTAGCATAATATTAAGAGACGCAAACTATAAAAAAACTACAGGCCTGAGAAGGCCGGAAAATAAAAGAGGCGGATTTACTCCGCGTCAACGAACCTGCTCCCCAGGACCTTCATCACATGGGGCAGAGTGGTGTACTCCATGTCCTCCATGGGAAGGCGGTGGGGCTCGAAGGGTCCGTGGGCTCTCATGTAATCCGTGATCTCCAGGCATCTCTTGCGAGTCAGATCGTATGCGGGGTCTTTGAAGAGGTCTACCGGGCCGACGAAGTTTCCGTAAGCGATCTGGAATCCGGCTGCGATCACGCGCGGCGGGCCGTCGAACCTCGTTGGGTGTGCCGTCTCAAAGGAGCAGGGCATGAGCGGCCCGTTGTGGCTGCCGCGCATCCATCCAGAGACTAGATGGCCTAGCGCAAATGGTTCCAGGACTTCGCCTAAGGCCGGCAGGCCGGACTGAGATCTTACCAGGGCCACAGGATCGTCTTTTCCAACGTAGGTCCCTGCGGTCTGGAAGAGCTTCTCGGTGCTCACCACTGCTGCGGGCTCCTGCTCGGAGAGCTTTCCGCCGGGCTTGGGGTAAACTCGCTTGATCACATACCTGCTCTTGGCACCGATCAGCGCCAGCATGTCGTACATCTCCTGGGGGCAGTCCATGAAGACCTTCTTGTGCTCCATTATGTCCCATACCTCGAAGGTGAATCCGTGGTGGCATGCCGGGTCGATTACCAGGCCTGCGGTGTTGAACGGGTCGGCGAACATCCTGTAGATGGGCAGGTTGAAGGCTCCCGGCTCGGTCTTGTCCATCATGAAGGCGACTATTGGCTCGCTGACCCTCTCAGTGAACTCCATCTCGGCGACGCCCGGCCCCATGCCTCTGATGTTCCCGCTGAACGCATCCGATAGCAGATCCTGGCCCGCTCCATAGAGCTTGAGCTTCTTGGCCTTCTCTGTAGCCTCCTCGAAGGTCTCCCATGCCAGGGCGTGAATCTCGCCGTTGTCGCAGCCCTTCTTGTGGCTCATTATCAGTTCCAAATCGTCGCCGCAGGCCATCACCCTAAAGTCTATCAGGGCTCCTGATTTTTTAGCCTGCTCCAGCTTTGACTCCGCCGTTTCTATCAGGGCGGGGTGGACGCTTGAGTGTCCCGGAAACCCGCCGACATCTGCCTTGATTAAACTTATCGTGATCTTGGTCATCTCAATCCCATTGCCTGATGCCATTCCTTTGGGCACACTTTCTTGTGCTTTACCCCTCCATCTAAGTCCTATTTACCATTTATCGTTTTTTAAAAGGCCCCTGTGGAAGTTCTTATATCCTCTCTGGATGTAATCAACTAGACCATTCCAAAAGGCACGCGGCTTCGTAGTTTCTTTGTGTCTTTGTGCCTTTGTGGTTTAGCGCACGCGTTAGTTCACCACAAAGGCACAAAGACACAAAGAATTTATCGCTAAGGTGAACTGAGTCGCAGTTTTGGGATCAGCTCAATAGAATTCGTCGCGGTAAGTCGCAGTAATAATGAGAGTAGTAACTGGAGCAACTGGAGCAGAGGAACGGTAGTATGGAGCTAATAGCAAAATACCATGTGGAGACCGACCTCCCCATCAAGAAGGCTGCGCAGGCCATAGCCGCAGAGCAGTCCACGGGAACCTGGACAGAAGTGCGGGGATCGGAGAACCCCCTCGCGGCCAGGGTGATCAGTGCCGAGGGCACTGAAGTTGAGATTGGCTTCCCAGAGGAGATCTTCGAGCCGGGAAACATACCTCAGTATCTCTCCGTCGTCGCCGGCAACCTATTCGGCCTTGGAGCCCTGAAGAAGGTGCGCCTGCAGGACGTCATCTTTCCCGAGAGCTTGGTCCGGGCGCACAAAGGCCCCAGGTTCGGAATTGAAGACGCCAGGAAGATCCTGGGCGTAAACGACCGGCCGCTTATTGGAACCATCGTGAAGCCCAAGGTCGGCCTGGATCCGAAGGGAACAGCCGATATCGCAGCCGCTGCCGTTCGTGGCGGCCTTGACCTTGTAAAAGACGACGAGACCCTTACCGACCAGAAATTCTGCCCCCTGGTCGCCAGGGTGGATGAGGTCATGAGCGCTCTCGATAAAGTGGAGAAGGAGACTGGTAATAAGGCCTTCTACGCCGTGAACGTGACCACGGGGGCGGACCAGATCCTGGAACGCGCTGAGAAGGCGGTTGATCACGGGGCCAACATGGTCATGGTGGACGTCCTGACGGCGGGCTTCTCTGCCCTGGAGGTTCTCTCCAGGAACGTGAACGTTCCCATTCATGTTCACAGGACAATGCACGGAGCCTTTACCAGAGACAAGGGCCACGGGATTTCAATGGTTGTCATTGCCAGGCTTGTCAGGCTGGCGGGAGGCACAAACCTGCACACGGGCACATATCTTGGCAAGATGTCACGCGAGACGGAGGAGAACGACCTGGCCAGGGATGCGTTGCGAGACGAATGGTACGGACTTAAGAGAGTTTTCCCTGTGGCCTCGGGAGGCGTCTATCCGGCCAACGTCTACGCTAACCTGGACGGCTACGGAATCGACTGCATAGTGCAAGCAGGCGGCGGAGTGCACGGACATCCCGATGGAACTACGGCCGGCTCTAGGGCTATGGTTCAGGCGGTAGAGGCCTGGATGAGGAAGATACCAACTAAAGAATATGCGAAAGACCACAAAGAGCTGGAAACTGCCTTAAAATTTTGGGAATCGTGAAAAGAAATATCCAAACGGCTTCTATCGCAAAGGTAAAACCGAAGAGTTTATATTGGTAGATGAGGATGGATCTGAGCGTTTATCACGAGCCAAAGTGATGTAGCGCTGTTTGAAAAACAGGAGAGGTGTAGAGAGGGAACATGTAGAGGGATCAGATGGCTAGAGACGATATCTTATCGAAAATCAAAACGGCGGAGGCTGAAGCTAAGGCCAGCGTCCAGCAGGCCGTAGCGGCGAAGGAGAAGAAAGTAGCCGACGCCACCACTGAAGCAGCGAACATCGTGAAGACCGCTGAAACCGAAGCCCAGGACTACTATGACAAGAGCGTTGCCAAAGCAGAGGCTGACGTCAAAACCAAGAAGCAGTCCATAATTGCGAGCGGTTCGAAGAACGTCAGCTCAATGAGCAGCAGCGCAGGAGCGAAACTGGACAAGGCAGTCGAATATTTGATGAAGGAGTTTATGGGGTTGTTGCATGCTTAGACCCGTTAAGATGAGTCGCGTAGTTGTCGCCGGGTCGAAGGACGTTATTGCACCTGTTATTGAAAAGCTGCACGAGTTGCGCCTGTTACATATAGTCAACTATAACGGCAGCCAGCCCGATTTCGAGCTGGGCAAGCCCATCGGTAAAGCAAGGGAATACTCCGAGGATCTAATAAAGCTCAGATCTATCGCCAGATACCTTGATATCAAGTCCAAGGCTCCTGAGAAGACCTATCCTGAGTCGCAGGTCTTATCCGAGATGGATAACCTCCTCAACAACGTAGGTGCAGATGTGACTGCTACCTTCGAGAGGATAGTAGCCATCGAGGCTGAGGTCAAGGTCAAGCAGGATCAGATCAAGGCACTGGGACCTTTGACGGCTTTGCCGCTGCCACTGGAATCCTACCATGGTTATGAGTCGCTGGCGGTCTTCGTCGGCAAAGTTGCATCTCCAGTAGATGCGGACGTAGCCAGGGTTTCTCCCGTAAACGAGATCCATTCTGGGAGCACCAAGACGGGAACCATTGTGGCAGTATTTGTGCCCGCAGATAAGGCAGGCGAAGTCGCTTCTGTCCTGTCTGAGCACGGATTTTCAGAGATCTCCGTTCCAAGGCTTGAGGGCAACGTAGATTCAGCTATTGCATCTCTCGAGTCCAACATCAAGAGCCTGGAGGGCGAGAAAGCACCTCTCCAAAAGAAGCTCGTGGACATGAAGAAGCAATACGAAGATCTGATGCTGGCGACAGACGAGTACCTGTCCATCCAGACGCAGAAGACTGAGGCTCCGCTCAGGTTCGCTGAGACAGCCAACGCCTTCGTCGTAGATGGCTACGTGCCCAGCGATCAGTTCAACAGGCTGAAGAGCGAGCTGGAAAGTGCAGCCGGTGGCAAGATCGAAGTTCAGTTGATCGGCGACAAAGACACAGAAGACCTTGTAGAGCACGGCGAAGACGTCCCATCCAAAATAGAAAACCCGGGGCTTGTGAGGCCCTATGAGCTGATCACCAGGCTATTCGCCATTCCCGAATACAAGGAGTTCGACCCGTCGTTGCTGATATTCGTGTTCTTCCCAATCATGTTCGGCATGATCCTGGGAGACATAGGATACGGCCTCATGACGCTGGTAGTTCTTATCTTGCTCAAGAAGAAGTTCAGAACCGAAGGCTGGCAGCAGCTGATCAACATCGTGATGATCGCATCTGTCTGGGCAATCATATTCGGGTTCTTCTTCGGCGAGATATTCGGACCCTTAGGGCTTTGGGGCTTGATATTCGGACACTTGTCTGAACCTCAGATCGAGGCCTTGAAGGAAGCGGGATTGTACTTCGGCGAGGGTGTTTACGGATCTCTGGGAAGATTAGGTCCTTTGGGCGTATTCCCGATGGATAGGCTGATAACCAACTCGGTTTTGATGTTGATCGGCGTCAGTCTCTTCATAGGCGTCCTTCACTGCAGCGTCGGTTCCATTCTTGGCATCAAGACGGAACTGAACTACGGCGAAAAGAAACACGCCTACTTCGAGAGGCTTCCGGTGCTGCTCTTCCAGCTCTTCTTCGCTGTATTCCTGCTTGGCCTAATCATGGGTCAGATGATCATGGTCGGCGTGGCTGGAATCGTGCTTGTTGCGGCCATTGTCATGATGGTAATGGGGCCGGAAGGACCTATGGGCATGGCTCACGTTCCTTTCTATGTGAGCAATCTCATATCTTACCTGAGGCTTCTGGCTATCGGTCTGGCATCGGTAGGTCTGGCATTCGCTGCCAACCAGCTGGCATTCTACGTCATAATGCCAATGCTCAGCGGTGGTGCGCACGATAGTGCAAATTTCACTATCATTGCAATCATCGTCGGTTACGCAGTATTGTTGGCAGTACACTTCATCAATATGCTGCTGGGAATTCTGTCTCCCTTCATGCACCCCCTGAGGTTGCATTATGTGGAGATGTTCACCAAGTTCTACAGCGCGCATGGCGGTGGAGTCGAATATGCACCCTTCGGACACGTCCGGAGGTTCTTGAAGGTTTAGGAATAGCACGATGGTTAAAACAGTAGTACAATTCAAAAAAGTGATGTTAATTAAAAAGGAGGATTGAGGAAAATGGTAGTAGCAGAAATAGCTGATGGCGGAATACTGTATGGACTTATAGCTGTGGGCGCTGGCCTGGCAACTGGACTTGCCGGTATCGGTGCAGGCGTTGGTGAGCAGGGTATCGGAGCTGCTGTAGTCGGTGTAGTCGCTGAGGAGCCGGGATTCCTCGGTAAGGGTCTGTTCCTCATGCTTCTGCCTGAGACTCTGATCATCTTCGGACTCGCTGTCTCGCTGATTCTAATGTTCGCCTGGACACCTTTCGCATAAATGCGTACAGGGTGAGAGGCAATGGCACTAGATGCAGTGGTTGAGTCAATTCTTGCAACCAGCAAGGACAAGGTTGCCCAGGTCAATGCTGAGGCCGACCAAGAGGTTGCAAGAATACTCAATGAAGCTAGGGAACGTGCCGCAGAGATAAAGTCCAGGAAACAGACAGAGGTTGGACATGCAGTTGAGGCCGTCGAGCGCAGAGAGATCTCCAGCGCTAACCTCGAGGTCAAGAGGTCAGAGCTGAACGTGCACAAAGATCTCCTGGAGCAAGCCAGACTTAAGCTCATGGAGAAGATACAGAATCTTCCCAAGAAGGACAACGAGGCTATGCTCAAGAAGCTTCTCGAGCCTTACAATCTCAAGGATATGAAGGCCTATTCCAATAA
>CAWJYS010000007.1:0-212142 GCA_963847095.1 Methanotrichaceae archaeon | reverse complement strand
ATAGTGCCAAAATATCTGACATACCTCTAAGTTGGATCTGCATGCCTTTACCTCCGCCACAAACAGCGCGATATTGCAGATAAAAAAATGAATTTCGCTTCTTGATCTTTTCCCACTAATCAAGCATACCTGCTGACCCGAGTAGCATCGGCTTGGCTTTCCAGTCCACCAAATGCCGGCTGGTACTCTGCAGACACTGAGCCTTGCTGCTGTGCTTCCAAATCAGGGCCGCTGTCCCTCACCCAAATGGCCGCATAATACATAGATGGTTGCCCATAAACAAAATACCCGTTTACTTGAGTCAATCTGTATCCCTGTCCTACCAGCTCATCGAAGGCCTGTTCGTACTGCGCCTGTGTCAAGCCGTGCCTCATTACCCATTCAGGATCATCGCTCTTTTCCCCAAATCGCCGCATAAATAGTCTCATTACTAACATCATCATACCCGCCCACCTTAGTCAGTCTGTAGCCCTGTCCCACCAGCTCATCGAAGGCCTGCTGGTACTCTGCAGATGTTAAATCATATCGCGATACCCATTCCCGGCCATCGTTCTTTTCCCAAATGGCAGCGTAATTTAAGGTCGAATTACTCACCCTATATCCGCTGACCTGAGTCAATCTGTAGCCTTGTCCTACCAGTTCATCAGAGACCTGCTGGTACTGCTCCGAGGTCAAGCCGTGCCGCGCTACCCATTCCGGACCGCTTCGCTTCTCCCATATAGCTGCATACATCTCTTGCAGATTAGCAGAATACACGCTGACTTGAGTCAGTCTGTAGCCTTGTCCTACCAGTTCATCAAAGACTTGCCGGTACTGTTCCGGTGTCAAGCCGTGCCGCGCTACCCATTCCGGACCACTTCGTTTTTCCCATATAGCTGCATAAAGAGGCTCGTCCTCGTAACCAAGACCCCAGTGACCATACCCGCTGACCCAGGTCAATCTGTATCCCTGTCCCACCAGTTCATCAAAGGTCTGCTGGTATTGTGCGGATGTCATGCCGTGTCTTGCTTGCCAATCCAGTGCCATTGCAGTTGGGGAAAAAAATCCAATACATACCAATACAATGGCAATAGAAACGCGATTCTGTAAGGTCATAAAAGACACCTTTTTTATTAATATTACAATATACTACTTAAACTTGACGATTAAGTTGAGTAAGTAGGGAGCAATAAATTTTCTCTTCGGCAAGAAGGACAAATCCTGAAACTTCTGGAGATTGAGACTAAGGGTTCAATCTCTTATGAATCTCTGGACGAGTGTGATGAGCTTAAATAGCAAGTACATTAACCATAAAGTGAGGAAGTCTTATGAACTCGTTTCATGGTCAGATTCTAATAGCTCTTTTAGTGCTTATTCCCACTGCATTTTGTCAAACCAACACCGCCGACTACGCCCAGGCGGAGCAGTTCGTGCCCGATAATGTAATCCCGATGCTTTATAACATGAGTGTGACGCCAAACTGGATAGACGGAACTGACTACTTCTGGTATCTCAATGCCGGCAGGGAGGGAAAGGAATATTTCCTCGTGGATACGGTAAACGCCACCAAGACGTCTGTCTTCGACCATGAGAGGCTTGCGGAAGCTCTCGGTTGGCATCAGGTACAAGAGTTGATCCATCAAATTTGCCTTTCTCAGACATAACTTTTCTTGAATGGATATATTGAGTTCTCAGCCCTGAACAAGACCTGGCAATATGACCTCGAGGCTTATGCCATCACGGAAGTTATGCTAGGCAGAGCAAGCACCTTACTTTTTCAAATCCCGCAGACATGGCGAGGCTCATGCAATCTCCGGAAATCAAGGCCATCAAAGCGGCGGGCCCTGGCGAAATGCTCTCTCCGGACGGCACACTTGCCGCCTTCGTCCAGGATCACAATCTCTGGGTGAAAGAAATTGCCACCGGCAAGAAATATCCGCTGACCACCAACGGATCGGAGGATTACGCCTATGCTGAGAGATCGGGTACAGTCCTGCACCCGGTAAGCCAGGTCAGATTCAATGAGACTCCACTTCCTTATGCAGTCTGGTCTCCCGATTCCAGAAGGATTGCCACCTTTAGGATGGACCAGAGAAATGTTACTCCGCTTTATCTTCTTCAATATGTGCCCGATAACGACTCCCGGCCCAAGCTCTGGACGTACAGGTTCGCCATGCCAGATGATGAGCACGTGCCGATGTACGAACCAGTTGTCGTAGACGTTTTGGAGAAGAAAGTAATACCTGTTTCCTACAAAGCCCAGCCCGAGGTATCTCTGATGGATACGGATGGTGATGTCCTGCAATGGTGGAGCGATGACGGCCAGGTGCTCTACTCCCTATTATGCGGAAAGAGGAGAAAAAGCTCTGCATCTCCTGAAGACCAATCCGCAAAACGGCCAGACCGAGAGAGATCCTGAAGGAGAGCGGTCCCACCTACGTCGAGGCCAATCTGGATTATGCCAGCCTTCCTAATGCCAAGGTTCTGAAGAACGGAGACGTGATCTGGTTCTCAGAGAAGAGCGGCTACGGCCACCTTTATCTCTATGGTAAGGACGGAACAGCAGAAGAACGCCATAACCTCCGGCAAATGGGCTGTTAGGAAGCTCTTGCATGTGGATGAGAACAACTCCCTGGTCTACTTCACTGCGGGAGGCAGAGAACCGGGCCGCGACCCCTACTATCGCCATTTATACAAAGTGAATTTGAATGGCACGACTTGACAGCTTCTCACGCCGGAAGACGCAGACCACAACGTTCAGGTTGCTCCCGGACGGGACGGCCTTCGTGGACACTTACTCCAGAGTCGATGTGCCGCCTGTAACTGTTCTCAGAGATCTGTTCGGCAATGTAACCCTGAATTTAGAGAAAGGAGACATAAAAAACATCACCGAAATGGGCTGGAAGCCGCCTGAGAGATTCAGCATCAAGGCTCTGGATGGCAAAACCGATCTCTATGGCCTGCTGATCAAGCCGACCAACTTCAACGCCTCAAAGAAGTATCCTGTGGTCGAGACCGTATATCCAGGACCCTGGATCATAGTCACAGCTAAATCATTCCCCGGAGATCTGTCCTGGGTCAACAAGATCTTCTGGAGAGGCCAGGCCGTTTCTGAGCTGGGATTCATAGTCGTCACCCTGGACGGACCGGGTACACCCTACAGATCCAAGGAGTTCCACGATGCCTCCTATGGTCATCTGGGCGATGCCGGAGGGCTTACAGACCACATCAATGCCCTGAAGCTGCTGGCCCAAGACAGGCCTTACATGGACTTGAACCGCGTGGGGATGTTCGGCCACTCGGCAGGCGGCTTCATGACCGCCCAGGCCCTGCTCAGCTATCCTGACTTCTATAAGGTGGGTGTAGCATCATCTGGAGACTATGATAGCCGATTCTATGGATCTTACTGGGGCGAGAAGTATGAGGGACTGGAATCGAACTATACGGAGCAGATAACCAGCAGGAAGGCCGGAAATCTGACAGGCGATCTGCTGCTCATAACCGGAGATGTGGACGACAACGTTAATCCCATGCATGACCATGCAGCTGGTCGATGCTTTCATAAATGCCGACAAGCCCTTCGATCTGCTGATCATGACCAATAGGAACCATGACCTCAGCTACGACCCCTATTATCTGCACCGTCTCTTCGGCTACTTTGTGGAGCACCTCCAGAACAACGCCTCGGCAATCGCTGCCGAGGCCTGAAATGAATCAAAGGTGAAGGCTTAAATGGCTAAGCCTTCCCCCATCCTCGCCTCTCTCGACACCAACGAAGCACACCGCCCTAGGGCGTCGCGGTTCAGGAAAGCTCTCCAGGTTGACGGACATTTCCTTTTAGGAAAAGTTGAGAACCTGTCGCACGACATGCGTTTCCGATGGAAGGGTCAAACGCTGAACGTCGAGCTCAAAGACTTCACCAACGATCACCAGAGCGATTATGTAGCATCGATCATCAATCAGGAAGGCCGCCTATATCAGCAGGTTTTGACAGGTCGAGAGATCCAGGACCCTCTGATAATCATTGTCCTGGGTGGAGATGCGGAGGTGGCTTCAGCCATTGCCAAGACGGTCTTCTCAAGAGGTTTCCAAGGACAGGAGGCTGATGACAAGATCCTCGAATATTCTCAAATGGTCGAGGACTTCGAGGCCAACTGCGAGGGCTGCAATATCCGGGTATGGAGACTGAAGGAAAACCCCTACGGGCGCATGCTTCTCAGGGTCCGCAAGATCCTGGATGGAGGGGATTTGTCATGCTTTCGTCCCAGTCCAGCCGATGGTGAACGGAAGTTCGTTGGGCTAGCCCTGCTGATTGGAAACGGCATTGGTCCCGCAAGGTCGCAGAGCATTCTGGAGAAGTTCAATCTGACTTTGGAACCCAAAAAGCCGGATACCTACCTCAACGACTGCGATGGAATAGGACCAAAGCTAGCTTTGGTCGTCCAAGAATCACTGAACCTGCCTCTTGAGATAACAACGCGTCCGAAGGTGCGAAAAGCCGGGCGAGGGCGGCAGCGAAGAATTGTATGACAATCTTCCGTTAATTCGCTTCTTGTTTCACGCGAAGTTTTGGGAAAAGAAGTCATGCTTCGTAATAAAAATTTATTTATATATAGCTAACTCTTAAGATTTGTTAGAGGGTTTGCTCTATGAAGGTTTTTGTTGTTTACGACACAAAGTATGGAAACACGAAGCTCGTGGCCGAAGAGATTGTGAAAGGAATAGAGGAAGTCGGAGGAATAGAAATTGCAATCAGCTATGTCAAGGAAGTTAAGCTTGAAAGGATAGCCGATTCGGATGCAATATTGATAGGTGCGCCAAACCACATGGGAGGGCCCTCCTGGACTATCAGCGGGTTCATCGACAAGCTTGGGAAAGTCGACTTATTGGCGAAGGGGTTCGCAGTCTTCGATACCTACGCGGGGACAGACTTTGAAAAGGCCGTGAAGAAGATGGAGGAGAGGATAAACAAGAGGATTCCGGGATTGAAGCAAATAGCTCCTGGATTATCGGTAAAGGTTAAGGGGATGAAGGGACCTATCGCGGAGGGAGAGCTTCCCAAGTGCAGAGAGTTCGGAAAGAGAATAGCTAGCCAGCTTAAAACTTGAAATACACCTACTTAAGCTCGTGAGAGCATTGAAGGACCTGGAACTGATGCATCAGCCAGGGAAGCCGGGGTTGGGTTTAAGTATCTGCAAATGGTTTCTTTCCGCAATTTGACCTAAAAATTTCAAGGTGATAAGTTTTGCAAAAGAGCGTAGTCAAAGATCCCGCTCTCGCCGAATCTGGCGAGAAGCGCATCGAATGGGCACGGCGCCACATGCCCGTCCTGGAGAGCATCAAGCAGGAGTTTGAGAAGGCCAAGCCCCTGAAGGGCGCGAGGATCGTGGCCTGCCTGCATGTAACCGTGGAGACCGCTAACCTCATCACTACTCTCGTCGCGGGCGGGGCCGAGGTGGCGGTGACGGGCTCCAATCCCCTCTCCACACAGGACGATGTCGCAGCGGCGCTGGCAGCGCGCGGCCTGCACGTCTACGCCTTCCGCGGCGAGAACGAGCAGGAGTATTACGACTGCATCAAGAAGGCCCTGGAAATCAAGCCCAATGTGACCCTGGACGACGGCGCAGACACAATCGCCATAGTTCACAAGGAGCATCCTGAGCTGGCGGAGCAGATGTTCGGCGGCTGTGAGGAGACAACCACTGGCGTTGTGCGTCTGCGGGCAATGGCCGCGGACGGCGCGCTGCGTTATCCCGTCGTTGCGGTGAACGATGCCGAGACCAAGATGATGTTCGATAACCGCTACGGCACTGGACAGAGCACTGCCCACGGCATCATGAACGCCACTAACTTCCTGTTTGCCGGCAAGAACGTCGTGGTGGGCGGCTACGGATGGTGCGGCAGGGGATTCGCCATGAGAACCCATGGCCTAGGCGCCAACATAATAGTAATCGAGGTTGAGCCCCGGAAGGCCTTAGAGGCCGCCATGGACGGCTACAGAGTCATGCCCATGTCTGAGGCTGCCCCCATAGGAGACCTGTTCGTAACTCTGACCGGCGACATCAATGTAATTCGCAAGGAGCACTTCGAGCTGATGAAGGACCAGGCGATCCTCGCCAACAGCGGCCACTTCAACGTGGAGATAGACATCCCAGCCCTGGAGAAGATGGCCGTAAAGAAGACCGAAGTGCAGAACAACGTGACCGAGTACAAGCTCAAGGACGGTAGAAGGCTCTACCTGCTGGCAGAGGGCAGGCTCATTAACCTGGCCGCAGCTTACGGCCATCCGCCCGAGGTCATGGACATGTCCTTCGCCAACCAGGCACTAGCTGTGCGCTATATAGTGGAAAACGGACGCAGACTTGAGAAGAAGGTCTACCCTGTGCCAGTGGATATCGACCGCAGAGTGGCGGAGCTGAAGCTCGACGCCATGGGCCTTCGAATCGAGAAGCTCACGCCCGAGCAGGACAAGTACCTCCACAGCTGGCAGATGGGAACCTGAGGTGTTGATCTTGGACCTGAAAAGGGAGAACCTGGAAGCCTACCTGCGCAGTCTTTATGGAGAGGACCTGTTGCTTTCGAGCATGCGCAAGATGGGCGAAACCATACCCACGACTGAGGATGTCAAGGGCTTTGGGTACGGATCGCCCCTGCTGGTTGAGTACCTGGCAAAAGGAAAGAAGGGCTCAGCCGTCATCTCCACCATGCGCGTGCAGCACGGATTTGGCCACGACCACTTCTCTGACCGGGCCAGGATACTCATCTGGCAGAACGCCACCTTTGGAAATCTGCCCAAACACGTTCCATCCATGGACGTGGGCTACTTCACCGAGGACGGAAAGCTGGTCTCAGCCGGAGACGCCAGGGAGTACTTTCTGCTCATGGAGAAGGTGGAGGGAAAGGAATACTTCTTCGACCTGGAGAGGGTAAAGGAGAAGGGTGCCACAGATCTGGACTATGATAGGGTAGTTGCGATGTCAGACTACCTTGCAGAGATCCATTCCGTCAAGAAGGACCTTCCACCGCTCTACCAGCGCAAGATCAGGGAAACCGTAGGCGACGGCGAGTGCATCTTCGGAATTCTGGACGACTATCCTGAGAACCCCAGCTTCCTTGATCCTGGAGAGCTCTGCGAGATTGAAAAGCTCTGCGTGGAGTGGCGCTGGAGACTGAAGGATAAGACGGACCGGCTCTGCCAGGTACACGGCGATTTCCACCCCTGGAATGTGATGTTTCGGGAAGGAACGGACTTCACAGTCCTGGACAGGAGCAGGGGGGAGTGGGGTGAGGCCGCGGACGACATCACTGCCATGTCCATGAACTACATCTTCTACTCCGTACAAAAGAGCCTCAGGCTAACAGGCGACCTCAAAGACCTCTTCGAGCTCTTCTTCGAGAACTACCTGGATAAGAGCGGGGACGAGGGACTTCTGGAGGTCATAGCTCCCTTCTTCGCCTTCCGGGCGCTGGTCGTTGCCAGCCCTACCTGGTATCCCCTCTGCTCGGACGATGTGAGGAGGACGCTCTTCAACTTCCTGGAGAACATGCTTGGATCAAAAGAATTCAACTACAGGGACGTGAACAGCTACCTGGCCTGAAGAATGAAAACCTACGCCTTCGAGCTCTCCGGGGAACACGAGACCATCCCCCGTAGCGAAGCTCTGGCGCTAACAGAGGTCTATTCCTCGAAGCACAGGGAGATCTGTCTCCTGGATCAGTGCCTCCTGGTCGAAGCAGAAGGCCTTGACTTCGAGGACCTTGGCCGTCGCCTGGCCATGACCCACAGCATCATCGAGGTCATGGCGGTCTGCGAGGCACGGCTGGAAGACCTGGCGGAGGCAGCATCACGGATAGACCTGCCAGCCAAGAGCTACCGCATCCGTGCCAAGAGGATCAAGCAGGCCGCAATGCCCGGTGACGCCGTTGAGAAAGAGGTGGGTCGTGCCCTCTTTCGCAAAGGATTTCGGGCGGACCTGAAGAGCCCGGAGATAAAGCTTCGAGCGGTAATAACCGGCGACAAAATAGTCCTGGGGCAGGAGATGGCACGCCCCGACAGAAGCGGCTTTGAGTCCCGCAGGCCCCATCTCAAGCCGTTCTTTCATCCCGGCGTTCTCATGCCCCGCATGGCAAGGGCTCTTGTCAACTTATCTCAGGTAATGCCAGGCGAGCGCCTTCTTGATCCCTTTGCGGGCACAGGAGGGATTCTGGTTGAGGCCTGTTTAATAGGCATAAAGGGCATAGGGATGGATGTTCAAATGAGGCTGATCCGGGGGGCCAGAGCCAATATGGCCTGCCTGGACTGCAGTCTCATTGTCAGGCGATGCAAAGCGTCTTCCCTTCAAGGATGAGTCCATCGACGCCGCCGTCCTGGACACGCCCTATGGCAGATCGGCTCTGATCGAAGCCAGATCCAAGGAAGATCTCCTGGCCGAAAGCCTGAAGGAGCTTTTCAGGGTCCTGAAGCTCGGGCGCCGCATGGTCATAGTGGCAGACAGGCCAATCGATGTGCAGGTGAGGGCTGCAGGATTTGAGATAATTCAGGTTCATTCCGATCGGGTCCACAGAAGCCTGACCAGACATATCTTTGTGTGCAGACGATGAGGCCCATTCCAGTCAATAGCCTTCCAGCTTCAGTGAGTCCGTTCGCTGTCTGTACAGACTGAAGTGTTGTCCTGAAGTTAGACTTCGATTGACGTATTCTACTCCCGCACTGACGGACAGTTTGATGAATTTGCTGCAAAATGAGTTGAGCATCTCAGAATATCGGCAGTCAGTGAGGCAATTGGAGATTGGAGGTTGCGAAGTTACAGTGATTCCAAAATACAGCCCCAGGAGGAAAAAGCAAAGAGAGCACCTAAGAACTTATTTAAAGAGCCAATTATATTTAAATATGATAATACGAATGCTGGGATAAGTATTAGTATTAATACGCAATCATGAGCAATAGTAAGGCTCGCAGCTAAATCTTCGGGTGGGGTGAAGCATGTATGTCCTTAGATCTGTGCTGATCTTCTGTCTCTTGATGCAGTTAGGTTACTTGGCATTGGCTACAGAATGGGATCTGACTGGAACCTGGGAATCCAAGTACCAGTTCGGTACTCTGGAAGAGGTAATGACAGCAAATATCCAGCAGGTAGGGGAGAACATCCTGGGGTCGTTCATCGTCAAGCCTTCCACAGGGGATGATTATTCAGGGATAATCTTTGGAACTGTGATGGGAGACAGGATAAAGGCAAACTACCTGACGGTGAAGGCAGCCGTTGAAAAGAATCCACAAACGGCCATAACCTTTACAGACGCTCGTATCGTCGATGAGAATAACATAAAGGGCACCTTTTACTACCAGGATAGCGATATGAACGCTATGTCTAGCCCTTATAAAGCTATTAGAGAGTGAGAGGTATTATGTCCGCCTGGGGCAAATGCGATCTTGCTGAGGATCAACTTAAGGCATTTACGAGGTCGGCAGTGCGGATGAAGACCCTGCTCTGCCTCACAGAAGAGGACATGGATTCTGGTGATCTGGAAAAAAAGATCGGAACGCGAGCATCTACTATTTTGCACACCATGAAGGACCTAACAGAAAAAGAGCTTGTCGTTAAAAGCAAACGCGGATATGCTCTCACCAACATAGGACGCATACAGTCTATGCTCCTGGATGATCTGGTGGAGGCAATAGTTGCCCTAGATCAGCACAAAGAGTTCTGGCTAATCCACGACCTGAGCGGGATACCTTCAGATCTCCAAAAGAAAATAGGTATGTTGGCTCAATCTGAGATCATGGCCTCCAGCTCTGAGGCGATTTTTAGGACCGTAGAATATTTCATCCAGGAAATGGCTAAAGCCAAAGAGATACAGGGCGTTTCCCCCATCATCGTTCCCGGCTATGCAGACATGATAGCTCGCAATGTTAAAAGAGGGGCGAAGGTAGATCTTATCATTACAGACAACATCTTAAAGATCGTCTGTGAACAACATTGCGAGCTTCTTAAAGATCTCCTTAAGCAGGACAACTTCCGCCTATACTGTACGGATCTAGAGGTGAAAGTGGCATTTACAGTTACCGAATCCACGTTGGATCTGGGGTTGTTCCGGCTCGATGGCAGCTATGACCTGGGAGCAGATCTGGTCTGCATAGGTGAAGGCTCTATCAATTGGGGACGAGAGCTATTCGAACATTATAGAGGTCTATCGCAGATAGTGGATGATCCAGATTTCATCTCTAATATTGCACAAAAATGCGAGGATAATTAGTTGTTTGGCATAGGCTGACGTAAGAGCATAACGATTCCCTAGGGAACTCAAATCTAGCCGTGATCGAGCTTTAAATCGGTCATTTCTATTGGAAATATATCCAATTAAAATCTTCATATTATTTTAATAACGATTCACAAAAGCCAGAAGGAGACGTTGCTAAATATATCTTTAACATACATCTTGCAGTAAAATTTAAGCCTTTCTGCTTTTTCCTCTAGATAAGAAGGCATATTCATCTGGTCGAAGGCAATCTTGGCAATTAAATGAGATTCTATTAATAATTTTTTCATAAGAATAATATTGATATTTAACTCAATTTAGATTATATATTTTTTAGCATCAATGAAACTATCCTGAAATTATAAGGGTTTGCCCCTTGTTAGCATCAATGTTAATATTCAACAATTTTGCTTCTTCGTGGTGAACTAACGCTTACATTATACCATAGAGGCAAAAGAGATTTTGAACTCCATGCACTTCCAGGATTGGCCTAATATAAAGCTTCTTATCCGCTTGAATGCAATACCGCCTATTCAAGTGAGGTAATATATATGTTTGAACATTCACAATTTTACGGAAAACGTCTACCGGATACAGCCGTTTTATCCACAACAGAAGCTCTCAATAAGTTCAAAAAAGTACTCTCCTTTCTCACAGTTAGCTCTCTATTTGTAGCAGGCACCGGCTTCTTTCAGACATTCGCCGGGTTTGTCCTTATGGGAATTGAGCCCCATGCTTATGTTTGTATATCCGTTTTCCTCATGACCTTCAGCGTCTACAGCCTGAATAAGCTGACGGATATAGATGAGGATGCCATAAACACACCAGATAGGCTGAAGTTCCTTCAGGGACGAAAAAAACTTGTTTTATACTACTCCCTCTGCGCTTATGCCGTCTCAGCCCTTTTGGCAGTGATAGGAAATCTATCCGCCCTCCCGGTAGTTTTCATTCCCATTATGGCCAACGCCGTGTACAGCTCCAGGCTGATTCCCGGCACCCCCAGGCTCAAGGACATTCCAGTGATGAAGAACGTGGTAGTTGCCTTATCATGGTCGCTGGTATGCACCCTGATGCCAGCCTTACACGCCGGAGAGACGCCTACCGCTAACATGATAGCCCCAGTCCTCTACTTCATGATAGCCAGAGTCTTCATCAACACCGTTACCTTCGATATAAGAGATGTAGAAGGCGACAGGCAGAATAAAGTCATAACAATACCGGTATTGTTGGGGACGAAAAATACCGCCTTGCTTCTGCTGACAGTTAACAGCACCCTGATACCTCTGCTGTTCTCTGCTGGTAATCACCTTCTAGCGCAGATAATGGTTCTCTATGGGTACATCTTCATCCTGTACTTCCGGAAGAGAAGGAATCCTTTAGCTTTAGATCTATTCGTGGACGGAGAATGGATGATAGCCTGCTTACTCTTCCTTATCATCCAAAGATTAGGCTGATTGCAGAGGCTTCACGCCTCTGCCGCCTCGTAGTCCGTATCGATGGTATCCTGAAGCCCATCCTCGGTGTGGGCAGTGACCATGCGCTCAGAGACATCCTGATCTGAGAGTATCTCCAAGAAGCGCTTCGTATATCCATCCCTCTCCGATGCCTTCTGGCTCTCGAAGATATTCCTGTACTCAGAGATGGTAGATGGGGCTACACCCAGGATCTCGGCCATCTCCTTGACGGACCTGCCTTCTTCAGATAGGCGGACAAACTCGGCCTTATCGAAGGGTGGCTTTAGGTCTGACTCCCGGAAAATATGCAGCTTGATCCTGGCCCGGCTCACAGTCTTGTTGAGGGCTCTATCTCCTAATCGCTCTGCGATCTCAGTATCGCTCAAACCTTTGTAAAAGAGTCTCACAACTGTGGAGAGCTGCTCAGGGGAAAGCTTGGTCTGGATATTATACTGCTTCACCATCTCCTTCACTACCCCCAGAAGGGCACGCTCGATCTCAGAACTCCCCCGGAGGCTGCCGTGACGAGTGGCCTGCTTCTCCACGACTTTTGTGCTGGCGCCTATCTTCTGAACAAGATCCCGCAGCTGATCTGTCCTACCACTCATTTAAGATACTCACCCATCAACAAACTCCCTCGTTTATAGTATAAAGAGATTTCCATTGTATTACAAACCTTTTTATACCCGGGCTTCGTCTAAGAAGGCGGAATGTCCGAGACCAGCATATATGTTGTGAAGACCACCGCCAATCAGGAGCGCTCAGTGGCCAACCTGATCGCCCAGATAGCACGCAAGGAGAAGTATGATATAAGAGCACTGCTGGTACCCGACGTGCTGAAAGGCTATGTTCTCGTGGAGGCGCCCGCTCCGGAGATCGTCGATCAGGCCATACAGGGAGTGCCACACGCACGCTCGGTGATTAAAGGGGCTTCGAGCATTGAGGAGGTAGAGCACTTTCTCACCCCCAAGCCAGCTGTAATCGGAATAAATGAGGGCGCAATAGTTGAGCTTATATCCGGGCCATTCAAGGGCGAGAAGGCAAGGGTCAAGCGCGTGGATATCGCCAAGGAAGAGATCACAGTAGAACTCTTCGAGGCCATGGTGCCTATCCCCATTACCGTGCGGGGCGATCACGTACGTGTGCTCAGCAAAGATGAAACTTAAATTTAGAGGTGATTAACTTTGGCTAATGTCGTAGAAGCATTGGTGCCTGGTGGAAAAGCCAGCGCCGGGCCACCGCTTGGGCCCGCATTGGGTCCCTTGGGCGTCAACGTGGCCCAAGTGGTTGCCAAGATCAACGAAGCAACGAAAGACCTGAACGGAATGCAGGTCCCTGTCAAGATCAAGGTCAAGTCCAGGACGGAGTTCGAGGTAGAAGTCGGCACACCGCCCACATCTGCCTTAATCCTCAAGGAGATTGGGGTTGAGAAGGGTACTGGCGACAAGACCTCTATAGGGAACTTGAACATGGACCAGGTCATCAAGATCGCCAACGTCAAGAGAAGAGGCCTTCTCTCCAAGACCCTTAAGAATGCGGCTCGAGAGGTAATAGGAACCGCAGGGTCTTTGGGGGCAACCATTGATGGAATGCCGTCCAAGGAGGCCCAAGCTGCCATAGCTGGCGGCAAGTACGACGAGATATTAGAGGCGAAGGCTTAAATATTAGGTTATAAACTGAGATTTGATTCTCTTTTTTGAGAAGCCGTAGGAGACCATAGAGTCGACAGACTACGGAGGATTGAAATGGACAACATAGAGGAAGCCGTCAAGCAGGCTATCGCTGAGGCACCTGCCAGGAAGTTCAGCGAGAGCGTTGATCTGGCCATAAACCTGCACAACCTCGATCTCTCTATTCCAGGGAACAGGGTTGATGCCGAGGTCATCCTCCCCCATGGGCTGGGCAAGCCCACCAAGATCGCCGTCTTCGCAGCTGGAGAGACGGCGCTTCGCGCCAAGAGCGCGGGCGCAGACCGGGTCATCTCCGGGGACGAGATCAAGGAGCTGGGAGGAGACAAAAGGGCCGCGAGAAAGCTCGCTGAAGAGTACAAGTTCTTCATAGCAGAGACTCAGTTCATGCCTGTCATTGGTAAGAGCCTGGGATCGATCCTGGGCAAGAGGGGCAAAATGCCTACACCCTTGCCGCCTACCCAGGATGTCACACCGCAGATAAACAGGCTCAAGAACATGATCAGGATCAGGTCCAGAGACAGACCGACCTTCCACCTGACTGTTGGGAACAGGAATATGGACACAAAAGAGATCTCCGAGAACGTAGAGGCGGTCATAACCAAGCTCGATCAGACCTTGAAAGACGGGAGACAGAACCTGAAGTCCGTCTACGTCAAGACCACGATGGGACCGGCCATAAAGGTGATCTAAATGGCAGCAGAGGTTAGACGAACTGCTCACTTGCCCGAGTGGAAGGTCAACGAAGTAAAGGAGCTGGTCGAGCAAATAGGGAAGAGCAAGGTTGTTGGAATTGTAGGCATGCGTGAGATCCCTGCCAGCAATCTGCAGCAGATGCGCGCAGAGCTCGCGGCAGGATCGAGATCAAGATGGTGAGGAACACCATCGCCCGCCGGGCTCTAGAGGCCTCTTCGCCGGAGATCCGGCCCCTTGCAGACTATATCGAGGATCAGACTGCTCTGATCTTCAGCGATGATAATCCCTTCAAGCTTTTCAGCTTACTGGAGAAGGGCAAACGCCCCATGCCCATAAAGGCGGGCGCCAACGCCCCCAGGGACATTGTGGTCGAGGCAGGAGAGACATCGTTCTCGCCAGGACCAATGGTGGGCAAGCTCCAGGCTGCAGGAATTCCGGCAGCCATTAAGGGCGGAAAGGTAGTCATCAACCAGCAGCTCACCCTGGTCAAAGAGGGAGAGGTCGTGTCGGCCAAGGTGGCAGACATCCTGAAGACCATGGAGATATTCCCGAGGAACGTGGGCCTCGACATGAAAGCGGCCTACGAGGGCGGCCTGATATTCAAGGCCAAGGATCTGACCATAGATGTTGATGGCTTGATCTCCCAGTTAAGCTCTGCTTCGGCTAAGGCATTCAGCTTCGCAGTTGAAGTTGGATACACAACGCCAAAGACAGTTGGGCCCATCCTGCAGAGGGCTCAGATCAAGGCCAGAGCTCTGGTGGCGGAGGCAGGAATACCTGTGCCGGGCATGATGAATATCGTGCTCGCAAAGGCTGTCGCCAATGCCCAGGCAATCGCCAGGTTGACCAGCGGAGAGGCAGCTCCAGCCGCAGCAACGGCCGCAGCGCCCACAGCCGCCGCAGAAGAGACGAAGGAAGAGGAGAAGAAGGAGGAAGAGGACACAGCCGAAGGGTTGGGTGCTCTATTCGGTTAATTAGAGGTTGATTTAAATGGAATACGTATATGCTGCATTACTGCTTCACAGCGCAGGCAAAGATGTTAACGAGGATGGAATCAAGAAGATCGTCGAGGCCGCAGGCGTGGCCGCTGACGAGGTAAGGATCAAGGCCCTGGTGGCCGCCCTTGAGGGCGTGGACATCACCCAGGTCCTGTCCCAGGCTACTGCAATGCCAGTAGCAGCTGCCGCTGCCGCACCAGCCGCCGCAGCCGCCGCTGCCCCGGCCGCTAGGGCTGAGGAGAAAGAGGAGAAGAAGGAAGAGGCAGAGGAGAGCGGAATCGAGGGCTTGGGAGCCCTTTTCGGCTGAATACCTCAGCCGTCTTTTCTATTTTTACCCTTTAAAAATGAATTTAAAGCTCTTCTAGCTTTTCTATGCCGACTTTCTTGACGTTCGGCTTCCATATCGTCTCGGGCATCCAGTTGGGCGCGTTAGACGGCTTAATCACCTGTTTGCGCTCTCCCTGGAAGAGATGCACCTTCTTGGTTCCCCTCTCGCGTAGCCTGATGTCCGTGAAGCCACGGTTGGCGGCCTTAAGAGCCGCCTGCCTCGGCTGCTTGCCGCAGAAGACGCCGATCTCGTTCCCTTCCTTGTCCCGCAGTGCGAAATTCCTTTTTTCTGCCATATTTTATTCCTCTCATAACCCATATGCAGAGGGCTATAAACCTCGCTGCACGCCTATATATCTAATACCCATATATTAATCTTTTGTTCGATTTCAGAATTTAGCGACAGTTTGCGTAAACTTACTTATGAACTTAATCGGGATAGATGCAGGAAGGGTCGGGTATTTATTCAAGCCGAAGCTTTGCATGAATATGGCTTGGGTTGTATGGTTCACGGGCCTTCCAGGATGCGGCAAAACCACTATCGCGAAGCGTGTAAAGGCTATTCTTTCCGAAAAAAAGATCGAGGCCAAGACCCTCCAGCTGGACGAGATACGCAGGGTGATCACTCCAGAGCCAAGATATACCGAAGAGGAGAGGGACATCGTATACGCGAGCTTAGCGTACATGGCCAAACTGCTATCTGAGTCAGGGATAAACGTAATAGTAGATGCAACCGCGAACAAGCGCCGCTACCGAGACCTTGCCAGAAGCCTTGTCCCCGATTTCGCCGAGATCTACATCCGGGCCCCGATCGATGTCTGCATGGACCGCGAAAGGGAGAGAAAGGCGGAGTTTGCACCCAAGGACATATACAAGAAAGCTGCTCAAGAGAGGGCTACGGTTCCAGGGGTGAACGTCTCTTATGAAGAGCCCCTTGCGCCCGAAATAGATGCAGATACTACGACTATGAGCCCTGAGCAGAGTGCCAGGTTCATCGCCGAGAAGATAATTAAATCATTTGGATGATGCCAGCCAATAAGCAATAAAATCTCGATATGATTAAGAAAGCAAAAGGGATAGGTTGAAATACAGCCTCTTAGACTCCCATTCAGGAAGTGGTAATAGTTTGAATTCTAATGCAGGATTCGTAGGGTTTGACGGAACGGAAAACAAACGAACTATTCTCGCGCTTTACCAGGTCAAGGAGGCCGCAAAGATCGGCGGAGACCTGAATGTGCTGCTGCGAAAGCCTCACGGCAGAGCCCGGTCCATGATGGCCAAGCTCAACCGCGTCAGCGGAGTCAAGGCCTTCGTGAGCAACGATGCGGATAAGGAGAAGTGGGAGAAGGCCGGGGTCAAGATCGAGGGCGGATACGATAAGTTCTTCGAGAACTCGGACTTCATAATGGTTGGAACTCCCGGCGACGAAGAGCTCCCTTACGTAGAAGCAGGGCTTGCCCACGACTGCTTTGTATCCCTCATGGGCGGCGCTGATCGGCCGGAGATCCTGAAGTCTCTCGAGGAGAACAAGAAGGTCAAGATCACCGATGAGCTAAAGGCCGATTTTTCTCGGGAGTTCTTCTTCGGCTTAGAGAACTACGAGATGTTCCAGAAGGCCAAGCCTAAGCTGGTACAGTGCACGAGCTGCAACACTACCGGCCTCTCCAGGCTGGCCCTGGCTGCAAGGCCGCTAGGTTTGACGGCCGTTCTGGGTAACATTGACCGCAGACACGGCGACCCACACACTGTTGTGCGGGCATCTCCGAGCGCCATTCAGTTCGGCAAGGGTGCAGGCCACCAGGGAACCGATGCGGGAACTGTCTTCGAGGAGGTCAAGTTCTCTATTAGAGCCAGCAAGGTTCCTACAACAGTGCCGCACACCAACTTCCTGAGCATGGTATTCAAGGGAGATGTGACTCCTGCTCAGCTGGTGGAGCAGTTCGCCAAGACCCGCGAGGTAGTAGTAATGCCCTATCAGGACGAGGGCAAGAAGCACGAGTGGACGAGTGAGATCCTGGAGGCGTTCCTCTCCGGAGTAGAGAGGCCCATCAGCCCTGAGATCTTCGAGCTCATCGTCTCAGATGCACTCATTCCATTCAAGCTTGGCGACTACACCATCATGCAGAGCGTCTCCATGGTGGAGCAGATGTCCATAGCCGTTCCCAACCACGTGGAGTCCTACCTGCTCTCCTGTGGCTACCCGGCAGCTGGAATTCACGAGCTGGTAGACAAGACGCTTGGAGTCATGCACGGCATCTGGCCGGACAAGCTCAGCTGCTAAAGCAGCGCTCGCAAATCTCATGTCCGAGGAGACGCCTTCAGGCAGGCTGCAGGAGGATATTGTTCGGCTGGGCCCTGAGGCCCTGGCTGACCTTTACGAGCAGGGGTACTTCGGCCGTCCCAGGGGAAAAGGCCTGGAGCTGTCCCTGGTGGAGGCGGCCTATCTCCTCGACAGATCCAGAATCAAAGTATTTTCAGGTGGACGCGAGCTTGACTTCAAGGCTTTTTTCCAGGCCGCGTCCTCTTTGGAGAAGGGCTTCGAGTTCAGGTACGTGGTCTACAAAGATCTTCGAGAGCGGGGTTACTATGTCCAGCCGGGCCGCCCGGACTTTCGCGTCTACCCCAGGGGAGGCCATCCGGGCAAGACTCCGGCAGAGTTCTACGTATTAGTAATATCCGAACGCATGCCTCTACCTTTGAAGGATATCATAGAGCCTGTAAGGGTCGCGGGCCAGATGAGGAAGAAGCTGATGCTGGCAATAGTGGATGAGGAGAGCGACATCACCTTCTACGAGGCCAGGGAGAAATCCATGGCAGGCAAGATGACGGAAGAGGAGCCGGGGGGCATGGCCACGCTGCTGGAGGACCGCGTGGTGCTCTGGGACCCTGAAGTCTCGAAGCGGCTGCACGAGCACGGCTTCTACGGCAAGCCCATAGGGGAACGGTTGCAGTTATCGCTGGTGGAGTCGGCTTATCTGCTGGAGAGGGGACTGATTCAGCTTGTGGACCGCTCCGGTGAGCCCATGAACCTGGAGGGCTTGAAGGAGAAGGCCAGGAAGATCGAGAGCGACTTCGACCTGAAGTACAAGGTTTACAGGGACCTGAGGGATCACAAGTTAGTAGTAAAAACGGGATTTAAGTTTGGGACGCACTTCAGGGTTTACAAGCAGGTCGAGAGCCTGGCCAAGGTCCCCCACTCCGAGTATCTGGTGCACACCGTGCCCGATGACCACGTCTTCATGCCGCCCGTTCTATCAAGGGCGGTGCGCCTCGCCCATTCGGTGCGAAAGCAGATGCTGTTTGCCTATCCGGACGAGGACGTGAGGTATCTGGAGATAAGACGGCTGAAGCCGTGAAGAGGCTGCCGGGGCCAGGGCCTCGAAGATCGCATAGAAGCACAGTACAAGTAGTGCAGTGCAAGTGGCCGTAAATTGATAATCGGTCAATCGGTCACCTTGGCCTTCTTTTTGTCGCCGCATCTCCTGCAAGTGCCCTTCTCACAGCCAGTGCGATCATCACCGAGATGATTCCCGCGATCAAGACTTCTCGGTCGGCGACTGCGAAAATGTCAGCACGATAGTTGAAGAACCCAATGCCAAAGCGGCGTATGGTGAGAGGATAGAGGAAGGGATAGGCAGGATTTGCGACCAATGCATCCTCGAACATGTGAGCTGCAAAGCCCACCAGGGCGAAGATGAAGGAGTCAATAAGCCTGATGCCTAGTGGATGTAAGAGAAATGCCACCACAACGGCATAAAACAGCATCACTAATATGTTATGAAAATGCCCATGGTTTATGGGCGCTCCGAAGACCAGCACGGTTATTCCAAACATCTTCAGCGCAGAATCAGCTATCAGATCCATATCGGGAACGAAGGCGCTGGCTACAATGATCCACCAGTAGTTCCGGCCGGTAAGCCGCTGATAAACCGCTCCGAAGGCCAAACCGATAGCCAAAGAGTAGACCAAGTGCTCTGAAAGCATGAAGCTCTTCTGGGGATCTGCGAAGAGATCATGGAATATAAAGGAATTTAAGAGCCCTCCATCGGAAATAGTCCATTGAGCCTCATTCAACTATTGAAGGAAATTTACAGGCCCCAAGGAGATATTTTAAATAATTTCAGAGAGAAAAGGATTTGGTCATTAATCAATTTGGTAGCAAAGCATCTCTGGGCTAAGCGGTCTACTTGTTTAAAAACACAAGGGGAAGACCTGCGCAAGGAGGAAAAATTATGGCAGATAAGAATAAGCACCTAGTTATAGCCCTTTTCGACAGCGAAGTCGCTGCGGATAAGGCGGTAGAGTCTTTAAAGAGCTGGGATAAAGCCACCGAAGCCATCAAACTTGGCGCTATCGGCGTGCTGGTCAAAGATGAGAACGGCAAGATCAAGGACCACAAGCTGGGCAAAAGAGATTCTGTCGAGGGCGCAGGGGTAGGATTAGTCCTTGGAATAATCGCTGCTGTGCTTTCAGGCGGTATTACTCTCCTAGGCGGCATTGTTGGCGGAGCAATTCTCGGCGGAGTCGTCGGCACCTTCATTCACAAAGGATTGGGTATGTCCAAAGAGGACCTGGAGAAACTGGGGGCCCATCTCGATGTCGGTCGCGCTGCTGTGGGCGTAATGGTTGAGAAGGGTGAGGTCAAAGATACAGCCGCGAAGCTGACTGAGCTGGGCGGAAAGATCGAGACCTATGAAGTGAAGGCGGAAGCGCTGCAGGATGTAACAAAGGCAGGAGAAGCTGCCGCGGCCGCAACAGCTGCCACAACGGCTGAAGAAGCGAAGAAAGTTTGAAAAACGCTGGACCGGGGCGGCGTGCCGCCCTGAATACTTTTTTGGAACGGGAAATTCATCGGGTCTTCATTCCCTATTTAGCTCACTGGATTGCAAGGGGCCTGTCTGAATTGAAAGACGAGTTCTCATCGGTTGAACTGCAACATAGGGCTCCTGAATGGAGATAATCCCGCACGGCTTGCGCTCAAGTAACCACATGATTAAGCAATATCCTCCTTCCTAAACGTCCACTCCCCCACCACATGCACCTCCGCCGGCATCCCCCCAAACCTCGCCTGCAGCATCAGCTCCCCGATCTCCTCCCGCATCACCTTCGCTATCCCGATAATCGAAGTCGTCGGCCTGGCGTTCACATCCACTACTCTCGGCAGCTCACCCAGCACGAAATCGATGCCCACGTATCCGCGCAGCCCCAGCACCTCCGCCGCCTTTTCTGCAGCCTCCCAGATCTCTGGAGCGCGGGGCGTCCTGTAGGGAACCTGGCTCCCCTCGTAGCTCATGCTGTCGCCCTCGAACTTGATGAGCTGCCTGTTAATAGTAAGAGGCAGAAATCCCTCACGGCCTACGATGAAGCTGGCGCTTAAGTGCAGGCCTTCGTAATAGCGGGTGATGATCTCGCCCGGGCCTGCCTTGACAAAAGATGTGATGCGCACGCCCTCAGAGCCGCAGCCCGTGCGGGGCTTTACAACATATCGAAAGCAACCCTTCTCGCAGGGCTCGGGCTTCTCTACGATATCGACCACAGAGACGCCGCTTTCCTTTAGCTTCCGGGTGCACTCCAACTTGTCAGCACAGAGCCTGGCCACCTCGGGGCTGCACCCCAGGTTGACAGTGTTCTTCTCCAGGATCTCCAGAAAGCGTGGCTGCATGTCGTCTGGAGCTATGAGCAGCCCGGCGTCAACCTTTGCAGATGCCAGAACTTCCTCGAACTCCTCAGAGCGCTCCAACATTATGGGCTGGCCTGACTTGATCGCAGGCCCGGATGTGGGATAGACCACATCATGGCCGCTCCTCTGAAAGCTCTCCGCCAGCACAGAGAGCATGGCCCTGCCCTCGACCTCACATGTGCCGCCCATCCCCACGGCGGAGGCGTATTCTGCAACCAGGATCCTCATGGAGCTTCGCATTTCGTTTTGTCTGCAACCTATACTAACTTGATGCTATGTAAGCGGTGTTTGCAAACATTTTCGCTTACCTGATGTGCATTTTGATACATAGTCCATTAACGAACAAGTCTTAAATAAGATGTACAAATAAGTACATAAAAGTATAAATTTATACTTTATAATGATATTTGTGGTGATTACTACGAGCTTCAAGACGTTGATGGTGGACCCATCTCGATGTACAGGCTGCAGGAGCTGCGAGATGGCCTGCTCCCTGTACCACGAAGGCCAGTGCAGCCCTGTCCTTTCCAGGATGAGGATCATAAAGTACGAGACCCTTGGGAAGAGCTATCCGTCAGTCTGCTCCCAGTGCAGCAAACCCCAGTGTCTTGCTGCCTGCGAACAGGGAGCCATCAGCATGGATGAGACGACGGGTGCAGTGAACATCGACCAAGCCATCTGCACAGGCTGCCGCTCCTGCCTCGTCGCCTGCCCTCAGATCAGCTTCCACCCTGAGAAGAGGGTGGCCTTCAAGTGCGACCTCTGCAAGGGGTCGCCCCAGTGCGCCAGGTTCTGCCCCTCCGGGGCCCTGATCTTTTCGGGAGTGGACGAGCACCTCATGGCCAGACGGCGGGCCATGGCGGACAGGGCGATCCTGTCAGCTCAGGGGTGAGGATGATGGTCGACGGCTGGACAGGCAAGAGGCTGCGCGTGGATCTAAGCCAGGGCACAGCCAAAGTAGAGGAGATCGACGGATCTTACAGAAGGAAATGGCTGGGCGGCAGGGGCTTCAACTCCGAGCTGCTTTACAGAGAGGTAGGGCCGGAGGTGGACCCCTTAGGACCCGACAACAGGCTCATTTTCGGTGTAGGCCCGCTGACTGGCACCTTCGCCCCGTCAAGCGGCAGGACGACGGTTACGGCGAAGTCGCCGCTGGGCGGCGGCTTCGGAGACTCCAACATGGGCGGCCACTGGGGGCCAGAGCTGAAGTTCGCCGGCTACGACCAGCTCGTGATCCAGGGGCAGTCAGACCGGCCAGTCTACCTCTGGATCGATGACGATCGCGTGGAGATCAGGGATGCAAAGCATCTCTGGGGCAGGACAGTTCCCGAGGCCGACGCCATGATCAAGGAGGAGCTAGGCTCAGAGGAGATCCACATCGCCCTGATAGGCCCTGCAGGAGAGAATGTGGTCAGGTACGCCTGCATTCTCAACGATGTGTACAGGGCTGCGGCCAGATGCGGCATGGGTGCCGTCATGGGCTCCAAGAACCTGAAGGCGGTAGCCGTGCGGGGCACAAAGCCTGTCCACATCGCCCGGCCGGAAGAGTTCTACCAGGCTTGCGCTGAGATTCGGGAGCGCCTGAAGAGAGACCTGATGGTGCAGATGCTCTACGACCAGGGAACCTGGCTTCTCACAATGCCTGCCAACTACGAGCAGGGCTGGTTCTGCTGGCACAACTTCCAGAAGGGAAATCATCCCGATGCCAAGAAGCTGAGCGGCGAAGCCCACAGAGACGGTTTCCTGGCCCACCGAGAGGGCTGCTTCGCCTGCTCCATCTCCTGCGGCAGGTTCAGCAGAATATCCGAGGGCAGATACGCAGGCGAGATCACGGGCGGGCCGGAGTACGAGACTCTGACGGCTATCGGCCCGCGCATAGGACTGCTGGACATGGACAAGGTGGTTCACAACAACAAGCTGGTCAACGAGCTGGGCCTGGACTCCTGCTCCTGCGGAGGAGCCATAGCCTGGGCCATGGAGTGCTGGCAGCGGGGCCTTCTGACCACGGAGGACACGGACGGCCTGGTCCTGGATTGGGGCGATCAGGACCTGATCGAGAGGCTCATCGGGATGATCGCCCGCCGGGAGGGCTTCGGAGACCTTCTGGCCGAGGGGTCCAGCAGGGCTGCGGAGATCCTGGGACGGGGCCATGACTACTCCATCTCAGTCAAGGGGCACGACATGTCCCAGGACGATCCCAGGGGCCTGGGCTTTGCCTTCGGAATAGGCTTTGTCACCGGCCGCCGCGGAGGAGACCACCTCCAGGGGCTTCCCTGCCTGGAGCTGACCGGAGCCTTCTACCCCGGATTGGTGGAGAAGATACTGGGAACGAAGGAGGCCGAGGACCGCCTCTCGCCGATCAAGAAGCCGGAGATGGAGAGGTACCAGGAGGATCTGAAGGCCGTGGGCGACAGCCTGACGCAGTGCACCTTCACCCACAGCTGGTCCTTTGCAGTTCAGCCCGAGGACATGGCGCAGCTACTAGCCGCGGCCACAGGTGTTGACTACACCGCAGACGAACTTCTCAGGACGGGAGGCAGGATAGTGCATCTCGAGAGGGCCTACTGGAACCGCCTCCTCGTCGGCCGCCTTGAAGACAGGAGTCCCCGGAGGTTCACCCAGGAGCCTATGCCAGACGGGCCGAACAAGGGAACAGTCTTCCCCGAAGCGGAGCTCATCCCGCGCTACTATCAGGTCAGAGGCTGGGATAGGGAGACAGGCTTCCCGCTTCCCGAAGTTCTGAAGGACTTCGGGCTGGAGGACGTGGTGGAAGAGCTGGAACCTTACCGGGCGGAGTACCAGAAGAAGATCGAACAGGCGGCAAATCCTGCCTAACACATTGGGAGGACCGGGAATGAAGGTAAACGCTCGCTACTACGGCTTCTTCTCCACTGTGACCAGGAAGCTCTACGAAGAGCTGGAGTTGTCGGAGGGGCTCAGGGTAACGGACCTGGTGGAGGTCCTGGCTAGGAGCTACGGCTACAAGTTCTCCCGGCTCTGCTTCATCCGGCCACTATACAGCGAGAAAGACTTCGTGAACATCTGCCTCAATTCCCGGGACCTTAATAGCATCCAGAAGTTCCCACAGGGTCTGGAGACAACGCTCAAAGAGGGCGATACTGTCTCCTTTGGGGTCATGGGCGGGGCGGCGTGAAGATGGGGAGTAATAGAGAGATCTGGACGCGGCAGATGGCCATACCCGGATTCGGAGAAGAGAGCCAGAAGAGGCTTGAAGAGAGCCGGGTGGCAGTCCTTGGTCTTGGAGGCGTGGGCGGCCCTGCGGCCATCTACCTGGCGGCTGCTGGCATAGGGGAACTGATGCTGGTTGACGGCGACGTGGTCGAGGCCAGCAACCTCAACCGCCAGATCCTCTTCGCATTCTCGGACCTGGGCAGGCCCAAGGCCCAGGCTGCTGCAGAACGCCTGCTCTCTCTGAACCCAGAGCTGATGGTAGTGGCCGTTGAAAAGAAGATCGATGAACGCGACCTGGAGCCGCTCCTGAAGGGATGCAATTTCGTTTTGGACTGCTTCGACAGGAATGCAGATCGTCTGGCAGTCAACAGAGAATGCGTTCGTCTGGGCATACCTGCAGCGCACGGCTTTGCCCAGGATTTCAGCGGCGAGGTCTTCACTGTGCTGCCAAAAAAGAGCGCATGCCTGGCCTGTGCCCTGGACGATAGCTTCCCCGAGACGGAGACGACTCCGGTCGTGGGAGTGACCACAGGCATGATCGGAACAGCCCAGGCGGCGGCTGCCATCTTAAGCCTGACGGGCATCGGAGACCCCATGGCAGGATTGCGGCTGATCTACGATTTGGCCTTTCCAGAAATAATGAAAGTTCCTGTTGAGAAGAAGCCACACTGTCCAGCTTGCGGAAAATAAGGCTAAAGGCCGAGCAGCTCAATACTGCCTGGCCATGTATGTGCGCCCGCTGCTCACCTTGCCGCAAACGGCGCAAGGAGTCTCGGGGAAGGTCTGGTACTGCGGCTCGCCCAGCATGTTCGCCTCAACCTGGTCCTCCAGCTTGTGGCCGCACTCTTCAGCGCCGCACCAGGGAACCAGGGCCACGCCCTGAAGTGTCTGCGCTTTGGCTTCCTCGATGCTTGTTACTTCCTTGACCTTGCTATCCATGAACTGCTTCGCCTTATCGTATAGTGCCGCCCACAGCTCATTGGCCTCGCCTGCAACGGCTGTCAGTAGGTCGTTCATAGGCACCGCTTTCTTAACGCCATCGCGCCGCACCAGTGTAACCACACCCTTTTCGATATCGCGAGGCCCGACCTCCAGGCGAATCGGCACGCCCTTCATCTCCCACTTGTAGAACTTGGCTCCGGGGCGCTCGTCGGCGGTATCCAGCTGAACTCTTACGCAGGCCCCGGCCAGGGTATTCTGCAGGCCCCGGCAGGCCTCTAGAACCTTCTCTTTATCTCCCAGCAGTATTGGTATTATCACTACCTGTGTCGGAGCCACCTCCCATGGCAAGGCTAGGCCCTTGTCGTCCCCATGCACGGATATAAGCGCAGCTATGCAGCGCTCGGATATGCCGTAGCATGTCTGGTTGATCAGCTTCTGCTCGCCGTCTGGGGCCTCGTAGGTGATCTCGTAGGTCTTGGCGAAGGTGCTTCCCAGGTGGTGAGCTGTTCCCACCTGAAGGGTCTTCCCGTCGGGCATGATCACGTCTATGGCTGTGGTGTAATCCGCGCCGGGGAACTTGTCCCAGGAAGGCCTGCGGCTGATCAGGAAGGGGATAGCGAGACGACGGTAGAACTCGGAGTACCTCTGAATGGCGACTTCCACCTGGGCTGCTGCCTCGTCCCATGTGGCATGGGCGGTATGGGCCTCCTTGAAGGATGTGATCTCCCTCAGGCGAATCAGGGGCCGGGTATGCTTTGTCTCATACCTGAAGGTGTTCACGATCTGGTAGATTTTGAGGGGCAGATCGGCATGAGACCTGATCCAGAGCTTGAACATGGGGTAGATCGCAGTCTCGCTCGTGGGCCGCAATGCCAGCTTGACCTCTAAAGGCGAGGTGCCTCCATGGGTCACCCAATAGACCTCGTCCTCAAAGCCCTTGATATGCTGGGCCTCCTTCATGAACTCGTTCTCGGGAATCATGAGGGGGAACTGTGTCTCGTGATGGTCGGGATCGAGCAGCTCTCTGATTATCCCATAGGTGTTCTTGCGTATGGCAAAGCCGAAGGGGAACCAGACTGCCATTCCCTTTACAGGGTAGCGGTTATCGATGATCTCCGCCATCATGAGGAGCTCGTGGTACCATTCGCTGAAGTTCTCCTTCGAAGGAAGCTTGCTGCCTTGGACCTTTGAATCGGCCTTGGAAGCGGTCTTTGAAGCAATCTTGGAAACCATTTTGGAATCTGTCTTGGAATCAGTCATGCAACCACCAATAAAGCTTGGGGGGTGATAAAAGTTTCAATGGAGGCTGCCAGAAAGAGCAGGGGCATGAGCCTTAGCAGCAGGAGATGCACGGCGATTTTGGTCTCCTTGACCAGATCTGCCTTCTCTCCCAGGACGCTAAGCGCCACGAGATACCCCAGCCGAAAGCCCAATCCTATGCTAATTAGGACGACTGGCAGCTCGATTATGCCGTGGGGCAGAATGCCTGCCAAGAGGTAGAGGGGCCCTGCCTTCTGGATAACATTGTAGGAGACGACGCCAAGCATGAAGCCATTAGTTGAGACTATCAGCAGCGGCAACAGCCCCAGGCCGAGGCCAAGGAGAACCGACATGGCACAGGCCAGAGAGTTCTTGAGGAAAATTATTATCATTATCATGAAGGGTGGCTGGCCCATTATCCACTTCAGCATCTCCAGCTCATCCAGCATGCTTGAAGCCAGCTCTGAGTTGGAACCCGCGGCGACGTAGCCCATGACAGCCGTCAGGGCGAAGATGAACACAGAGAGGCCGATGTAGATTCGGATCGACCCGAGGTATGCCAAATCATCTTTCAAAGACAATTAGTATCTCCTCATAACCCAGGCTCCGGCATTTATATAAGCCTGGCGTGGTTTTCGCGCGAATGCCAGGAGAATGTAGAATCCAGTCTCCGCCAGTATGCAGACGGCCGAAGGTATCGCCGCTTCAGGACCGAAGAGCACAAGCGAGACCGCTGCCGCCAGGCCGAGGTTCTTGTAAGAGCTGAATAACGTGTAAGATATCTTCTTAGGAATGGGGACGCGGGCCATTGAGGCCAGGAGATAAATTGCAGTGCCGATGCCAAAAGTCCTGGCTAGGGCGATCAGGGCTACGGCAGTGAGATCTCCAAAATTTCCAGAGATGGCGCTGCTGTTTAAGCCAATGACCGTGTAGTTGACCACAAAGAACCCAAGATTGATTGGCAGAACAGGGTCTACCTTCAGGCGTCGCAGGTATCTCGATGCAACGACCGGCAGGAGGATCATTAGCATGGCTATCTCAATAACGTAACCCAGGCTCACCCCCGTCTTGCTTGTGAATAAAAATATGATCAAAGGCATCAGGACCAGAGATGCCAGGTAGCTTATGGCTTCACTGTAAAGAGAGAGAAGGATGTCGCCATGGAGAAGCCTGCTGAAAGGCAGAACAGCGATTGCCGGAGGCACTGCGGCCATGACTATGAATCCAGAGCGCAAAGCCTCATCCTCCAGGCTGTAGGATAATAATATTATCAGCCCCGAGAGGAGGCCGTAGTTCAGAGCGAAGCTCAACAGTGCTCCGCGCAGGTCTCCTTTAGCCCTGAGATCTATCTCCGTCAGTGAAAAGGACATCATCACCAGCAGCGCTGGGATTATCAGCTGCTCCATGTATCGCGCCGGGCCTGGCACAGCCAGCCCGAGGAGCATGGACAAGAGGAAGATCAGAGAGGAGTTACGAAGCAGGCCTGTGACGCGCAGCGCTCTCACGCCCGGGTCAAGTAGTAAAGGCCAAAGAAGACCAGAAAGCCGCCGCAGATCGCGAGAAGCCTCTTGTAATTGGCCTCTGAGAGGATACTCTTTCCTTTGTCCAGGCTGGCAGAGACCAGCATGTACCACCCGAAGTCTGCGCCCCAGTGCCCTATCATGAAAAGGCCAGCGAGCACCAGGCCGCCGCGCAGGCCGTCGATCACGAGAGCACTGCCAACGGAGAGCCACCAGACCCAGAAATAAGGGTTGGCGGCGCTTGTAAGGATGCCGGCGAGGTAAGGGTTTCCGGTCCTGTTCTCAGAGGCGGAGACCAGAGAGGCATTTCTGCTTCCTTTCACCGTCAGGAGGCCAAAGGCGATCAATGCCAGTCCGCCTACCATTGCGATGTAATGAGAGTATTCCTGTTGCTGCTGCTGCGCTGCCGCAGCTAGCCCTAGGACGATGAGAATGAATATCAACAGCTCCACCAGGGCGTGACCCAGGGCAATTTTCGGCCCTGCAGTCCAGCCCGTCTTTAAGGAAGAGTTGACAGTGGCCACCAAAGTTGGGCCCGGCGCAAGAGCGCCTGTCAGGCCGATGAGGAAGGCCATAGCCAGCATATCAATCATCTCGTTGCTCATTCATCGCCCTGGTTTTATGCTTCGGCCAAAAATAACCTTCGCAAAATGGACAGGTCGGGATTTGAACCCGAGGCCTCTACCATGCCAAGGTAGCGATCTTCCAGCTGATCTACCTGCCCTGCGGGAGGAAAGTAAGCGGATGGGCCAGATAAACGTGTCGGTAGGAAATCGTGTAGGATTACTTCTTTTCGCTATTCCCCGTGAAACCGGCGGACACTATGATCTGCAGTCCCTTGTCAGCGCTCAGGTCCACGGGCAGGATCCTGTCCTCAGAGACCATCAGTATTATGCCGGTCGTTGGATTTGGAGAGGTGGGAACGAAGACGTTGTAGAGCTTCATGGATGTCGCTTTATCCACCGCAGGAGGCGATTTGCTCGCCAGGAATCCCATGCCGTAGACATCCGGCAGAAGCCTTATCAGCACGACATTGCCGAACTCCCGCTCTTCGCAAAGGAATGTATCGCTGATGTTCTTTATAATGGAGTAGATGCTGCGCGACAGGGGTATCCTGCGCATGGAGCAGTCCACCAGCTTTGCAGCCTTTCTGCCCACTGCATAGGAGACGAAGACTCCTACCAGGATCAGTATGGCAAAGGTTATCAGAAGCCCCAGGCCGGGAATGTTTCGCCCAAGCAAAGCAAAGACGATAGGCTGGCTGATGCCGTCTATCAGCTGGACGAGGTAAAACAGGATATAGACAGTGGCGGCTAACGGAACTACAGTTGCAATGCCTGTGACGAGATAACCTTTTATGTTCATCTTCAATCGCGAAACCTCAAGGACGCCTGGTCTAAATCTTAGCCTAAATAATCCTCTTTATCCTGTCCTGGAGGGAGGACTGCGCCGCCTCAAGCGTTGAGCGCACATCCGGGCGAAGCGCGCAAAGATTCATCGCTTCTGGCTTGGGATAACAGAGAAGCTTCTCGTGGTCACCGGTCACATAATGATAATGGCCGTAAGCCACAGTAACGGCGTAGGTGAACAGCCTCTCAACACGCCTTGAGGATGTGTAAACGGCCTGAACAGGATCGTATCTGACTGTTGCGCCTATCCGGAAGAGCTTGAGGGATAGATCGTAGTCGTCCAGGAGAGAGATCTCGCTGTGGCCGCCTGCCCGCCAATAGGCATTCGCCCTGACGGCCATATTGGAGCCGATGATATAATAAAAGTTGGAGAATGATAAAAGTCTGTACAGGCTTCGCCAGCTTTCGATAATCTCCGACCGGATATCCGATTGAGGGTAGATCACAGGACCAGTGCTCGCCTCCCACCCTATCAGGTTTGAGGATATCTCCGAAAGCCATTCAGGCGAGACGAGGGTGTCTGCGTCTGTGAAGGCCAGTTTGTCGCCTGCGGCAGCTGCGGCTCCATCTCTCCTGGCTCCGCCAATTCCCCTGCTTTTCTGAGATATGACCAGATCAGCATGCTTTTCTGCCAGGCAGACCGTGCCGTCTTCAGAGCCGCCGTCTACTACTATTATCTCATAGTCCTCTTCCACTCTCTGGCATGACAGCCTACTGAGGCATGCCGCGAGATCCTTTTCCTCATTCAGCGCTGGCACGATGACGGATATCACGGAATATACCTCTGCAAGAGTAAGCTGGATAGGCCAGCAGATACCAGCCTGTAGCCGCCAGGGCCCAGGAGGGCAACTGAGCAACATGGGTCACGCCAAACAAGATCACGATGGATGCAACTGCCAAAACGCCCAGCAACAACAGGCCTTTTCCCTGCCCCAATCTGGTGATTGTGGTCTTAGTGCTGTCTATGTCCATCTCGTACTCCACCACCTGGTGAGCAATCAAAGCCTGACAGCCCAGCAGGAACGGAAGAGCGGTCAGAAGGAGAGCCTCATAGGTCACTTCGCCCCGCACGAGGGCGAAACCCGCCAGGAAGGGCACGGCGCCGAACATCAGCCCGTGAGTTACGATATCCAGTACGGGCACGTCTTTTAGCCTGGGGCCCCCTGAGTAGGCAGTGACCAAAAGGAGGTTTAGAAGAACCAGAGCGAACCCGAGAAGGCCAAAGCAAAGAGATAGCGATGCAACGCCAACGAGAACCAGCATGGTGATCTGGACCCCCCTGCGGCTGACGGCTCCTGAAGCGAGAGGGTTCTTATTGGACTCTGCCTTTTTGCGGTGAAGCCTGTCGATCTCCACGTCGTAGTAGTTGTTGACCACAAAGGCATAGCCGATGAGGGCGAAGTAGATCAGCCATACTAATAATAGCTGCTCGATCGCAGCTCCCGCCAGCAGTGCCCCTACGAGGGGAATTATCGGATAGAATCTGATCCAGTCGCCGATGCGAAGCATGCGCAGATAGTCGATCAATGAGGTCTCCTGTTATGAGCCAGAAAAATACGGAGCTGAAGGTATAATAAAGCATCCGTATCGGGTAAAAAGTATGCACATCGAATAATAGGCATCCTTATCGATTGAATCCTATTGTGAGAAGCGATCCTCGACGGTCTTGCGGTGAAGGACGTTGTAGGCGCAAAATGGGATCAGCCTTCCGTCCGGCGTAGCGTAGTGAACGCCGCACCTTTGCAGCTTCTCCAGGTCCATATTATAAGCGTCCTGGAAGTGCATCGTCCCCACGAAGAGCGTTTTGTTGTGGAACTCCCGCACCGATTCGCGAGTGCCGCTTGTGAAGACCTTCAGCAGCATGCGCGTGACGTTCAGGTCGCCTGGGACTCGGGATTCGTCCACGAACTTGGGGATCTCCCTTAGAATCTTGCCCTTCATCTTCAGCTTGCTCAGGCTGGATCTCGATTTGTTGAAGCTATCCACCTCCAGGGCAATTCTCTCCATGAGCCCCTCTACGTCGATGAAGCGGGTGATGGGAATCATGTGGCCATTGAAGCGGTAGATGTAGGTGGCTGCTCCGCAGCAGGGATGAACGGTGAAGGCAGGCTGCGGCTGGCCCGACTCGGCTGCGATGAGCTTGAGAAATTGGGACCACGAAGGGAATGGGATAGAAGTCATCCCTGGTGATATCGTTATCCGTCTGCTTCTCCAGAAGCGAGAGAAAATCGGGTATGGTGATCCTTTTTTCGGCTCTCTCCTTTGGATCGATCCTTCCGGAGAAGGAGACTGGCTGGAAGTTGATGCCCTTCATCACGTCCAGGTTCTTGGAGGCGAACCTGACGATGTCGCCAACCTGAGAATCATTGACGCCTCTGGCAAGTGTTGGAACCAGCACAACGCTTGTCTGGCCTGCCCTGCGGAAGTTCTCGATGGCCCTGAGCTTGACGGGCAAAAAATCGCCCCCTCGGACGGCCTGGTATGGCTCGGGCGTGACTCCGTCGAACTGCAGGTAGACGGTGTTCAGGCCGCTCCTCTCCAGACGACCTGCAGAGGTCCAGGCTGGCCGCGAGACGGAGGCCGTTTGTCGCCAGCTGAATCTGAGAGAAGCCCATCTGTTTGGCCATGGCCACGATCTCAGGAAGGTCATCTCTTACCGTTGGTTCTCCCCCCGAGAACTGAACAGCAGGACATGGAACCGGCTCCTCGGATCGCAAAACTTGCATCATGGCCCGGACCTGATCCAGGGTGGGCTCGTAGACGCGTCCTCCTGCGTCCGCGAAGCATATGGGGCAGGCCATGTTGCATCTGTTGGTGAGGTCGATGTTTGCCAGCAGGGTACCGGTAAGGTGGTTGCTGCATATGCCGCAGTCGAAAGGGCAGCCTTTCTGGGAGGGTAAGGATTTGCCTGATTCCCTGGCCCGTGCTCCAGTATTTGTTGAATTTTTTATATAATGAAGCGTCAGACCAGTAGAGATCCCGGAACTCCCCGTGAGCCCCACATCGCTTCTCCATGAAGATCTCGCTTCCCTCTTGGAAGATATGAGCCGGAACTACATTAAGGCAAACAGGACAAATGAGAAGAGACAGTCTTATCAATATTAGTTTGGAGGCATATCGTCATATGTATCATTTGATTGAAAGACATATAAAGATTATGAAGAGTATTTCTTGATTTGGAGCAGGTGAACGAGGACTTCCATCGAGAGACATCAGGGCACAGGCTCAGCTAAAAGAGGCCAGACCGGCCCGAATCAGGATAAAATAAACGAGGAAGTTGTGAGGATATTTCTACTCCACAGGTTGTTATGATAAGCCTGACATAAACAGAGATAGATAAGGGCTAATATGCTTATTGGTTCTTCGTATGCGGCTGTGGCAGGCCTCTTACAGAGAGAAGAGACCCTAAAGAATTTATCCGACCAGCCAGGACATATCATTACTATGAGACTCACACCTGCCATTATTGTCGCGGTTTTGCTCCTGTCCGCGAACGCAACAGGTATCATGTACCTCACCAGCGGAAGCGATTCCTACGGAAAAGGTCTCAGCTACCCCGGCTACAAGGACCCTCCGGCCATAGCGAGCTTCGTTGCCAGCGACCACACCTCCCGGCTTGCGCCCGTCTTTTTAGGCGCGACTCTCTACCGCCCGGAGTTTGCGAATATAAGCTCCATCAACCGCTCATACTACAGCCAGTTCCTGGATACAAGATGGCTTTATCACAGCCCCTTCGCGAACTATCCGGACTGGTCGGCTCTGGGCATGGAGCGCGATATCCATGTGCCGGCGGTGAGGGAGTTCGCGCAGCCGAGCTGGAAGCCGGGGGCCGTGAATTATCAGGAGCCAGCCCTGCAGGAGTTCATGCAAGAAGACTGGGAACCGCCAGAGCTGAGCCGAGAAGATTACCCCGGCATAGATGAGTTCCTGAAGAATGGAGAGGATGCACCGAGAAGACATCTGCTCTGATCAAAAAAGAATTGGGTAAAAACATAAAAACAGATTGAGCAGCGCTCACTCCAGGCCGAGCATCTGCCAGATCTTCTTCATATCCAGCTCGCCCTCTACTGCGCTGGCCAGCTCGTCGAAGCCTTTGCCCTCAGGCGTTGCGCGATCGCGCACCAGGTTCCTGCAGCTATAGAGGTAATCGAGGAAGGCGTTTTTGAAGTTCTCGTTCTCGAAGATTCCGTGCAGGTAAGTGCCTATGACCAGGCCGTTCCCGTCCACAGCGCCGTCATCTCCGAAGGCGGCTTCGCCCTTGGGGCTCGTTACGCCCATGTGGATCTCGTAGCCAGAGATCTCCTGGCCCCGGATCTTCTCAAGGATTGGCCCAGTGCCCGTGACCGTCTTTTTAACCTGGACTGTTCTCTTCTCGTAGAGGTCGAAGCGGGTGACGGCATCCAGCAGACCTAAGCCGGGAACTGTGCCCACAGTGTCCTCAATCCCGCAGTCCACGATCTCTTTCCCCAGCATCTGATAGCCGCCGCAGATGCCGAGCACCGGAACGCCCTGCAGGGCAAGGATCTGCCTGTCCATGCCCTTCTCTCTCATGTCATTTAAGTCGGAGATGGTATTCTTGGTGCCTGGTATGATCACTGCGTCTGGACTACCCAGAGGCTCGTTCAAGCCCACGTACCTCACCCGGGCGGAGCGTTCCAGAGGCTCGAAGTCGGTGAAGTTGGATATGCGCGGCAGCTTGATCACTGCGACCTCCACCTGGTCGGACTTATCTTGTAATTTCGCGCGGCTCTTCTTATCCCCCAGAGAGACGGAATCCTCTGATGGTATGGCCAGGTCCAGGTAAGGCAACACACCAAGGACGGGCACGCCTGTAAGCTTCTCCAACGATTCCAGGCCGTTTTCCAGAATCGCGGGATCGCCCCGGAACTTGTTTATCACCAGGCCTTTGACCAGGGGCCTGATGTCCTCTGGCAGGAGCTGGACGGTCCCAAAGAGGCTGGCGAAGACGCCACCGCGCTCGATGTCGCCCACCAGGATTATGGGCGCCTGCAGATGTCTGGCCACGTAGATGTTGGCGATATCCCTATCGAAGAGGTTGATCTCCGCTGCACCGCCAGCGCCCTCTACTACTATGTAATCGTACTCCTTCTCCAGCTCCTGGAGAGAGCTGTCTACGACCTCTTTCAGGCCGTCGATTCCCCGGTAGTACTCTTCCGCGGACCTATCAGCAACAGGCTTGCCGAGGACTATGACCTGCGATGTCCTGTCCCCTTTCGGCTTAAGGAGGATGGGGTTCATGAACTCCGCTGGGCTCCGTCCTCGCGGCCCAAGCCTGGACGGCCTGAGCTATGCCTATTTCGCTGCCGTTGCCCGTGACCCAGGAGTTGAGGCTCATGTTCTGGGATTTGAAGGGAGCGACCTTCAGGCCGCGGTTGGAGAGAGAGCGGCAGAGCGCGGCCACAAGCGTGCTTTTGCCGGAATGAGAGGTAGTGCCCAGGACGACTATGAAGCGGGTCATGCGCTTCATAGCAGAGAAGTACAAGTTTATTTGTCTTTTGGAAGGTTAAGTTTTGCTAGAGATGAAAAAAGATGGGTTTACCCAAAGAGGGCACCCATACCCGCCTCAGCCGCCTCAGCCTCGTCCCTGAAGGCCTTGAGCAGCTTCTCGCCCTCTTCGCCCGCTAGAGGCTTGGCCGGGGAGTCTACCAGCAGCTTCTTGGCCTCTTCTACCAGGTCGTCTCGGGCCTTGATGTACATGCAGAAGCCGTCTTTCTCGAGCCCCATGGCCTTGCATTCCCTCACTGTTGGCCCAAGCCTCTTGAAGAACTCCTCGTCCAGCAACTTGTTCATGGCCTTCTCGTTTTCCATGCCGTATGAATAAACCAGCTCCATGTGATATCTCCTAAAGGTCTTCTTTTGCTTTCTTCAGCATCTGCGTGCACTTATCCATGAGGTCGGCAGCCATCTCTATATCCTGGGCTGCCTGAGCGCTTAATTCTTTAACCTGCAGTGCGCGTTCGCGAAACGACCGGCTGTGTGCCTCGTTGTGCTCAATCCAGTGCTCCAGCAGATGCTCTGCCTCGTTCTTCCTCAAATCCAACACCCCTAACCCTAATACTAATAATACTAATACCTTCGACTGATCATGTAATCTGCGAGCTCGAGCAGGAAAGCCCTTGCAGGCGTATCCGGCAGCACATCCAGGGCACGCTTGCCCTTCTCCACCAGCTCGACTGCTCTCGAACGAGCGTATCCTATCGACCCGCTCTTCTCAAGGATTGAAAGGGCCTTTTCTATCTCCTCGGGGGATGCATCTTTCCTGCCGAAGACGTCCACCTTCACGCCGTTGGCAAAGGCGTGGATCATGATCAAAGTCTTCTTGCCCTCGATCAGGTCGCCGCCTCTTTTTTTGCCCAGAACTTTCTCTGATGCCGTCAGGTCGAGGACGTCGTCTTGTATCTGGAAGCCCATGCCGGTCAGCCTGCCGAAATCATCCAGCCCCTGCGCCGCCTCAGCAGATGCGCCAGAGAGCACAGCCCCCATGCGGGCCGAGGCGCCGTAAAGCACTCCGGTCTTCTTCTCCACCATCTCCATGTACTCTTCCTCGGACACCCGCTCCCTTTGCTCAAAGTCCAGGTCCAGCCACTGGCCCTCGCAGATGGCTGTACAGGTCCTTGATAAAACGTCCATGGCGGCCAGTATCAGCTCCGGCTTGGCGGGGGTTGTGCCCAGGATCTGAAAGGCCTTGGAGTAGAGTGTGTCGCCGGCCAGAATGGCACCGGACAAGCCCCAGAGCTTGTGCACCGAAGGGCGGCCTCGGCGGATATCGGCGTTATCCATGATATCGTCGTGGATGAGGGTGAAATTATGGATCAGCTCTATGGAGACTGCAGCTGGCACCAGATCCATAGGATCGCCTCCGGCGGCTTGTGCAGCTATCAGCAGCATAGATGGCCGCAGCCTCTTTCCACCGGCATCCACGAGGTGTCTGCTGGCCTCGTACAGCCCCTCCGGATGCACCACGGGCAGAAGCCTATCAATTGCCTCCGATATCAATGCAGCACGCTTTTCAAGCTCGTTGTTGATCATGGTTTCACCCTAATCAATCAGCAGTTCCTGGCCGTTTCTGACCAGGTGAATGTTGGAGCCGAAGCTGTATCCCGTATCCTCCGCCATCATGAGGTAGCTGCCATGCGATACCAGGTTTCCGTGGCTCGGAATGACGTGCTCGGGGTTGATCATTCTCAGGAGCTCCCAGTGGTCCTCGCGGCAGGCGTGGCCGGATACGTGCACATTGTCGTAAATTCTGGCCCCGCGCATCTTGAGCTTCGTCTCTATTGTATTGCGGTTGGATATGTTCAGAGGCTGAGGAATTATGCCCGCTGAGAAGATCACCCGGTCCCCTGATTCGATGAGGTAATCCGTCTCCCCGTTGGCCACACGGCTCATGATGGCTCCGGGCTCGCCCTGGTGGCCGGTCATGATGGGCAGATACTTGTCCTTGCCCTCAGACATGATTCTCTTTAAGGCCTTATCCACGCTCTTTCTCCGGCCGTATACCATCAGGCCGTCGTTCCGATCGGCGTAGCCAGTCCTCACAGCCGTTCCCCAGTACTTCTCCATGCTTCTTCCGAGCAGCACGGGCTTTCTGCCCATTTTGTGCGCTGCCTCAATTATGGCACGGATGCGGGCAATGTGGGATGAGAATGTGGTGACCAATATGCCTGACTTGGACTCTTCAGTGCCTATTAGCACATCCCAGACCAGATCTTTGGCTATCTGCTCAGAGGGAGTCTTGCCGGATATGGCGGCGTTCGTGGTCTCGGTAATGAGCGCTAAAACGCCCTGCTTACCCAGCTGCCGAAGCCTCGCGAAATCAGGCGGCTCGCCAAGAGTAGGGCTCCTGTCGATCTTGAAGTCGTTAGCGTAGAGTATAGTGCCCTTATCTGTGTGTATGGCCGCAAAGATGCAGTCCACGATGCTGTGCTGTACGCGTATGAACTCCAGCTCGATGTCCTCAGTGACCTGGTAGCGCTCACCAGCTTTTATGGTCATGAGAGGGTTATTCACTCCGAAGATCTTCTCCGAGCGGATCTCCTGGTTGATCAGGTCTGCCGTAAAAGGAGTGGCAATGATTGGAGCCTTGTACTTGTGAGCCAGTTTCGATATGGCTCCGATGTGGTCCAGATGGCCGTGAGTGCAGGCTATAGCCCTGACTTTGCCGTCCACGTTTTGAAGGATACTGTCGTCGGGAATCGCCCCCATGGCGATTAAGTCCGCGGCGTGCAGCGATTCCACGTCAGTGTCCTCGTGGATCTGGACTCGATCCAGGCGAATGCCCATGTCCATGACCACAATGTCCTTTCCGATCCTGATCGCTGTCATGTTCCTGCCGACTTCGTTGTATCCGCCGACAGCGATTATTGCTATGTCTTTCATCTCGCCAACTCTCTGTAAATGGAAAATTTTCTCGTATCGAAACCCCGCTGCTCCAGCCACTCCTTTGTCCTTCCAAGGACAATCAGAGGCGAGCCCTTCAAATCGCAGAGTCTTTTGCTTCCTGTGAGGAACATGGAGATTCGAATAGTCCTCACGAAGGCCTTCAGGGCTTTCGCGACTTCTTCTGAATCTCGGGTTGCCGGTCCCAAAAGTGGCCTGGCGACTCCGGCGAGCGTGGCTCCAAGAGCCAGGCTTTTGGCCACGTCTATGCCGTTTCGCACGCCTCCCGAGGCTATTACCTCTGCGCCTGCGGAGGCACTCTCCACCACGCTTACGGGCGTCGGAATTCCCCAGCTCCAAAATAGCCTGCCCATCTCGAGCGATTCCAGATCTCCGGCTTCCTCTGCCCTGTAGGCCTCGACTCCGGACCAGCTGGTTCCGCCTACTCCTGAGACGTCGATGATGTGTACACCGGCCTTTACCAGATCAGAGGCCACTTCTCGGGAGATGCCAGCACCAGTCTCTTTAACGATTATTGGAGTTCGCCCCAAAGCCGCTGTTTTTATAGCCTCCAGAGCGCCGAAAGCATCTCTGTCACCCTCAGGCTGCACGCTCTCCTGCAAGAAGTTGAGGTGCACAGCTATTGCATCTGCATCCGTCATCTCTGCCAGGCGATCCAACACCTCTGGACCTAAGCGTCGCAGCTGCACTGCGCCGATGTTGCCAACTATTGGGATATCCGGTGCGGCCTCCCGTACTATGGAGAAGGTCTCAACCTGTCTTGGATCCTCAAGAGCCGCTCTCTGAGAGCCAATGCCGAGTGCAACGCCCATCTCCTGCGCTGCCTTCGCCAGGCGAATGTTGATCTCCTTGGTGTCGGGATGGCCGCCGGTCATGGCGCTGATGATAATTGGAGCCTTCAGACGTCTTCCAAGAAAGCTGCAGCTCGTATCGATCTCGGCCTCGTCCATCTCCGGCAGAGCCCTGTGAACCAAAACGAGATCATCAAAAGGCCTGATCTCTGATTCTACTGCTCTGTCCAGGCAGATCCTGATGTGATCCAGCTTCCTGCTTGAAGTACTCACGCCTGCCTCCTCACTGCAGTGCCTATGGCTTCGCCTCTGAGTGCTTTGGAGATGTTGCCGGCAATCGCCGCGTTGAATATGACTGAGCCGGTTCCCATATCCGCCAGATCCAGAAGCTCCAGTATCTTGCCCCGCATGCCGCCTGTGACGTCTACTCCAGAGCTTCCCCCGAGGGCGCTGCCGAGGATGGGCAGGTCGTCTCTGGTTATCTTCACGAGAGGCCTCTCCTGGAAGATCACTCCGTCCACGTTGCTGCCCACAGCCACGACCTCCGCCCTCAGGGCGCGGGCCAGGTAGGGCACGAGCTGATCTCCTGAGACGATCCCTGCCTTTTGGACGATGTCCATGGCCATGTCGCCATGCAAGACGGGCAGCAGGCCATCGCTTATCATCTCCTTTAGGGGCTCTACTGCGAGGCTCTCTATCCTGCCCTCATTCAGGAGAGTGCAGGAGAAAGGATGAACAGGCATAGGGTCAGCTCCAGCATGGCTTAGGGCCTCTACAACCATATCGTTTAACCTGACTACAGACTGGTGAGTAACCCTTAGCCCTTCCGGGCTGAACCTCTGGGGAAGCCCGTACTTCCTGGCAGGCACATGGCCAAACGATCCTGCGCCGTGAACGAAGATGAGATCTGAGGGAGAGGCCGCTATCTCTTCTGCCACGCGCCTTATCTCCTCAGGGCGGGCGGTCGCAGAGCGGTTCTTATCGGTCAGTATGCTCCCGCCGATCTTCAGCACTTTGACCACTCTTTTAGCCCTCCATTCTCACGCCCTCGCAGCCAGTCCTGACCAAAAAGGCCCTGCCCCTGGCCTGCTTCAGAGCTGTTACCAGGGCTGCCTGATTGCCGGGAGAGGGCAGAGCGATCATGCACCCGCCGCCTCCAGCACCCGTAAGCTTAGCTCCCAGAGCGCCTCCGGCTCCCCGGGCAGCGTAGACCAGCTCGGAAAGTTCTCTGGTGCAAACGCCCACAGACTCCAGAAGACCCTGATTGACGTTCATCAGCGCTCCGAGCTCCTCCAGCCGCCCCTCCCTTATCAGTGGGATGGCCCTTGCCGATATGGCACCGATGGCGCCGAAGATGGGCTCGACTATATCGGGGTAAAGTGCACGCAACCTCTGGACCTTCTCCACCTCAGACCTGGTGTCGTGAGACCTCTTTGTGTATCCTACTACCATCTCCAGCTCGGGAAGGTCGATGGGTATGGCCTTATCAGATACCTGCAGGTAGCCGCCGTAAGTCGCTAAAGCAGTATCCATGGGGCTCCCCAGTCCCTGCTGAACAGTCTTCTCTATACTGTGAGCCTGGACGGCGATCTCATCCCTGGAGAGGTCCAGGTCAAGATGCCAGTTCAGGGCAGCCAAGGTCGCAACCACAATGGCTGCCGAAGACCCTAGACCCGCCGCAGGAGGAATGTCTGACTCGATTCTTACAAGTAGATCTTTTGCATCAAACTTCCTGAGAACAGCAGAGATGTACCTGACGGCAGATACGGCCGCAGCGGATTTTACCTGGCCGGTGACGAGATCTACCGAAAACCCCTCTATCAACAGGTTGCCGACCTCCACCTCTGTCCTGCCGGGCAGATCTTCTACCGCAACCTTAATTCTCAGGTCTATGGCCGAGCCCAGGGCAGGTACGCCGGAGACGACAGCATGCTCTCCGAAGAGGATTACCTTGCCGGGAGCTGATGCCATAGTCAAAAGATTGGCCTCCATCAGGTGAAGACTATGGCCCCGTATCCCACAACCTGACTGTAGTCGCCGATGACGTCTCCGCTCGTTGCATAACGCAGAAGCTTTCCGCTGGTCGCGCCCATCGCCCGCGCTGCAGTGATTGTAGCAGCAATTGGCCCGTAACCGCAAGCAGTGGCGTTATACATATAGACGCGGCCGTAAAGCTCGGGTATATCCATATTCAGGATAGCCTCGATAAGCCTGGCATCGACCTTGCGGGCAACATCCTGGGGCTCATAATGAGTGAAGTCGCTGCTGGCAATGACTGTCACATCGCGCTTTAGATTGCTGATGGCCTTTGCCAGAGCAGAGCCAACCTCCACCGCGGTCTCCTCGTCCTGAAGCCCCATGGCTATGGGCAGGATCATGAAATCAGAGAACCTGCTCTGTAGGAAGGGAATTTGGACCTCAATGGAGTGCTCGTGCCGATGCGCCATCTCGTCCTGGTCTATGATGGTTCCCGCAAGGGCATCTGCCAGTTCCAGGTCTACAGGGACAGAGCCTAAGGGAGTTTGCCAGGAGTCGCGCGATAGGGCAACGGGTGCACCCATGCCGTGATGATTCGGCCCGAGGATGACATAAGTCTGCCTGGAAGGAAGGCGCGCATAGACCTCTGCAGCTACGGCTCCGGAGTAGACGTAGCCCGCATGGGGCACTACGGCCCCTAAAACTGCAAGCTCCTCTTTCGAGACCCCGCTAAACATCCCATCCAGCTGATGCCTCAGCTCATCCGGCCCCCGGGGATAGAACTGACCTGCTACAGCTGGAGCTCTCATTGGATCAAAACTCCATCTCGAAGTCCGAGATAGTGTACTTAAACCTGCTCTCTTCGCCCCTCTCGCGCAGCACCTGCCGGGCCAAGAGCCAGTAAATGAGCGTCAGCGCCTTTCTGCCCTTGTTGTTCGTGGGGATGACCAGATCCACGTTGGATGTCATGTTGTTTGTGTCGCAAAGAGCGATCACGGGAATGCCTACGTCTACTGCCTCGTTCACGGCCTGAGCATCGCCGCTTGGGTCTGTTGCAATGAGCGCATCGGGCTCTATGAAGCCGTAGAAGTCGGGGTTGGTCAGAGTATTTGGTATGAACCTTCCAACATTGGCGACAGCCCCGATGGCTTTGGCAAACATCGAAGCAGGGCGCTGGCCATACTGCCTTGCGGATACTACCAGTATCTTGGATGGATCATACTTGGCCAGGAACTTGGCAGCCAATCGGATGCGCTTATCCGTGGACTGAACATCCAGAACATACAGGCCGTCTGTCCTAACCCTGTAAATATAGGGCATCATATCGTTCGTCTTTTGCTGAGTACCAATATGCACGCCTGCTGCGAGGTACTCATCTATGGGTATGAGAGTCTCATATTCTCCCGATACCGCTATCACCTCATCTTCTTCCAACTAATTCACCTCTATTTGCGATCGCGTTTCACGGTGATGGGTATTACGCCCAGATTCATCTCTTCTAGCGCTATTTCGAGAGGGTCGATAGATGCGGTATCGATAAATACCGGGGCGCCCATGAAAATCTGTAGAGCCCGTGCTCCCACTATCCTAGCACGTTCGTATCTTGTATATTTCTCACCCTTCAAATAGCCACCTCAAAAGGAAGAGTATGATGGGGTTGCTGAGATTCGAACTCAGGTCACAGCGTCCCGAACGCTGTAGGATGGACCAGGCTACCCTACAACCCCCTTCTTACTGGTACCGCCTCAGCGTGTCCACAATCTCTACGTGGGCAAGAAGCATGCGCCTACAGCAGTACTTCTCAATCCCTAGATCGTCTAAGACTTTGCCGGGAGGCTCAGTCTTGATGCGCTCCCGGTATTCTTCCCAGACGTGAGAGATCACTTTTCCACAGGAGAAGCACCTGACGGGAATCAAGCTGTTTCACCTGTAGGACTTCTGATACTTAGCTCTGGCACCAAGACCGCCGAACTTCTTCTTCTCTTTCTGCCGATGATCGCTGACCAGGAGGTTCCTGTCGTACTCGGAGTAAGCCTCCTTCAATCCCGTATCGCCGGTCCACTCCACGATTCCCTTGGCGATAGCGGTCCTAACGGCGTCAGCCTGGCCCACGGTTCCACCGCCGGCAACAGTCACATCGATGTCCATTCCTTTGACCAGATCGCCAGCAATCATGACGGAGTCCATGATCTTTAGCCTGGCAAGCCTTGGCTCATAGACCTCCAGAGGAACCTTGTTAATCCTGACCACGCCTTTTCCTTCTTTCAGGGTGGCCCTCGCAGTGGCCGTCTTCTTCTTGCCAGATGAGTTGATTATCTTCATTTGCGTTTGCCTCTCAGAAGTTTGCGCCGAGCCTTCGGCTCAGATCACCAAGCTCAATATACTTGTTGTTGCTTGTCAGTCTCATCTTCGCCCCTTCAGGCTGCTCGAACTGCATTCCCTTGAACTCCCTCGGAACGCCCACGTAGACTCGCAGCCTTGACATGGCATCTTTTCCCCTCTTGAGCTTGTAGGGAAGCATTCCCCGAACAGTCCTCTTGAGAATCATCTCAGGCCTTCTCGGGAAGAAGGGTCCGCCCCACCTGCTGCCACGGGCACGGGTCTGGCCGTAATCGGCGTAAATGCCATCCCGATTGCCGGTGATTATTGCTTTCTCGGCGTTGACAATATGAATTTCCTCGCCCGCAAGAAGGCGCGAAGCTGCCACACTCGCCAGACGTCCCATGACCAACCCAGTTGCATCTACTATCATCAGCTCACCTCAAAATCTTTACGCCTGTGCCCTTGGGCTGCTCTTGCATGAGCTTCTCAATATTCAGGCATTTCCCGCCAGCGGAGACTATCTTGGAGGCGGCCTGGCTGCTAAATCCAAGAGCAGCTACGGTCACGCTGTGGTCTATATCGCCGGAGGCGAGTACCTTTCCGGCCACGAGAACAGTATCGTTGGATTTCGTGTGCCTGTTGATCTTGCTGAGGTTAACAGCAGCATAATTACGGCTGGGCTTTTCGAGTCGCCTGGCTACGTCGCGCCAGAAGCCGACACTATTATCACGAGAGGCCGCCTTAAGATCACCGATAAGACGGATCAATCGCGGATTTGTCTTCTCCGTACCTTTCATAGTAATCCTCCGCAAAGTCTCATGAGAGACTGACTCACGCGCGATGCACGCGCGTTCGAACCAGCCGGTTCATGCGCCCGGGACATCTCCTGCCCCCGTGCGGAATAGTTAACCGACTCTTCGCCAGTATTTAAGTGTTTTCACCCTTCGCGAAATAAACCGACCTGCTTCGCGAAGCGTTGCAGTCTAGCGTCTCCTCTAGATAAAACAGGATCAAGGTGTAAGGTATTAATGTACTGATAGAAGATTCTTTAGACAGTGAGGGAAGTGATTGATCTTACCCTGGTGCTCTGTATGGCACTCGGCTTTATCCTGGGAATCTTGAGCGGCCTTGTGCCCGGGCTGCATATAAACAACTTTGCAGCCATCATGCTGGCGCTGTCCCCTCAGCTCATGGCTCAGGGGCTCACGTCCTACCATATGGCCTCCATCGTTCTAGCAGCCAGCATCTCCCAGACCTTCTTCGACTGCATCCCGGCCATATTCGTGGGAGCACCAGATGCCGATACTGCATTAACGGTCCTGCCGGGCCACAGCCTCATGCTTGAGGGCAGGGGAATTGAAGCAGTGCGGCTATCGGCTCTCGGCAGCGCAGGATCGATAATAGTAGCCCTTCTCCTGGTCTATCCGCTCTCCCTGATCTTCTCCAGCTACTACGATTATCTGATGAAATATGTCGGCGTTCTTCTGCTGGCCATCGCCCTGCTCATGATAAAAACTGAGACGGGACCGAAGGTAGAGGGACAGGGGTCGCTGGTCCACCTCAAGTACAAGGCCCTGGCGGCTTCGCTCTTTATTACCAGCGGCTTCTTAGGAATATTTGCCTTCGACCGCCAGTATCTATTGAGCTCGCCTCTGGGCCTGGAGCCTCAGGTCCTGCTGCCCCTGCTCTCTGGCCTGTTCGGAGCCTCCTCCCTTGTGCTCAGCCTCCCTGCGGAAAGGGAGATGCCTGAGCAGAAGGAGACGGAGATTCGGGTCTCCACAAGTTCTCTGGCAAAATCGATCTTTTCCGGCAGCCTGGGAGGCTCGGTGGTGGCATGGATTCCCGGAGTCTCGCCATCAGTGGCCGCCATCGCGACGAGGCTGGGCACTCCACATTCAGCGGAGGAGTTTTTGGTCTCCATTGCGGGGGTGAACACAGCCAACGCACTCTTCTCTTTAGTGGCACTGTACGCCATAGGCAGGCCCAGGAGCGGCGCTGCCGCAGCCATAGAACAGCTCCTCTCCCTGGACGGGGGCATTTTAGTGCAGATGATCATAATGGTTGTAATCGTGACCGTCGCATCCTACATCGCAACTATAGGCGGAGCACGTGCGACTGCGCGAGTGATATCCCATCTTAACTACAGGCTGCTTTGCATCGTCGTCTTAGCGGGCCTGATTTCAATGACACTGGCATTCACGGGATGGTTTGGGCTGTTCATCTTCTTTCTGTCTACGGTAGTAGGGCTGATCGCTCCCGTGGCTGGAATTCATAAGACCCATGCCATGGGGGTGCTGATGCTGCCGTTGATCATATATTATCTTTGAGAAGAGGACAGAGAGCTTATCGCTTATATTGAATCATATCTTGGCGAAAATTCGGCACTTCAAGTTAAACGGTGTGAAGAGGCTGGCATGGGTCAAAAGGAGCTCAGCCCTGCCTAGGAAGATGTACCCGGTATTCTTGAGAGCGAAGTGGAATCTGGCCAGGACCTTCCCCTGGGTCTCGGCATTGAAGTACATCAACGTATTTCTGCATACCAGGAGGTCCAGATGTGATATGGGCGCATCCTGGACCAGGTCATGGCGGCCAAAGATTATCGACCTTCGAAGATCAGGACGGAAGATATAGGCTCCTCCCAGGGTCTGAAAATATTTGTCGCGGAATTCTGGCGGTACGGGCTCCAGGTCTTTGGAGGTATATACGGCCGTGCGTGCCTGGGCCAGGGCAGCCTCATCTATGTCCGTGGCAAAGATCTTGACCTTTCTCTTGAACTCCTCTTCACCAATGGCATCGATGACAAGCATGGCGATAGTGAAAACCTCCTCCCCCGAGGCGCAGCCAGCAGACCAGATTCTGATCATATCGCCATCCTTCTTTGATGCCAGAATCCTGGGAAGGACCTCTCTGGCTAGGAACTCCCAAGCCTCTTTGTCCCTGAAGAAGGAGGTGACGTTTATGAGGATGGTGCTGAAGAGATCGATGAATTCCTCAGGATGGACTTCCAGGTAGTTCTGGTAATCAGAGAAGCTGGCAATGTTGACGACCTGCATGCGCCTGCGAACCCGTCGAATCAAACTCTGGCGCTTGTAACCTGTGAAGTCCAGTCCACGGTTGCGCTTCAGGTAGTCGATCAGAGCCTCAAAGCTGTCCATATCCTTCTGGCTAAGGCTGGCGCTATGTGGCATATCCTGTCGTGGGCCATCATTGGGAGAACTCACAGTCGACCTCTGCGTCCGTTCATTACCGCGCTTGGCATTCCTGAGAAATCTGCATTCTCCTGGGCTATCAACTTGCCCCCACGCATTCTTGATGGCTTAGGATTCTTGGGTTTATCTCTGTGCGTTCTTTGTGATCTTTGTGCTCTTTGTGGTGGATTTCGTTTGTCTCGCCACATCCAAGCGATTTGGATTAAACCACAAAGAGCACAAAGCTCACAAAGGACGCACAAAGAATTTTGATTCGTGGCTACGCCGTTTCAAATCCACCCATACAAAACAACGATGAACCCGTTAAACAATCAGCCTAAACAGTCATCCCATATCAATGCCGAGATTTGCGCGTGCATGCGAACCCCAGTCGGGTTGAGTGCCGTCAATGTCCTTGAAGCCATACTCCCTTGCAAGATTCCAGGTAGCTAGCGCTTTCCCACTCTTCGCCATGATCTCCGGATCATTCGCAAGCGCCACGACTGCACGCCCGATGTAGGATGGCGTTTCAGATACGGCAAAGTTTTCGTCCTTTATAATGGCATCCCGCCAATTGGCCTCCGTAACGCCGAAATGATCCCGCACGGCTTCAGAGCGCAGGAAACCCGGGCTGAGCGCGATCGCCGCGACGTTGAATGGCCGTAGATCTTCAGCCTGAGCGAGCGCAAGGCGATTCACTGAGGCCTTAGCCAGGTCGTAGAAAAGCGATCCCCGATAGCGCTCCGTGATTCCATCTGTGACCTCGATGATGAGTCCACGTCCACGCTCGACCATGAGTGGTGCTGCGTACCAGCTCGTAATGAGATGGGTATGTACAGCGAGGCGCTGCATCTTTAAGCCCTTTCGGAGATCGTGCCGCCAGAAAGGCATCCCCCATTGAGTAAGAGGATCACCACCCCAGATGTCGTTGACTAGGAGATCGAGCTGCCCGTTCTGTTCTTCCCGGATGCGCTGGATCAGCCCGGCCACTTCCTCTGGAACGGTGTGGTCCACACGGATAGCGATTGCTCTCCCGCCGCAGGAATTGATCATTTCTGCAGTGTCTTCAATCGTTTCAGGGCGGCCCATCGATGAGCTTGATTGTCGCGTGCTGCGCCCTGTCACATAGACCGTTGCTCCGGCCGCACCAAGCTCGACGGCGATGCCGCGGCCCGCGCCGCGAGTAGCACCCGCAACCACGGCAACTTTGCCATTTAGATTAGGAATGCTAAAATTAGGAACGCTAAAAGCATCGGATTTCATCAACTACTAATATAATTATTAATACATTTATAATTAACGTACGAACTTCTCGATCTGCCCCAGCGCCGTGGTCTCCATGCCGCACTGCTGCAGGTGGTGTGCCAGCAGGTTTGCCCTCTCGCCCTCTGGATGGTAGACCATGATCTCCCGGGGCGAGATGTGCTCGAACATCTTCATCAGGCCGCGAAAGTCCAGGTGGTCGCTCAGGCGGATTGTCGGGTAAGACGTGTCTCTTCGGCCAGTCAGGAAGTACTTGTTCCTCCCCGGCAGCTGATATAGATTCCAGGGCGTGACCACATTTGTTCCGCCGCCGTTTGCCTCGGTCAGGGGGCCGGCATCAGGCATTAGCTCCCTTGTCAGGGCCAGGCTCTGCGGGTCCATTCCAATCTCGCCATCGTGGCCCATAGCCCTCATAAGAGCCACAGCCCTCTGGGCCTTGCCAAAGGCGTAGGCTCCGAAGCTGGCGCCGGACTGCAGGGCCTCAAAGAAGCCGCTTAGGTCGTCCTCGAAGATGCAAGAAGGGTCCCAGGGGTCGCCATAATTGGCCTCGGTTATCAGAAAATCACATCGTGGAAGATGGCTGTAATCCTTGACATCGCCTGTTGCCAGGACCTTTGTTCCCACCTCGGTCTCCCAGTAAAAGGCTGTAGCTCCAATGGTGTGACCTGTAGGGTAGGTCTTGACCTCCACGTCTCCTATCAAGACGCTCTCTCCGACAGAAAATGTGCGGCCCTTGTACTCCTTATCGTAGCGAATCTCCAGGGCACGGGCGGTCTCCTTTGAGGCGAGCGCTCTCGGGGAGAGCATGGCCGACTTGCCGTAGTGATCCGAGTGAGCATGTGTGATGAGATAGGCGTCGGGCTGAACGCAAGCCTTAGGAGACCTGCTGGTGTCTACGCAAAAGAGATGTGAATCGAACCTGACAAACAGATGGGGCGCGAGACCTCCGCGGCTGTTCACCCTTCGCAGCGGCTCCACGCCCAGGTCCACCAAATTCCCCCACTCACTTCAGCGCTTCGTTGATGGCATTGGTCAGATCTTCTTTGGAGGTGACGCCCATCCACTTCTTAAGCTCTTTTCCGTCCTTCTCAAGAATTAGCGTTGGCACGACGAAGATACCCTTCTCCGTCGCTAAATCGCCCTCCTTGTCCACGTTGACCTTCCGAAACTCCGCCTTATCTTTGAACTCCTTCTCCAGCTCCTCGAAGATTGGGGTCTGCATCCTGCAAGGCCCGCACCAATCAGCATAAAAGTCCATCAAAATGGGTTTAGCCAAAGTGTATCACCTCTTACAAGTCCCTGCTCAAGCCCTTATAAATCAACTCGCCCTCATAGTATATTAAATTATATTGAACCTGACGCCGATCTTGAATATCCTCAATGTAGGCAAGACAAGCATCTTTTTGCCCGTCCGCGACCCAATCTCGTCCAGGATCTCCTCGATCCTTTTCTGAGCTGCCGAGACCGTGAACCAGAGGTTGTAGCCGCTCTCGTTCGGCCGCAGGTAGTTGTGCGATACCTCAGGATACTGGTTCACCACAAGGGCTACAAGGTCCGCCTCTTTTTCCAGGACAGCAAGTGCCACAAGTACACCGCTGCAGCCGAGCTTGCGCATATCCAGTATAGGCCCTATCCGCCTGACTAGCCCGTCCTTCTGCAGCCTGTCCAGCCGCTCCAGCGTCTCAGACTCGCTTATGCAAATGTCCTCGCCTAAAGACTGGAAAGGCCTGGGCGTTATGGGAAACCCGTCCTGCACTGCGGACAGCAGCCTGCGGTCCACCTCGTCCATCAGGAAGCCTCCCTGCAGAGAGGATCGGATTCCAGATAATCGCCCGTTTTTGCATAAGCCCTGGCCCGGCATCCTCCACAGGCCAGCCGAAAGCTGCAGTCTCCGCACAATCCCCTTAGGTTTCTCTCTCTTAGAGCCATGAACACAGGAGATTTTTCCCATATCTCTATAAATTTCTTTTCCCTGATGCTGCCAGCCAGGACCGGCAGGTAGCCGCATGGGTAAACATCACCTTTCCGGGAGACGAAGACGAAGCTCGTGCCCGCCAGACATCCGCCGCTGCGCCTTCGGCTGGAGTCGACCCGGGCTATTCGGGCGAACTGAGGGGCACAGGTGACCTGGACCTCAATGTTTCTGCGGGATCGCTCATCATCGATGAGGCGAAGCAGCTCCTCCTGCCTCTCTGGGGAAATGAGGTCATCCTCTCTTCCCCGGCCTGTTGGGACCAGGAAGAAGAAATGCAGAGCCTTTGCTCCCAGCCTCTCCGCCAGGTCGAAGATGGCCAGGGTCTCGCCCTCGTTCTTGTTTGTAATCGTGAAGTTGATCTGAAAATCGATCCTGCCCTGCAGGCTTTCTATTCCCTTCAAGGACTTCTCAAAACTCCCAGGACCACGATTGGCATCATGCCGCTTCGGGGAGGCCCCGTCCAGACTGATGCTCACTCTTGTGACTCCTGCCGAGACTATCTTCTCTACGATCTCAGGCGTTAGAAGAGTCCCGTTTGTCGCCAGGGAGACGCGCATGCCCCTGTCAGCCGCATGCCTGGCTAAAAGGAATATGTCAGGCCGAAGCAGCGGCTCTCCCCCGCTTAGGATGAGCATTGGCCGAAGGGGCGCTATCTCATCGATGAGGGATAACGCCTCCTCAGTGCTTAGCTCCTCCTTCTCAGGAGTGGCAGTAGCTTTTGCCCTGCAGTAGCTGCACGACAGGTTGCAGGCCGACGTCGTCTCCCAGGCTACTATCAGCATTACAGCAGGCCTTTCTTGACCAGCAGCTCTGCATTGAGGATGCTTGCTCCCGCTGCCCCGCGAACGGTATTGTGGCCCATGCAGATGAACCTGATTCCCGACCTGATCCTGCCCACGGAGACGGACATGCCGTTGCCCCTATTCCTGTCCAGGCGCGGCTGGGGCCGGTCGACCTCGTCCTTGACTATGATGGCCTTCTTGGGCGATGTGGGCAGATCTCCAAGCTTTGGATCGAAGTCCAGCATGGCCTGCCTGACCTCCGCAGGAGTGGGATTATCCCTCATGGTAACCCAGACAGCCTCAGTGTGGCCGTCCATGACGGGCACACGGTGGCAGCTCGCGGTAACGGTAAAATCTGCGTTGATGATCTTCTCTCCATCGAAGGTTCCCAGGATCTTCTGGGGCTCTGTTTCCACCTTCTCCTCCTCGCCTCCGATGTATGGAATGACGTTTCCAAGGATTGCCATTGAGGGGACGCCCTCGTAGCCTGCTCCGCTCACGGCCTGCATCGAGGCCACATGAACGCTCTCTATGCCGAACTTCATGAGAGGCTTCAGGGGCAGGGTGAACATGACAGTTGTACAGTTCGGGTTAGTGGTCAGGTAGCCGCCGTTCCCCCAGCCTCTCTTCTCCTGCTGAATCTTGATAATATCCAGGTGCTCGTGGTTGCATTCCGGGATGAGAAGAGGCACGTCAGCCACCATGCGGTAGGAGCTGGTGTTGCTGGCAACAGCACAGCCTGCTGCGGCGAAGGCGGGCTCGACTGTCTTGGCATCATCGGCTGGAAGCGCAGAGAAGACTATGTCAGCATCAACCTCTCGCGGATCGACATTGACCACAGTCATCTCTCCGATCTCCGCGGGCATCTCGCTCTCCAGCCGCCACCTGGCAGCCTCGCTGTACTTCTTGCCAGCACTCCTCTCAGATGCGGCAAGGCTGGTAAGCTCAAACCAGGGGTGTTCTTTCAGTCCCTCGATGAAACGCTGTCCCACGGCGCCGGTAGCGCCCAGGACGCCTGCTTTGATCTTGGCCATTAACAATCACCTAAAGCTAGTGAAGGGGCTTACTTGCAGGGGTGTATATATTCCTTCTTAAGGCAGTGGAGCCGGGAGTTGACAGAAAAAGAGTTGTGAAGAGATCAGCATCAACGACAGCTGCACATCCTGGCCTGCTGGCCGTAACCGGCGGCAAACTCCTTGTTTACCTTGACAACCTCCTCGTTGAAGTGCTTGAGGTTATCTGGGATCGGGCCAAGGGCATCGGCCTTATCCTGTGTGTCCACCAAAGTGGCCGGTGGCACGAACTTGCCATCGGCAAGCTTTACGCCTATGACCACTGCTCCGTGGGCGACAAAGCACTTTTTGCCGAGAGTAGAGGCATGCACCACCGCGTTAAAGCCCACAAAACTCTCATCCCCAATCTTCATAGGGCCGTGAACTACAGCACCATGGGCAACAGATACGCGTTTTCCTAGCTCAATAGAGCTGCCCTCCAGGCCGTGGAACACGACGCCATCTTGGATATTGCATTCATCCCCAATGATGATAGGATATGCCTCATCCGCTCTCAGCGAAACAGCAGGCGCGACATATACCATATTACCGATTCGCACATCCCCTATGAGCGTAGCTGAATCGTCTATATAAGCGGTCGATGATACCGTTGGCATGCGTTCTTCGCTGTTCCAGGAGGTCTTTGGGTTGCTCTTCAGCATATTAGCACCACCTTCCCCTTTATTTAGCATTCTCCTTAAAAGAGATTGCCATCAACGATTATTTCCATTAGGGATGATTCTCTATTATCGATGGCGAAGGATTGAAGTATTATATCTTTCACACTTTTTTGCGATTAATGGCTTGATTGGGGTCAAAAGACATGGAAGAAAACCACTATACGCGATATACTTAATATTATAATGGATAATGCCGATAATTGCCGCCAAATTTAAATAGATGGGAAACAAAAATAGGCCCAAGCCATCGAATAATCCTTCAATGGTAATGGAGGGGATTTAGGAGGGATTTGTGAAGCTGAATTTCTGCAAGTTCTGAGGGGATATTTGGAATTTATTACATGTATTGAATGGGAATAAAATGATATCTATCAAAAGGTGTTAACTCATGGCAGATGATGTGAAGGTTTTGGGTATGCCCCCGGAATCGGGACGTTGGGTCCTGGTAATCGTGGGCTTAATGATTCAGCTTTGTCTTGGTGCCATTTATGCCTATGGCGCGTTAAGGGGCTCTATTACAGCGTACTTTAAGTCACTTGGCCTGGCCCCCACAGCAATGGATATGACTTGGCCCTTTATCGTATTCCTGCTCGTATTCGCATTAACAATGCCTTTGGCTGGCCCCTACATTCAGAAGATGGGACCTAAAAAGGTATGCATGGTTGGTGGAGCGCTCTGCGGCCTGGGCTGGATTGCGGCCTCTTTTGCCACATCGCCCTATATGCTCATACCTCTGTACGGCATTATTGGCGGTATAGGCGTGGGTATAGCTTATGGTTGTCCAATTGCAGTCTCAGCGGCGTGGTTCCCGGATAAGCGCGGCCTTGCCGTCGGGTTGACTGTACTTGGTTTCGGCCTATCTTCGGCTGTGATCTCGTATTCGACCAAATACATGCTGGGGACTGGCACCGACATAATGAAAATCCTCCAGATCTTCGGCATAGTCTTCCTTGTCGTCACAGTAGTATTGTCCATGTTCCTGGCCTTCCCGAAGGCCGGCTGGTGTCCAGCTGGATGGAAGCCGCCAGCGCCGAAAGCTGGAGCCGCCCCTGCAGCTAACCTCACCCGCGATGAGATGAGCAAGACCGGTACCTTCAGAGGACTGTGGTTATGCTACACCGTCGGCGCTCTGGCAGGTCTTACGGCCATAGGAATAGCCGGGCCGGTGGGCACCGAAATATTCACGCCAATCTATGCCGCGAAACTAGGGCTGCCCGCAGCCGCACCCGAAGTCGTTAAAGCAGTGACCGATTATATATTCCTCTTGATCGTTCCATTCGCTCTGGTTAACGGTTTGGGTAGACCTGTCTTTGGTACGCTTACGGATAAGCTCGGTCCAAAGAACACTGCACTAATTACTTATGTGCTCATCTTCTTAGCATGCATGCTAATGTACATTCAATATGGTTCAGGAAACGCGTACATAATATGCTTCCTTTTGCTTTGGGCATGTCTTGGCGGCTGGCTGGCAATCGCGCCTACGGCTACGGCAAGCTTCTTCGGCACCAAAGATTATGCTAAAAATTATGGCCTAGTCTTCACTGCTTACGGCGCCGGCGCCGTAATCGGAGGCATTGTCTCTGCTCAGGCCAAAGACCTTATGGGAGGCTATCAGCCGTTCTTCCTGATCGTGGCGGCCTTGGCTGTGCTAGGAGCAATTGTGGCCATAATGATGATGAAGCCTACAGTAGCTGCTACTAAGACTGCAACAGCCAGCGAAACAAAGAAGAGCTCAACTTAATCCTATAAATTTTTTAATTTTTTTATTTGATGTCTCTTTTAAATAAGACTCTATTAAATCATCATCGCTAAAATATATGCATTACGTCTATCATTTATACAAAATAAAAAGATAATCCAAAACATTTATTTATTCAAGATGTCATGTTACTATTAGCTAGTACGGACGGTTACTATTAGCTGATACGAATTGAGGTGTTGATATGCCGGATGTAGAGTATATGGAGTTCTGCTGTAACGATCCCGAGCACCCCTGCGAATTCCGAGTTCAGGCCAAGACGAAAGAAGAAGTCATGGAGCATGCCAAGGCTCATGCCGAGAGCGCCCATGGCACGGAGGTCACTCCAGAGATGGAAAAGAAGATGGAGGAAACGGTAAAGCCTGTTACGGTAAAGAAGTAAAGAATTAAAAAAACAAGCAGCGTAAATACAAATCAAGATCTTTATCTTAGCAAATATTGGCGAGGTAGGCCTCCGCCAATCCTATTTTGCGTTTTTGAAAATTGACAACTTTATTGCTTATACAGAGCCCTTTAAGCTATCCACATCAAGATATTCAGAGAGCTTGGTTTGGGTAGCGACGCACTTCTCTCCCGGTATCTCTACGGGATAAACTCCAGTGAGACAACCCATGCAGAGATGCTCCTTCGGTATTCCTATGGACTCTACCAGGCCCTCATGGCTGACGTAACCCAGCGAGTCGGCGTTGATGACCGCTTCCACGCCGGGGATGGTCTTGTAGGCAGCTATCAGCTCCTCGCGGCTAGGCATATCTATGCCCAGGTAGCACGGAGCCAGAATGGGCGGGCTGCCTATCCTCATGTGTACCTCCGCAGCACCGGCCTTCCTGACCATATTCACGATGCGGCGACTGGTAGTCCCTCTGACGATGGAATCGTCCACCAGGACCAGCTTGTGCCCCTCGATGTTGGGCCGGATGGTGTTCATCTTCAGGCGCACGGCCGTCTCCCGCATGCTCTGGTCGGGCATGATGAATGTCCTTCCTATGTAGCGGTTCTTCATCAGGCATTCGCGGTAGCTTATGCCCGATTTCTGGTGGTAGCCAACAGCCAGAGTAATTCCTGAGTCGGGTATTGGCGTTACGGTGTCGGCATTCGTAGGATGCTCTTCTGCAAGCTTTGCGCCTATGTTCACCCTCACGTCGTAGATCAGCCGCCCATCAAGGATGCTGTCCGGCCTGGCGAAGTAAATGTACTCGAAGACGCAGTGGGCAGGATTCGGCAGGCGGGCCAGCTGATGGCACTTAATCTCGCCGTGCCGCAGCACGATTAGCTCTCCGGGCTTGACGTCGCGGACCAGCCGCCCGTTGAGGGTGTCTATGGCCACGCTCTCCGAGGCCACAACGTAGCCGTTCCCGTTCTCCAGCTCTCCCAGGCAGAGGGGCTTGAGGCCCAGGGGGTCGCGTACTGCCAGAACGGTATCCCCGAATAAGAAGACCAGGGAGTAAGAGCCCACGATCTTGCGCATAACCGCCCGGACAGCGTCATGCAGGTCGTGCCTGAGAAGCTCCCGCACAAAGAGGTGAGCTATGACCTCTGTATCCGATGTGGAGTAGAATATGTCTCCGTTTTGTTCCAGCTGTTCTCGGAGCTGGGCGGAGTTGACCACGTTGCCGTTGTGAGCTACGGCTATAGCCCCGTCTTTGTATTTAACCAGAAGCGGCTGACTGTTCTCTATGCACGATCGGCCCGTTGTGGGGTAGCGGACATGGCCTATGCCCACAGAGCCACGAAGAAGAGCAATCTGGGCGTCGTCGAAGACTTCTAGAGACGAGGCCCATGCCCCGATGAGTGCGAATGGACTTGCCATCGTGGACTGAGATCCCGGCAGCCTCCTGTCCCCGGTGCTGCAGGGCATAGAGGGCGTAGTATATCGACTTGGCTACGCTGTTGCCCTGCTCTTTTAGCGATATCCCGACTACGCCACAGGCATCGTGCACTTCAGGTCCCTAGTAGTCGGCCTTCCTCATCCACTTATAGCTTCTGAGCTTTGGCGTCTTGCCAAACCCGCACGAAACGCAAATTTTTCTCTTGAAGTTAAACGAAATGCTGCCACAGCGCCTGCACCTGATGTGCGATCTCTTGTGGCGCTTGCCCATTGAAGGAGTACCTTTAGTCATCTAGAACACCTCAGGGTGAAATGTATACGACGTTGTCCCCGCGCACGATCACAGTTCCGATCTTACGCGCGACCGCCCCTTCTGCCACTTCCTCTGTGTTGTCGAGCACCAGGTTCATGTGGATATCATAACCTTGCAGCTCCCCCCTGAAGACCCTTCCATCCTTTAGCTTGACGATGACGGGACCATTCAGTGATTCATTCAGAATATCAAGCGGTCTCTGACCCATTAAACCTCTCTCCAGCGATGATAACCGCAAAAGGCTTCGAATTCAAACTTGCACGTTGCATATTTAAACCTATCGGGATATCCAGGGGCCATGAAGACAAAATCCAGGCACCACCTCAAAGGAAGCGAGGCGAGGAAGATAATCGCCACGCTGGAGTCTTTCCTGGAAGACGACTCCGCCCTCGAGAAGGCGTCCCTTGAGCGGTCTGAGACAGACGAAGGCGTCGATCTCATCTTCGTAGATGGCAAGCCTCTGATAATGATAATAGAGGAGCAGCCCTTCTTCACAGTCCTGGGGGCAATCGAGCTTAAGCCAAATAAAAGGCTGGTGGTAGTGGACTCTGGTGCGGTGCGGTTCATAGTGAACGGGGCGGATATCATGAAACCAGGAATCGTCTCTGCCGATCCCGAGATTGCTCCGGGCGACCTGGTAGTAGTTGTGGAAGAGAGACATAAGAAGCCTCTGGCCATTGGAAGGGCCCTGATACCCGGAACGGAGATGAAAGGAGAGGGAAAGGCTATAAAATCGCTGCACCATGTGGGAGATCAGGTCTGGAAGGGCCTGGAGGGATAATATGGAAGACGTAGGTAGACATCATCGGTAAGGGCTTCAAAACCTGGAAAAGCAATCTGAACCTGTGCGTTCCTTTTCTGCTCAATCTCTTATTCTCCGTCATGGCTGTAGTGCCCCTGGTAGCGGCATTGCTGGCAGTCCTGGGATCTTCGGGAGACCTGCAGTCCCTGGAGTCGGCTACCCCAGAAGAGCTCCTATCTAGGGTCGAGGGTTCTCTGTTCGTCCTGGCCGCAACCTTTGTCCTCGTGATCCTTGCCATGGCCCTTGTCAGCGCATTCTTCACATCCGGAGCGATAGGCATGGCGAGAGAGGCCCTGGAGACTGGAAAGAGTACAACAGGAGCCATGTGGTCTGCAGGAAGAAAGCACTTCTTGAACATGTTCATCGCTTCCCTGCTTATGGGGATAATAGTAGTGGCAGGTGCAGCTTTCCTTCTGCCGGGAGTCATTTACCTCCTGCCATCTTTTAATCCCAGCCCCAGACCGTAGGCCTGCTGGTAGCAGGGATCATGCTGCTGATAATCTACGCCCTGATCGTATCCCTTTTCCTGGCCATAGCGCCCTACGCCCTGGTAGTGGACTCCTTAGGAGCAGTGGACGCCATCAAGGCCAGCATCGGCTTTTTCAGGTATAACAAGTTCGACGTATTCGTACTATGGCTGGTTGTGGTGGCCATATCCACAGGACTGCAGATGATAGGCAACTCAGTCTCAACAGGGGACACGGTGACCTTCCAGCCTCTGTCCATAGTGACTGGGCTTGTGAACCTCCTGGTTTTAGCGCCTCTCTCCACATTGTGGTGGACAAGGCTTTATATGAGCAGGACCGGGAAGCTCAAGGAGATCGAGGTGAAGGACCCTTGGTAAACATTAAGAATTTGAATATCACAGATATGCTCATTCGCTTTAGGCAGATGACGCCTTTTCAGCAAGCTGTGATAGTGGGTGTGATAATCTTTGTACTATACGGGCTTTATGACTATTTGATGCTCGGCATGAAGCCGGTGGAAGCTATAAGCACTTCGATTTACTCTGCGCTTATATTTCTGGTAGTATACTACTTCACATCGACGATCATCATGAAGAAGAACCTGCAGGCAGGGGCGCAGGCCAAAGGTCCGAAGAAGGGGCTGCGGAATAAATAGCCCTTCTTTTCTCAAGCTTTAGTGTGGAAAAGTTATCCTCAGTGCATGCGCGCCTGCAATCGCTTTGTGTAGCGAGGAGCCAAACTATAAGTTCTCCCCCGGCTTTATCTTTATGAGGATCGAATATGCTGCTTAAAATCATAAAGATGAACATTCCTGAGGGCTCGAACCTGATCCTGGGACAGAGCCATTTCATCAAGACTGCAGAAGATCTCTACGAGGCCATCACTGGCACAGCACCGGCGCCAAGTTCGGGGTCGCCTTTTCTGAGGCCAGCGGCGACTGCCTGATCAGGCTGGAGGGAAACGACATCGATCTGATGGATGCAGCCAAAAAGAACTCTCTTGAACTGGGATGCGGCCACACCTTTGTGGTGCTTTTGAAGGGCGCTTTCCCGATCAACGTCCTAAACGCCATTAAGAACGTTCAGGAGGTCTGCTGCATATTCTGCGCAACGGCAAATCCGCTAGAGGCAGTGGTAGCCGAAACGGATCTTGGCAGGGGCATCATGGGCGTCATAGACGGCTACCCGCCCAAGGGCGTAGAGGACGCATCCAAGGTGGAGGAGCGGCGCCAGCTGCTGAGGAGGTTCGGATATAAACTATGATCTGGGCGTGTTGAACGGCCGCGTCTACACGGCAACCGGCCTTAAGTCCATCGACATCTGGATCAAAAACGGTAAGGTGGCGGCTCTAGGCGGACCCCACAGGGCAGAGGAGAGGATCGATGCCAAAGGAATGCTGGTGCTCCCCGGGGCCATAGACGCCCACGTCCACTTTCGCGACCCAGGGCTAACTCACAAGGAGGACTGGGAGAGCGGCTCTATCATCTGCAGCTGCGGGCGGCGTAACGACTGTGGTGGATCAGCCCAACACCGATCCCAGGACGCTGGACGCAAAGTCCTTCGATCTCAAGCTGGACATAGCCAAACACCGCTGTGTGGTGGACTTCTGCATCAATGGAGGCCCCGGCAAGATAGAGGAGCTGGTAAAAGCAGGCGTGGCAGCCATAGGCGAGATCTTCGCCTACGAGCACAGCGACGCAGAGCTGCAAAAGATTCTGAAAAGTGTGGAAGAGGCCGGCGCCCTTCCCACGATTCATGCCGAGGACGGCAGGATCATCAAGGAGTTGACAGAAAGCCTGAAGCATCTTCACGAGCCCGATGTCTACTCCAAGGCCAGGCCTGCAACTGCTGAAGCCGCCGCCATAGAAAAGGCCATCTCCTGGGCGAATAGGCTGCACGTCTGCCACATCAGCACTTTCCGAGGTCTGGAGCTGGTAAGAGCTGCCAAAACAGCAGCATCCGGCAAGAAAGCTGAGCTGTGAGGTGGCCCCGCATCACCTTCTTTTCAACGTCAGAGACTACCGGAAGCAAGGCTCCTACCTCAAGATGAATCCGCCCCTGCGTCTTCAAGAAGACAGCAACGCCCTCTGGGCGGGCCTAAGAGACGGCAGCATCGACATCCTGGCCTCAGATCACGCGCCTCATCTGCCGGAGGAGAAGAAGGACGATATCTGGGAAGCGCCTGCCGGCGTGCCAGGCGTGGAGACCATGCTGCCCCTGATGCTGGTCGCAGTGAAGAGCAATCTCATCACACTGGATCGACTGGTGGATGCCATTTCTGGGAGGCCGGCTGAGATCTTCGGCCTGCAAAACAAGGGCAGAATCGAGGCAGGCAGGGACGCAGATCTGGTGCTGGTGGACCCGAAATCTGCCAGGGAGATAAGGGCCGATCGGCTTCACAGCAGGGCGGACTGGACACCCTACGAGGGCAAAGATGCGATATTCCCCAAGATGACCATCCTTCGGGGAGAGGTGATCTACGATGGAGAACTGGAGGTTCGTCCCGGAAATGGGCGGTATTTGGCCATGCAAAGGGTTTTATGAGAACAATGCCTTATTTTTAAGTATGAAATCTGAGTCCACAAGTACCAGCGATCTGGAAAGGATGATTGGAAAGGCAGCAGTTGAAGCTGCCAAGATGTCCAGCCAGGCCAGCCAGGCTGCCAAAAAATTCCTCGGCGAGGTGAGCGAGGCCAAAGGCTATGACGTTCCAGCCATTGACCTGATCGATAGCGCCGATGAGCTGATCGCCCGCGTGGCCCTGCCCGGAGTCTCCAAAGACAAGATCGATCTCAGAGTCACAGAGGACACTTTCTCAGTGGAAGCCAGGGCTATGCCCAGAGAAGGCAACTACCTGAAAAGAGAGACGAGCCCACTTGGCATGAAGAGAGAGATCAAGCTGCCTCTGGAGATCAAGCCCGAGCAGGTCAAGGCTTCTTACGAGAACGGCATCCTGGAGGTACGCCTCCCCAAGCTGGTCGTTATAAATGCCCAGAGGGTATCGGTCGATTAGATAGCTCTCGCCAAAGGGATCAATTTCGAGGATCGATTTAAAAAATTTTTTAATATTAAAGAATGAGGAGAGACCCTCATTTCTGGCCGTTCAGTGCCTCAGTAGTTACCACCTGATAGACGTAGTCTATGGCCGTCTTCTCTCTGGGCTGCAGTATGACCCTCCACTTCATAGTCGTGGCCGTGGTCTCAGTGGGCTGCGGCGAGATTGAGATAATCTTGGCCTCCTTGGGGCGGCTGTCGCTCACTTCTAAGGTCGCTTCCCGATCTAGGTTGTTCTCTATCGAGAGGTTATATGTCCAGTTCTCTGTGGTCTCTTTTACCGTATGCGTTCTGTTATCCGACTGGATGGCCCTGATATTCTCAGTGATATTGTAGTCCGACAGTTTCTTTGAGACCTTCAGGTCAGGGGATGGGCCCACCACTATGGAGGCGTTGGTCCCCGAGGGCGTGTAAGGCATGGTAATAGTAGAAACGTACTCGTCGTTCCTGTAGAGCAGGGCTTTCCCCGACGGCCATGGAATCTGCATGGTGTTGTTGGCCCTGATCTCCTCTACCGCCGGGCCCTCTTCCTTATTGTAGGCGTCCCAGGTGAACATCCTCACAAGCGGCGCAGACTCGTCGAATAAGGGTAGGCCGATCTCTTTGTCCATCTCAATGTCCTTTCTGCCCTCAAGCTCGAAGATGTAGAACGTCTCCAGTTCCCCAGTAGCTGGAGCTGCAGGGGCAGGTGCTGCCTCAAAGGCCTCGGCCGGTGCTGCCACTGCGTAGTCTGCTTGCATCTGGTCTAAAGCCCTCTTGGCCAGGTACGGCTCCACGACAGGCGGGAGGCCGGCTACCAGCTTGAGCCGGACGCCTTTAAGATCCTCTCCGCCGTTGTTCCTGACGATGGCATTTGCCTTCACCAGCACTGAATCGTCGGAGAGATGGAGGTCGTATCTCGGCTCCCAGTAGCCAGCGCTGTACATGAGATAGCTAAGAGCGAACTCCTGAGACCCTGCAGAGGATACGTTCAGGGTGTAAACGGGATCGCCGTCGTAGACCACCCGCTCCACTGTCGCGTTGCTCACCGACAAAAGTGCTGTGCTCTTGTCTGCAGAATCGGGGACGTCCACAACGAACTTATGCGTTCCATCAGTCACATCGAGGCTGCCCATTCGTTTCACCGAGACCATGCCGTCTGGATAGATGGTGACGGAGTCTACAGGCAGATTTATGGCTGTTGTGGCCTCGACCTTCGCATCCTGTCCGGAAGCGATGGCCGGGGCGCAGATCAACAGCGCCAGAAGAGCTGTAAAGAGCTTCGTAAGGATACCTCACCTTAGAGATTGTTGGATAAGGGTATTATACTTTCCCAGAAGTATAGGAGAGTATCTAACTGCTGCTCGCAATGCTTATTCGCAATGCTTATATTGGCTCCTTAAAATCAAAGGGTGACATCTGTTCCAACTAGAGGTTTCCATGTTTCTCAATTTCATGAGCGAGGTAGAGGCACTGCTCCATGCAGGCCTCGAGCGCTGCGGTTTTAAGATAGAGGAAGGAGCAAATAGCCTAGGCCTGGATATAAGCCCCCATGCCGACCTGGCATCGTCCGTCTCCTTCCGGCTGGCTCCAGTGCTCAGGAAGAGCCCGGCGGCAATCGCTGCAGAGATCCACAAGGCCCTTCCCCAGGAGCACAAGTTCGTGGACAGGGTCGAGCTGGTCGGCCCATATCTCAACTTCTTCATGAACAGGCGTTTTCTCAATTCAGTCCTCGATGAGGCCCTGTCAAACGTTGGCTGGAAGGGCCGCATGGACCAGAAGGTGATAGTGGAGCACACCTCTGCCAACCCAGACGGGCCGCTTCACGTCGGCCACATCAGGAACTCGGTCATAGGGGACACTCTGGTGAGAATACTGCGCCGCGCAGGCTGCACAGTTGACGCTCAGTACTACGTGAACGACATGGGCAGGCAGGAGGCGATGGTGGTCGTTGGTCTCCGGCATTTCCCCCTGGAGAACATCAAGGCCGACCATGCCATAGCCAAGGTCTACATCGCTGCCAACAAGGCCATGCAGGAGAGCGATGAGGCCAAGGCCAGGATCAAAGGCGAGGCAGATGCCGTCATACAGCGCTATGAGGCAGGCGATCTTGAGACCTCAGCAGAGATCAGGAAGGCCGCAGAGTATGCCATCGCGGGGATAGAGGAGACTTTGCACAGGATGGACATCCGCCATGATAGCTACCACTGGGAGTCGGAGTTCGTCAGAAATGGAGACGTGCAGAGGATAATCCAGGATCTGGAGAAGACCGGCCTAACGCAGTGGGAGGACGGCGCTTTTCAGCTCGACCTGAGTGGCTTTGGCTTCGAGAAGAAGATGGTGCTTCGAAGGACCGATGGAACCTCTCTGTACATAACGCGCGACCTGGCCTACCACAGGTGGAAGGCGCAAAACAGCGACCGCATGGTGGACATCTTGGGCGCAGATCACAAGCTCATATCATCTCAGCTCTGCACCGCCCTGCGGCTGATCGAGATAAGGGAGCCCGAAATTGTCATATTCGAGTTCGTCTCCCTGCCCACAGGCTCAATGTCCACCACGCAGGGGCAAGTTCATCTCAGCCGATGAGCTTCTCGACGAGGTGGAGAAGCAGGCCTTCATAGAAGTCAGCAAGAGAAGGCCGGATGAGAGCGAGGACTTCAGGAAAGAGGTGGCGAGACAGGTTGCCACGGGCGCTGTGCGGTACGATGTGGTCAAAGTCTCGGCGGACAAGGCCACCACCTTCGACTGGAAGCAGGCTCTGGACTTCGAGAAGCTCTCCGCGCCCTTCATCCAGTACTCGCACGCTCGTGCCTGCAGCATCCTGCGAAAGGCTGGCGATGGGGGACAATACGATCCCAACCTGCTAACGGGCGAGAACGAGGTAGCCCTGATAAAGAAGATCGCTGAGTTCGATCTCGTCATAGATAGGGCCGCGAGGGAGCTGAAGCCTCATCAGCTTGCCACCTACGCCCGCGAGACTGCAGAGATATTCAACCTCTTCTACAGGTACAGCCCAGTGCTTGACGCTCCTACAGATCTCAAGAACGCCAGGCTGGCGCTGGTCGGGGCTTCAAGGAACTGCCTGAGGGCGACCCTGGAGACTCTGGGAATTCCCGCCCTGGAGACCATGTAGAAGATGAAAGTCATCTGCGGCTACAACGTCAACATAGATGCAGTTCACAACATCAGCGGAGACGAGATATCCAGGCTGATCGCAGATTTTGGCCTGAGGCCAAAGATCGAACTTCCGGAGAAGATCGCAAGCCTGGAGGACCTCATCTCAGGGCTTCTCTTTTGCATGAAGAGAGGATCGGGAGCCGAGCTGCTGATCGACAGTCCAGAGGTTGCTGGTCTGATAGGGAAGACCTTTGCCTGGCAAAACCGACTGGGAGGCAACGCCGGAAACATGGCTAACGTCCTGGCGCAGCTAGGGGCAGAGCCCGTGCTCAACGTGCCATCGCTAACTTTTAGACAGGCCTCCTTTCTCCATCCTGGAGTCAGGGTGGCAAAGAGCGATAAGCTTCAGCCTGCTGCTCTGGCCGCTAAGGAGGGCGAAGATCTAACGCACTTCGTCTTTCAGTTCCCTGCTGGGGAGAAGGTCGCGACCGCAGGAGAGACCGTGGTCTCGCCACTGGAGAACAGGTTCATTGCATCCTTCGACAGCCTCAACAGAAGGCTCTACATCGACCCTGATTTTGACAGCTACTGCCGGGAGCATCTGGATGAAATAGAGGGCGCATTAATCGCTGGCTTTCACCTGGTTTCCTTCCCATGCCTTGAAGAGTCGGTGAAAGAGCGAATTGAGCAGATCAGGTCCTGGAAGGAGAAGCGTCCGGAGCTTTTCCTCCATGCAGAGATGGGCAGCATCCAGAGTCCGGATATGATGAGATGCCTGCTGGAGAGCCTGGTGGTGGACAGCATTGGCATGAATGAGGATGAGATGGCAGTGCTGGGAGGCATTGAGCCTGGAAGCAGGGGCGTCATGGAGGCGGCCCGGAGGCTCAGGTCTCATCTGGGCGTATCCAGGGTCTGTGTGCACACCAGAGAGTACGTGGTGAGCGCAGTTCGAGGGCTGATTGGGCCTGAAGAGGAGATTTCGGCCATTGAGCAGGGGGTTGGAATGGCTGCCACTCTTGCAGCAACAGGAAGCATCTTTGGAGAGCGGCCCACTCTGAACGTCAACCCAGCGGGAGCATCTGCAGTGAACGATTTTTGCAGGGTGGGCGCGCGGCGATCCGGCAGCGGAGCCTATATTTGCCAGAATGACGAGTTCCTATGCCTGGTCCCCGCCCTGAGTGTGGATAACCCAAAGATGACTGTTGGGCTGGGGGATTCCATGACAGCCACCACCTTCTTTTATGAGCTTGCCTCTCGACAGGATCTTTAGCTGGAAGTGAGTTGGTCCCTGCATGAGACTAGCCCTAACGATGATACTATTCCTATTACTCTCTGTACTCTACTCTGTACTCTCAGGGTGGGCCTGCGCCCAGGAGGAAGAGGCCTGGATGGAAGAGCCCTGGGACGATGCCGCCTCGTCTGCAGACCAGAGCTCTTCGGCGATGCCGGATATTCTCCCCTTCAATATAACAGGCAAAGAGCCGAAGGCTTTCAGGCTGGCGAGTTCAGAGGTGGATTACTACGACTACATCTCCAGGAACAGGTCGAATGAGCTCTGGGTCAGAAGTAACATCACCTGGACCCAGTATCTTCAGGCCTACCAGGGCGATAGAATAGAGCTCGTGGCTTATACGCCCACGGGAGGCTCTGCCGACCTCTACAGGATCTACTATGCCTCGGGCAACATATCTCACAGGGGATACAATCTCCTGCCGGGCTATTACCATATGAATATAAGCGCATTTGAGCTGGGAAGGACGATGCTCATCTTTGCCGTGAACAACCAGCCTGCAAATGCCTTAATGATAGATGTTCTGCCACCAGCGGCTGAGGCTGCAAGCGGGCTTGTAGCCGTGGAATCCACGCGGCCAGAGAAGGCCAGGATCATCATTCAATCGGGTAAAGTGAAGGACTACGACGTCTTTGTTGACGGTGCCTTCTACAGCAGCGATATCGGTGACGGCGTTTCAGACGGCGTGGCCAGCTTCACCCTGAATGGCGAAGGGATGCACACTATAACCATCTCCAAGAGGGACAGCCTGAACAGGACCACCTACAAGAGCGAGCACAAGAGGGAGTTCAAGGGCGGCTATACATACAGGCTAAATATTTGATTCTTCTACTTTTTATTTTGATAAAATCATTTAAAATTTTATGCACAAATCCCTTTTACCTGATCCCCCATTTGGTTGTGTAGAGCAGTCAGGAAAATGAGCCTAATATTATGATTTTCTTTAGCAAAATCAGGAGCATATTATGCATCAAAGTAAATCAAAGATCGCTGTGCGATGACATAATGCATTTGAATTGATAGTAGCTTATGTTTAGATTATTTCTAAAAATTTTCGTATAAAAATTCCACATTACTCAGTAATTGTTATCAGTAATTCATATTCTTATCAGTTTAAATTCATCCTACTTTTCCTTTAGAAGCTGGAGGGCGCATGTCTGCCAAATTTCTTACTGTAGCGTTTATATCTTGTCTCCTGCTGGTCCAGGGAAGCTCTGCAACAGGTGTGGGAGTAGGCTTTACCATAGACAATGGTTTGAGTCAGACGGGCATCTTCGACGTATACGATGCCGACACAGACGTCTGGTTAAACGATGAGACTCTTGCTGATGGTTTCACCGCCTTGATGAGCGACACCAGAGAGATGGGGGGCGCGGGCGATATGACTGCCACCCAGACGTACACTGGAGGCCAGGGAAGCAGAGGATTTAGCTCTATTAAGGCCAGAGATGCCAACATTAGAGTGACCAGCCAGGCAGACCTCTTTCCCGGAGGGGTAGTGGCCGACATGAAGGGAGGAATAAGCGGCGAAAACGTGGACCTGTCCGTGAAGTCAGCATCTGGTGGAAACGGAGATAGCGATCGCGTATCAGGAGATAGCATCGATTTCAAAGGGACTCTCTCTGCAAGTCTTGATTCTGCCAGCGCGATGATCGATGCAGGCCGCTCACATTTACGCACGCGAAGCAAGACCTTTGAAAGGCGCAACAGGTACGGACATGCCGTTGTCTCCATAGGCGTGACTGGTGGCACATTCAGCCTGGAGAGGCTGCAAACGAAAGGCTTCGGGGAGCTGTTCAATATGGATTTCAAGGCCCGTGGCTCAAACATCAACTTGAACATCGCAGCAGAGAACAAAAGAGGCCAGTATGCCTTTGTCAATGCCTGGGCCGATTCGGGGAGCATGGAGGCGCATCCAGCTGCATGGGGTCACAGACACCAGGGCAGATGTTTGGATTTAGTGGTGGAAATCGATGCTAAAAGTCATATTCGCGATAACGCTGGCGTTAATTGCGAGCGCCTCTGCCTATTCGTGGGCGGGATACGTGAATACGAGCTCAGATAGCTGGCACATATACCGCCAGAACGAAAACCTGAGCTTCAACTTCACCCAATCTGTGGAGGGATCGGTTTCTCCCGTAGAGGGACCTGGAGGGAGGGTCCTCAGTCCTTACTACTCCTACTATGGCGATCTTCGCGTCAACGACGTCAGGCTTCGCGAGAGGACAGCAGCCCTTCAGGGCAATTACAGGTCTGCTGAACAGATTAAGCTGATCTCTAGGATGGACAAGGCTGTGGAGAGGGATATCACCAAACCCACGGGCACGGACATCATTACTGTTACCTGGTCGGAGGAATGGCCCGTTGCCCTTGTTATGAGCAAAGGCATGGATTACTATGGAAAGGGCATAAACGAGAGGACCTTTGCAGGAAATAACCTCGATTTTGCAGGGACAAGCTTCCTTTACAGCACCAGGTTCTCCAAGAAGATGGGGCTGAGCATGGGCCTTGAGAGGCTAAACGCCACCGTCCTGGCCACGAAAGAGGGCATTCAGACGGCGGAAGTCAAGGCTACAAGGCACACAGACTACAACATCAAGGCGTACAGCACAGGGATAGCCGATGTAAGCTACAGGCAGGCCGACTACAGGAGCATGGCAGAGCCGGCGTACCTAAGGCCGCTCAATGAGGGCAGAGAAAGGTACTACGGCGAGTTCGAGATGACCAAGAGAATCCGCATGAGGTCGGTCTTCAGAGATGTCAAGGAGAAAGAAGGCTGGCTGCCCTGCTGCTATGGCGGCTGGAGCGATATGCACTACTACGACCAGAAGGGATTCGGCAAGAGCGCAAATGGAGTCTTCGATTGTAGTTGCTGCAGGCCACCTTAACAGGTCCAGATCCTTAGACTGTGAGGAGTTTGAGCCGTTCAGTCCTGGTGGCTGGAAGGCACTATTTTCCCTTGAAGAGAGCCTTGAAGAGAGGATCTTCGACTGCGCAAGCATTCTATTAAAAAATTGAGCATCGCGCAGTCCCTCAACAGGGTAAATAAATCACTTTTTTTAGTTTTAAAATAAAATCATTTTTAAAGATGAATGGAACGATGTGCAACCTGGTAAAAAATGATTTTTTGAAGAGAAATCGTCCATGGACCATTATTTTAGATGACACGTCCAAAGCTTGTTGATTACTATGATCGCATCAACTATGAGATATTATTTATAAAAATTTAAAGTGCTAGTATTAAATCTTCTTATCTATTCTAAGACATTCTTTTCCTTAGGTACTTAAATTCCTTAAATATGTTCTCAGGCCGTAAGGAGGCTGACCTGCCAAATACTGTATTGCAGTGTTGACTTAGGTCTGTCTTGAAGGCATGGCTGCACTGCAATATATGAAATTATGATAATAATATGTGGCGGAAAGGCTCCTCATCTAGGGAGGTGGAAACATTAGATATATCATAGCCATATCGGCCGTATTGCTTGCGGCTTTGATCTCAAATGCCTCAGCCCTCCACATCGAGGCTGCTGGCATGGGCATCGGCAACAACGAGAGGGACCAGTTCGGAAATTATGCCTCGGCCTGGGCCAGGACTTCGAGTGGGCCCCTTCGACATTGTCCCAACGGTCATCAAAGGATTTGACGGGTCTGGCAATCCCTACGTTGAGGCCATATGTCAAGGAAATATCTTGGCAACAGGAGGATCTTCAGAGGTCGGCACGTCTGTTGGCAGCTCCTCCGGCGGCTCTGCCAGCTCCGTGGTCACAGTCTATGGCTTAGGATCAATACACACGGATGAGTATGCCACCGCTGGCTATGGTCAAATGTACTCTACGCAGTGGACTACAACGACACAGGGAGACTACGGAAGCGCCAACGCTAACAGCCAGTTCTGGGGACCTAACCAAAATGCCAATGCAAACGCCCAAGTCTATGGCGCGGGTTCACTTAACGGCTACCTGGCAGCCGGATACGGCGAAGGGTTTGAAGGGGCAGCGCTTGAAGCCAATGTAGCCAACAGCGGCTACGGAACGGCATCGACATCCGCCAGCTACGGTAATTGGTACACGGGAAGCGCCAGTGTGAGCGCTCAGGCGACCAGCGGCGCCATAAGCTTATTTACCATTGATTGCACAGCGCACATCTGAGGGCATATCTAATAGCGGAAACATTGCCAACATCGCAGGAGATTACGGCAGAATCGACCTCAACTCCTACGCCTACAGCACCGGTGCCAGCTCCAATAAGAACGCGGAGTTCTGGTACGGCTCTGGCAATTCGTGCGTCATTGCCAGAAACGACGGCTATAGCGCATGGACTTCATGGGATGCCCCTGTTTAAGTTGAGATAAAAGATTGTTAAGGAGGGATAGAAGATTAAATCTTTTTTGAGTACTATTAGCCCCTCTTTATGGCTGCGCTGTTGCCTGCCGCCTGCGCACTGCATATCGAGGCCGGCGAGCTGAACGTTAACGGGGGCAGCGGGGATGGACTCTGGGAATAACGCAGAATTCGGGCATCTATGCCACCTATGCCACTGCCGATATTGGCACCTTTTGCGGTGCAGGTGCCAGCGCATCTAATTATGGAACTATAACCACAAACGGCGGTTCTATATTGACCATCGCGAACTCGCAGAGTATCAGTGGCCAGCAAGCCAGGTCCGAGACTGTTCTGAATGGCTACGGCACACTTGGAGTTGCTCAAGGTGCAGCAGCAGGAGATGGCTGGGCAGAGGCCGGCCAGACTACAGGAATCGACCTCTATAGCGGATGGGGAGAAGCAAGCTCTTATGCAGAGTGACCAGGAGTACAACGGAGTCAATGCCTTTTCATCAGTCTCAGGCATAGGAACCATCAAGTACCAACCAGTTCAGCCATGCCAGCTACGGCAATCTATTCTCTAACCAGGAATCCACTGCGTCTATTGGTCTTGGAGGCGGGGCTAGAGCCAATTCAGATGCCTGGTACGCCGCAGGTCACACCAGCCACGTGGGCTTAGAGATCTCCAACTCTGGCGGTTTCTGGTCTAATCAGGGATCAGGGAATTCATATGGATTCATATCTGCAGGACAGACTGCAGAGGCCTCCAATGGTGAGGATGGTGGCAGTATCTATGTGTCGGCCGAATCCAATGAATACTGGAGCCCAGGAGGCATTTCTCCGGGAATTGTCAGATGTCAATGCCTATGTACAGAACGGCTACATCAGAGCAAACCTGTTCTCCCAGTCCGACAATTACAATGCCCTCTCTGGCGGCAACATAGATAGTGCGGCCAGATCATACGGCTGGATTGGCCTTAACTCCTACGCCTACAGCGGAGCCAGTTCCAACAAGAACGCAGAGTTCTGGAACGGACACGCTAACTCGGGCGTCACTGCCGGAACCGACGGTCTAAGCGCCTGGACGGCATGGGAAGCTCCTGTAGACTTCCTTCCGAGCGTTTGAGCAAGCGTCGTTCGCCGACGCTTATCTATTCTTTTTTATGTCGATTAAGAAGTCCCAGGCACAAATCACCCTGACTAAAAGCTCCTGAAAAGATGCCTTCCCCGGATTTACACCAAAAAATATTACTATTAATAGCGCTAAAATAGTAATGGGGTGTTTATTTGAAATTTAAAGTTTTGATGCTATGCATCGTAACAGCCTTATTGATAGGATCAGCAGTCGCCCAGCAGGTCACCGGAACCTGGAGCGAACAGACCATAGGAGGCCAGACGCAGCAGGTTGCTGCAACTCAGCAGGCCGCAGCAACTGCAACTCAGCCGACCACGCAGTATTCTCAGTACTACAGGATGGCTGCACCATCAGGCCAGCCAGAAGGCACTGAGCAGTACAGCATCACAGGCCAGCAGCCTTCAACGCTTTACGTCGGCGGCCAGCAGCAGAGGGCAGTACCCTACAGCCAGTACCAGACTTATGCCACCTTAACCGGGGGCAATGCTCTCTGGATCCAGGGAGCTACCAGCTGGACACAGTATGCTCAGGTCCCACAGGGGTCGTATCTATCGCTTATAGCCACGCCCTCAAGCAGCGGCTACGGATATCTCTATGAGATCTACCCCGATGGCAGGCTGGATAGGAACTACTACTACTTCTACTCACCATACACACGCATAAACTTCTACGCAGACACCGTTGGACAGCACATACTGCTCTACTCTGTGAACAACCAAGTCAGCAACGGCGTGATTGTGGACGTGACGAGGTATACTCCTGCTCCTCCAACCCCTGCGCCCTCCTATGGAAGAGCCAGGATCAACATAATCGCCCCTACACTGGCTGGCTACGAGGTCTATGTGGATGATGTCTACCAGTTCACAGAGGGACAGGGAGGCATCCCAGACGGCTATTCGAGCTTCACAGTGACTGGAAACAGGAACCATAAGATAACTGTTCGAAGTGCAGGATACTACTACTCGCAGACCAGATACTTCACTGCCGGAAGGGAGTACACGCTAGACTCGGCTAGTGCTGAGCGCTCCCCCATTACTTTTTTAATGGATAAAAAATGTTGGCTAAAAAGAGTCTGGGACCTCAGCTCCTGCCAAGGACTAGAACAGCTCCGCCGTTGGTCCTGCCCTTGCTTCCCATGAGGTAGGCGAAGTCTCCTTTGGTATCTGTGTCCTTGCCGTCAGGAAGCCTGACCCAGGTGAAGTCGTTCTCCTCGGAATCGGAAAGCCCGTGGGTCTGGTCCACGATTGTTCCTGCACTATCGTAGAGGGTTACAGTCCCGTTGAAGATCGCAGTCCAGCGGGGATCGCCCGCTGCCACATGATACTCTCCGGGGCCGATCATGCCGCTGAGAGCTATGGGGCCAGTCCAGGCGCCATCCACGATCTTGACCATCCAGCCGGTAAGATCGACGGGCTGGTCGCCGGTATTGAAGAGCTCCACCCATTTGGATGCATTGTCGGCCGGGCTCAGCTCTACCTCGTTTATTACTATGTTGCCCATGCCCGTACTGCATAAGGCCACAGCGCAGCAGAACGCAAACGCTGTCAAAGAGACGCATCTCATGTCATGCATGTTCTGAAACTCCACTCATTTTATCCCTATATTTTTTAGCTCCCTTCCTCAAGCTTCCGGCTTTAATACCCTTCCGGCGCTCTACAGCCCATTGGACCTGCCCTTGGTGGCATAGGCATAGCCCCAGTCGCCATCTGTGTTCGTATCATATCCGTCCGGGTGTCTTATCCAGGTGAAGTCGTTGTCCAGCTTGTCCTGGCGGAAGGGCGTCTCGTCCACCTTAGCTCCCGACTCGGTGTAAAGGCTGCCAAACCCGCCGTCATCGTGATTCCACTGCGCGCTGCCCACGGCCACATAGAAGCCCTTGGGGGCTATTATCGTCCCGACGGGGACCGTCATCTTGCCGACCCAGCCGCCATCCGTAATCGTAACTGTCCAGCCGCTTATGTCTGCGGTCTCATTACCGGTATTGTAAAGCTCTACCCAGTGAGACCCGCCCTCGGGAGGGTTGACCTCCATCTCGTTGATAACGATGTCAGCCGATGCCAGGGGAATTGTCAGCAGAGCCGATAGCAAACAGAACGTCCATGAGTTCATTCTCAAGATTATGCCTCCAATAACTGCGCAACTACGATATCAAAGCAATAATCTTGGTATATTACTATTACTGCGCTTTGCTATTGGTACGCTATTGGGACAACTCACCACCGAAGCCGCCGTGAAGAAGCTAATTTCGAAAATAGATATATATGTCGAGAGATACGGAAGAACAATTCATTTGAAGTCAGAGCAAATTAGCTAAGCGTTACAGCCTAAGAGGATTTAGGATCAAGGATTGGTAAGAGGATTAGTAGGAGGATTAGAGAATGATTGCCAAAATAGCCAGAGCTATCCATCAAAAAGAGGCAACAGAGTTGAAGCTGCTTTTAGGCGGCTTTCTACTGTGCCTTCTGACCGCAATGCCCGCCACTGCAGAGAGCATGGACCTGACCTGCCGGAGTGCAGATATGGCAGGGTATGCAAACGTTAGCTTCTGCCTGCCCGCCGAGGTCTCCGTCAGACAGGTGGACTTGAGCGAGGCAAACTATACTGGAGGAAGAGAGGTCAAGGCCCTGCTGCTTTTCGACATGAGCGACGTACACCTGCACCTGCTCTATCCCTGTGTAATCAGCGCCGGGATGCAGGAGTCTGATGTCAAATCCCAGATCGAGGCCTTCGACCCCGATATTGAGGCCGCCAGCTACAGCGATCTGCCGCTTAGCGTCAACGGCCAGCCGGCTGTCTGGGGCCAGGTCGGGGACTGGACGTTCGTAGCCTATCAGGTCGCGGACAACGCTTTGGCTTTAATGTACTTCGATGAGAGCCTGCCCGAGGAGATCCTATCGAGCTTCCTGGAAGCTCTGGAAATTATGGTAAACCAGGCAGTGTCGCCTCTCTGGCCGGGCTACTGTATGCAAACGAGTCCAGAGCAAAATGCAGAGCCTGCTGTGGTCTACAAAAACGCATCATCCTATAGCAACAGCGATATCGATTATGACCTGCATAACTCTCAGGGACCGGATGCCGAGGCCAGGATGGCAAGGTTTGAGGCCACCCAGGAACGCATGATGTCCGAGATGGAGGACACCAAGGAGAGGCTGGAAGAGACCAAAGAGAAGCTGGATGGATACGGAATAATTCCCAATCCGCTCTTCCAGACTTAACAAAATTTTTTTCTTCTCTAGCGTGATTAGATCTGCGATTCTCCGATAATGATAAGAGCATACAGGTGCTCGTGCAGATGCTTGTAGCTTTAAGGAGGAGACATGATAAGGACGTTTATGCTTCTGTTGACGCTATCATCTGCGGCATATCTGGGGCTGGCCTCAAGCAGCATAGTGATCAATGAGGTGGAGCTAAATCCCTCAGGAGAAGGCAGGATCGCCGAATCCGCCCCATGGGTAGAGCTGTACAATACCGAATATGAAGAAGTGGATATAAGCGGTTGGAGTTTATCAACGCACGGCGGTATAGAGACAACGATTCCCTCAGGCACGTCTGTGCCCGCCTACGGGTACTACATCGTAACCCAAAGGATGCAGTGGCTGATGACTTCCAACGAGACCCTGGTGCTAAAGAATAGTCAGGGCAGAGAGGTGGACAGGACGCCGCCCTTGTGCGACACCAAAGATGACGAGTTCACCTGGTCCAGAGACCCTGACGGAAGGGATACGAACAGCACCCTGGATTGGAAGTTCCTGGTAGCCAGCAGCGGATTTTGAGGGAAAGATTCCTTTTTTTAAAGAATGCACCAAAGCCCTTTATCCGTTCTACTTCCACGCGTTAAAATTAGCACCTCTTCCGCCCGGGATCAGTATCCAAGTTTGTCGTCTATCAAGATCAGTGTCACCCGGTCGCTCTGCCGCTCGCTTGCCAGGATGACGCATTTCCCTATCCTGCTGGGCATGCCGGATGCTTTTCTTGCGCGGGCATCTTCCAGGGGATAAGCGTATTCCCGAATCCTTCGCAAAGCATCCTCCAGCGTAGGAACTATCTTGTTCACTCCCGCCAGCAGAATCAGGCTTTTGGCTGCGAAAGGCCAGGCCCCTACCCGGCTGCCGGTAGCATCGCAGGATACGAGCTCCCCGGTCATGGCTATGGCGTTTACGCCGGAGAGAAAATACTCAGCTGCAACGGCTTTTCGCCGGAGGTCATCTCGTTTCGCTTTATCGTCTTCGGAGGTGATTATTTTATGAAAGTCCTTCCAGCCGTGCTGGCCAGCGTTCAGGAATTCATCAAAGCCGATCTCGATTAGGGTGGTGGAAGAGCCGTTCATGACCTCGGCGCCGGTGGGAATGATCTCCTTAATTTTTTCTAGAGCAGCTTCGCCGTCTTTGACGCGTATAATCTTAATGCCCCTAGCCTCGATAGCCTGTGCCGTGGAGGCGATATCCTCCTCAGATGGCATGCGGCTCCACTTATCCGCATCAACTTTTAGCTCAGGCAAGAGATTCACAGCGCTGTACTTAGTTATCCTTCCCATACCTGAATCCCAAATAGCATTATTATCAACAATCATTAATATAGTTTTAGGTCGAATTTTGCAGGTGGCAACTCTGAGCGATAATTAAGCGCCAGAAGAGCATAGATTCATATCATTGCATCTTAATCCATTGCTCAAGTGATTGGAGGAATAACCATAAAAAAATCGGCGCTTTCTTTAATCTTTCTGTCTTTATTATTATCGGCAGCATCTTGTACAGCTCAGGAGGAGAACCAGACATTATCTAACGAGAGCACGGCATTCTGGTTGAACGCTTCAGATATTAATGAGCAGGAAGAGAGCGAGTTTGCAGATGATTATTACGATTTCGATTCGTACTATGAAGAGGTTCCATCAGAGGAGCCCATAAGCCTTGCGTTTCCTGTAGCCGACTTAAACGGCGACTCTGCATATGATATCATGGTCTTGAAAATCGCCAACGATCCCGAAACGAACGCCTTCACCACGGGCATATCTATCGTGGGCGGTTCGGATGGCGCTACGCTCTGGCAGAAGGAGTATCCCGATGGCCTGGCCATCGCCTATCCCGCAGGAGATCTGAACGGCGACGGGCTTAGCGATGTGGTAATAGACGTCATCATTGCCGGAATGGGCTTCATACCATATAGCGAAGTGGCTGCTCTCAATGGATGCAACGGAACAGAGATCTGGAGCAGCCCCCAGCTTCTGGCAGCGACTGTTGCCTATCCCATCAAGGATCTCACGGGAGACAATGCCACAGATCTAGTAGTCCATCTCTTCGGCATCGACAGCCTGAACAGCTCTCTGGTGACGAAGATCAGCTCAGTGGATGGCTGCAGTGGAATTGAACTCGATTCCAGGGTCTTCCCAGGAGCCGTTGCCGCGGAGTATCCCGCAGGGAACCTTACCTCGGATGAGGTCCAGGACAGCATTACGGCCGTATACCGAATAGATGAGACCTCCCCGGAGAACATAACTTCTATCATCGCGGCCACAAGCGGCTCTGATCGAGAAGAGCTCTGGAATGCGAGCTTCAATGAAAGTCTGGCCATAGCAGTGCCCGTTTTGGACATCTCTGGCGACGGCTTAGACGACCTGCTGGTCTACATGATGAGCAACGATACTACTATCGCCTTTGAGATGGCAGCTCTTCAGGGAACTGATGGGCAGATGCTCTGGAGGAGATCATCTGGAGAATCACTGGCCATAGCTTTCGCCGGGCCTGACCTGACAGGCGAGGGCACGAGAGACCTGATAGTCTATAGGCTGAGCGAATCGGGAGAGAGCGAGACGGAGGCGGTGAAGGGAGACGACGGCAGGCTTCTATGGACGAAGCCTTCCACGATCTTCGTGCCGCAATGAATAGGGGCTCACTAGAGCACTCTGATTCGCATCTTTTTTTGGGTTCTAATTTCACTTTGAAGCCATGATCGGCCGCGCAATGGATCTTCGTAACTGTGGCTAAACAGCTCTGCAGGACGCCCTCTATTTCGCCGGGGTCTCTAAGCAGCGAAAATGAAAAACAGCGAACGAGGTGGCAAGTGCAAGATGAGATATAGCCCGCCCCACGGGATGGCCGGAAAACCTTTAAACCATGATCTTCAAAGTTAGAAGGTTACCAGTGCTCAAACAATACAGGAGGTGCATTAAATGCAGTATGAGAGCATAAACGAGCTGCCAAAAAGTGTGCGCAACTTACCCAGCCGCGCCAAGACCATCTACTTGAAGGCCTTCAACAGCGCCTGTGAAGAGTGCGATGAGCCCGGAAATGAGATAGCCTGCGAGAAGGCTGCCCACGAGGCTGCCTGGGCTGCAGTGAAGCTCGAATATGAGAAGGATGAGGAGACTGGCGAGTGGGTGAAGCTCGGAGAGTCCGCCGGAAAGCGCTCCCGTCATGCCCAGAGACAGCGCCGCAAATCCACAAGCGGAACTGCCTCGCAGCAGAGGGCTCATGCCTGAAGCCAGCTTCGTAAGCGATTACTGAAAGAGGAGCAGTGGCCGGGAAGTTGCTCGGACGCTCCTCTTCAGTCATTCATCGCTGCGGATATTCTTGTTATTCTCGCTATTCTCGCTGTCTTCGCTGTTATCACTATCATCTGCGCCCAAGGGCGCAAAACCCTGAAGCCCTCTTCTATAAGTTAAAATTAGCTCAGATCATTTTAGGATCGGCTGCTAAAAGGCACGAAGTGCTTGAGTGCTCGTTAATAAATCCGATAACCATCGTTCTTTGTGAGCTTTGTGAGCTTTGTGGTGGATTTCGTTCTGTCTCGCTACATCCAAGCGATCTAGATTAAACCACAAAGCTCACAAAGATCACAAAGGACGCGCAAAGAAGATCACGGGTGCCTGGACCGCCAAGAAGAAACAAGCATGCCTCGGGATGCCGCATGGTGGCACACGCAGCCCCCTCAGCAAAGATCGGCCCATGTTGGGCTTAAAATCGCATAACAAATATGAAGATAAAGTTGTTTATGATAAATTATGATAATTTAAGAATAGTTAAGAATTTTTATGAACATCGCCACCCCCTCAGGCAGTTTGCTAAAGGATCTCTGGACGACTAATATTATCTGCGCATATTATCTGCGTTGAAATTATTATAACCTGCTCCGACATTATGCTGTTGGTGGACATGGCGTTTCAAGAGGAGATCTCTTGCCAGAGCAGGCTTTGGAAAGCCCATAGGAGGGACACGAGCTTCCAGGCGGGAGGTGATTTGATCTGCCCCCATTTGGGCAGAGATGGGCTTGGATCTGAGGGAGATAAAGGTGTTTGAGATGCGGTAGGGAAGTTTATGAAAATTTAGGACATACGCATTCGCGCCGTCCGGAACTTAGGAGAGAGTAGCCCTGTGGCGACCCTGGCTAACCTCCCTGGCTGGGCCGTAAAAGTTATTTATCTGAATGGTAGAATTAAAGGACGGTGAGAGTTCCATGCCCGGACGACTGGTCTCTATGCCAAATATGTATAAAGACAGAACTGAGGGACTTCCTCCAGAGTTGCGCAAGCGCCTTGAAAAAAGTATGCGCAGGAGTAGCAAGCTGATGAAGCGGCAATTGAAGACTTAATGCCTCAGGGACTCGAAATACTATTTATACCCTCTTTTTCATATTATTTTATCATAGCGAAGAATAGATTGCGCTCATGCTTGCCCCTCTTACCTGAAGACAATATTTGCGAGATGGATGTATGATTAAGCTTGGCCTGGATAAAATAAAGGAACTATGCACAAAGGCCTCCTTCGAGAGGGGCCAGAGATACTTCGAGGAGGGCCGCGTTAAGATCAGGGAGGTATCGCCTTCCAAGGTAACGGCTATGGTAGCCGGAACCAGCAACTACAAGGTCGAAGTAAATCTTGAAGAGGAAGAGGACATTTCCGCAACCTGCACCTGTCCTTATGACTGGGAAGGATACTGCAAGCATATTGTAGCCACGCTTCTGGCCGTGGTGGAAGGCAGAGAAGAGATCAAGGACATGGCGGAGATGAGCAGTGCGAAACAGCAGAGCACGGAGGCGCTGCTGAAGAGGACGGAGCCCGAGGCCCTCAAGAGCTTCCTGCGCCAGGAGATGGAGAGGCTTCCAGAGTTGAGAGACCGCTTCATGGCCTGTTTCTCAAAAGGAGGAGTTGGAAAGAGCCTGGCCGAGTACAAAGATGAAGTAGAACTCCTTTACGATCTGGCAGAGGATCATGGCTTCGTCCCCTACGGCGAAGACATAGATTTCAAGCCCCTGCGGGAGCTAGCCGAGATTTACATCCATAAAGGGGACTTCCTGGAGGCTGCCAAGATCTACCAGGCGCTCTTCGAGACCATTGCGGAAAAGATGGACGAAGTGGACGACTCAGACGGCTTCTACGGAGGCGAGTTCTCCGACTACCTGAAGGCGTTCCTGGACTGCATAGCAAAGGCCGGGCTGAAGGCGAAGGCCAAAAGGAAGTACATCGAGTATCTTTTCGACAAGTATCTGCAAAAGGAGCCGGACTACTTCCAGGAAGACTACGATGAGGCTCTAAGGGAACTGTGCACCTCGGAGGAGGATTTCAGGTACTGGAAAGAGCTGCTGGAGGCACATCTCCCTGAGAAGATGCCGGATAAGCAGGACTAGAGCAGCTACTACCAGGCTCAGGAGCTGATATCTATGCATCTCTACGTGCTCTCCAGGCTGAAGGAGAAGGAGGAGCTATACGCCCAGCTAGAGAAGCATTACCGGTCCAGCGATGACATAAGTCTCATGTATGCCCGGCAGCTCCTGAAAGATGGAGATCGTGAGAAGGCGGTGAAGGTGGCCGAGGAGGGCCTGGCGCTCTTCCCGGATTATGCCTTACAGGAGCTTAGGGAGTTTCTTAGCGAGATTTACAAAGAGGACGACCCGGAAAAGTACAGAGGGACTTTGCTGTCGCTCTTTCTCCTGAGCAGTGAGTGGAAGTACTACGAGCGGCTGAAGATGGCCTCCTCGCCTGAGGAGTGGCGCAGGATGCTCCAACAGATCCTGGCACATTTTACCGAGGACGGATCTTACGGAGACAGAGATACAGTAATCGAGATTTATCTAAGGGAGCAGATGTACGACGAGGCTCTTGGCGAGGTTCTAGCGCAAAAGAGCATTCGCATCCTGAGCAGATATCATAATCAGCTGGCCCACCTGTACCCTGAGCGATACTTCAACGCCTACCGGGAGCTGATATTCCCATTCGCCGAGAAGGAAATGGGAAGGAGGCACTACCAGGAGGTGGTCTCCTACCTGAAGAGTATGAGGGAGATAGAGGGCTTCGAAGGGGCTGTCCAGGAGATCGTCGAGCGGCTGAGGGCGGAGAATAAGAGGAAGCCGGCGTTCATAGATGAGATGAAGGAGCTGTGAGATCTAAGATGCGCCGGGTTATTGCTCATGTTTCTGGAAAGGTTCAGAGAAATGGCTACAGGTCAGCGGTATCGATTAGGGCCAGGGAGTTCAATCTCACAGGGTATGTGATGAACCTCGCCGACGGCCGGGTGAAGATTGTGGCTGAAGGCGAGGAGGATGGTTTGCAGGAGTTCTGCGAGTCTCTCTGGATCAACGATTACTTAATTCAGGTAGATGATGTCCAGGTAGAGTTCTCTAAGGCAATTGGAGATTATGAGAACTTCTTCTGGGTTTTGGATGAATACGAAGACCCTTCATTGCTGGACGAGTATGCTGAGTACTTCAAGGAGCTGTTAAGGGTATTCAAAGAGGGGTTTCGAGAAATCAACGGCACGCGGGATGAAGATGCCGAGAAACAGGAAGATATGACAGAAGCAGCAGAAGATCGATAGCGAGTTAGCTGCATCGAGGCAATTGAGGGTAGAATAGACCAGCGAGGAAGATGGTTAGTTGTGAATCTGAAATCTACTATTACCGAAAGGCTAGCAGGTTCAATAAAATTGGATGACGAAGGGCTAATTGATGAGATAGTAGAATCCGAAGATTGGGTAGGTGGATCAGACGATCCGGACTTGGAAAGCTATTTATCGGAACAATAAAATTAAAGGTAAAGGTCGCTTCATGCCCGATCAGACGACTTCAAGCTCGAAGAAGGAAAAGGATAAAATCGAAGGCCTGACCCCAGAAGAGCGCAAGCGACTTGATGCCTGCATGCGCCGCAACGACGAGCTGATGAAGTGCCTGGCGGAAATGTGAAGCTTTTCAGAGTTAGAAACGTCCGATATTTCCCTTTCCCTTCAGCCGCTTTTCGATTTCCTCTACATCGCACTCGTAACGGGCGATTTTGAGCAGCGCCAAAATTATCCTGTCTTTATCTCCATGGATGAACCAGCCTTCGCTGCCCAGAGTTAAGTCTCCGATCTGGAAGGCAGTTCTTTTAATCACTTGATTTCTAGATAGTGCCAGCTGCGGGAATAGTAGCTTGGCTTATTTTTTGAAACAACAGGCAGACAGAATCCAGAGTCTCAAATTGTTGATCTGAAATTTGCGTCTTTGGTCTTGGGGGCAAAATTCAAGAGATTGCCGGTATAGCTGTCGCGAAAACTCCAAGGTAGAAATTTTTTCGAAGTACTGCTGCAGCTCCTCATCACGCCGTTGCTCCGACCAGTCTTTTCTGTCAATTTGCCGGAAATTTAAGGCCGTAACTTTGACTGTGGTCTTGCAAAGCTCTCCAAATGCCGCCAGGAACTTGCGCCACATATACAAATCGGTCGGACAATTTTTTAGAGGTGTTGTGACCCACCCTTCTTCCAATTCAAAATAGCTTTTTCGAGTATGTGCTACGAAGGTTAACCCGAAAAAATTTTCTTCTCCCTGCATTTTTTTTATTATCTCGGGATCTAGGTTAATCCAATGTATCCCGCCTAACAAAGTGTTTTTGACTTTTATCGTTTCGGGCAAGTTAAGAAATACATGGAGCGAATGAGTAAAGCGGCATTTTTTTAAAGCTTTTTCCATTGTTCGAACATGGTCCGGCAACCATAAATCATCGTGGCTGCAATAGCAAATAATTTTCCCGGTGGTTTGTTTGATTACAATATCTCGATAAGGTTCCCCCGTCCTGGGTGATTTTGGGAATACAAAGACTTTGATGCGAGGATCTTCTTTTCCCATATTCTTAAAAAAAGAGACCATATTTTCTGGCGAACCGTCACAAATAATGCAGATTTCAATATCAGTTACAGTTTGCTGTTGGACACTTTTAACTGCCCAACGCGCAAATTTAGCATTCCCAAAAGTGGGTATTATAACCGTTGCTCTAGTCATAATTTAAATAATTCCTGGATAGGAAAACTCACCTGCATCATCAGTTCTATCAGTTGTGATTAAACCTTTTTTGAGATCGATTATTTTTTCAATGTGATCGCTAAATATCGGCGGTCTGTGTTTTGTTCCTATAGCCCGGTAATTACGGCTGTTCATTTTATTTAAAGCATTAAGCCGTTTGGGATGCCACAGAAAATCGTCTTCCATATACTCATTAAGGTTTAGCAATCTATAGTCTTCTTCGTATTTACATTCAGGTCCTGCATAATTCCATCCATCTGCACCCACTTGAATTAAAAAATGAGCCCCGTGAAGCTTATTGAAATGTAAAGGCTCTGGGCAATAACGCTCATATGGCACCTGGATATTCGCGTTGTGTGGGGCTTCTTCTCGGAATTTCTCAATTGCCTCTAATACCCCGGTTTGGTCAGCTTGAATCGGACGTTGGGTTTCCCAATCAACGCAGAAAGGATGGAAATAGACCCAATGCACTCCAGCGTTCAGGGCTTTCATACCAACATGCGCATATTTATTATTCCATTCTGTGCGAGTTAAAATGGAAGCGCCGATTTCCAGTTGGCTGCCCTCCTCTTCTATACGGCTACGTAGATTGTTTATTTTCTCTAAAGTTTCAATAAAATACCTGGAATCGCCATCCTGCCAGTCATACATCGAAACACGGATGGAAGTGACATATTCCAAAAGGGCATCCTGCACTTCGGGGATATGCAACCGACTGCCGTTAGAGATAACAGCTATTTCTTTGAATCCTTTTTCTCTGGCTAACGCTACGGTTTCCGGGAAATGAGGCACGAGAGTGGCTTCTCCACCTGAAAGAACAAGGCCGAAAGTATGAGGACCAAGTATGCTAAACAATCTGTCTAGAAAGGGTAATTCCAGCGTTAATCCGGTACTTCTTGAGGATGCATACGGGCAAAGAGGACAGGACCTGGTACAACGCTGAGTCAAATCCATTTCCATGGTAATCGGATGTATATTTTCGCCTTTTAAGTAAGCTTCAATCCTTTCTTTATGGATGGCTACTTTAGAGGGAGCAAATATCTTAGGTTTAGTTTTTAGCATTACAATCCTTCCCGTACAGCCTTTATAAAGCAATACATTATTTTATTCCGCTATTTTAAACCGGCCTTTTCTCTAAGCCCTAATATCGCCTGGGTAACTTCCTTGGCGCTGTAAAGATCGCATCGAGGTTTAGGACCATTATCCAGATATCTCACAAATTCTTTTAATTCCAGGAAAAGAGGAAATGTAGTGTCAATGGGTATCGTCTCTTCACCGACATCATTTTTTAAAGTAATATGGTCGTCATAAGCGTTTTGAAGTTCGGCGGAGCCTTTTTCTCCATGAACACTCACGCCGCTTATTTTTTTACTCTGCCTGCCGTTGACCGATATAAAAACTGAGGGTTTATCTCCTAATAGAGCAATTAAACTGACAGGCAATCCCTTCTCATCACAAATAACGTCTATGGCTTTAATTTTGTCCGGAATGTAACCTAAAATATGTTTGATGATCGTAAGATCGTGAACCGCCAGGGTCCAAAAAATATCTCCGCCATGAAAATCATTTACCCAGTTATGCCTCGTGGTATTTAATTCCTCTATTTCTCCAATCTTTCCTGATTGAGCAATAAGACGCAGTGCCTCGATACCAGGATGGTAATGCCATTTATGCATGCAAAAAACGTATTCCAAACCACCTGAATTCTTTAGCAAGTTAAAATCTTCCATCGATAGACATAAAGTCTTTTCTGAAAATATCGGTTTTTTAAATTTCAACAAACCTGCCGTCTCTTTTGTTAAATCCGGAATAGGAACTGCGACCACATAGCCGTCACAAACGGGTAAGTCATCCGTTTTAGAAAAAACTTGCTTTGCTCCATTTGCAGCAGCTCGTGATCTGGCCTGAAGATCAATATCAACCACGTACACTTCGCAGCTTAATTGGATTAAATCCCTCAAAATATTGGAACCCCAATTACCGCAACCGATTAATCCAATTATTTTCATTAATACGCCCTTAATGAATCCAATCGTTGTGGGCTTGACCGATCATGTATTTAAATGACGCGGCGCTATTTGGAATTCCAGTAACGAAGTGAAGGTAGGATACATTCACCAGAAAATATTTTAATCTTCAGCAAATATACCCTGTACGACCCTTCGATGAATTTATAATTTTATTTGATTAATTTAGTATCTAGAGCCTACCTTAAAATTGAAGGTTATATTCAATACGCTTGTGGCGGTCGGACTGATGCAAACTGATTTACTTGATACCAATACTATTACCTGACGGGCTGAAGGAAAATCCCTTCGGGCTGAGATGCTTCGAAAGAAAGCCCTGGCTAATGGTAGAATCATTTATTAGAGATGCTTCTCAATACTAATTGGGAAAGAAGATGTTCGAAGATAGGGTGATTATCGATCCAGAGATTGCCCACGGGAGGCCCATCATCAAAGGCACCAGGGTGCCTGTAGAGATCATCCTGGGGTCTCTGGCCGGAGGCATGGAGATAAAAGAGGTGGCCGAGGAGTACGGGCTGAAGAGGGAGGATGTGCTGGCGGCTCTTGGATATGCGGCCAAGATTATAGCCAGAGAAGAGATCTGCGCTTATGCCTGAGCCCAGATTTCGATTGGATGCCAACATGCCGAGGTATCGTCAGGCTGATGCGGTCGTTGGGATAATCGTAGTATGTCTGAGAAAACCAAAGTGATAAGCGCCGAGGAGATCAGAAGGCGCGGAATCGAAGCCCTGGCGGAAGCCCTGGGGCCGGTGGATGCGGTCAGTTCCTGCAGAGCTTCGACCTTGGGAGCGGTGATTCCATAGAAGCGCACGCATGGTGCTGGGCTGCCGCAAGGGCAGGCTTATGTCTGGCCCTTGCATGGAGGAAAACGCCACCGATCGATATTGCCAGCGATCCTGCTCCGCGGATAGTGCCCGTGCGCTGGGTCCTTATCGATTTCCCGCTTTGCAGGTCTGTAAAGACCACAAATCATTAAAGGAATGAGAATACAAAATAAGCATCATCATGGTGGATGCAGTGATGGTTAAGGAAGGCCTTCTTATTCCCAAGAGCCTTCTCACTAAGCTTGGCACAGAAAATCTCGAAGTCTTGACCAGGGGGCGAGAGATTGTGATCCGTCCAAAGACCAAGACCAGACAGCATTATGGCTTTGTGGGAGAGACGGAATACGATGAAGAGTTCATCAAAGAGCTAGAGCGCGACTTTGCAGAGAGTGGAGATGTTTGAACCTCTCTGAGTATTCTTCCTCTGACCAGATATTCATCGATTCCAACACATTTATCGATTATAGCATTCCCCATCCCGTATTTGGCAAAATGGCCTCCGATTTTCTGGAGAGGGTCGAGATTGAGGAGGTTCATGCCATCACCACTCCTGCAGTCCTGGCCGAGGTATCTCATGTCTTGCTTCTGGAGAGGGGCGCGGTATTACTGAAAAACCGTAATCGTAATATTGTGATGAACAAAATAGAATCTGATATCCGTTTTTCCAATCTCTGCCGCGATGCGATTGATGAGTTCAACGAGTTTGTCAGCAGCTTGGATGGCTTGCAGCCAATTCCTGTTATGCCCGAGGACTATTTCCGAGCGTCGGATCTGGCTAGGACCTATAATTTGATGTCGTTTGATGCCCTCCATGTATCTGCAATGAGGAGATCTCATGTTCAGAATATCGCAAGCAGAGATAGGGACTTTGAGCGAGTGGGTGGGATTGTAGTTTGGAGTCCGTGAGCGATTATACCCTGACCCCATCGCTGCCTCGTCGGACTTAGCCCATCTACAGGAGCGGTAGTATGCATGCCTAATGCAAAGGAGATCAGAAGGCGCGGGCTCGAAGCCCTGGCGGAAGCCCTGGGGCCGGTGGATGCGGTCAGATTCCTGCAGAGCTTCGACCTTGGGAGGGGTGACTATACCAAGGAGCGCGGTCGAGTGCTGGACCTTGAACTCGATGAGATCGTCAAAGGAATCAAGATGAGGCGAAAAATAGTGCAAGTTGAAGATGCCTGAAGAGATCGCAGAAGGCAAACCTGTACGCAGGCAGACCAAGACCCGCCAGTTTTACGGCTTTGTGGGAGAGACGGAATACGATGAGGAGTTTCTGGCTGAGCTGGAGATGGATTCGAAAGCTAGCGGGGATGATCCTGGCCACTGGCCTGATGAAGATCAGCCTTCTTCATGAGGTCTGACACGGCAAGCACTCGTGCGGGGAATATAGGTATTTTATGGCGGTAATCCTAAGGGCGCTGACGGAGGCTTACTCTGGAACATCGCAGGCATGCATTCTGCTATAGACCATCGATTGAAGAGTATCCTAATTCGCTTGCAGGTGTATCCGGCTTAACCCAATCTATGGAGTAGCTATCTGCCCAAGAATTAGGTATGATCACGGATCGTTGATATGTCCCGCTATAACACAGCATCTTGAAAACCACTCTGAGTAAAATATCATGCAAATGGGCATGGATTTTCACTACTTCAAAAAAATCATATAGGCCACTTTCAAAGTCAAAATAGCTAGAATGAATTACAACACCTCGATAATGAGAAATAACGCGGTACCATTCATGACCATCTTTGTGAGGATTTTTCTGGTAATGGCGGTCGACTATATCTACATCCGGTAGATCGAACCTTCTAAGGAGGTCGACTAATGCAAGTCCGAAGTTTCTATCCGTATTTTTTGAATTTTGTAAACGTTCTGCGATTTGTTGGATTGAATTTTTCTGGTCAAGTTGTGAAGTAGTCCTTGCTAGAGTCCTGATGACTTTTGCTGAAAAAGCTAATGTGTCTTTAATTATCTCTTTCTGGGATTCGTCAAGTTTCTGAGTTAAGTCCTGTGTGCTTAGTCCGTATAATTCGCATAAACAATCAAAAGTTCGAAAAATCTGGGTCATTTGGTCTTCAATGGTTGCTGTTAGAACGAGCACGAAGCAAGTGCTTGAGAACCGCTGTTAAATAGGAATTTCCGCTATGCAAAGAAAATTGGTAGTTGGAAAGTAACGTACCAGTTCCACTATGAATTACCTCGTCAATAGCTTTATGGCCTTTGGAGAACCATGGATTATTAAAATTAGCATGCAAACGTTGAACCAGATTTCCTTTATCGTCCCTAAACTCAATCCAATTCGCCCCAACCTCTATTCCGGTAGCTATTCCTAGAAGATTTAAAAATTGAAAAGGAAACCACTGTTTCAGCTTATCATAATCTATTTGATTAGAGCCTATCTCTCCGACCATCAAAGAAGTAATTACACGTTGCGCTTTGCCTTCTAGCAACATCTGTTCTTTTTAGCACCATAATCAGGCAATGGTTCAATAAAACCCAATCGATTAAGGAAATTAAAGATAATCAAACGATTCTTTCCTTTAGCCCTAATACGAGCGATAAGCTTTTGATCTTCGTTTAAATCTTCTGGTATTTCGAGGTATTGAAAACATGCGAAGTACATGGCGATCCAGCTTTGGATGATCGCTCATAAAACTTGAGATGAAGTTGGAAAGTGGGAGTACCCAATATTATGCCACACCTGCCTGATTTGGCTGAAATATAGAGCGGAGGATATGGAAACTAAGTTTGATTTCATTATCCTTATCTGCATGAAAGCTAAATTGATTATCATAATAAATGTCCGAAATTGAATAAAACTTGCCATCGATTGTTGCGACTTCCAAAAAGCTACATGTGTTTTGATGTAAGAGTCTTGAATATCGAAGTATGTTCGCTATATTGCCGACTCAACATCCATAGTTATTTCATTTTTCCCAAATTCATCAAACTTTATTTTTACAGTCCTTTAACAGTACCCTTTGGGTCCAAGAATTCCGCACGTCCATGACCTTCGTATTCGATATTTGCCTGAAACCAACTATTTGGAGTAGGTGACAAATTATTTAAGTCGAATTCCATGCTTGAGTCCCGAAGCTATCACAGCATATTTAAATCAAATAAAAATTTTTTGAGATATATCGCCTATTTTTTGCGTCTCCCCTTCATCGCCTCCACAAACGCCAAGAACGGCGGCGACGGCCTGCCCGGCCGGGACTTCATCTCCGGGTGGAACTGCGATCCGAAGAAGAATGGATGCTCGGGTATCTCGCAGATCTCCATCAGGTCCCCGTTGGTCCCAGAGAACAACATGCCCAGGTCCTGAATCCGCATGATGTACTCTGGATTGACCTCGTACCTGTGCCTGTGCCTTCAACGATCTCCGTTGTGCCGTAAATCTTCTGGGCCATGCTGCCCTCTTTTAGGTGAGCCGGATAATCGCCCAGGCGCATGGTTGCGCCCATATGCCTGATCTTCTCCTGCTCGGGCAGAAGGGCGATCACGGGATGAGGCGTGGCCCCAAACTCAGTTGAGCTCGCGCCATCCAGGCCGCATACATTGCGGGCAAACTCGATCACCGCCAGCTGCATTCCAAAGCATAATCCGAGATAGGGAACCTTGTGCTCGCTGGCGTACTGCACTGCCTTAATCTTGCCTTCAGTGCCGCGTGAGCCGAAGCCTCCCGGAACTAAAATTCCGTCCGCATCCCTGAGTATCAGGTCGGGCGAGCCTCTCTCCAGCTCCTCGGCATCGATCCAGACTATCTCGGGCTTCACGCCGGCCTCGATTCCCGCGTGCTTGAGAGACTCGCGGATGGAGAGGTAGGCATCCTCCATGGGCTCGGCGCACTGGGAGCCCACGGTGTACTTGCCGACGATGGCCACGGTTACCTTTTCCTGGGCTGCTTCCATCTTGCGCACGAACTTGTCCCAGTCCTTGCGCTCCTCCAGCGGGAAGAGACGCATGGCCTTCATGAGATACCTGCTCAGGCCCTCGGCCTCAAGCTGCAGCGGCACTTTGTATAAGTCCTCGGCGTTGTGGGCGCTGATGACGGCTTCAGCTGGCACGTCGCAGAAGTGGGCGATCTTGTGCTTGGTCTCATCGAGCAGCGGCTTCTCGCATCTTACTACTATCATGTCCGGCTGCAGTCCCAGCTCGCGCATCTCCTTCACGCTGTGCTGGGTGGGCTTGGTCTTCTGCTCGCCGTCCATAGTCGACGGGGCTAGGGTGACGTGAACGAAGAAAATGTTTCCCGACTCCTCGTACTTGAGCTGCCTCATGGCTTCGAGGAATGGCATCGATTCTATGTCGCCCACAGTGCCGCCCACTTCTATCAGGCAGATCTCACAGCCCCCGTCCCGCGAGACCTGGCGGATGCGCCTCTTGATCTCTTCAGTGATATGAGGGATAATCTGGACGGTTTTGCCCAGGTACTCGCCCCGCCGCTCCTTTTCTATGACTGTGCTGTAGACCTTTCCCGTGGTGATATTGTGTTCGCGGGTAAGCTCCACGTCCAGGAACCTCTCGTAGTTGCCGAGATCGAGATCGACCTCGCCCCCGTCCTTGAGGACGAAGACCTCTCCGTGCTGGAACGGGCTCATGAGGCCTGCATCGATGTTGATGTAGGGGTCTATCTTGATGGCTGTTACGCGATAGCCCCTGTTCATGAGCAGCCTGCCAATCGACGCTGCGGTTATGCCCTTGCCAAGACCGCTCATTACTCCGCCTGTGACCACAATATATCTCACGAAAGATCACGCCTTCAGGAGCGTTGCCGCCCCGTATATGATAAGGGTTACGATCAGTATCGATGAGGCCAGAGCGCCAGGATACTCAGGGATGCTTTCCGTATAGAAGGTGAGCACTAAAGCGACGATGAGAGAGAGGAGAATGATTGTGGGAACGATCTGAATGCTTTCTCTATCCAGGCTCATGGTGAGGATTCTATCCCTCAACCCCTCCCGGGAGATCTCCTCTAGGCTATTGTCTTCCTGTGAGATATGAGGAACCTGCTCATAGCTCTGCCCGTAGCTCTGTTCAGATCTCTGTTCGTTTCTCTGCTCAGAGCCCCTCTCATAGCCCACCTCGTTTCCGTAATTTCCGTAGTTCGATTCGCCCTGATGCTCTTGGTGCTCTTGAGAATTCCCAAAGTCCACTGTGCTCCGGGAGCGCGAGGCTGCCCTGTAGCTCTGCAGATCTTTTTGCCTGGAGAACCGAATTCTCTCTGCGTCCTCATGGGAGACGTCTACTTCTGAGGCATCGTCTTCCCCGGCCCTATCGCCATCCCCATCATCTTCATCGGCCTCTCGATCCTCATCCACTCCATCTCGGTCCTCACCCTCTCGGTTCCCACCCTCTCTGTCATCGATATCATCGGATAGATCCTCGTCCGCAAGCCTCTGCATGTCTTCAGGATCTTGATCGTCTCCAAAACTCTCTAATTCGCTCACAAGAGAGATGGGCACGACGCTCTCGCCCGCACTGCTGGTCAGCAGAAGCTCGCCTTCCAGACGCGGCACTCTCTCGGGCATTCTGGCCATGACTGGGATGTTCTCCTCCATGACTACGTAATGATCAGGCCGCTTCAAGCGCACTGCTTTTATGAGCGGATCGCTGGCCTCAAGAGATATGTTCGATGGCTCTCCGTGGTTGACTACCTTGAGATTGAAGATGGTCTCCTCGCCAGGAAGAAGGCGAAGGACGATGGGCCTAATCTCCCTGGAGCCATCGTTGATGTGAACGACATAGTCCAAACTCTCACCCCCCTCACCCAGAGTTAGCAATAATATTGTATAAATATTTCGCCTGTATAGCCTTTCCTCTAATCCCTAAGGTCGGGCGGGAGCATATTTGGTATGCCTTCCTCGATTGGATAGCACTCTTTGCAGGCCTTGCAGCACAGCTTGCCGGTCACAATCTCCCGCTCGTTCTCCTCGAAGACCTCTAAGGTGAGGTCGCCTTTACAGAGGGGACAGGCGAGGATATCAAGAAGATCGCGTTTCATGGATCTGAAGATGTATTCCTGAGAAGTATAAACTTTTGGATTCCAGGATGAAAAAGAGGTGTCACAGAGATGGCGCAAGATAAGATCCAAAATCTGATCTCCAGAGGATTCAACTCAGGAGCCGGAGAGCGCTTTTCCGGAGCAGGGCGTCGATCTACCCAACGGGAGATCGAGGCTCCTCATATCCTTCGCGGCCTGGGCGGGCGAAGACAGATATTTATTAATCTAAATAATTATAGAAAAGCAGGCAGAAGACCCCTCCTTTTCAAGGGAGGGGATTAATGCCGTACGGTTCCCCATACTTTCGCTCCACTTCCATTAAATATATCTGTCATTGAACCTATCTTCTTCTAAGCGTTAACCTTCAGACTCGGATGGTCGGGAATACAAGTCAGTTGTCTGTACCATGTATCCTGTAAAGTCGAACTTGGACTTAGGCAACAACGTAGTAGGCGCGGACTGCGTCGAATTCAAGCCTGTGAAGAACCCGAAGGTGTTCGTTGAAGCAGGAAGCCCCTCCCCTTTAGGGGTTGGGGAGGAAGTCACAGAAGTCCAGAACAAAGGAGATAACCAAAATGCCAACTCAAGGAGAGAACATACAGATTCAGGAGGAGAGGATCAAGGAGCTGCAGGAGAGGCTGAGGACTTCGGATGAGCATCTCAAACGGATATTGGAGCATAAGCTGAAGCTCTCTGAGACGAAGGTCAAGATCCTGGAGAAAAAGGTAATTGAGCTGGAGAAGGAGCTGAAGTCCTGCCTTGCTGGGGTCTAGACCTAAAGCCCCAGCAATCCGGTGGCCGTTTTAGAGAGGATCGACTCCGTCTCTCTATCCGATAGATCGAGGCCCTTTATGATCTCCAGCGCCCTTCCCGGGTCCTCCCAGGGGTAATCGCTGCCGAAGAGGACCCGATCGCTGCCGATATCTTTTATCAGTCCGGCCATTTCATATTCTTTTAAGTAAAAAGAGACATATGCCGTATCGAAATAGACGTTTCTGCCGGCTGTCAGGAGATATCTTCGCACCTCGTCGTACATTCCCAGGCCGCCCAAATGAGCCAGCACCAGCTTTAGATCCGGATAGGACTCGATGGCTCTGGCGAAGCGCTCAGGGGTGCCGAAGACCTCCTCCCTATCGAGAGGGTCCCTCCCCGCATGTGTGACAAGGATCATTCCCCGCTCAATGACTGCCTCGTAAAGCCTGTCACATTTAGGGTCGTCTGGAAACACCTCCTGCAGCAGGGGCATCATCTTGACGCCCTTAACGCCACAAGCAGCCAGCCGATCCAGCTCTTCCTCCAGATTATCCATAAAGGGATGAACTGCTCCAAAGGCAATCAGGCCATTTCCAGATACGGATTGTACCCACTGGTTAAGGGTAAACACGTCCTCTCGACCTTTTGCCAGGGTAAGAAGAACTGAGCGATCTATGCCGGATCTTTTCATCCGAGACCTGAGGTCTTCAGGCGCACCTGTGCCGGGGACTGCGACCTTCAACTTCTTCTTGGCTGCAGCGAGTATCTTGGCTGCTACTTTTTCAGGGTATATATGCGCGTGAAAATCGATGATCACAGAAGTCAGCTCTTTGATGTTATAAATGATAATAACAATAATAATATATTTATAATTACTAGATCATTCCCATCTCCGACAGCCTCTCCGGAAGATAGGTCTTGGTCACGTAGTCCAGCCCCTTGCCGGCAAAGGCCTGCTGCTCTGCCTTCCTCTTAAGGTCTATCTGCAGCTTGATCTGCTTCTCCCAGTAGGGCGTGTTGAACCTTGGGTCCGTCAGCTCGCTTCGCAGAGCGTGCATGTCCTGGTCCGTTAGCTTATCCGTGGACAGGTTGTAATCTACGATATCGCTGGGCTGCACGCCCAAGAACCGCGCGGTGGGCGTGACCAGATGCTCTGAGAGATGGGCGCTCTTGATGGCCCCGTAGGCGATGCTGGCAAAGATGCGATAGGACCAGGGATCGCCATCGGTGAAGACCACGACAGGAATGTTCAGCTCTGCGTTCAGCCGCCTTATGATACGGCGCGTGGACCTTGCAGGCTGGCCCTTGATGTGCACCAGAATGGCATTGTACTCCTCGTCAAAGCCGTTCTCTATCAGCCTGGCATACATTCCGCCCGTCTCTATGGCCATGACCATTTTGGCGTCGTGATCGAGGAACTTGATGTTGTCCACGTTGAAGGGTATCTGGTACCCAGCCTCGCCCACATCCTCCTGGCAGTGCATCTCGCGCTCTCCCCGGCGGGTCTGCTCCCTAAGCCGCAGCGGCCCGAAGACTGCAGCACCATCCTCCTCCGGCCTGACGTGAAAGTCCTCCCTCTGAAGGCCGGTCACTATCTCCAGGTCCTCGATCAGCCTGTCGCTCTCCGCCTGCTCGTGGAACTTGGCGATATCCCAGTTCTCGGATATGTAGTAGATTTCCCTCAGGGTCGAGCCGCGGTTGTTCTGCAGGTGCTCTTTTATGAGAAGCTCTGCCATGTGAACGGTCTTGAGGAGAGTCCTGGCTCCCCGGACGGTCTTCACGCTACGGAGAGTCTCCTGGTCTCCGTAGACCCAGACGTCATCCTTGGAGCTGTACTCGATGTTGCGCTTCGTCCTTGAAGGGAGAACTATATGGGGGACTATGCCCTCCTGGAACTGGCCGTAAAGAGAACGGGCGAGGCCCATTAGCTTCTCCTGGGCTGAAGTTGCCTTTTCTGCTCCTGCCATCAGATCACTCTTGCGCCAGTCACTATCTCCGATTCCAGACCCTCCACCACCGGCTGGGTAAACTTGGCCCCTTCTGAGCGGATACTGTAGAAAAGAGACGTCTTCTCGCCAGGACCCAATGAAAGCTTCCAGTAATAATCATAACCGTCTCCCAGAGGAACCATCTTTGCTGCCGGAATCGTGGAAGAAGCCTCCTGTGAAAGGACCTCATGGAGCTTGAAGGCCCTCGCCAGATCGCTGTGGTTCTCAACTTCAATGCGAACCGCAGTCATGCCGTCCTGCTGTTCTACATGACGATGTACGAGGAGGTTGCCCATGATCTTGGCAACCACCGGGCCGATGTCCGGCTCTGCTTCTCCCAGGATGTCAGAGAGCTTCTTAGCAATTCGCGGAAGGATCTTTCTTATGATCTCCTCCTTCTCGCGGCGCTCTGAGAGGGCGCTCTGGCGGGTCAGATACCTGCGCAGCTTTCGCGCCACCTCTTTTAACCCAAGGTCGATCTCCGTGAGGATCTCAGGGACATCTGCCACAGCATCTTTGCTCTCAGAAGTAAAAGGTATGTTCGTCGAGGCTACGTGCACCAGAAGTACCGCCTGCCCTACGGGCACGCCGCCTCCCGCAGGCTGGGCCAAAGAGTAGTTCTTCCAGGGCACGGCCTCTAATGCATGAGTTATGGCGCAGGCCCCCTGCTGGTAGACTAGAGGCACGCGGTTGGCGAACCTGAGTATCTCCACCCGGCCCTCCTTCTCAAGCTCGCCTCCATATCCCAGGCCCACCTCCACCAGGAAGGGGTTTCCCAAATAGACTGCAACAGGCCGGACTGTGGTGGCTATGAAGTCCAGCCGATACTCCTTCTCCAACCCGGCTTTTACCAGCTCCTCTCCTATCGGGGATAAACAGTCTACGGGAGGCGACTTCACTTTTACCTGCTTGAAAGCTGCCAAAAGCCGTTTTGCCTCCTCATGGTCCAAGCCGCTGGGGGCTCGTTCTGGGTCGATCCCGGAGAGGCTGCAAAGCTCCTGAGCGGTTATAGATCCTATGCTGGAGAAGGTCTCGCGCAAGAAGACCCTGAGCTTCTTCTTATCAGTGTAGCGCAGGAGCTTTATCAGCTCTCCTAGCTCTATTCCGGCTGGATGGGGCGAAATTGCGTACGCTTTTTTGGGCAATGCCTCTGTGGCCCTCTCGAAGACTTCCACATTGCCATCAGGCTCCACCAGGGTTATGCGGGCATGGGGGTTGACTATGGCCACGTTCTTGAGGGAGCCATAGACCGATTGGCGGCGGCTGCGGACATAGGCCCCCTCCATCTCCAGCTCCACTCGCGTGCCTCGGGACCTCTCCCAGTCCATCTCTTCTGAGCGCAGGATCTCGGGCTCGTTCTTGGCGGTGTTTATCGTCACTTCGCAATAATTGGCAGGCCTGCCAGGTCCGATCTTGGAGATGACCCTGGTGGGCTTGCCGCTGGTGAGCTGAGAGTAGAGCACGGCCGCGGAGATTCCAATGCCCTGCTGCCCGCGGCTCTGTCGAAGCGTATGAAACCTGGAGCCGTAAAGGAGCTTGGCAAAGACCTTAGGAATCTCTTCAGCCACAATGCCAGGGCCGTTGTCCTCCACTACGACCTGATAGTAATCGCCGCTGCGCTTTATCTGCACGAAGATATCGGGCAGTATCCCTGCATCCTCGCAGGCATCCAGGGAGTTGTCCACCGCCTCCTTGACACAGGTGATAAGGGCGCGTGGCGCAGAATCGAACCCCAGGATCTGGCGGTTCTTCTCAAAAAATTCAGCTACGGAGATGGCTTTCTGTTGACGGGCCAGCTCCTCGGCTATCTCCATATAGGCAAAAGAAGGGCTAGAGCTCAGCCCCGACCACAGTCTGGGTGGCAGTGACGTTGTCTATCTCGCGGATAACATCCACGAGCTTATTGAGCATGCTGAGGCCTTCGACCTCTATTATGACCACGAAGTCGAACTCGCCGAAGACATGGTAGACATCCTTGATGCCGTCGATCTCCTGAAGCGCGTTGTAGACGGTCTTCTCCTGTCCCGGCACCACCTTCACCATAGTTACTCCTATTACCATGTTGGTTCACCCTTGTTATAGAGCCTCAGCACATTATATAAAACTTTTCAGCTCTTCTTGCCGAAGTTGAAGGTTTCCACCTCTCCTTCCTGCTCCGGCCAGGCATCCAGGGACTCCCTGGACGCCTTGGGCTTGGCCTTTCTGCCCTCAGGCTTAGACTTTGGCGGTTCAGCTGCATCCGCCGAGGGTGCAGGTGCAGTCTTTGCATCAGACTTCGCCATGGCTTTGGCAGCTTTGGCAGTCTCTGTCCCGACAGTGCCCTCGGTCAGATCATCTCTCAGCGATGTAAGCGCGCGAACTACCATCTTCCTGTATTGGGCTATGTCCGTATGGTAGTGTTCCAGAGCCTTGCCTGCATCCACGTCAGGCATGGCTGCCGGTGTTTTATCCGCAGTGGAAAAACCGCCGGAAGCTGATAGGGGTTTTGCGCCCTGGAGGTGCTGCAGACGCTCATAAGTCCGCCTGGCTGCATCCAGTATCCACTGGTCTCTGGCTGCCTTGTCCGTCTTGTGAATCGCCTCCACCCGAACGGAGATTATTATGTTACCGTCCTCTGTCTGGTACAGCTTTGGCTTTCCAACTACGGACACGAAGGCTGGCGGCTCGATGTTTGCCAGCGCCTGTGCAGCTTCCGGCTGGTACTGGCCGGCATAGATCAGAATGCTTCCTGTCGGGTCCACGATCCTGCCCCGCCAGTACTCAGTATCGCCGCCTATGTCGTCCCTCTCAGTTAATGTGCCGACTAGGAATACGCGGTTGCATTTTGCTCCGGTAGGCGTAAGCAGGTACAATGGAGCATACTGATCCTCGTTCTCTCTAAAGGCCAGGTTGGAGGCGCGAAGCTCTTCAGCAAACACCCTCCAGGCAACCTCTCTCTGCCTTGCTGCCTCTCCAGAAAATCCAGCCATTTTAGTCCACCTCCACAGCGCCGATAAGGCCGTCCACGTCCTTTGCTAAAACTGGAGGCATCTCGTTTATAGTCTCAACGATGATATATCGATCAACCCTTCGGCCGGTTACAGTGTAATATTTCCCTACGAGGTGCCCCTCAATTAAGGCCCTGACAACCTCGTGGTCCAATGCTTCCATGGCCATCTGTTTCGCCTGATCCAGAGTGAGACCGACCAGCCGCTCCGTAGTTTCGCGGTTGATCAATATGTCCTGAGCTTTGCGCCCATCGTCCAGCACGGCCTTTATTCTCAGGTCGTAAGCGCCTTCAACCTTCCCATGCTCGCCGCATATGCCTTTGGTCAATACTCTCTTGCATACCGGGCAGCGCTTGATTAAGCCCGATCCCTTCTGGACTTCAACTATGGCCCCTGAAAACTCAATCGACTGCGGCTCAACCACAATGTCTTCTTTGAGGTCCTCGATCTGGCTCGTCTTGTTCAGTTTTATGCTGAATCTTCCCTGGAACTCGTCCGTCACCGCATTCTTGAACAGATAGCTTTTACCCTCAACGAGCTCAGGAAGATCGGCCTTAGCCCACTTGACGAACCTTATGACTCCAGTTTCGTCTCCGATAAGCCCGGCTTGAGATATGGTCTCGCTGCGAGGCTCGTAGAGCTGCACAACTTTTCCCCGCAGATCTACCCATCGCCCTGGCGCATCGATCTCGGCGACATTAACCTTCTGAGCCCCTCCGCCCGCAGCCGCCGCGACCTCCTCGGAGAGCTCTTCGATCTTGCTGGTGCGGTTAAATCTAACTCCGAACCTTCCCTGGAACTCGTCGGATACCAGGTTCTTCAGGAGATAGCTTTTACCTTCAACCAGGTTTGGCAGATCGTCCCTGGCCCACTTGGTGAACTTTATCCTGCCGGTAGCATCGCCGATCAAGCCGGTCTGAGAGATGGTATCGCTGGTGGGCTCCCAGAGCTGCAGGACTTTGACCTTCAGGTTCATCCAGCGCCCTGGCTCTTTGATGTCGCTCACACTCAGGTCTTCAGCCGGCCCCTGGGGAGCTGCTACAGCTACAGCCTTTGCCTCTACCTCATTCTCCAGCGCCTCGATCTGGCTGGTCCTGTTGAGCTTGATGCTGAACTTTCCCTGGAACTCATCGGTTACGACGTTCTTCAAGAGGTAGCTCTTGCCTACCTCCAGGTCGGGCAAGCTAGATTTGGCCCACTTGACGAACTTCACTGCACCGGAGACGTCTCCGACCAGCCCGGTCTGGGATATGGTCTCGTTTGCTGGCTCCCAGAGGTCCAGGACTTTTACCTCCAGGTCCACCCACCGGCCAGGCTCTGATATCTCAGATACTTTGACCTTCTCTGAAGCAGCCCTGGCAGCAGGAGTAACTCCGTGTTCTTTTAGGAAGTAGTTCAAAACCGAGCGTCTGGCCTCGCCCTCGGGCACGCTGTAGTTCTCGACGAGCATCCTCAAACGGGCCTCAACCTCCGCCTCCGGAACCTCGATCTTCTGGTCCCTGAGGCGGGCTAATACCTGATCAACAATTTCTTTCATAATTCTGCCTCTGGTTTTTTTTATTGAGAGGTAGATGTAACTAGCACTCAGAAGTATATAAAGGAAAGTAGCGTGGAGCGAAAGTAATCCCGTTTAAAGTGGCTCTTCGCTATTTCCTGTAGGTGAGCTAAAAGAAGCATGAGGAGGCTTTGTGCCTTCGGTTAGTCAGCTGACATTCACCACAGAGGCACAGAGGGCTTTTAATATTATTATCCGAAACCCATTTGTATTTTTCTCAGTGTGGTACGAAAATCCCTTCCGAGCCGTGTCCATCAGATCTATAGGTTCCTTTGTGAGTACTTTGTGTTCTTTGTGCGCTTTGTGGTTTAATTCAGTCCGTTTGGGTGGCTAGGCAAAACGAAATCTACCACAAAGATCACAAAGAACACAAAGGACGCACAAAGACGGTTTTCATTCTCATGGGTGTCCAGCAGGTCATGAGTGTTTCTCTGTGCCTCTGTGGTGAGCCCGTAAGCCCACAGGAAACAGAGAGGAACCTTAAACGTAATCCGGCCGAAAGTAATCTATCCCTTAGCACTCAATTGGAGGGCAACGATGGAAATCCTCACCTGGTTTGGAAGAGTAGACACCGAGTCCTGCAGCTTTGTTCCGTCTAAAGATGAAGCGGAGATGGCCAAATCCTGGCAAAGCCCAGAGGCGGCTCAATTGGAGAAGCAGCCGGACCTTCGCGCCCTGGCCAAAGCCTGCGGCTATGCCTCGGACGACCAGGAGTATAACGCCCGCCTGAGAGAGGCTGCCATAAGGCTGGTTCGAGGACAGCTCAAAGCCTGGGCGACATCTGAACAGGACCTTCTTCATGCCGTTGAAGCATTAGACGACATGAACCAGGCGGTTAACCTTCTGGACGAGAGGCTATACGAGTGGTCACGGCTGCACAGAGACGAGATCGTGCACGGAAGAGACCTGGCAGACTGCCTCTCCCAGGACAAATCCATGGGCGAGCTGGCGCGGGCAATCTTGAGCCTCCGGAAATCCCGCCAGCGCATGGAGGAAGAGGTGGCTTCTGCCACCACCAGCCTTGCGCCAAACCTCTCGGCTCTGGCAGGTCCAGTTCTTGCGGCCAGGCTCATATCACGAGCCGGCAGCCTCAAGCGCCTGGCAGAGATGCCATCATCCGTTATCCAGGTCATGGGCGCCGAGAAGTCCCTCTTCAAGCACCTGCATGGCAAGGCACCATCCCCCAAGCACGGAATAATTTACAGACACCCCGCTATTTTGGGAACTCCTAAAACGCTGAGGGGCAGGATGGCAAGGACACTGGCTGCCAAGCTGGCAATAGCTGCCAGGCTTGACTACAATGGCAGCAGCCTCTTGCCTGAGCTGAAAAGTGCACTTGACAGGCGCATAATCGAGGTAAGGCGGTCTAAAAAGGCCCCGAGCCAGGCGTTAAGGATCAGATTTATATTCAGAGCATTCATGTAACCAATAGGGTTGAAGAGGTGTTGAGATGAGACGGTCGTTAATACTTGCAGTTTTGCTGATCTTCGCGCTCCATATTATTGCTAATACTACTATGGCGGCTTCTTCTACCCAAAAGACCGCCACCCAAAACCTCACAGAACACTCCTGGACCTACAACCAGGGATACATGGACGATATGAGGATCTACCAGACAGATGCCGGCTTCCACGGGCAGAAGCTGGTCACGGGAACCAGAGGCAGCGGCACCGTCTCCAGGACTATAGATGCCCATGTCTACGGCGGCTTTGAGAAGGGCTACGACGAGATGACCGTTAGCGAGTGGGGAGTCTACCAGTACAAGCCCTACACGCCGCCTCTGACACAAAGCGACCTCAAGAACGCGCTATGTGCTAAGAATTACGAGGTTGGCTCAGTCGTCTCCGAGAGCTACTCTGAGATAAGGGACTTGATCAAGGACACCAAGGCCATTCAAACTGATGAGGTCTCGGTCTACGAGATAGACTCAGAGGTCATGGGCACGGCCAAGATAGGTTCCAGGGTGCAGAAGCGCTCCAACTCAGCTCCGATCTACGTCATGGGCGGCACATACATAGGATACTCGATCATCAGGATGGACATCGAGGCGGGCAACGCCTCCATACTGACGCTGCCCTGCCCGTGAGAAGAAAAATATTTGAAGATTAGAGATTAGACCAGCGGCCTGGGCTGCTTGTGCTCCGGCAAAACGGGCAGAGGCATTGTGTTGATCAGCAAAGGCTGCTCCACCTCTTTTGCCCTCTCAACAAGAAGCTCTTTTCCCCACTGTGTCAGGCCGAATAATGGAACTGCAGTTCCCACCTGAACCTTGGGCCGGACGAGCTCGCGGATATGCTTTGAGGCGCAGCTCGTGACTATATCTGCAACGGCCAACAGCCTCTGCGCGTCTTCAGGCTTATGCCCGTGAGGTGCGCTCCTATTATCATGATCTTCACGCCTGCCTCCTCCTCCAGGTCAGCGCAGCTTCTCCGCTGTATCGGCATCTGCCACGGTGACCGCAAAATTCGAGAAGCCATCTGCAGCCCACTTTGCTCCCGCATACTGGTCTATCCTGGCATCTTCGGGAGAGAGCACATGTCCGCCCCGGGCCTCTATGCCCTCTATCACCTCCTGGATGGGGTCGGTCTCCGCCAGACCGGATATCCAGCCGCCCATGCCCTGAACGAGATGAGGGATTATCGGTTATGACGGTTCCAGCTCCATCGCAGACAGTCACCGTTGCGTCTATTATACCCCGGATAAGGCCGGTCATCATCGACTCAGAGGCCCCAAAGCCCACGAAGGTATCCATCTCCAGCTTCCTCCGGGGGGAGAACATGCCGTGCTGCTTTATCCGGAAAGCCATGTTTCCAGAAGCCGCCTCCGAAGTGACCCGCTTTATGCCCCGCACCTTGTCGAAGAGAGGGCACCATTCGATTAGGGGCTCGCCCGTCTCCACCACCTGCTCATCTTTTACCTTCACCTTAGTTTTCCCCAGCAACTCCATCTCATGTACCATAGAATCACTCCTCCAGGGCGAAGTAGACGCGCCTGTTTGATTTTCCTTTGTTCTCAGCCTTGATCATCTTTATTCTCCCGATCTCCCCTGTGCTCTTGACATGAGTTCCTCCGCAGGCCTGGGCGTCTATTCCCTCTATCTCAACCACCCTTATCTCATCCCTATCAGGAACCTCCATTGCCAGACGGACAAGGTCAGGAATGGCCAGTGCTTCTTCGCGGGGAAGGACTCTGATATTTACAGGTCTACTCTCCCCTATCAGGCGGTTGGCCTCCTCTACGTACTCATTCATCTTTGCCTTGTCAAAGCTCTCCAGGCTGAAGTCCACCCTTGAGCGAGACAGGTCTATCTGATTGCCGGTGATCTTCGCGCCAGTCTCCCGAAAGATCACTGCGCTCAAGATGTGGCAGGCGGTATGGCTGCGCATGAACCGGTATCGTCTCTCCCAGTCCAGGACGACGTGAACTCTATCGCCGGATTTCAAGCCATCTCTGTCTACGATATGCGCTATCTGTCCGTCAAGTATCGTAGCGCTCAAAACCTTGAACTCCTCATCCGCTTTGCAAAGGGAGCCCTGATCGGAGGGCTGGCCGCCTGATGCTGGATAGAACGCAGTCTTATCGAGAATTACTCGGTCTCCTGATGCAGACAAAACGACAGCATCAAAGGCCCTGAGATAGCTGTCCTCTAAGTAAATCGCCTTCATCCGTTAAGAGGAGAAGCTCATCTTTGATCAGCCTGACGGGCAAAGACTTATGCATCCAAAGTGAAAAATAATTTTGATGAATTAGAGTATTTCCTTCCCAAGGGAATTATTTTCAACGAAACTTATATATATGTAACCACGCGTTATGCGCCTGGTGACCGCTGTGAACAAAACGGCCGCGCCGGACTTAAAAATCGAGCGCGATGAGTTTGCATCAATACTGATGAAGATAGGCCTCAAGAGGAATGTGGCCAAGGTGCTGACATACCTGGCAGGAGTGGAGGAAGCTACATCCAGGGAGATCGAGACGGGCTCGGATCTCAGGCAGCCAGAGGTAAGCATAGCCATGAGGGAGATCCGCAAGCTGGACTGGATCTCGGAGAGGGACGAGAAGAACCCTGGAAAAGGAAGGCCTTACAGGATATACAGGCTAAATAAGAGCCTTCCTGAGATAATCGGGTATCTGGAGGGAGAGAAAGCAAGGGAATCTGAGATGGTCATGAGGCAGATAGAGAAGCTTAAGGCCTTGAAGTCCTAAGCGTGCGTTTTATCCTCAAGTTCGTCGTACCATCATTTTGATCTGCCTCTCAGGGGGCAGCACATCAGTTTCTTTTGTTCAGGCCACCAAGCCTGTAGGCAAGAGAAATAATTCTTTATAATAATTGTTTGATTGTATTGTAAACTGTCCTTTTCCCGTCGGCATCGAATCTTCTCGAACAAGTTGCGTTGATCTTTTCAAGACAGTGTACAATATTTTATCAAGTCTTGCCCTCAGTATGAAAAAATCTATATACTAATAGATTACTAGAATCAAATTGAATATAGTCGGAGGGGATGGAGACGAAATACATCATCGACGAGGCCCTGGGCAGGGCCGATGTCGAAAGCAGGGCTCAGCCTTCTAGCATGATCCAGAGCGATGAAGAGCTGGTGTCAGTCCTTGAGGAACTGACTACTGTAATCAGGGTTATAGGATGCGGCGGTGGAGGCTCCAATACCATAGATCGACTGGCAGAATGCGGCATCCAGGGAGCCGAGCTATATGCCATCAACACCGATGCTCAGCACCTGCTGCATATCAACGCCGATAGAAGGTTTCTGATCGGCCGTCGCACCACAAGGGGACTAGGCGCAGGAAGCCTGCCAGCCATTGGCGAAGAGGCTGCTCAGGAGAACATAGACGAGATCAAGGCCGCAGTGGATGGCGCCGACATGGTCTTCGTGACCTGCGGCCTGGGAGGCGGCACGGGCACGGGAGCCTCGCCTGTCGTTGCCGAGGCTGCCAAGGAGGCAGGCGCTCTAACGATTGCCATCGTCACAATTCCTTTTAGCGCCGAAGGAGCCATACGAATGGCCAACGCCGAGGCAGGCCTAAAAAGGCTTCGAGAGGTCGCGGATACAGTCATAGTTGTTCCCAACGATAAGCTTCTGGACGTCGTTCCCAACCTGCCCCTGCAGGCGGCTTTCAAGGTGGCAGACGAGGTACTGATGCGCTCCGTAAAGGGCATAACAGAGCTCATAACCAGGCCCGGCCTGATCAACCTCGACTTCGCCGATGTGAGGACGGTTATGACCAACGGAGGCGTGGCCATGATCGGCATGGGAGAAGCTGAAGGCGAGGAGAAGGCCAAGGACTCGGTTATGAAGGCTCTCCGGAGCCCTCTGCTGGATGTGGACGTCTCAGGAGCGACCTCTGCCCTCGTAAACGTGGTGGGCGGGCCTGATATGACCATCACCGATGCAGAGACCGTCGTGGAAGAGGTCTACCAGAAGATAAACCCCGATGCAAGGATCATCTGGGGCGCTCAGATAGACCCCAATCTGGAGCATACTTTGAGGACAATGCTGGTAGTAACGGGCGTCTCTTCGCCACAGATCCTGGGGAAGGACATGGGCAGGAGAGTTACATCCAAGCACGGCATAGATTTCCTCTCCCGAAGGAACCGATACTAAAGGCGCTAATAGGTATCTTCCGCCTGGTCGCGCTAAAAGCAGGGTCAGGCCTCCATTCCTCCTTTTCAAGAGATCATTTTCATAACACAAAGAATCGCGTCGTTCTCCTTGGGCACGGATTCGTTTGCTGCATCTGCATGGCCGGCAGTGTCTCCTGTTCGTTACATCCGGCATCTTCTCTCTCTCAGACGTGTTAACACATGCCATGTCAATCGATGGAATTATAAGGCCACCATTCGATTATTATCCGTTAATCCTTTAACCGGGTGATAGCTATTCTGACGGAGAAGGTGAGCGGGGAGCTTGAGATGTTGCGAAGACACCTAATCATCCTCAAGCAGGTTGTGGAGAACGAGCCCATAGGCATTCTCAAGCTGGCAGAAGAGACGAAGATTCCCAGCCACAAGGTGCGTTACTCTCTCAGGATTCTGGAGCACGAAGGGCTGATCGCCGCCTCCGCTCCGGGAGCCATAACCACGGAACGCACCAAGCCATTCCTTGACGAGCTGGACTCATTGATAGAGAAGCTCGTGGCTGATGCCACAGACTTAAAGAAGATCAAGATAGCGAGGTAGATGCTGCCCTACGACAGGATCGCCTCAGCTCTCGAAGAGATCGGCCAGGCCCCCAGATGGAAGAAAGCAGATCTCGCCGCCCGCTTTCTGGCTGAGCTTCCTCGTGAGACCCTCTGTCCCGTCGTAAGGCTCTTGATGGGCGATCTATGGCCACCCTGGGAGCCTCGAGAGCTTGGCATTGGCCCTGAAGCCATAACGGCTGCCCTGGAGGAGATCTCTAAGAATGACGTAGCAGCTCTCAGGAGCAGTTTGGGAGAGATGGGAGCCGTCGCAAAGTCGGCTTTACAGCACAAGATCCAGCATCCCCTTTCAGTTTCGCCTTTAGATGCTCTGACGGTTTACGATTCTCTCAGGCGCATATCCCTGCTCAATGGGCCGGAGTCGGATCACAGGAAGATTGCCACCCTCAGAGGGCTGCTGCTGGATGCCACGCCCCTGGAAGGAAAATACATCGCCCGCACGGCCATGGGGAATATGCTTGTGGGCATTGGGCCCCAGACTATGATTGCTGCCATCACTAAGTCCTTTGGGCTCAAGGAGGAAGAGGTTCGCAGCGCCTACAACCTCATGCCCGACTTAGGGATGCTGGCTTTAACAGCCGGGCAGGGCGGCCTTTCCGGAATCGAAATTCAACCCCCTAGACCGGTTAAGCCCATGCTCATGCGAACAGGAGTTGCGATCCTACCCGCAGCCCATCTGCCCATATATCCCGGGCTAAGGGTACAGGTCCACTTAGCAGGAGGCAAGGTTTACGTCTATACTTCCAGGCTGAAGAACATCACCACAGCTCTTCTCAGCCTAGTCCGGGACCTTCAGGATCACAAGCATGAGATGATAGTGGATGCACAGCTTATGGGCTTTCAGGACGGCAGAGCAGTTGGCCAGGCGGAAGTGGTGAGGCATATCAACCGCAGGCATTTCGCCAGGCGAAGCAAAGTATCTCCCGCCCTGGCGGCTCACGACATACTTTATCTGGAGGGAGTTGACCTGACAGGCCTGGCATACGAAGAGAGGCGAAAGAGGCTTATGGAAGTCTTGGGCGAGCCTAAGGATCTTCCCTTCAAGGGCATATCTTCTGCAAGAGAGTTGATCCTCAAAGACCCTGAAGAGGTGAAAAGCTACTTCGGCCAGGTTCTAAAGGCGGGCTGCAAGGGTCTCGTGGCCAGAGACCTAAGAGCGCCCTACATTCCCGGAAGCTATAGCAGCTGCGATTTTCTTCTAAGGGAGGAGGAGACCATAGCTGCAGCCATAATCGGGGCGAAGTTCGGACGAGGAAATATCGAAGATGATTCTCAAGCCCTTTGATCCCTGGAAGAGCGCCTTATGCACGTGTCCGGCAAAGCTGAGTCTCAATCCTTACACAGGTTGTCCTCACGGTTGCCTGTATTGCTACGCCACCTCATACATACCCCATTTTCAGGAGCCACGGCCAAAGGTAGACCTGGAAAAGCGCCTGAAGCGCGAGGCTTCGAAGGTAAAACCCGGCTGCCTTGTGACCATGTCCAGCAGCTCCGATCCTTACCCCCACATGGAGAGGGATCTACAGATCACCAGAGGCTGCCTGGAGATTCTGAAAAGCAGAGGCATGAAAGTGCAGGTAGTTACAAAATCTGATCTTGTATGCAGAGATGCCGATCTTCTAAGCGAGATGGATTCAGCGGTCAGTATTACAATTACCACTATCAGGGACGATCTCACCAGAATGCTTGAGCCGGGAGCACCCCCGACAAAGAGAAGGCTGGAAGCAATTCGCATTTTGCGCCGCAAAGGCGTTCCTGTCTTTGCAAGGATTGACCCCATCATCCCGGGCATAAACGACTCTGAGATCGAGGATCTGGTCAATGCTACCTGCGAAGCAGGAGCCCAGCATATTACATCCTCAACCTACAAGGCCCGCCCGGACAGCTGGAAGAGAATCTGTTCCGCCTTTCCCCCGCAGGCGGAAAGCCTGAAAGCCATATTCGATAAGGGCTGCCGCGTAGGAGGAAGCCGGTATATGCAAAGAGAGATCAGAGAATCCTTAATGCTCAAGGTGGAGACGGCTGCCCTCAGAAACGGCGTTACCTTTGCCTCCTGCAGAGAGGGCCTGGCAATACAGAGGGGTGTGCTCTGCGACGGATCGCACCTGATGGGTGGAAGGATTTAATCCCTGAAGGAGGCAGAAATATCCAGGCCCCATGATGAAATGCATCAAAATCAAATCAGATCTGAGGAATAGATGCCGATACAGCTATCCCTTGCGCCCCGGTGAAACGGCTAAGGGATGACAGGCAAAAGGCATAAATGCGATGCGGCTTCCCCTTAAAAGCCTTTGCCCATGAAAGTCTATATATACAAAGAATAACTAGACAAAACCGAAGTTCTTCTCAAAAGGGAGGATGTTCAACTACAGTCATAAATGCAATGCGCTAGAGGAATAGGAGGTATTTACTATGAGGAAAGTTTTGGCTATCACTGTGGCCCTCATGATAGCAGCAGTCGTTTTATCGCCTGCCATGGGGTATACCGTTCAGTCTGCAGGCAATCAGTCCTACTCAGTACAATCAGAGAAGACCAACTACACCATCAGCGCGGGGACTCCAGGTCACGCGCTGACACTGGAGACGGTCCCAGGAAAGACCACCCCGAGCGCTGCCGTCCAGGTAACCAGGGTGCCCTACTCGTTCAAGCCCGGCGGGGCCGTTCCCTACTCCATGAAGCTGGAAGGTGTCCAAGCTGGTGGAGTAACAACTGGAATAACCACACCTGCAGTTGAGCCCGTAGTCCCACAGCCCGCGGTCCCTGAGGTTCCCCCCGTTAACGAGACCACCGTTGTAGAAGTCCCGGTCAACGAAACCCCCGTTGTAGAAGCCCCGGTCAACGAGACCCCTGTTGTAGAAGCACCAGTCAACGAGACTCCCGCAGCACCCGTTGAGGAGCCTGCGTTCTCCATCATGGGCAAGGTATTCGACGATGTGAACGGCAACGGCGCTGCAGACGAGAACGAGACCGGCTTGGCCGGCTGGATAGTAAGCCTTGAGCAGCCTGTAGGCACCGTCATCGCCAACCAGACCACCACCGAAGACGGCTCTTACGCCTTCATGGGCCTCTCTGCCGGAGACTACGCAGTATCCGAGATCGTTCAGATGGGCTGGGCGCTTGTGTCTCCAGCTGATGGCAGGTATGTTGTCACCGTCACCAATATGACAATTGCCAACCTGGACTTCGCCAACCAGATGCTGCCTACGCCAGTCGAGGTTCCTACGGAGAACGTAACCACTCCGGAGGAGATTGTAACGCCTCCAGAGAACATAACCCAGTAAGCCATAATACCAAGCATGACCCTGGGAGATCCCCAGGGCCATTATACTGTTTTTAGCGCCGATTCTCAAAAGTTCAAACGCACATCTTTTCGCCATAACTCTTGAACAGATGGCTGTATATCCAGCCATGAGGGGTGTTTATCTGAGGCGCTATTCCCCCAGACACGCGATTAGTGCAGAAGAAACCAAAAGCTTTAAGTAAACCTTACTTGTCTATACTAAAATGTACTTGGAACTTTTTCCAGGTAAAGCAAATCACCCTCGTAGTGGGAGGGATTTCCTCCCTCCGCCTCTCACTACAGGTCCATCTCATTATCGTGCTCCCTTAAAGATGCTCTAAATGGTTTTTATCTCTCAGGGGTGAAGAGAATGAAGGAGGAAGACCCCGGGCATTTATGCCCTGGTAGTCGACTTGGGCTTGGGCTCAAGCACGATTCTGCCCCCCATGCTTTCGCTTTTGGTAAGCTTCGTAAGCCGTGCGGGAGAGCCTATCGGCCTCTTCGTTCATCTCCCTTGGAACCCAGACAAAGCGCACATCTCTTCCCCCAAGCAGTTGCTTTATCTCCGGCACATACTTCCGAGAGGTCTTAGACCTGACCTCCCATTCCCCTTTCATCTGCCTTATCACCAGCTGAGAGTCCCCATTTATCGTTATACTATCCATTATCTCATGGTCGCTCAGCCACTGAGCAGCAGCCCTCAGGCCCTCGTACTCTGCCACATTGTTAGTCATTCCCTTGCCCTCGCCCACTGCTCCAAAGCCCCGGTGAATCAGCTCTCCGTCGCGGTATATCAGATAACCATACGCTGCTACTCCACAGGGGTTTCTGGGATAGCAGAGGCCATCGAAATAGACTGTGATCATTAGCTATCGCCTTTTATCTATCATCTTTTATATCCTACCGCCTTTTCTTTCTTTACCTGGCAGTTTATAAATCCTTAGCAGGATAGACACGTATACTCAACGATTCTGCACCAAACACTCCAAGAAATCTTTTTAAACGATGGGTGGACTATAATACTACAAAGGATCTGTTATGAGATCTAGTGAACTCCTCCCACGCCCTAAAGGACGGAGCTTCCCACTCGTACTTCCTGATAGAGAATCATAGCCCTCTGGCTCCTCGCCCGTTTTGTGAGAATTTTCGGTTTCCGCTTCATCGGGGTCAACTTGAGCCCTTCTTGCAAAGGGGTACAGAGGTTGTCCGCTCGACGGACAGACTTTCGGGGTGTTCCCTCCCTACTATCGGATCTCATAGAGATCCTAAGATCTCCCTTCAGGGAGAAATGATCGATCACCCAAGTAGCGCTTTTAGTCTACAGAGATAAACAACAATGCGCTTTGGATGGTAGACCCCTGTGGAAGCTACTGCCGCATGTTTTGCGCTAGCTTGCAGTCCGGAGAGCTGATTAAGGCGGAGCTGGTGCCTGCGGTTGACGGCAATCTCACAGTCTACAGGAAGCATCTATACGGAAACGTGAGCGCCCAAAATATGGGGCACGTTCTGGCCAACAGCAGATACTTTTTCTGGATTCGCGCAGATCAATTGGCGGATGGAGAGCCCTGGTATAACGAGCTATGGTACAGAGTAAACGGAGAAGACAGCAACCATATATGGTACTACGTCTTTGGAATTTGGCCTCTTTGCGATGCTATAGACTACAAGCTTAATTTTCAATCATTAGGGAATAGATTTAAGGCACCCTGGCCACCATTTCTTGTGATTATTTGCAGAGAGACGGCCTTAGAACGCTAAAGAGAAAGCGCCAAGGAGAAAGGTTGAGGAGAACATGAAAGTCGTCGTCATCGGCGGGGGAGTTGCAGGCGCCGAACTGATAAGAGTTGCAACGCCTGGCCCCCTGGAATTCACCCTCATCGAGCCCAAGAAACAGATAGAGCTGCAGGCGTTATATCCTGAATATATAGGCGGACTGACAAGGCTCAAAGAGCTGACCGCGCCCCTCAAGCCCTTTTGCGAACGCGTGGGTGCAATGCATCTCAGTGAAAAAGCGCTAGGCCTGGAGAAGGGGGCCGTTATCTGCGAGCATAGCCGGGTAGAGTTCGATTATGCTGTAATTGCAACCGGCGCCGCCCAAAACTATTTCGGAATTAAAGGCGTAGAGCACACGTTCTCCATAAACACCCTAGAGGAGACCATAAAGGCCCGAAGGTTCGTCGAGGATAGGAACCCCGAGAGGATAATGATCATGGGATCGGGCTTGACTGGAGTGGAGACGGCCTGCGTCCTGGCAGAGGGCCTGGATGCCAGCATCTACGTCGTCGAGGCCAAAGACAGAGTCCTGCCTCAGTTCTCTGCCGTCACATCCGCCCTCATAGAGAAGGCCCTGTCCAAGAAAGGTGTGAACATCCTCACCAGCTCCGCTGTGAGCGAGGTGAAAGAGGACAGCATCGTCTTCGCAGACGGCTCAAGCCTCGACTGCGACATGGCCATATGGACGGCCGGAATAAAGCCAACAGAGTTCGTCCAGAACCTTGACCTGCCCAAGAAGAACGGCTGGATACTGGTAGATCCATATCTCCGCGCCAAAGAAGACGTCTTCGCCATAGGCGACTCTGCCTGGGTGGAGATAGACGGAAGGCTGGCCACCAAGACGGGCCTGGAAGCTGAGCGGCAGGCAAAGTATGTGGCCAAGAATTTGATAAGGCTTGCAGAGGGCAAGCCTCTTGAGAAGTATTCGGTTCGGGCCAGCACAGACAGCCAGGTGGCGCTCATCTCTTTGGGCTGCGACTGCGCCGTGGGAGTCTACGGGAAGATGTGCATCGGAGCGCCAACAAGGCTGATTTACTCGCTCAAGAGCTGGATCGATAAATCATTTATCAGACGATTCAAATGAGAAAGGGCTCTTCGCTGAATTTATGGGCTAAGATTCATCAGGGGATCATCTGGAGCTCGATGGCTCAGGACTCTAGGTTTATCTTTGTGCGTTCTTTGTGCGCTTTGTGACTTTGTGGTGGGATCTCGTTCGTTTGGCTGCTACTAAACAAAACGAAATCCACCACAAAGTCACAAAGATCACAAAGGATTTTGATCCGTAGTTCTCCCGTTTCAAATCCATCCATATAAAACCTTCATGATACCGAGTAACATGCACGACGGATGAAAAACCAATAAGCCCCGTGAGCTTTTCATCGGAAACATCGAGGAACGGAAATAGCGAGGAACCAAAGAAGGCGGCCAGGGCAAGATAAGAATGTAATTATTAATCAAATATAGTTATTAATAACCATATTATAGATATTTTCTCTATAAATATTACTCTTGAAGGCGAAGCTATCTCAGTGAAGACAAAAAAGAGATATCAGGCGCAAACTTCGCGCCCAATCTAGCTCTACCGTGCCGCTTTAGCCACGCGCTCCACGCTGTCCTTGTGGTTTATGGCGTAGCTCTTGACGTCGTAGTTCGCGGCAGCGATGATCTCTTCCGCGAGCGCAACTTCTGCTGACTTGGTCTTCTTGAAAGACGCCTGGCGAGCGCCCTTGGATATGAACATGAGGGCAGTGTCCACCCTTCTCTGAGGAGAGGTATCCACGGCCTTGGGCACGGTTATGCCACCGTACTTGAGCCGAACGACCTCTTCGCGGGGGCCGGCATTGGATATGGCCTTGGCCAGAACGGTGAGGGGGTTCTCCTTGGTCCTCTTGTGAATTATGTCGAACGCATCCTCGACTATGCCGTAGGCCTTCAGCTTCTTGCCGGTGTTCCTCTCCGTTCGCATCAGCTTGTTCACGAGCCGCTCGACTATGTGCTGCTCGGACTTCTTGAACTGCTGCTTGGCGTGCCTGCCTCCGGAGTGCATGACCGCCTTTGGGTGCCAGGTTCATGTAGCCCTTAATGCTGAGGTCAGTGACCTCCACCTCAGCCGGGTCCCATTTGCCGAATACCTTCATCAATAATCACCTCACAGGCTTCTCCTTTCTTCCCCGCACCAGCTCAAGCAAGGAGACGTTGTTTACGGCTATGACCTTGAACCGAACGCCAGGGATGTCGCCCATGGACCTGCCCATCCTTCCGCCGATGCGGTCCATTACCACTTCATCGTGCTCATCTATGAAGCCTATGGCCCCGTCGCCAGGACAGAAGGCCGTGACCTGGCGGCCGTTCTTGATGAGCTGTATTCGGACCGCCTTTCTTATGGCCGAGTTGGGCTGCTTGGCCTCGATTCCCACCTTCTCCAGAACGATTCCCCTGGCCATTGGCGCCCCGCCCAAGGGATCAGCCTTGATCTTGCGTCCCCGACTCCCGCCTGATATACTTAGGATCGCTCCACCTCATGCTTTTCCTATCACTCTCCAGTTTCCTGGCTGCATAAATTCCCTTTCCCATTCATTTCACCTTAGTAATCATGACCCGTCAGGAACAGCTATTGAATTATGATATCATCTACGCCATGATGCCTTTGAGCCAGCATCTTGGCCTTAATATGTTGCGGCCGTCCCTACCGATGGCAATGCCCTTGTCCTTATTTGCTACCTCTACATAAGCCAATCGCTTATTGTTCTTATTGACCACCATCACGTTCTTGATAGCAGCGGGCTGGAAGAGGTTCTCCAGAAACTCCTTAACATCGTCGCTGTGCTCGACGATCTCGATCTGCTTTCCCATAGACTTCTTTACCCGGTTGATGTTCGAGCCCTTTCTGCCGATGGCTGCGCCCATATCCCCTTTCTTGATGACGAAGATTATGCGGTCGTTATCCTCGTCCACGACGCAGTCCCTGGCCATGCCCCCGGTCAGGCTCTCGAACAGGGCGATGTATCTTATTCCTTCTGTGGTGAGCTTGAACTCACTCATGCCTCAACACCTCGGATCTCCCGCAGCAGTGCCATTATCTCCGAATCTCCCGGCTCAATTACGGCCAAGGCTGCAACGGAGAAGGGTTTTCCACAGGCAGATCCGAGATCCTTGCCCATACCCTGATAACCATATAATGGAAGGTCCATGGATTCAAGCTGCGAACGCACGCTCAGAGGGCAGTCCTCTGCATATATTATAAGCTTTGCCTGCCCACTTAATCCAGCCTCAACGGTCCTGTTCGATCCCAGCAGCACTTTTCCTGTTCTGATGGAACTTCTAAGCGCTCTATCTATGTTTATCATCATATTACCTCATCTTCTACCTGCAACTAGCTTCACGTCACCAGTGCCAAGCTGTATCGGCTGTCCCACGATGACGTTCTCAGTGACACCTTTGAGATCATCCACATCGCCCCTTATCGCGGCATCCAGGATGTGGTTGACGGTCACCTCGAAGGCTGCACGCGCCAGCACTGAAGCCTTCTCGCCCGAGACACCATGCCTGCCGATCTGCTTGACCTCACCGTCTACGGTCATGATATCCGACACAAGCATGATGTGCCTGACGTCCACAGAGAGGCCCTGTTCGCGCAGAGTGTCTGTGGCCTCGTTTATGATGGCGTTACGTGCCGCCTCTATCCCCAGGACTTCGCCGATCTCGTTTATGTTGTTGGTCTTGGTCCTTGTGGCGTCCACGCCGTCAAACTGCATTATCTTCCTGAGAGACGAGCCCTCTGTGTAGAGGACGTACTCATCGCCTTCCTTGCGGATCACGACGCGCTTTATCCCTTCCACGCCTTTGAGGGAGATCTTCTTGATCTTCTCCACGAGCTGCAGAAGCTCGCGGTAGGAGGGCTCTTCCGGGGCCATTACCAGGATGTTCTCCCTCTGCTCCACTGCAAGGCCCATCTCCTCTTTCAGACTTTCTGCGACCTCCGAAGACGTTATCTTTCGCTGCTCCAGTGCTGCAGGGTTCAGCTCTATGATCACGTTCATCTCCGCAAGATCTGTGGCAATGGACCCCAGATGAAGGATGGATGTGGACTCTATGGCCCAGGCAACCTCCCTGGCCAGATCTCTGTCGTGGGCATACTCCTCTGTAAGCCTTATGGTCATAGTGGGAGTAGATGGAATCTTCCTGGCATCCACGATCTCGATTAGCCTTGGCAGACCCAAGGTAACGTTGATCTCCGCCACTCCTGCATAGTGGAAGGTACGCATGGTCATCTGAGTTCCAGGTTCACCAATGGACTGGGCTGCGACCACGCCCACGGCTTCACAGGGCTCGACCTGAGAGTGTTTGTAGTCTGCGATCACCTGGGCAACGATCTCCTCAAGCTGCTCAGCGGTCACCTCGATCCCATCCAGCCCGACACGTAGGGCCTCTCTGATGCTCGGGGGCAGATCGAGCGCTTCCAGCCTCACCAGGACCTCCTTCTGGGTCAGGCTCATGACTCCTCCTTTTTCAGGACATTCTTAATTATGCGCTTGACATTATCGGCGCTGGCATAGTCTCGCCTGGAGGCATCTACTCCGTCCTCGCCGTACTGGAACTGGACTATCATTCCTCTTGTCTCCTTGACGGTTCCGTCGTACTTTACCTCCAGATCCTGCAATGCGTTTACCAGCCTGCGCTGGAGATAACCGCTCTGAGACGTCCTGATGGCGGTGTCCACCAGACCCTCTCTCCCACCTATTGCGTGGAAGAAGAACTCTGTGGGCGTGAGCCCGTCTTTGTAGCTCGATTCCACAAACCCGTGGGCTTCTGCTCCCAGGTCTCCGCACTTGAAATGCGGCAGCGTCCGGCCGGCATAGCCGCGGCGGATGCGCTCACCACGAACCGACTGCTGGCCTACACATGCCGCCATCTGCGTAAGGTTGAGCATGCTTCCTCTGGCCCCAGAAACGGCCATGACCACCCCGGCGTTGTCCAGGCCTAGATATCTGCCTGCAATCTTTCCGGCGCTGTCCCTGGCCTTGCCCAGAGTCTGCATGATCCTCATCTCCAGCGTCTCGTCCAGGGTACGACCAGGCAAGGGCTCCAGCTCTCCCGCATTGTAGGCCTCTATGAGCTGCGTTACCTTCTCCCGGGCAGTTCGCGTGGTCTCATCAATCTGGTCTGCGGCATCCGGAGGGATGTCCTCATCGTCTATGCCGAAGCTAAAACCAGCATGCATGATGCCCCGAAGGGCGAGAAGCGTCATCCTATCCAGGAACTGGCTGGCAACAGATGGGCTGTACTCCTTTATGACGCGGTCCGTTATCTTGCCCTTGAAAGCTCCAACCGCCTCGGCATCAATTGTTCCCTTGAGCAGCTGCCCATCTCTAATGATAACATAAGCATCGTTCTCGCAGTCCTCGCCTTTGCAGACATCGCAGTTATAGCAGAAGTCCGCCTTGAAGGTGAGGTCCAGGCCTTTCGGCAGGACCAGGCTGAAGACCTGCTTTCCAGTCCAGTAGGGCTCTCCATCTATGAAGCCTGCGGGCTCTGGCAGCTCAGGGATGTCGAACTTTTTGAGGAGCTCCATGGTGCCCCTGCGGTCTATCGGCTTATAGCCGTGAGTCAGCAGGAAAGAGCCGGTGACGTAATCGTGGATGCCGCCAATGATCGGGCCTCCGAAGCGAGGAGATAGGATGTTCTCCTGAACCCTCATCAGTATATGCGCTTCAGCACGCGCCTCCTCTGTCTGGGGAACGTGCAGGTTCATCTCATCCCCGTCGAAGTCGGCGTTGTACGGGGGACATACTGCAGGGTTTAAGCGGAAGGTCTTGTAAGGCATCACTTTGACGCGATGGGACATGATGGACATTCTGTGCAGCGAAGGCTGCCGGTTGAAGAGAACGATGTCCCCGTCCGTCAGCTGTCTGTCCACCCTCCATCCGGTATCGATCTGCTCAGCAACTTCCTCGCAGTTCTTATCTGTGACCTTCACTCTGCGGCCGTCCGCCCTGGTAACGTAGTTCACTCCGGGATGCCTGTCCGGGCCTCTTCGCACAAAGGCCTGAACCACCTCTTTATTCCTGGAGTTGACGACCAGGGGCACCGAGAGCTCCATGGCTATGTCCAGGGGGACGCCCACCTCGTTTATGCTCAGGTTGGGGTCGGGCGATATCACTGTTCTGGCGCTGAAGTTAACCCTTTTTCCGGAAAGGCTGCCACGGAACCTGCCCTCTTTGCCCTTCAGCCTCTGAGACAAAGTCTTGAGAGGCCTTCCGCTCCTGTGCCGTGCCGGGGGCACTCCGGATACGGTGTTATCGAGGAATGTGGTGACATGATACTGCAAAAGCTCCCAGAGGTCCTCGATGATGAGCTGGGGGGCGCCTGCCTCGCGGTTCTCCTGGAACCTCTGGTTGATGCGGATGATGTCCACCAGCTTGTGGGTGAGGTCGTCTTCGCTTCTCTGACCGCTCTCCAGTGTAATCGAGGGCCGCATGGTCACCGGCGGAACTGGAAGGACTGTAAGAATCATCCACTCCGGCCTGGCCGTTGCAGGGTTCATGCCCATGATCTGGATGTCGTCATCCGGTGTCTTCTCGAACCTGTCGCGGATGTCTGATGGCGTGAGCTTGTGTCCCTCCTCTATGTAGGAGAGAGGCCGTTCAAACTTTATCTCCTGCTGGGGACCGCCGCAGTAAGGACAGTTCTTGTGCTTTCTGGCCTCTGCAGAAGACCTTGTTCACGACATCGTCTGTTGGCTGGCCCAGGCGTTCCAGCGTCTGGATCTGCTCTAAGTACATGTGCTTCTCCTTGTCCAGAAGCATCAATCTCGAGCAGTCCCGGCATATGGCTCTCAGCAACTTTCGGATGAGCTTTGCAAAGCCCACGTGGATGACGGGAGCAATGAGGTCTATGTGTCCGAAGTGGCCCGGACACTCTCCCGGCCGGCCGCCGCAGGACCGACACCGCAGACCCGGATCTATCACGCCCAGGCGCGGGTCCATCAGCCCCATCTCTATGGGGAAGCCGTCGTCATCGTATGTGTCGGCGGTGATTATCTTGACCACGCTCATCTTCCGGTATTCCTGAGGAGAGATGAGCCCGAAGCGGATCTTGCCAATTCTTTTGGGAACAGTCATACTTCCACCTAAACCGCATCCTCAAGCATTAGCCTCGGAGCCACGCCTAAGGACTTGATCTCGTCCAGCAGGAGCTTGAAGGCATAGCTCATCTCTACAGGGTAAATTTCCGTGTCCGCACCGCAGGCAGGACAGAAATCTGCGTTTCTTCTTCTATCGTGAATGGCTATCATTCCGCAATGGCTGCAAACCAGCTCTGTTACCTTATCCGACTCGTCCACTAAACGCTCTTTTAAAGCAAGCGCTGCGCCGTGGGCGATCAGCACATCTCTTTCCATCTCACCAAACCTCAGACCGCCCTCTCTGGCACGGCCTTCGGTTGGCTGCCTTGTCAAAACCTGCACAGGCCCGCGGGACCTGGCGTGCATTTTGCCTGTGACCATGTGGTAGAGCTTCTGGTAGAGGATAACGCCCACGAAGACGTCTGCCATTACCTGCTCTCCTGTGGCTCCGTTGTAGAGTATCTCTCTGCCGGTATGAGAGAAGCCGAACTTGGTGAGTGCCGAGCGCAGGTTGGTCTCGTTCTCCCCCAAAAAGGCGGTCGCGTCCACGAACCTGCCCTCAAGGGACCCTACCTTGCCGCCGATCATCTCAAGCACGTGCCCCACAGTCATCCTGGAGGGAATTGCGTGCGGATTTAAGCAGGAGGTCGGGAACCACGCCGGACTCCGTGAAGGGCATGTCCTCCTGAGGGACTATCAGCCCCACCACGCCCTTCTGGCCGTGACGGGATGCGAACTTGTCGCCCAGTTCGGGGACCCTCTGATCGCGGGTCTTGACCTTTGCCAGGCGGTTGCCGTTGGAGGACTCAGTCAGAATGACCATGTCCACGACGCCCTTCTCGTTGGACCTCATCGTGACTGAGGTCTCCCTTCTTTGCTGCGGTGTTATGCCGAACTCTGAGGGCTCCTCCAAGAACCTGGGGGGGCTGGTCTTGCCTATCAGGACGTCGTTGGCGCCGACGTAGGCGTTCGGGTTGACGAGGCCGTCTGAGTCCAGCTGCTCGTATGATTCAGAGCCGCGCGCTCCCCGAACTTCCACATCGGGTATCTCGAACTTGTCCTCCTGGCCTCCGGGGTACTTCCTCTCCTCGGCCTCGGAGACGCGGAAGAAGTGGCTGCGGGCCAATCCACGTTCTATGGAGCCCCTGTTCACGACTAAAGCGTCCTCAATGTTGTAGCCCTCGTAAGCCAAAACGGCGACGACGAAGTTCTGGCCGGCCGGCCTCTCATCAAATCCAACGGCAGGAGAGGTCTTGGTCCGGACGATTCCCTTCTGGGGGGAGTTCAGATAGTGTCCGCGGGTGTCAGGCCGAAGCTTCATGTTGGCCATGGACATTCCCAGGCACTGCTTGACCATTCCTGCGCCCATGGTGTTTCTGGGGCTGGCATTGTGCTCAGGGTAGGGAACAAGACCTGCAGCAATGCCTAATATGAGAGACGGGTCCAGCTCCAGGTGAGTATGCTCGGGAGTTATGTCCTCTTCCCAGATCGCGATTAAGCTGTTCTCTTCTTCCTCAGCGTCCATGTACTCTACCAGGCCCATATTGATGAGATCGTTGAAGGTCATCTCACCGCGCTCTATCTTGGCAACGTGCTCCTCGGTGACCATTGCTTTGCCGTTCTCAACTGTTATCACCGGACGGCGCGCCCTTCCAGAGTCGGTGTTTATCAGTATCTCGTTGGTATCTTCGAAGTAGGCCACGTTGACCTGATTGCTTATGCTGCCTGCCCTTCTAAGCTTCCTCAGGTTCTCCACCAGAGCCTTAGGCTCGGGATGATGTCCGACTATCTCGCCGTTTACAAACACCCTGGCGCCTTTAACAAATGCATCTTCAGCCAACGTTACCACCTACGCTACCACCTGCAGGAACCACGCCGAGATCGACGAGGATCTTCTTGATATCATTGTAATCTTCTACGCCCTTGGAGAGCTCCACTGCTTGGGCGAAGTTCTTCACCAGTCCGCAGTTCGGACCTTCAGGAGTCTCGCTTGGACATATGCGCCCCCACTGAGTGGCATGCAGATCTCTGGCCTCGAAGTGGGGTTGCGACCTGGAGAGGGGAGATATTACCCTTCTTAAGTGTGAGAGAGATGCCATGTAGTCCGTGCGGTCCAAAAGCTGGGATACGCCCGTTCGCCCTCCGACCCAGTTGCCAGTGGCTAGAGGGTGAATCATTCTCTCTGTGAGGACGTCTGCTCGAACTGTTGTGACCACGTTTAGCTCCCTGTTCCTCATGCTGGCCCTCTCCAGCTGGTACTTTATGTCCCTCGTGAGACGGTTGAAGGCCACTCGGAAGAGGTCCTCCATCAAATCGCCGGAGAGCTTCAGGCGCTTGTTGGAGTAGTGGTCCTTATCGTCCTCGCCCCTGTGACCTAAAGCGAGCTCAAAGCACGCCTCAGCCATCCTGCTGAGGAATAAGGCCTTAGCATATCGATCCCGATCTGCCACACCAATGTGCGGCAGCAAATAGCGGTCCAAAACGTATGCAGCCCTCTTCTTCTGGTACTCTTTGGCCTGGCCTGCAGCGACTCTCGTGCCTATCTTCTCCAGGGCCTCTTCAGTGGACGAGACCTCTGCTTCCTCCAGGTTCTCAAGCATGAACTTGATGATCTCAGGGTTATCGGAAACGGACTTGACTATGTCCATATCAGTCTCCATTCCGAGAGAGCGCAGAAGCGTCACGAAGTTGAGCCTGCCAGAGACTGATGGGAAGGAGACCTCAAGGATTGAGCGCCGTCCGCGCTCGACGATCACCAGAGACCTGTAGCCCTGCCTTTGGGAGAAGACCTTGGCCACCTCTATGAACTCGTCGTACCTCTGGTTGTACTCGACGAGGATCTTGTTTGGCGCCAGATCCTCCAGTGTCATGATCACCCTCTCTGAGCCGTTCACCACGAAGTAGCCGCCTGGGTCCATGGGGTCCTCGCCGTAAGTTATCATCTCGTCGGAGGACATGCCGAAGAGGTTGCAGGTCTTGGACATGAGCATTATGGGCAGCTCGCCAATCTTTGCCTCTACAGGCTCCTTCTCTGTTTCACCTTCAACGATTGTCATCTCCAAATTGAGAGGAGACGAGTAGGTAAGGTTGCGCAGGCGTGCATCGTTGGGGTAAGAGCCTCTCGATTGAGCCGTCTGCCTCCCGTGCAACAGGCTTCTCCACGCGGATCTTGCCCAGCTTCACATAGGTATTCTCTATGTTAGTCTCGATTATGCCGACCTCATCTATGACTTTCTGCAAGCCCCGCTCGATGAATTCGTTGAAGGAGTTGATGTGATGGTGCACCAGCTTATCCCTGGTAAAATAGGAGATTATAGAGAACGTTTCTATCTAGCAAAGAACCACCTTTAATCGATTACCAGCCTGTAAAAGATCGACTGCTTCGCTGTGGGGCTTCGTCTCACTACCCGGATTATATCCCCAACCTTTGCCCCGATCTCCTTAGCGGCAGGGTCGTTCACATGGATCTTGGGCAGCTGAGGAGCCTCAATGTCATATCGTTTGAGGACCTCCTCGCACTCCTCCGGCGATAGGAGAATGTGTTCGGGAACCGACTCATGATCTTTTACGGCAAACTTGGTCACTGTAGCCACCTCTGAAGAAAGAGCAGCAATAAGGCTCAAGTATATAGCAAGCGGGCTTGAAGGGATTTGAACCCTCGGCCACCTGGTGTCTTCACACAAAAGTTTAAAAGCCAGACGCTCTGCCTAACTGAGCTACAAGCCCCCATGAGCATGCTTGCCCATGCCCCAAGCCTTTTCAACTGCACTATGTGAGAGATAAAAGCCTCCCACATAAAACTTTTTCCCTTGACTGCCTCAGAGAGTGTTCACTATCCTGGCGATCTCGCTTCCAACCTCTGAGGTGGTTGAGCTTCCACCAAGGTCATATGTTTTGATACGTCCCTCAAATAAGTTCCGCTCGATGGCAGCCACGATATCATTTGCAGCCTGAGCCTGTCCCAGGTGCTCAAGGAGCAGTGCTCCCGCCCAGATCGTGGCAACTGGATTAACCTTGTTTTGCCCCTTGTATTTAGGAGCAGAACCGTGAATGGGCTCGAACATGCTCGTGCCTTCAGGGTTCAGGTTTGCGCCAGGCGCGAGCCCAAGTCCGCCCTGGATCATGGCGCCAAGGTCAGTGATTATGTCGCCGAACATGTTCGGCGCGACGACGACGTCGAACCACTCAGGGTTCTTCACGAACCACATGGTTATGGCGTCCACGAAGTTGAAGTCGTGCTTGACTGAAGGATACTTCTGCGCGACCTCCAGGAAGTTCTCCCTCCAGAAGCCGTAGATATCGGAAAGGACGTTTGCCTTGTCAACGCTTGAGACCTGTTTTCTTCTCTTCATGGCCAGGTCAAAGGCGTATTTTATGACGCGCCTGCAGCCTTCCTTGCTCACCTCGCCTATCTGGTAGCCGATCTCCTCGCTGTCGGTATCCACATCCAGGCCGAACTTGACGTTGTAGAGGCTGCGCTTGATCTCGAAGTCGGCGTGGCTTCGTCCGCGACGGGCACGGCTGCCTATGCCGATGTAGAAGTCCTCCGTGTTCTCGCGGACGACCACGAAGTCGATATCTTTGGGCCCCTTGTCTTTGAGAGGAGTCCAGACGCCCTCAAGCAACTTAACCGGCCGGAGGTTCACATACTGGTCGAGGTAAAACCTCATTGCAAGGAGCACACCCTTCTCCAGTACGCCAGGCTTGACCCTGGGGTCGCCGATAGCGCCTAGGTAGATAGCCCTGTACTTGGAAAGCTCTTTGAGGGTCTCCTCACCAACCAGCTCACCGGTCTTCAGGTAGTGCTCTGCGCCCAGAGGAAACTCTATCCAGTCGATGGAGAAGCCGTACTTGTCTGCCGCCGCCTCCAGCACTTTGCAGCCTTCGGCTATGATCTCCGGCCCTATGCCGTCGCCGGGAATAACCGGTACTTTATAGTTCATGCTTTCACCCTGGCTACCATCTTCTTCGTGTACTCCACAAGGCCGCCCGCCTCGACTATCTCCTGCAGGAAAAGGGGGAGGGGCGTGGTCTTATACGACTCGCCGCGAGACTGGTTATGGATCACTCCTTTCGCCATGTCTATATCAAGGGAGTCGCCGTCTTTAATCCTGTCCACCTCGGAGCATATGAACAGCGGCAGGCCGATATTTATGGCATTTCTAAAGAATATCCGGGCGAAGGATTTCGCTACTACTGCGGATATGCCCGCTCCTTTCAGCGCCAGCGGGGCATGCTCCCTGGAGGAGCCGCATCCGAAGTTCTCTCCCGCCACGACAAAGTCTCCTGGGCGCACCTCTCCCGCCATCTCCAGCCTTACTCCTTCAAAAAGGTGCAAAGCCAGCTCCTTTGGGTCGTTTATCACCAAGTAACGACCAGGGATGATGGCATCGGTATCTACATCGTCTCCAAACTTCCAAGCTCTGCCCGCCAAAACACTCAACTCCAAGGGTGGACTATCCTCCAATGAGGAGGGAGTATATTAAAGTAATCCACCAAATGCGCAGGCATTGAAACTGTGTAAATATATGCCGTCAACGACCGCACACTTTTTAGCGACGAATAGCATAAATGCAGGGGCAAGATCAGGTGGTTCAATTTGAAGGCGATCATGATCTCCGGGCGTACCCTGGCTCAGGGTGCGGGATGCGAGTGCAAGATGAATCCGGATTTCTTCAAGGCAGTCTCAATATGCTCATTATCAGAAGGGGACTATAAATCTCTGGGGCTAACCGACGGAAAGAACGTGTTGGTGAAGAACGAGTTCGGCCAGGCAGTGTTCTTTGCGCGCGCCGATGCCGGCCTGCCCCCAGGGATCATCTTCATACCCATGGGTCCCTGGGCCAACGTCCTTGTGGGTCCGGATACAGGCGGCTGCGGAACTCCCCAGTACAAGGGCGTGGAGGTAGAGGTTCTTCCAACAGACGAGCCGGTCCAGGACGTGCGCGAGCTGTTTCGCAGGCGTTGGGAGGGCAAAAGCATGATTCAGGAAGACGTAATCTGCTCTTTTTGCGGCTGCCTCTGCGATGATCTGATTGTAGAGACAGAAGAAGGCAAGGTGAAGCGCGTCAAGCACGCCTGCCGGCTGGGCAGCAGCAAGATGATGGGGCACGGAAGGATCAAGGCCCCAATGATCCGCAAGGATGGAGAGCTGAAAGAGGTTAGCTACCAGGAGGCCTACGACCGTGCTGCCGAGATACTGCTCTGTGCCAAAAAGCCACTCCTCTACGGCTGGGCATCAACCGTTTGTGAGGCCCAGAAGAAGGGCGTACTCCTGGCCGAGGAGGTGGAGCGGAGTAATAGACTCCACTGCGACCGTCTGCCACGGCCCTTCAGTCATAGGCATAGAGGAGAAGGGGCTTCCAGGAGCGACTCTGGGCCAGGTGAAGAACAGGGCGGACCTGATAGTCTTCTGGGGATGCAACCCCGCCGAGGCTCATCCCAGACATGCTCTGAGGTACTCAAGCAACGTCCCCGGCAAGTTCACGCCTGAAGGAAGGGCAGGAAGAAAGGTAGTAGTGGTGGACGTGCGGGAGACAAGGACCGCCAAGAATGCGGACAAGTTCGTACTCATCCGTCCCGGCTCGGACTACGAGGTCATCTCTGCCCTGCGCATGCTGGTGGCAGGAAAAGGAGAGTTCGTGCCGGACGAGGTAGGAGGCGTTTCCAAGGCAGAGCTTGCAAGTCTAGCTGACTTCCTGAAATCAGCCAGGTTCGGGGCAATCTTCTTCGGCCTGGGGATCACACACAGCAGAGGCAGGTACAAGAACATCGATAACGCGCTTTCGCTGGTGGCGGAGCTAAACGCCCATACCAAGTTCGTGGTCATGCCCATGCGCGGCCACTACAACGTGACTGGAATTGGCCAGGTCATGGCCTGGGAGACAGGGTTTCCCATGTCAGTGGACTTCGCCAGGGGAGCATGCCTACTTCAACCCAGGAGAGACCGCTGCCTGCGACATTCTTGGCAAGGCACGACGCCGATGCGGCTCTCGTCATAGCGGCAGATGCAGCATCCAATTTCCCAAGGCCTACTGTTGAGTACCTGGCCAGGATACCTGTGATCCAGATAGACCCCTACGAGAACCCCACCACTCTTCTGTCTGAGGTGGTCATACCCTCTGCAATATCGGGCGTGGAGGCCGAAGGAACGGCCTACCGCATGGACGGGATGGCGCTTCGGATGAGAAAGCTGGTGGAGACGACCTACCCCAGCGACGAGGAGATTTTGAATAACATAATAGAGAGCGTGCGTAGACAGCGTGGCCACATAAGCTGCAAGGAGGCCTGAAGATGATAATTAAAGGCGGAATAGTTTATGATCCAGCCAACGGCGTCTTCGGCGAGGAGATGGACATCTGCGTTGAGAAAGGCAGGATCGTCGAGGAGGCCATTGGAGAGGAGATCGACGCCCGCGGGCTGCTGGTCATGCCCGGAGGCGTGGACGCCCACACCCACATAGCAGGCAAGAAGGTCAACACCGGCAGGGTCATGCGCCCCGACGACTCGCGTCTTGGAGCCGAGCCCAAGACGGCTGTCTGCCGTCCCTCTACAGGCTACACAGTTCCCAACTGCTACGCCATGGGCTACCGCTATGCCCGCATGGGCTACACAACGGCCTTCGAGGCTGCAACGCCCATTATCGAGGCCAGGCATACTCACGAGGAGCTGGAGGAGATACCCATTCTGGATAAGGGTGTCCTCACGCTCTTTGGCAACAACTGGGAGGTCATGGAGTGCGTGCGCGACAAAGACCTCGCAAGCTTGCGGCCTACGTGGCCTGGGGGCTTCGAGCCGCGCGCGGCTATGGCGTGAAGGTCGTCAACCCAGGCGGGGGCGAGGCATGGGGCTTTGGAGCCAACGTCAAGGGGCTGCACGACCCCGTTCCCAACTTCGACGTGACGCCGGCCGAGATAATCCACGGCCTGGCAGAGGCCAATGAGATGCTGCGCCTGCCGCACTCAATCCACCTGCACTTCAACAATACAGGCAAGCCGGGGAACTACACAACTGCTTTGGAAACGCTTGACCTTTTAAAGGACATCAAGCCCAGCAGAATGAGACAGGTGGTCCACGTGGCGCATATGCAGTTCTCTGCCTACGGCGGGACGTCCTGGAGGGACTTCGAGTCCAAGGCCCCGGTTATAGCCGACTACTTCAACCAGCACAACCACGCCACCATGGACATGGGGATGCTTCTCTTCGGATCTGCCACAACCATGACTGCGGACGCCCCCCTGGAGTACGGAAACGCCCGTTTAACTCACAACAAGTGGTCGAACCACGACATTGAGCTTGAGGAGTCGAGCGGAGTCGTCCCGATGGTCTACTTCAAAAAGATGCTGGTCAACGCCGTTCAGTGGGCCATCGGCCTTGAGCTGGCTCTCCTGACGAAGGACCCCTGGAAGGTGCTGATGACAACCGACCACCCCAACGGCAGCCCATTCGTAAATTATCCTGAGGTCATAGCGCTCCTCATGAGCAAGCCCAAAAGGGACGCTGAGATGGCCACGCTTCACGAGCAGCTGCCCAAGAGGACTACTCTTGGAAGCATCGAGCGCGAGCTTGACTGGAGCGAGATAGCGATCATGACCCGCGCTGCTCCGGCGAAGATCCTTGGCCTGGGAGACAAGGGCCACCTTGGACCGGGAGCAGATGCCGATATCTCAGTATACGACCTGAGACCGGAAGAGGTGGACACGAGCGCCGACCACCAGCTGGTCAAGAAGGCCCTGGCTAATGCCAAGTACACCATAAAATCCGGAGTTCTCGTATCCAGGCAGGGCGAGATCCTGGCAACGCCCGAAGGAAGGACTTTCTGGGTTGATGCTTCAGTGCCGCAGGCGGATATGGACCGGCTGATGATTGATCTGCAGGAGAAGTTCGACAAGTACTACAGCATCAAGCTCTCCAACTACATGGTCCAGGACGCCTACGTCCCCAACCCAATGGTTATAAAGGCCGGGTCCCAGGATCTTAAGTCCGTTAAGTCCGAGGGGGTGGCGTAGATGAGGACTATCACTCTCAGGCCGCTTCGCCCCTTCGATATATCGGTTGAGGCTGAGAACATCTCTCCAGACAAGTTCGCGCCACTGACTTTGGGACAGATCCGCTCCCTGGATGTCTGGCATGGCAACCGCAAGAGGAAGATGGCCGACCTCTTTAGGGTTGAGGGGGATGAGGGCGCTACAAAGCCCGAGGAGGTATTGATCCGCCTTGAGGGCGACTTCTCCAAAGTGAAGAGGGTCGCAGAGGGCATGTCCGCGGGAACCGTCGAGGTAACGGGCAGCATCGGCATGCATGCCGGGAACGGCATGAAAGGAGGGCTCTTGAAGGTCCAGGGAAATGCCGACGACTGGCTGGGACGGGAGTTGCGCGGCGGCAAGATCGCTGTTTCGGGGAGCGCCGGGAACTACGCGGGCTCGGGCTACAGGGGCGAGAAGTGCGGCATGCGCGGAGGCGAGATAGAGATTGGCGGAACTGCCGGCGTCTACCTAGGAGAGCACATGTGCGGCGGCACCATTCGCGTGGGCGGGAACGCCGGGGACTTCCCGGGGGCCGTCAATCAGGGTGGCACAATCTTTATCGGAGGCATGACGTATCTTCCCGGCGCTGAGATGACAAAGGGATCTATAACCGTAAAGGGCGAGGCCACAATCCTGCCCAGCTACCAGAAGATGGAGGTAGTAAATATCGACGGCATTGAATACCAGAAGTACTATAGGGGATCTGGTAGAGAACGGAAAGGGCGAGCTTTTCGTTGCCGTCTCGCAACAGTCATCTTGATAAGTTAGGATGGGAATATGACCGACCAACATAATTATTTTGAGGTGCTTTGAATTGATCGATCGCGGCAAGATTGAGGAAGTCCTGGAGGGATACGACCTCGATGACCTGCGAATTGGGATGATAGCATCCCACTCGGCTCTGGACACGGCAGACGGCGCAGTAGAGGAGGACTTCAGGACCCTGGCAGTGTGCCAGGAGGGCCGGGAGATGCCTTATATCAAATACTTCAGGGCCTGCCGGACAAATGGCAAGGTCGTCACAGGCATGATAGACGACGTCCTGATGCTGAGGAAGTTCTCGGACGTGATAGATCAAGAGAACCAGGATCGTCTCCGGTCCAAGAACACCCTCTTCGTGCCCAACAGGTCGTTCACATCCTACTGCGGCATTGACGCCGTGGAGGACCAGTTTATGCTGCCCTTGCTTGGATCCAGGAACCTCCTGCGCTCAGAAGAGCGCGGCGACAAGAGGGACTACTACTGGCTCTTAGAGAAAGCCGGACTTCCTTACCCTGAGACCATCGAGGCCGAGGATATCAATCAGCTGGTCATGGTCAAGCTGCCTCACGCCGTCAAGACGCTCGAGAGAGGCTTCTTCACCGCCGCCTCCTACGAGGAGTACTGCCAGAAGGCGGACCTTCTTTTGCGGCAGGGCGTGATAGATCAGGACGGCCTGGAGCTTGCGCGAATCGAGCGCTACATCATCGGTCCCGTCTTCAACCTGGACTTCTTCTACTCGCCAATTACTGAGAGGATAGAGCTCATAGGAATCGACTGGCGCTTTGAGACATCTCTCGACGGCCACGTCAGGCTTCCCGCGCCGCAGCAGATGACGCTGAACGAGCGGCAGATCAATCCCGAGTACACGGTCTGCGGCCACAACTCAGCGACGCTGAGGGAGTCACTGCTTGAGAAGGCCTTCGAGCTGGCTGAGAAGTATGTGGCTGCGACAAAGGAGCATTACGCGCCCGGGATCATCGGCCCCTTCTGCCTCCAGACCTGCGTGGACAAGGACCTGAACTTCTACATCTACGACGTCGCGCCGAGGATCGGCGGAGGCACGAACGTGCACATGGCTGTGGGCCACCCCTACGGAAATGCCCTCTGGCGGACGAACATGTCCACAGGCCGCAGGCTCGCCCGCGAGGTTAGAATAGCTCTGGAGAACGATTGTCTGAAGAAGATAGTCACCTGATGGAATGAAGGACGAAACTTTGGCGGCAGAGGACACTGGTACTAGGCTGAGGCTCCCAAGAAGCTTAAGAGGACGCTGAAGAAGCTTGCAGCAGAGGGCGAGGAGCCCGTGATCATTGCCCCGGCACTGCTTCATAGGCACGCATCAGAGCAGATGCTGGCCATGGCCAGGATGGGGATGATGGACAAGATCTTCAGCTATATCATCGCCACCAAGAAGAACGTGCACTTCATCCGGCCGGGGCTGATGTGGGATAGCGTCCAGTCCGTCCCTCTTGAGAAGATCGATGACGTGGAGTACGTCAAAGAGTTCCACAGCAACACACTGAAGCTGCTGATAGGCCAGGCTGAGGAGAAGCTGATCTTTTACGATGATACCGATGGCATCAAGTTCTACAGGTACATCAAATACAAGCAATGGAAGAGCTGAGTATTGAGAAAGAGATCAGGGTGGTGGCGCACTGCCTCCTCAATCCCTCTACCAGGGTTAAGGGCTTAAAGCCCCTGGAGTTCCACCTTCCTCCGAAGCCGAAGGCCCGCTGATCCAGCTTCCCTGCCCCGAGGCCCTCTACATGGGCCTGGACCGCTGGGCGGTCACCAGGAATCAGCTGGATGTTCCGGAGTTCAGGCGCTTTTGTAGGTCACTGATCACTCATTATGCTGACTTGCTGGAGATGCTGGCCCGACAGGGAACCAGGATAAAGATTCTAGGCGTGGCGGGAAGCCCAAGCTGCGGCGTTGATACTACCACCAGCGGGCTATCAGGGCGGAAGGGTAAAAGAGGCAGAGCATGAGCACGTTATGGGCAGCGGAGTTTTCATGGAGGAGCTTCTCGCGGAGCTGAAGAGGCGAAAGGTTCCCTTCGAGGCAGAGGAGCTGGGTAAAAACGCCTGCACCGAAGGTCTGCGGGAGTCCTGAGGCGGCAGGCATAGGATTACAGTTATATACTACCAATACTAGAGAAAGGCTGCCCTTTTTGCGGGGGTTTCCAAGCCAGGTCAAAGGAGCTGGATTCAGGGTCCAGTCACGAAGGTGTTCGTGGGTTCGAATCCCATCCCCCGCACTATCGATTCTGAATGTATCTTCCCGCATTTGGTAAGCATTATATTTATTTGATAGAACCACAAATGGTCGCCTACCAAAAGAAAGAGCTACGAAATGTATTCCGGTCCCAATAGAGCAAGAGAAAGAACACCTGTCCATAAAGCACAAGGTATTACTCCATCTGAGAGGTACCTGAATAATCTTTGCGAAAAGAGCTTTCTTTCTCTCTGGAGTTACCCTGGCGTCTTCAGGGATCAGAAGGCCAAAGGTAATGGAGAGGGCAAAGAATTATGCGACATGGTTGTGGTATTTGATGAGCATATTCTGATATTCTCAGATAAGCATTGTTTATTTCCAGCTTCTGAAGACTTAGGATTGGACTGGACGCGATGGTACAAACGAGCCATCCATAAATCTGCTGAGCAGGCATGGGGAGCAGAACGGTGGTTAAGAGAACACCCTGATAGAGTATATCTAGATCGTGCCTGCACTGAGCGATTCCCTCTCCCTATCCCATCAAATGAATCTGCAAAGTATCACCTAATAGTAATTGCTAACGGGTGTGAAGACAGATGCAAGGCAAAATTCGGTGGGACTGGGAGTCTGATGTTCAACTCCACGTTAGGACGACAAGGGATTGCAGGTGAATTATCCTCAGAACCGTTTACGGTTGGAGATTTAGATCCTAGCCGAACATTCGTTCATGTATTGACTGAGTATACTTTAGATATTCTATTGCAGACGCTTGATACGATAAGCGATTTTGTCTCGTATCTGGAAAGGAAAGAGGATCTCATTAGATCCGATATAGCAGTATTTGCTCCAGGAGAAGAGGACCTTCTTGCATTCTATCTCATGCATATGAATGAAAAGGGAAAGCACGACTTTGCTATCGGGGGGAACTTTAAAGGTATTTTCTTAGAAGAGGGATTCTGGGAAGACTTCTGTAATCGGCCTGAGCGAAAAGAGCAGCTTAGGCAGAATAATATCAGTTATCTCTGGGATGACCTCATCGAAAAGTTTGCTAGCCATGCACTCAATGCAACGCAGTATTATACTGATCACATAGAATTATCAAGCACTGAAATATGTCTACGTTTCATGGCACGTGAGCCAAGATTAGCTCGTCGCTTGATCGTTAAAGGCTTTATTGATCTGTATACCAATACACCAGATGGCATGAGGCGCAATAGATATTTTAAACCGCTTACAAATAATGGGCCGTTCTACGTATTTCTGAGCTTGCCTCAACCAAATTTTACTCACCTACGAGCAATATCGTGAAGGTCGCTTTAGCTTTCTCAAAGCATGTTGTATGGTTGTAAAGTATAAGTTCCCAGAGGCGCTCGATATAGTTGGTATCGCCTTCCAACCAATACGTCCTAATGTCGGCGGTTCGGAGGATCTTCTATATTTGGATGCCAGGGTATGGTCCGACGAGCTAAACAGTGAAGCAGCCCAATTGCATCATGATCTTGGTATTTTTGCTTCTGCAACAACTTATAATGTACATGAGCAAGAGTATCCTGTTCCTACCTCAGCTGAAATCGCTGAGCCAAGACGACCTCCGAAAGTGGGAAGGAACGAGCGCTGTCCATGTGGTAGTGGAAAGAAGTACAAACGTTGCCATGGTAGATGTACTTGACAGCTAGAAGGATACCGATCGCAGGCCCATCCCGCCCGGATCTCTGCCCGCCCAGCCTCCTGCGCCCGTACGCGCGCGACCTGCGCAAGCGGGTCCGAGCTGGAGCACATGCCCACATGCGAGCGCCAGCCTAAGATCGAGACGCAGCAAATCGAATCCATGGATATACATGATCATCTCCGTTTACTATCCGATCCAACGGCTTCGATTTTCACGAAAGCTACATGTATAAAAACAGCAACAATTATGCTAGAGTCCCGAGCAGTTCCGGACGGATTCATTGTGAGCCAATTAAGAAGTGTGAGCGGCAAAGAAGCGGTTAAAGCCTTCATCAAAGCAGGCGGAATTGCTCGCCGTGGAAAAGGTGATCATGTGAACATCAAGATGCCCAACGGACAGCTAATAACTATACCTGTCTCAGGTGATCTAAAGATCGGCCTGCTCAAGTCCGCGATTAGAAAGGCTGGGCTGGATGATGATGAATTCATGATGCTTCTAAAGGAGTGATTGTACAATGGAATACACTATTCTGATACATCAGGCAGAGGAGGGCGGCTTCTGGTCCGAGGTCCCCGCACTTCCCGGCTGCTACTCCCAGGGTGAGACCATCGATGAAACCTTGCATAATACCAAGGAAGCCATCGAGTCCTACCTAATAGCCTTAAAAGAGGATCAATTGGCAGCCCCAATCGAAAAGAGCCTTTTCATTGGAAAGGTCAGGGTGGAAGTTGCAGACTTGTGATCCCGTGCAGCATTCGGCAGCAGGCTCCCGGAAGCCTGCGTTTTCGTATGGATACAAATGTGCTGAGACATAATTGCTTTTGAGCTAGCCAATCTCCACCTGCCTTTATTTGTAGCTCGCCCAGCTTCCCGCGCCTGGACGCATGCGCGCGCGACCCGTGCTGGCGGGCCTGAGCACGAGCGGTAGCGCATGCATGCAAGCGAGGCATAGCCTGACGGGCAATCTGCCTATCCGCCTTCTTGAAATCTCACTACCCAAAGCCGCATCCCTGCCAGCCGACCCTCAGGCCTAAAGCCGCCACCATCCCCGCAAGCCAGCTGGCGGGCACTGATGAGCAGGCATCTCAGGCAAAAAAGCAAAATTTATAAGCATTGGGCCACTAGTGGGAATAAAGGGAAAAAAGCCACATGCCATTCACCAAAGTCGATGAAAAGGGCAGAATGGTACTGCCCAATGAAATAAGGCGCAAGATGGGCATAAGCCCAGGAGACGAGTTCGCAGTAGGTGAATTTGGGCCTGATACCATCATTCTCAAGCGAGTCAATGTTCGTGCCATGATAGAGGATGCTATAGAGCACGCCAAAAATATCGACCTCGAACGGCTGGAAGCCGAGATGGAGGAAGAGGGAAACAGAGTTGCAAGGAAAATGCACAAGACTCTTGATTGATTCGACCCTGTAAATCCTACAGCGAGAAAGAGGCCCAGATCATCAGAGCAGCCCACGCACGCTATCGCTTTGGTGCGCGCATGCTGGAACCCGTTATCAGAAAGCAATATAAAGTCTGTGTAATTCTTGATGACGCGTCTCGGATGGTGCTTTCAGGCGAGGAGTTCTCCGAGATCAATACCGAGAACAGCAAGCTTGTAGTCGATCAATTGGTGGATAAATATTGGTGGCTCTGCCCTATGAGGGAGCTGATACTGGATCACGGAAGCGAGTTTCGAGCCCACAGAATCCACGATGACGGTAGTTGGAACAGCAAATTCAAAGATCACCTAAAAAATATGGCATCAAGCCCATATTAGCCAGAGTGAAGCATCCTCAGACGAACGGAAAGCTAGAACGGTTTTTCGGGAGAATACGAGAAACATAGGTCAGCTTTTCCTTCATTCAAGATTCTATAGGCTGGTACAACGATACAGGGATATTTTTAATACGGAAAAAAGCTAAAGAGAATCAGCCAAAGGCGTAGCGAGGTGACTGTATGCCAACGAGTAAGAAACAGCTGGAGAAGCTGAACAAAGTGAAGAAGGCCAAGGCAGAAGAGCTCTCGAAGCAGGCAGCTTCGGGTAGCGAATCCGCCAAGAAGAAGCTCAAGAAGCTTCAGAAAAAGATCAAGTGAGCCGCCTGGCCTTTATACCTATTTTTATTTTCTTTTTAAAAGGCTAATTAAACGTATATAGCTTCGCAGGTCGTAAAATGCTCGTATCTGGAGGGTCGCGGAAGGCTTAATTTTCAAAGCCCGGAGACTCCGGAAATGGCATTTAGGCGGAAAAATCAGCTATGAATTTTCCAATCGATTTAAGATCGTTCTTCGAGAGCTCATTCATCTCCTTAAAGTTAATTATATAATCATACAAATCTTTTGCCCGCAAAACAGCAACACTTGGCTCGTGAAGCTTAAGGCGCACTTTGGGATTGGTAAAGACGACTAACCCTTCTACCCATATCCTGAAGGTATTATGGAATAACCTTGACTCAACCAGCCTGCTCAAATTGATGGCATTCATCTTGACTTGCCTGCTCGGACTGCCCGCATCAAAATCTTTGGTGGAGAAAAGGCCTTTGTGGTACCGCCTATGCCATTCATCTCCATGGCAGATTATCTCTCCACCCCAATGCTTGGTCTCTATGGCGAAGATTCCTTTTGGAGTGAGCAGAACGTGATCAACATTACCCCATGATGAAGGCAGGATTACATCGTTGATCAGATAATGAGAATCATCAAGGCGTTGAAGCACATCGACGATGGTATCTTCGCCACGTCGGCCTTTGTTGCAATTTCTGGCATCCTTTGAGAAGAGGCGTATTATTACGCCCTTTAATCCCGTCTCCTCCGGATTTGTCATCGAGGTAGTTGCCCCGCCCTTTCAGAACGATCATGGTAATTATTCCACTGCTTGATTGCTGCTGCCCAGAGGCAGTAGGCCTGATTCTATCTGATGAGGTATTAATCTTTAAGCAAGTAGATTTGAGCTATTCGATGGATCATCGCCCCCAGTGCAACTGCCGTGACCTCGGAGCTGTACCCCGGACCGAACGCAGGCGGCTCCGACCGGTGGGCAGGCCGGGCCATCCATCGACCCATCTTCCACCAGGCGCTCCAGAGCGGCGCGGAAACGCCAATACATCATCTCCGGTAAATAAACAAAACCAGACCTATCACTGATACCTTTAAAACCTATCACAAATGACTGATAACTGCCAATCGCTAGATTGATCACAGTTCACAGGCTCATCCTGCCCGGATCTCTACCCGCCCATCCTCCCGCCCAGACGCACGCGCGATCTGCGCAGGCAAGCCCTAGCGGGAGCGCATGCAATGCAAGCGAGGTATGGCCAAACGGGAAGTCCGCCTTTGCCCGCCTTCTTGAGAATTCACTCCAAAAAGCCACACTCGTGCCAGCCCCCAAACCAGAGGCCGCCATCATTGCGAGCTGGCGGGCACTGATGAGCAGGCATCCAAGCAAAAAAGCAAGATTTATAAGCCTTGGGCCACTAGTGGGAATAAGGGGAATAAAGCCACATGCCATTCACCAAAGTCGATGAAAAGGGCAGAATGGTACTGCCCAATGAAATAAGGCGCAAGATGGGCATAAGTCCAGGAGACGAGTTTGCAGTAAATGAACTTGGGCCTGATACTATCCTTCTCAAGAGAGTCGATGTTCGTGCCATGATAAAGGATGCTATAGAGCGCGCTAAAAATGTCGACCTCGACCGGCTGGAAGCTGAGATGGAGGAAGAGGGAAACAGAGTTGCAAGGAAAATGCACAAGGTTCTTGATTGACTCGAATCTGTTCATCGCAGCCGTGAAAGGCAGATGGACAAAGAGTTCGGAACTCCTATCCATACTTCTGGACAGTTCGATAGAACTCGTGGCCAACAAGGCTTTGCTTTCCGAGTATGAGAAGTATGCCATAGAACTGGGCACAGAATACATATTTGATTATCTGAAGAGCCGCCTAATTCTGGTAGATCAATCAGATGAAGAAGTAGAATTGTGCAAGCCCTTCTTCCCGGGAAATCAGGCTGCTGACATCGTCCATGCTGCAACCTGCCTTCATGCGAAAGCCGTCCTGATCTCTAATGACAGGCATTTTGAGAAGATTGGAAAGGCGGGTCTCATCGAGGTATGGACGATATCCGAGGCTATAAGGAAGCTATTGGTTGATGACACGGAATGAATCCATCGCGTCGGCAGTAAAATTGCCTGAGAGATATTATCCACGCTACTGAGAAGGCTGAAAGCTTCGATTTTCACGAAAGTTACATGTATAAAACAGCAATAATAGTTCGCGATTAGAAAGGCTGGGCTGGATGATGAATTCATGATGCTCCTAAAGGAGTGATTGTACGATGGAATACACAATTCTGATACATCAGGCAAAGGAGGGCGGCTTCTGGTCCGAGGTTCCGGCACTTCCCGGCTGCTACTCCCAGGGTGAGACCATCGATGAAACCTTGCATAACACTAAGGAAGCCATCGAATCCCACCTGATAGCCCTAAAAGAGGATCGGTTGGAAGCCCCAATCGAAGAGAGCCTTTTCATTGGAAAAGTCCGGGTGGAAGTTGCGGACTTGTGATCCCGCGCACCATTCGGCAGCAGGCTCCCGGCAGCCGCATTCAGTATGGACACCGATGTGCTGCGACATAATTGCTTTTGAGCCAGCCGATCTCCGCCTGCCCTCATTTGCAGAGCCCGCCCAGCCTCCCGCGCCCGGACGCACGCGACCTGCGCATGCGGGCCTGAATGCGATAGGTGCCAGTCTTTCATCCTGCTGACGAGGCCAGGCAACAGTGACCCGGCCATCGCCTTACACTCCGACAAGAAGCCATCCGGGCTCCTCTCCGGGGCGGCTCGCAAGGCATATGACCGTCTCGACCAGCTCTGGGTCTTCCAGGGCCTTCTCTGCGCCCTTGAATCATTGCAAGAGCCATGATCTTGCAATCCCTCTTTTTATAAGTCCATTATGATCTCTATTCATATAACCTATAATATTTTTTGCTAACGTTTTTAACCTTAGACGAGAGAATTATACTCATGGCTCAAGAAGAATATAAGCAATTTACCTGTAGTGACATAGGCATGGCATGCGGATTTCAGGTACGGGCAAAGACTGAATCAGAGATCATGGAGCATGCAAAAATGCACGCAGAGAAAGCTCACGGCATGAAAGAAATTTGGCCGGAGACGGAAAAGAAGATCAAAGCAAACACCAAATCGATATCTGTAGATGTGCCCGGGAAGATGTAGAGGCTATCCCGAAAATACACAAGGCCTAAGAGATCTCTATGTTCCTTTGTGTTTTTGGGTAGAGCACTTACGACTTCACCACAGAGACACAAAGAACTTAACACTGATGGCAGAAGAAGAGGAAGAAGTGCCGTTTAGGGATAAGCACCTGGACAATATCACGAACTGGAAGCCAGCAATGGGATCTGCTGCTATTGTCCATGAGCCTGCCGAACGACGTGTAGGGCCTCCCCCAGGTCTGCAGAGCAGTGCAAATGGCTGATGCAGCTGCAATCGGTGCAGCCGAAGCCCGGAATGGGCAAAAGCCTCTCTCCGATCTTTCGGGCGATACTGCACTCCAGATCCTGGGCTGTTGGGGTGATTATCGCCTCCTGAAAGCGAGTCTCCGGCAGAAGGTAGTCGATATGCCAGCGTCTGGTTGTTCTAACGCCCCTTTGGATCTCCAGGTGTCTCTCTACCCTCTTCAAACCCCCGGGGCCCCGGGCCGAGCCGGTGTAGGCGTAGTAGCCCCTGGGAAAGAAGATCCTGCCCAGTGAGCCTACAGTAATCTCCCTCTCCGATCAAGGCCAAGCACCAGGGTGTAAATTCCGGGCTTCATGTCAGGGCCATGGAAAGAAGATTATTTGAGATTGGTGCTCATGGGGGAATAATACGGGATCAATATTAGAGGAAGACTTTTCTATGAAGAGGGATAAAGGAGCTACGGGGTGAAAATTCAGTGAAATTATTGTTAACAGCGGCCTTAGTGCTGATGTTGTCCTCCCTGGCCCTTGCGGCCTCTGAGACCGAGCAGCTCGGGCCTTACACGGTAACGTTTGACATGAATACGCCCATGCAGTATCAGGTTCAGGTGCAGGAACCTATAGAGACTCCTTTCTCTACAATATACTCCCTGCGCATATCTACCGATGATACAACCGGTGCTGGGATAGGCATAACTGAATACAAGAACAAGACTGATGCTACTCTTAGCGTGGCAAAGCAATTAATCGTCATGGACATGGCTTTGAGAGGTATCAACGTCACAACAGCTCCCGAGGACCTGACCATAGGCGGCCGGGATGGTTTCCTGATCGCCGGCGAACCTGTCTCTGAGACTACAAGCGCACAGCAAGTGGCAAAGATATTCAGAGCCGGCTACTGGCTGGATAGCGTGGGGTGCGAGTGCGGCCCTGTCTCTGTTGGCAACGTCAACGTGGGCATAAGCTCCTCCTACCCAGAGGATGTGACCCGGAACCTGGTGAATACCCTCACGGTATCTGCAGGTCAGGCGCCTGTCCAGGCTATGGCCGGGCAGCAGCAGATGACTCAACCGCAGATGACTCAGGGTCAGGGCATGCCACCTGCAGACGCGTCGCAGATGCCCCCGCAGTAAAGGCCTAAAAGGGCCATCTTATCTTTTTTCTTCCCACAGGGAAACTATTTATCCTGCGTGCTATATTCGAGATGAGGTCTTCTATCCGCGGGGTTTGCCAAGCTGGCCAAAGGCGCGGGACTTAAGATCCCGTCTCGCAGGAGTTCGCGGGTTCGAATCCCGTACCCCGCATGCATCAAGTCTAAGCTGATGACCAGTAGGCCCTATGGCTTGATACCCTAATGTATGAGCCCAAACTAGATAAATTAAAATATATAAAAGGCTTTCAGCGCGATATCTGAAAGCTCAGCCGTTACCGATGTTGGGATTTGCAGAATGCTGGATTTGCTCTACCCGCTCTTGCAGACTAGCCGCAGCGTTGCTTGCTCCTGAATTTGATTCAAATCCATTTCTTAAGAATGCACTCAAAGCACCATCTACAGCACTTGGGCCCTTATCGCTTGTAGCAGTTCCAGTACTGCGGCCATCCTTACCAACTACATCCCCTTTATCATTATAGGGAGTTTTTGGGTTAGGGAAATGGACGTTGGGCTTTTCAGGCTTCTCTGGTGGTTTCTCAGGCGGCTTTTCTGGTGGCTTCTCTGGCGGCTTCTCTGGTGGCTTCTCTGGTGGTTTCTCTGGTGGCTGTTCAGGTACAACTGGTGGCTGTTCAGGTACAACTGGTGGCTGTTCGGGTACAACTGGTGGCTGTTCGGGCACAACTGGCGGCTGCTCAGGTACGACAGGTGGCTGCTCAGGCACAAAGGGCGGTTGCTCGGGTACTTCAGGGATAAAAGGCGGCGCGGTTGGGTACTCGGGGACAGGCGTTACCTGCGGATACTGCGGATACTGCGGGTACACAGGAGCAGGTGTTACGTATGGATAGGCCTGCTGGCAGACGGATGTCGTAGGCGGGCAGACTCTCTTCTGGGTGGTTGTCACTGGTGGACAGACTCGTTTCTGGCAGGTCGTTACTGGTGGACATTGTATCTCTTGGGCACACGTGACGGTCGGGCATTGCCTCTCCTGGGCGCATGTCATGCACGAATAGGTCTTTTCAGAGACTTGTGAATAGTCATTGTATTGAGTATTGTAATATCCGGGCGTGTATACCGCCATAGCACCAGAGGCCAGTAACGCCAGCAATAGCACTATTAATGCTGCAGTTATTCTTATCCTCATACGCCTCACTTCTTTTAATGTTTGTGACAGAATATTAGGCATTGATACATTAAAATGGTAATGGTAGTATAAATACTGATCTAATATAATGAATTTAATGTAGATTGTCTTAAAGTTGCGCTATAGGACATACCGTACTCATACCCATGGCCTATTATCTCCTATCAATAGATGCTATTGTCTTAAAGACGATAAGATAGTTCTTGTAGAAAGGTGGTCAATGGATACAGCTCGGGATTCATGGAGCCCAAAATTCGGAGAGCGCAGGCACTGTATTGAGTCATATTCTGCAAAAAATGTTTTAGACTCAGACTTATGTTCATGACAATTGGTCCAGGAGATTCTCCCATAAGAACATAAGTAGTAGAAAAATAATACAGACAAAGGCGATTCGAAGGAGGGAAAGGAATAGCTTTGGCAGGAAAAGCATTACGCATTCTCCTTGTAGAGGATAATCCTATCAATCAGAAAGTAGCCCTGCTGATGCTAAAGAAACTTGGATACTGCGCAGATGTGGCGGCCAATGGCCATGAGGCCCTCAAAGCCCTGGAACATCACCACTACGACGTAATCCTGATGGATATCCAGATGCCCGGAATGGACGGCATAGAAGCTACCAAGAAGATAAGGGAGTGCTGGCTAAACAGAAGCATCATAATAATAGCTATAACTGCCCACGCGCTTGAGTTCACACGAGAGGATTGCCTAAAGGCTGGCATGGACTGCTACATGACCAAACCTATAACTACGGAGGACCTCAGAGCGATCCTGGATATGGCCAGCGATAAGGCTATTGTCCCCTATTCCCTTCAGCGCCAATAAAAGGGTTATCTCAGACATCCAGATCTCAGCTATCTGCAGAGTTTCCAGGAACGCTCTGTTCCAGTTGCGTCTTGGGCCAATGCTTACTCAGCATTTTCGCCAGCTCCCCCATCTGAACCGGCTTGGTGATGTAATCATTCATGCCGGCAGCAAGGCATCTGTCTCTGCCGTCCGGAAGCAAATAGGCCGTGATAGCTATGATTATCGGCTGCTGTGCAACCGGCCATTGGGCGCGAATTTTCTGTGTTGTCGTGATGCCATCCATTTTGGGCATACCTATGTTCATGAGAATTAAATCGTAATGCCTGCGCTCAAGGGCCTGAAGAACCTCTATGCCGTCAGCTACCGCATCAGCTTCATAGCCCAGGCGCCTTAGCATTAACAAGGCCACCTTTCTGTTCGGAGGGTCATCCTCAGCGACTAATATGGATGAACCGCCACAGCTATCTCTATCCACGCTATAACCCCACACTCCATTGGATCTCAGTCACATATAAATGCTGCGACAACTGCCTGAATTTCCTCGTGATGGCGTCCGCAGACAACCACCTGCAGACGGCTGTAGGTGCATCGTTATCATGCTGGCACTGCCAAAGCGAAATTAAAGCCCGGAGCTTCGTGCCGGAGGCACTATTACAGATGGGTCAGTCACAGTCGGCATCACGACGAGCCTACCTGATTCGTTCAATGCATGGCCTACGGGAAGAGTGCCCCAGCCCCATAGATCTCCGGGGGCGGTTGCATTTAACGATTCGGTTTGATTTGTTGTGTTATTGGCTGCTATATTTTCCAGAATGGCTCTGCCATTATTTCCGCCAAGCTGCATCGGCAGAGCTGCACAGCTCAGAATCAATATGGAAATGATCGATATAGAAATAATTGGCCCGTATAAAGTCAGTCTGCTCATATTGCTCATATCATCGTCCTTTCCGTGAGATAATTTCATTCTATTCTCTCTTCGTAAGGCTTTATCCTCTGACCATCTCAACCATTATTTGCTCAGCCGACCCCATCTGCACCCTTTTCGGGATCTTCTTGAGTATTATCGTCCCATCCCCCAGATGGTCCACGGCCAGTGCATCCCCTTCCTCCAGGTCTAATCTGCATCTGAGACCAATAGGAAGCTGGACCCTGCCGTTGGCATCTATCTTGGTGATCATAATCCACACTCCAATCACGCCTTGTAACTGGCGTTATTAAAGTCTTATTTTAAGGTGAAGTTCACATGAGTCCTTCACGAAGCTTAATGGCGATGAAAAGCCACTATCTGTGCCTTGCTGCGCCGGGAGATCACTTTTTATAAAAAAGCGTTTTATGATATTCATACTATTAGTTTTGATCCACCTCACAGGGCAGCAGCGTCCTTCAAAGGCTCCGGCTCTGGGAGGATTTGCCTGCTCCTGGCCTTATGTGGAACCTCGTTTGGGAGGTGCGAGGTGCAGCACTTAGCAATCTATTCCCTCGCACCCGAAGCTCTTCGGCTCAGGCACCGGGTTCTCGTGGAACTTGAGCAGCTTCTCCACCTCGAACTTGCCGCTGAAGCGCTCATGCGACTTTACGTCCTTGGAGAAGAACTTATGCATCCTGGAATTGGTCTCCCAGGTTCCATTGAATGCGTTTCTGGTGCTGATGCCCACAGTATGCACGGGGCTGACGCCCAGCATCTCCGCGATCTTTTTAGGGTCTTTGAGATAGCTCGCGGGATTGGTGGAGGCGAAGAAGGTGGTCTCCTCTCGGTCCATCTCCGTGACGCTGAAGGTCTCCGTGACCTCGGCCCCGATTCCGCCCCAGAACGCCTTGGAGTGGATGTATTTCACGCCCACAAGGGGAGTCTTGCCGGAGTAGGTCATCCTCGTCCCCTCGTAGAGGTTGAGCGGCTGAGCTGAGTCGTTACCCGTAGTCCCGGAGAGCTTGCCCGCACGCTGGGCCTCGACGGTGGTGGTGTCCATCTCCAGGTCGCCATCGCCGTACATGATGTTGTAGTATTCCAGGGCCAGCTCTCTGTCCTTCACCGAGACTCCGACCTCAAAGCTGCCCGTCCCCGCTACCTTCAGCCTGTTGCAGAACTCTCCATCCTGGACCGGCTCCTTTAGAGCCGGAGTCCCGGCAGCCAGGCCGCATGCGAGTAAGGCTAATATAAACGCTATCGCGGCTCCCTTCGTCCTTCTACCCCGTACTATTATTGTACAGTGTTAATTAGGACCTTCTAGCTAAAAAAGTTATTGTATTGAGCTCAAAGTCCCATCAACGGGCGGGGGTCGATGCTTCTGCCGCCCAAAATAGCATGGCTGAAGTCGCAGAGTCCGTCGCCTCCTTCGTCCCGACATTCCTTCTCAGAGGCGTTGAAGTCGCTGTAGTAGTTGCCTTCCCAGAGGTTCGCGCCGTCGTCGTAGGCGTTCTGACCATTCTCCTCAAGGCGGTTCTCCTGGATGGTGTTGTTTTCGGCCCCTACAAGTCTGATGCCAAAGCCTAAGTTTCGAGCCACGCGGTTGCCCACAATGGTGTTGTTGCTGCCAAGGATCAGCAGGCCGTTGAAGTTGTTGCTCACATCGTTTCCAGTTATCCTGTTGCCGTCGGATAGGACCACAATTCCGGCTGATTTTGAATCAACCTTCGGCCAGCTTCCTGCATTGATGATCCTGAATCCAACGACAGTGATCCCATCGGCCTCGAGCACGATGGCGCTTCCGCTGGCTGTGGCGTCCAGCATTGGCATTTCCAGGCCCCGCAGTATCAGTGGCTTATCCACATTGACGTGCTCGTAGTAGGTCCCGCCCTCGACCTCGATCACGTCTCCCGGACTGGCTGTAGCTATGGCTGCTTGGATGCTGTCTCCAGGACCTATTGACAGGGTTGCAGCCTGGCAGGGGATGATGGAGGAGAGAAGGAGCGTACAGATGAGGAGAGCCCTGTAAAGCAGCATCGTCCTTCCACGATCGCTGATGATAGTTAAACTTTCAGGCCGAGGCCAGATCAGAAGCAAAGCCCTAAGCTCTAATTATATTTCTCGTCAGGTGCATGTCATCATCAAAGTTAAAATCTTTGAAGAGCATGGCTTAGAATGTGTTCCCGACTAGAAAGCGGGGCAGTAGGTGAGACAGTTATGGACGCCATAGAGGCCATTCTATCCCGAAGAAGCATTCGAAAGTACACAAATGATCCCTTGCCAGATCTGGTCGTAAACGAGATTCTTCGGGCTGCCATGTCCGCTCCATCGGCGGGCAACGAGCAGCCCTGGCACTTCGTGGTCATCAGGGATCGCGAGACCCTGGATCGAATTCCCGAAGTCCATCCTCACGCTCAGATGCTTAAAGGGGCTCAGGCTGCCGTCCTGATCTGCGGCGACCTTGAACTTGAGAAGCATAAGGGCTTCTGGGTTCAGGACTGCTCGGCAGCAACTGAGAACCTGCTCCTTGCTGCTCGTGCCAAGGATCTCGGCGCCGTATGGCTGGGCATCTACCCCCGCGAGGACCGCGTCGAGGGACTCCGGAGATTGCTGGATATCCCAAAAAGCGTGATTCCCTTCGCCCTGGTTCCCCTGGGCCATCCCGCTGAGAAGAAGCCAAAGGAAGACAGGTTCGACTCCGATAGGATACACCTTGAAAGGTGGTGATATGCGAAGGCTTGCAGTGATCTTCATTTTGCTCGCTTTGCTCTCTCTGCTCACTCTCTCTCTAGCCCTGCTCTGCTCTCTCTGGCCTCCGCCTCGCCTGACGAGTTCTCGGAAAGGGTAGTCAAAGTCAAAGATGGAGACTCACTGCTGATTAAAGGGATAGGAAACGTGCGGCTGGCAGATATCAACAGCCACCAGCTTCCCACGCCCGAGGGCCAGGCCGCAAGGAAGTTCACGGAGCAGCTCTTAGGGAAAAGAGTCCATCTGGACATAGACGACATGGGAAGCCGTTGCCCCTCAGGATGCCATATCTGCGTGCTTTATATGGAGTTCGAGAACGGCAGCATTAATCCCGTATGCTTCAACCGGATGCTGGTGGACGCGGGCCATGCCGTCCTTGCCGATAGAACTAACAATGAGTTCGACCCTGCAGACTGGTGGAAGCCTGGAAGCTCATAATACTAATGCTAATAGCCGGAGTTCACCGATAGTTTGATCTCCTACATCCCTTTATCCTATGCCAGATGGCTGAAGATCTGGCCGTAGTCCTGGACGTGGCAGGGACCATGCTGAAGATGTATCGCGTGGCCAAAGACATTCCTCGCGGCCTTATCATTGAGAAGGTGGTCACTTGGGAGCTGATCATGGAGAAGAAGAGCAGAGCCCTTGTCGTGCCCCAGATAGATCCATCAAAGATGGCATCCTGTCCCCCCCAGGAGCCTGTAAGTTTGCTGATCAACGGAAGAGAGAACAGCATAGAGATAAGCTGCTCCAGCACGCCCGTCTCCCGGGAAGAGGCCATACGCGTCATCCAGCGCTCCCATGCCAGGATGGCCGACATCCAAGAGGTGTACAGGGCTGTAAGGGCAAGATGCCCCAACAAATACCAGACCACGGGCATGATAATCGATATCGATCTTGAAGAGATCGCTTATACCATAAGTACAGGGGGCACACCATTTCCCGGATTGAAGGGGGTCCTTAAAGACATTGAAGCCATGGGCGCTGATGTGTATGTGGCTTCAGGCGATAGCATGCGAAGCCTGGCACACCTCGCTGACTTAGGCATCAGGTCTGAGAGATTCTATCCTGTCGCCGACCCCAGGCGCAAGCGCGAGATAGTAGTAAGCCTGAAAGATAAATACAGCAAGGTGGTCATGGTGGGAGACGGGCTAAACGACATCTACGCTCTGGAAGCTGCTGATCTGGGGATTTTATCAGTACAGCAGGACAGCAGGCCTGCTCCAAGCCTTCTGCAAACCGCCGATGAGATCATGAAAGATATCCGTGAGCTGCCAGGTCTCCTGAAGAAAGTTTTACGCACGCCGAGGACATCCATCCCTGAGACAGGATATCTGCACAGCAGTATAACCTGAATTGATTAATCCGGCCTTGCCAGGATTTAAAAACGGGAATATGCTCTGCGGGAGATGCCCTTTTCGTGGAATATAAAGAAAAGTATTTATACTAAGATTGTTCAGTCCTATCCGTTAGTCTTTTAAGTCCGTTCGAGACGAGACCAAGCTAGAAGATATCAGGAGTAGCCAACAGATGTTCGAAGAGCTTTTAGAGCTATACAAAACAAAGGCCGCAAAGATTGAGAAGGAAAAAACAGAAGCCCAGGCCATGATCACGCTAATAGCTGCCATTGACAAGATGTCCACAGAGCTCAGCTCCAAGCAGAGCGATGTCGACCTTTTGGGCAGGCTGATAGATCAGGTAGATCGCCTCTCCAAAGAGGTAGCGGATCTCAAAAGCCAGCTTAAGGCCAGGCAAGGGCGCGCTGCGCCCGCTGCAGAGCAGAGCACCAGCGAAGGCAAGGCCCTGGACAACCATGCCCGCACCCTGATCGATATCATAGCCGAGAGGCCGGGGCGGTACACAACGAGCGAGCTGGTTGACATGCTGGGGCTGAACAAGACCACGGTCATAAGCGTTATGAAGCGAGCACTGGACCTGGACCCAAAACACGTCAAGATGACCCAGGGCAAGAGGCGCAAGCTCTATTTAGCCTATGTGCCCGATGAAGAGGCAAAGATTGCGGAGTCCGAATCTGGTTCCAGCGAGTCCGACAGGGTCAAGCTTGAGCTCATGGCCATGACCTGATCGGCCGTCTACAATATGTAAATCCGTAATCTGTTGAAGGTCGCATATAGGCATGGACTTGTATGGCATAAGTGTTCAGCTTCGCCCTTCAATCTTTCTTGAGAGGCCATTTTTCCATCATTATATTTAGCTTGATTGCATATAATGTTGTATCTCCCATCATGAGCTGGCGTCCTTCTATTGTTTTCAATAGACAATTATCTGTTCAGAGGGCAATGATGCTGTAATTCTTTGTTGACATAAACCGAAATTTTCATCATCTATCCAGATGACCCCAAGAGGATCAGGAACTCTGATTCAGTCCTGGTCTTGGACGAGAAGTGCCTTCCTGCCATGGAGGGTCTGGAGAGAGTTCGGATACCTGATCGTGATCTACCACATGGACAAGGCGCCTGGCTACAGAAAAAAGGTTCACCCCATGGGCGATAAGAGCATACCCAAGAGAGGCGTGCTTTCCACCCGCAGCCCGTGCCGGCCCAGTCCCCTGGGGATAACTGTGGTCGAGGTCCTGGAGGTGAGGGGCAACCGGATAAAGGTCACCGGCCTAGACGCACTGAACAAGTCGCCCATCTTGGACATCAAGCCCTACGAGGAGCACTTTGACTCCCCTCTGGGCCTGCAGTGGGAAAGAAGCCCTGACTACAGGCCCAAAGATGCCCTAACGAGCTGAGATCTTCCAAGCCCAAGAGTCTAGAGCCTAGAGACGCAAAGCAGCCTAAAGCCGCAGAGCACACCAGGTGCCTTCTTCTGCTTCGGCGACGATCGTATTGGACAGCCTGTTGAAGAGCCGCTGTCCTTGGCTGCGAAAGGCCAGAATGCCGACTATAAAGTCCAGGGGAAGCAGAAAAGCCTTTCCCAAACTCTCTACAGCCGCGTCCTTGAAGCCTATCCGCTCTCCGACAGGTCCTACCACTGCTATTCCCAGGGTCATCTTCCCCAGGGACTGGCCCCTGTAGCCTTCCAGGAGAGTCCAGTAGAGGAACAGGAGGGTGGCATGGAATCCCAGGCCGCGAGGGCTAAAGGCGCTCGTTCCTGAAATGGTCATGCCCATGTACCACAGGATGCTCATGAGCAGGACGTCTATCAGCCAGGCCCAGAACCTGGTCGTCCAGCTTGCCGGCGTTAAAGTCTCCATCCATTCAGGCCTTCTTCTGCCTCTTGGTATACACGTATCCGCCTGCCGCGGCGATCAGAATAAGTACTACGACGGCCGGCACGAGCAGAGATCCGGCTGCGGGGTTTACGTTAACAGGGATCTTCATGCTCTCTGAGATGACCGTATCTCCGTTCACATCTGTGTACTTGATCTCGCTGTTTATGCCGTACTCCTTGGGAGTGGCATCTGAGTCCACGTCTACCCTGAAGGTTACGTTCTTCTCCTCGCCTGGGCTAAGATCGCCGATGTAGGCCTGGTCATCAGTCGAGGAAAAGGGCTTGAAGATGGAAAGCCTTGCCACTGCGTCCCTGATGGGCTCGTCTCCTATGTTTTTGTAGGCGACGTCTATTGCCTCCTTCTTCCCCCCAGCGTTCAGATCGCCACTGGCCCCAGTGATCTCGAAATCGGCCTGTTCCTTGACGAACATGGAGATGGGGACTGTCTGGTTGGCCTTCTGGTAGATGTAAGAGGCCCTGTAGTTGACAAGGGTTGGCACACCGCCTTCAGTGGAGAGGCTGGCTGCATCGACCCTGACGTTATCCTGGTAATCGTAGGTGAGGTTCAAGCCCAGCGGATACTCGCCCGCAGGGGCGTGCTTGGCTATCTTTACTGTGAACTTCAGCGGTTCCCTGGTCTTCTCCCCGGACTTCAGCGCCTCCACCACCTGGTCTCCGGACTTCACCTCGATGTCTGTTGTGTTAGAGACAAGGTTGGCGACGATTCCAAGAGCGGTGGTCTTCTTGTACTCCTCCTGCAGCTCAGAGTTCTTCAGGGCGAACTCCTTGGGGTTTTGTGGCGTCAGGTCCTCTTTGAATCCCAGCACTCTGCCGTAGTTGGTCAGATCAACGTAGAGCGTAACCGTATCCCCGCGCTCGAACTCGTTTGTGCCGGAGATGCTGGCCGAGAGGCTGGGGCCCCCGTACATGTTGTAGTAGTTGTCTCCTCCCAGCTCAAAGGGTATGTAGTTATTTTGGGCCTGGGCCGATGCCGACAACATCGCTATTAGCAAAATCGAGCAAAGGCCTAAAGCGAGTTTGAAACTCATCTCTTATTCTCCTCTTGCTGTTAATGATCTTGAGAGCTCTCAGGAACTCCTGCTTGGCGTTCTCCATCGATTCGCGCCGAATCTCCATGCGAAGCATCAGCACCACGAAGACTGTGAAGGTGGTCAGAAGGGCGAACACCACCGCCATGACGGTTACCAGGCCGAAGTTGTAGGTCATCATGAAAGGCGAGGCTATGAGAGCCGCAAAGCCGAATACCGTCGTTAAGCCAGATGCCATGAGCGCCGAGCCGATTCTGGCCGTTGTGATCTTCAGTGCCTCCACCGGGTCCCCAACTTTCGGCAGCTCCTCGTAGAAGCGCTCCATCATCAGTATGGCGTATTCAGAGCCCACGCCAAGTATCAGGGCCCCTAAAGTGGCGGTCAACGGCGAGTATTTGATGCCCGTGAGGTACATCACCCCGCCCATCCAGCCTATCACCACAAGCATGGGCAGTACGGGCAGAAGGGCCTTGATCAGATCCCTGTATACTAATAATAATATGAAGAAGATCAGGACCAGTCCCAGCAATGTCATCTCTGTTCTGCCTATGGTGAGGGCTGTGATGACCGTAGTCATGACCACCAGATCGCCAGTCTGTCTGACAGAAATCCCTGGAGGCGGCGTCATCCAGACGATATCCTTGTTAACCTCTTTGAGGAGCCTATCTGTGCCCTCGGCCCCCAGATCTCGAATGGTTTCGCCTACGTTCATATCGATTATCGCCGTATCGTATCCGTCCAGGAACCTGGACTTTACCGAATCCGGCAGGGCATCGAGAGTCTCTTTTATCCTGGTATCGTCGTCGGGTATCTCCCCGCCGTTGGCCTCTTTTACAAAAGTGGCAATGCTTACCGCGTCTTTCACCTGCGTTCGCGACTGAAGCAAGTAGACGCTGAAATCATCCATCCACCTCAAAGTAGACGGCTCGGTGACGTCGCCCTGAACCATGATCTTGATGGCATCGTCGCTTCCGAAGAGCTCGCTCATGTGCACGAAATCCACAAGAGGCGGGAGGTCTTGCGGGATGTAGTTCTTGAAATCCGTATCCACCGGCACCTGGGTATCTGCGTACACGCCCAGGAGCGAGAGCACCAGGGCCGCCACCAGGACGGCCTGCCACCGCTGTATGCAGATCTCCGCCGACTTAGTCAGGAGACGCTCCACTGCGGTCTCTTTATGCTCGCCTGTCTCTTTATGCCCGCCTCCGTCCTCCATTACCGCCTTCTTCCTGCCGCCATTTCTTCTCTCTGCAATGTAGAGCACAGTTACTCCCACGAAGAGAGCTGAGAGATAGCACAGGAAGAGCCCTATCAAGCAGAGAAGGCCGAACTCCCGGATCATGGGCACGCTGGAGCTGAAGAGGGAGACGAAGCCTGCCGCAGTGATCAAAAGTGCGATCATCACAGGACTTGCAACGTGGCTCACTGTGTTCACAGCAGCGACCATTGGCGGCTGTCCCTTCTTAAACTCCTCATCGATGCGGTTGTGGAACTGAATGGCGTAGTCTATGCCTATGCCTATGAGTATTGGGAAGGCCGACATTGAGACCATTGTCATTGGGATATGCAGAAATCCCATGGCTCCAAATGTCCAGATTATCCCCAGGAAGACGATTGGAAGGGGCAGCAATCTCCACTTGACATGCCCGAAGACCAAGAACAGGGCCACAACCATCAGCACGCAGGCGATAGCCATCAGGGGTCCGTTGCTCTTGTTCATCTCTGACACAATGGAGTCGCTAAGCGCAGCGCTGCCCGTGATGGTCAGGCCAACGTCCGGCGGAAACTCCGCCATTTCGGCTGCGGCCTGGGCCTCCTTGAGAAGTTCGGCCCGATCCTTGTCCGTCAAGTACATGGGCATCTCCACTGCGAACATGGTATGCCTCCGATCGGGCATGATGCTCTCCAGCAGTAGAGGATCGGCGGCATTGAGGATAGAATCTATTTTCTCCTGCTCTGGAATCCGGCGCACGCCCGAGCTGCCGGCCTCGGCAGATGCTACCAGGTCGGCTATGCTTTGAGTCCCTATCACACCGGGAGCATCCTTCATTTGATCTGAAAGCCGAAGCGTTGCCTCCAGGACCGGCGCAGCAGCGACATCCTCGCCCTCGATCAGGACCACTACGGACTCCGTTCCGAACCGCTCCACGAAGAGGTGATCAAATATCTGGTAGAGAGGCGACTCCTTTCCCACGAAACTTTCTGTCTCGAAGCCCTTCACCTCTATCTGTTGGGCGTAATGGAAGGAGGCAAATGTCAGAAGCACTGCAAGAGCTATTATTATTATGGGATTATTCGCTATCCACGCACCCAGCCTCTCCGTGCCGTTCACTGATTACACCTCTTCATGCAGTTCGTTCGAAACTTATCGAACATCCGGAACATGCGAAAAGTACTTAAAAGTTGTGGTCTGATTTAGTTTGATGAACCAAGAAGAAAGGGGGGCCCTGAGAAGACATATGATAGATGCCTGCGTCAAGGCCGCTAGCAATAAAGGCTGCTGTGATGCCGTAGGCGTTCTTCGGGGAACGCTCTTCCTGGAGACAGAGCCCATGTCAATGGACCGGCTGGTAGAGGAGACTGGCTACAGTAAATCCACCGTTAGCTCCAATATGAACCTGCTGGAGACGCTCGGGCTGGCGAGAAGGGTGGTGATCCCGGGCGATAAAAGATACCACTACGTTCTCGTGACAGATCCGGACTCACTAAGAAAGGCCATGCTGGTTCATATCAAAAATGAGATCCAGCTAATACTGGGCGCCCTGGACAGGACTGAAAAGGACCTGAAGGAGAGCGGACGGGAGTTGGAGGAGATATCGAAGCGAATCGAGAGCATAAGGCACTTCTACAGGCAGACTGAGAGGCTTTTAAATTTGCTGGCTCGGCATACTACTGATGAGCTGGTAGAGATTCTGGAGAAGGCAGAAAAATAAACGGTAGGATACCCATAATCTGCCTCTGGCCCCCTTAAACAGAAGGATTCTTTTACCTCCCTGCCCGTTGAACAGTCTCTTCCGAAGCGATTCAGATCGCTCTCTGATCGCCATTCCAACTAGCAGGCCCTAGATGTATTTATAAGGCGGAATATCTGATGCAAAGTATGTCCGCCAAATTATCGGGAAATGCTTAATTCTTAGAGATTATTCCGGTGCCCGATCGATTCTGTCTTAACATTCACAGGACGCACATGAAAGACAACCTCCAGGATGAGATTACACGGATTTTGAAGCAGATAGAGGCTCTTCAAGGAGGCGAGCCGGTTTCCAGAGCTTTGGCTCTCAAGGTGCTAAAGGATTCCTTGGCTGAATTGAAATCGGCTGAAGAAATGTGCAGGCAGAGAGATTTGGCCTGTGAGTCGGAAGAAGAGGTTCTTCGCCAGATGATAGCTCAATCTCCCGATCGGTTCTTCCGCCAGGACCGCGAGCTGCAATACACATGGATCTCTCACCAGAGTCTTTTTGGACACCCCTCATCGGACCTTCTCGGAAAGACCAGCTTCGAGATCTTCTCGCCTGAGGAGGGCAGGAAGCTTACAGAGGCAAAGCGCAGAGTCTTGGAGACGGGCGAAGGAGCGAGAGTCGAGACTCACATGCCCATAAACGGAGAGGAGCGTTACTTCGATGCCTTCTACGAGCCCTGGCGAAATGCGGAGGGGAAGATCGTGGGCATCGCGGGATACGTGCGGGACATAACGGAGAGAAAGCAGGCTGATACTGAGATCAGGAGAATGACAAGGGCAGTAGAGACGGCGCCTACAGCCATCGTGCTCACCGATCTAGAAGGCATGATCGAGTACGTCAACCCCGGGTTCCTGGAGATGGGAGGCTTCAAAGATGCCTCAGAAGTTCTGGGAAGGTCGGTATTCGAATTCACCGATGATATGGGAAAGTCCAAGCTGATGGACGAGATCATACCCGCTCTGAATTCCAAAGGCCAATGGCGAGGCGAGATGCCCGTCCAAAACAAGAGCAAAAAGGCCTATTTTGTGGAGATGATCTGTTCCCTGGTCAAGGACGACCTGGGCCGCCCCAGTTATTTCCTGGCCAACTTCTACAATATCACAGACCGCAAGCTTGCCGAGGAGGCATTGCTCCTGGACGAGTCCCGACTGGAGGCGCTCCTCAAGCTGAATCAGATGGATGAAGCAACCATCCAGGAGATCACCGATTTCGCCCTGGAGGCCGGAGTAAAGCTCACCAGCTCAAGGCTGGGATATCTGGCCTTCGTGGATGAAGAGGAGAAGACGCTTGTAATGCACTCCTGGTCCAAAAACGCCATGGAGGAGTGCAAGGCCCACAAGCAGACCGTCTATCCCCTGGAGACAACAGGCCTGTGGGGTGAGGCTTTGCGACAGCGTAAGGCCATCATCACAAACGATTACTCCTCTTGCCCTCTGAAAAAAGGGCTTCCGGAAGGGCACATAAAGGTGCTGCGCCACATGAACATTCCCGTCTTCGATAAGGGCAAAGTAGTCGCTGTAGCAGGGGTGGGCAATAAAGAAGAGGAGTATGACGACTCTGATGTGCGCCAGCTCACTCTTCTCATGAGCGGTATGTGGAAGCTCATACAGCGCCGAAGGGCAGAGGAGGCCTTAAAGAGCGCCCACGACGAGCTGGAGAAGAGGGTAGAAGAGAGGACGGCCTGGCTTCTTCGGGCCAACGAGGCTCTGCACGAGGAGATGGGCAAGCACAAGAAGACGGAGAAAGAGCTTCGCAGAGCCCAGAAGGCGGCAGACGCTGCATCCAAAGCCAAAAGCGAGTTTTTGGCCAACATGAGCCACGAGATCAGGACGCCCATGAACGCAGTCATAGGCATGTCGGGACTTCTTTTAGAACCGACCTCGCCCCTGAGCAGAGGGATTACGTGGAGACCATCAGAAGCAGCGGGGATGCGCTGCTGGCCATAATCAACGATATCCTGGACTTCTCCAAGATCGACGAGGGCAAGATGGAGATCGAGCACCAGCCCTTCGACCTGGAGGAATGCATCGAGTCCTCTTTGGACCTCGTGGCCGCGAAGGCAAGAGAGAAGGGCCTGGGCTTGACCTATGTGGTGGCTGAAGGCTTCCCGGCGTCATCCTAGGCGATGCCACCAGGCTTCGCCAGGTGCTGGTCAACCTTCTCAGCAATGCTGTCAAGTTTACGGAAGAAGGAGACGTCTCTGTCCTCGTCTGTCCGTGGAAGCACTGCCGGTGAGATTCACTTTGCGGTCAGGGATACTGGGATCGGCATATCCGAGGAGAGCATGAGCAAGCTCTTCCAGTCCTTTAGCCAGGTAGATGCATCGACGTCCAGGAAGTACGGCGGGACTGGTCTGGGACTGGCCATAAGCCGCAGGCTGGTGGAGCTGATGGGCGGAAGGATCTGGGCGCAGTCCAAAGTGGAAAAGGGGAGCACATTTCACTTCACTATCTCAGCACCGACTGCCGCGGGATTGGTACTTGCTGAGAAGTCGCCTATAAAGGCCAAGGATGCGCCTTCTCCGCCAAGCAGGGATTTGCGCATACTGCTGGCTGAGGACAACCTGGTCAACCAGAAGGTAGCTCTGCTCATGCTCAAGCGCCTGGGGTACAGCGCCGATGTGGCTGCCAACGGCCTCGAGGTCCTGGATGCCCTGGTGCGGCAGCACTACGACGTGATTCTGATGGACGTCCAGATGCCGGAGATGGATGGCCTGGAGACGGCCAGGCGTATTCGCGGGATGAGGCTGAAGAGCCCGCCCAAGATCCTGGCCATGACCGCTTATGCCCTGGAGGGCGATCGAAAGAAGTGTCTGGATGCGGGCATGGACGGATACATAAGCAAGCCCGTGCAGATAGAGGAGCTTCAGTTGGCCCTTGAGGGCCTTAGTAAAGCTCAGGGCCTCAGTGAAGCGGACTTTGGAGATAAAAGATAAAAAGTAAAATAAAAGGTAGAGATGTAGAAGCCCCTGTGGCCTACTGCTCTATGAGCACGTCCTCTAGCGCTCTTCTGGGCGTGTGCTTAACCGGGACGGAGTATCCAAGGCTGAATAGAATCTGAGGATAGCCCTCTTTTATCATTCCCCTAAGCTCTTCCCGAAGCTGGGGCAGTCCTATGGGCTGGCTGAAGAAAGATGCCCTGATGTCGTAACTGGTGGCCTTGAGCAGATAATTCTCCAGGAGACGGCCGCATCTTGCCCAAGCCAGCTTATCATCGCCGTCTGAGCTGAGGACTCCCAACGCTCCGCACCCGTTTATCAGCCCCGAGTCCCTGTAAATTACGGCTTCGCTCAGGTCAAACTCCTTGAAGGCTGCTGGGAAACCTAAGGAGACTGCATCAGGAACACCGAAGGTGTAGAGGGGCATGCCGTCCGGCTCAGTCGTCCAGTTGTTCCGAAGCCAGCTGCTCAGGTTGCTTCGGAAGTGCTTGTTGCTCAGCTGGATATGGTGCGCGCGGGCCACAAGATCTGCTAGAGCTGACTTCTCGTCTTTGCTTGCCATGTACCAAAGGTGGAATCCCGGCTCATCTATGCAGGCCTTCAGATCTGACAGGATGGAATCGTCTATCTTTTTGTCCTCGTATCTGTCCTTGGTCGTATGACGTCTTGTGATCTGGGAAAAGAGGTCTTCGCCACTAAGGCAGGCTTTTCGTTCGAACTTCACCTCTGCTACCAGATCGCTATCCTGTCCTTTGGGAAAATAATCTAGCCTGGGCTGAAATCCGAAGTGTTCTCCCGCTACCAGAAGGTTGGCAATGGCGCAGCCCACGCTCATGAAGAGGGTGCGGTTGGAGGGGTCTACGAAGGGGAGGCTCCTCTTCATGTCGGCGTAGACGGAGATTGTGTTGGTATTAACGGAGAACTTCCAGGGCTGGCTGTTGGGACCGGAGGGCGCGAGTATGGCATAGCGGAGGAGATATTTAAGCTGGTATTCGGTAGTGCCCTTCTCGGGAAAATCGGACTCCTTTACCCCCCAGGCTGCGAAGTTGTTGGCTTTCACAACAAACACCTCCAGAATATCCCTGAAGTATCTGGAACTCAAAGGGATATAGCCTTTCGCCACGCCATATCGGCAATGCAAAAAGTTCAATGAAGCACCATCTTCTTTAACGTCTGATATCTATTCATATTCAGTTTCGGGTGGGAAGATGAAGAGCGATGTCTATTTTGCAAACGTCAGGGCGAGAAGCGATAAGGAGAACAAAATAACTCAAATTGGAAAGCTCTTCGACGCAGCAGGCCTGGCTACAACAGTACGAAAAGGGGATACGACTGCAGTCAAGCTGCACTTCGGCCAGAGGGGCAACGATTCCTACGTGAACCCCGTTCTGGTGAGGCCGATAGTGAATAAGGTAAAGGGCTTAGGTGCAAAGCCCTTTCTCACCGATACCAATACATTATACGGCGGGGGCAGGGCCAACTCCGTGGATCATCTGCAGACCGCAATTGAGCACGGCTTCGGCTATGAGGTTACGGGTGCTCCCTTGATCATCGCTGATGGCCTGAGTAGCGATTACTACCGAGAGGTGAGGATAGACAGAAAGCATTTCCAGTCGGTCAAGATCGCGGGGGAGATCACAGCAGCAGACAGCATGATAGTAGTATCCCATTTCAAAGCCCATTTGCCGGCAGGATTTGGGGGAGCGATAAAGAACCTGGGGATGGGCTGTGCACCAGCCGCTGGCAAAGCAGATCAGCACTCCACCAGGCCCATATTCAACGCCGAGATGTGCTCCGGCTGTGCCGCTTGTGCACAGAGCTGCCCGGCCTCTGCCATAAAGGTGGGTAAAACGATAGCAACCATAGATTACGAGGCCTGCCTTGGCTGCGGCGAATGCCTGAGAGCCTGCCCGAATTATGCTATAGACTTCGATTGGTTCGTTGAGGTGCCGCCATTCATGGAGAGAATAACCGAATACGCTCTCGGCGCCGTGAAGGGAAAAGAGGGCCGGGTGGGATACTTCAACTTCCTGCTGAACATCACCCCTGACTGCGACTGCGTGCCCTGGAGCGATGCTCCATTCGTGCCGGATATTGGCATACTGGCTTCTATTGACCCTGTGGCCATAGATCAGGCCAGCTATGATCTGGTAAACGGACAGCTCGGCCTGCAAAACTCCATGCTGCAGAGAAACCGCGCTCCGGGCGAGGACAAGTTCAGGGGAGTCTGGGAGAACACCAACGGACTGATCCAGGTAGAGTACGGAGCGGGGATTGGCCTGGGGAGCAAAGACTACAGGCTGATTGAGATTTAAGAGGGACGGGATTTGAGAGGGATGGATATGAAGAGGGTAGTTCTTCTGAGCGGCAGTCCGAGGCCTGATGGAAACACAGCCGCCGTGGTCAGAGAGTGTGCCAGAGCCATAGAAGGCCAGGGAAAGCAGCAATTGCGAAAATATCGTTAGAGGCTGTGAAGAAACGAAAACTCCCGTAGCTTCGCCAAAAACCCAAAGAGGCCCCGCCCTGCAAAGCAGGCCGCGAGCGAGAGGGGCGATCAGCTGGCTCTCGTCTTCAAAAGAGATCTCTTGAGCTGCAGATCGATGTCGTACTCAGGCTTTGGAAGCTGGGGCATGCTGCCCCATCTCTTGGCGTAATCCCTCGTCACGAACTGGAAGCTTCTCTTCACCATATATACAGACACTCATCACTTCTGCGTTTCCTGACTACATCGTTGAGGACGCTCACCGCCTCGACGAGATTCTCCCTTACCACCACAGGATGCCCTGGAATCTTGACCCAGACCCTGCGGACTCCGACGTTATTGGAGAACTCCACATCAGCAGACTCTTCGGCGCACCACTGTACTGCGTCCTCAATATTCGTAATAGGGTTCATCTCTTTAATAGACCTCTTCTGCTCGATTGCCATAGGATCCCTCCCGATCTTTCATCCCATTCATCCCACCCTGTTTGCACTCGGAATCTTCTGCCGGGATGCGCCTCGAATCTGCGTCAAGACTATGCGGGCTAAAAAGCACTTTCTAGCCCAATCTAGTGAGAGGCATGCACCACGGCGAACCCATTTCATGGCGTTTAGGAGATAAATCACGAAGTATATTAGGATATCGGGCGAAAAAACCTCAACTATACAAGCGATTGAAGTGAAAGATCTGATTTTCGAGTTAGTTGAAATATAAATGCCCATTAGTTAGTTTTTAAGATGCAACTCGATTTAGATTATATAAATTAGAAATCAAGTGCAGTTTTAGCCACCTAAACGGCCTTTGATGCCATTTCTTGGGCCAGGCAAGTTCAATTACTCCGAAGAGTAGATGCTTCAAAAAATATATGAGATAAGCATCTATCGCTCGGCCCAACTGAAATTCGGGTCGTTTATCTTATTGAAATTTTTGATGATTTCTGAGGCGTCTCTTCGGTTCATCTTGGCTTCCATCATCTTGGAGCAGATACAGCGCAAGGTCTCCTTCTCCTTCTTCAATGGTTGGCTGTCCCCGGGCTTATCGGCCAGACCATACTGCTCGAAGAGATACTCCTTCTCGTCCATGTGCCCATACTGGCCGGTCCTTCCCCATTTGTCAAACATCTCCGAGGCGTGGTCCAGAAGGTGCTGGTCGAATCTCTCAGGAACCTTACAGCCTTCTATCTGCTTCATGAACTCATCTTTTCTCAAAATAGTCACCCACATCATTAATTTATCTAATGAGATTTAGCTTTTTCTCACCGCCTTCTCTCGCTTTTGCCAGAGACCTTCACTGCGATGCAGCATGATAAATCTATAAACAAAGATCTTTATAAAATAGGAAAGAACGGGTTGGCTCAGACGAGCCCGCCCGAGACGATGACTGTTGCGGCCGGAGGCACGTTGATGACCTTGGATACCCCCCTCTCGAAGAACATGGGTTTCTCGTAGTTGTTTATGCCGTCGAAGATCCTTATGGTATGCGTCTGGCCACCAGTTACCCTGAATCTATAGATGCCGTCGAGCGCATCGCCGCCCATTCCTTCTTTGCCGATGTGAACCCCATCAACCCATACATCATAGCCCTTCATGGACGTCTGAATGGTCACGGGCGTATCCCCCGTGCTCAGGCCGGACGTGGGCTGTGGAACCGGGATTGGGGTAGAGGTCTGGGCAGATGAATATTGCGTGTATTGGAGCGATGAGCTCTGGGAGACACCAGTGCCCTGCGTGGTCTGGCTGTAGCCGCTTGTGTAGGCTTGACTGCCAGTCATCTGTCCTCCGGTCGCATACTGCTGGCCGGACTGATACTGTCCACCATATTGGTTGGCAGGGGGCGTCGAGCCTGTGTAAGGAGTCTGCCCTGTGACCTGCGGCGTCTGCACAACGGGCGGAGCTGGGCTGATCACATCAACGATAATGGCGTTGCTCGGCTGGTTGTTGACGACGAAGAGCAGAATATGCCTGCCTATCTGATCTGCGGTGAACTGCATGTCGTTGTAGCCGGGGTAGAAGTTATAGCGCTTGCTGGTGGCGTTCACGAAGTTGGTCTGGATGGTCTCGAAGAAGTCGGCCTGTCCGCCGGCAGGTACGAAAGCGACCAGCTGAAGGTTAGTTCCAGCAGGGCAGACCACGTACTGGGACCATTCGTACTGAGACCGTCCTGCAGACCCCTGAATCCACAGCTCATTGCCCCTCATGGCCGAGGCAGCATACTGGTTGTAGGCGACCTGCTGGCCTGAGCTCAAATAGACCCTGGCGGGCGTCCTCTTGGTGATCTCGAACTTGACTGGAGCGCTGATTATGCCGGTAACGATTGGCGTGCTGCTCACATAGTACTCGCTGTAGGAGGAGTACATGTCGCCGAGGTCGTAGGACTCGTTGAACTCCCAGTCAAACCATGTGAAGTCGAAGTCGTCGCTGAAGCCTGGAGTATAGAGACCCCAGAAATCATCGTTTATAGTCTGATTGAACATGCTGCCCATGCTGCTGCCCATGCCGAAAGACTGCTGCAGGGTGAAGCCGCCCTGAGCAGCTGCAACAGCTGCGCCTAAGGAGAGCACGGCCAGCAAGAATAAGCATACCCTTGATGTCAATGATAGCACCTCTTTTCCCGGCCGTCTTCCCCTATCGTATATAGCTTTAGGTTTCCCGTGAGCCTCAGCTAAAGATCACAGGACTCCTAGAAGAGGGATTTGCAGATCTCCCGATCATGAGAGAGCACCTGATTTCGGCTCAAATCCCTATGTGCACCCTGATGCGGTTGCTCTCCTGCCAACCGGTGCGATACCATAGCTCGTGTGTTCCCGCCAGGGAAGAGCAGAACCAGAGGCGATATTTATGCCCCTTATACAGGTAGCCCAGATATTCCGTTTGAAGGTCCCCGGAAGGGAGACGGCGGTAAAGCGTCACATAGCTGCTGTATCCCGGAGAGATCTCCAGCGCAGCCCTTGCCCCTAAGGGCAGAGAGAGATCAGAGCGCAGGCTGCTACATGGGTCCAGAACCCAGAGCTTACTTCTGCTGCCGGCCTCGCTCGCGCCCAGATCTTGAGGCGTGAAGCTGCAAAGCTCGCAGGACGATGCCGCAGCAGGCAGAGATTCTTCCACCTCAGCCGATGCAACAAATGCGAAGATCATTATCACTGTGATCAAGATGGCTCTTATTCCCAATTCCTCCTGGTAATAATACTAACTTTATGACATAAAAATATTAGTTCTCCAGTGAGAGTAATATTCCCAGGCTGCATCAAGAGACCATCGGAGATCGTTTAGGAAAAATTAGGGGATCTAATGGAAAAATGAAAGGATGCAAAAAAGTGGAGTTCGAGGCGATCACGAGTACGTCGCTTCCAGGCCCCACTTGTTCAGCTTCCCAACATTTCCTCTTACCAGGTCTTTGACTGTCAATACCCAGCTGCCCTTCAAAGGCTGGCCGATCATGGCAGCCAGGGCGGATGCAGAATCAGAGACGTAGGTCTTGACCAGGTTATCCTGGCTTCCGCCAGCGCGATTATGCAAGACAGCCTTCCTGCCGCCAGGCGACATGAGCTCCACCTTCAGGTCCCCAATGTTTGGATGGCTTATGTCTATGCTCACTTTGATATTCTTTACCATGCCCGCTTTGTCCAATGCGATGGAATCGCTCACGCCCCGGGTATATTTGTCGGGTATGGCCTTTCCCGAAGATGAAGAGCCCGTGGCAACCTGAGCCTGCACCGGCATGCCCACCAGGAATGTCACGGCTTTGCCGGGTGAACAGACTTTGGATATGACCAGGCCCGACTCAGAGCCGTCCCAGAGGTTGGAAGAGGGCACTGTAGAGTGGCTGATGACTATGCCTTCCATATCTGCGAAGAGGTCTTTCTCGTCGCCCATGTTCCTGTTGGTCTCAAGGTCCAGGTGTCCGTCAGCCTGGATAAGTCCGCACTGGTAATGGTTGGAGGAAGTGCCCCCCTGCCACTCGTTGGAACCCAGTATATCGCAGTGGTAGACGGCTAGGCCGCTGGCGGGTATGTACTCGTCCAGGCCGAGCTGTGACCGGTTCTCTACCAGGAAGTACTCGTTAATCTTCCTGCTCTCGTAGATTATGGCCGTGTTGTAGTTCCCATGTAATGCCTGGTATTCGCCAGGGTTGTCGAGTCTCACTACGTTATCGCACCAGCCCACAAGGTAGCGAAGATAAGCGCAGACAGGTGCAGGAGTATGGCCGTAATCGTTATGGTTCCCGGCACTCATTAGACAGTAGTAGCCGAGACCAGAGCTCTTCTCGGAGTCGCCGTCCCTGGTTCCATAGTCGTAGAGATCTGGCCAGCGGCAGAGCATGTGGCCGCTCTCATGGCAGAAGGTGCCGATGCTCAGATCATTTTTTGTGCTGCCCATGCTGGAGAGCATGTAGAAGTAAGTCTTAACGCCTCCATGCTCCAGCTCTATGAAGTAGTTGTGTGGCCAGAGCTCCCCTATATACTGCGTCTGGCCTGCGTAGAGGAAGCTTATGGCATCTACGATTCCCTCGCCCTGCGAGTCGAACTTCCGAAGGTCCAGGCCGCTGGCCACGGCTTTGTTCAGGGCCTCCTCGACCAGAAGGTGGAAGGTATAGTAGCTTCGATTGCGGCTCAATGTTACGGGTCCAACCACCTCGTTAGTGTAGTTCAGCTTGCCCCCGGACATGAGCCGGTAGTAATCGCGCACAGAGCAGAAATTGCCGTTCTCGCTGTAGTTCTCGCCGTTGAGCATCCTGTCTACGTCCTCTCGTGTGACGGTGCTCTTCACATCCTGGAACTGGACGAGGACTGTTAAGCCTTTTATCTCCCCTTCGCTTACCCTGCGGCCTTCTAGAAGGCCCTTATTGGACCCGAAGGTCTTGAGGCTGGAGTGGGGCTGGTATGCCTGGGCCGGAGGGATCATCTTGGCATACCTCATCTCGAACTTGCCGTTCCTGATCTGCTCTGATTCTTTGAGATGCCGCCAGGTTTTGTCGGGCGGGCTCTTACTTAAGTCCACTCCGCTGGAGACGAACTCGCCCTTGATCAGCACTGCATAGCAGAACAGCCCTAAATCGACGTCGTAGACCACGCTGTATCCGTCAAGGTTCTCGTAGCGGGAGTAGAACTCATCGCCAAAAACTTTAAGCTTTACATCGGGTCCCTTCTCCTGAGAGAAGGTCAGTACCTCCCCAAATATTGAGCTCATTATGGATCACCCGTCAAATGTCAGGCTCGAAGGCCATGAGGCTAAATATTCGGTAAACTATTTAACGGTTTCACAAACATGGATCATATTTATTTGCGCATGTAAACATCAATTAGGACTTAGAAAACGGCACAGGCTCTCGATTATCGGCTTATAGAAGCTACCTTCGGGAGAACCTTTTTTCGGCCTTTAATAGACGCACCTCGTTCGATTCTTCGATATGCTTCTCCAGTCCTGGAGGCGGCCTCTGGCTTACGTCAACTCCACTGGAGACGAAACGGCCGTCTTTAAGAATGGCATATGTGAACTTCCCCAAGCTTTCATCGTAGATCACCGTGTATCCGTCCTCGGTCTCGTGGCGAGCGTAGAACTCATCCCCGTAGACTCTTAGCCTTACTTCCGAACCGTTTTCCTGAGAAAAGTTCAGGATCTCTCCGAATATTGCGCTCATTTCCAACCGCCTTTTGACGTGTGTTGCTACAAAGATCTAATATATTAATCATGAGTTTTTGCAATTTAATCTTGCCGATGCTAAGATAAGGGCTCTGCGGGCCAAAGATATGGGCATTTATCCCGCGAGCGCGTAGAGGACGGATATCGCTAACTAGTACCGTTTCCAGCAAAGTTGACTGTAAAATACTTTGTGCGTCCTTTGTGGGCTTTGTGATCTTTGTGGTTGGATTTAAGTCCGTAGTTGCTGCAAAAGCTTACGAAATATAACCACAACGCCCACAGAGAGCACGCAGGAAGTCCCTCATTTTGGGCGTGGTTGGAGTTCACAAGGCTATTTAAACTATGAAAAATTTAGAAAGCTTTGTGGCCTGTATTGCACACGGCATCACCGACATCGGCAAGAAGAGAATGGAAAACCAAGACTCTTTTCGCATCGAAGAGGGGAGCGGATTCTTCGCAGTCGCCGACGGCATGGGCGGCATGAGCGGCGGGGCATCGGCTTCAAAATATGCGGTGAACGTTTTATTTGATTTAATAAATAGAGAAATCGATTATGAGGTCGATGCTGAGAAGATTTCCTTCATCATAAAGGATGCCATTATTGAGCTAAGCGATCTTTTGCGTGGTGTAATGGGCAGGTATACTGGCACCACAATAGTATTGGCCTTCATCAGAGGCGATAACGCAGTTATCGCGCACATGGGCGACAGCAGAGCATACCTTTTTAGGGATAACGAATTGTTGAGATTAACAGAGGATCACAACCTCTTCGCACTTTTGCTTAAGACGAAAAGATTTACAGAGGACGAACTGAGAAAGGAAAAAGCACATCACATGCTCATCAGATATGTAGGGATGGAAAATGCCCGGCCTGATGTCAAAGTCGTTCCTATTGAACAGGGAGACCGATTTTTGCTATGCACCGACGGCTTATCTGAGATGGTTAAAGATGGAGAGATGGCAGAGATGATGAGAGACGCACAGAGGCCAGAGGCAGTTTTGCAGAGGCTGGTTTCCAGAGCTAACGAGGCTGGCGGGTATGATAATATCACAGCAATGATTATCGAATGCATAAAAAGCTGATAAAATTTCAATTCAGAAGAAAGTTGAATAAATCGCCGCCGCCACAAAGGCCAACAGGCCCATAAGGCTGAGTGGAATTGTATATCCGCGCACCATCTCGCCCATACTCGCGCCCGTGGACTCCTTGATCAGCCAGAAGTAGGGGTCGGAGACGTAAGAGAACATAAAGGCCCCCGCGCTTATGAGCAGAGCCAGCGTTATGCCGTCCATGGGATAGTCTGCGAGTACCTGAGCCGCCACTACTGCCGTCACAACCCTGGACCCCTGGGCAAGCTGGAGCACCGATGACACCAGGAATGGCAAGACAAGTATGGGCAGTGCCTGGCCCAAGGAGTAGATCTCCTGTCCCAGACCGCTTTGAGCCACCACGTACCCAAATGCTCCAGCTCCGCAGAGGTCCAGGAGGATCGTTCCCGACCGCCTCGTGGCAGTATGTACCATCTCCTGTATCTTTTCCCTGGCCAGGGTCAGGCATACCATGGCCCCCAGCAGCAGGGCGACACTGGGGTTGCCGATGAACTTTGCCCATGCCCCATCCAGCAGGAGTCCCATGAGGATCAATCCCATGGGCAGCAGAAGTGGAAGCCAGGCCCTGGACCGGGAGATCACAGGAACAAGGCACTGTGCAGGTTCGGCCTTCTCTGAGGGCAGGCGGAGCATATAGACGTAAGCTGCGGCGAACAGCAGCAGGGAGACGGGAACTCCCAGAGCCAGAAGACCGCCGGCTTCGACATCCAGAGATCCTGCCAGTGAGACCATTACCGGCGAGGGATAGATGAGGTTAAAGGAGACGACTGAGGCTACAGCTGTCATGAAGAGAAGACGCCTGCCGCCGCCTTCCGTCTGCCTTCCCAAACAGCTTACCACAGGCTCCAGGATCACGTAGGCGGTGATGCTGCACATCACAGGCAGGGAGATCAGATAGCCTGCTATCCCGGAGACCAGGAGGCCATTTTGGGACAGCCTCAGCAGATCGGCCACAATCCTGTCTATGGCTCCGGTCTTTCGCAGGTACTCGGCTAAAACTGCGCCTGCGAATACTACTACCGCGAGGGAGGAAAAGATCCTTCCCAGTCCTTCAGCGATGTAGCTCATGGTATCGGAACCCATTCCCACAAGGAGGCCGTATAACATGGCCGAGACCACCAGGCTCAAGAAAGGCCCCAACTTGGGAACGAGAAGGCTGACCAGTATTACGGCCGCCAGGAAGGCTGGCAATGGGTCCATGAACGCATTATGAACATGTCTCCTTATAAAACAATAATTATGAGGGGATAGCCTCGGTCCTGGCACCGTCCGAAACGCATTTATAGCTAGAATAATAAAAAATGGTCAGAAGGGATTTAGTAGACTTTATCTGAACAGACATTTATCTGAGCATCGCTTAGAAGGGATATTAGAGGGGATAAAGGGAGTAGAATGAGAAGAGGTAGAGGTAGCTTTAAGCGTAGACTACCTCGGGGTAGACTTCATCGCCGCAAGATTCATCCAGCTCTGCTTGGAGCGGCAATTTTTCTGGTCATCTTAGTCCCTGCCTTCTTCTATCTCCTGCCTCATGCGCCCTCTTTTAACTCCAACGTCCCTATCCCCACAGAAAATCCCTCAAGCGAAGCTCCTGATGGTCCTGAAGCTCCTAATGTCCCTGATGCGCCTAATGCGCCTAATGATCTCCCTGGCCAGGTCCTGAAGATCGCCTCCACAGAACAAGAACCAATCGAATCGGGATTGTTTGCCACAGTTAAGTCCTCAGGCCAGAACGTAACTCAGGTGTACCTGGAGAACACAGGCCAGGCGCCCCTGGAGCGGGTAAAAGTCCTGGGAGAGAATGGAAAAGCCCTTGGAATTCTCTCAATGCTCTCTCCAGGCGAGAAGAAGGTACTGGCCATGAGCGGCCCGGTGAGAGGAATAAAGATCAACGCCTTCGATCAAGCTGGTCGCGAGGTTTTAGGGGAGGTCCATTATGAGGAGCCAATGGTGCCGACGGTACCGACCTCATTTTCCGGTCCCCTCGGAGGAGGCACTGCGCAGGAAATCAAACCTCAGGATGTCAAGCTCGGAACCCAGGCTTCTGCCCCTGAGAGTGCCCAGTACTCCTGCAATCAGCCAGAGCCCTACGAAGACTCCAAAAGGGCCAAGGCTTGGCCTCGTTATTACAGCTAACAGGTCAGAAGGCCAGGAGGGAGATACAGCGGGCTACAGGTGTACGGCGAAGAACTGCGGCGAAGAAGAGCTCTCCGACGTCAAGCTATTCTGCGAAGGGAAAATTGCCTCTACGAAGTTCCTAACGCCTGGAAAAGAGATTCATCTCGACGGCATTCATGTAATTCACGACAACTTCCAACTTTCCGCGGGAGTGCAGGGCAAAGGTGCCGACGGCCAGCTCTGCACGAACAATACCTCAACTGAAATCTGGAAGATATCGCCCCAGCTTAAGGTAAATGTCTCCGGGCCGGAGATGGTCCACAGGGGCGAGAGGTTCGCCCTGGAGGTGATTGTGGAGAACGCCGGCAATGCTCTTCTATCTAATCTCACGGTCTCCGATGCTTCCGGCGAGATTGGAAAGATTCCCCGGCTGGAACCGGGCGAGACAAAGGCCCTGCAACGAGAGATGGAGCTGGAAGATACCCTCCAAGAAGACGTGAAGGCCGTAGCTATCGACTCTTCTGGCAGGGAAGTATATGCCAGCCAGGGGATGGAGATAAAAGTCCTCAGATCCGGCCTGGAGATCTCAGGCCATCCATCAATGGTCACAGTCTATCCAGGCCAACCTGCAGAGGTGACATGGGATCTTAGCAATACCGGCGAGGAGACGCTTAGAAATATCACTCTATCTGGAGAAGACGGCAAGAAGTGCATGCTAAAAGAGATCTCTCCAGGGCGGTCTGTCAAAATGGCTGCCGTTTATACCCTGGACAGCACTGCCTGGATCAACGTGACGGCCCAGGGAAGCGATCCAGGAGGATACGCGGCAATCGCCCATGGCGAGCGTTCTCGTCAAGGCCATCCAGCCCGGCATCAGCCTCAAGGTCACGCCTTCTCAGGTCGAGGTCTGCCCCGGAGAAGAGGCCAATATAAGCTGCCTCATAACCAATGCAGGGGACGACGACCTTCAGGAGATCATCCTCTACCAGCAGGGGTCTGCCCTGGCAACGTTAGACCGGCTGACTCCTGGCGACTTCAGGGTGGTGGACACCCGGACGGCCATACCGGAAAACACCACATTGAATTTCGACGTTCAAGGCATTGACTCCAGGGGCCAGGTCTGGTCAGACTCAGCAGCGGTCGAGGCGGACGTGGTTATTACCTCCCTCAAGGTCTTTGCCAGCGCCTCGCCTCAGTCGGTAATTCCGGGCAACAACACCAAGATCACCTGCACCGTGGCCAATACCGGAAGCATCCCCCTCTATAGCGTCTTCGTCATCAGTAAGGCCTTTGGCCCCTTAGGGACTATAGACGTCCTGCCGCCCAAACGCCAGAAGACGATCTGCGCTGAAAAGACGATATCAGATGCGGTCGAGGACTCCATCTCGGCCGAGGGCTTCACCCAGGAGAAGAACTCCGTGCGCAGCTCCTGCCTGCTTTGCGTAGCAGTTCTGAGGCTTCCGGGGATGAAGATGGAGATTAAGCCCCAGGCCCAAAGCGAAGCCGCAGCAGCCGATGCCCCAGATGGTATCAAGGTAAAGTCAGTCAAGGTCAGATGCGGCGATATGAACATTCCACTAAACCTGCCCTCAGAGAACGAGACTGCCGTTCGCATATCTCAGGAGATCGCAGAGGGCGTGGACTCCTCAGCAAAGGAATCCGGCAACCAGGTCTTAGACGGCATATCCAGGTTCCTGGACTACATCCAGAAGGTCCTGGAGAGGGTCGGACAGAAGACCGACGGACAGATGAGTGAGTTGGAGGCCAGCACATCGCAGGAGCAGGAGATACCCCTTGAAGACGCAGAGGACGCCGCAGCCTCCAGGAACTACGAGCTGTCCATCGAGAGCGTGAAGGGCTCGGAGCACGGAGCTATCAGGATCATGGACGTGAGCGCTGTACCCTCTCAGCCCGCAGCCTGGGAGCAGGTGAAGGTCTCTGTGCACGTCAAGAGCTCAAGCGGCGTAAAGGCCGTCTCAGCGAAATGGGGCGTGTCAGATGCGCCGCTCACCAAGGCGGACATGCTGGACGTGGACAGGGTTTATGATATGCCCATGACCTTACAGTCGGGAGACGGCAGAGATGGCTACTGGAGCTGTATCCTGCCCGGAAAGGCCGCAGGAACCTATATGGCCCTCTCTGTTTGGCTGACAGACGGCTCAGCCACAGCCGAAGGCGGTCCATATATGCTTCACTGGAGCACGATCAACTCCAAAGATACGGCCGAAGGGAAAGGGACGCGAGGCGCAGGTTCCCAGCTGGAGGAGGGCATGCTCTTCATCGAGTCCTCCTCTGTAAGGGGCAAGGGAGAGGTTTCTATCAAAGACACCTTCAAAGGATCAGCCATGGAATTCAACGAGAAGATGAAGGGCAACGGATCGATAAGCCTCGAATCCCTGCGCTGCATAGATAAAAGGACGGCCGACAACTTCACAGAGAAGAAGGATCTGGTCTTCACCGACGGCCAGCTGAAAGGCCATCAGCAAGTATCCTCGCCTACCTTCCACGGAGGTCTGGGGGCATCGGTTACGGAGAGGTTCAACCTGAGCCACGTGGACAAGAGCGAGACTAGCAGTGTCAGCAGCACCAACTTCGCCAACAACACCCTGGCCTTCAACACAGATCAGGCCTTCGACGGAACCTGGAACATCCAGACGCAATACGCCAAGTTCTACAAGAAGATCAAGGCAGATCAGCAGTACACGGGCTCCTTCCAGACCCAGAAGAAGATCAAGTTCCAGGACTACGGGCAGAAGTGATCTGGAATAATAAGCATATTGATAATCCTAGTATTAATAATTCGAGTTTATAATTAAAAAGACTTTCGCAGGGAAGGAAGTCAATTCTTTCCTGCCCTTGCCGCCTTTCGCCAGACCTCATCGTAGTTATCCAGCGACTCGATCTGATCATGAATGTCGATGCGGTGCTGGACCTCAGCGGCGCGAAGCGTCTTCTCCATGGATAGCCGCAGCATCTCCCGTCCCTCTTCGTGCAGCTTTTCGGCCTCCTGCCAGAGCATCTCTGCAGTCTCCGCGTCTGTTGGCCTGGTCTCCACGGACTCCCTTCGCAGCTCTCCTTCCTTCTGCATAGCGGCCTCGTACTCTTCACGCAGGCGCTTCGATTCGGCCAGGAGGTCTTTCACCTCACTGTTCATGTCCACTACGCTTCTTTCTACTAGGTCTTTTTCTGAGAACATCTCAAGCCTCCATCATTTTCAGGAAGATCTGGTGGAACCTCAGGTCATCTGTAAGCTCAGGGTGGAACGCCAGGCAGAGCAGGTTCTTCTGGCGTGCCGCCACCACGAAGTCCTTCACCTTTGCCAGCACCAAGACGCCATCGCCCACATCCACTATGGCAGGGGCGCGGATGAAGACCGCCCTGTAAGGCCGGTCGAAACCCTCCACGGCCAGGTCGGCCTCGAAGGAGTCCTTCTGCGAACCAAAGGCATTTCTCCCTATCTTCGTGTCCATGAGTCCCAGAGGCCGAACCTTGCAGTCGCCCTCAATCGCGCTCGACACCAGCACCAGGCCTGCACAGGTGGCCATGACCGGCACCCCGGCCATTGCAGCCTTCTTTATCTCCTCTCCTATCCCCGAGCTTTCAAGCTGCCTGCATATAGTCGTGCTCTCACCGCCGGGCAATACCAGGCCGTCGCACTCCGGGACGATTCCAGCGCGCCTGATCTCCACCACAGACCCTTTGCCCCCCAGGGCTCGTTCCATGGCCCAGACGTGCTCGGAGACGTCCCCTTGCAGGGCCACTACTCCTATCTTTACCACTTACCAGCCCCTCGTTTGCAGAGCTTCGGCTTCCGGAATGGTTGCCGCATCAAGCCCCTTCATGGCAGCACCCAGGCCCTTGGATATGCGGGCTAAAAGCTGTGCATTATCGTAGTTATGCACCGCCTGAACTATGGCCTGGGCCATAGCCTGAGGGTTCTCCGACTTGAAAATTCCCGAGCCTACGAAGACACCGTCGGCTCCCAGCTGCATCATGAGCGCTGCGTCCGCTGGTGTAGCCACGCCTCCTGCAGCGAAGTTCACAACTGGGAGACGCTGCATGCGGGCGCATTCCACCACCAGATCGTAGTTGGCTTCAATCTCGCGCGCCACCTTCAGGAGCTGCAGATCGTCCATGCCCTTCAGGCTCCTGATCTGGCCCATGATCATCCTCATGTGCAAAACGGCCTGGCTGACGTCCCCTGTGCCCGCCTCGCCCTTGGTCCTGATCATGGCCGCTCCCTCGGCTATGCGCCGCAGAGCTTCGCCCAAATTTCGAGCGCCGCAGACGAAAGGTATTGTGAACTTGGTCTTTTCTATGTGGAACTCATCCGCAGGCGTGAGCACTTCGGACTCGTCCACCATGTCCACTCCCAGGGCCTCGATGATCTGGGCCTCGACAAAGTGGCCGATCCTGGCCTTGGCCATGACGGGAATGGTCACGGCATCGATTATGGACTCGATGACTGCAGGGTCCGCCATCCTGGCCACGCCGCCCATCTTCCTGATATCCGCCGGAACGGCGTGCAATGCCATGACTGCCACCGCTCCCGCCTCCTCGGCGATCGCTGCCTGTTCCGGGGTGGTGACGTCCATGATGACGCCGCCTTTCTGCATCTTTGCGAAACCGCGCTTGAGCAGTTCCGTACCAAACCTAAGGTTTTCAAGCTCCATGAATTGCCCCAAATGTTCTTAAGTGCCGTGCTAACGCGGCCCGAATAAATAAACTTTGCCCCGACGCAGTGCGATCTCTCTTGCGAAATCTCGGTATGAGCTTTTAAGAAAAAGAGCCCCTAAGGGCAGCGTGAGCTGCCCTTATAGAAAAGCAGGCAGAAGACTCCCCCTTTCAAGGGAGGTCTCGTTAACTCGAAGAGTTAACGGGAGTTACGACGTAGTCGTAACAGGATGAATGCCGTACAGTTCCTGATTAACTATTACTTTCGCGCTGCCCTCAATAGCTATATCTTCCCAACGATACATCGATAGATAGGTATGAAGACCGCCTACAAGTTCAGGCTCTATCCAACTAAGCAACAGGAAGCCCAGTTAGATTTGACTCTTGAAACTTGTAGGCATCTCTATAACTTAGCTTTGGCAGATAGAAAGAATGCCTATGAAGTTGAAGGCATTAGCAGAAGCTATGAAGATCAGGCTGCAATGCTGACTGCTGAGAAGGAGAACGGCAATTTCAAGGGCGTCTTCTCACAGGTGCTTCAAGATGCCCTGAGACGGCTGGATAAGTCTTTCAAGGCCTTCTTCCGAAGAGTTAAGGCTGGAGAAGAACCAGGATATCCTCGGTTCAAAGGTCAAGGCTGGTACAAGTCATTCACATATCCACAGGCCGGTTTCAAGCTGGAAGGATCAAAACTGACTCTCTCCAAGATAGGCTCTATCAGGATCTTCAAACACCGCGAAGTAGAAGGCAAGATCAAGACTTGCACGATTAAGAAAGATAAGCTTGGACGTTGGTATGCTATCTTGGTAACTGAGGTAGAAGATGTCCCTCAGATAGAACTGAAGAGCGCTATCGGTGTAGATGTCGGTCTGAAGAGCTTGGTTGCTCTTTCCACAGGGGAAACGATTCAGTATCCTAAGTACTATATCAGAGACGAGAAAAAATTGGCTGTGGCTCAACGGAACCTATCTAGAAAGAAGGAAGGATCAAGTAACCGCCAAAAAGCCAAAATCAAAGTTGCCAGACTTCATCAGAAGATCCAGAACCATAGAGATGAGTTCCTACATCAGGTATCCAGGAAGCTGGCAGACTCAGCAGACTTAATAGCGTTCGAGAACTTGAATATTCAAGGAATGTTAAAGAACCATCATCTGGCAAAGCATATTCAGGACCATGCCTGGGGCAAACTAATCCAGTTCACTCAGAGCAAAGCTGCAAAGGCTGGCAAGATAGTTGAATTGGTAGAGGCTAGATATACGTCTCAAAAGTGCTCTCAGTGTGGTATAATGGTCCCCAAGACGCTGGCAGAAAGAGTCCACCACTGCCCTAATTGCGGGCTAGAGGTGGACAGGGACATCAATGCCAGTGTCAATATAGTCACCCTCGGACTGAGGGGTAGAGCCTGTAGAGAGATCGGAGCACCGACTCTATGAAACAGGAAGCCCTGCCCCTTTAGGGGCAAGGGAGGAAGTCACGGTACCAGGTTCTCGTAGATGTAGATGTCCTTGTCTCCTTTTCTGCTGTCAGTCCAGACTATCCGTCCTGTCTTGATCCTAGGCTCAGTTTGATCTCCGGCATCAGTGCAGATGACAGTCTCCTTCTTGGTATTGAGGTTGTAGGCGTAGATGTCCCAGTTCCCTTTTCGCTTATCCTGCCATACTATGATTCCGTTCTCCACGTCAGGGACGGTCTGATCTGTTGGGTCCTTAGTGATCTGTATTTCCTGGCTGCTGTTGAAATCGTATGCGTAGATGTCCCAGTTGCCGTTCCTGTTGTCCTGCCAGACCACTGTACGGCCGTCGGTTGCTGGATACATCTGGTCGCCGGGATCTGTGATGAACGCAGCAGCCTCCTGGCCGCTCTTCCAGAGCCAAATATCCCAGTTGCCTCTGGCCTTGTTGTCCTGATACACAACAATGCTTCCTCCAGCACGCGGGTTGGATCCGGATGGTGGGATAGCTGGCGCTGCCTCCTTTCCGTAGAGCAGCTTCTTGTAGACCCTGCTGCCGAAGTTGGCCACAGGCGAATCCAAGTAGGTCAGGTACTGATCGCTAATTGAGATCGCTGAAGGCTCAGACAGACCCCAGGCCAACTCTGAGCGGTTGTCTATCGCCACATCAAAGGTCCTCACAGTCCACCAGTTCTTGAGCGGGTCATATGCCGACCAGGCGATCACGTTCTCTGTCATATCCGGATACAGCTCAGGGAATGGGCTGGCAACGAGAGGCAGCTCAAGCTCCTGGGTCAGGCTGTAGACGTAGACATCTGAATTATTGGAACGGTTGTCCATCCAGACCACGTAGTAGCCTACCATATCATTCCCGCCAACAGACGGATGACTCTGATCTCCAGGAGCCTGGCAGATCACGCTTGTCTGGCCTGCGGCCATCGTCATAGACCTCGGCCTGCCCGCCATAGAGTTGAGCCAGACCAGCTTCTTGTCCATGCTGGGCTTGACCTGACCAGGACCTGCGGCCACTAGCTCGTCTTTCCAGTTGCTTGTATCCAGCTTGCGTATCGAGGCATTTTTGTCGGCGTTGTCCACATAGGCGATGTACTTCCCAGAGGCCACAGGGCTGGACTGAAGGCCCGGACGGGGATATGTCCTGCCCCACTTCTTGTCCCAGAGATAGTAGGATATGTCGCCCGTCTTGGCGTCCTCCCAGACTATGGTGTTGCCCGAGACTTGAGGCGAGATCTGGTCCCCATCACCCGTAAGCTTCGTCTCGGAGCTGTTCTTGAGATCAAAGACGTACACATCTGAGTTGCCGTTCCTGCTGTCTTGCCAGACGATCAGGTCGCCGCTTATGATGGGGTACATCTGCTGGCCGGGACCTTTGTAGACAGGCTTGACCGTTTCATTCCCATTCTTGTGCTCATTGAGGTAGATATCCCAGTTGCCGCTGGAATTGTCCATCCAGACAATTCTCTCACCAGAGATGGAAGGCAATACCTGATCTCCTTCTCCGGAGGCTACGGCCGACTCCACACCGGTTGCGGTATTCACCATATAAATATCAGAGTCGCCGTTTCTGTAGTCCGACCAGACCACCTTGCTTCCAGAGGCCTGAGGATGGAGCTGGTCGCCTTCAGCGCGGGAGATGGGCTTCTCTGCCCGGGAGAAGAAATCGAACCCGTAAATATCCCAATCGCTGCCCCGCCTGTTGTCGCTCCAGACCATCATGCTTCCATTTGTGCTGGGATAGTCGGTGCTGAGCAGCAGCAGAGGATCGGCAATGAAGTACCTCATTACTACCTGAGAATTGCCCTGGCTGTTATCCATCCAGACGATCTTATTTTCGCTGAGGATCCTGGCGGATTGGTGAGCCTTCACCTGGTAGGGGTCTCCTTTCCCGTCGGTTGCCTGCTGCACTGTGGGCAGTGTGGCCACTGGAATCTCCATCTCCCTCTCCAGATCATAGAGGTAGATATCCGGGTTGCCTCTCCGCACATCAAGCCAGCCCACGTACTTTCCATAGACCGTTGGGTAACCCTGATGGTATGAGTTGAGCACTATAGCCCTTTCCGTCTTAGTGGAGAGGTTGTAGGAATAGATGTCCCAGTTAGGTACGTCCTTCCCGTTCCTGCCATCTGCCCAGACCACTGTGTCTTTGCAAATCCAGGGCTGCGCCTGTCTGGTAGGGTTGATGCATATCGGGATCTCTTTCCCAGAAGTCAGGTTGTAAAGGTATACGTCCCAGTTCCCGTTCCTGTCATCGATCCAGGCTATCTTGTCATCGCTTATCACGGGCGAGAGCTTGAAGGATTTCTGTGTAGTTATCTGCCGCTCCTTTCCCGTGAGAATATCATAGATGTAGATCTGTTCGCCCCCAGACCTTTTGTCGATCCAGATCACATTGCTTTTGTCAACCATTCCATAGTAATGGTCGGCTGCGTCCGTTGTAACCTGCTTGGCTTGGCCAGTAGTGATGTCGTAGAAGAAGATATTGAGGTTGCCCTTGCTTTTGTCGGTCCAGATGATCTTGTCGCCACTGACATCTGGGCTGCTGTGATCGAAGTTGTCGTCGGTTATGTTTTTTTCTTCCTGTGTGGTGACGTTGAAGAGATAGACGTTGAAGAAACCGTTTCTGTTATCAGTCCAGACTATGTTCTCCCCGAAGATAGCGGGATTGGTGTGGTTGAAGGGCCCCGAAGTGATCTTCATATCGGCGAGGATCTTGAAGTCGTACATCTGAATATCCGGGTCATCTGGACCTGTCCTGTAATCGGTCCAGACTACACCCCTCTCGCCAATGGCCTGCTCCATCTTGATGGACCCCGGAGCCAGCGGGAAGTCGCTTCCCGTCTTTATGTCATAAAGCCAGACCTCGCTGCCGTTGTTCAGATAGGAAATATAGTCGCCGTAGACGGCAGGAGCCGTCTGGATGCCGGTCTTGGTGATCTGCTTTAGCTCTTTGCTCTGAAGGTTTTGGAAGGCGATGTCCGACTCGCCAGAGCGGTTGTCGGCCCATGCCACAATGTCTCCATCAATGGACGGGAACGACTGGTCTTTGGGACCTGTGGATAAGGGTTGCGCAGAGTTGCTGCTATGCTCGTAGAGGTAGATGTCGAAATCCCCAGACCTCTTATCCATCCATACTACTCTTCCACTGTCTATCTTGGGATATATCTGGTCCGAAGGACTGGTGGAGAGGCGTCTTTCCTTTTTGGCCGACAGGTCGTAGAGGTAGATGCCTGACGGACCTTCGCGATCGTCTGCCCAGACCACCAGGTTGCCGCTTATATCCGGCTGGGTCTGGTTTCCAGCAGCTGTAGATACGGCGATCTCCGTCCTATTGATGACATCGTACATGTAGACGTCGGCTAGTCCGGAGCGCATGTCCTGCCAGACAATCCTTTCTCCTGAGACCGCTGGGCTTAGCTGATAGAGAGGGTTGATGCAGACCCAGCTCTCATGCCCTGTCTCCAGGTCGTACATGAATATGTCATAGTTTCCGCTCCTGTTGTCCGCCCAAGCCACTATGTGGCCGTCGGTAGCAGGTTGCTCCTGCTCCGAGCCGGACTCAATGGCTACAGGACGCTCCTTCCCCCATTCTGCTCCGCTCACAGCGCCTGTAAGAAAAAGCGCTGCCATCATTATCAGAACTAAACTTAGCTTCGACATTGCATCACTCTGCAGATTTACGGTGTTCTATTATCGTTCTCTCCATCGGGAAGATTTGCGAACCAGTATAAGGACTTATCTCGACGTTTGCCGTGATATATCTTTTAAGGATATATTCATAGTAATATTAGGACAAAAGGGAGAACGAAGACATAAATCCCCGTTAGTTGCTGCAGACAGCCTCCTTCCTTCGCTCAAATTAGCAACGGCTATATAGCCCTTATGTCAACCCTCAACCCACCGGGAGGAACTCCAGTTGAAGGATTATCTCACATTGGATGATGTCGTACTCGATAACAAGCGAGTCCTGGTAAGGGTGGATTTCAACTCCCCCATGGACCCCAGCGGAAACATCCTAGATGATAAGCGCGTCAAGAGCCACTTGGAGACCCTGAAGGCTTTAGAGGACTGCAGGGTTGTCCTCATGGCGCACCAGAGCAGGGCGGGCAAGAAGGACTTCACCACCATGGAGGCCCACGCCCGCCTGGCGACGAAACTTCTGCGACGGGAAGTAACGTATTGCGATGATCTCTTCTGCTCTCATGCCAAAGAGGCCATAAAGTCCCTGGAGCCAGGCGAAGTTATGCTTCTTGAGAATACCCGTTTCTTCTCAGAGGAGAACATGAACAGGGCGCCGGCCGACCATGCCAAGAGCATAATGGTCAAGCAGCTTGCTCCCCTCTTCGACCTGTTCGTAAACGATGCCTTTGCCGTCTCCCACAGGTCTCATCTATCAGTCGTAGGCTTCACAGAGACCTTGCCTAGCGTTGCTGGCATCCTCATGGATAAAGAGATCACTGCGCTGGACAAGGGCCTCAAAGGAAACGAGCACCCTACGGTCTTCGCCTTAGGCGGAACAAAGGCCGATGACTCTATCAAGGTCACGCAGAACGTTCTAAACCGCGGAGGAGCCGACAAAGTCCTGACGACAGGAGTTGTTGCCACCATCTTCATGATGGCCGCAGGAATGAATGTAGGCGAGCCCAACAGGAAGTTCGTAGAAGATCAGGAGTACCTGGAGCAGATTCCCATAGCTGCCAAGCTCCTCAAGGACTATCCTGGCAAGATCGCCATGCCGGTTGATGTAGCACTCAATAAAGGGGGCGAGAGGGTGGAGATAGGCGTGGACAAGCTTCCTGCAGACCTGCCCATAGCCGATATAGGCCTTGAGACCATCGTCAACTATTCTAAGGAGCTGAAAGAGGCAAAGGTAACGGTTTTGAATGGACCCTCCGGCATCTTCGAGCAGGAGAAGTTCAAGCTGGGGACGGTAGAGCTTCTCAAGGCTGCGGCCGAGTCGGGATACTCCATAGCTGGCGGCGGGCACACAGTTGCGGCGATTGAGCAGCTAGGACTTGAGCCGAAGTTCTCCCACGTGAGCATCGGCGGAGGCGCGAGCATAACTTACCTGTCTGGAGATCCTCTGCCTGGCATTGAGGCCCTGAAGAAGTCTGCTGCGCGGGTAAGGAAAGCGTAAGGAAAGCCTAAACATTAGACCTGAATATCTCGGCAGCCTTTCTCCTGCACTCCTCCAGGAGCAGGGATGGTTCACCTGCCGCTTCCAGGGCGGCAGCTGCTCTATGGCCGCCCCCTTCTCCTCCGTGGGCCTTGGCCACCTCTCTCAGCAGCTTGGCGAGGTTCAGACCGGCCCGGCTGGCCTCCCGGCTGGCCCTGCCTGATATTCTGGTGAGATGACCATGCCTTCCCGCAGCCAGGGCCATATCTGCACCCAGATCCACCAGCGCCATGGCTGCGGACCCCTCGAAGGCATTGATCTCTGTGGTGGCGATTATCCAATCCTCGATCCTCTCTACCTCAGCGCGAGAGGCGGCCTTGAGAACCGCTATCCTTTGAGAGAGCTCTGTGGGAGCAAAGAGCACGGCCTGAGCCTCTTCGTACTCGATGCCGCCCGACTGGAGAATATCAGCCGCCGCCCTGAAGGACTCGGGAGAGGCTCGCCGAAACCTCCCGGTATCCGAGATTATGCCCACCATCAACCCCATGGCCATCTCCTTGCTAACTATTGCGCCGCTCTCGCGAAGGATCTTCCATGCGATCTCTGCCGTAGAATTGGAGGGCCGCTGGATATAGAACTCCGCTCCTGCAAGCAAGCCCTCGTCCAGATGATGATCTACCACAGCGTACTTCGCGAGGCGGACGTTCCCCAGCTGAAGCCGAACTGAGGCGTCTACTACCACTATGAGATCGTACCCTTCGGCAGCAGGGTCAAGCTCCACCACAGCCCCGATGCTGCTCGCCAGGGCCTCGCCGGACCTGCTCAGGTCTTCGACCGCCCCAAGCGAGCCTCCGAAAGCCTGCTGAAGGGCAAAAGCGCTGCCTATGGCATCGGGATCGGCGTTGCGGTGGCAGAGGTAGAGGACGTTCTTGTATTTGCGGATCTGGTGGGCGTACTCGGACTCGCGAATCTGCATGGAGATACTCAGGGCCTGGCAGTAGAAATAGGTTGGTAGCCATTATTTGTCAATCGCGCCATATTCGGATCGCAAATTACAAATTCCAATCTCACATAATTTGTTGAGGATGAGCATTCCAGATAATATGAAGGGCCTGATCCAACCCTTAATAAAGGTGATTTAAATGAGCGGCACAGACGAGCAGGAGATGGAGATCAAGAGGTACATGGAGACAGAGAAACAGAGGCAGGCCCTGGCCGACTATCTGCAGGTCGACCCTAAAGAGATATCCGTCTGCTCCACCAGGATCAACGATCTATCTACATTTCAGGCGCAAAAGATCCTCTACCTGGTGGGCACTGAGGAGGATGTAGTCGCAGGCATTTGCGGCTACTTCAGGAATAACCTGGGAGATCTGGATTCAGCGTTCATAGGCAAGACGGCGAAGCTCTCGGTCGGGGATGCCGCAATGGTGGACAGGCTCTGCGAGATCCTGGACGAGGACATTGAGACTGAGATCTTAAACGAGGCCCTCTTGAGCATAGTTGGCAAGTGCGGCGATCTCGATGCCCTCATAGACGCCGCTGTGGCAGAGGTGGATAGGGGCGAGTTCCTTGCCATGGACAGCAAGGAGATTCCCTTCGGAGATTACCTCATCTACATGTTCAAGGAAGGACAGTGCTCTGATTTCGATTATTAAATTTCAATTATCAAAAGATGTTCCTCTATTTTTAGGCCGATCCCAAAAGGCTGTGCAATTACGATAGATTTAAAAGCAAACATATCGAAATTATACAACCAGATTGGCAGTCGAGCAGTCAGCTTCTATCTCTGATCCAGAGACGGCCAACCTCAAAGGTGAGTGATCTTAAATGGCTGATGCCAGTGAATTCATAAGTTGGTATCGCATGCAGTACTTTCCTATATTCTCAGATGACCTGCTAGAAGCCACTTCGAGATCTCTGGCAAAGGGCTACGACGAAGCTAGAGACTTCATCCTGGCGATGCCCGACGCAAAAGGAGATCGTAGTACCCTGGCGATGCTGTCAGTCTTGAGAGAGATGAAGAGATCCGACCTGAAGCTCGATACCGCGTGCTATATCATGCGTCGATTGAACACCATCGCCCAACCTGATGAGCCCTTAGAGTAACACAATACGAAACATTTAACGGCTTAGGGCTGACAGAGAAACTTGCGGTCGGAGAGTAGAACATGAGAGATGAGCTTTTGCGCACAGTAGCTGCCATGAAAAGGGCCAGAGATCTCTTCAGAGGGGGCGAGATACTGGAAGGCTACGAGGTCTCTGTTGACGGCATCAGGCTGTATGTGGGCAGATATTTCGGCCAGGCAGATCTTAACGAACAGTGTGTTCATAAGGGCGCAGCGGTGTTCAGCCCGTCCTCTCCCGTCCTGCCTTACATCGTCACTTTCCAGGTGGGAAAAATTTCAGCAGAGAAGAGGCCAATGCTCTCCGTTATATGCGCTTTGAGCCTCGAAAATCTTCTGCATAAGCCTTTTCAGACCTTCACGATAGATCGTATTACATCAAAGATAGAGGCCCGGGATCATGCCCAACAGCGAATGTTGCAAAGGAAATCAGCCGCCTGGAAATCGAGCTTGCAAAGGAGGAAGTTCATCTGGACGTCTACAGGTTCACAGAGCTGGACTATGCGGTTCTGTCTCTGCCTGTGGACTAGAGCTACTGGCTGAAGAGTAAGAGACTATAACTCCATGATCAAACGAATTCTTTAGCGAGCGCTTTAATTGCCCCAAGCATGGTTGCCCCTCTGGCTGTTATCTATGTCCTCGCTATCGAAGATCACCAGCTCGAAGAGTATTCCGTTCTCTGCGACCTCTGCAGTAATTCCATAGCCCTCCTCCATCCCAGTGATGATCTCTTCGTCCAGATCCAATCCGTGGTCTGCTTCGAAGCCTTTCAGCTCCTCCGGGGATACGCCGTGAAGCATAGCCACTTCGGCTTTCATCAGCTCTAAGGTCTCGAGCTCCTCTGCCGCCAGAAGGGATATCATGAACCCTTCAATCTCGTCGCCGTAAAGCTCAATCTTTAACAGGAAACGCCAGGGGTCCTCTCCGATCTCTTTCACTCCTTGCAGCTTCAGCTCCTCTACCAGTGCCCCGGAGATATGGGTTCTGTCTGCAGTCTGGCGCATGGCCTCGAAGAGAGGGGCATGTGCCTCGATCACACCATCGATAATGTCGTTCCAGAGATCGTATGTAAGGCTGTACATGGCATGGACCTCGAATTTTCAACTGCAAACGGAGATAGATAATCTAGGCAGTGCCTCTATTTATATAGCGCGAGCCCATCGCTCAAAACATTTTTCCGCTCAGCCGTTCCATTTAGTTGGTCAATCGAGGCAACTATCATGCGCATTTTGATCACCGGAGCAGGAGAGGTCGGGTTTCTAGTCGCCAGCGAGCTTTACGAGGATCACGACGTAACTGTAATAGACAAAGATATCGCCGCGTGCACCAGGCTTTCTGAGATGGACGTGAGAGCTCTTCAGGGCAACGCAGCCAACGCGCAACTGCTCATAGATGCAGGAGTGAATGACGCAGATATCGTTCTGGCCGTCACGGGCAGCGACGAGGTGAACATCATCACCTGCATCATAGCGGGCCACATGGGCGTCAAGCAGACCATAGCCAGGGTAAGCAACCCGGAGTACATCGACCAGCCAGTGAAGCACAGGAAACAGATAGGCATAAGCTACATGATCTGCCCTGAGCTGGTGATGGCCGAGGAGCTGGCCAGGACCCTTTACTTCCCGAGCATGCTAATGAACCGGCAGCTCTCCGGAGGAAAGGTGGAGCTGATAGAGTTCAAAGTTAGCAAGAATATGCCTCTGATCGGGAAGATTGAGGATGCCGTGCTTCCCGATAACTGCAAGATCATCGCCATTAATAGAGCTGGAGACATCTCTCTGCCGCAAAGAGGTGTAAACGACATATTGCCGAGCGACCACGTCATCCTCATCTGCGATTCCCATGCCCTGACTGATCTTCGCAGCATGCTCCACGAGGAGGCCTTATCCCATAAGGTCATGATCGTGGGCGGGGGGATGGTGGGTTTCTATCTGGCAAGCCGCCTGGAGAAGATGGGCTTCGACCTGAAGCTGATAGAGATAGATCCACAGCGCTGCAGGGATATCGCCGATGATCTCTCCAACACCATGATCCTAAATGGCGACGGCACAGACATATCCCTGCTAAAAGAGGAGGGAGCCGGCGACATGGATGTGATCTTTGCAGTTACAGGCGTGGACGAGAAGAACCTGCTCTGCTCCCTGCTCGCAAGGCAGCTAGGCGCCAAGAAGATAATATCTCGCGTCAATAAGAGCGCCTATATAAAGCTCTTCGAGCTGGTCGGAGTCGACAGGGCTGTGAGCCCGGGCCAGGTAACAGGAGATGGAGTCCTGCAGCTGGTCATAGGCGGCGAGGAGGTCATAACTCTTAGCGACGAGAGAATAGAGCTGGTGGACTTCGCCGCGAAGAAAGGCGCTAAAATAATAGGCAAGAACATCATCAAAGAGCTTCCAGAAGACTCGATAGTTGGGATGGTCCTGCGCAATGGCAAGTCCATGGTTCCGGGAGACGACTGTCGGGTGGAAGATGGCGACCGCGTCTTCATTTTAGCCCTGCATCCCGCGATCTCCAAGGTGAAGAAGCTCTTCTCCACTTGATCATTCTCCACTTGATCATTTCCTTTTAGCTTTTTTGAAGTCGGAGACGAGAGCTTCCATCAGCGTCATGTTCCTGAGAACGGCAGCGGGATGATAGGTTACAAGGAATTGATCCTGGAAGAACTGGCCATGCATTGATGCCATTCCCTGTTTTCCAAGGACGGCAGAAGAGGCCACGTTTCCCATCAGGCAGACAACCCTTGGCCGGACCCGCTCCATCTGGGCCGCCAGATAGGGATGACAGGCATCTATCTCCCACCGCTTTGGCTTTCTGTTCTTGGGAGGGCGGCATTTCACTACGCTGGTTATGAAGACCTCGGATCTATCTATCCCCGCCTCGGCCAGAGCTTTAGTCAACAGCTTTCCGGCCCTGCCGACAAAAGGCCTTCCCGTAAGGTCTTCTTCTGCGCCCGGAGCCTCGCCCACCAGCATGATCTCCGCGGGGCAGGGCCCTTCGCCGGGCACGGCTAGAGTACGGCTCAAAGCCAGATCGCAGAGAGGGCAGGACCGGATCGTCTTGTGTATCTCTTCGAGCTTCATCTTGTCGAGCTTAGTCATATCAGGTTTCGTCAATATCAGGATTCACCATTTCAGGTTTCATCATATCATCATAATATCTCGGCCCGGATGGATGAAAACCTTTTTTGGCCTCAGGACTGCACACCTCAAGACAACGAAAGATTCTTATCCGCCCAACGCCCTCTCCAGGAATGAGGGTGTTGCCGATGAAGTTCGCAGAGTGGACCTATCCCCTGAGGAAGTTCGACGATATCTATTACACTATTGAGAGGATCGTTTACAGCCGCGGAGAGCTGAAGGGCTTTACCACCGAAGATATCTACAATAACCTCCGGGATAAGCGCTTCTTCAAGGATGCTTCAGAGCTCCAAAGCTTCATGCTGGAGAACGGCAAAAAATACAAGATTCGCAAGATCGACGGGGTATGGGAGCGCTACTGGTAGCGCTCTAGCGTACCTTTTCTGTGAAGTAAATATTTCTATCGTCAGTCCCCAGCTCCAGGAACCTGCCTGTTGCAAGGATGCTGTGGCTGTGCTTTAGCTGGGCTACTCTTACTCCCGATCCCACAACAGATTCTGCGGGCAGGATCACGTTCTCGCCGATCACGGGTGTTCTGCCGTTTGCGTTGATGATGCTGTGCTCCTCGACTGTGGAGTGCCTCCCTACTATTGCTGAGACGATGGAGACCTGGTGCTGTATGTGAGCGAAGCTCATGATCATGCTGTTTTTAATCTCCACATCGCGCTCGATCAGGCTGGTGTGCCCGATATGGGAATCCTCGATGGTCACGCCCCGCTCTATGTGGCAGTTCCTCCCTATGGAGACGTTTCCTTTGAGCACAATGTCGCCCGAATCCAGGTACTTTCGTATTCTGGTCAGAGTGCTGGGATGTACCCACTGGTTGGGCTGGTACTGGTATTTCCTGTCGAAGTGCTTTACAGTCCCTGCAAGGCAGTCCATGGCCGCCTGGTGCAGACGCTCAGGAGTACCGATATCGATCCAGTATCCTTTAACAGGATAGCCGTAGACTGGATAGCCGTTCTCCGTCAGGTAGGGTATAAGATCGCCGCCGATGTCGCGCGCCGAGTCACCCATCTTCTGCAGCACTTCACGAATCTCGGGCGAGAAGAGATAGAAGGCGGTGTTGATCATTCTGGAAGGCTCGCTGCCCGCTTTCGGCTTCTCGACAAATCCCCGGATGCGCATATCCTCCTCGACCTCAGCCACGCCGTACTGGGATATGTCCTCGCTTGAGTCCAGCTCTTTTAAGGCCACTGTGAGGAGAGGCCTGTGCTTATGGTGGAAGTCCACGAAATCCTTGAGGTCGATATCTATGAGGTTGTCTCCCGAGACCACCAGGAGATCGCTTTTAATGTCGAAGTAGTTCATGCAGTACCGCAGAGAATCGGCGCTGCCCTTGTCATCGTAGAGGGGCTGGTAGGAGAAGTCCTCATGATCGGTGATACCCAGTCGGTTGAAGAAGCCTTCCCCAGCCTTGAAGTAGTTGCTCAGGTTCAAGGTATTGCTGTAGCCTTTGCTTCCAAGAATGAACCTGCGACAGCCCTGCATGGCTAAAACCCTGAAGAGTAAGGCTATTATCGCTGTGTCGCACAGCTCCACCAGCGGCTTGGGCTGCTCAAGAGTTAGGGGGTAAAGTCGCGTCCCTGATCCGCCCACGGTGGCGAGGACTTGTGGAAACATGCCCTGAAGTAAGTGCAGAACAAATATTAAGCCTGTCGCTTTATCAGGGCCATTGAAGGGCTATTGACCCTTCAGAATTGGTATTAGTAACCCCTCATCATCTTCAGGACCATTCTGGCCACCATGAAGGTCAGGAGGAATATTATTGCGTAGATTATTATGTCGTTTACGGTCATGGTTTTGAGGAGGACTTCCTGACTTATAGCTTTGACTGCAAGAAAGCACGAAGGGAGACTCGGCATGTTGTCGGTGCTGACGTCTCCAGTTATGCCCTTTATTCGATTGGCAAGCCAGGTATGGCCCTGTCGATCTCCTTTATCAGGCCTCCTTCCAGCATTATTGGCCAGCTGTATGTTTGCAGGAAAGACAGGGTTTCGACCCATTAAGATAACATAATTATTAAACGATAAAATGCGAACATCTTTCTCGATTGGGCGCTGGTTTGCCGTTATTATGATTCGGTTTCAAGCAGTCGTTTCTTAATGAGCGCCTCGTCCTGAAGCAGATAATAGACCTCAATTCCGGATTTTTTCGCCCCATCCATCTGAAACTTATCGTTGGAAACCAAGATCGCTTTTTCGACTTTGGCTGTAGCTATGTAGAATGAATCTGCTGCCCTTGATCCCGTTTCCAGTGCAACGAAAAGCGCCTCGTCGAAGATTCTGTTAGTGTTGATGAAGACCAGCTCCTGAAAGATCTCCTCGCAGATCTTAGGAGCCAGTTCCTTTTTGACCCTCCTGGCTATCTGCCCTGTCAGCTCTACCTTGAACAGATCGGGCTCCAAGATTGGAAGGCCCTTTTCCTCTAATATCGAAAACAATTCTTCTGCACAACGCGTTCTTGCGGAATTATATTCAAAGAGTAGGTCTATGAAGACCGAGGCATCTACTACTATCATCGCCTCTCCTCAATGAACTCAGACATCACATCCCGGTCGACTTTAATCCTGTATCTTCTAGCTATGTTGGTTATTCTTCCGGGCTTGAGGACGACGTAAGCCTTCGTTCCTTCGCGAAGATCTACCTCCTGTAAAGGCTTGAAGACGCCGTCCTCGTAGACTACCTGGATCTTTACATCCGGACCATCAGACATATCAGACCTCTTGATGATAACAAAGGTGTCATTGAGATAAATAATGTTTGAGATGACCCCTTACACCATCGGCCAGCCAGGTATGGCCCTATCGATCTCCTCCATCAGCCGCATGGTTTCCTTGAGGGCCACTATCACCTTCTGGTAGTGCATGAGGTCGTCGAAGGATAGCTTTCTGCATCTGCGGTCCTTCAGCCACTTCTCGATAGACCATGGCAACCGTCCACGTGAAACTCCCAGATCTCCTTCGGAACGCCCTCGAAGTACTGCGTCTAGCCTCATTGGAACACGCTACCCCGTTCTACAAAAAGATTGATGAGCCAGTAGCGCTCCTACCTCAGAGGAACAGGTGCGTGCCATGAACCAGACAGAGGCTATCAATAAGGCGTTGGAGCACTTCGCCAAGCTGCTAGAGCAGCAGCTAAAGCGCGTTGATCAGATGAAAGCGGGCGAGGATTGGGTCGACTACAGCAAAATCAAGCCCATAATAATGGGAATAGTAGGCGGCGACGGCATCGGCCCCTACATCACAAAAGAGGCCGTTAGGGTTTTGGAATACTTGCTGCAAAAGGAGATTGCAGAGGGCAAGGTACAGCTCAAAGACATCACCGGCCTGACCATCGAGGAGAGGGTCAAGGTCATGAAGGCCCTGCCGGAAGAGTCTTTAGCGGCTTTAAAGGAATGCCACGTGATCCTCAAGGGCCCCCTAACCACTCCCAAGAAGGGCGACCCCTGGCCAAACCTTGAGAGCGCCAACGTTTCCATGCGCCGCGATCTGGACCTCTTTGCCAACGTCCGGCCTGTCAAAGTGCCTGAAAAGGGGATCGACTGGATCTTCTACAGAGAGAACACTGAGGGCGAGTACGTGCTCGGCAGCAAGGGATTCAACGTGACAGACGACCTGGCAGTGGACTTCAAGGTTATCACCACGCAGGGAGCCGAGCGCATCGTCCGGCTGGCCTTCGAGTATGCCAAGAAGAACGGCATCAAAAGGGTTTCAGCCGTCACAAAGGCCAACGTGATCAAAACCACGGACGGAAAGTTCCTGGAGACTGCCCGACGCGTGGCGAAGGACTACCCGGACATCCAGTTCGACGACTGGTTCGTAGACATAATGGCCGCCAAACTGGTAGACGAGAAGCGCAGGAAGGACTTCAAGGTCATAGTGCTTCCCAACCTCTACGGAGACATCCTCACCGACGAGGCTGCCGAGTTCCAGGGCGGCGTCGGCACTGCCGGATCAGCCAACATAGGCAAGAGGTACGCCATGTTCGAGGCCATCCACGGGTCGGCTCCCAGGATGGTGCAGGAAGGTCGAGCCGCATACGCAGATCCGTCCAGCATGATGAGAGCTGCGGTTATGCTCCTCCGGCACATCGGATTCACGGAGAAGGCGGCCAGAATGGAGATGGCCCTGGACATATGCGGCCAGTTCGAGAAGAAAGTCTCCCTTACAGGCAGATCCGATGGAGCTACAGGCGCAGAGTTCTCAGATTACGTCATGGAGACCATCCGATCCCCGGACCTGGAGAGCCGCTGGAAGAAATACCAGGCGTGAACTACCGCGCCCTGAAGGGCGCGGCTTCCCACTTCATAGCCAAAACTTGCATCACTGATATGCGATGTAGCGGTTTTGGTTCTATGGGCGCAACGGGCTGTTCCATCCCTGCGATGAGTATATTCCTGGAAGCATTGTAGTCTCTATCACATGAGAATCCACAGTAAGGACATTCATGAACTCTGACAGATTCATCTTTTGGAACAATACTTCCACAATTGGAACACCTTTGAGTGGTGTTCCTTGGATCTACCTTGATCAGCCTCCGACCAGCACTTTCAGCCTTGTACGAAAGCATGAATAAGAACTTTGACCATGAAGCATCGTGAATGTGTTGATGCTTCGCCTTGTTATGGCCCTTTTCTTTCAGACCTTTGACATCCAGATCTTCAACGCAGATGTTATCATAGTTATTGACATAGGACCTTGATAGCTTATGCAGGAAATCATCTCTCTGATGGTTGACCCTGACATGGACATGGATCTTCTCTATTTGTTCTTTGATTCTCTTTCGGTTGTTAGATCCCTTCTCGGCTCTTGCCAGTCTTCTTTGAGCCTTTGAAAGCTTATTAGCGGACTTCTCTGCATATTTTGGGTTTTCAATGGAATTGCCATCGCAGTCCACAACGAAAGACATCAAACCAACATCCAGGCCGACAGATCTTCCGGTTTCGGGTAAGGGTTCAGGTTCAAGATGCCTCGATTCCATCGAGGCTGCCACCGACGAAGTCGTGGCATCCGCCTGAACAATGGCAAACCACTGCCTGCATTCTCTCTTGACTATGACAGCTTTGATGCAGCCTTCGATCTTTCGATGTAGCTTGATCCTGATATCGCCTATCTTGGAAAGATATAGCCTGCCATGATCCTGATCTAACTTGAAGCCTGACTGATTATAGTTCAGGGTCTTATACCAACCATACCCCTTGAACCTGAGAGGGCCAACTTCGTAACCGTTTCTTTTCAGAGCTGCAAGGCTCGCGATATTACTATGCAACGTATAGTTCACCATTTGTAGAGCTTTGGAATAGACCAAGTTTAACTTGGGATTCTCAAGTTTTAGAGAGGGTATCATGTTCTGAGTTTCATATGTTGTGAGCCTGATACCGTTTTCTTTGGCTTCGTTCATCTTCTCAAGAAGTTTGTTGTAAAGCCATCTACAAGCATCCAGAGATTCAGCTAACTTTTGCTGTATTGCCCTATCAGGAAATATCAGATACTTGTAGCTGATAATCATTGAATTCTACCTATTGCAATTTATCTTTATATTGATTACCTATACGGAGCGAAGGTAATGGGAGGACTTCGCTTTCATCCCCGGCCTAAAGACCGGGGACTTCCCGCTCCGTCCTCTCCGCTCCTGCGAGTTAAAACCTGAGTTAAAGATTTAGATAAACAGGCCTAATTAGAGTACGTGGATAACCCCGCTGAAGCATTTCTCAGGCTGAGCAGAGAGGACCTCTCTGTTCTCAGCTCCATCGAAGCCGGGATGAGGGCCCACGAGTGGGTCCCCATTCAGGAGATTGCACGTCAATCTGGCCTGTCCCTCCGTAAGGTGGAGTACCGCTTACGCATCCTCTCAGAGCAGAAGCTGGTCACGCGAACGACCATTCACTACGAGGGCTACCAGATAGACTTCGATGCCTACGACCTTCTGGCTATATCGGATCTGCTTAAACGCGATTTTATCACATGCATCGGCGATAAGATTGGCGTCGGAAAGGAGTCTGTGGTCTATGAGGCCCTGGGACAGTCTCCCTTAGTCATAAAGTTCCACCGCCAGGGAAGGACCAGCTTCAAACACGTGCGAAGAGCCCGCGACCACCTTACCGACCTGCCCAGGCTCCCCTGGCTTCATGCTGCAAGCCTCGCTGCCCGCCACGAGTTCCAGGTCATGCAGAAGCTCTACCCAGAGGTCTCAGTCCCAAGGCCAGTAGCCCTGAGCAGGCACGCCTTAGCCATGGAGCTGATCTATGGAGACCAGCTCAACAAAGTCGTTCTCTCCAATCCCAAGGACAGCCTGGAGACGATCCTGGATGAGGTGGGCAAAACCTACCGCTTGGGGATTGTGCACGCGGACTTAAGCGAGTTCAACGTGATGGTAACTGCCGAAGGTCTAAAGCTAAAGATCATCGACTGGCCCCAGGCTGTGGAGACTGATCATCCCAATGCCTCTCAGCTTCTGGAAAGGGACGTGAGCAACGTCCTCAAATTCTTTGTTCGCCGCTACAAGATAGATCTGCCCCTGGAAGAAGCCATCTCCAGGGTTAAGGGTACAAGCGTTAGTGGCGCAAGCCAGGAGGCAGCCTTAAAGTGATCTTCGGAGTGGACATAGCCAGCGGATCTCCCAGCAGCCGCCATCCACCCAGCTACTCCCTGGTCATCCTCGATGGCGATGACAGATCCGCCCACCACATGGTAAGCCGTCACAAGCTGATCCGCCTCATCAGGGAGAGGCAGCCGGAGATAGTAGCCATGGACAACGTCTACGAGCTGGCCTCCGACAGGAGAGAGCTGGTCTCCATCCTCCGGAGGCTGCCGCCCTCCACGAAGCTGGTTCAGGTCACAGGCGGCGAGCACCCCGAGGCCCTGACAAAGCTTGCCAAGTGGCACGGCATGAGCTTCAACAGGCTCAACCCCCTGGAGGAGGCGGAGATCTGCGCCCGCCTTGCGGCCAGAGGAGTGGGGCAGATGCTCTCCGCCTTCGAGGACAGAACCTGGATAAAAGTGAGCAGGAGGCGGTCCCCAGGCAGGGGCGGCTGGAGCCAGAACAGATACTCGCGCAAGATTCACGGAGCCGTGAAGGGCCTGGCCCGCGAGGTTGAGAAGCAGCTGCGCGAGGCGGGCCTGGACTTCACCAGCCGGGCTGTGGAGGGTCTGGGCGGATACACTCGCGCCGAGTTCGTGGTGGAGGCCCCCCGAGAGAAGGTGCACGTCCATCCAGGATACTACTCAGATGCCCAGGTCAAAGTGCAGGGCATTGAGCTGCCTTCGCTCCAGTTCAAACCTCTGGCGCACAAGCGCGGATATATCATCGTGGGCTTAGACCCAGGAACTACGACCGGCATCGCAGCCCTGAACCTGCAGGGCGACCTGATAGACCTGATCAGCTCCAGGGCCATGTCATCATCGGACGTGATCGAGTGGATAGCAGCCCGGGGCAGGCCGCTCGTGGTGGCGACAGATGTCTTTCCAACACCGGGGGCCGTAGAAAAGGTGAAGAGGTCGTTTAATGCCGTGCTCTACTCGCCCGGCTCCGACGTGCCCGCAGAGGAGAAGATCTCCCTGGCAAAGGAGTTCGGCTACAAGAACGACCACGAAAGAGATGCTCTGGCGGCGGCAGTTAGCGCTTTTAAGAAATATAAAAATAAATTCATGCAGGTGGAGAAGAAGGTCCCACCAGAGATCGATCCCGACGAGGTAAAAGCCCTGGTGGTTCGCGGCTACTCCATCGAGAACGCCATAGCCGAGTTCACGGCCCTGCCCGTCCCTGGGGTCAAAGAGACGCCCTCGGCTGAGATAGCCTCGGCCGAGATAAGCTCGTCTCCTGAAGCCTCTGCTCTAAGAAGCCAGAACCAGCAGCTAGCAGAGCAGGTAAAGACGCTTCGCGCTTATGTTGACGACCTCAAGTCTGAGCTGGCAGAGAAGGAGGAGATCACAAACAGGCTATCCGCCAGGCTGGACAGGCTCAAAGATAAGACGGCACGGGAGATCAAGCGCGACCAAGAGATCAAAATTCGAGATAAAGAGATCGAGCGGTTGCGGGCTGTGCTGCGCTCGGAGAGAAAATACACAAAAAAGCTGAAGAAATCTCTGACGCGTCAGAAGAAGGCAGAGCAAATCGAGGAGCTGAAGGGCCTGCGGAGGCTTGCTCTTTTGGAGGCATTCTCCAAAGAAGCTGTAGCCTCAGCGTTAGAGCAGAAGCGCGTGGGCCGAGGGGATCTTGTTCTCCTGGAGGATGCCAGCGGCGGGGGAAAGAACACCGCCGAGCTTCTCGCGGAGCAGGGAATCGCTGGCGTAATAACTGACAGCGATATGGCTCCGGCTGTGCGGGAGCATTTTCTGGAGAGGGGCATACCTGTCTTTTCCAGCAAAGAACTGCCAGTGCAGAGAATCGACGGGCTTCCCTTCGTTAGGCCGGGAGATGTCGATGTAGCACAGGCGCACTGGGAGGATCAGATGAAAGCCCGCCAGGCGAAGCGTCAGGCTGAGCGGCTGGAGAGCATCTTCCAGGAATACCGGGTGGAGAGGAAGAGAGAGGAGAAGCGGCTCAGGAAATAATTCTGGCAGCGCTCTTTATTGAGCTTTTTGTGAATAGATCATCTTGAACCAAAATCTTGCGAGGCATAGTGAAGATCCATCTACAACCGCTGGGCCCTGTCGATCCCGGGGTGCTCGATGATCTTATGCAGAGGCTCTCTGCCCTCTGGGAAGTGGTGCTAAATCCTCCTCGAAAGCTTCCTTCTAACGCCTATAACGCCGTCCGCGGGCAGTTCGAGGGCTCTTTACTCTTGAAGTCGCTTCCCGACAACGATATAGTCTTGGGGGTAACGGAGGCTGATGCCTACGTGGAAGGCCTGAACTTCATCTTCGGCCTGGCATCGGGAAATAGGGCGCTCATATCTCTGCAGAGGCTCCGGCCGGAGTTCTACGGCGCTCCACAAAACGAAGAGCTTTTCAGGCTAAGGGCGTTCAAGGAGGCCATCCACGAGCTGGGCCACGTCTTCGGCCTGGGCCACTGCCCCAACCCGAGATGCGTGATGCACTTCTCAAACACTCTTATGGATACGGACCGTAAGGGCTGGCGATACTGTAAGCTCTGTGCAGCAAGGCTGTCCTCTCAAGGGGTGCTTCACAGATAGGCTTCAGTCACGTACCTGCGCATCATCCTGTGGCTGTTGAAATAATAAGCGACCATGCCAATGGAGTTGTTCATCATCCCTATCCAGGCATCTCTCATCTGGTAAAACATGGGGATGATTATGTACATCAGCTTGCTATAGAGATCGTCCATCTCCTGGGCTCGAGCATCCTCGTAGGAGATCTTCTCCCAGGGCTCTGGCCCTATGGACCAGCCTGTCACTCCCTCTATCCATCCCTCAATCCACCAGCCGTCTAAGACGCTGAAGTTGACCACGCCGTTATGCGCTGCTTTCATGCCGCTTGTGCCGGAGGCCTCGTATGGGGGCAGAGGCGTGTTCAGCCACACGTCTACGCCTGAGACCATTCTAGCTGCCAATTCTATGTCGTAGTCCTGGAGATAGGCTACTTTGATCTCGTCATTCAGGACCTGGATGTACTTGAAGATCTCCTCTATCTCCTTCTTGCCCCCCTCGTCCCTTGGATGGGCTTTGCCAGCGAGCACGATCTGAATGCGTCCTCTGCTGTTGGTGCGCCTGAGTCTCTCCAGGTCTGAGAAGATAAGGGCGGGCCTCTTGTAGGGAGTGGCACGCCGGGCGAAGCCCAGGGTTAGGGTCTCATAATCCATGCCCTTGCCCGTCTCCCTGTTCACGTAATCTATCAGGGTCCGCTTTGCCTCCATGTGCCTCTCCCAGATCTCTTCATCGGGAACGCCGCCTACCCTGACGAGCATCTCAGGCTCGTTGGCCCATCCTGGGATGTATCTGTCGTATATCTTCCGAAAACAGGGACATGTCCAGGTGTAGGAGTGAACGCCGTTGGTGATGGCATGGATCTTATAGCCCGGGAACATGGCCATCTCTATCTCCCCGTGCCGCTTAGCAACGCCGTTCACGTAATTGGAGAGGTTTAAGGCCAAAAGCGTCATATTCAACATGTCACTACCGCCGAATTTCTTCAGCATCTTCACATCGGATTCGTCTTTCAGCAGCTCTTCGACCATGGGGTAAGGAAACTTATCGTAGGCCGCATCCACCGGCGTATGCGTGGTGAAGATGCACATCTCCTTGACCGCCTCAACGTTCGTGCCGTGACTGCGCAACAGCTCTAATGCCAGAAGGCTGGAATGGCCCTCGTTCATATGGTACTTCCTTATCTTGAACCCCAGGGCATCGAGCATTCTTACGCCGCAAACCCCCAGGACTATCTCCTGCTTCAGCCTGTAGCGCTCGTCACCACCGTAGAGGTAATGAGTTATCTCCCTGTCTTGCGGGACGTTCTCCTCTGTGTCAGTATCTAGAAAGATTATGGGGACCTCCCCACCAACGAGGCTGTGCAGCCTGTACAGCCAGGCTCTCACAGTGACCGCTCTCACCCCAATCGGTACAGTCACTCGCTGAGGCAGAAGCGTCAAAAGCCTGGAAGGGTCCCATTCATCGGGATGCACAGTCTGCCTCCCTAAGGAATCGAGCTCCTGCCGAAGGTATCCCTTCCTGCTGACAAGAGTAACTGCCACTAGAGGAAGGCCTAGATCTGCACCGGATTTCAACGTGTCACCTGCCAGAATGCCTAAGCCGCCTGAATAGGTGGGCATATCCTTCATTAGGCCTATCTCCATGGAGAAATAGGCGATCTTCGCTCCCTGCATCAATTCCTGAGAACTGTCCGTCAAAATTCCGTGCCTCCAGCCGAATTTTCTCTCCTTGCGCTTCCCGAGAAACTATCTTAAGAGCTTGACGATCCACCACTCGCTAAACCTTATGTTCCGGTCGTTGGTCCAGAAATGCCCTATTATCTCCATCTTTATCCTGCATTCCCACGGAAGTATCCGTGCAGCCCAGAAGGGCCTGGTTGCAAAGTATTCCTCCGGCCTGCTCTTGTGACGTCTCAGCTCCTCGATCACCATAGAAGTTGTCCAGGCTATGTCGCGCTTGGCCTTCTGCCACTCCTCCTCTGTGAAATGGACGACGACGTCCAGGGAACTCTCCACGCTCTCCGTGGTGCTGTACATGCATACCTCATTTAAACGTGCGAACCCAAGCCATATTAATTTAAAGAGTATGAGCTGTTCACAAATAAATATATGTATTGCCTTAAATGCATGCTTTTTTTGGTATTTTAGTTGATAGAAGCGACTTGAATAGGCTCATCCCAAGCTTTATATTGATATTGATGCTAGAAGAAATTAGAAAGGTTACGATAATCTGGGAGGCAAGAAATGATCCATATGAAGATACAGCTGGCCGAAAAGCAGGCAGACGGATACATCATTCCTCTGGGCGGGATCAAGCTGGTGAGCGTGGTTACGGATATGGGAATGGTGGGCTGCGGAGCCTTCGACGTGGCAGCCCTGAACAACTTCAGCTACCCTGCGGCCAAGGTCCGGCCTTCCCAAGGAGATTCGATAGCCAGCATCGAGGACCTAATGGCGGGCATTGTGAAGGAAGTAAACCCTGCAGCGGAGAGGCTTGGCCTTAAGGCCGGGATTACAGGCAGAGAGGCCCTGGAGATGCTTTGATCCATGCTCCAAGAAACGTCTGAGGCGAGTGGCCCAGGTTCACCATGCAGAGCATCAGGCTGACATGCTCTTCCTCATGGTTTATATGACTGTGGACTAAACCGCCTCAGAAATGTCTGCCGATGTGCTGGCCTCCCCTAGCTGCATGTGAAAAACCTTTTTTCATTAGGATATTGCTTCCTGCAGTATATGGCCTTTAATATTACATCCCACATATAACTGCTAACATCATATTATAATCATGAAACAAATATATTAGTAATGGATTAAGTTGTCTCCGAAACATTTGGAGAATTCTTGAGATGTTGAGAAGGTCGTTCGAGGTGCATAATAGTAATCTTACGAAAGTTTTATCAGCATTCATGATGCTATGTTAATTATGGCCTACATTTAACTTGGAGGTGTAGAGATACCGCGTCGCAACAGACTAGAGATCATAACGAGCATTCTCAACATATGCAAGGTGAATGGATCGAGCAAGACCAGGATAGTCTACCAGGCAAACCTCAACTTCAAGAATGCAGGCGTATATCTGGACTGGCTGACAAAGCGAGGATACCTGGTAAAGGAGGATAAAATCTACAAGACAACTCCTGCAGGAATGGCATTGCTCGTCAATCTCACCGACATAACCTCCATGATCAACGAGGACCTCGATAGAGATCTGCCTCGCTCTGTTTAAGGATGCTTGCCCTAAAGAGAACGCAACAGAAACATCTTCATCAAAACCGCCCTTTTAAGTTAGAACGTCCTTGTGCCTATCTCTAATGATATACTTTCCCAGGACGGCCCTCAGCTCTTCGATCTGTATCGGCTTGCTGATATAGTCGTCCATGCCTGATTTTAAGTAACGCTCCCTGTCACCTTCCAGAGCGTAAGCGGTAACGGCAATGATTCCAGGACCATTCGTTGACCAGCGCTGCCGGATGGCCTTCGTGGTCTCAAGCCCGTCCATCTCCGGCATCTGCACGTCCATTAGAACTACATCGTAATCCTGGCGCTCCAGAGCCTGCAGGACTTCGAGGCCGTTGACTGCCACGTCGGCGCTGTAACCCAGCTTCTTCAGCATTTTCAAAGTCACCTTCTGATTGATAAGGTTGTCTTCTGCCAGAAGTATCCTCAGGGGACTGGGCTTTGCATCCTTTGCAGGAGCCAGGGGTCCCTCCATTTCCTTAGTGCCTGAGAAGATCTTGATTAGCAGGCGACAGAGCTGAGATGGCTTGATGGGCCTGGTAAGATGACCCGCAAAGCTTCCGGAAGGCTCTCCCCAGGATGCCAGCAGCACCAGAGGCAGGTCCTTGCGGTATTTGTAGATCTCTTCGGCTAGGGCGGCTGCCTCCTGTCCAGGCATATCCATCAGCACGACATCAAATCTCTCATCGCTCTTTATCCTGCCCAGGACTTCTTGAATCGAAGAAGCGACTAACGGATGCATGCCCCAGGATCGGGCGTGCTGGGACAGGATAGTGCGGCTTGTATTGTTCTCGCTCATTATGAAAATCATCTTCCCTGCCAGCTGGGACTGAAGGCCTGAAGGGCAGCCGTCGGGTATCGGAGGGACCGCCTTGGCCTTGATCGTAAAGTGGAAGGTGCTGCCCTTGCCCATCTCGGACTCGGCCCAAATCCTTCCGTCCATGAGCTCAACGAGCCTCTTGGAGATCGCCAGGCCGAGGCCAGTGCCTCCGTATTTCCGGGTTGTGGACATATCCACCTGGCAAAAAGACTGAAACAGGCTGCCTATGCGGTCTTGAGGAATTCCTATGCCTGTATCCTTAACTGCAAAGTGGACCTCGTAGATGTTGTCCTTTCCCAGGGGCCTGCTGTCCACCAGGACCAGCACTTCACCTTCTTCAGTAAATTTGACTGCATTTCCAAGTAGGTTAGCCAGGATTTGCCGAAGCCTGGTCAGGTCTCCTAAAAGGGCAGCAGGCGTGTTCTCATCCACGAGATATGCCAGAGTGAGGCCTTTCTCTGCGGCTCTTGCAGCTACCAGGTCTATGGCGTCCTCCACCAGAGCGCGCAGATCAAAGGGTCGGCGCTCCAGGCCCATCTTTCCCTCCTCTATCTTGGAGAAGTCGAGGATATCGTTAATAATGGCAAGCAGTGCCTCCCCACTTCTCTTTATGGTCTCGGCACAATCTCTTTGGTCCGGAGTTAAGCTCGTGTCCAGAAGCAGGCCGGTCATGCCTATTACAGCGTTCATGGGCGTTCTGATCTCGTGGCTCATGTTTGCCATGAACTCGGCCTTGGCGCGCGCAGCCCCCTCTGCAGCTTCTTTGGCTTTTTGCAGCTCTTCGTTGGCGGCCTCGAGCTGTCTTGTCCTCTCCAGGACACGGCTCTCCAGCTCTTCGTTAAGCCTCCTGACCTCTTCTTCGGCTCTCCTGCGCTCGGTTATGTCTCTGCCTACGAGCTGAAGCTCTGCCAGAGTCCCCGGCTCATCGAATATGGCGCGGCATGTCCAGTGCAGCCAGACCTCGCCATTTGAGTTATATCTGCGGTTCTCGTAGCTGGCCACTGCATTCTCCCTGCTCAGAGACCTCAGGTGATCTCTTATCGCCTCAACGTTTTCTGGAAGGAGCAAAAACACATTTTGCCCTATCAGATCCTCCCTCCTTTTGTCAAGGTATCGGCAGAAGGCTTCGTTTGCGAAGGTCAGAGTGCCGCCAGGCCGGAAGCGGCAGATCAGCTCCGTCTGATCCTCCACCACAGCCCTGTAACGCTCTTCACTTTTGCGAAGATCGCTTTGCGCTTTTTCCAGAGCAGCGAGCATATCGTTTATGGCCGAAGCCAGACGTCCGAGCTCATCCTCTCCGCCTGGAGGCATGCGGGCCGAGAGATCGCTGATCTCCCCTATTCGGCCAACTCCTCTGCTAAGCCGGGTCAGGCCGGAGAGCACCGACCTGTCCATGTAGAAGAGGGTTAACGCTATTATTATCAGTCCCGCTATAGAGAAGAGGAGGAGAAAATAGCGCATGCCCCTCTGGCCCTGTATGTAGATGTCTCTGGGCTCATCGACCCTCAGAATGAGGATTGGTCCTCCGTAGATGTCCCTCAGCAGGGCATATCCGGCTATGGTGTCTTCATCGAGCGTCCTTACGAGGACGGGCGACCTGTCGGAGAGCTGCGATCGCGCCTGCGTGAAGTCCGAGGGCAAAAGTTCGTCATCCAGCTTGTGAACTGTGAGGTTTAAATGGGTTATAGCCCCCAGCTTCCGGACTTCGCCTGAGTCGAGATAGCGGCCCATGACCAGCCTTCCCCTCGACGGCCCCGATCTATTTGCCGGCAGAATTGGGTGGGATACGATCATCATGGGGCCCTCAGAGAGCAGTATCATCCCAGCGTAGTTGCTCTGCTTATCGAGACATCCCGGACAAAAACCGTAAAGAGAGAGCTGTTCCAGCAGGCCCTGTTGGCGGGGCACCTCTTTTCTTGAATGCAGGTCGAAGGCCTTATCGTAGACCGTCTGACCGTAAGACCCTATGAACATGACCAGGTTTACTCTAAGCTCGGAAAAGGTCTCGTTGGCCAGAAGACCGTTAGCCGTACTGGTCTGGATGTACTCAGGGTTGGCATCTTTGACGAATGCGTAAGTGTCGTCCTTGGCTGCCCAGTAGGCTGTGGTATTGCTAAGGCTTGTCAGCTCCATGGACATGGCGTCCAAGGCGCGCTCTACGTCCTGGTGGGTGTTCCGGTCCTCTATCTCTGCAAAGCTCCTGAGAAGGACAATCTGCGATGTGGCGTACAGGATAATTATCAGGCAGATGAGGGTCGCTCCAATGACTATCAGCGTCTTTTTGCGAAGGTTCATGGCTCTCTCAATCTGGTCTCAGTTCATGAATCCCTATCAATGCTTCCCCCTAATCTCCGCAGTCGTTGCGTCTGAATACTTCGCCTCTTCTAAAGACTGCCCTTCTCTAAAAACTTTCCCTCATCTAGATCTACCTGGATTTATTTGGCCCCTCGCTAATTCCTGCGGGTGAAATATAAGGAGCGTCGAAGCCTTTGTGCGGTACGAAAATGGTCCCGATCTAGGGCCATTTTCATCCTCATGGCTGACATTAAGTCAGGGGGGTTTCTTTGTGTCCTGGCGGTTAGCTTAGACGACGCTCACCACAGAGACACAGAGGCACAGAGGAATTTTAATATTATTATCTGAAGTCGCCCCTTGTTTTCGTTCTCTGTGTGGTACGAAAATCCCTTCCTCAATCGTATCCTGCGGCTTTAAAGGTTCCTTCGTACGTTCTTTGTGTCCTTTGTGCTCTTTGTGGTTGAATCTCGTTCGTTTGGCAGCAACAAAACAAAACTAAATTCACCACAAAGCTCACAAAGAGCACAAAGGACGCGCAAAGACGATTTTCATTCTCATGGGTGTCCAGCAGGTCATGAGCGTTTCCCTGTGCCTCTGTGGTGAAGTCGTAAGTGTCCACCACGAAGACGCAAAGGCACAAAGAATTTAAGGCTGTTTCAGGTTTGTGACAAGGTTAGCGATAAATCCAGCGGCTCTATCGCTCATTCCGCTAGATCAAGTCTTAATAGGAAATGGGTACTGTAAATTACCATGGGAGATGAGGATGGCTACAAAGCGCCCATAGATAAGTCGAATGTGGAGAGGATCAGCAATGGAATATTCGCCTTCACAATGACTCTTCTTGCCAGAGATATTGTGATGCCCAATATCGATAACGCAGAAGCTATCTCCCAGGATATGCTTTTAACGAATATATTATTAGCAATAGCCCCGAAGGCGCTCAATTATTTAACGGCTTTCGCAATACTCGCCCTCTTCTGGATGTGTTTTGCACAGATATACTACAATATCAGGGCTGTAGACTGGAAGCTCATAAGCCTTAACCTCTTCTGCATCATGCTGATCGTCTTCATACCCTTCACCAACACATTCGTCACGCTTGTCGATAACCCTTTCATCTCCTTCCTATATGAGTGCAACCTCCTCCTGGTCGGGCTGCTCTATTATAAGCAGTGGTCGTACGCCTCGAAGAGTTACAGGCTCATCCACAAAAGCCTTACCTATGAGGAGATACGCTCCCTGAAAAGGAAAATATCCCTCATCCCCGCCATCTCCTTGTTCGCCATAGTTCTCACTCTCCTGGATGTGGATTACGGCCAATCCCTGTACCTGTTGGGCTTCGCCCTTCTCTTCTATCTGAACACCAAAACAGCATCCCATTGAGCGGAGAGCTATCCAGGGACAACTGCCTGGGAGACGAAAGATTTATATGCGCGGAAGTATTGTAAACCTCCATCCGCTGCCATAAGTTGACATCGGTGGGGCCTGGCTCAGGCATTCCTCGGCCTGAGCCGTTTTTTATCCTGAGGTTCGAGGTCTCTAGCCGGGATGGGACGGCCATTGCCCATCCCGACCCTCCTTTATGCAGCGGGCATTAACGCTTTGCATGAGATGGGCTGCAAAAGAAGAACATGGCTGTCGATGCTCTATCTGCAGTGGGTGTAGTAGTCGTCGCTAAATGAATAAGTAAAGTTATATTAATCAGTTGTGGATAATAGCTATTGTGGGAGGTGAATCGTATCATGTTCTTGCGAGTGTTAATATCTGTGTTGCTGGTGGCTGTCTCTCTGCCAGGGGTATATGGTAATGATGGGATAAACATCAGTGTGGATCTCTCTTCTGACAGCGAAGAATACATAGACACTTATCCAGCGGAGGGAGTGGTAGATTACTCGGACATCTCAGATAACGAAGGCTCAGACGACTTCAGCGAAATCAATTCAAACGATGCGGTAGCTGATATAGTTGAGACTTATGCGGGGGAATGTGAAGAGGAGCTAAACTGGGATATATGCGTTCTCGTAGACAGCTTTATGGATGGCTTCGAGGAGTTCCCGTTTTGATGTGACGTCTTAAACAGTGGGCGCCACTGGTTTGGGAACGCTATTACTTTTTAATAAGCGAAATAATAGTTGAAGCAATCACAGAACACCTGAATAGACACGAACCAGAGTTGGATAAAATTCTTTTGTCTCACTTGATAATTATATGCTCCGGTTGGGATTTGAACCCAAGTCGAAGGAGTGAGAGTCCTTCATGATTGGCCGAGCTACACTACCGGAGCGCGAAAACTGAGTACAAGCTCTTATCATTTAAGGGTTGTGGCCCGCAGATAGTAATCGCATAAAGTGCGCAGTGCACACTCCTCGTGCTTAGGCCCCCTGGCCTTGCAGATACGCCGTCCGTGCCATATCAGGTTGAGGTGCAGCGAGAGGTACTTGTTCCGAGGTGTGATCTCCTCCAGAATGCGCTGTGTCTCTTTTATGCTCGCCCCCTCCGGAACGAGTCCCAGACGCCCGGAGACGCGATATACATGTGTATCCACGGGCATTACCGGAAAGCCAAAGGCAAAAAGCAGGACCACGGCTGCGGTCTTGGGGCCGACGCCAGGAAGAGCCAGCAAATACTCCTCAGCCTCCTCTCTATCCAGGCTGGCCAGAAAGCTCAGGTCAATTGTTCCTGCATCTCCCTTGATCTTAATCAGAGCCTCCTTGATTCTTCGCGCCTTCATCGCCGCCAGGCCGCCTACTCTGATCTGCTCTGCGATATCCACATCCGACGCGGCTAAAAGGTCCTCATAATTGGGATAGGCGGTCTTCAGGTTGCGAAAAGCCCTGAAGGAGTTCGTGTCCGTAGTATTCTGAGAGAGCATGGTCTGGACGAGGAGATCTAAGGAATCTATATCTCCTGCCTGAGGGACGCCATAAAGATCCTCCAGGATCTCAATGCACTGCTCCGCTTTGGAGTTCATCCCTCCTGAATCGCACAGCTCTATCTTAAAAAGATTGGCCAGAAAAGATATTACCTCAGAGGTGGCTGAATAAGCAATGGACTTCGCCGACATGTATCCCTTTCTTGCAGCGCTTCTCATCGGCGCCCTCATCGGAACGGAGCGCCAGAGAAGGCTGGCCGAGGAGAAGGTTAGAGGCGTTGCTGGAATTCGCACCTTCACACTCATAGCGCTCCTGGGCACGCTCTGCGCTGCACTGGCCAGCCAATACGGTCCATCCTTTGCCCTGGCGGCCTTCGCCAGCTTCACCATCCTGGTGGCTGCAGGCTACGCGTCTTCTGTCAGCGTTCTTGGCAGGATCGATTTTACGGCAGCTGTAGCTGCGGTTGTAACCTTTGCACTCGGGATGCTGACATTCTTCGAGGATGGCATTCTCCTGGCAGTCGCCCTGGCCATACTGACGACCTGGATACTGGCCACCAGGACCATATCTCATCGCTATGTAGAAGCCATGAGCGAGACAGACCTCCTCGACACCCTCAAGATGGGGATAATAGCCCTTGTGATCTATCCTCTGCTGCCTGACACCCCTCTGGACCCATGGGGCGTGCTTAGCCCCAGGGAGATATGGCTGATGGTGGTTTTAGTCAGCCTCATAGGCTATGTCGGCTACGTTCTCATCCGCATCTTGGGCACAGAACGAGGCCTGACGCTTACGGGATTCCTGGGCGGCCTGGTATCGAGCACTGCAGTCACCACATCCATGGCTTCGGAGGTGAAAGTCAACCGGGCGATCCTCTACTCAGCCGTATTCGCCACAGCCATCGCTTGCTGTACCATGTTCCCGAGAGTGCTTTTCATCGTCCTGCTGGTGAACAGGGATCTATTCCTCCCCTTGCTTCTTCCGCTGCTTAGCATGACCCTGCTGGGCGTGACCCTGGCCTATATTCTCATGAGGAAGAGCGCTCCCTTGAGTAAAGAAGTGGCTGTTAAGGACCCTTTCCGCATAGTGCCCGCGCTCAAGTTCGGGCTGTTCTTCGCCTTTGTGCTCCTGGCATCCAACCTGGCCACAACTTATTTCGGAGATGCCGGGGCCTACGCTGCAGCGGTTATAGGCGGCCTGGCGGACGTGGACGCCATAACCTTGTCCATGGCCACCCTGGCCAAGTCCACTCTTGACACAACGACCGCCGTCAACGCCATTACACTGGCGGCCATGACAAACACACTGGTGAAGCTCTCCATAGCCTACATCCTTGGCAGTATAGAGTTTGGAAACAGGATCGCCACCATCTTCGTGCCCATGATACTCATCGGACTTCTGGTGACGATTTTAATCTGAAGAGAAGGCCGGGAAGAAAAGGCCAAAAAAAGCATAGAGCATGGAGAAAAGCAGAGATGGGCCCGACGCGATTCGAACGCGTGATCCCCGCCGTGTAAGGGCGATGTCGTAACCCCTGGACCACGGGCCCTGCCCTCTCCACTATCTCCTCGTGATATTAGATCTTATCGCTTAGCCGCCTCGGAGGCCTTTACCACGTCTTTGTAAGCGCGGCTCTTAGGGCTGCCTGCCCGGGCATCTTTCCTCCGGATATACATTTCCGTCATGGTCTCATCAAGGATCTTCTCCGAAGGCGCCAGAGTCATCAGGCTGACAGCGACCATTACCGCGATGGAGACTACGAAACCGTAAATGCTAGGATGCATGGGCAGTGGAGTCACGTACTTGGCGTAGTGGCTGAAGAAGCTCACGCCAATGAGGCCCACAATACAATCATGGAGGCGAGCGCACCTTCGCGAGTTGCCCTTCTCCAGTAGAGGCCAGCGAATAGAGGTGCGACGAAGCATGCCAGCATCACTCCGATGCTCATCCAGATCAGGAAGGCCAGAAGCTCCGGAGGCTTGGACCATGCCAAGTAAAGCGTCAGGATGGTCGAGGCCAGGATGGCCGCACGGCTTAGCATTGTGATGGTCTTTTCTGAGGCATCCTTGTTGAGGAACTGCTTGTAGATATCCCAGCTGACATAGCTCCCAATGGTCAGCATCAGCCGATCAGTGATGGACATCACCGCAGAGAGCACTATGATGGCCACTATTGGAGCGAATACCGTTGGGAAGACGTACTCAGAGGCCACAATGAAAGAGTAGTCTGCAGGGTTGGTCACGTTCGTCGGCAGGGCTATCATGCCGTCCTGGACCATTGACCTTGCAGCAAACCCGGTGATCTTGCACAGATACATGACAGCAGCGTAGATCACAAAGGCCGCCAGAGGGGCTTTATATCTGGCATTCCAAGCTATTTTTGATGAGCGAGCAACTATCCCCAAGGGGCTACGATCTCAAGAAGCTCTGCGACTCGATATCGGAAGACGTCTTTGAATCCATCAGGGAGATGGTGGGCACTCCCGAGAGCGGTTTGATGGTAAAGATGGGCGCTGACGGCACGCCTACGAAGAGCATCGATCGCGTGGCAGAAGATGCCATCCTATCCCGGCTGAAGGCCTCAGGCAAGGGCTTCAAAGTCCTGAGCGAGGAGATTGGTGAGGTGCAAATCGGCGAGATGCCAGAGTATCTCATACATCTGGACCCGCTGGACGGGACGTTCAACGCCATAAAGGGAATCCCCATCTACTCCGTCTCCATTTACCTTAGCGGAGGCGATTGTCATTTCGGCTACGTCTGCAACCTTGCCAGCGGCGTCAAATATTATGCTGAACAGGGTAAAGGGGCCTTTTCAGAGCCGGGAGGAAGGCTTGGTGTCTCAGGGACTTCCGGGCTTGCGGACTTCAGCATCTCTGCTTACACTCTCCGGCCCAACACATCCAGGATCGTTGGCATTGGAGATAGGGTGAGAAGGATACGCACCCTGGGAAGCACCTCCCTGGAGATGGCTCTGGTGGCCTCGGGGAAGCTGGACGCCTTCGTGGACCTGAGGGGGATGCTTCGCGTGGTGGACGTGGCCGCGGGTAAGCTCATCCTGGAGGAGGCGGGAGGGACCATAACCGACGCCGCAGGCAAGCCCCTGCACCTGGACGGCGATATGTGGCAGAAGACTGATCTTATAGGCTCAAACGGCCTTCATCATGAAGAACTGCTTCATCTCATCGGCGGTGGTGGCCATTAGGATAGGCTTTGTCTCCCGCAGGGAGGAAGAGTCGGTCCGGTTGGCAGAGATGCTCATAAATCAGCTCAAATCGCGGGCGGAGGTGCTTGTTGAGCCTGAGCTCGCCTTGCGTCTTGGCCTTCCCGGAACCCCCGTGGAGGAGATGGAGCGAATGAAGACTGACTTCATAGTCTCTGTTGGCGGCGATGGTACCATCCTTCGCACAATCCACAGGATGGCAGACCCCGTTCCAATCCTCGGCATCAACATGGGCACTTTGGGCTTTCTGGTGGATGTAGAGCCCAAGGATGCCATTAAAACTCTGGGAGAACTGCTTGGTGGCTTCGAGGTAGACGAGCGCTCCCGGCTGAAGGTTTTATTGAACGGCAAGAGCCTGCCTCCAGCCACTAACGAAGTTGCCCTCATAACCGCCAGCCCGGCCAAGATGATAGAGTTCGTGATAATAGTAGACGGCTCTCTCATGGAGGACTTTCGTGCAGATGGCGTCATCATAGCCACTTCCACAGGCTCCACGGCCTACGCCATGTCCGCCGGAGGCCCCATAGTCGACCCGCGGGTGGATGCCGTCGTCCTGGTTCCAAACGCGCCCTTCAAGCTCTCCTCAAGGCCGTGGGTCATACCCGGAGACAGCGTGATTGAAGTACGGCTGAAGCTTCCCGAGAAGGAGGCCCTGGTGGTTGTGGACGGCCAGAGCATGGCCACTATCTGCGTGAACGACTCCGTGGTCATCAGTAAGGCGAGGACGCCGGCAAGGTTCGTGAAGGTGAGCAAGGACGGGTTCTACGAGAAGGTGAAGAGCAAGCTGACCTAGCATCTCAATCTCGGAATGAACATGGGAACCTTGCGCCTATACTCTTCGTACTCTTCTCCGAACTCTTTTAGAAGCGACTTTTCCTCGTGTAGTGCGCCCACATAGAAGTAGAGTGTAGCCAGGAGGTTGAACGTGAGGAAGTTTGCGGTCATGGTAGGAAAGAGCCAGAGGAAGAGTGCGCCGAAGAAGAATAGGGGGTTTCTCAGATGGCAGTAGAACCCGTCCGTCACCAGGCCGCCTTCCTCCTCTCGCTTTCCCGATATCTGGGCCAGCCCAAAAAAGTAGGAGATTCCCGTCTGGCGCAAAGCGCCCAAAAGGGCAAGAGCCGCCAGGGCCTGGCCAGCCGTCATCAGCCATCTCCAGGGAGAAGGAACGACGTAAAGAGTGCTGTCGGGAAAGAAGAGCAGTATGTAGAAGAAGGGCAGGACCATGATTGTGGCCAGGAGCACGTAGGCTAGCCGGTAGTAGCGGTCTGAGCTGATGGTAGCGCGTCTGGCCATGCTCTTGGCCGCTGAGTCGGCCAGAAGGCTGTGTACGGCTGCGAAGAAGACGAAGTAGGCAACCATAATCAAAGGTCCGGAAGGCATGACAATCTCCGTCTACTCTCGCGTCCTCACGGGCAGGCAGAAGATCACTTCTTCACCGGCGACACAGCTCATTGATAATCCACGCTCCTTAAGCCGCAGGCCGACCAGCTCTAAAAGCTCCTCCAACAGCTGGTTTCTCATCTCCACCGATAGACCCTTGAAGGCTCCAAAGCCTCCTGTGATCATGTTCTCTCCAAACTCTGATTCAGGAAGACTTACCTCAAGCTCTGTCATGGCCTCCAGGCTGACTCCGGCTTTGGAAGCTGCAGCGGCCAGCAGATCGAAGTACTCTTCTGGATCATAGAAGCATACCACAGTCCTCCCTTCTCCTTCTGCCTCTGACGCCATGTAGAGCTGGTACTCCTTCACGTCGATCTCCTTAGGGGCATGGCCGCTGGCGATCTGCTCTGCAGCTATTTCCATCGCTGCTATCAGCTCGTTCATCATCTCTATGGCTTTACATGCTATTAAATCAAGCCTGGTGCGGGAATCTCCTGGGATCATGGAAACTCCGGAATTAATAGTTCAAGAATCTCTATTAGCGTTGGCAAACTATTAATAGGTCTCACCATACACCGGCTTTTTCTAGGTTTGAGGTGAACTGCTTAGTGAAAGGATCGTGTGATAAGGGGACAATAAGCCTCCAGAAGGATGAGCAGGTGTTCTGGGAGCGCCTTGAGAAAAATGGCGTTGAGGTGGAGCTGAAGTACGCCCGGGACCTTCCTGACGATACCCCAAAGTTCATCTTGCGCATGCTGGCGGAGTTCGAGAGTGATGTGGCTGAGTTCTGCTTCTCAGACGCCAAGGGCCTCGTCCTGGATGCAGGATGCGGGAACGGAAACCTGTTGATGAGGGCTATGCCTTCGCGGGAAGCAGACTACGTCGGAACTGATTTTTCCAGGAATATGCTGGGCAGGGCGGCAACACGGGCCAAGGACAAGGATGAAAAGGACGCTTTGTTTTTGCAGAGCAGTGTGGACCGTCTTCCCTTCAAGGACCAGTCCTTCGATCGCGTGATCTGCAGCGGAGTCCTGACCTGTCTTCCAACGGTGGGGGATGCAACTGCTGCCCTGAAGGAGTTTCAAAGGGTCTTGAAGCCCGGCGGAGTTCTGGTGGTGGACTTCTTCAACCGAATGTCCCACTTCACAATTATCCGCAAACACCTTTTCAGAGAGGCGATCAATCCTCCTGAGTATGTATCTCCCCTCGCGTTTCGAGCTGAGCTGGAGAGGGCAGGCTTCGAGGTTTTGGCCTACCGTGGCTTTGACTTCAAGCTCTGCCAGGGATACCTGTTCATGAGCAGCCTGCGGCCTATCATTGATCCCTGCTTCGTTCAGGAGAGGTTTTCCCGTTTTCTGGAGTCTAGAGTTGTTCCCAGGCGGCCGTGGATGAGCCTGCTTGGCTATAGAGTCTATGTGAGATGCAGGAAAAAAGGTCTCTAGCTTGAGCTATTATCATTCGCACAGTTTTGTCTTACTATTATTATAATTTCAAAAAGCACAACGCCCACAAAGAACGCGCAACGAGTGTTCTTTAGCTTCATCCATTATTGAGATGACTTTGGCGATAGCTTTGGCCAAGGTCTAATAAGGTCGGTTGAGCATAAAGCATCAGAGCGCCTTTAGACGGGAGCCCCACCCCCTTCGCGTCCATAGAGCTGGCCAATCTTTTGGTGTGAGATCTAGGATAGAATAGGATAGGCTGCATACTCTTTCCCTCCTATTCCGAACTATCTCTCCAGAAGGGTTCTTCGCTGTTTAGTGTGGTAAAGATGTTCCTGAGTGCGTGTGTACCTGTAATCGCTTTGTGCTTTGGTGGTGAACTGACGCGTACGCTAACCACAGAGACAAAGGGCACAAAGAAACTTCGTGGGCTGCGTGGCTTTTGGGATGCCCTCGCTGTAAAATCCCGAACGCCAAGAGCCTCACGATTTTGCCCTCTTTGGCCAATTATGTGCCCCTCCTCCGAAATGATCAGGGAAGCACAATTGCTCCCACTACCCTTAACTTGCCGCCCTCGGGGTAGGTCAGAACGGCCCGTGCGCCTGGCCGGTAGACCAGCATCTTGTCCAGCTTCAGCGTCAGCTCCGGCCTGTGCCAGTCGCCTTCCGCCTTCACGCCCTCGATTCGCGCAGGAACAAACTGCATCCAGTGGCCTATGTGAAGGACCATTCCCTCTTTTAGAGGAGACGGCCAGTACTTGACGATCTCAGCCTTAGCAGAGAGAGATGAAATTGATTTGATGGACTTGTCGTTGGTGAGTATTGTGCCCCTGTCCAGATCGTCTACCTCGACGCCTTTCAGGGCGATGCCCGTCCTGTCGCCGACACCAGCGCAATCGAAGTCTTCGTCGTGCTTCTGTATGGACCTTACCAGGGCGGTCTTATTTCCAGGCAGAACCATCAGCTCGGCGTGCTTTCTGATGGCTCCCTCGACAACGCTTCCCAGGACCACCGTTCCAATCCCTTTGACGTTGAAGAAGTGGTCTACCGGCATAGTTCCTGTCTCTGAGTCGCAAGGGGCCACCATCTTGGCCGCCTCCTCCAAAAGGCGCTCTCTTATTGCGTTCTTATCGTCTTCGACGAACTCGTAGCCCTCTATCACAGTTCCTTTGATCAGGGGCGCGATCTGGTCGCGCGAAAGGTAGTTCCTCAGGATAACGAGGCCTTCTTTTAGACCTGCGCAGTCCAGCATGATCACGCACTCGCCGAAGGTAGGTGTGATCTGGTCAACGATGAGGATGGCCTTCTTGGCCATGGATATAGCGTAGAAGAGGGGTGCGAGCCTCTCCGGATAGCGGGTGGGCTCGATGATGGTGACGGTATCTTCACCTTTCTTCAGGTTGTAAAAGGTCAGATCACTAGCAGTGCCCTTCTTTCCCAGGTCCTTTGAATAATCCGGCGCTCCTAGGATCACTACGTTTAAGTTAGCCATAAAAGCCTGGAATCATGCCCTGATAATAGGTTTTGCGGTGATAGTCTGCGGCCTATTTATAGCCTGTACAACCTTCAATCTAGCATGTGCGGAGCGGATCTACCGGATTTTTTAGAGCAGGAGAACCAGGAGAAAGAAGACGATACTGCCAAGCATAGGCCAAAGCCCCTCCCGGCAAAAAAGGACTCCTCGTCAAAGCCCTGAGGCCTAGTTCTGGCCTGCATCAATTCAAAAGATTTTTATCCTATAAAAGCCAAAACTTTTAAAGGTTGCTATTTTAGAGGTGAGCAATTTGTTGAAGCCCAAAGATATGGAGAATATGGGAAAGGCGATAGAGGAGATTGGTGCTGCCAATACCTGCATCACTGAGCCTGTGATAAAGGAGACCAAGAAAATTGTCGCAGAGAAGGGCCTTGATGCTGCCGAGCTGTATGCAGCTCAGCTTACGGGCACGGACGATAACACAGAGCTGATTCGGGTGTTTAAGATCTTCAGGAAATACAACCTTCCTCCTGAGGCCATGGTCCAGGTGCTGGATAAGCTGACAGTTATAGAGTCCGGAAAGTGGTAAGCGATAAGTGTAATTAATTTTTATTTTTGATAAATTTATTTTTAAGAGTATTATCGGTAATCTAAATAGCCGAGCGGTGAAGCCTGCGTCATTCCTCTCAACCATTCCAGGAGACCTTGGGTTATTCCAGACCAATTGATTGTGCATTCCCTCAATGCATAAACTTTAAATATAATGTACTTATTAATCCAATAGAGTACAAGTTTATACATTAAATCTGGTGATTACTTTGAATTACTTGCAGCAGATCGTGGAGGGTCGCGACCTGAGCGCGGAGGAAGCAGAAGCCCTGCTGGGCGAGATATTCAACGGATGCCACTGATGCCCAGATAGGAGCTCTGCTGGTCGCCCTGCGCATGAAGGGCGAGTCCGTATCCGGAGATAGCAGGCCTGGCCAGGAAGATGAGAAGCTCTGCGGTTCGCATTCATCCCCAAGTGACTGGCACTCTGGTCGATACCTGCGGCACAGGAGGAGACTCCTCCAATACCATCAATGTGAGCACCGCCGCCGCCATCGTCTCTGCCGCCTGCGGGGTCCCCGTGGCCAAGCACGGCAACTATGCCGTGAGCTCGAAGTGCGGCAGCGCCAATGTGCTCTCGGAGCTTGGGCGTGAACATCTCGCCCCAGCCGGAGGAGGTCCAGGCCATGATCGAGACCGTGGGAATCGGATTCATGCTCGCGCCCGTCTTCCACCCGGCCATGAAGCGCGTGGGCCCGCATCAGGAGGGAGCTGGGCATGCGCACCGTCTTCAATATTCTCGGTCCCCTCACCAACCCCGCCGGGCGCGAAGGCGCAGGTCATGGGCGTCTACGACCCCAGGCTCTGCGAGAAGCTGGCCCAGGTGCTCAATGCTCTGGGATCAGAGAGGGCGATGGTTGTCCACGGCTGTGGGCATGGACGAGATCACCAACACCGGCGAGACCGCGGTCTCTGAGCTGAAAGACGGGTGAGGTCAAAAGCTACAGCCTTCATCCTGAGGATTTCGGCTATCCGCTGGCCAGGAGCACAGGATATCGCCGGCGGAACTCCCGAAGAGAACGCCCTCAAAGCTGGTGAGGTCTTGAAGGGCGAGACGGTCCCCGGCCAGGGATATCATCGCCATGAACTCCGGGGCGGCCGTCTATGTATCCGGCCAGGCCTCCACTCTGAAGGAGGGAGCGAGCATGGCGGAGGCTGCCCTGGACTCCGGAAAGGCCCTGCAGACCCTGCAAGCGCATGGTGGAGATGAATGGCGAGCCCGAGAAGCTGGGGCGGTTCCTTTGACCAGGGTCAAGATCTGCGGAATTATGACGCATCAGAGCTTGACTTGCGCCGTTCAGCCGGAGCAGATGCCGTGGGATTTGTGGTGGAGATCGAGGACTCCAGGCACTGCCTTTCGGCAGACGAGGCGCAGCGGATCTGATCAAAAATGTGCCGGTCTTCACCAAGAGCGTGGCGGTGATCGCTCCCGTGATGTGGATGAAGCTGTGACTGGCCGACAGAACGAGGGCAGATGTTCTGCAGGTGCACGGCATCTCTGGGGCCTGGGGATATAGCTGGCTCTAAAGAGCAGGTTCGCCAGAAGATGATGGCTGCTGTGGCTGCAGGATCGGCAGGCCTGCCAGCTGAGAGTCTGCAGACGGTGGCGGACGCAGTGCTGCTGGACACACTGGTAAGACGGAAAGCTGGGCGGCACAGGAGCGGTTCATGATTGGGACTTGAGCGCCGGCATCGTCAGAGCGCTCAAGGTTCCGGTTATCCTGGCCGGCGGGCTTAATCCAGGCAAATGTCGGCGAAGCCATACGGACAGGTCAGGCCCTATGCGGTGGACGTCTCCAGCGGCGTAGAGACCGAGGCAGAAAGGACCCGGTCATGGTCAGGCATTTATAAGAGAGGTGAGAGCATGCCCATCGAGCCAGTAGCCCGTATTCGTCGATGTCACAGATAAGGTCAGCGTGGATGCTCCTCTGTCCCTTTATCTGGCCCTGCGAGGACGCAGGTATCCCTATCTCCTGGAGTCAGTGGAAAAGTCGGGCCAGAAGGCCAGGTTCTCTTTCGTGGGCGCAGACCCTTCCGCCCTGATCACGATCAAGAACCGCTTCCTGAAGATGGAGTTCTTCAACGGCGGAATGGGGCCGATGCCGAGAGGCTCTCGGTTTGCGTGGATGTCGAATGAAAGGCTCCGTTCTGCAGGGCCCGATCAAGGATGGCTTTGATCTCTTCGATGCGCTTCGGGCGGCCATCCCTGCCAGCAGTGGCGCTGCCCAACAGCTTCGGCAGGCAGGTCTTCACTGGAGGAGGCATAGGCTATCTGGCCTACGACCTGGTCAAAGAGCGGCTGGGGAGAGAGTCATCCTCAGCAGACGCCTGACGCCCAGTTCGCCCTGGCCGAGAGCACCTTCATCTTCGATCACCTCACCAGGAAGGTCTACTTCGCCGTGGCCCCCATATTTGCCGGGCGCCAAGGTCAACCTGATCGAGACCATCGGCGGCATAGATCCTGATGACAACTCAGGCAGAGGATCCGAATTACGGCGAGTCTCTCGGCCAGGGCGACCCGAGGAGTATCAGGAGGCCGTATCTCGGCCAAGGTGCACATCAATGGACGGGGACATATTCCAGGTCGTCCTGGCCCGTCGGCCAAGATCGGCTGCCTAGATCCGGTCAAGCTCTACCGAAAGCTGAGGCCATCAACCCCAGCCCTTACACCTACCTCTTCGAGTTCGGCGAATCTGACCATCGTGGGGGCCTCGCCAGAGACGCTCTTCACTACCTACGGCCGCAAGCTGAAGGTGAATCCCATTGCCGGCACCTGTCCCCGCGGAAGGACGCAGGCTGAGGATGAGGCCCTGCGCAGAGCATGCTCAAAGATGAGAAGGAGAGGGCCGAGCATGTGATGCTGGTGGACCTGGGCAGGAACGACGTGCGCTCCGTCTGCCGGTCCGGCACGGTGCAGGTGGAGGATTTCATGTCTGTTCTGAAGTACTCTCATGTGCAGCACATCGAGACCACGGTTATCGGAGATCTGCAGGGAGGAGTGCGACCAGTTCGATGCCGCACGATCGGTCTTTCCGGCAGGAACGCTCTCCGGCGCTCCAAAGCTGCGGGCCATGGAGATCATCGACGACCTGGAGGAGGAGCCGCGGGGAATCTACGGAGGAGGCATCGGCTACTTCTCAGTGGACGGGAGCTCAGACTTCGCCATCGCCATCAGGAGCGTGCTGGTCAAGGATGGCGTGGCCACGGTGCAGGCCGGAGCAGGCATCGTGGCTGATTCCGATCCCCAGAGGGAGTATCAGGAGACGGAAAGGAAGATGGCGGCCATGAAGCGGGCCCTGGGGGTGGCAGCTGAATGAGGCCCATCCTCTTCGTGGACAACCAGGACTCCTTCGTCTGGAACCTGGTGGATTATGTCTCCCAGTTCTATGAGAGACAGTGGTCAAGTCCAACCGGATATCGCTTAGCGGAGGTGAAGGCCATGCAGCCCCTGGGAATAGTGATCTCCCCCGGGCCCGGCCATCCTGCCAATGCCAGGGACATAGGAAGCTGCCTGGAGATCATAAAGCAGTTCGAGCGCACTCCCATCCTGGGCGTCTGCCTGGGCCACCAGGCCATGAACCTGGCTTATGGAGGGACCATCTCCCACACCAGGCCTCTGCACGGCAAGACCTCAGAGATCAAGCATGATGGAAGAGGCATATTCCGGGGGCTGGAAAATCCCCTGACAGGCGGCAGGTACCATTCCCTGGCCATCGAGAAGCTTGGCTCCAGAGCTGGAGTCTGCGCCGAGACCGCGGACGGGGTGGTCATGGGCGTGCGGCATAAGAGCCGGCCCCACTGCGGGCTGCAGTTCCATCCCGAGTCGGTGCTGACGCCCTCCGGCAAGAGGATAATCGCCAACTGGATCGAGGACGTGGCAGGATGCACCCGCTGATCGATGGCATCCTGGAGGCCTCAAGGGCGAGGGGCTTCGCAGCCGCCTGCCGCCTGGCCGCCGGAGGAGCGCCGGGACCTGATCGGCTCGGCCTGCGCCCTGAAAAGCAGAGGCATTATTCCGGTGATAGCTGAGATCAAGCCCAAGGCCCTTGGCAGGACCCTCACGCAGGAGGAGGTGGCTGCCTATGCCGGGGCTTATGCCGAGAACAACGCCTGCGCCATCTCGGTCCTGACCGAGCCCACGCATTTTCAAGGCGCTCTGGAAAATGCCCTGATAGCCCGGAGGGCAGGGCTGCCGGTCTTGAGAAAGGACTTCATCTTCGATGAGAGGCAGCTTTCCGAGGTGCAGGCAGATCTGGTGCTGCTGATAGCCGCTCTGGGAATAGACCTGGAGAGATTTGTGGACCGGGCCAGGGCTCTAGGAATGGAGCCGCTGGTGGAGGTTCATACTGAGGGGGAGATGGAAGATGGCGCTGAAGACCGATGCCAGGATCATCGGCATCAACAACCGCAACCTGAGCACGCTGGAGGTCGATCTTGGGCACCTTCGAGCGGCTGGCGCCGCAGGCGAAGCAGGCAGGCGTATTCCTGGTGGCGGAGAGCGGGGTGCACAGCCGAGAGGATGCACTGCGGATGATGGAGGCGGGCGCGGATGCGCTGCTGGTGGGGACGGCGCTGATGGAGAGGCCGGAGAGGCTGGGGGAGATCAACCATTTATAGCTAGACCTATCTACAAATCTACGGAAAAGCTTCTCTGAAATCATCAGTATGCAACTTCCACCTGGACTTTGCCAATGAAAAGGCTATCCTCTACCGGGGCCGCGACCTGGTCCTCTTTCAAAGGTCAGCAGATGGGCCTCGATGGCTTCTTTGGTATTCTCTAAGGTCTTCATCGATGGTCTCACCCCGAGAGTAGCAGCCCGACAGAGCCGAAACCTCAGAACAGAAGCCGCCTTCCTCCGCCTTATATGAGACTAGCTAGCCAAACATGTACGAGAATTCAGTCAAATCCCTCAAAGCAGCTTCGCAAACTCGGCAACAGAAAGCCCGGCCTGTCTGATGATAGCCCTCAAGGTGCCTCTATCGATCTCCTTGTGATCGGGAACAACTACCTGGGCAAAAGGATCGTCTCGCCTCAAGATCACATGGCTGCTCTCCCGTCTCTTGATATAGAAACCAACTTTCGCCAGGGCGGCTATACATTCTCGGCCCGAGATCATGGGCAGCTTATTCATACCACCGCCACGAGAACTTGGAAATGCTCTTCAGGAACGGGGATGCCATCATCCTTCAGAGCGGCAATGTACCCTTCGATCGCTTCTTTGATATTGATAAGGGCTTCCTCCCTGGTCTTTCCCTGGCTGATGCAGCCGGGAAGACTCGGAACCTCTGCTACCCAGTAGCCATCTTCTCCGGGAGTAAGAATCACTTGTCGCATAGTCAACTTGATGTCAGTATCGAATAAATATCTGTGCCCGGAGAGGTCGCTCCGCCCACGAGCCGAGCCTTCGCTTATTATTGCTACTTAGAGTGCCATCCAAGCCCCAGGGCCAAAAACGGCACGCAATCAATCCTGTGAAACCCCACCTTCCGGCTGGTGGAGTCCCGCCTCAATGGACTCTAGCACAGTTGATAATCGCCTAAAATTTTTGTCGCGCCCATAAACTATGGTGGCGTTATCTGCAATGCAGCGACGATAGTTCCGTCCAGCTCACCTGCCGCCCGAGCAAGCTCTTCGTCTCCAATCTCCTTTAGCTTCGCTAAATCCCTGCGCAGAGGGCCCAGCCTCAGGACGGCAGCACTGCCCTCCTCTGAGGCGACAATCTGCTTTAGCTTCTCCAGCACCATCCACTTAGCATCCGGCTCTCTGAGAAGATCGCCCAGGCCCTTCAATACCGTGGCTATTTTTTTGCCCCGTTCTGTTAGCTCCAGGTATCTGACTCTGCCCTCAGGCCTGGATCTTATCAGCCCGTGCTCTTCCAGCAAAGAGATTATGCCGGAGGTGTGGGGGAAGGTGGAGTCGATGCGCTTTGCCACTTTTGCGGCATAAGCAGGGTTCATCTCCCCCACAGCCAGCAATGCCTGCGTGGGCTTCTCCCGCAGGAAGATGCGTTCCAGTCCCTCGTTCATCCTCGCCCGGCAGTTATCGC
>CAWJYS010000006.1:0-7367 GCA_963847095.1 Methanotrichaceae archaeon | reverse complement strand
ACAGAGGCACAGAGCGATCTTAATATTATTATCCGAAGTCCCCTTATGTTCAGTGCTTTGGTTAAGGTCTCAGGAGGCCCTCTTCAGGCCTCTATTACCTCAAGGAAATCTACTCGCTTAAAATCAGCATCAAGAGTTGCTATCTTTTTTATGCCGTGATACTTGCATGAGGCTGCGATTACAGCATCTGCAGGCAATAATCTGTAGGTTCTAATTATATCCAGAAACATATTGGGATCGCTCGGAGGAGGTATTATCTTTACATGAAACAATAGAGATGATTATATTGGTATCTATCAGGACAGCCAGGTATCTTCCTCCAGTTCGAGGATTTCCTCAAGAGTAAGAGGCTTCTTCAGCTTTATTATGCCCACATACTTGTCCAGGGCTTTCATCCTCTCCTTCTTGCGCTCTCCAACTTCCATTTTGATTGATCTTGTGGCAAGAAGCTCTTTAAACTCCTCCAGGCTCATGCCTGCCATATCTGCGGCTCTCCACAGGCTGACTTTACCTGCTTCATAGAGATCCACCGCCATCTCTATCTTCAGCTCTGGCTTTTCGACCAGCAGAGCCCTTAAGGCATCTGAGATCACTTCGTCCTTAGACGCGTAACTTTTTGTCCGGATCAGGGAGTTGATCTCTTCTTCAGTAGAGGCCATAAATCGTTACCCATTCTATTAAAGCCATGATAAGATTTCTAAACCTTCTCGTTTGAATTCTACAGAGAAACACTCATGACCTGCTGGACACCCATGATAATGAAAATCGTCTCTTTGTGCGTCCTCTGTGTCTCCGTGCCTCTGTGGTGAGCTCGTAACCGCTTAGTATAACAAAACGTTCACCACAGAGAAACGCGCATGACTTAAGGTCACCCATAAGGATGAAAATGGACCCTCTGGCCAGGGAGGCATTTTCGTACCACACAGAGGCACAGAGCGATCTTAATATTATTATCCGAATTAGCTTTTCGGATAATCAACGAAACAGCCAAAAAGCCCTCTTTGGGCCTTAAGATTCTCCTGCAATCTTCAGCACTGCCTCTCGCGTTTCAGCTTCAGCCAGGCAAAAGCCTAGGCTTTGGAGCCTGTCGTTTAGAGAGGTTCAACCGCTTCCAGATGGGGTCTGCACGTTTCGCAATTGCAATGGCGATGTATTGCAGATTATTTCAGGCAAGGCTTGCCTCCGCCATGAGGTCTTCTTCCGTCAGGCGAAAGGTGTCAACGCCATAGTTCGCTAGCCTTGCGAGGAAGAGCGTTCGCGGAATTCCCGCCAGTCTTGCAGCCGCGCCAGAAGATAGTTTTCCCAGTTCAAAGAGCTTTACGGCAGCAGCTAGCCGGAGTTCCTTTCCAAGCTCTTCAGGAGACATCTTCATAGCAAGCAAGGCATCATCAGGGACCTGTAAGACTATTTCGCTCATATGATCTAATCTCTTTTTAATGGCTATTGTATTTTTGCTTCTAGCACCCATAATTGAGGTCCAATCCACACACAATTATCGCCTTGCCCCCGGCACAGACTTCAAGAATCGAGGCCAGAATTTCCGAATCTTGGCTCACGGACGTTCACCACAGAAGAAACGCTCATGACCTGCTGGACACCCATGATAATGGTAAAATCGTCTTTGCGCCCCGTCCTCTGTGTCTCCGTGCCTCTGTGGTGAGCTCGTAACCTCAAGGATATTGTCTTCTTACCTTATCATTTGATAGGGGAGCCAAAATCATGGTTTTAAAGCGAACGCTATCTTACCAGTTCCTCTTATCATCGTATCAATTCAGACGCTGGCAGAAAGCATTTAATTGAGTTGCCGTGATTTCTATTTATTCTTGATCCTCATAGATGTTCGATTTTATTCCATACTACTTCCGTTATCAGTTTTCGAAATCTTCGGCGGAGAATTAAAGGGCATAAGAAAGTAAAATTAGAATTTATGATTCTTAACAAGAATAAGGACTTCTGTGATAACCCTTGGTGGTCAATCGCCCCTATATTCAAGGAGGAGCTCATCGTTTACAAGCAGGTCTGCATCGCTGAGCAGGAGGGTCATGAGCAAGTTGGTGCTTTTAGAGCATGCCTGCACGGTCCTTCAGGGCTCTAATATCTGCCGCATTTGTCTGAGCTGTTCTGCTAAACCTGGTTGGATCTCTTCCCTGAGTCCCTTAACCTCTTCTAAGATCTTCTCAGTGTTCTTAGCCATCTGTGGGATTAGATCAGTGTTTTTCTTAACAGCTTTCAGATCGTCTTTCATCTCTGAGATATCAGCCCCCATTTTCTGAAGAATGGGGACAGCCTTATTCATCTGGCCGTAGGCATTCATAGCGGCGGTCTGCCACAAAGGCATAACCTCATCTGAATAATCCCCGGATGTTATACTACTGACTTTAGCAAGCTGAGGCCGTTTCTCATTAACAGTGCTAAGAAATCTTTGGATTCTTCTGTCATCGGCCTCTATCAGAGCTATTACCATCTGTTGCCCGTCTTCTTCATCGTTATAGACATCGAAGCCTTTGAGACCCATGCTCATGGCAAGTTCAACTAACCAGGGCCTATAGCCAACATCGTGGACCTTCGGGCCGGTTATCGTGATCCTAAGTTTCATCTTATTAATGGATTAACACATTTTGTATTTGAACTCTTTTCCTGTCTCTCCTCCTTGATCTCTCTTTCCACCTTATCGTGATCTATGCCTTTGGCCTTCTCTATGCCTCCTCAAGCAGAGACCGCAAATCGATCTTCTTGACAATAAATGTGCCTTCTCCCAGGGAATCGATAGCGAACTCGTCGCCCTCCTTCAGGTTCGCCTTCTGTCTGAGATCGCTGGGCAGCAGGATTCTCCCTTTATTATCTAGCTTTGTTACGGGCATAGTCAACGAAGGACATTTTTCTCCGGCAGATAATATCCTCGAAGTCATCAGCTTCTGTTGATCCGTATTTTGTATTCTCTATTATCTCATCTATTACTTCATGGTCAAGCTGGATCAGTCCGAAGGTCCTGTTAACAATGCTTTTCTTAACCTCAATCTCCACCTCTTCTCCTTCTTTCAAGTCCAGCTCCTCCAGCAGCCTCGAGACACGGCTCTCATAGATGGCTTTTACTTAGTTGTATCAAAGCCTCCGCTGTCTCGTCAGGCCCTCTTATCATCATCTCAATTCAGGCCGTGGCGTCTCACTTCAGCCCTCTAAATATAAACGCTCTCTTGCCGTACCCAACAGTAAGCAAGGGTTTAAACCTTACTCTCCAGACTTGTCCGGCATCCTTTGACTGGTTACATCTTCCCGGATAATTTGTCGTCTAAAAATATATTATACTACTATAAATTCCTCAGAATCTCTGATAGGTAGACCAAAGAGTTGATGAAGGACTTCGGCGATATCCTGCGTTCATCATGAGCATCGCCATCGTCCTTGGAACCAGGCCGGAGAACTGTCTTATCGCCATGGCCTGAAAGCTCTCTTCTTCAGCCGCTCCTGGATCTTCGCAACCATCCGCAAAAGGCCCCTCGTATTTCTCCATCATCCTCAAGAGTTTGACCAGACGGTAAAGGGGAAGCATGCCATCAGGTAGACCTGCAACTACAAGATCCACATCGGTCGGGTCCGTGATCATGCGAATAAAGTATCGCACCTTCTTGTAGGGACTGCGGTAGAGGCTCATGTAAAGAATGCTTCGATCCACCTGGGTTTTTAGCGCATCTTCAGGGCCGCCTCTCTCTGAGAAGAGCCGCTTCATGGCCTGGCGGGCGAAATTCGTCAGGGCCCTGTCGCCCCTAGCTAAAAGAGCGATATCCTCGGGAACCTCCAGCAACAGCAGCTCCTCTGCCAGGAGAAGGCCTATGAGAAATACACTTTCCTCGCCCGCCTTCTTCGCTCTCTGCCAGGTTGTAGACAGGTTTCTGCTCTCTCCTGCAACCAGCCCCGCCACATCGCAGATCCAGGATAATCTCTCCCAGGTGTGCTTGGTCCCGTGCTGGCAGAGCAGAATCCGCGTATCTTCTGCAGATATTCCGGCTATATCCTTTCCCAGAAGCAAGACCGGCCCGGCTCAGAATCCCGGCGGCGTCCGTCTTCATGCCATAGTAGCTTGGGGCAATCGTCCAGTGCAGCTCTGCGGTGATTCCTGACCGGGCGTTGAAAAGATGATGGTGATGCGCCGTTTTCATCAGGGCATGCCTCTTGGACTCGGAGATCTCATGCTCGCTCTGTACCCATGTGCTTGCATGAGGCCCAATGCCCTCTCTACATTCTCAGGCCACCAGTATATCCAGATCCCCAAACTGCCACAGCGCAATATCCCCGTACACAGTCTGAGCCAGCACCGGCCCCTTTAGCGGCACAGCCTTGATGCCCTCATTCTGCAGCGCATCAAGAACCCTCAGCAGCTCTCCCGTCATCTTGTAGTTCCGCGCCGCATTCTGCATGTACAGCATCCGAAGCCGCATCAGCCACTCCTGCGGCACCGCCTGGGAGCAGCTCTGGCTTATGGACCGGTAGAGCAGCGGCATCACCCCGTGCCTGCTGGCGAGAGCGAGCAGCCTGTCCCAGTCCGGCCCCTTTTGCAGATGCTCCTCCAGCTTCAAGGGCTCCTCGGTGCCAAGGAAGACGCGGCAGGCGGAGAGGAGCACCTGGAACTCCGGGAGAGGGCCCTCGGGCAGGATGGACGCATGTGCCGGTGTCTCCTTTTCTTTATCTTTATGGCCTCGAAGCCTGGATAGCGGCATTTGATGTCCTCAGGACTGTTATCGTTCGTTCGTCCTTTGTGGTGGATTTCGTTTTGTCTCGACGCATCTAAGCGGACTGGATCAAACCACAAAGATCACAAAGCTCACAAAGAACACACGAAGGATTTAATGACCTGGTTGCAGCCTAGAGACTAACTCTGATTTATGCAACACTGCACCTCAGTTTGAAATCAGAAAGGCAGCCCGGAAGGTCGGGACACTCGGCCACATACCTGCCATCCTCATCATCCACCCAGCATTGCCAGGGCCTCTTCCAGGCTCATGCTCTGGCGGTGCTTCTGGTTTTCCCAGTCGCGGCGGAAGGGATAGAAGTACTCATAAAGCTCGTAGACATCGCTGGCGTATACCACTACACCCCTCTCGATCACTTCCATCTTCAGGTAAAGGGGCATGAGCTCGAATATACGCAGATCATACAGCGGCTCTCTTACTTCTGCCAGCGCCCTTCTCCACAGTTTAATTTTGTCCACGGTTTTTGGAGCAACTATGCAGATATCGATATCGCTTCCAGGATGAGCCTCTCCGGCAGTCCATGAGCCGTACAGAAGAATTCCCAGGACCTCGTTCTCCAGGAACTGAAGGTCAGTTTTTACTCTTCTTCTAACCTCTTCCTGATCCACAGTTCCACATCCTCCACAAAGCTCCGCAAACCGGGAAGTACCGCCTTCATGCTCTCCAGAGCAACGAGATCGTCTGTCTGGTTATAGCGGTGGACCAGCCGGTTCCGGAGACCATTGGACTCTCTCAGGACTGCTTTGATCTCTCTATCAATCTATCCTTAAGCATCATGGCGACTATATCCATGGAGGCCTCGACTATCTCCTGGAAGGCCTTATAGGTTGCAAGCTTGGTCTTATCGTCTTCCAAGATCTGCGCTGAATATAGCTCCTGTAGCCACTCCTCTGCCTGGTCAGACCTTTTTAGTATGATATTTATTTTATCTTTATAGCGCTTGGCCCTGGTAACATTCATTCCTGATACCTGTATATATGCTCCAAAAACTTTAATCCCACATCTCCATGTCTATAATCTCATCAGCCATCTCTTTTGGTATCTTCATCTTCCCGTGAAAGGCATCAACAGGTCTTCTTGCGATTTCAATCTTTTTTAGTCGCAGTTCAATTTCTCTGAAGTATTCAAAGATCAAGGGGAAAGCACCGCTTTTGCTTTCTTTATTTCTTCCTCAATCGCTCTCATTCCCTGCAGGAGTCCCCACCACTCGAAACAATCCTGTGAATCGCCAAGCTTTCCCTGCTCAAACTCACTCATGAACTCTGCAGAAGCCATGCCATATTTGCGCTCGAATTCATCGATCTCCTTTTGCGTCAGCCTTTTTTTCGTTTCCAATAGGCCGATCTCTCTTTGCAGGGACCTTCGAATAATAAGGGCGGCATCATCAACCGCAGTGGCGCTCATCATAATATTAAATTGCTTTAAACTTAATAAGAGTTCTGTAAAGCATAATCGGTGAAGTATAAATTGAAGTATTCAGATTTTATCAGCCTTGCGTTTATAGAACGATCCTTGATAAGAGCAGATATGAGAATATTGGTGTCGGCTACAAGCCCAGCCTCTTCTTCTCCTCTCTCCATACACTCTCTCGTATCTCCTCTAGCTCTTCCAGCTCTGCCTCACTGAGGTTTATCTCCTCTTTTGCCCTCTCAAAAAGCACCCATCTAGCTTCTTCTTCATTTACCAGTTCATTGATCTTTTTCTTGAGAGGTTTTAGAGGTATGCCTTCCGGAACCTCTACTTCTATCACGCCCACGAGATCACCATGTAGCTTTTGGTCTTTGTGGTTTTAAAGTCTTTCTCGGCGTAAATCAACTCTATTGAAATCGCTATCAGAGTGGCTATCTTCCTTACTTATTGTAAAAGTAAGCTATATACTCCTCGTTTGTAAGTTTCGCTTTCTCTATAAGCTTCTTGAGGAGCCCAATTGACCATGATGTAGTGACTGCCTTCTATATGATTCACCACAAAGCCGGCTCTCTTAAACGCAGCCACATGCTTATCACCGCTAGCCCGAGGAAGCCTCTGCATACGAGTTTCCCGTCAAATCAATGGATATGTCGAGCTTGCGGTCGAAGGATGGTATCTTGAGCTTCTCTCCTGCGGTCTTCAGCCGCGATTTCAAGCATCCGATGATGGCCTCGTTTATGTTCTCCAGGGCCTCTTCAAGGGTCTCTCCTTCAGAGAGGCAGCCCGGAAGGTCAGGACATTCGGCCACATATCTGCCATCCTCATCTCTCTCTACTGTGATTTTAAATTTCATCTTTATAGTTCTCTTTCTTAAATCGTATAAGTTTTTCCAAAGAATTCTATGCTCTTCAGTAGTATGGACGAATCTAGAACCGCCTTATTCATCGTAGCTTCTTCTCCGCATACTTCTTAAAACAGAGTCTATATCCTCTTTAGCTTCAAGCTCTCCCAGCTCGTCAAGGAACCCACTAACGCTTCTCTTGACGGTAAGTTGAACCTCGACTCTATCCGGCAGGCCCAAATCCTTCAGAGGCATGTTTAATTCCTTCATCGGCGAGTCAATAGCTGAGAGATAAGGGAGAGTCCACCACGAAGATGCTTTTGCTAATCTTTAAGCCCGAAGCAATCCCTTTTAACCTCAGTGCGTTC
>CAWJYS010000005.1:0-627665 GCA_963847095.1 Methanotrichaceae archaeon | reverse complement strand
GTGGTTGGCTTAGTTGGACGTTCACCACAGAGGCACAGAGACGATTTTACTAGCTTGAGCCGAATGCAAATACCTCCACCAAACCTCGGTGCGTCCTCTGTGTCTCCGTGCCTCTGTGGTGAGCGTCCGGTCGAGATGCCTATTAGATTATTCCTTTTTCTCTCAGAGCAGCTTTTATCTCGGCCATATCGTTCTTCAATTCAACGATATCATTTTCCAGTACCCTGTCGAACTTCCTGTTTATATCCCTGACTTCATCCAGAAGTTCGTCCTGCTTACCGAGCATCTGATCCTGCTTGCCGAGCATTTGATCCTGCTTGCCGACTGCTCTGAAGCTATCCTGCTTGCCGAGCATTTGGTCCATCTTGCCGCCCAGGTTATCATTCAGATTCTTGACCGCAGAGACGAGCTCTTTTAGATAGACTGCAGCCGTGTCCAGCCTGGTGTCGGTCTCGCCTTTAACCACCAGCTTGCCGAAATTGTCGAACTCATTGCTTGCAGGAGAGTATACCTTTTCTATGGACGAGACATAGATCAAGGTATTCTTTATATCTATGGCACTCTCGAACCATTTGAGCTTTTCATCCTCGCCCTCAGCTATTATCTTCACCCGGCCATCCTTTTGGTTCTCGACCATGCCCTTGAGGCCAAACGCATTGGCTATATCGACTACCCTGGCTCGATAGCCGACCTCCTGGACTTTGCCGGATACAAATGCGGTGAGCTTCATCATATAGAAATTCCACACTCTTTGTATTTTAGATCTACGGCTTTATCCAAGAATAAAGTCAACCCCTCGTCGTATCCTGTCCTCTGAAGGAGCCGCAACCACCCTCTTTATGCCCTTTAAGCTCCAGAAGGTTCTTGAATCCTTCTATTGAGAGGCCTGCAATCTCAGCTGCCCTGCTCAGAGGATACTTTCTCCGATTTGTATAGCTCCACCGCCATCTCCTCGCTTGTAGATGGTTTACAGCCTCCAGTCTTAATGGTCACTCGAAGGCTTTCCTCTTTAATATCGATACCTCGCCAGTATGCATTTTATAAACGACTATAGATAATTTATCAGAGCTGTTCGACCTATCTCTTTAAAAGAGAAGATATCAGGATGTTGGTGTCAATATTCTTACTATCTCTTCGATCTCTAATCTCTTCCTACCCTCGCACTAGCGTCCTAGCTCACGTTTGGCCTCTATTGTTAACTCGTAATGTCTCGAGGAACCTCGACTTCAATAGTCATTTTGATACCGATAAATATGCAACCCCAAGCTCTCACTGTAAGCCTCTGCGCAGTAGAACATGAATGGAAAGAGTGGCATCCCCTTACTCGTGGCATGTTCCCCGTGGCCACGGGGTCAGGGGGGCCGTCCGGCCTTGAGGACAGCCCCTCCCAGTCCTTGCGCGCGAAAACCGGCAACGTGCGCGGAGGCCCGGAAGAGAGCACAAACTCAGTTCAATAGACACGGCGTTTCATATGGCGATGCCCTGCTCCTTGACGTTCAGAAGGAAGGGCGTATTGAACTTCCTGGTAGATATATCCTCAGCATGCCGCAGCCTCTTTTGCAAATCTCTTGGCGGCAATTATTGTAAGGCCCGTGAGCCTGGCCGTTTCATCGTAGTTTCTGATGACTCCGTTCTCGTCTTCCTCGTGTTCTACAGCGTTGGGAGGGTAAGCGAAGTTTATGTAGAGCACATCAGCTCCTTCGTCATAGTCGATCCATACCTTCTTTTGGGAGGATCTAACCACATGAGGAATCAGCTTCATTATCTCTGCTTCGTCCATATTATCTCCATGATCGAATTCCTACCCAGATAACAAACGCGTAGGCATAAAGACGACTTATTATTCTAGGAGGGCGGTTATCTCGGCAGGCAGAAGATCTCCGTGCTCTGTGTACGACTCTATGAGCTTCCTGGCCACATCCTGCGCTATATCCATCGTCTCTGCTATCGTTCGCCCTTGCACCACCAGCCCCTGCAGCGTATCACTTGTAGCCAGATACACACCTTCATCCAGCTTCTCGATCTTCAATGGCACTAGATATTCGGGCAAATTAGAATCACTCCAGCCTAGGATCGATCTCTCATCTCCCTGACGATCTCTGTAGCATCGCTGTCATCGACGACGTGTGCGCCGATTTCGGAGATAACTTCATCCAGGGATACCTTCCTCTTCAGAAGCTTCACGGAATCATTCCGTACCGCTACGAAGTGCTCGCTCCCAATCTCGTTCCCAGATAGAGCTGCAGCAAATCTGTACCATAACTCCTCCTGCATACACTTCATGAAATTCGCTGCACTCATCACATAGCCATCGATGCATCTCTCCTCAATCTCTTCCAGCTCTGCACGCTCAGGAAGCTTGGATCGGATATCACGGACAAACTCTTCGATCTGGCTTTCAGACCCTTCAAGCTTAACAATGATCAGTTCTTTGCTGCCATGCAAATAATTGCATGCTGAGAACCCTTTAATGCCGAGGATTAGCGCATTTTCGAGCAAAAAAGTGCGGTAATCTTCATCCACGACTTTCTTGCCCCTTATGACCAGCTCTATCTTCTTCATTTTATAGTCTCTGTGCCTCTGTGTCTCTGTGGTGAACGTCTGCTAAACTCTACTTGAAGACTTAATGGTGTTTTTGGGATAGGCTCGAGGCCAAGAACCAATCCACCGTCTTTCTCAGCCCCTCCTCCACAGAATGCTCCGGCCTGATATCCAATCGCCTCAGCCTTTGAGATATCCGCCAGCGAGTGCCTGATATCCCCCGCCCGGGCTTCGGCATATCTAGGCAAGACCTCCCGACCCGTGATTCTCCCGAGCATCTTCAGGAGCTGGTTCAAGCTGGTGCTCTCCCCACGAGCCACGTTAAAGACGCCCGTGGCGCGGCTCTCGGAGGCCAGTATGCAGGCCCTGACCACGTCCTTCACGAAGACGAAGTCCCTCGTCTGCTCCCCGTCTCCGTAGATCACCGGTTGCTCCCCATTCAGCACCGCAGAGATGAACCTGGAGATCACCCCTGAGTACTCCGAAGATGGGTCCTGCCTGGGCCCGAAGACGTTGAAGAACCGGAGAGCGACCGTCTCCAACCCATAGAGATCCTGGAAGACAGAGGCATAGTGCTCGCCCCCAAGCTTGGCCACAGCATAGGGCGACCTTGGATCGGGCAACATGTCCTCCCTTTTGGGAAGCTCTGGCGACATCCCATAGACCGCAGCCGTGGAGGCAAATACCACTCGCCGCACTCCCGCATCCCTGGCTGCAGCCAGTACATTGAGGGTCCCGTTCAGGTTGACCTCGTTTACCAGCAGAGGGTCCTCCACGCTTCTTTGAACGGAGGCAATTGCGCCCAGGTGAAATACGCAGTCGGCTCCGTCGAAGGTCCTCTTCAAAAGCCCCAGATCGGTGATGCTGCTTTCGATTAGTCTGGCATTTATGCCCTGAAGGTTCTCCTTTTTGCCGGTGGAGAGATTATCTACCACTACAACCTCTCTCTCCACAGCCAGTGCCTCTGCCAGGTTGGAGCCTATGAACCCCGCGCCGCCGGTGATGATGACCTTTTTCGACATTTCGCTTGAGACCTCGTGTCAAGAGCCGTTAGTTCCAAAGTGCTAAAGCATTCTCCTTTGTGGCCTTTTTGCCTCTGTAGTGGACGCTTACGACTTCACCACAGAGACACAGAGAGCACAGAGGACGCGCTGAGGTTTAAGGAGATTGGATCAGGCTCAGACTCTGTTAAGGTCGTCTCTGTGCCTCTGTGTCTCTGTGGTGAACGTCCGTCTGAGATAACCTCTGTAAATAAATGGACAGGTAGAGCCTCCGCTGCCCTGACAGGCCCCTCTTATCATAGCCATCGGTTTTCCACCGTCGACAGCCCCGATGAAATCGGGACCGGATCAATTCAGATGCCTGCCATCACTTTGCAATCCATTTATTGACAAGAATTGAGCTAATCGCTAGACATAAACGCCAATAAACCAAGCGCAATGGTCTCATAGTCTCAATTCTTCTAAGCAATTGTCTTCGATTTCTTTAAAAGGTTAAAAAACTCTAGGAATTTTAAATCCGAAACAATAGTAAGCAATAAAGATACTTGGGATTTACCATCATCGAGCCTTAATTCAGGGGCATCTTTTGAAAAACTTTAAATAGAGTACAGAAAATGAATTTAGGATGCTCCTTTTTGCCCACCTGGGGCTAGCCCTGGCAGCCGCCCGTTTTGCCACGAGGGCCGACCTGCTCTTTGTGGCCATAGGCGCTATGCTTCCGGATATCATCGACAAACCCCTGGGGGAGGTTGTCTACGGCACTCCCAGCATGGGAAGGATCTTCGCCCACACCCTTCTATTCCTCCTCCTGCTGGCGGGAGCCGCCTTTTACACACGCGATATAAGATTGGCATCGCTTTGTGGAGGAGTGCTGGTCCACCTCTCCCTGGACTTCATGTGGAACTCGCCCGTTATTCTCTTCTGGCCGATGCTTGGCAGCTTTCCCCCAGCCCCCCACCTGGATACCATGAGCTATCTTCAGATGCTTCTCCTCGGCCTGAGGCTGCCAATTGTGCTGCTTCCCGAGATTCTGGGCCTGGCGTATTTCATCTACCTGGCTTGGGAGAAGAGGTCGCATATCACCTCCTGGACCAGGCAGTCTATCGCGCGCATCCGTGCCGGCGCAAGGTCTCTGCCGCATATTTTCCTGAAGGGAAGCTAGATCTCCATAGCGGCAATCTCCATAAGGGTGTGAGGAATTAAGGCATGAAATGCCTCCTGAGAACTTGGTCTCCCTTAAAGGAATCTGCATAAGAAATTGAGATAAGATAGATTTATATGAAATTGTCAACCTTAGCGAAGTTACTTAAATTGAGCTACTTATCAGACATAAGGAGAGCAAGGAGGAGTTGTTGGTTGAGGGAGAGGAGGAGCAAAGACAGGATCATCCTGGAAGTCCTGAGCATATGTGCCGACGGGGAGAACATAACCAGAATCGTGTATAGGGCCAATACCAACTTCACGACCATCAGGGCCTACCTGGACATGCTGATCAAGAACGGCCTAGTCGAGCCATTGCAGCAGGGGTCGCCGACGTTATATAAAACTACTCAAAAGGGCATTCAGGTGAGGAACAGGCTGAAGATGCTGCACGATGAGCTGGAAATCATGAATCTTTAAGGCTCTTCAACGTTTTTTGTGGGCAAAGAATCTGAGAACACCCCAGGGTTTTCAATCACTTTGTGCCTTTGTGACTTTGTGGTTAGATCACCCACGATGTTCACCACAGAGACACAGAGGCATTTTAGATACGGCTATTATCCTAAGTAGCCTCAGCCTTATCGCTCCTCTGTGTCTCTGTGTCTCTGTGGTGAGCGTCCGGCTAAGCTAACCATGAAGGCACAAAGAGCCTACGATTTTAATGAAAAAGCATAAGAGGATAGCAGGAGCCCAAGCACACCGCTAACCACGGCCTTATGCACCAGGCGGGCTTGAGCATAAGGCATTGAGGCCTGAGAGGATTGCAGTCAGCAAAACGGCATTCCTTTCTCAGGCAGTTATCGACTTAGGTGGAACGAAACAGGTACAGTCGAAGACGCCCTTGGTTGACTTACCAAAGCCCTTCTGATCTCTGTAGTTCATGCTGCTCCAGCCGTCAAAGCAGCAGGGCAGCCAATCCTCTGGCTCCGCCTTCATCTTGTAATTGAACTCGTGAGACATCTTCTTGACGATGGAGAACGTGCCTATGTAATCCTCATCGATCATATTGCGCACATCGTGCACGCTCTCGTTGACCGCCAGGACACCGATATGTCCTCTGCCCGTGAACGCTGCATCCACGTTCAATGCTGTGCGGCTCGATACTTCGGTCGATTCCCCGTAAGGATAGTCGTCGCTGGTGATGTCCTTCCAGTACAGGTTGGCAGAGATGTCCTTGCTCAGGGTATCCAGGGAGTCGAAGTGAGCGTTCATGGATACACCGCTGCCGTAGTTCTTGATGCATGTCACTTCCTTGCCCAAAGACGAGAAAGCTCCAGACCGGAAGCTCTTGCCCAGCTGCAACCTGCTCGGGCCGTATGCATAATCAGCACTCTCATCGAAGACAATCTTCCGCTCACTGCTGCCATAATAATCCTGAGAGGCGGAGTCGTACTTGAACTCCATCTCGGTATACAGCTTGGACTCGTAGCTATAGCTCCCGCTCCCATGGCCCTTGCTTCCCAGTTCAAGGTTGCCTGCAGTTATATTCTTATATGAGCTGAAAAACCCATTCCCCTCAACCTTTTGATCCATATTGTATATATACCCTATATCTTCGGTGGTGGTCGCACCCCATGCAACCCCTACCAAAGCAATCGATATAATAAAAGCCATCGCTAACCTGTAAATCACCGGGTTTCCCTCCTACACCTGCTGATGCTCCTAGCGCCTCTTAGATATCATTTTCAAGATGTATCCCTGCCTAAGAAATTAAAAGGTAACGGAATAAGACGTAAGGAAGATAAGTAAGTAACTGAAGTAAGTAGCTGATGTTATTATTACGCGTATCCCAAAACTGCAACCAAGCATCTTAATCCCTTATCAGCTCTTTATGCCCCCGTTATGGACCCCACAGGCATCTAATCACCTAACCGCCAAGGTATAGAGACCTCTGCGATTATTATATTCCATCTCCAGAAAATTCGATGAGCTGCTATGCAGGGGTTCACTTTAAAGATGATCTTATCGATAGTATAGACATATCAGCAGAATCTGTATAACCTGGTCTTGATCTGGGTGGTCTTCTACAGGTGCTCAGCGTGGGAGTACATCTCAGTTAAGACAGCGCCGATCCTGTAGTTCTGGACGCAGAGCTTCTCAATCCACTTCTGGTAATACTGGCCCACCTTGTAAGAGATAGGCATGTACTCGAACTCGGCTTCCTTGGTGAAGTCGATGTAATCCATAACGCGAACTCCTGTAGGGAACTCGCACTCGAGATAACACGAGTAATCATGGGCAAGCTGCCTCTCTGCCTCGAGCTCGGTCCTCTCTGTGATTACGTTGCCGAGCCCGACTCTTTCTCAACCAGCTTAGCTCCGGCAAAGCCCCACTGGGTGGAAACGATCATCTCCACGTTCTTGTATCCCACACCTTTAACCGATGCCTTCTCGTACATATAGTTAGCAGCTTCTGCCATGCCGATAAGAAAAGCGGCGGTTAAAAGCACGACAAGTATTCTCTTCATTCAAGAGGCCTTATTCATGCTAATAAAATGAGATAAGTGAAAGCGGCTAGAACCCCATAGAAGGGCCTACTATTTCCACCTCGTCCAATCTCAGGCTGCCGTTGAGCGCCCGTGCCGATATGGAGTAGTTCCCTGAAGGTAAGCCGTCAGTATCTAATGCCAGATTAAAGTCGCCGCTAATCAGCAGCTTCTTCGTCACCTTCAGCTCCAGTATCACCTGCGTGACATTATCGGCAGCATCCCCGAAGACTTTGAACTGGTATCTTCCCGGAGATACGAGGTCGCTCTCCACTGCGGCCCTGCGGTCGTCTCCTGCCAGCGCCTGTGACGTGACCCATGCCCTGGTAAAACCTACTCCAGCCCCTGCAAACTCCCTACGTACGCCCACGTTGAGGTTTTTCACTCCGCCGACAGTGACTGTGAAGTTGTTGGGCTTCTTAGGCATGTGAACTCCAGGAAGGTCGTAGGAATAGCCATCTTTTGAGCTCGTCACTGTCCAGTTGGAGGAGATGGGCGGCATTGTTACCCCCACAATATCATAGCTGTACCGCCCCTGGAAGACAGGGAGAAGGCTCTCCACAGAGATAGTGAGGAGGACCTCGCCATCGCCCGACCCGGATATTACCCTTGCCGGCCAAGTCGGATCAACGAACTGCGTGTAGTTGTAGGGCTTGGTCACATATGCTTCCAAGACTGCATCCTCATCGGTCAGGTTCTCTTTGAATGAGTCGCCACCTGAAAGGCTCAGGTTGCAGAGAGTATAGGGTCCGTCGGCCTTGCTTCCCCATAGGGTCTTTCCGTCGAAGTCCATGTGCATGGTGTGGACTCCCGGAAGAAGGGAACCAAAGGCTAGGGACCACACCAGCTCTTTGCCCCTGGAGTCGCAGAGAAATCCCATTAGGCTGTAGTTGCCGGGAGAAAATACTTCCACGCCCACGTTTAGGGTCAGATAATCATATAGCCCATCGCCGTTTATATCCGAGCCGTAATCCGAGTAGCTGCCATTTAGTCTAGCCCCCCTCATCTCCAGATCCTGGTACTCGTGGGTGGTATACTCGGCAAAAGACCGGTCCACTACATCACCATTCTCATCGTAAAGGGCCAAACTCTTGAGGCGGTATGGTCCTGGGGCCATCATGTCATAAAGCGGCAGCTCCAAAGTCTGGGGGCCTACATCGAGGTGGCTGGCATTGGAAACTGGAATCTTCCTGCCATTGTTGACATCGTACAGATATCCTTCGATGAAGTAATTGCCCCGCCTCCTGACATCCACGCCTGCCTCCAGGACTACATACTCATAAAGCCCATTGCCGTCCTCATCATGCCCGCTGTCGCGGTACAGGCCGTTGAAGCGGGCCGAAGGGAGGTTAACCTTTTCTTCATTATGCACTGTTTCGATGGAGAGACAATAATCATCTCCATCTGCCGGAGTTCCCGGGGACCTAATCTCTACAGTCCATCTGCCGGGCTCTGGCTCTGGCAGCACAAAGGATGCAGAGGTCTCGCCACGCCTGAAGCTGGCGGATGCATCTGGTCCGACATCTCTGCCGCTGGGCGAGCGCAGCGCCATCTCCAGCTCGCTCGCGGCGTTCCTCCAGCGCAGAACAATGCTCAGTGCCGGGGTATGAGGATCGGCGCTGAAGTCATAGTATTCAGAAGAGGACTTAGAAATGTGGCCGCAGAACGGTACGCCCCGTTCAAGGTCGTCATTCGCTCCAGTATCTGCCTGTAGCCCCTGCGCACATAACATTAACGCTGAGATTAAGGCAAAAAATAGGAGAGATGCTCTGGATTTCATCTCTCAAAGGAGGTTTAACTAGCTATAAGAAGCTAATCGCTCGGAGTTACAGTCCTCGCTTCTTCAGAGAGAAGCTCCTCGTCGCTGAGGTTTAAGGAGTTGTTTAGTGTATCCACTTCCTCCTCATCCAGCACTACATCCTTATCTAGCACCATGAAGGCGCAGTATCCCTCACCTGTACCAGGAACTGCCCTGGCTGTGATCTCTGCGATCCATTCTCCGGGTTCCGGATCTGGGATTATGTAGTATATCGAGGTGTCATTCCTCTGGTAGGTGATAGGCTCCCCTGTATCAGGGCCAATGCTCGCACCGCTTGGCGTGACCAGCACCATTCCCAGCTCACTTGTGGCGTTTGCCCAGTCCATGAGGAAGGAGGCGGCGGTAACATTGGACCCAACGCTGAAGTTCAGCTGGTGAGTATCGGACTCACTTATAAGTCTGCATACCGGAATCACTAACTCTTCGCCTAGGGCGTCTTCTGTCTCGGCCACACAGGCTAGGCATAGAGAGCCAATTAAGGCGATCAGAGCAACTGGTATCAATTCTTTTCTATTCATATTCACACTTCCCAAAAACACCTTTAAATCATCATGTCCTCGAAACAGGTTTTGATCAATGGGTAAACGCTCTGGGAAAGCAGATAGCGTTCCCAGAGCTTATGTCTTTCAGGCCCAAAGTGAGACTACGATAGCTATGCAGGCACTGTACGGTATGTAGTTACCCAACTATCACATTTTTTATAGTCGGGCCCTCTCGTTATGTAATCATCTACGTTTGCACAGGCTTTAGTGTTATCACACCAGGACCTGTGGTGACAGACCTTATATTTGTATCCGGTATAGCAAGTCCTGGTCTTATCAGCCCACTTGACATACTCGACGCCATTTATCTTGTACGTGTATATTTTTTCATGCTTCTCTTCAGTGTATTGTCCTGTTTGTTGCAGCTGCCAATGATCGCAGGTTGATGCGCAGTTTTTGGCTTTATCAGCTCCACTTACCGGGGCTACACTCACGAAAAAGGTGAGTAGCAGCACCAGCGCTAGAATTGTGGTACACTGACTAAATACCCCACTCCATTTATTCAACGACCTCATTCTTACCACCAGTTTTCACATCATATACTATAGTTTCTACGTTGCTTAAGAAGGGATTAGTTGTACGAGAGGCGCACAGTAGAGGTGTACGATTTGCTGCAATCTAAAGCCCCAACCAGGACGATGAGGAACGAAGACCTCTTTACCGCGGCAGATGGTATCCATAGCGCTCGTTGCACTTGCCTCAGACAATAACAACCCCCCAACTATAAGCACCAAAACGTAACGTATTTAACGTCAGTAACAGAAGTATATATAGGTTTCCTTATGATTATAGTTAATCTATAGACATATTTCCCAATAGATACCTTTTAATAATCGATAAGCAATATTCACTAGTATGGGTAGAAAACCTATAGTAGTGAAGCATATACCAAAAATGGGTCTTGAGCGATTATATAAAGCCGAGGATAATCTAAGAATTAAGAGAGATTACTGGCGATAATACAGTTATATGAAGGTAAAAACGTATATGAAGTAGCGGATATTCTAAAAAGAAGTGAAAGGACAATAAAACATTGGTTAAGTAGGTGGAATAAAAATGGCTATGATGGATTAATACCACGGAATAGAAATGGTAAAAAACCAAAGATATCTCCGGTTGAATGGGATGAAATTATTAAAGAAATTGATGACAAAGGTATGACAATTAACGATGTAGTAAAATATGTAAAAGATACAAGAGATATCGATTATTCCTATAAAGGTGCTTGGAAAATTTTAAGAGTTCAGAAAAAGGTTAAGTACGGAAAACCATATATTAAGAATAATAAAAGGCCTGTTGATGCAGAAAGTTTTCTAAAAAAAGAATAGACTCAGTACTGACTACAATTACAGATCCTATTATCGGATTCCTTGATGAAAGCTCTCTGCAACAACATCCCAATAAACGTAGAGTTATAAACACACATATAATGAATTACCAACCTGGAAAAGTTAGATCAAAGACTATTTTTGGATTTATAGCGCTAAACGGCAACGACGAAGTTATGGTATCCCGCTCATCTAAGGCGGAGGATTTAATGAGATTCATTAAAAAATAAGAATTCATAATGTAATGAGGCCAATTTGTATTCTCTTAGATAATGCTAGAATCCATACCGCAAAGAAGCTTAGGGCATTAGCCCAGAGAAATTGATATTCACTTAATTTATAATATACCATATTCTCCTGATTTAAATCCTATAGAATTTGGATGGAAAGATTTTAAACGAGATATCGCTAAATACACTAATTTTAATGAAGCCATTGTAAAAAGTCATGATTGTGCTTTAAGATTATTTTATTCTAAAAAGATGGATATTCAAAGTCCTGGATAGAGCGATTTATTAGTGTAAGAAGTTAGGAGAATAACTATAGCTTGTGTAAATCTTCCAAGTTGCGAGTAGAAACTTATTTATACTTTGTCAAAAAGGAGTATTAATTATAAGTGGGGAAAAATCAGTCCCGGGGAGGAATAATCTTGTTGTCGTCTATGTTAAGCACTGTAAGCAGCACACTGAGCGCCACGAGTACCACATCATCGGTAGTAAGCATGTTTGCCACCGTTGGTGTATCAGAAATAAGCGTAATAATGGTCGTATGCCTAATAGCGCTTCTCAGCGCGTCTGAGATATTATCAGCCTCCACTCACTAGAACAAGCGTCTGTCCACCATGCTGAACCTTGCGATCGTACCCATGGTCGTGACGTTCTTCGCCATTGTAGCCTTCAAAGTGACGGAAGTCATCGGTCCCTAAAAATTTTCTCTATTTTGCTTTAAGCTCTTTTTTTAATTAAGTTTTCGACGGGCTGTCGCATAACAACAATTTCTCAGATACAAAATGCTGAATCCCATTGCCTTTGTGCCTGGGTGGTAAAGCGCAGGGCAGATCATAAAGACGCGAAGGCATAAATTTGCTTTAAGCCCCTATTTTAAGCTCTTATTTTAAGCTCTTATTTCAATTACTTTTCGATGAGATTGTTCTATAACAGCAACCACTCAGATACAAAATGCTGAATCCCATTGCCTTTGTGCCTGGGTGGTAGAGCGCAGGGCAGATCATAAAGACGCGAAGGCACAAATGGGATACAAAGTGCTTTATGGTCGGCTCTATTAGAGACAGCAATAGAATATAAGCGTAAGCTATTTTAACATAAACTCTACTTAGGCCAGCTCTTTCATCCATCGCGCACTCTTAAGTTCCCAGGGAGCAGTGCACCTCCAGAGGACCTTTTGTGAAAAGACGCAACGGTCACAAATATAAGGCCCATAAGGCCCGATGCACAGATGAAGTAAATTAGCAGGCCGGAAAAGGCCGGAGCCACCAGGAAGAGAGAGACGTTTGTAACCCCATGCGCCAGGGCAATGACGGGCAGACTCTTTGTCACCCAAAAGAGAAGCCCGAAGACGGTGCCCGCGAAGGATACATAGTGCAGCTCTAGGGGAATGTGATATCCACTGTACATGAAGCCGAAGAGAACGCCGGCCACAACCAGCCCAATAATCGACCCTAGACGCTTCTCCGTAACAGTTTGCAGCGCCGACCTGAAGACGAACTCCTCCACCAGCCCGGCAAAAAATCATGGTGAGAGGATAAGGATGCTTCTTAAGCTGGCGTCTGGTATGAGCACGCCAGGGCGCAGCACCATGTACTCGCCCCAGCCCAAGGCAAATCCCACTGTCAGGGCGAGAGGGCGCATAGACCAGAGGGTAAGAGTAAGAGGGTTAGCTGAAAGAATACAGGCAGGGCAATGTTTAATAGCCTGAAGAGGGGTAGGTGCATGAGGGCAGGGTAAACTCTATTCTCTATGTACAAAGTAGACTGAGAGCTTACACTTTTCAGCTCGAATGAAAATAGCTCGCTAAATATCTCTTAACCATGAGATCACAGATTTTCCTAATATTTCTGTTGTGCCTCAGCTTCATAGCTGTGGCACAGGAATATGCCTCTGTGCTCGCGGCGCTGATTTGCCAGAGGAAAGCTGGATTGTCCTTGATGGGAACAACACCATTCAAATTGTTCGATCTCTTAAGCGCCCTCAGGACACGGGACAACAGGGTTATTACTGAGGGTTGCAGCTCGCCCATCAGCTTGAACAGCACGGGCGATGCCCATTTCGCGCGCTGCGGATGCGGGCTGGAAGAGTCAAAATGACGGATCCAAGAATTAGGGCGGCTCAGATGGCAGCAGATGATGAGGTCTTCAAGGCCATAAGCCTCGCCGCCCTGAAGGTGAGAGCGAGGGGTCTGGAGCCCGGGGACATGGCCAGGGCGGGAGCTTTCGAGCTGGCGGTGGCCGTGGATGAGGAAGGATTGGGGAAGGTCGTGCAGGATGATCCTTGGCAAAGAGAGAATCGAAAGCCTGGCGGCTGCCAAGGCCGAGGAGCTGGGATTGCAGCTGGACAGCATAGGCGGACGCGAGCGCGGCGAGTGGATGGCCTTCTTCATGAAGGATCTTAAAGAGAATTTGGAGAAATGGTACCAGATCAAGATGCGACAAGGCCCTGGAGAGAACATCACCTTCGAGAAGGCGGTTTATAGAAAAGATGATTCATGGCGGTGAGCATTCTAAGGGGCCGGGACAGGGATTCAAGCTAGATTTCCATCCGACATACTCCCTAGGCTAAAACACCTGGGGTTCTGGTATTAGCAGGATTGTATCATGAGGGTTTAGTACAGGTAAACGAATTCACCACAGAGGCACAGAGAAAATATAAAATAGTTTCTAATAATATCAAAATCCCTCTGTGCCTCTGTGTTTGCAGTGGTGAAAATCCTCAAAACTCTACCTGAAAGCACAAAGACTGCTCAAGCCCAATTGAGCATACTCATAGAAAATAACGAGGAGCCAAAATTTAAGATCTCCTACCCACGCGGATGAAATCTATTTTATCTTTCGGAATCGGCTTCACCACTAAGATAAGCGCTTCTTGATTTGCGAGGCCTACATCTATATAAATGCGGCCATGCTTATCGATTCTTTTATATAGCGGTTCAATGAGCGTCTCCCTTTCCGCTACGTTCTCGATCTCTCCCAATTTCATATTAACACATGTCATAAGCATAGTATAAACAATTTCGCTTATTATATAAATACATTACATCATTATAACCAATATTACCAATACAACCAAAGAAATAAATACTATCAATTCACACAACTGTACAGGCGCGTTAAAACATGGTAACAGCGATTAAAATCTCTATTTCAGAGGCTTGCTGCTTGCAAGGCGGGTATAATCCAAATCCACCTGGGCTCTGGCGAGTACCCAGTCAGAAAAGCAACCCAGTGCAGGCGACTATCATGCGCAGTGTAAGCCAGCTGGGCTGCGATGCCACGAAGGGGCACGAGATGCCCAGGGCGGCCTGCAAGCGCGACCTGTTGGTCTGAACGCTGTTAATTGGGAGGTTTGGAAAATGGCAACCAAAGAGGAAGTCATGTGCAGGATCAGGAAGATCGATGAGATCTGTACAATGCTAAACGATATCAGGAGAAGCGAGATGACCGAGCTGGAGGAGCTCGAGGAGACGGGCCACGCCTAGAACTTTCATGCGCTGGGCTATATGCCGTGAGGAAATCCGCCGTTAACTTTGGAGGTTGGAAATGACTGCAAAAGAGGAAGTTATGCACAGAATAGAGAGGATCGATGAAATCCGCACGATCCTGGACGATATCAGAAGAAACGAGATGGCTGAGCTCGATGAGATTGTGGACGCAAAGCCGGCCTAAAGCTTTTTTCAGGCAAGTAATGGCTGCATTATGGGCGGTTTCGGAATGCCGCCTTACGATCCCCAAAACAGCGCCACTTCATATATCTTCGTTAATATTGTGGTAGACTGCTTGATAGTAGAATACCCAATAGATATTTATCTTACTTATTTCGGATTCTTATCAAACCTTCAGGAATCTTTTAATCTACGTTTGAATTATGCAAGAGCTGAGAACTGCTTAACATCTAAAGGCATGTTCTAAAAGGCGGAAAGGTCCTGATCATCGGTCGGCAAAAAATGCGGCCAGCAGCTAAATTGATTCGATGAAATGAGGCGCTGGCTTAGACTAGGCGTGAGCTTTTGAATTTTTACGTCCGCTTTCTTGGTAAGATATAACACTCTTAACCAAATTGAAATAAAGTTGAAGATAAAGTATTCAAGCCGCTGAAAGATCTGAACCTGCCAGATAAAGCTGAAGTTCGACCTACCATCAGGAGACGCTTCAGCGATCTACTATAAGTACGAAGCATCCTAAAAATATCCCATGGGTCGCAAGAGATACAGGGATCAAATACTGGCCAGGGTTCTCGAAGCCTGTACCGGGGGGGGCGAGCAAGACGCAGATTGTCTATGCATGCAACCTTAATTTTCAGGCTATGATGCCTTACTTAAGGCTCCTCGCTATTTTCTGTGGTTGAATCCGAGGGGCCAGAGAAGATTTCGGTAAGTTTCAGCGAACGTTCATCACAGAGGCACAGAGGCACAGAGGCACGGAGGACGAAAAGCTAATTCTGATAATAATATTAAGATCGCTCTGTGCCTCTGTGTCTCTGTGGAGAATATCTTGGATCTAAAACCACAAAGGGCACAAAGATCACAAAGAACGTTCAAAGTTTAATATTTCTGATGACCAAGAAAATGAGAACTACTCAGTTTGAAGGCGCACTAGTCATAGTTGGAAGCCTGACGGCCGAGGATTTCTCGCTACTAGATTAAGAGGCTATCATCAATATTTTGAGCTTCAGAAGCGGAATAAGTATGATAAATAAGATAATCTAATAATAAAATATTAGAAACAAACTTACTTAGCGTTCATCCCAAATCTATTTATACTGACATTTAGTTTATATAATTGCGAAAATTATTCCCACAGCATCTCAATTGATATGTGATAAGAGGATTCTGATGGGAGTAGTTTTCGCACATACGCGCTGGTTGACCGAAAAGCAGACTTGAAAAGTTTAGCAGCGCTCATTCGAGTTATCCACAAAATTTGTTTGTGCTGTGACCTGTTGCGCGAGCTAAGCCTCGAATGCTGCCATTTTCAGGTAGCATCCCACATCCCGCAGGTAGGTCGTTAGGAATTATGAATTTTCTGTTTTTACAAATTGGATTTAGAATTTAATTTTAAACGCATTTATGGTTAAAATAAATATAAGTAATTAAAATAGAGTCCAAGCATGCCAACACGTCTTTAGAGAAATTGGTGTTATAATTATTAGAGAATATAATTCTAGCTCAAGATTAAGTGAGCGCTTCTATGTGATTTTTCAGGAAATCGTTAGCAGGGAAAATGCCAGGTTTTGGAAGTCGCACCTGCGGGATGTGGGTAGCATCGCTAAAACTCTGAGAACTTCTTCTTTAGATGCATGCAGGCAGAAAAATGCTGTACCTCAGGTCTCGCTGAAACAACGCTTACAAGTCCTGCACTTTAACAGGTATCTCGATTCTTTACCGTATTTCTCTTTTACTATAAAATGCATTCATAATAATCATCGACATCTCAGTGATAACGAGCAAAAAAAGGAAAAATCTTTAGAGGGCCGCAACAAGCGTCCCCCTAAGTCGTAAAAACCCTTGCTTAAACGCAGGGCAACCAGTCAACGCTGATGGCGCCGCAGGTGGAGTTGCCCCAGAGCTGGATGAACTTCTCGATTGAGAAGACACCAGTGAGATCCTCAACAGACCTGCCGTACTCAGCATGGCGTCCCTTCAGGTTCTTCTCAGCCATTGGGTCCCTGGAGAGCCAGCCGATGTGGGCAACGCCTATGACGTTGCTGTTCAAATTGGCCTCTAAGACGCCTGTACAGCAGGGCTGCGGGTCAGCTTCGTGCTGCACCTCGTCCGTCGGGTCTATACAATATCCATACAATCTGGTCTTGACCTCTGTGGTCTTCTGCAGGTGCTCGGCGTGGGAGTACATCTCAGTTAAGACAGCGCCGATCCTGTAGTTCTGGACGCAGAGCTTCTCGACCCACTTCTGGTCGTAAGTGCCTGTCTGGTAAGAGACTGGCATGTACTCGAACTCGGCTTCCTTGGTGAAGTTGATGTAGTCCATGGACGGAAGTCCAGTGGGATAATCACCGGAACAATCGAGATTGCAATTGTAATTATGATCGAGCTGCCTCTCGGCCTCGAGCTCAGTCCTCTCAGTGATCACGTTTCCGCTTCCAGACTCCTTCTCAACGAGCTTGGCTCCCGCAAAACCCCACTGGGTGGAGACGATCATCTCTACGTTCTTGTATCCTACGCCCTTAACTGACGCCTTCTCATACATGTAGTTGGCAGCGCCTGCCATGCCTATTAGAAGAGCGGCGGTCAAAAGGACGACGAGTATCCTCCTCATTCCCTCTCCTTCCTCCTATTTTTTCGGCCATTTTTTTACATAAAATCAGGGTACGGCCGCTAACCCTACAGGGGACTGGAAATAAAGATATATATAGATATTGATTGCACCTTTATTATTGAGGGGTATTATTCATAATAATAAAATAAAATATGTAAAAGATTATATGACCATATAACAAAACAGTGCTCCACGACAGTGCATATTGCAACCTAAGAGGGTTTCAGCACATAATCTCTATATTTTTTTCTACTGTCTGCCATTTGTCATTTCCCTAGAGACACCAGGGGCGCACGACCACTTCGGATTTAATATAAATATGGTATGAAATCTCAAAGGAAAATTCCTTCGCATGCTTTTGGACAAACACAGATCTCAGATCGCCAGAGAGGAGAAATGGAACCAAGCTTTGTCTTCAAACTATCAAAACTGTGACAATTGTCAGCAATCTTCGCCGACGAAACCAAAAAAGGACCCAAAAAGCGATTCTGCCTCTTCATAGAAGGAGCTAGAATCCCATAGTGGGGCCATCCACGCTCAACTCGTCCAGCCTCAGGCTGCCGTTGAGCGCCCGAGCGCTTATCGAGTAGTTCCCCGATGGGAAGCCATCAGTGTTCAAGCCCAGGTTGAAGTCGCCGTTGATCACAAGCTTCTTGATCACTTTCAGCTCCAGTGCCACCTGCGTGGCGTTGTCTGCAGCATCACCAAAGACCTTGAACTGGTATCTCCCCGGCGAAATGCGGTCGTCTTCCACGATTGCCGTGCCGTCGTCGCTTGCCAGGGTCTGAGATGAGACCCACGACCTAAAGAAATTGTCTTCTTTTGCAGCTTGCTCCTTTCTCACACCCACGTTGAGGTTCTTCACTCCCCTGGCAGTGATTGTGAAGTTATTGGGCTTACGGGGCATGTGAACTCCGGGGAGATCATAGGCATAACCATATTCTGAGCCGTTCACAGTCCAGTTAGAGGAGATGGGCGGCATGTAGGCCCCAACTACATCGTAGCTGTACCTGCCCTGAAAGACAGGGATAATGCTCTCTATTGAGATGGTGAGGAGGACCTCGCCGAAGCCGGACCCCGATATTGTTCTCTCGGGCCACACCGGGTCCACGAACTGAGTGTAGTCGTAAGGCGCAGTTGTGTGGATATCCGAGGCAATATCCTCAATGGTCAGGTTCTCCACGGAGTCTCCGCTGGAGAGGCTGAGATTGCATAGTCGATAGGGGCCATTGACCTCGCTCCCCCAAAGCGTCTTTCCGTCGAAGTCCACGTGCATCGTATGATTTCCTGGGATTAGGTAGCCAAAGCCCATGGACCACACAAGCTCTCTGCCCGAAGCGTCGCAGAGAAAACCCATGAGACTGTAGTTATCGGGAGCAAAGACATCTAAGCCCACATCGACAGTCAGATAATCGTATAATCCATCGCCGTTTATGTCCGAGCCGTAATCTGAGTAGTCGCCGCTGAGCCTTGCCCCCCTCATCTCCTGATCGCTCATTGCCAGGTCGGGATACTCATCTGTAACGTAACCGGCCGCAGATCTGTCCACCTCATCGCCATTCTCATCGTAAAGGATGAGGCCTGTGAGGCGATAAGGGCCTGGAGACTTCATATCGCCAAGCTGCAGCTCCAAAGCATGCGAACCGAAATTGAGGCGGCCGGCATCGTAGACAGGCGTCACTCTGCCGTTATTGATATCGTACAAAGATCCTTTCAAGGAATAGTTCCCTGCCTTCTTTACGTTCAAGCCCACCTCCAAAACGGCGTACTCGTCCCGCCCGTCCTCATCCTCATCTACCCCATGATCGCTGTAGAGGCCGTTGAAGCGCGCCGCGGAGATATCCTCCCCCTCGCGCACTGGCTTGACAAAAAGGCAGTAGTCATCGCCCTCAGCAGGAAGGCGAGGAGACATGACATCCACCGCCCATCTGCCGGCCTCAGGCTCTGGCAGCGCAAAGGATACGGAGGTTTTGTCGCGCACGAAGCCAGCTAATGCCTTGGGATCGATCTCTCTTCCGCCAGGCGTGCAGAGCACCAGATCAAGAGAGCTGGCGGCATTCCTCCATTGGAGGACGAAGTTCGCCTCAGAGGTATGGGGCTCAATATTGGCAAAATAGCGAACGGATGATGACGGAGATACATGGCCGCAGAACGGTACGCCTGGGTCCAGATCGGCCTCTGTCCCAGGATCTGCCTGTAACCCCTGGGCAAAGAGGATCAGCGCCGGGATTAAGACAGAAAATAGGAACGCAGCTCGGAAGCTCATCTCCTCAAACAGGTTTTGCCAGCTATAAAAAGTTAATTACTAGGAGTTGCATTCCACGCACTCTTCAGAGTCCTGCACCTCGTCGCTTGAGATCAGAGGGACTTTCAGACGTGGTCTCGTCCTCCATGGCCACTTCTTCCTCATCCAAGACCGTAAAGGCGCAGTAGTCCTCGCCCATCTCCGGGACGGCCCCGGCTGTAATCTCAGCGGTCCAGTTCCCGGGCTCAGGATAGGGGACTATGTAGTATACCAGGTCGGCATTCCTCTGGTAGGTGATCGGCTCTCCGGCCTTAGGATCTATCTCTATGCCGCCGGGCGTGACCAGCACCATCTCCATCTCGTCGGCCGTCTCCCCACAGCTCAGGATAAAGGATACGGAGGTGACGTTTAACCCGACGACAGAGTTCAACGTATGCGTCTCTGATGAATAAATGTGCCCGCAGGTCGGAACCATTAGCCCTTGGTCTAGATCATCTGCAGTCTCTTCCCCGAAGGCAAAGCTGAAAGAGCTAAATATCGTGATTAGAGTAATGAATATCAATTCGATTCTTTTCATTTAATTCTCCCCCAAAGCTGTCTTAAGACGGGCCTTCTTTAAAAGTCGAATAAGCTCAGATTGAGAGGCAAACGCACTGGGGAGGCATCTCCCCAGAGCCTTCGTCTCTCAGATCCGAAGTGAGATCAGGCCGCAAACCAGCATTCCTTTCAGAGAAGGGGCTTATCAAGTCGTCCAGTAACTCCAGGGACCCCAGCGACCGCACGTCGTTTTAGTCTTTACCAGTTTCGTCTTATATGGGTCTGCCTGCTGTTCGCATAAGCCATTAACCGTGCACCTAGTTTGATGGTAACAGTCTTGCCATGTCTGTACCGCTACGCATTCCTTGCATCTCTCCCTCCACAGGGTCTTCTGGTGCCGTTATCCCAATAGGTGACCACCTTCTTTACCTGACACTCCTCATAAGGAGCACCTGGCACCAGACGGTCCAAGCATACATCCTTACAGGTTTTCGGCTCGGCACAGCTTGCCGGGGCCACACCACGAGAAAGGCAAGTAGCAGCGCCAGCACTATAATTGTGGTCCACTGACCTAATACCCCTCTCCTTTTATTTGATGACCTCATTTCTACCACCAGCTTTTATTATTCTACTCTGTAGCATTCTGTATAGCTTAGAAAGGAGTGGCTGCGCGAGAGGCAGAGCGGTGCGTGATTTGCTGCGGTAATAAAGCCCTAGGCCAAGGCGACGAGGGATTGAAAGCCTCTTCGTCGCAGATAGTAATCCATCGTGCTCATCGTACTTGCCTCAGACAATGACGTTCTCCCCCACAAGCACCAGAACGTAATGACATGGATATTTTCAGTAACAAAAGTATAAAAAGGTTTCCTTGAGATAAATCTGAGCAAATGAGATAAATCTGAGCAAATTTGCTGAGTAAAGGCTAGAAATCTATTTATACTTTGTCAGAAAGAAAGATCTCTACTTAGGGTAGATGGGCCCGGGGAGGAATAATCTTGTTATCGTCCATGTTAAGCACAGTAAGCAGCACGCTCAGCGCCACGAGTACCACATCATCGGTCGTGAGCATGTTCGCCACGGTTGGGGTATCGGAGATAAGTGTAATGATGGTCGTTTGCCTCATAGCGCTTCTCAGCGCCTCTGAGATACTATGAGCTTCTACCCACTGGAACAAGCGCCTATCCACCATGCTGAACCTGGCAATCGTACCGATGGTCGTGACGTTCTTCGCCATAGTAGGCTTCAAAGTGCTAGATGTAATTAACCCCTAAAAATTTTTGTTTGTTTTGGCTTTTAATTTCATTATTTTAGTTACACTCTTATTCTAACCACATCAGCCATCTCTTGAGGAGAAAGCAAGCGCTGACCAATGAAGCTTAAACCTATCTTAGGCCAGCGCCTTTATCTTTCCCGCATTCTTTCGTTCCATATGCCGATGAGGTAGATGAGCATGTCGGAAAAAGCCGGAGCCACCAGGAAAGCTCCAGCGGGATATGATATCCGCTGTGCATGAAGCCGAAGAGAACGCTGGCCACAACCAAGCCGAGAATTGATCCCAGCCGCTCTTCCATAACCGTCTGCAGCGTCGACCTGAAGACGAACTCCTCCACAAACGCTTTGGGATCGATCTCTCTTCCGCCAGGCGTGCAGAGCACCAGATCAAGAGAGCTGGCGGCATTCCTCTATTGGAGGACGAAGTTCGCCTCAGAGGTATGAGGCTCAATATTGGCAAAATAGCGAACGGATGATGACGGAGATACTGGCCGCAGAACGGTACGCCTGGGTCCAGATCGGCCTCTGTCCCAGGATCTGCCTGTAACCCCTGGGCAAAGAGGATCAGCGCCGGGATTAAGACAGAAAATAGGAACGCAGCTCGGAAGCTCATCTCCTCAAACAGGTTTTGCCAGCTATAAAAAGTTAATTACTAGGAGTTGCATTCCACGCACTCTTCAGAGTCCTGCACCTCGTCGCTGAGATCAGAGGGACTTTCAGACGTGGTCTCGTCCTCCATGGCCACTTCTTCATCATCCAAGACCGTAAAGGCGCAGTAGTCCTCGCCCATCTCCGGGACGGCCCCGGCTGTAATCTCAGCGGTCCAGTTCCCGGGCTCAGGATAGGGGACTATGTAGTATACCAGGTCGGCATTCCTCTGGTAGGTGATCGGCTCTCCGGCCTTAGGATCTATCTCTATGCCGCCGGGCGTGACCAGCACCATCTCCATCTCGTTCGGCCGTCTCCCCACAGCTCAGGATAAAGGATACGGAGGTGACGTTTAACCCGACGACAGAGTTCAATGTATGCGTCTCTGATGAATAAATGTGCCCGCAGGTCGGAACCATTAGCCCTTGGTCTAGATCATCTGCAGCCTCTTCCCCGAAGGCAAAGCTGAAAGAGCTAAATATCGTGATTAGAGCAATGAATATCAATTCGATTCTTTTCATTTAATTCTCCCCCAAAGCTGTCTTAAGACGGGCCTTCTTTAAAAGTCGAATAAGCTCAGATTGAGAGGCAAACGCACTGGGGAGGCATCTCCCCAGAGCCTTCGTCTCTCAGATCCGAAGTGAGATCAGGCCGCAAACCAGCATTCCTTTCAGAGAAGGGGCTTATCAAGTCGTCCAGTAACTCCAGGGACCCCAGCGACCGCACGTCGTTTTAGTCTTTACCAGTTTCGTCTTATATGGGTCTGCCTGCCGTTCGCATAAGCCATTAACCGTGCACCTAGTTTGATGGTAACAGTCTCGCCATGTCTGTACCGCTACGCATTCCTTGCATCTCTCCCTCCACAGGGTCTTCCGGACGCCATGATCCCAATAGGTGCACACCTTCTTTACCTGACACTGCTCATAAGGAGCAGTTGGACAAGACGGTCCAAGCATACATCCTTACAGGTTTTCGGCTTGGCACAGCTTGCCGGGGCCACACTCACGAGAAAGGCAAGTAGCAGCGCCAGCACTATAATTGTGGTCCACTGACCTAATACCCCTCTCCTTTTATTTGATGACCTCATTTCTACCACCAGCTTTTATTATTCTACTCTGTAGCATTCTGTATAGCTTGGAAAGGAGTGGTTGCGCGAGAGGCAGAGCGGTGCGTGATTTGCTGCGGTAATAAAGCCCTAGGCCAAGGCGACGAGGGATTGAAAGCCTCTTCGTCGCAGATAGAATCCATCGTGCTCATCGCACTTGCCTCAGACAATGACATTCTCCCCCACAAGCACCAGAACGTAATGACGTATAGGTCGTCAGTAACAAAAGTATAAAAAGGTTTCCTTGAGATAAATCTGAGCAAATTTGCTAAGTTAAGGCTAGAAATCTATTATATACTTTGTCAGAAAGAAAGATCTTCACTTAGGGTAGATGGGCCCGGGGAGGAAAAATCTTGTTATCGTCAATGTTAAGCACAGTAAGCAGCACAGCTGAGCGCCACGAGTACCACATCATCGGTCGTGAGCATGTTTGCCACGGTTGGGGTATCGGAGATAAGTGTAATAATGGTCGTTTGCCTCATAGCGCTTCTCAGCGCATCTGAGATACTATCAGCATCTACCCACTGGAACAAGCGTCTATCCACCATGCTGAACCTCGCGATCGTACCCATGGTCGTGACGTTCTTCGGCATTGTAGCCTATAATATACTTGCGATTCTCAACGCTTAAGCACTTATTCTAGGCTATTAAACACTTTTTATCTTTACCTTTAAAGCCTCAAATTTTGTGTTCTTATTTTAATTACTACTTTTAAGTAACTTTTTAATGAGCTTGACCAAAAAGCGACAATATATCAATTGGTGGCGAGAGCGGAGCCAGTCACAAATTCCTATTCATCTCTCGCGCATTCTTCTGATCTGCGGGATTAGTGCCCCTCCGGCTCCACCAGGGAGCCTTCTGGAAATAGACGCGATGATCACGAAGATGAGGCCCGATATACCGATCATGTAGATGAGCATGCCGGAAAAAGCCGGAGCCACCAGGAAGAGAGAGACGTTTGTGACCCCGTGAGCTAGGGCAATGATGGGCAGGCTCTTTGTCAGCCAGAAGAGCAGCCCGAAGACGACTCCGGCAAAGGATACGTAGAGAAGCTCGGTCGGGACGTGATATCCGCTGTGCATGAAGCCGAAGAGAACGCTAGCGACCAACAGCCCGACGATGGCCCCCAGCCGCTCCTCCATAACCGTCTGCAGCGCCGAACGAAAGACGAACTCCTCAACCAGTCCCACGAAGAGGGTCATGGTGATAGTGAGGATAAGGACGCTTCTCAAGCTGAAGTCGGGTATGAGCACACCAGGACGCAGTACCTGGTACTCGCCCCAGCCTAAGGGCAAACCCCACCGCCAGGGCGAGGGGCAAGAAGAACCAGAAGCCTTTAGCGGTTATCCCTGCCTCCGACCAGCTGAACATCCGCTCCTTCAGGATGAAGTAAATGGGCAGGAACATGGGCGCATAGACCAGAGGGTAGGAGTAGAGGGTCAGCTGGAAGAAGACTGGCATGGCAATGTTTAAGAGCCTGAAGAGGGGCAGGAGCATGAGTGCAGGGATAAATCCTGTTCTCTATGTATATCGAGGATAAAATGAGCAGCATCAGGTTAAGAGAGTGAATGGCAAGTGCCGCCTTCATGTGCCCAAAGAAGATCAACATCTCGGCCAGAATTATCAGAGATACGGGCAGTATCAGATCCAGACCGTATTTGCTGATCTCCTCTACTCTCATCTTTCAGCCCCTCTGCATTTAATTCATAAAGGTGATAAATAGCTTCCCCTGCTAACGTGGCCTGTTCCAGACGCAGATAGGGTTGAGAGCCACTAGACTATCTTATCAGCCCGCGATGAAGAGCTACTTATTGAAGGCTTTTATGTAATCCTTATGGCTGGCCTATGCCCGGAAAAACTAGAACGCAGATCTTGCACTTGTTGGCGTCTCCGATGAGTTCACCAAGACGATCAGACCATCAGTGCTCGACGATCCTGGACCAAATCACGAAAACCTTGCCACTGTGTCTCTGTGGGCCTTTCGCGCGTAAGGCCAAAGAGTCACACAAATGGATCCTTTACTGCGGGAACGTAGAATAAGTATCCGAAGTAGACAAGAATGAACCTTATACTAAGGCACAATAGCATTCCAGACTCGATATAATCAGGAGGCAAGCCCTCTCCCTTAGGGGAAGGGTAACTGACAAATAGTTCATTGAGTATTTAATCCGATCATGAGATTACAGATTCTCCTAATATTGCTATTATATCTCTGCTCTCGCAGCCACGGCACAGGAGTATGCCTCTTGTCCACGGCTCAACCTGTCAGAAAGAAGCTGGATTAGCCTTGAGGGGAACAACACTATCCAAATGCCATCGGTCAGCTTTGCCAGTTAGGGAGCTAACTGGACTTATCCATTCCCATACTTCCCAATCTACGCAAAGAACCAGACCATATCAGGCAGCATACTTTGCAAAGCCGAGCTGGCGGGCAAAGAGGCCAGAGTTCTGTATCTCCAACTTCAGCATGTAAAACCTCCTGAGCGCTCTCCAGACCCTGGATCAACGAGACCGCGACTTGTGGATAGCGGCTTGCCCATTCAAGCTAAACGGCACGGGAGACGCTCGCTTCGCCATTCAGGGAGTTTCCAGCGGACTTTACACCATCATGGTCGTGGACGCTCTTAACTCCACGGTAATTGCGGCCACTCCTGCCCTTGTCGCTGAAGGAGAGATCGCGACGAATTTCCCCTCGGAGATTGCGGCAGGAGATATGCTGCAGCTTGGGATCGAGACTCTCCGGCCAGGAATGGGGAAATGATAGCCGGATCTGCGGAGCGATCATGATCTCCAGCCAGGACTACGCCACAGCGGGGTTGAGCCTGACCGCCAACGGCACTGAGGAAGGCCTTATCTCCACAATTACGCTTTGCAACAGCTCCATGCAGGTCCAGGGAATGCCCGGGATCTCCACAGACCTGCTCATGAAGATTCTCTACATGCTTCCCCAGAACAGCGCCGTAGCCATGCAGGAGTCCGCCGAGCAAAATGTGGAGCTTTACCTCTTCACCGATCCGGCCTGGGAGAAGGGCGAGTACATATTGACCTGTGCAGTCTACTCCCCGAAGAAGGGCCTGATGGGCATGCGGCAGGGGACTATCGAGGTGGTGTGATGAAGCCGACAGTATGGTTTTTAGTCTTATCCCTGATATCTATCGCTTCTGCCTTTGAGGTCTCTCCAGCTAACCCGAGCCCAGGAGAGGAGATCGTCATGATGGGACTCTGCTCCGAACGAGGAGGTTCGCCTGCGCTCCAGCTTCCAGATGGATCTTCCCGTGGCGGAAGGCAAGTATGAGTACGAGACGCGCGTTCTGATACCCCAGAAGCCCAACCGCTTCACAGTGACCGCCAGAAACGTCAAAGACCTAAACGCAGGCGTGAAGATGGTCATATGGATTACGAAGCGCTTCGAGGCCTCCGGAGGGATCGCGACGGTATCTCAGTCAGACGTGCCTCCAGGGAGGTATAATCTGAAGATGTTTGGAGAGGCATCGCCTGGTGCAACGGTCGTTCCCATAAAGGTGGAGGCTGAAACTGCAGTGAAGGCAGACTCCGAAGGCAGGTACAGCCTGGCCATCGATACCTCGGGAATTCCCGCCGGAGACTATAACATCGAGGGCGATGGAGACTCTAAGACCATTCGCATCGGGTCCTCTGTCCCCGCTCCCGCCGCCTACCCCTGCCGCAACCCCGCAGAGGAGAAGGATGCTTCGATGGAATCGAAGAATTCGAAGGTTTCGAAGAATTTACAGGATTCGCCTGCCAAAGCCCCGGAAAAGGAGAACACGGCCCTTCCCGCAGGTGCGGCAGAAGATGAAACGGCCTCAAGTTCTTCCGAGAATAAAGGTTTTATCGGCGGAGTCATGGAATGGATTTGGGGATGAACGCCCCGGAGGCTGAGAGAGATAACTGAAAAGCTGGAGAGAATGCCCGTAGACCTGCTGGCAACGATTCTCCTAGCCCTGGCGACGCTTGCATTCACCCTGACGCCACTGGCAGAACTGAAGGTTCGAATACCTCTGGGGCTGCTGATGGTGCTGTTCATCCCCGGCTATGCGCTTATAGCCGCCCTGTTTCCCCGCAGGGGTGACCTGGACGGAATAGAGAGGGTCGCTCTCAGCTTCGGCCTCAGCATCGCTGTGGTTCCCCTGATAGGCCTTGGCCTGAACTACACTCCCTGGGGGATAAGGCTTACACCCGTTGTGATATCCCTGGCACTCTTCACAGTGATCATGGCGGCTGCCGCCTATTTCAGGCGAACGAGGCTTCCTCCCGAGGACAGGTTCTCGTTAGAGTTCAGGAAGCATTTGGACGCCCTCAAGACTGAGTTCGCAGCAGGGGACAAGAGCAGGCTGGACAAAGCCCTGACGATACTGCTGGTAATATCCATAATATTATCCGTTTCAGCCCTGATCTACGTTATAGTGACCCCAAAGCAAGGCGAGAAGTTCACAGAGTTCTACATCCTGGGCCCTAAGGGCATGGCCTACGATTATCCCACGTCGGTTCAGGCTGGCAACAACAGCACCGTCATAGTGGGAGTGGTAAACCACGAGTACAGCCTGGTCAACTACACCATGCATCTCAGCCTAAACAACTCCACACTCCTTGGCAAAGAGATGGCTCTGGAGCACAACCAGACATGGGAAGAGCCCGTCAGCTACGTCCTGAACAGGCCCGGCGACTCGCAGAAGCTGGAGTTCCTGCTTTATAAAGAGGGGAACTTCACAGCGCCTTACAGGGACCTGCATCTGTGGATAAATGTATCTGAAAACAGGACTATGAAGCCGTTAGCCTTGACAGGCGCTTCGTCTTCAAGGCTGCCCAAAACCTCATTCTGACTCGTGATTGGCTCAGCGGGCGCTCACCACAGAGGCACAGAGACACAGAGAATAAAAAGATTTTGATATTATTATCCGAAGGCATCCCATGGATTCGTTCTCTGTGCCTCTGTGCAGTACGAAAATCCTTTCCGAGTCGTGTCCATCAGATCTATGGATCCCTTTGTGAGTTCTTTGTGATCTTTGTGCGCTTTGTGGTTTAATTCAGTCCGTCTGGGTGGCTAGACAAAACGAAATCTACCACAAAGATCACAAAGATCACAAAGGACGCACAAAGGCGATTTTCATTCTCATGAGTGTCCAGCAGGTCATGAGCGTTTCTCTGTGGTGAGATCTTTTCTCATGCAATTCTAGCGAAAAGTCCATCCTATTCTGTGTGGATCACCTGAACAGGACAGCCCTCAGCAGCCATCGAAACGCACTCCTCCTTGTCCTGCGGGACCGTTCCCGCTTCCAGTTTGCCCTCTGATCTGAAGGCGGCCATAACCTGGCTCTTTCCATCATCGGGGTTCTCCTCAAAGAAGTCAGGACATGTAGTCCAGCATTGTGCACAGCTTATGCATCCTTCGCGGTCTATTGTCACCTTCATAATGCCTCCTCAACTTCAACGGCAGAGGCGGTGTTTTCGCTGATATCAGTTGCAGTTCTCCTAGGGCGGTCTTTCTTCAGCCTCTCAACCTCTTCCCTGAACTCCATGAAGTCCTCATAGCAGCCCATGATCAATCTCACTCCGCCAATTTTTCCAAGCAGCCATCTTTATATTTGCCCTTCACATTTAATAAATCTAAGCTTAAGGAGCTGCAGGTGCAAGGCAGACTAGTGAGTCGAAATGACCGATCCAAGAACAAGGGCGGCCCAGATGGCAGCAGAGGATGAAGTCTTCAAGGCCATCGGCTTCGCCGCCCTGAAGGCGAGAGCGAGAGGACTGGAGCCCGGAGACATGGCCAGGACAGGAGCTTTCGAGCTGGCGGTGGCCGAGGATGAGGAGGGAGTTGGAAAGGTCGTGCAGATGATCCTTGGCAAGGAGAGAATCGAGAGCCTGGCCTTTGCCAAGGCTGAAGAGCTGGGCCTGCATCTGGATGGCCTGGAAGAGCGCGAGCGCAGGGAGTGGATGAGCCTATTCCTGAAGGATCTAAAAGAGAATCTGGAGAAATGGCACCAGATCAGAATGCGTACTGGCCCTGGAGAGAATTTTACCTTCGAGAAGGCGGTTTACAGAAAAGACGATTCATGGCGGTGAGCTTTTCTAGGGCCGCTGTAGCCAAGACTGCATCCGGCTCCCTCTCAGGCAGGCGCTTTAGGGTTCTGTCAGACTTTTAAGGGTCTTCTTGTCCCTGCCGCGATGCGCTCTCTGGAGATGAGCTTTCTTAGAAGAATAAGGCTCGTCTCGTCCAGGAAGATCTGGTAGCGCTTTGCCTTCCGCTTCTTTTCAATACTGGTCCAGAGACAGCCGTTTTTGAAATCCATGGGAATAATCTTCCTAATCACCCTGATCTCCCTAATCTCCCCAAACCTCCTGTCGGTCTTGACGAGAAGGCGCAGGAATAGGTAAAGAGCTTATGACAATGCATATAAGTATACACGGCCAAAATGTGAACCAGGTGGCGATATGGTGAGTCAGGAATGTGACCCCGATAATCCCCTGCCCTACGGTGGCACTACCGATATTCACGGCAACATCATTAAAGCAATTACGAAAGAAGAACAGGATGCAATGCTCGCCAAAGTGAGGAGAGCATTTGGGAAAAAGAGATGACAGATATAACGATCGATACAGATTTGCTCTTCTAATCGTTGTGATGTCAAATTTCGCCATCCAAATCGAGTTGTGGCAGAGATATGTTGTAATTTATACAGCGATGCTCGGCGAGATCAATAAGAGCACAGGGAGCACACGGGATCAACCTGAAAGGATTGCTTATATAAACTCTATAGGGTCTCCGGCGCTGAGGTATAAGATGAAGCAAAAGATCAAAATTACCGGCGTTAATGTCCATGACCTGTTGTATGAGAGCTTTTTGACGAGAATGGCCTTCGATGCCATGGTCATGAAGTTTTTTGTTGACAAGTTTGCAGTTGACAAAGAGACTAATGATGGGCAACAAGTATTAACCGTCCTGTTGGAAGATAATGAGGAGCAAATCAAATATTTCAAACAGCTATTGGAGAGCAGGGACTATAACACAGATGCAGAGCAAATTAAATATTTTAAATCCCTGATGGAAAAAACAGGCAGCAAAGTTCAAATCACGAAGATCGAGTATGAGCCTTTCGGTGGTCATGTTCCAGATCTTATATTGGCCGCAACTGTTCACAATTGCGAGCTGATGGATGCTTTTTGTCGCAAATGATCGCTCTTATGCTGAGATGAACACATATTGGTCGTGTATCGTTAGGTGAACGTTGAAGGATCTGGAGGAGGAGGCCCTACGTGTTGATGCTCACATCCAGGAAAATTGAGGTTATTGGAAGGCCCACCAGTAATATAGGGCCGGGACCGGGATTCGAACCCAGCTCGAGGGATCCACAGTCCCTCAGGATAACCACTACCCTATCCCGGCACGCCAGACCTTCGATACGTTTCTGGAAGATAAAACTTTCCCCGAAAGGAGAGGGGATGTGCTTTGAAGATAGGGATTTAGGGCGGCTCGTCTTCAGCCGTACGCCCTCTCCGCCGTCTCCACAACGAGCCCTATTAGATCCTCAAGCCTGTTCAGATAATAGACAGTTCCCAGGCTGCTCAGGGCCTCTTCAACATACTTATCCTTGCCTGCCTGGTCTATGCAGAAGAGGACGAACTCACCGTGCTGCGATGCCTCCAACAGGTACTCCCACTCAGTGTAGAGGTTCTGAATGTGAGTGTCGGTTATGCAGAGGATGAGGCAGCCCTTCCGGGCCTTTGCCTGCTCAAGCACCTCCTTGCCCGGAATGTGCGTCCGGGAGCAGATGTACTCGACAAGGATGTCCTCGACTGCAGAGAGGTTGCGGGTCCAGGGCTGGATGATGGCCCTGTCGCTGAAGTTTATCGCCGCCAGCTCTGCCCCCTCCTGTGAGCGAACTGGCAGGCCTTGAAGGCCGCAAGGGTGGCCCGGTGCGTCTTGCTGCCCACAATGTGACCGTCCATGGAGCGGCTGCTGTCCAATACTACTAGCAGATCTGGCACCTCCTCAGGCCCCGGAGCCATCTGGCTGCGCTCCTGGCCTCTCTTGTAAGTGGTCACTCCTGGAATGAGCCTGGGAGCCATGCTAAGGGAGTAAGCTACATCCAGCTCGCTCAAGGGATCTGTGTGCCGCCACTTCTCCAGGCCCGAAGGGTATGCGTCCACCCTGGCCTTCCTTGAGCTTTTGATCTCTATGCAGTAGCTCTGGTCTCTATACCACCTCAACAGGTCGCCCCTTAATCCCAGAACGGAAAGGGCACTCTCGTACTGCCCTGGAGAGAGCACAGAGGCCAGAGAGGCCAGAGGGACGGCATCAGCGCTGCCGTTCAAGATCTCCAGCGACCTGACAGGCCCCTTTCCCAAGATCCCTGGGGCAAAGGGCTCAAGTATCCTGGCAGTCTGCTGGCACTGCCTGGCCCAGATGCTTTTGTCCCTCACTCCCAGGGAGAAGACCTGCAAGAGGAGGTCAACCTCGGGAAGATCGCACCTGGGAAGCTTGGCTCCCCAGTACTCCCCCAGGAACCCCAGGATAAGCCTGTCCAGAGGAGAGAGATCCTGCTCCACCAGCCTCCGCCCTGCCAGCCTCCTCCAGCCTAAAAGGACCTTCTTTTCGTCCTCCGTGCTTCTCTCCAGCCGGAAAGAGTCCACCACGATGTCGGAGAATATGTTGACAATACTTTTAGCGCGCTGTGGCTCTTTCAGGCCCTTGACAGCTGCTAACGCGAGGAGGCCTGCAGTCTCAAGAGAGCGTGGGCAGAAGACATAGTGCACTATCAGGTGATCGAAGAGGTTTTCAAGGTACAGCGGCCCCTGGGCCAGGACATCCTCCTTCAGAGTTATGGAGTAGTTGTCGAAGGGGAACTCGCCAAGGCTGGCCTGCACACCCAGCTGAGGCGCCGGCAGCTGCGGATAGTGCCAGTTCTCTCTGGACTTATCCCAGACTCTAGTCCAATCCCAGGATGCTGCCGCCCTGATTGCCAACTCCTGCCTCCGGACCAAAAGCCCCGGCCTTTATCGACCCGCCCTTCATGCGCCAGCCTGCCCGTGAGCCAGCCGTGCCTTTTACCAGAATTTTTCCGCCGCTCATGAGGAGGCCCAGGTAGTCGCCTGCATTGCCCTTGATTCGCAGATTGCCGGAATGCATCAGCCAGCCCGACCTCTCGCCGGAGTTTCCGCGTACAGCGATCCTCCCCCCGGAGTTGCCAAGGCCGGTGAAGTTCCCGGCATCTCCAAGGACCACTCCAAAGCCCCCGCGCATGTTCCTGAAGGCATAGTCTTTGCAGGAGCCCGCCACTATCCCTCCCCCAGCCATCTCCTGTCCCAGGTGGCTGCCGGCGCCGCCGCGAACGAAGATCCTGCCGCCCTTCATCCTCTCTCCCACGTGATCCCCGCCCGTATCCATCACAATGACGCCTCCAGACAGCTCCAGCCCCGCAAAGTCCTTTGCAGCCTTTGCAGGAAGCCTCAGGGGCTCAGAGATTCGCTCTGCGGCTATTGCAGTGAGGTATCCCCAGATCAGCTGATACTTCTTTCCCGGATCTGCAGATATGAGCCTGGAAAGGACTGCCTCGTCCGAAGGCGCAAGCTCCTCCACCTCGGCTTTAGAGGGCTTAAGCCCCACGCGGTCTGCCAGATCCTCCAGGCCGAAGACCAGGTCTCCCTTTCGGGTCTCGAGCCTCTTCGTCCTGGCTTTGCCCTGGTAGGCATCGTCCATAAAGCGCTTCAGCTTCATTTCAGTCCCTCAAGAGCAGGCAGAAAGTCCAGCCGGGCTATGGGATCGTCATATCCCGAAAGCTCCTTTATCGCCTCACGTGGCGAGATCTCCCCGTCTACGGCCCGGGAGAATATCATGTTCATCTCGGCGCGCTCGTTTAGTGTCCTGTTTATGCTCTTCTCTACGAGCTCTGAGACGAAGGCCAGCTTCCTGGCGCCGTAGTATGGAGGACGCTCCAGCAGGGACGACACAGGCGTCACCCTGTGCCAGATGACGTAAGGGGCTACTGCTCTTAGAACCTCAATATCACCCTTCCGTTCAAGCAAGAAGGCCATGGCTCGCGTGAAATCCCTCAGGTCCTGCCTGACCCTGTCGGACAGGCCTTCATCTGCCTGCCAGCAGACAACCTCGGAGTTGTTGAAGTAATGGCATCCTGAGCACAGGCCCTTGCTTGGACCGGCTCCAGATAGCTGTGTCTTGTCGTTTCCTGGAGCGCGCTCGCAAAGCGTGAAGTCCCTTAGAAGCGAGACGATGGCCAGCTCCACTCTCGCGTCCAGATCTATGCGGGCGATGCTTGAAGGAATAGAGTCGAACTCCGCTGGCGCAAAACGGGGAAGCTCCTCTGCCAGGTCTCTGATATCGCGCTCCCGCTCTGCCAGGGATAGGCTTCCGAGGAAGTCCGGCTGTGCAGCAGGAACGCAGGCCGAGATTCTATCGAGCAGGGCCTCGTCCATTGGATAGGTGGCTGAGAAGTCGGGGTTCATGGTCGCGAAGTAGCACGTATCCCCGGCCTCCATGATGCATCCAGCGTAGCTAATCTTGCGCTTCTGTATGATCTCCAAAAAGAGGTTTTGCTTGCCGCTGGGGAAGCGGTTGATCTCGTTGATGACCTTCCAGCGCGATTTAGCCCAGGGAGTCCAGAGGACATCTACATCGCCGGAGGAGCGGCTCCACTGCCTGGGGTCCAAGAAGCCCACGATCTTCTCCTCAGTTTGCTCTGGATGTCCTGAGACCATGGTGTTCTCCACATCTTCCAGAGGAAGGCCCATGAAGGATGATCCAAGGAGGTTGACGAGCGTTGTCTTATTCGCGCCCATGCCTCCGTAGAGGAGGACTGCGCGATTGCGAAGGCATGCGTTGGCCACTGAGAAGTAGAGCTGGGCATTTACGCTGGTCCCGCCTATGGCGAGATCCCTTCTTCCCAGATGGAGCTTTAGCTCCTCCAGAGAGGCGATCAGAGCGCCTATCTTGCTCAGGGAGTCCGGCATAGAAGATGGCTGGAGCTGTTGTATTATAAAGCAAACGAAAGAATGCAGGAGAAACGGAGTGGTAGAAAAGGAGGGATAGCAAAAGTCAGTGATGTAGGAGGGATAAAAGCAATTGACTTTTGCCAATATCAAATACGGCACTCGACGATTATAAACTTTTCGGCTAAGGCGATCGACGTATCCCCTTGGGCTCTGTAGGCATTGGCCATGGAGAAAGAGCCCAGTACGAATAAAGAAGGGAGCAAAAGTCGATGATGTAGGAGGGACTGATATACGTCGACTTTTGCTAGTGAGCGCTACGGCATTAGACGAATATAAGGGCTTCGGTTAATCGGCAGAGAAATGGAGGGAGGCAAAAGTCGGTGATGCAGGAGGGATTGATGCTATTCGACCTTTGCCAGGCTCAACTACGGCATATGCCGGTATAAATTTTTCGGTCGAAGGGATTGAAGAAGTATAGGAGGGGGAGCAAAAGTCAAGGGAACTGGGAGGAATTGAGACGATCTGACTTTTGCCTGGATGCACTTCGGCATTAAACGAATATATAACTTTCGGTGATAGACGTAAGCCTTGGTTTACAGTAAGGAAGTTTGCGGTAAGAGAGTTGCCGGAGAAGAATGAAAAGGAGGGGGAGCAAAAGCCAAGGGAATAGGAGGGATTGAGACGATTTGACTTTTGCCTAGGTACACTTCGGCATTTAACGATATAAAGCTTTCGGCCTGAGCCAATCGATATCCGACGAGCTCGTGAACTTAGGATATGGCGATTTGGATGTGAAGGCTAAAGAGCTCTTGCGGATACAAAGTATATTAAATCAAATAAACAGAATTATTGGACATGATTTACACCATCACCCTCAACCCTGCTCTAGACCGAACGATATGGATCGAAAGGATCAGGGATGACGTTTCCAACCGCATACTGGAGGAGCAGAGCTTCGCGGGAGGCAAGAGCATAGACGTCTCTAAAGTGCTGAAGAACTTCGGGGTGGACAACATCGCACTTGGCTTCGTCGGCGGTTTCGCGGGGAGAGAGCTTGAAGGCAGATTGCTCAACGAGGGGATACAGACCGATTTTATCCGAGTCTCGGGTGAGACCAGGACGAACATCATAATTCACGAGAAAGAGACGGGCAGACAGCTATCCTTCAACGCCCGCGGCCCCGAGATTCGCCCGAGCGAGATGATGCAGCTTGTGGAACAGATAGAGACTCTGCCCAGCCCCAATATCGTAACAATAGGCGGCAGCCTTCCTCTGGGAGTGAGCCCTGAGATCTATAGAAAGATCATAACTCTGGTGAAGAGAAGCCAGGCCAAAGTGTTTCTGGACGTGGACGGCGAGTCGCTGCGCCCGGGAATAATGGCCAAACCCGACGTCATCAAGCCCAACATCCACGAGTTAAGCGAGCTGGTGGGCCATGAGCTGAAGAATATAGATGAGATCGTCGCGGCTGCGAGGGAGATCAACAGCCAGGGTGTGGAGATCGTCCTCGTATCCATGGGAGCCAGGGGAATACTTCTGGTCAAAGATGACCAGGAGTACCTCGCAGTCCCTCCGCCAGTCAAGGTGGAGAGCACTATTGGCGCAGGAGATTCGGCAGTGGCAGGCTTCATCTCCGGCATGGTCCGGGGCAAAAGTCTCAAAGAGTCTTTAATATACGCCGCAGCCGCAGGTACGGCCACAACGCTCAGCCAGGGGACGGCGCTATGCCAGAGGTCAGACTTCCTGAAGCTGGTAACCCAGGTGAAGCTTGAGATCCTTGCGGAGTAGAGAACATGTCCACAGAAGTCATTGTTCCTCTGGACGTGCCGGGAGAGAACCGTCACAAGTACGTTGATAACTACTTAAAGATCACTAAAGGCAGAGGACGGCTGATGCTCTTCGCCGGCGACCAGAAGGTCGAACACTTAAACGACGATTTCTACGGCCCCGGAATAGACCCACAGAATAACAATCCAGAGCACATGTTTCAGATCGCAGATGGGACGAAGATAGGCGTGTTCGCAACCCAGCTGGGCCTGATCGCCAGGTACGGCATGGACTATCCAGATGTGCCCTACCTTGTGAAGCTGAACTCCAAGACCAACCTGGTGAAGACCTCCCAGGCAGATCCGAATAGCCGCCAGTGGCTGGATGTTTCGCAGGTCGTCGATTTCAAGGAGAGCAGCGGCCTCGATATCCTTGGAGTGGGCTACACCGTCTACCTGGGAAGCGAGCATGAAGGAGAGATGCTCCGCCAGGCGGCGCAGATAGTCTACGACGCTCACAGGCACGGCCTGGTAACTGTAATCTGGATGTATCCCCGCGGCAAGGCCGTCAAGGACGAGAAGGACCCCCACCTCATCGCCGGAGCCGCCGGAGTGGCTGCGGCCCTTGGAAGCGACTTCGTAAAGGTAAATTACCCGGAAAAGGCCGGCCAGAACTCCGCAGAGGCCTTAAGAGAGGCAGTCGAGGCTGCAGGCCGGACAAAAGTGGTATGCGCCGGAGGAGAGCGGGGGGATGTCAAGTCGTTCCTTAAGCAGCTTCATGACCAGATTCACATCAGCGGCGCCTCTGGCAACGCCACCGGAAGGAACATTCACCAGAGGCCCCTGGATGAAGCAGTACGGATGTGCAAAGCCATCTACGCCATAACTGTGGAGGACAAGGGCGTGGAAGAGGCCTGGGAGATCTATTCAAGGGGCTAAAATGCCCAGGCTGATTCTGCTGCGGCACGGCCAGAGCCTCTGGAACAAGGAAGGGAGGTTCACGGGCTGGAAGGACGTCGATCTATCTGCGGAAGGCATAGCTGAAGCCAGACGTGCGGGAAGGCTTCTGCGATGCTCTGGATACGCCTTCGACGTGGCCTACACGTCCTTCCTGAAAAGGGCTATTCGAACCCTCTGGATAGTCCAGGAGGAGACTGACCTGATGTGGATACCGGTGGTTCCCTGCTGGCAGCTCAACGAGCGCTGCTACGGCGCACTGGAGGGCAAAAGCAAGAAGGAGACTGAAGAGAAGTACGGCAAGGAACAGGTGCATTTGTGGAGGCGCGGCTTTAAAGAGAGGCCGCCAGCCCTCGACGATGAGGCCCACCTCTGTATGCACTGCGATCCCAGGTACGCAGGGCTGGAAATCGCCCAGATTCCCAGGACTGAATCATTGGAAGACGCCCTTCAAAGGATGCTCCCCTGCTGGCAGAATATGATAGCTCCCGACCTGAAAAAGGGCAAAAGGGTTCTCATCGTCTCACACGGCAACACCCTCAGAGCGCTGGTCAAACTGATAGAGGGCATCTCAGACGAGGAGATAGAAAAAGTGGAGGTGCCAACAGGCATCTCCCAGGTATACGAGCTGGACGAAGACCTCCGGCCCAAGGCCCGCTTTTATCTCAGGAATAGAGAGGGCTGCAAAAACGAATCGATAAAAGGTGAGATAGCTTGGCTTACACTGTAGAGATCATATCCATGGAGCGAAAAGAGGAGCTGGCCGAACAGTACGGCGGCCAGGTTCTCTACGAGCTGAAGTCCGACATTTACGGATGCTGTATTAAGCTTTTAACCGGACTGCACCCTGTGAAGGACCGCTGGGAGGAGAACTTTTACTCCGCAGCGCAAAACATTCGCTCCCATGGGCGTCTTTACGTTATTTCGGACAAATCGGAAGGGGAGAACAGGGTCTACTATGATCCTCAGTCCAAGACCTGTTTTCTCCTCAACTTCGATTACTACGGCTGGATCAAGTCCCTGGCCTTAAGCGTAGCAGGAGACATTCTTGAGGATAACCATAACATTTACTCAGTGCATGGGGCCTGCCTCGATGCCCAGGGCAAGGGCCTCTGCATCCTGGGAGGCTCAGGCGCAGGAAAGACCACGCATACCTACGGACTGCTGAGAAGTTCGAGGGTACGTGTAGTCTCCGACGACTGGTTCTTTGGCAGAGTTTACGGAGATGACATCCTGGCCTACGGCTCAGAGAAGAACTTCTACATCAGGGCCGATCTGGCGGAGATCTGGAAGGAGTTCTCCTGGCTGGTCGAAAAGGCCGTCTTCGACGACAGCGGCCGGGCGGTAGTGGACCTGAGGTGGGTCATAGGGAAGGGCCGCATCCTGCCAATGACCACTCTTGAGAAGGTGATAATTCTGAAGAGGGATCGCGAAGATAAAGAGGCAATGAAGCATCTCGATTCCGCAGAGGCTCTCGGAATCCTGGAGGAGAACGGCTACTTCAACCCCCATCTTCTGATCAGGGACGACTTCAAGCGCAAGACCCGCAACAAGTTCTTCCGGTCGCTTCTGTCCAGGGCAGACGTCTATGAGGTCAACACTAGTGGCACGCCTGAAGAGAGCCAGAAGATAATCAGGGAGATCGCGAATATAGAGTAGGGCATGCAGGCAATCCCCGGCGGCATTTCTTCTCAAAAGAAAGAACATTATCAAGGCCTCCCCTAATCAATTTATATACCTTTAATAGAGTAAGCCCTGGCTAAAAATGAGGCATTCAGAAAAAACGCAAAATATGCCAGTGCAAAATGCGGATTTATGAAATGCAGCTGTTAGAAGACCACGCTTACCCATCAGGGCAGAAATAAGGACGAAAATGAGGCGCGATAGGCTCAAAATAATATTAGATATCCTGGATATATGCAATAGCGGAGCCAATAAGACCAAGATAGTATACCAGGCCAACTTGAACTTCAAAATGGTAAATGTATACATAGATATATTGATGAATGAAGGTTTGCTGCACCCACAGGATGCGAGCAACGGCAAGATTTTTCTGACAACAATCCGGGGCAAAGAGCTGCTAAAAAACGTCAGGCAGATCTACGACAGACTGGATCGGTACTCAATGGACGACGATAGAAAAATATAATCAAAAATTAATTCATCAGTTTACGGTATTCTCAATGTAGGTGCACAGCTTGGATATCTCATCCTGGTAATGCTTGAAGCTTTTCATAAGCTCAATGCCATTTTTCGTTGTTTTATATACGGTACGAGGGCCGCTAACTGCTTCAAGCAATCCGCGTTCAAGGAGAAGATCGAGATAGGGGTTGACGGTGCTGAAGTTTAGGTTAGACTGATAGACTATTCTGGTCTTGCTGGCCCCTTTTGCACAGACTTCAAGGATCTGGGAGATGATCACATCGCTGCTTCTTCTTCTGTTCATTTTCCCTCAGCGCTTATCCAGGGCATAATCCAATTACGGAAATCCAAGCTCAAATCCAAGCTCAAGTCGATCTTTTGCCCACAGATATCTTAGAATAGAATCTCAAGTCCTTATAAATTTTTCTAATCAGAAGTAGGGCATAGCCGAAAAGAGACCCCATATCCTCCAAAGCCGGAATCGTTGCATCTATCATCAAAGACTACAGCTACAGCCAACCGATGTTCTTTCCAAGTCGTTGCAAAAATCCTCAGGAAGACAGCAGCTGAGGTTGGCCTCAACCCCCATGCATGGCGATGGTTTCCAGGGACCTCCCAGAAAGCCTGCTGCTTTCTTCGAGCCCTCTGCTTTGAGCCCCTCTGCTTTGCGTTCGTACTGAGTGCATGTATGCCAGTCTGAGAAGGGGCAACTGGCCTTCGCGGTTATGGACCGATTGCCGTAATATCCTACGGCATCTACCTCGTTCAAAACAGCAGAATAGGAATCGTTCCATCGTGCCTGCAGGTCTATGGTCCGCGTCCCTCCTATGGGCATGGACAGCAGCCTCCAGAGAACGTTCTGGCCGTCGACCTCAGGCCGCAGACTGGAGTTGACGAATGCCAGGCCACAAGGAAGACTGTCTCTGATCTCCAGGGGTGCAAGGGTCTTGTTTCCGTCGTTGGTGATATTTATCCTGAAGAGGACTCTATCTCCCTCCAATCTTACGACTCTCTTGGTCACGTTGAGGTGCGGACAGAGATACTCGGGCATTCGGCTTATCCCCAGGGAGACATCCAGAGTAAAGCTGCCAATAAATGTCTCATCTATCTGCTTGCTTTCCACCTTTTCCTCTCCAACCGCTGCATTAACTGCTGCCTTAATAGATCCCGTTCCCGAAAACTCGCTCGTCATGGCCAGGGATGAAGAGTCCATCAACGCTTCTTTGAGGATATAGTCCCCCTGGAAGATGCCGGCTGTGATCCGAGAGCCAAACTCCCTGTCTGCGGATGACACGCCCTCGCTCCACTTCGAGGCATAGCTCACATTTAAGCTGCCAGCAGACTGGCCGGACGCAGTGTAGTTCATCTTCACATCCTTGTAGATGGCCGGACCTGGTGTGAGAAACTCGTTAAGCCTGTAAGAGCCGCTTCCGTGCTCATAGGACCGCTGCTCTGCGTGTCCGCTGGATTGTCGCATATCCGCTGAGATGAAGCCCTCTCCCGATGATTGCCTGGCATAGGCCACTCCCCGGCCATAGGAGTCGAGGTGTGTCTCGGACTTGAAGCTGCCGTGGTGGTCCTCGGAGATATCCATAGAGCTGTCGCCGCTGCCGGAAGGGCGCTTGACGTATCTCAAATGTGCCATTCCTGAGCTGTATTGGCCCCGAGAAGAGTAGACTGTCTGATTCTGGTCCAGCAGCAGGGAATCCTCCTTTTCTATGGCATCAGTGTAGAGATGGCTCTCAGAGAGGGACTCATCGCGGAAGTTATTCCTGACTGAAGTTCTTTCTGCCCACGGCGCGAACCGGGTCAAATGGGGATTGAGGTTGGCAAGGGCAGAGAGCCGCCTGTCAAAGCTTATGCTCCTCTCGCTGTAGTTGATGAGCCGCACCTCCTCATAGTAACCGCAGCCGTGCCGCATAACATCCACTTCCACGCCCAGGGAATCGCTGAGCTTTATGCTCGAATAGCTGGAATCATGCGCCTCACCTGCAGGGTAAAAGGCGGTTATATTGACGTAGTTGATCAGGCTGGAAGGCTTGGTGTCTGTGGACAGCCTCTGGCGGGCGGAGACGCGTCCACGGCCAAAGATCGATTGAGAATCCCAGAAGCTGATCTCCGGGCGTTCCTTGACTCTGACTGAAAGGCTGATGGAACCGCTGCTCTGGGGAGAAATCGTGCCCACCCGCCAGGCCAGAAGGTTATCCTTTATGTAGCCTGGCTCAGGAGATGCCGCCACTAACTCTACATCGGGCAGTACGTCCATGACCACAGCATCGCTGGCAGGGACATCGAGCTTGTTGCCGTAGAGGATGGTGTAGTTTAAAATATCGCCTCCAGAGCAGGCGTTCTTTTCGGCCTTCTTCCTGACGAATAGGGACTGGACAACGAAGGTTTCCAGGGATCGAAAGGTCCCTGTGCTCTGGTCTGAATCGACCTTGTAGAGGTTAAAAACCCTATCGATGGCTGGATGCTCTGGCTTTGGAGGCAGTCTGGCCATGACCTCAATCCTGCCCGATTCTCCCGGCTTCAAGGACTCAGAACCCAACGCCTCAGCGCTCCACCAGAGATGAGTGCCCTCGTGATCTGTCCAGATTCTGCTGGGCCGAGGAGTTGCCGCATCATTCGCCTGAAACTCAAGATTTCCGTCGATGACGTCGCTCACTGTAACATTGGAGGCTTCTGTCTCGCCTTCGTTCCTGAAGGTCAGGGTGTAGTTCAGAGACTGCCCTGGCGAGAGGAGGTCGCTTGATGCCTTGTTCTCAATCGACAGAGAGGCTCGGCGTTTCACAGTTGTGGTGCAGATCTTAGAGGTGTTCAGGCCGTCAGCAGAGCGAATCTCGACCATGCTCTTCAGCGTTGTTCCGGGATTTGTTCCAGGACTTATTGATGGCTTGACCCGAACTGCCAGGGCGATGGACCCGGTCTCGCCCTGCAAGAGATCGCCTATAGTCCAGCGATTGTCGGTTCCATCATCCGGCGGCGGAGTGGCGAAAAGATAGATGACGCTATCATCATAGGTCTCCATTACAACGACGCCGTGAGAGTCCTGGCTCAAGCTTTCAAAGCTGATGGTGTAGTTCAGCACGCCTCCTGGTGATATGGGGTCAGGCATGTCTTCTTGGGAGACTGTCAGGCCCTGCTTTGGCTGCAGGTCCAGGGAGCTCTTCGAAGAAGCGAAGTATTCCCGCTCTTCTGGATTGTCCCCAGGGGCGCTGCTCCAGGTCAGGAGGGCCTTTCCTAAAAATGGGTCGGGCCCATTTCCGTCCTGTCCTTTCTGTCCTTTCTGCCCCGCCCACACAACTGCCCTGTATCTCAAAACTGCGCTCTTTGCACCGGACCAGGAGGCTTCAACTGCATCGAAGTGCCATCTTAAGCGAGACGAATCTGAGTCGTCCACTATGCCAGCGGGTCCGGAAAGTATCTCAATCGATCCGGGGATGTAGTCGACGCCCTCGGGCAGAGCCTCTTCCACATCGACGTCGAAGGCATCAGAGCTGCTCTGGAGAGTGTGGCGAAACAGAAGGGTGAAGGTCACGGATTCCCCTGCCTCAACCTTAGCTGTGTTTGCTTCTCGCTCAAGGACCAAGTCCGGCTCAACTATCCTGAACTGCCCGGATTCGTCTGAGCTGGAGTATGTCGCCCCGCCCATGTCTTTCCAGCTAACCGATGCTCTGATGGGAGGAAGAACCTCATCTCCCTGATTGCTTGCCACGTCTGCCATCACCGCCCGGAATGCGATCTCTATGTTCTGGCCGCCGCGATTGTCGACATCACCGAAGCTCCAGACTACGGCAGCATCATCCGTCCCATCGTTTGGACCATCGATTGTCTGTGAGACGGACGAGGCTGCCCCTGAAATGCTCAGGCTATCGTCCTCGTAGATCAGGCCGCGGGGCACTAGGCCCACGACTCGGACATCGTGGACGACTTTAGAGGGAAGATCCACCTCTATGAGGACGAGGTCTTCGGAGGACTCCCCAGCGTCGGACCCGGCCAAGCTCGATGATGCGGCTGAGATGACGAAGATGAAGCAGGTTAGCAGAGAGATTAACAAAGATCTAAGTTCACCCATATTAGCTACCCGCTATCCGCTGGGAGAGACAGTAAACGTCAATGCTATTCTGTAGGCCTGCCCCTCCTCCAGGGGCTCATCAGTCCAGCCTACCCTCTGCCCCAAAGTCACCAAGACCTGCTGGCCGTCTTCTGACATCTCTCCACCCTGATGGATCATTCCTCCCTCTGGAAGATCCACCACCCATGGTCCGGGGTGATCGTCGGTTCCTGTTGATGAGATCGTGAGGGGGCTCTCCAGAGCTCTCCCGCCGGGAACATACTCAGATGCTGCCAGATCGTACTCGGCCATCCTTCCGTCCGGCCGATCAGAGGATACAGTCATCTGCCAGTCTGTGCTGGATGTAACCTTCAGAGCCATCTGTTTTACATTTGGCGAAGCCGAGGGTACTAGCACCCAGTCTGAGATTGAGTCGGGAGCTTCGAGGAAGATATCCGCCCCGCCGTCGCTCTCCAGAGTCAGCCTTCCCTCGACGAATTGGCCGGGAGCCGCTTCTGTGAACTCCCCATGGCAAACCGGGGAGAGGAGAAGGAGGAGGGCCGAGCAGATAACAAAAGCGGCCCTGAAGGATATAACAGACCTCATTTAATTTTCGGTATAGTACTAAATCTAAGATAAATAAGTAAGAATATCTCTTCCTTATTTGATCTAAGAATTTTGAATGAGTGGTGCAGGAACAATGTCTTTCGCCCTTCGCTTGCTCTTGCAGGCTGGCGGGCGGGCATCTGAAACAATGGCGAGAGCTATATCTCTTATTTCCAGCGCTGTTCGAAATAAAGATGATTGATGATAAAGCGAACTGGCTGCTTCATTTAGCCGTATATAGACCCAAATGTTAATAATAGTATATGTATTGTATACTGAAGCATCAGCCGTTGTTTCGGGTGGTTTATGACAGGAGAAAGCAAAGATGGCGCTGGTCAGAACAAAGGGGCAGCTTCCAATTTCTGCAGATCAGTAACCGATATGGAAGCAGTCCGACCGGCGGAGATCATGGATTTTATTCCTGATGCCATCCTGGCCATAGACCTTAATGGCGTTGTGATCGCCTGGAACAGGGCCATGGAAGAGCTGACTGGAATCAAGGCTGTGAATATTCTGGGCAAAGGGAATTACGAGTACGCTCTGCCGTTATATGGAACCAGGAGACCTACTTTGGCTGATCTAGCCTTGAAACCTGATGCGAAAATTGAGGCGGAATATACGAATTTAAAGCGTGACGGCATGAGCATCAGCGGCGAGGTGTATATTTCCTCTTTTGGGCAGGGTGGCACTTACATTTGGGGAAAAGCTGCACCTCTTTATGACTCTTCAGGCAATGTAATCGGTGCAATAGAATCCATACGAGACATCACCGAGCGAAAAAGGGTGGAGGAAGATCTCAGGAAAAGCAGAGAAAAGTACCATAATATCTTCGAGAACTCCATACTGGGTTTATATCAGAGTGTGCCGGGTGGTAGATACCTTAGCGTCAACCCAGCCTTTGCACGGCTCTTTGGTTATAATTCCCCTGAAGAGATGTTAGCTTCTGTTACTGACATAGGTCACCAGCTCTATGTCAATCCCCAAGACCGAGAGAGAGCAATAAAGCAACTCGTTGAACAGGGCTTCCTGGAAGGGTTTGAACTTGAAGTGCGGCGGAGAGATGGCACCAAATTTTGGACCTCCATGAACACCAGGATAGTGCAAGACGAGAATGGCCTTCACTTCGATGGGACTGTTGAAGATATTACGAAGCGCAAAAGAGCAGAAGAGATGCTTCTAAAGGCCAAGGAAGCAGCCGAGTCAGCCACACGAGCCAAGTCCGAGTTCCTGGCCAACATGAGCCATGAGATTCGCACACCGATGAACGCAGTGATAGGAATGACAGGCCTGCTGTTAGGACGAGGAACTGACCGCAGAGCAGAAGGACTATGTAGAGACCATCCGCAGCAGTGGGGAAGCGCTGCTCACCATAATAAATGACATCCTTGACCTCTCTAAGATCGAAGGGGGAAAATGGAGCTGGAATGTCAGCCCTTCGATCTGCATAGCTGCATTGAGGAAGTCCCTTCATTTTGTAGCTAAAGACGCCTCTGAAAAAAGCCTTGAGATTGGAATGCATAATCGAGGAAAATACTCCAGAGTGGTTTTGGGCGACCCCACCAGGCTTCGTCAGATCTTGATCAATTTGCTCAGCAATGCGGTCAAGTTTACAGAAAAAGGCAATGTATCCGTCTTGGTATCCGGCAACTGAACGGGAACTACGAGAGGGAGACAGCTATGAGATCCATTTTGCCGTTGAAGATACAGGAATTGGGATTCCAGAGGACAAGATTGCCCGCCTATTTCGTCCATTCAGCCAGGTTGATGCCTCGACTACACGCAAGTACGGCGGCACTGGTCTGGGCCTGGCTATATGTAAAAAGCTTGCCGAGATTATGGGCGGAAGAATCTGGGTTGAAAGCCAGGTTGGCATCGGTTCCACTTTTCATTTTACAATCTGGCCGAAGCGACTCTAAGTGACCAGCCAATTGACATAGAACAAGAGCACTCTTGCATGAGCCGATTCTTCATCAGAGACCGGATCAAAACCCTTACGCATATTGCTAGCTGAAGACAACATAGTTAACCAGAGAGTAATGCTGCAAATGCTGAGTAAGCTGGGGTATCGGGCAGATGTCGCAGCCAATGGGCTGGAAGTCTTGCAGGCTTTGGAGCGCCAGGCTTACGATGTTGTCCTGATGGATGTTCAGATGCCAGAAATGGACGGCCTGGAGACTACCAAGTCCATACGCCAGAGATGGTCAGATGGGCCCAAGATCATCGCTATGACGGCTTCTGCTCTCAAGGGCGACCGGGAGATGTGTTTGAACGCAGGCATGGACGACTACGTCAGCAAACCTGTGAGGATAGAGGATCTGGCTAAGGTGCTAAGAGAGTGTTAGCCTTCTAGCCATCCGCACAAACGGTTCCTCGCTGTCTTGGGTGGATTTGAAACTAGAGATCCACGAATAAAAATCCTTTGTGAATTCTTTGTGCTCTTTGTGAGCTTTGTGGTGAATTTAGCTTTATTTTGTTGCTACTAACGAAGAAATTCAACCACAAAGAGCACAAAGGACACAAAGGACGCACAATGGAATCTTTAAATCTGCAGTAATGAGAGAGCTGCAAAATTTCGTTCTAAGCTCTCTTGATGGCATATTTTCCTCCGCCCGCCTTAGCATCCTCCAGAACGATGTTCAAGTCCTTCATCCTGTCGCGTATCTCATCGGCAAGCTCCCAATCCCTCTTGTCCCGGAGCTTCTGCCTCATCTCAATCAGCAGCTCAATCAGGCAGACGGCCAACTCCCCTTCGTCTCCCGCAGCCTCTTTCTTTCCGGCAGAAAAGTCGATTCCAAGGACCTCTCCGAACTCTGCCAGCAGCTGCTTTACGTCCTGCAGAGTTTTTCTTGATATGCTCTTTTCATTTATGCGGCGGTTTACGTCTCTCACCAGCTCGAAGACGGCACGCAGAGCGTTGGGCGTATTGAAGTCGTCGTCCATGGCTTCCAGAAACTTACCTCTGGCCTCGACAAGGATTACGCTGCTCTCCTCCAGGCTGCAGGGAATTCTCCGGGGCGTTTCCAACTGCTCCTCAATGATCTTTATCAGCTGGCGAATTCGCTCCAGGCTTCTTCTGGACTGCTCCAGCGCCTCGTCGGAGAAGTCTATGGGCTTCTGTAGTGGGCAGAGAGGACGAAGAACCTGAAGGCCTCAGGATCGCAGTTTTCCAGCATCTCCCTGATGGTCACGAAGTTTCCCAGAGACTTGGACATCTTCTCGCCCTTGACGTTCAGAAAGCCGGTATGCATCCAGCATCTCACCAGCGGCTTTTTGCCGGATGCTGCCTCCATCTGGGCGATCTCAGCCTCGTGGTGAGGGAATATCAGGTCCATCGCCCCGCCGTGGATATCGTACTGGGGGCCTAAGTAGGTCTCAGTGATTGCTGTGTCCTCAATATGCCAGCCCGGCCTGCCTCTGCCCCAGGACGAGTCCCAGGTCACCTCCTCTCCGTCCTTCGGCCGCTTCTTCCAGAGAGAGAAGTCTCCGGGGTTCCTCTTCGTGGGGTCCGGCTCAATTCTGTGCTTCTTCAGATCTTCGGCTGTCTGATGAGAGAGCTTTCCGAAGTCCTCGAACTTCGACTCATCGAAGTAGACGCCCGTCTCCGTCTCGTAGGCAAATCCCTTCTCCATCAGCCTCTCTATCTGGCTGATGATCTCGGGTATATGCTCTGTAGCGCGAGCGTAAAGGTTGACGTTGGCCACTCCCAGAGCACGCATGTCCTCCAGATACCTTTTCTCGAACTTTCTTGCCAGCGCGAGAGGCTCTATGCCCAGTCTCTGACGCCCTCTGGATGATCTTGTCATCCACATCTGTGATATTCTGCAGGTAGAACACGCTAAAGCCCTTGTACTTGAGGTAGCGTGCCACGACGTCGAAGGCGATGTATGTCCTGGCATGGCCGATGTGAGAATCATCGTAGACTGTAGGGCCGCAGACGAAAAAATTAATGCGATTTTTATGGATGGGCTGGAGCGGCTCCTTTCGCCGCTCATAGTATTGTAAATCATCATCAGGCCGGGGTCGGGAGTCGAACCCAATTGTCGCGGTCTGCAGCCGCGCACCTAGCCGGTCGGTCACCCCGGCAGCTCAAAATATTCCAACACCTTACTTTATACGCAGAAGATGCTCTAATACTTGCTGGTAAAGACTGCGGGTTTTAAAGGCTGATGAGGCATGAATCCTGCTCAGATCTTACCTCCTGTCTGATGCCATTCCTGCTCAAACGAACTACTATCTCTCCGTTCAGATCGATAAAGCTTCATATTGCAGCAAAATTAGAGCGGATCTGTTCTAGGCAGGAGCGACAGAAGTTAAATACAATGTCGAGACACTAGGCTTCGAGATCTTCAAGTGGTGCTGTCCAGATATTTCTCTCGACCAATTGAAAGGATAATGTTATGAGGGTAATCCTGCCAGATAAAAGCTGCAAAGAGCTGCATATCGAAGAAGGGATAATCGAAGATATTTTAAAAGAGCTTAAGATCAATCCCGTCGAGGTCATAGTTGCCAGGAACGGCAAGGTGGTATCTGAGCTGGAGAGGATCGCAGATGAGGATGAGATGAAGATCATCAGAGTGGTTCACGGTGGATGAGGGCAAAATCGACTTTAAGCAGATCGAAGTTCCAGTCCAATCGGTAGATCCCTTATTGCCATTCCTTCAAATTCGCGTCACTTGCTTTTCAGCCTTCACTTGGCTTTCAGCTTCGCTTGCAGCTCGCAGGCCTTGCAGAGGTCCCTGACGCACGGCTCTCCGCAGATCCTGCATGAAGACAGGTCCATCTGCGCCCATCTGCCATCGGCCAGCTCAAGCACCCTCTCATAGCCTTCAAGCGTAGAGTGCTTCGTCCCTGGGAAGAGGTCCTCTAGCCGGTTCATCATATCTCTCACATCCGACCTAAAAGAGAGTCTGGCATAGGGGCACTCCCTGGACTCCTCATAAAATCCCCCAACCATCCCATAAAGAGCCACCTCCTTCTCAGGGACCTCCCGAAGAGGCTTGATCCTGGGCACGAGACCAGGCTGGCGGCGACGCGGCCGAAACCTCGCCAGGCGCTCCATGTCTCCTTTGAGGTAGTTCATCATGACCGACTGGGCCTCGTCATCGAGGTTATGGCCGGTGGCAACCTTCGTTGCTCCCAGGCGCTTGGCAGCCCTGTTCAGGGCGTTCTTGCGAAAGACACCGCAGACAGTACAGGGCATGGAACCGTCCTGCACGGCACGGTCCAGATCGAAGCCGTACTCGTCCCTGAAGGATACGATCTCCTGCCGGACATCCAGATCTCCGGCGACTTTACGAGCCAGTTTCATGGTATCGTCTCTGTACCCTTTTATTCCCTCGTCTACAGTGATGGCAAATAGCTCCACCCTCCGGTCTGCCAGCCTGTCAGCCAGTATCCTGTCCAGGACATACAGGAGGGCTGTACTGTCCTTGCCTCCGCTGACTGCAACTGCTATCCTATCCCCGTCTTCGACCATCTTCTCCTTTAGAAGTGTCTCCAATACCTTCTGCTCGAACTCTTCTGTGAAATGATCTGCGCAGAGGTGACGGCCGGAATACCTCTGGGACATAATGGCTACGCTATCGCATTTAGAGCACTTCATGCATTCTCCGCTGATGGTTTCTAATCTTCAACATAAGCTTCTTATATGTTTGCGTCACTTCATTCACAATTGTTAATGGGGAAAAGGGATATAAGGTTTCTTGGCGGTGCAATGAGTTGCAATGATCAGATCGATAAGATCAAACACGAGATCCTTCTGGAAAGAGTGACCTTCAAGGAGGCCAGGAAGTTCATAGAGAAGAATTCCGATGAGGTCTATCACGTCCAGCCAGGATACAGGCTCTTTCATGATTGCTATTTGGTCGGAGTCCCACCAATAGCGCTGGGGATAAAGGGCTCTGATTTGATCTTTCCTTTGGTCAGGCCGCGTCTTGGAACTTTTGTTATCAGGGCCAGAGCAGACGAGGAGGTCAGAAGGCTTAAGGAGATGGGCCTAAGGGCTCCAGAACAATAAGGGCATGTCGATTTTAACGTCGTTAAGGTCTGCTGGTGCAAGGTTATTTTCCGTGAAGAGTTTTGCCCAGCCAACCTGAGCCCTACCACAAAATAGATATACGTAACAATTGTTAAACCACTTCACGATTGTGAATATCAGAATGATAGTATTAGGTGGTCAATTCATGGATAAAAACAAGAGCGCCTTGCTTGTGATGGGCTGCCCTGAGGTTCCCGTACAGATGAGCATAGTGCTATATCTCTCGAATAAGCTGAGCAAAGCCGGCTACGACGTTGTCATCGCCGGTACAGATGCAGCACTCAAGCTCCTGAAGGTCTCCGACCCGGACGAGCATTATGTCAGAAAGACCATAGACGTAGACCAGTGCATAGCAGATATTGTGGAGAAGAAGATCGACTTCGATTGCTGCTTTGCCTTCATGCACAGCGATGCCGGTGTGACTTACGCAGCCACAATGAGCGCCATATCCGGCGCCAAGATGTACGCCCTTATCTTCGGAAAGAACGCTGAAAGCCTAGGCGAGACCATTGATTTCCCTGCGGAAAAGATTGTGGCCAAGGCCGTCCACAACCCTATTCCCCTCAAGAACAAAGTAGACCGGGTGGCAATATGAGCTGTGTGGAGCAGATGAAGTATAAGCTCTACCTGGAACGCACCTCCTTCAAAGATGCCCGAGAGTACATCGAGAGAAACTCGGATGAGGTCTACTACGTTGAACCGGGATACAAGATCTTCAAGGACTACTATGTGATCGGAATTCCGCCCGTCGCCATGGGAGTGAAAGGCTCGGAGATGCTCTTCACCTACGTCAAGCCCTGCCACGGAACGTTTGTCATGGCCATTGATTCAGAAGAGGAGATAAATCGGCTCAGGGCTAGAGAGGAGGAGAAGCTCAAGGCCTCAGCGAAGGCTTCAGCGAAGAAGATCGGCCAGAGACAAGCGACCGCTCCTACCAGCTTCCAGGAGCTTTGGAAGAGGTAATCATCAGCCTTCGCCCCTCAATTCTCTCTTCATAAACCTCTCCCAGTTCCAGGGCTCATCCAGGACCCTCACCTCAACCCGGCCGATGCCATCGACGCCCTCCACCCGGCGTCTCACCTGCTCTTTGAGGTGATCCACAAGAGGGCAGGCGTGAGTTGTGAGCACCATATCCACCCGGCCTTATCGCCTTCTACATGGACCTCTTTGATCAGGCCCAGGTCCACGATGTCTATTCCGACCTCCGGGTCGAGGACATCCCGCAGTGCCTGCCTGACCTCTTCCTCTTTGGCCATCTCCGCCAAAATCCCTCTGGCCACAGGCCCGGGAAGAGCCTTCTCCATGGACCGCAGCCTCTCCTCCAGCCTGTTCTGCCTTCGAGAAGCCTGCTCACCACTCGCAGCATTGGATCTGGCAGGTCGCCGTGATCCAGATCTTCTGGGAGGGCACTCCGGCTCGGCAATTCTTCCCGGCACGCCCACAACGTTGCTCCAGCCGGAACAGGCCGAACAACAACTGAGCCCGCGCCGATCTTTGGCTCCGCGGCCTACAGTGATTGGGCCGAGAACAATGGCATCCTGCGCCTATGACCACATTATCTTCAATCGTTGGATGGCGCTTCTTCTTCTCAAGGCTTGTTCCCCCAAGAACCGCCCCCTTGTACATCAGCACGTCGTCTCCCATCTCTGCAGTCTCCCCAATCACTACGCCCATGCCGTGGTCTATGAAGAATCTGCTGACCAATTTTTGCTCCGGGGTGGATCTCTATGCCTGTTAGGAAACGGCCGAAGTGAGAGAGAAGACGCGCAGTGAAGAGGAGGTTGTGCTTCCAGAGGAAGTGGGATATCCTATGCAGCCAGAGGGCATGAAGGCCGGGGTAGCAGGTGACAACCTCCAAGGTGCTCCTGGCAGCGGGGTCCTTGGCAAAGACGGTCCGGATGTCCTCTTTAATGCTCATGTCCTAGCTTCCTATCTCTGTCTATCCTAGTCTCTGTATTTACCTCAGGACTCAAATAGCTCAGTGCTAAGGTATCTCTCTCCTGTATCAGGGAGGATTACTACTATGAGCTTCCCCTTGTTCTCCGGCCGTGCGGCCACCTGCAAAGCGGCCCAGGCTGCAGCTCCTGAGGAGATGCCCACCAGTATCCCTTCTTCTCTGGCCAGGCGGCGGGAGGTAGCGAATGGCATCCTCGTTTGTTACCGGAATGATCTCGTCGATCAGGTCACGCCTGAGCACATCGGGAACGAAGCCTGCGCCAATGCCCTGGATTTTGTGGGGGCCGGGCTTTCCGCCCGCCAGGACAGGAGACGCAGCGGGTTCGACGGCGATAGCGCGAAAGCCGGGCTTGCGGGCCTTTATGACTTCGGCGATGCCGGTGATGGTCCCGCCCGTGCCCACACCAGCCACTACGACATCCACCTGGCCGTCCGTATCGCGCCATATCTCTTCGGCCGTGGTCTTGCGGTGAATCTCTGGGTTGGCAGGGTTCCTGAACTGCTGGGGGATGTAGTAGTAGCGCGGATCATCGGCCAGCATCTTCTCGGCGGTGCGAACGGCCCCCTGCATGCCTTCCTTGCCGGGCGTCAGCACCAGATCGGCACCAAGAGCCTTGAGGAGCTTTCTGCGCTCGATGGTCATCGTCTCGGGCATGACCAGTTTCAGCTTGTAGCCTCTGGCCGCAGCCACGAAGGCGAGCGCAATGCCGGTGTTCCCGCTGGTCGGCTCAAGGATGATGGTGTCCTCCTTGATGTGGCCTGCGTTCTCAGCGGCCTCTATCATGGCCACGCCTATCCGGTCCTTAACGCTTGACAGAGGATTGAAGGACTCGACCTTGGCCACGACGGTCGCATCCAGGCCCTTTGTAACCCTGTTCAGTCTGACCAGTGGCGTATTGCCCACAGTCTTGGTAAGATCTTCGTAGATCCTCATAATCTGCCTCTTATCTTATGGAAATTCTTTTGCTACTATTATTAAGGCTGCGACAATGCCATCTACTTTTCTCCATTCACAATTGTTAATCATATCGTCCTATATAAATGTTCACAAGCAGAACTATTTTGCAGCCAGATCCATTGAGAATAAGATCCTGAAATACACTGCTGTAAAAATTTGAAATATTATTACCCTACATATTCTTAATGGGTGAGATTATTATGAAGCTTAGCGCAGGTTTCGTGGGGTTCGATGGGACGGAGAGCAAGCGGGCCGTCCCGGCAATATACCAGGTTAAGGAGAACGAGGGGATCAAGGGTGAACTGAATGTCCTACTCAGGTCACCGCATGCGAGGGCCAAGAGCATGCTGCGGAAGTTCGTCAGGTTGTACGACGTCCGGGCCTTCCTGACGGACGATAAAGACAGAGCAGGCTGGGAGAAGACAGGAGCCCAAATTGAGGGGGGATACGAAGACTTCTTTGAGGAGTCGGATTTGATAGTGGTAGGAACGCCCGGAGACGAGGAGACGCCTTATGTTGAGACAGGAATTGCTCACGACCGATCCATAATGCTCATGGGAGGGGCCAATCGCCCGGAGATCCTCCAAGAGCTGGAAAAGAAAGGAGTAGAGGTGCCGGACAAAACCAGAGAGGATCTGGCAAGGGAGTTCTTCTTCGGCCTGGAGAACTACGAGATGTTTCTTAAATCTCGATCAAGGCTTGTCCAGTGTACCAGCTGCAACACTACAGCCATCTGCAGGGCAGCGCTGGCGGCCAGGCCCCTCGGCCTGAAGGCTGTCCTTGGAAACCTCGACCGCAGGGTAGGCGATCCCCACAACGTTGTCAAAGCCTCCCCGAGTGCTGTCGAGTTCGGCCAGGGTGTGGGACACCAGGGCAAAGATGCCGGAACAGTCTTCAAGGATATGAAATTCTCCATAAGAGCAAGCAAGGTTCCAGTCACGATACCCCATGTGCATCACTTAAACCTCGTCTTCGAAGGCCAGCATAGGCCAGAGGATCTTCTAGGAAGGCTCGCCGATACGCGGCGGGTGGTGGTAATCCCTTACGAGGACGCTGGCAGAAAGCACGAATGGACGAGCGAAATCATAGAGGGCTTTTTGTCTGCATTCGAGAGGCCCATCTCCCCGGAGATCTTTGAGCTGCTGGTATCGGATGCCGTAATACCCTTCGAGCTTGGAAGCTATACCATCATGCAGATCGTCATGATGGTGGAGCAGATGTCCCTGCCCGTGCCGAACTATGCAGAGGCATACCTCATGTTCAGCGGATATCCGGCTGATAAGGTCCACAGCGTTGTCGATAGGGATCTGGGATGCGTGCACGGCATTTGGCCTGACCAGATAAGCGTCTGAGCTCCAACCGTCTGATTTTTTATTTAAGGCGGTTATTAGAGAAGTTAACTTGTGCAAGAGATACTGTTTAAGGTCACTCTGGCTGCTTTGCTACTTGTAGATGCGAGCATCAGGCTGTACTACGAGAGGGGCCGCAGAGAGTTCGAGAAAGCTGTAGTAGAGCACGAAAGAAGAGAGAGGTTCTTCTACGCCCTGGTCGGCCTTGGGCTCGTCCCCATCTTATTCTATGTGCTCACTCCCTGGATTGATCCATTTCGCATTCCCATCCCTCCAGCGGTACGATGGCTCGGCGCATGGATCATCCTGGCTGGCGATCTCCTCTTTATCTGGTCTCACAGGGCTTTGGGCAAAAACTGGTCCCCGTTCCTGGAAATCAGGAAAGGACACGCCCTGGTGACGGACGGACCTTACCGTTTCATCAGGCATCCCATGTACGCAGCCATCTTCCTCATAGGCATTGGAATATCGCTCCTCTCAGCCAACTGGCTGGTAGCTTTGGCTTATCTGCTGCCGGTGACCGGAATGTACCTGTTTCGAGTATCAGATGAAGAAGCGATGATGATAGAGCAGTTCGGGGACGAATACAGGGATTACATCAAGAAGACTGGAAGGCTCGTGCCAAAGCTGAGTGCTTTGGAAAAAATAAATGAAGGATGATCTGTATCAAGAAACCGTATCGATGACAGTATCAACGAGCGCCCACAGCCTAATGGCCGTGCTCATTCACAGCAGGCGTTTGCTCTGCGCCCATAGACACAGCCTCCCCTGACAGATAAGAGGTTAAGGTTACGTTCTCTCCGGCCACACGTTCCATGGCCTTATCCAGCCAGAAGCAGATGATGGAAAAGATTTAGAGCAACATCCCGTCGCACGCCATAAATTTTTAGCAGATTAGCGCAAGGAAGAAATGCCATCTCGACATAACTCCTTATGAGGTCTTGCGATGAATCTTGAAGAGATGTCTAACACTTTAAAGACCACCCTCGGAATAACAGATAGCATTGTGGGCGTTAAACTGTTCAAGCGCGAGGAGGACATACCAAAGGAGCTGGAATCTCTGGAAAGGCCCTTTATGTACTGTCAGATGATCCAGACTGCGAGGCTGCATGGCGATAGCTTTCTGGCCCATGCAGATTACCATGAATGCAAGGTTGGAGCCTCCAGCCTCGGCCTGATAAATTGCCCTGAGGAAATATCCTCCGGATCTCTGTACTTTGACAAACTTATGAAATGCGAGAGCAGAGAGACAGGCATTGTAATCTACGAAAGCATGCCCCACCACCATGAAGGAAGCATAGTTGCAACCTACGTCGCGCCCCTGGATAAGATGGTCGTTAATCCTGACGTGGTGATAATTGTGGCTACTCCCATTCAGGCTCGCAGGATAACTCAGGCAATGATTTACAAGTCTGGAGGCAAGTCTTCATTCAGTACTGCAGGCGTTCAGTCGTTCTGCATGGATGCCACCGCCTCTCCTTACTTGAAGGGCGAGTTGAACGTATCTTTGGGATGCGATGGGTCCACATGGTACTCCGGCCTAGATGATGATAGTGTGGTGGTGGGAATACCTTTCGATATGGTGAAAGACATATGTACAGTTCTCAAGGATAATTACCAGGACTGGGAGGAGTTCATGAAAGGTTGGCAGGATGCGGTTAAGCGAGCAGCCTCAGAAACGGGTGGACCTTCGCCGGAATTCCGCGTCATTTGAGCGGGTAGATTTGCTTGCTCTGCAATCGATTAATTGATATCTTTTTGTTGAACATGCATCTCAATTTTTTTCCAACAAGCCTTATATACCGATCCAATAACAAGTGTTACTACGACGATTGCTGATAATTGCGAAGCAAATAGTTCAACCACCATTCAACGGAAGAAACCATGAAAAACGTCAAACTTAATCTGGCCTTGAGCTGCATCTTGGCATCACCTTTTCTTTTAACCGTGCTAATGGTCGGCGCACAAGGGGCAGATGTTGGGAGTTCAGCCGAGATGCTCGCCTCTCCCTCAAGCATTACCGGCTCAGATATCATGATAGATGTGAGTCCCGATGCCACGAAATATATCGAAGGAGCTGTCAGCATCCCTTACTCGGAGTTCGTGGAAGCGGGCGGGGTCATGAAGCCCGTCTCTGAGATCGTGGGACTCTTGGGAGGCAAAGGGATATCCCAGGACGACTCGGTGGTAATTTACGGCGAGTGCTTACCCTGTGGCGGAGGGCCATCGGCTTCAACTTACGTTTACTGGATTTTTAGGTATCTGGGACATGAGAATGTCAGGATGCTGGATGGAACAGTTGAGGACTGGGCCAACGCCAGTAAGCCAACAGCGGACACACCCCAGACGAGACCCAGAGCGATCTACATCCCCAAGCTCAAGGCCAACCTGCTCTCCACCTACGACTTCGTGAAAAACGGAGACGCCCAGATAGTGGACGCCAGAACTGCCCAGGAATACAGTGCGGGTTCTGTAACGGGCGCCATTAACATTCCTTACGACCAGGTGCTTATCAATGATACGATTAAAGATGAAGCGGCCCTGATGGAGCTGTTCTCGAAACTTAGCAGGGATAAGCCAGTAGTAGTATACAGCAATACTGGCGTCAAGGCATCTCTCGTCTGGTTCGCGCTCACGCTCACGGGCTATGATGGCAGGCTCTACTCCTGGAAGGACTGGCTGGAGAGCCAGCCCACGCTTAACCTGGGACTTAAAGAAATACGTGCCGAGCCAAACCCCGCAGTCTCCGGGACTCCTGTCAGGATAGTTGCAGTCTTTGGAGAAGGAGAACTAAACCGGACGGTCGAAGAGCCCGCCTCTAACGAAACCATCCTGACAGTCAAAGGGTGCGTGACCTGCGAGCCCATCACCATTTACACTGGGGGCAGCCTCTCCGGCACCAAAGAGGGAGGTGCAAAGCTGGGCTCCATCGGTAAGGCTGCGGCTGAGGCCTTCAAGAGCGAGGCAGTTATTGAGGACTCTAAGGGCGAAGAGGTTGCCAGAGTGAGCATGCAGCAGGTCTCGGGAGATGAGTACGCTGGGACCTGGAAGGCCGACGTTGCCTCTGGAATTTACAGGGTAACCATAGTTGCATCTGCATCAGGCGCATCCAAGACCTTCAGGGATGTCCTGGAGATAGAGATAGCTGGCTCGAGTGCTGCAAACAGCACTCAGCAAGCATAAGGAATCTTGGAAGTGGCTGGGGTCGGAGAGGGCTCCGGTCAGGTCTATTTTTATCTATCCAACGTGATGGTTCTCTCGGTGACTGGCCTTTCCTTGACCTCATGAATCAACATCTCCATCCTATCGCCAATGCCCATTATCTCGAACTCCTCTAACTTGTCCAGGGCGCGTTGAAGATTGGTGCTTCTCTGTGCATAGATGGTGAATAGTGGTTCGCCTTTATTTACGATATCACCAAGCTTCTTATGAAGGAGGATTCCAGCGGATCGGTCTTTTGGGCATCCCAAAAACCTCGCCAGATTGGCCACTGATGCATTATTAATCCATAGCACATTCCCAGATCTACCGGATTGAACTGTGAAATGCTTATCACCAATAGCGATGTCATCCGGATTTATCTCTGGGTTTCCTCCTTGCGCTGCAATTATCTCTCTCATTTTACTCTCAGCTTTTCCGGATCTGAGGGCCTCTGTGGCAAGTCTCTTCCCATCACTTTTTCCAGCCATTTCCAGGATCATTCCAGCAATAGAAGTTGCCTTCTCAACTAGGTCAGAAGAATTTCCGTGTCTCATTAGAGCTTCCAGGGCTTCCTTTGCCTCTAAAGACGGGCCTATGGCATAGCCTATAGGTTGCTCGCCGTATGTGACAGCACATCGTACTTGTATTTTGAGGCGCCTACCAACCTCGATGAAATCTTTAGCCAATAGATCGGCTTCTCCTATCGTTTCCACTTTAGCGCCCCTGCCGCAAGGAATGTCGATCACCAAGATATTTGCGCCCACGGCTTTTTTCTTGCTCATGATGGATGGCAGCAGCAAAGGATCAATGGATAGAGGATACTCGATCTTGACAAAGATGTCATCGGCAGGTGACAAATGAATAAAGCCTCCCCAGACTATGCAGCCGTTGGTTCTCTCTACCACCTCTTGCATCTCTCCAACGTCCAGACTTACAGGCATCAGTACTTGTGCCCGGTCAGCTGTTCCAGCCGCAGAAGTGATTGCCCTTGAAGAGGATTTAGGTATCGCCAGCCCGCAGGCAGCAATAATCGGAACCACCAGTAGCGTCGTCTTGTCTCCGGGGACTCCCCCTATGGAGTGTTTATCGACTACCGGCTGCCTGTCCAGCTTCATTGTGCTGCCGGTCTTGATCATGGCTAGGGAAAGGTTTGTGGCCTCGTCCAAATCGAGGCCGGTGTTGTGCAAGGCGGTCACGAAGGCGGCGATCTCCACATCGCTCAGCCGTTCAGCGACCGTATCCTCTACTATCTCCAATATCTCATCATATACCAGTTTTCTTCCGCTTAACTTGTTCCTTATGAAAAAGACCGAAGCGGGAAATGGAGCTATATCAACTTCGACATCGAGGCCTTCCATCAGCCCAAGACTAGTCCAAACTTTTTTGCCGACTCCTATATATCCCGGATGAATGAGGTCGGGAGAGGTGTGAACAATCGCGATCTGCTCCATCTTACCAACCCTGATCATGATTCTAGCGAGGCCTAGAACTCCCAATCGCTCAGCATCTTGCGAATTCATTACAGCTACTGCCTTCCCACCCATCTCAAAATCCAGCAGCATAGCTTTGAGAATCATTTATAGCACCTTATTTTTCTCTACACTTGCCTTGATCAGGAGATCTGTGCCTTAATCCATCTTCGATTCATATAGATGTGAATCGCTATGAGGACAATGAGGCTGAAACCTGTAATCAGATGTAGGTTCATCCAGAACTCGGAGTCCTCCCAACCGAGGAGTTCAACGAACCATAACCTAATTCCGCTTACTGCCTGTGCTACCAAAAAAACGAGCATTGCTGTGTTGAGGGCTAAGAATCTAAATTGTTTAACCATTTATTATCAACGCCTCATCAATTGAGCCAATACAGAAGGGTTAACGATATTTTGGGGCTTGCCGTTCACAAATGCCTCCACGTTCTCCACTGTAACGTACGTGCACTCGTCTAGAGACTCCTCAGACAGGAAGGCTATGTGCGGGGTGAGCACAACGTTATGCATTTCCAGAAGTGGGCTGTCCATGGGCAGCGGCTCCTTCTCAAAGACATCCAGCCCGGCTCCAGCGATCCTCTTCTCTTGAAGGGCTTCTATGAGGGCTGCTTCATCCACTATCTTACCGCGGGCGGTGTTAATCAATATGGCAGTGGGCTTCATCTTGGCCAGCTGAGATGCGCCTATCATGTGTTCTGTCTCGGGCGTGAGCGGTATATGCAGGGTCACAATATCGCTCTCCGAAAGCAGCGTGTCCAGATCGACGAACTTCAACCCCAGAGCCTTTTCCTTCTCAGGGCTTGGGTGGGCGGTGGTGGATAATACGTTCATATTGAACCCATGAGCGATCTGTATTACCCTCTTTCCTATGTCGCCCGTTCCCAGAACGCCTATGGTCTTGCTCATGAGCTGGTTGCCGACATAGCACTTCCATTCAAACCTGCCCTTGCGCAGGTTCATGTCTGCGACGTGAACCCTCCTGAGCAAGTCCAGGGATAAGGCAAAGACGAACTCCGCAACTGAGTCGAAGGCGTAGTTGGGAACATTCGACACGATCATTCCGCGCTCGGTCGCTGCGTCCAGATCCACGTTGTCGTAGCCTGTCTGCCACAGGGAGATCATCTTCAGCTTGGGTGCAGAGCGCAGAGCTTTGGCATTAACTTCATACCTTCCTACCACTGCAATCTCTGCATCCTTTATCCTCTCAATGAACTCATCAAGCGAGGCGGGCACGCCGTCGTAGATTTCGAGCCGGCCCAGGGCTTCGAGCCTCTTTCTGTATTCTTCCGGCAAGAATATTGGATCTGCTACTACTATCTTCATGAGCCGCCCCAGAACTCCAGGTACTTCTTGGGGTTCGCCTCGAATTTCTTCTTGCAAGAAAGGCTGCAGAAACAATAGGTTTTGCCTTCGTATTCCGATTTAAAAACGGCCGATTTATCGTCGCATTCCATCTCGCAAACTGGGTCTATGATCTTCATATCATCCTTTTCATTGTAAGGATTATCTCTTATGCCTGGGACTCTAAATACTTCTCTGGATTCTCTTCGAACTTCCTCTTGTCTGAAAGGCCGCAGAAGTAGTATATCCTGCCCTTGTACTCACTTTTGAACTTCACGGCCCTCTCGTCTAGCTTCATCTTGCAGACAGGATCAACGACTACCATAACATCATCGGCCTTTAACTCTAGATAAGACTTGCTTTCTTATTTAGTTTTTCTACATTGCTGTAAAAATTAAAATATTATTACTATCATAGTTTATCCTCTTGGCCATGCTCATGCTGGCCTGAGCCCTTGCCCGCCTCAGCTTCTTCGGCGCGCCGTTCAACCTCTCTTTGTTCAGTCTCCTTGTGCTCGTGGTTTCTTCTGCCATGCCTGCCATGTCCTCCATGGCCTCTGTGCATGAATAGGTGCAGCAGGACGTAGATGATGAAGATTATATAGCTCGAATAGGCCAGAAGATGCGCACTGTGTTCTGTGAACAGATAGAACGCGATGGTGGCCAGGATGCATCCAACCGCCATAGAAGACGACGGGCGTGGCAAGGAGGAACATGAAGACGTTGGGATCGAGCCCAAAGGGAACGGGCAGCTCTATTCCGGTCAGCTCCTGCACAAGCGCTGAATAAGGCAGGATGAGCAGCGTCAGGGGGATTGAGACCAGCAGCCTGCGGTACATGTCCTCGGCCATGGCCTCGATATCGCCATGCATCCCCTCGTGCCCTTCGGGCATGGCTTGAGATGCTTTCTTTCCTGGAGCGAGGTGTTCTTTGTGAGCGCCCTTTCCATGATCAGGTTCCATGCGCTCCTCCAATATCCAGCGGCCTGAAGACCCGGCAGTGATAGCCGCATTCAGTCACTATATGCTGAATTCCTTCTACGGTGATGAGACTTTCATCGTACTCTACGATGGCCACGCCGCTCACAGGGCTGACCTCGGCACGTCTGATGCCCAGGTGCATACGGAGATGCTTTTCCACCGCATATGCATCTCCTGGATGAAGAAGCCAATCAACCTTGACTACAGCCCGTTTCAATTGTCCAACCCCGCAAAGTATTTTGGATCATATTACTACAAAAGTTCGACAGAGATGAGCCATTCTAACCTGCCATCATGCCAAATTTATAGCTGAGTTTATTTCTTTGCAAAGTAGTTGTATACATAGGCAAGCAGAGCGCCAATAATTAAGCCGTAGATGACCATCCATATAGCACCAATCACAGATCCTAAAACAGTGGGAGTATATCCACCAGGATGGAAGGGTGCAAGTATCTCGAAGAACAGTCGACCTTGTCCAGTAAATACACTAAAAAGGGCCAACAATAAACTGACTGTGCCCGATACTATACCACTTGCTAAAGCAAATGCTTTTACATCTAGTTTCATTAAGAGTCTCCTTTTATGTTAGCTATAAATTAACACTTGTTATTATTTGATATTTGCGCTTTCATTTCCATCTCTGAGCATTGCGAAAACTTATTAAACAACTCTCTTTTTAGAAATAGACGTTCTAGATGAATAAAACTCACAATAATCCTCGTCGATGCCCCTTTAGCAATCCTAGCGCTCTAGTTTTGACGAAGACATCGACGCCCGCACGGGCTGCCTCAAAGCGCTACCTTCAGGCCCGCCCGGACAGCCGTCATGGCAGCCATGGACCCCGCGGGCCCTGCGCCTACTACTATGAGGTCGAACTTCATGTTCTGGAAGGGATACCTATTTTTCAATGTCCTCTTTCATGCGCAGGTAGTCCTCCCTGGATATCTCTCCCCTGGCATACCGCTCGTTCAGGGTCTCCACAGCCGTCTTCCTGGGCTTGATTGCTCCCTCGCCTCCCGCAACCAGCCTGTAGACCAGATAGGCTATCGCTATCAGCACAATCAGCCAGAAGAGCATCATCAGGAATCCCATAAAGGGAAACCAGTTCATCATGTAGCCGTTCCACCATTCAGTCGCAGGGTAAGGCATATTCACCATCACCAATCTAATTGGTTAAATTCTTGCTTAATTATCTGTTAAATGCGTACAGACGGTTCTTTTTTTAACGCCCTCGATGATGAGCCGCATGCTCTTCCTCATATGCCCCCTCAGGCTCCCGGTATTTCATCAGGAAGACGGCAACGATCAGGAGCATTCCCGCCCAGAGGTAGCCGGGCATGGAAGAGACGATCTTAAGGCCTCTGAACAGTCCTGTGAACATCAGCATAGCTCCGAGGATGCTGTGATACCTGACCGACTCCCTGATGGCCTTTTCTGTCCCATGCTGAGGGTGCATCAAGAACATGCCTCCAAGCGTCATCAAGACACCAGGAAGAACCAACCCCCACAGCCTCCTGGAAAGCAATCCTCTGGCCCGCAGAAGTTCTACCAGTCCTGACAGGGATAACATCAACCCCATCAGAAGGTGCTGCCTCTGCTGAGGATCGATCAATATGGTTTTGGCGGTCAGCCTTATGCCCATTATTCCATGGTGTAAAAGGAGGAACAAGGTCAGAAATGCCCCGGAAAAGGATAGGAGCGCTGGCCACAAATAGCGAGATGCTCTCGCGAAGACTCCTAGCTCCTCCGACAAGGCAAATATCGCAGCTGTGCCGCTGATCAAACCTATCAGCCTGTGCACAAGGGTCGAGCTCCGGCGCATGACTTCAGGAGGATGCATTGCCATCCATTTCCTTGTCTCTTCCTCTGTCAGCTCGATCATAACTACACCATAGATACGCGCTCAAATAATTTAAGTAGTTTTGTGACAGATTTCATTTTGTGTACGAAGCTCAGTTTAAGAGCGTCCTGGCGGCCTTGCTTTTGGTGGATGCAGTCGTTAGGCTGTACTACCAGAAAGGCCGCAGAGAGTTCGAAAGGGCAGTGGTAAAACACGAGCAAAGAGAGAAATTCTTTATATATCTGGTCGGCCTCGGGCTCATTCCCACCTTCTTTTACGTTCTTACCTCCCGGATAGACTCCCTTCGCCTTCCTTTTCCTGCATGGCTTCGCTGGCTGGGTGCAGGGTTTATCTTTGCGGGCGATCTCCTCTTTATCTGGTCTCATAGAGCTTTAGGCAGGAACTGGTCGCCCCTCCTGGAGATCCGGAAAGGACATACCCTGGTGACAAAAGGGCCTTACCGTTTCATCAGGCATCCCATGTACGCGGCTATATTTCTAATAGGCACGGGAGTATCGCTCCTCTCTGCCAACTGGCTGGTCGCCCTATCTTACATGCTGCCGGTGATCAGCATGTACTTGGTCCGAGTATCCGATGAAGAGGAGATGATGATAGAGCAGTTCGGAGACGAATACAGGAAGTACATGAGGAGGACAGGGCGGATGATGCCAAAGCTTGTCATCTCGACCGACAAAAATGAAACTTAGCCACGACCGAAACCTTCGGCTTCAAAGATATGCCTCAGTGGCGTACCTTCTCATCATTCTATGGCTGTGGAAGTAATAGGCGGTCTTGGCACTTCGCTCCTTTCTCCGTTTGATACCAAAACATAATTAGAATTGAATCCGAAATTTGGATATGAAAAATTTTGATCTGATCATCCTTGGAGGCGGTTCAGCGGATTTGCAGCCGCCCAGAAGGCTGATGAGCTTAAAGCGAAGACGCTGATGGTGAACGACAAGTCTGTCGGGATCGGCGGAACCTGCGTGAACGTCGGGTGTCTGCCCACTAAACACCTGCTTCATGTCGCAGAAATCATACATAAGAGCAATAGTAATTCCGATTACCTTAATACCTCTGCATCCTTTGATTTCAAGATCAGTTATCGAAGAGAAGGATAAAATAATTGAGAAATTAAGAAATGAGAGATATTTAAAGGTCTTGGCGGGACTGTCTCACATCGAACTTGTTGAAGGCCGGGCAAGATTCATCTCACAATCGGAGGTTCAGGTGGATGGGGAGATTTACGGATCCCCTAAATTCGTTATAGCTACAGGCTCTTCGGCAATTTTGCCTCCTATTCGGGGAATCGATGAAATCGATTATCTCACAAACATCGAGGCACTTGCGTTAAAGAAGCTGCCCGAGTCAATGGTCATTCTGGGCGGGGGAGCGCTTGGAATCGAGTTTGCCCAGATGTATTCAAGATTTGGAACCAAGGTTTGTCTTCTTCAGAGAAGAGATAGAATAGTCCCCAGGGAGGAGCCTGAATTAGCCAAGCTCTTGCAGAGCTATTTTCAGGAAGAGGGAATAGAGATCTATACAGGAGCTAAAATTGAAAGTGTTGAAGAGAGCGGCGAAAAGAAAATAGTCAATGCTGCTATCGGCGGCAAGATTAAGACAGTAAAAGGAGAACAGCTGCTGATAGCGACAGGGCGGAGACCGAATACGTCCAGCTTGGGCCTAGAAAGTTGTGGCGTCTCTCTGGGGAAGAACAGCGAAGTAATTGTAGATGACGAGATGCAGGCCGCAGCGAACGTCTGGGCTGCAGGCGATGTAACCGGAGAGCCGATGCTGGAGACAGTGGCCGCAAGAGAAGGGATGATCGCAGCCCACAATGCCCTCTTGGGCGGGAAAACGAAGATAGATTACAGAGTCGTTCCCCATGCCGTTTCACCGATCCTCAGCTTGCTGGCGTGGGGTTGACCGAGGAGCAAGCTATCGAAAGAGGAATCACTTGCAGGTGCAATACCGTTCCCATGGAGTTGGTCCCGAAAGCAGAAGCGATCAGAGATCCCAGAGGCGCAATAAGAATGGTTATTAACAGCAATACTCAGGAGAATAATCGGAGTTCATATTCTTGCTTCAGGAGCGGCTGATCTCATACATGAAGGAGTGATGATTGTTCGAAACAGAATGAAGGTCGACGATGTGATAGATACCTTGCATGTCTTTCCAACCCTATCCGAGGCGACAAAAATCGCGGCTCAGTCCTTCAGAAGAGATATCAGTAAGATGAGCTGTTGCGTGGAATAATGGTGAGGCCCATATGACGAAAAGGATTTGGCCCAAATCGAGATCTCTAATTTTATAGATACGCCTCGGTGGCATACCTCCTCATCATTCTATGGCTGTGGAAGTAATAGGCGGTCTTGGCGATGGAGCTTCTCATCATCTCCCTCCAGCCGTCTCTGTCGTGATAGAATTTAGGAACGACCAGATATTCCAGCTTGTTGTAGAGATCTTTGATCTCGCGGTCTCTTCTCTCACCTTCTCCCACGGACGCCGCGGGATGGGGGCCGATGGCCCAGCCGTTGACGCCCTCTATGCAGCCCTCTATCCACCAGCCGTCCAGGACGCTGAAGTTGATAACTCCGTTGCAAGCGGCCTTCATCCCGCTGGTTCCCGAGGCCTCCATTGGAGGCAGGGGCGTGTTCAGCCACACGTCCACGCCTGAGACCATCTTTGCCGCCTGCTCCATGTCATAGTTATCCAGGTAAACCGCCTCGATCTCTCCTCTCAGCCCGGCCATGTAGCTGTAGATCTCTTTAATGACGCGCTTTCCTGCATCGTCCCTGGGATGCGCCTTGCCCGCGAAGACGAGCTGCAGCCTTCCTGTATAGTTAATCTCTTTTAGCCTCTTTGGGTCGGAGAATATCAGCGTAGCACGCTTGTAAGCCGTAGCCCTGCGAGCAAACCCCAGAGTTAAGACACTGGTATCCATGACGGTGCCGGTCTTCTCGGCGATATGGTCTATCAACGCTTTCTTGGCCTTCAGATGGGCACTCCAGATCTCCTCGTGAGAGACCTCATCCACCCTCACCAGAAGCTCAGGCTCGTTCGCCCAGCCTGGAACATGCATGTCGAATAGCTCTCTGAAAAACTCACATGTCCACCTGAAGGGGTGAACTCCATTGGTTATCCCCCGAAGGTGATACCCCGGAAAGAGCTTCCTGGAGTATTTCATATGCGCATTGGTCACGCCGTTCACGTATCTGCTCAAGTTCAAGGCCAGGCGCGTGGCGTTTAGATTGTCCTCTCCTGCGTACCTTTTGATCGCATCCAGGGGAAACTCTCCTTCCAGCAGTCTGCGCACGTCCTCGTAAGAGAACTTATCAAAGGCTGCTGCTACCGGTGTATGGGTGGTGAAGACGCATAAATCCCTGGTTCTGACAGCATTCATGCCGTTTCTCCTCAAAAGCTCCAGGGTGAGGAGGCTCGAATGGCCCTCGTTCATGTGGTACTTGCGGACATTGAAGTTCAGGGCTTCTAGCATCCGTACACCGCCGATGCCAAGGACCATCTCCTGCTTCAGCCTGTACCTGTCGTCGCCTCCGTAGAGGAAGCTGGTGATCTCCCTGTCCTCTCGGGAGTTTTCCGGCAAATCCGTATCCAGGAACACGACTGGAACCAGCCCGCCATTTGGGCTCTGGTGGTCGTAGATCCAGGATCCGATCTTCACCTCACGGCCTTCGATCCTGACGTTCACCGCCTCTGGCAGCGGCCGCAGAAACCTCGATGGCTCCCAATCTTCCGGATACTCTAGCTGATCGCCCCAATCTGTTATCTTCTGCCTTAGGTATCCCTTCCTACTGAGTAGAGTGATCGCAACCAGAGGAATTCTCAGGTCTGCGCTGGACCTTATTGTGTCTCCTGCCAGCACGCCTAGGCCGCCGCTGTAGGTGGGCATCTCGTTCTTCAGGCCTACTTCCATGGAGAAGTAGGCGATTCTTGGGCCCTCCAGAAAGCTGCGCTTGTGCTCCTCGCTGCAGAAGTAATACGCTCCGCCCCTGATCTCCGCTTTGAACTGCGCCTTTTCGGTGTCTATGGGCATTCCACAGATGGGGTCTATCTGGATCATAAATTATTAAATAATTTGATTAATAATGTTCGGCACTTGAGGCAAAAGGATGAGGGGGATCGGACCCTCACCAGCTGCAATTACAGGTCGTTTTTATCGGGCTTGATGACCTTGTTCATCTCATGCTGACGCTTGGTCCGCTGTTGTATTCATCATCTCACTTGTCATATTCTCCCCAGTTACGCACTCGTAGGCCCTGGTGATCTGGTCCATAAGCTCTATCTGGGACTCATCGGTCGTCGTGGTGGGGTCCCTGAGGTGCAGGTCGTGCAGGTTCATGGCTTTCTCCAGCCAGATGCGGGCACAGTCCAATCTGGCCTGGGCATCGCTGGCGTTCTGGAGCTGCTCAACCACATAGCAAGTCCTGCCTTCCGGGCATGCGCCAGTCATTGGTTGCATCATCACGCATGTCCTGTTAGCTGGACAGGCGGCCATTACGCCCTCACAATCTCCGCCCTCGCACTGAACCATCCTGCCCATCATGCCCCCTTGGGCCATCATGCCTCCTTGGCCCATCATCTGTCCTGCAACGGGCTCTACCAGTGTGATTACTACTAGTCCCAGGAATGCCAGCAGCAAGGCTGACGTGATTGTTCTAGATTGGGTCATTTTATTCTCTCCAGATCGGTATATCCTGAATTTTTCAACTCCTAAGTCAGCGGCGGAGTCCCCATCCTTTAGGTTGGGGAGGAGCCGCGTACGATAACTATATACCCATTGACGACTATCATCAATAGTGTGCTTCAGACCTTGATGGTGAGACTCGATCCCTCTCCAGAGCAGCATAAGATGCTCTGTGAAACAATGAAGAGGTTTAACGAGGCTTGTAACCACATAGCAGAGACTGTTTTTGCAATGCATAGTGCCAACAAGGTTGAAGTTCAGAAGACCGTCTATTACCCTATCAGAGAGGAGTTTGGTCTCTCCTCTCAACTTACCATCTTGGCGATTCGTAAAGTCTGCGAAGCCTACAAGAGAGACAAGTCCATTAAGCCAGAATTTCGGCTTGATGGAGCGATTGTCTACGACCAAAAGGTTCTCTCTTGGAAGGGGCTTGAGAAGGTCTCTCTGGTTACCCTTAATGGCAGGCAAACTATACCTGTCAGAATCGGAGAGTATCAGAGAGCCAGGATGGACAGGATCAGAGGCCAAGCAGATCTCATCCTGGTTAAGAACGTCTTCTATCTTTGCGTTGTTGTAGAAGCACCTGTTGCTTCCCCTTATGACCCTGTTGATGTTATCGGGGTTGATCTTGGAATTAAGAACCTTGCTGTAGACAGCGATGGAGAAATACATTCTAGTCGGCAAATCCAGGAGACCCGAAAGAGGTCTGATTCCCTGAAAGCAAGACTCCAGCACTGTGGCACAAAGAGCGCTAAGAGGCATCTCAAGAAGCTGTCTGGCAGGATGAAGAGGTTTGCCAAAGATACCAATCACAGAATCTCTAAGACGTTGATCACGAAGGCTAAAGGCACTCGTTCCCTGATAGCTCTTGAAGATCTTGAGGGAATCAGGAACAGGACAACGGTTAGAGCGTCTCAGAGACGTGATCACCATTCTTGGAGCTTTGCACAACTCAGAGAGTTTGTGGCCTACAAGGCTGCCATAGCTGGCGTTCCCTTGGTCTACATTGACCCCGCCTATACATCTCAGGAATGCCCTATCTGCCATCATATATCGCGGTCCAACCGTCCCACAAGGGACGAATTTTGTTGTAGTTGCTGTAGCTTCTCTGGTCCAGCAGACAACGTTGCCGCTCTGAATATCAGAAGCAAGGGTAGCAGCCAACCTGCCTATTGTGTCGAGATTTTTTGCTCAGACACAAGCCACCCCGTTCACGGGGTGGTAGTTGACGTAAGATTATAACTGGCCTTCAGTGTTTATAGATCTTTGGACTGATTCAGTTTGCTTTTACATTTTGAGCAATCTCGCATTAATGGCCACGATCACAGTGCTGGCGCTCATGAGGATGGCACCGAGTGCAGGGCTGAGCAGTATTCCGTAGCCGTACAGGACTCCGGCTGCCAGGGGAATGGCAAAGGCGTTGTAGCCCGTGGCCCAGAGCTAGATTCTGGAACATCTTCGAGTAGGTCTTCCTGGACAGGCCGATTATGTAGGCCACATCTCTTGGATCGTTCCTGACGAGCACTATGTCCGCCGACTCGACGGCCACATCTGTGCCAGCGCCGATGGCTATCCCGACGTCCGCCTGCACCAGCGCGGGAGCATCGTTGACCCCATCTCCCACCATTGCCACGACGTAGTCCTTCTGGACCTTCTTTATGGACTCAGCCTTTTCATGGGGCAGAACCTCGGCAAAGAAGTCGTCCAGGCCCAGCTCCTCGGCCACCCAGCTGGCCACGAATCTGTTGTCTCCGGTGAGCATCATGCACTTGATGTTCATCGACTTCAGCTTCTCGATGGCCTCCCTGGATTCCTTTCTTATGATGTCTGCCAGGGCTATGGCCCCGATGGGCCTGTTCTCTTCGAGCAGGAAGACGACGGTCTTCCCCTGCTGCTGCCAGCCGTCTCTATCCTTTCATCCTTAAGTTCGATCTTGCTTTCCCGCAAATATCCAGGGCTCACGACTCGCAGCCTTTTTCCCTGGACCAGACCTTCCACGCCCTTTCCAGGAAGGGCCCTGAAATCGTGAACGTGGACAGGCTCGATGCCCCGCTCCTTCGAGCTGTTTACTATTCCCGCGGCAATAGGATGCTCTGAGCTTGCCTCCAGGGAGGCGGTCAGTCCCAGTATCTCAGTCTCGTCCATCTCTGCCAGAGGTACGATGTCAGTCACGCCGAACGGCCCTCCGTCAGCGTTCCCGTCTTGTCAAAGACCACCGCCTGAAGATCCCTGGCCCTCTCAAATGCCTGCCGGTCTCGGATCAGCAGGCCGGACTTTGCAGCCAGCGAGGTCGAGACGGCCACGACCAGAGGAACCGCCAGGCCCAGAGCGTGGGGGCAGGAGATGACCATGACAGTCACTGCCCTCTCCACGGCGAAGGCCGAGTCCTCGCCAAGGTAGAGCCAGGCAACAAGGGTGATGGCTCCGACGCTAAGCGAGATGATGGTGAGCATTCGAGCTGCGCTGTCGGCCAGATCCTGGGTCTTTGATTTGCTCTCCTGGGCCTGCCTCACCAGCTCTATGACCTGGCAAGGTAAGTCTCGGAGCCGATCTTTCTCACCTCCACGACTATCGAGCCCTCGCCGTTGATGGAGCCGCCAATCACGTTGTCCCCGGACCTTTTTGGTCACCGGCTTTGACTCTCCCGTGAGCATCGACTCGTTGACGCTGGTCTCTCCCTCGATCACAGACCCGTCCACGGGCATCTTCTCGCCCGGCTTGACCAGAACCCTGTCTCCGGGCTTGAGGGACTCGACCTTGACATCCACCGTCTGCCCGTCCTTTAGGAGATGGGCCTCGGAGGGCATGATCTTGACCAGCTCCTCCAGGGCCCTCGATGCACCCAGGACGGATCGCATCTCGATCCAGTGGCCGAGCAGCATGATGTCTATCAGCGTTGCCAGCTCCCAGAAGAAGACCTCCCTTGCAGGCCGAAGGCCACGGCCGAGCTGTAGAAGTAGGCGGCGCTGATGGCAACGGCGATCAGTGTCATCATGCCGATATCGTTATCCCTGACCTCGCGGAAAAAGCCCTTTAGGAAAGGATAGCCGCCATAGAAATAGACGAGCGTGGAGAGCAGGAACAGGACATAGATCGAGCCTGGGAACTCCAGTTCAAATCCGAAAAGGCCCTGGATGAAAGGCGAAAGGACAAGTATGGGGATGGTCAGTATCAGTGATATTATGAATCTTCTCTTGAAGTCCTCAGTGACATGGCCTTCATGCCTTCCGTGGCGCATCTTCTGAGCCTTTTCCGGCTGCTTGCCCATGTCATGTGCCTTGTGCTCCTTGCGCTCCTCGTACTCTTCGCCGCCGTGGCTCTCCTTCGCCACATGCATTTCATGCCCCTCGCCATTCTCGGGCGAGCCTTCTATCGCCATCTTCAGTTTCCCTCAAGATTTAGAAAAATTTTCAGATCTTCTGCAGGAAGCAGTTCTTTTGCGAAAGATTTAACTGATGTACTTCTCCGGGTTTTCGTCAAACCTCTTCTTGCAGGATTCGCAGCAGAAGTAGTATGTTTTGCCCTTGTACTCTGATTTATAAGCTGCCCAGGGTATCCTCGATCACCATATTGCATGCCGGGTCAACGACCTTCATAATACCACCTATATCTTATTTCAACTTTCAAAATAGTTATAGCTATCCTCGATTTCGTGGAAGAGATGAGGCGCCCTGAATTTTCGGCAAAGAAGCATTTCCACAAATGTTCCGGGCAGGACGGCGCAGTGCAGGCCGTCAATCACAATCTGGCCAGGGCCATCTCCACGTCACCGCAGGAGTTCAGCCCTATTCCGGTGACCAGAGAATCTTTTCTCATCTCTTCATCCTGGCATGCCTCTGATCGGAAAAAAGCTAGGGATGCATCACATCGAATAAAAGCTCGGCTATAGATAGCTGCTATAAATCAGTTATTGCTATTATTGACCTGAATGCTCAAAGATGCTGAAAAGCAAAGGTACTCCCGCCCTAGGCTCAAACCCCCGGTGTGAGGACTGCAGCAAAAGTAGAACTAATAATAATCATATCGAGTATCTATACGCAAAAGGGATGAAATACATGACCAACGGCAATGGCAAGGCGCTGCTCGTGATGGGATGCCCGGAGGTTCCAGTGCAGACGAGCATCGTCCTCTACCTCTCAAACAAGCTGCAGAAAGCAGGTTTCCACGTGACCATAGCCGGGACTGATGCCGCCCTGAAGCTAATGAAGGTCTCCGACCCAGAGAGGCATTACATCAAGGATACCGTCGACCTGGACCAGTGCATCGCCGACCTGGCTGAGAAGAGATATGACTTCGACCTCTGCTTCGTCTTCATGCACAGCGATGCAGGCATGGCCTACGGTGCCACCATGAGCGCCATATCAAAGGCAAAAGTCTATGCCGTGGTCTTCGGCAAGAATGCCGAGGCTCTGGCGGAGACCATTGAGTATCCGGCGGAGAAGATCGTAGCCAAGGCGACGCATAACCCCACGCCTCTGAAGAACAAGATCGATAAGGTGATTCCATGAGCTGCATCGAGCAGATGAAGTACAAGCTCCTCTTAGAGAGGACATCCTTTCGGGAGGCCAGGGAGTACATCGAGAAGAACTCCGATGAGGTCTACTACGTCGATCCGGGCTACAAGATCTTCAAGGATTACTACATCATCGGCGTTCCGCCCGTCGCGATGGGAGTCAAGGAAAAGGAGCTGCTCTTTACCTATGTCAAGCCCTGCCACGGCACCTTCGTCATGGCCCTTGAGTCTGAGGAGGAGATCAATCGCCTCAGAGAGCGCGAGAAAGAGAAGCTAAAGGCATCGCTGAAGAAGGGCGTGCAGGGCGTGCAGAAAGAGAAGGCAGAAGTCGCTCCTTCCAGCTTTCAGGATCTATGGAAAAAGTAGCTGCCTTTAAGAGATGGCAAGAGGTTGGACCATGAAAATAAAGGTCAGAGCTTTTGCCAGCTTCAGGGAGATCCTGGGCAAAGAGATCGAAATGGAGCTGAAAGAGGGCTCGACCGTAAGGGATCTTCTGGAGGCGCTGGCCTCATACAGCCCAAAGCTCGAGGAGGCGGCCTATGACGACTCAGGGGATCTTAAGGACTACGTGCTGCTGATGATAAACCGCAAGAGGATCGACCCTTCGGATCCAGAGACGTATCTGAAGGCAGAGCTGAAGGACGGAGACGAGGTGGCCATCTTTCCCCCAGTGGCAGGAGGCTGAAAAGTTGATCGAGATCACCAAAGACGATTTCTCCATTGAGGAAGTGGTGAGAAAAGCGAAGCGTCCTGATGTAGGCGCTATAGTGACGTTCCTTGGAACCGTCAGGGACGACGATATTCAGAGAATGGAGCTTGAGGCCTATAAGGAGGCTGCGCTGCCGGAGCTGGAGCGCATCAGGGACGAGGCATTCAGCAAGTTCGATCTCAGCAGCGTGGATATCATCCATCGCACCGGCTCCCTCAACGTCGGCGATAACATCGCCCTCATAGTAGTATCTGCCGGGCACAGAAAGGAGGCCTTCGAGGGCTGCGCCTACGTCCTGGAGGAGCTGAAGAGAAGGGCACCGATCTGGAAGAAGGAGTTCAGGAAAGATGGAGAGAGGTGGGTTGGGCAATGACGGATTTCGCAGTGGTGCTGTGCACAACGTCCCTGGGCGAATCGGAGAAGATCGCCCGAGTGCTAGTGATGGAAAAGCTGGCGGCCTGCGTGAACGTCTCACAGGTCAAGTCCTATTTTGTCTGGGAAGGAAAGCTCTCCGAGGACCAGGAGGAGCTGATGATCATAAAGACGGAGAGAAGGAAGGTCGAGCCTCTTTTCAAGAGGATCAAGGAGCTTCACAGCTACGAGGTCCCTGAGATCATCGTGCTTCCAATTGCCCAAGGGGACGAGGCTTACCTGCGGTGGATAACCGAATCCGTAGGTTAAGGATTTATCTTCAAAACGCCCCAGGAATAGCATGGCCAGAGAGCTTTCCGAGAAAGACAGGGAGATACTGATGAAGCTCGTGCCGGAGCTGGATGACCTCCTGAAGCATGGAATAGATCTGGAGTACAGGAACATCCTTCCGCCCGTGGCGAACCACTATTCACGGGATGAAAAGGACTTCGAGCAAAGGCTGAAAAAACTGTCTGTGGAGGAGATGCGCTACCTGGCAGATCTGGTTCTTGAAGGCAGTGAGAGCACGGGCTGCCTTTACCCCGAGTTTGCAGAGGTCTTCTTTATCGTCGCAGGACAGAGGCTCTCTGAGGAAGTGGCAGACAAGCTCCGTGAGGCCTACGAGTCTGGCGGCGAATGCTGTGGATGAATTTGCAGATCTTAAGAAAATGTCCGAAAATAGCAGCTGCATTTTCTGTCGCATAATCGCGGGCGTTGCAGAGGCACATCGCGTTCATGAGGACGATCTGAGCCTGGCCATTCTGGACATCAACCCCCTGGCAGAGGGCCACTGCTTAGTCATTCCCAAGAGGCACGTCCCCTGGTGGCACGACTTGACAAAGGAGGAGATAGAGAGCCTCTTTAGCGTCGCCAGAGCCGTGGCAAATAAGATTATGTTGACCTTCCAACCCGACTTCGTCTGCATGTACGCCCGGGGCAGGAGGATTCCGCACACGCACATCTTCTTGGTTCCAACCAAAAAGGGCGACCCCCTTGACAGATTCTTCAACGCCCTGGAAGGCTTCCAGGAGGCTCCGCCGGAGATGATGCAGCTGAGAGAATCTATGAAAGAGACGGCCGAAAGGCTCGGATCGGCAACGGAGGCAGGCGTTAAGGTGATCCAGGCCGAAGCTCCGGGGATGTCCGATCTGCTCTTCATCCTTTGATCTCCTATTATGATATTTTCAAACTATGAAGCATGAAATACTCTTGACAATATCATCATAATTAAAGATTATCTACAAAACATTTTTATTCATCATAGCAAGAATATGTAATAAAGGAGGAGATATCATTAGTATCAAACTCTTTTGTATTTTATTAACCTTAATGGTAGTATTATGCTTTCCTGCTGCAGCCCAAAGTCAGCAGAAGGATGAGAGTTCATCGTCTCTGGTTCCCGAGGACGACAATTGGGAAGTTCGACTAAAGTCCATAGAGGAAGCAAGGACGCTTAGTGAATCTGAGGCTGTAAATGTGTTGATAGAAGGCTTGAAGGACAGGAACAGCAGCATTCGGATGAAAGCTGCAAAGGCTCTTGGAAATTATAATCACACTCGATCTAAAGACGCGTTGATACAAGCCTTGGGGGATGAAAATTCGCAAGTTGCCGATCAGGCTAAGATTTCTCTAATGCAAATCGGCGTGTCCGCAGTCGTTCCCCTGATCTCGGCTCTCAAAGTGGAGAATTCTACCCATAGAGCAAACGCTGCTCAGGTTCTGGGAAGGCTCGGAGATTCCAGAGCAATAGGCCCTCTAAGACGGCTTCAAATGGAGAGCAATGATCGCGAGGTCCAAACTAAAGTCGCTTACGCTCTGAGAAAACTGGACTGGAAAGAGCGGGGAACGTCCTGAGCAGAAATGGATGGGATTTTGGAGGTCTTAACATGAGAACTAAACTGCTGATAATTCCCTTACTCATGATATTTGCTTCGACATGCGCTCCGGCAATTGCAGCTTTGCACGAATGCACAACTTTCATTGTAACGCCGGGGGCAAGTGAGGACGGCTCAATGTATGTTGGACATACCAATGATGGATTCGGTCCCTGCGTCACAGGCCACAACGTGACTAAAGACGACTTCCTGCTGGTCTATGTTCCCCCAGCTGATCATCCGCCTGGTTCAAAGCGTGTCGTACACTTCGATCCCAACTCAGGGTCGGACGAGCCCACGAAAAATGCATCGGGTAGTTCTGAAACTGCTTACATCGACGAGGTCAACCACACTTACGGCTATCTAACCGCAACCTATGGAATAATCAACGAGCATCAGCTCATGAGCGGGGAGTGCACTGACTATACAAAGATTCAGCCCAACTGGGACAGCAATGATCGCATCTTTTACAGCGCAGAGCTCTCTAACGTCGCTATGGAGCGATGCACTAATGCCAGCGATGCCGTTCGCGTGGTAGGCAATTTAATTGACACCTATGGGTACTATGGCACCGGAGAGACGCTTCTCTTTGCCGACCCGAAAGAGGCATGGGTGATGGAGATGTGCGGCGGCACTCTGGACAACCGCAGCGGCCTATGGGTTGCCCAGAAGGTTCCAGATGGGGAGGTGTTTGTTGCGTCAAATATCTTCAGGATTCGAGACGTCAAACCAGATGATCCTGACATGATGTACTCCGAGAATCTCTTCGATGTCGCAGAGGCTCGAGGATGGTGGAAACCCGAAGACGGCCCGCTGGACTGGCTCAAGACCGTTTCCACTGGCGAGTATTCGCATCCCTACTATTCCCTGTCCCGCATCTGGAGCATCTACAACCGGCTCGCTCCATCCCAGAACTTAAGTCCCTACGTCAACGACACCTGGTCCAAGGACTATCCTTTCTCCATAAAGCCCGATAAGAAATTGAGCACTAACGATACGCTTCACATCTTCCGCGACCACTATGAGGGGACTGTCTTTGATCTGACCCGGGGCATGGCTGCAGGGCCTTACAGCAATCCCTATCGCAACGACGGCCCCTTCGATGCACATCAAGCCTTTGAGCCCGGCGAGATCAAGCCTGGAGCCTGGCCGCGTCCGATATCGCCAATATTCTGCAGCTACAGCTACGTAACCCAGGGGAGAAGCTGGCTTCCAGATCCCGTTGGCGGAGTCTGCTGGTTTGGATTCGCCCAGCCCTATGAAACATGCTATATGCCGATATATGCAGGAGTTCAGTCAGTGCCAGAGCAGTTCTATTCCGGCACCAGATCGGTCTTTGACAGGAACTGCGCCTGGTGGGCGTTTAACTTTGTGACCAACTGGGCGACGCTGCGTTACAGCGATATGATAAAGGACATCCAGTCGCAGCAAGCCAGGATCGAAGGCGAGGAGCTGTCCAACCAGTCTGAAATTGACACGCAGGCAAAGCAGATATTTAACTCAGAGGGAGCAGAAGAGTGCAGCAAGTTCCTGACCAATTACAGCACCAATAACGCCCTATCGGTTCTGGACGACTGGTGGGGGCTTGCCGATCTCTTGATTGTGAAATACAGCAACGGTTTTATCAACGATTTCGAGAACAACAGAACCATTGAAGCAGGATACCCTAACTGGTGGCTCAATGAAACTGGATATCAGTACGGCCCCAGAATCTACCAGTATGCACAGCTTCAAAACCTAACAGGCGTAATATATGTGAATGAGACGGCCTATACAGAGCCGGGAAACGAGCTAAACTACATCGACGAAAACCAAAGAGTCTAAAATGGATCTGCCCGGCCTTCCTTGGGCCGGGCCTTAGAGTTTTCAAACATCAGAGGTTTTGCTTCTTCGACCTTTTTGCAGAGCCGTGGACTTCGCCACGGCTTTATGAGCATAAGGGAGTTCGTTATTCCGCATTTTTTGGGGGAAAGTTTAAATAGTAACCGCGACACTAACATCAGGTTAGTAATATCAAGTATAAGGAATTGGCAGATATCAAGAATTGGGAAAGGAACAGCAGATATGACTGCAGATCCAGAGTGGATCCGGGTTATGAAGCTACGTACTGGAACAGATTAAAAAAATACTTAAGCTTTAGAGATGAATGAATAAATATGTTGGAGGCTTTTAATGGCTGAAGAGCTTACACTTAAGGTCATAGAGGCGCGTCCCTCCGATGTCGGAAGGGGCATCGCTCGCGTAGATCCCGCAGTGTTCCGCGAGAAGGGCTGGCAGGCGGGCGACGTCATAAGCATTCAGGGGAAGAAGAGGACGGCGGCCCTCCTCTGGCCGGGATATCCAGACGACATGGGCACGGGAACCATGCGCCTGGACGGAAACATCCGCAGAAACGCCGGTATCGGCATCGACGACCGCGTTCCCGTAAAGATCATACAGGCATCCCCCGCTGATACTGTGGTCTTCTCGCCTACCGTCCCCATGCGCATCACCGGTGCAGAAGATTACCTCAAGAGGTATCTGGAAGGCCGCGTCATCACCAGGGGGGACATCATTGAGATCGGCGTCATGGGCAGAAAGATAGAGCTCATGGCTACACGGGTGACGCCGTCCAGAGAGGCAGTGGTCATCGGAGATAAGACAAAGATAGGGATCTCTGAGAAGCCCGCCAAGGAAGAGAAGGCCGGGCCGAGGGTGACCTACGAGGACATCGGCGGACTCTCCGCGGAGATCAAGAAGGTCAGAGAGATGATCGAGCTCCCCATGAAGCACCCCGAGCTCTTCGAGCGCCTGGGAGTCGAAGCTCCAAAAGGAGTCCTCCTCTACGGTCCTCCGGGAACTGGAAAGACCCTTCTGGCCAAGGCCCTGGCTTCTGAGACCAATGCTCACTTCGAGACACTGAGCGGCCCTGAGATCATGTCCAAGTACTACGGCGAGTCGGAGGAGAAGCTGCGGCAGCTCTTCAAGACCGCCGAGGAGCAGGCGCCTTCAATCGTCCTCATAGACGAGATCGACTCCATCGCTCCCAAGCGAGAGGAGGTCACGGGAGAAGTGGAGAGGCGCGTGGTCGCGCAGCTCCTGGCGCTCATGGACGGCATGGAGGCACGCGGCAAGGTAGTAGTAATCGGCGCCACGAACAGACCCGACGCCCTTGACCCGGCTCTGAGAAGGCCAGGGAGGTTCGACCGCGAGATTGAGATCGGCGTGCCTAACAGACAGTCAAGGTTTGAGGTACTGCAGATCCATACCCGCGGCATGCCGCTCTCCAAGGACGTGAACCAGGAGAAGCTGGCCGATGTTACCCACGGGTTCGTCGGAGCCGACCTGGCAGCTCTGGCCCGAGAGGCAGGCATGAGATCTCTGCGGCGCGTGCTGCCAGAGCTTGACCTGGAGGTAGAATCCATACCCGCTGATATCCTGAACAAGATCGAGGTTACAAACGATGACTTCCTGGATGCTCTGCGGGAGATGCAGCCCTCCGCCATGCGCGAGGTGATGGTGGAGACGCCCAACGTCAAATGGGAGGACATCGGCGGCCTGGAAGACATCAAGCAGCAGCTCATCGAGTCCGTAGAGTGGCCTCTCACCTACGCCAAGCTCTTCCAGCACATGGATGCAGAACCGCCCAAGGGCATACTGCTCTACGGTCCGCCGGGAACGGGAAAGACCCTTCTTGCCAAGGCTGTGGCCACAGAGAGCCAGGCCAACTTCATCAGCGTCAAGGGCCCAGAGTTCCTGAGCAAGTGGGTGGGCGAGTCCGAGAAAGCAGTCAGAGAGACCTTCCGCAAGGCCAGGCAGGCAGCTCCAGCAGTGGTCTTCCTGGATGAGATCGACTCCATTGCACCTTCTAGAGGCGGAAGCACCTCCGACTCTCACGTCACAGAAAGGGTCATCTCCCAGATCCTGACGGAGCTGGACGGCCTGGAGTCCTTGAACAGCGTAATAGTAATAGCCGCCACCAACAGGCCGGATATCATCGACCCGGCCTTACTTCGGCCCGGAAGGTTCGACCGGCTGATCGAGATCGGCCTGCCGGACGAGAAGGCCAGGCTGCAGATCCTGAAGATCCATGCTTCCACGAAGCCTCTTGCCGAGGACGTGAACCTGGAGGAGATCGCCAAGAAGACGGACAAGTACTCCGGCGCAGACCTCTCCGCAATTGTGAACGAGGCGGTAATGCTTGCCATCAGGGAGTGCGTCCTGGCAGGAAAGTCCCAGGAGGAGGCCCAGATCTGCAACTATAGGATCGAGAAGAAGCACTTCGACGATGCCATGAAGAAGGTCCAGCCAACTGCAAGCGAGATGGACATCTACAAGAGATTCGGCAGAGCCAAGTCTTATTGAGGCTGGTGATCCAGCCCATGAATTTTATTTTTTTCCTTCTGTCACTGAATGATTTTTCTGTTATTTCTTATGTAACTTACCAACAGGTATATTTAATTCCAATATATAAGAAACCTCAATGGTACCCCAAAGGCTTTCCAGAGCCATTGCCAAGCAGGACCTCGCAGTTCTCTACGAGATCAGGGATCTGGTGGAGAGTCTGATCGCAGAGCGAAAGGAGGCTATGAAAGCCAATCGCCCTCAAAGAGAGGTACTGGAAGAGAAGAAGACAGGCACCATTACCTATCGGCTGGAGCGCGTCTCCTGCGGCAAGAACTGTAAGGGATGCCCTCACGGCCCTTACTGGTACGGTTACTGGAAAGAGGGCGGCAAAACTAAATCAAAGTACATAGGCAAGAGGCTGGTTGAGTCATGAGGATTTTCATTCTCCTGTTATTGATAATAATCGCTCTTTGCGGCTGTATATCGCAGACGGAGAATACAGCACAGGTCAGGGCAGCTACTACTATCACCCCCCTGGGGGAGTTTGTGAGCGCTGTTGGCGGTGAGCGAGTAAATGTCTCGGTCCTTGTGCCGCCAGGCGCAGAGCCACACACCTTCGAGCCATCTCCATCTCAAATAAGGCAGGTTGCAGACGCCGATATCTACTTTAAGAACGGTGTGGGCCTGGAGAGCTGGATGGACAATATAATAGGGGTCAACACGCAAATGCTCGTGGTCGATACCTCCAGGAACGTCAGTCTCATAGCTGGCACAGATGATGCTACGAGCGCTGATGGCTCCATGGCAATGGACAACCACATATGGCTTTCGCCACGCAGAGCCATAATCCAGGTCCAAAACATCTGCGACGGCCTGATAGCGGTGGACCCAGCTGGAAAGGATTATTATATTAATAACAGGAACAACTACATTGCAGAGCTAAAAGAGCTTGATGCCCACCTCAACTCGACTTTTTCCAATACGACGAAAAAGAAGTTCGTGGTGCTCCACCCTGCCTGGATCTACTTCGCCAATGACTATGGCCTGGAGCAGATCGCCATCGAGGTCGAGGAGAAAGAGCCTGGGCCGAGATATCTTGCAGAGGTGGTGGACGTGGCCAGGGCGAACAATATAACCACAGTCTTCGTCGAGCCCCAGTACAATCCGAAGCTGGCAGAGGTGATAGCCAAGGAGATCGATGGAATTGTAGTCTCCATCGACGATCTGTCCCCGAACTATATCGATAACCTCAAAAGCGTAGGAGAAAAGATTGCAGAGAGCTTAAGGTCATGACTGCCATTGTGTCCATTCAAAGCCTTTGGGTCTTCAGAGACAGCCATCCCGTTCTTGAAGACATAAATCTGGAGCTGGACGAAGGCGACTTCCTCGGACTTATAGGCCCAAACGGCGGAGGGAAATCAACCTTGCTCAAGGTCATGCTCGGCCTGATCAAGCCCGACCGAGGAGAGGTCAGGATCTTCGGCCAAAAGCCAGAAGGAGCGCGGAAGTACGTAGGCTACATGCCCCAGAAGACCCTCTTTGACCCCAGCTTTCCCGTAACGGCTAATGAGGTGGTGCTCATGGGCAGGTACAGCCGTACCGGGCTTTTCAGGCGCTACAGCCATGAGGATCGTGAGGCTGCGCTTAACGCTCTTGAGGCAGTAGGGATGGGTGAACTTGCGAACCGCGAGATAGGCTCTCTCTCTGGCGGCGAGCAGCAGAGAGTATTCGTGGCCAGGTCTCTGGTCTCTGAGCCCAAGCTGCTGCTCCTGGATGAGCCCACGGCAGGCGTGGACGCTGCCCAGCAGGCAGAGTTCTACGAGCTGCTCTGCAGGCTGAACAGAAAGAAGGGCATTGCCATCGTCCTCGTGTCCCACGATGTCACTGCCATCTCTAAGTACGTGACCAAGATCGCCTGTCTTAACCAGCTGCTCTTCTACCACGGCTCTAAGGAGCTTAACCCAGAAGACATAGAGAAGGCCTACGGCTGCCCTGTGGACATGATCGCCCACGGAACGCCCCACAGAGTCCTGAGGAAGCATGATTGAGCTGCTCCAGTACGATTTCATGCGAAGCGCCCTTGCGGCGGGCATAGCAGCCTCGGTGCTCTGCGGTATAGTAGGAATATACGTAATACTGAACCGCATAGTCTTCATCAGCGACGGCATTGCTCACGCCGCCTTCGGGGGAATCGGCCTTGGCTACTTCCTGGGCTTAGATCCCCTGGTCTTCGGCGTCTTCTCTGCAGTGGTCACGGCTCTTGGCATTGGCATGATCAGCTCTCGCACGCGCGTCACCGAAGATACAGCTATTGGAGTCTTCCTGGCTACAGGCATGGCTCTTGGAATCATATTCATGAGCCTTTCAAGAGGATACGCTCGCGACCTCTACGGCTACCTTTTCGGCAACATTTTATCCGTAACCTGGCAGGACGTGGCCATAATCGTTGGCCTCACAATGGCTGTTCTCTTCCTGGTGGCACTGCTCTACAAGGAGTTCCTGGTCATGAGCTTCGATCCCACCTACGGCGAGGCTATTGGAATTCCTGTCAGGCGCATGAAGCTTCTGCTCCTGTGCATGGTGGCCTTCAGCGTGGTGATGTTGATAAAAATAGTAGGAATAATACTGCTAATTGCTCTTCTGACCATTCCTGGGGCCATCAGCAGACAGCACATGAAGGGCTTGCCGTGGATTATGGCAGGGGCCATCCTCCTTGGCGTGGTCTTCGTGACGGTAGGCCTTTTCGTCTCTTACTACCTGGATGTGCCATCCGGAGCGACCATCATTCTGACTGCTGCCGCGACCTTCTTCCTGAGCACTCTGCTCGCCAGATAGTCTAAATAAAAGGTGGAGAAAAGCCTGGTGAAAGACATGAGATCGCTGATCCTGCTCATCGCCATCCTTGCAGCATTTACTCCAATAGGAGCTGAAGAGCTGATCTTCTTCGCCGACGATCACTACAAGGTCCTGGGCGGACCAGAACTCCAGGCATCAGCCATCAATCCCATGATCGAGCCCGGACGAAGCTCCGTTCTAAGGATCGCCCTCGCCAACAATGGCAGGATAGAGGAGCTTATTCCCATATCGGGGAATGGGTCGCAGGCCGACATAGCGCAGGAGATGGAAGAAGAGCAAAGAAGCGTGGACGCCCTGAACATCACCGCCCGTCTCTTGGGGGACGAGGACATTTCCGTCACTTCCGGCCCCTACCACATCGATTCCCTTCCAACGGGCTCTGTAGCCCAGATGGAGTTCAACATCTCTGCCGCTGAGGCGACCAGCGGATGGCATGATCTTCTTCTGAGCATTGACTACGAGCACCAGATGGATACAAGCGTCTCTGAAGGCGTGGCATCGCCCCTGTACCTGCCCGATAATATCAGCCAGGTCCTGAGGGTGATGGTCCAGGGATCTGTTGGATCTATAAGGATTTTAGGTATAAAGTCCGACATATCTCCGGGAAAAAGCGGCATCATTTGGGCTGTGGTCAAGAACTCAGGGAAAGATGCCCTGAAGAACTGTACCCTTCGATTGCTGGCCGTTCCCCCATTCCGTCCGGCGGAAAAGGGTTACAATTTAGGGGACATTATGCCAGGCGCTGTGGCAGTGGCCGAGTTTCCGGTGGATGTTGACGGAGATGCCGGCCTCCAGGAGTACCGGCTGGCCTGCGAGGTTCTACACGAAGAGGGTAAGGACGTGCTTACGTTCCCCGTAGCCCTGGAGAAGGGCTCGGGCACAGGCTACCTGCCCCTGATTATGATATTAGTCATAATCGCTGTCGTCGCAGCCTATCTGGCGGTCAGAAACAGGCAAACCAGGACGTTTCGCAGGCGAAAGCTCTGGAGGTAGGAATGCCGGACAAGTCAGTCGAGGCGAAGGGCATCTGCAAGAGCTACAAGAGCCTCTTTGGAGCCAGATCCACGGTTTTAAGAGATGTCACCCTGGAGATAGATTCCGGCGAGATCTTCGGGCTTCTTGGGCCCAACGGCTCAGGCAAGACCACGCTCATCTCCATCTTCTCCACATTGATCTACCCGGACAGGGGAGAGCTCAGGGTTTTGGGCCTGGACGCCAGGAAGGAGATGGATGCAATTCGCAATCTGATCAACATCAGCACTGCCAAGCCCAACTTTCCCTGGAGCCTCACCGTCAAGGAGAACCTCAAGCATTACGCCATGCTCTACGGCCAGCACGGAAGCGGCCTCGCCAGGGTCGTGAACGATGTCATCGACGCCTTCGAACTGGGAGAGTACAGGGACATGAAGTTTGAGAACCTGTCCACCGGCTTAAAGCAGAGGCTCTCATTAGCCAAGGCCATGCTGAACGGGCCGCGGCTTTTGTTCCTGGACGAGCCCACCACAGGCCTGGACCCTGAGATGGCCACTAAGACCAGACAGCTCGTGCGCCGCATCCACAGGGAGGAGAAGATATCAGTTGTCATGTCCACACACTACATGCCCGAGGCTGAGATGCTCTGCGATAGAATAGCATTCCTGCGCAAAGGTGAGATCGTGGCCCTGGACACGCCCCAGAACCTGAAGAACCAGCTCCGCCTGGGCGAGAAGGTGATCGTTCTCTACCAGGGACCTGTGGATATCCGGGATCTGGAGAAGGTGCCTGGAGTGATGAACCTTAGAAACATGCCCGGAAGGGCTGAGATAGTAATAGACAGGAAGGCAGACAGCCTGGACAGGATCATCAAGATATTCGCAGCAGCGCACATACAGGATATAAGCATCAAAGAGCCCGACCTGGAGGATGTCTTCATTGAGCTGGCAAGGTGAGCTGAACAAATACCTGGCCTCGGCCTACAAGAACTGGATAATCTCCAAGAGGAACGTGTTCACACTCTTCGAGCTCTTCTTCTGGCCCATGATCAGCCTGCTCTCCATCGGCCTTCTAACCCGGTTTTTGGAGGTGGACGAAGCAATGGTCTCCTTCCTGATCGTTGGGGCCATTGCGCTCACCATTCTGCAGGTGGTGCAGATAGATGTGGCCTACGTGCTTTTGTTCGACATGTGGTCCAAGAGCATTAAGAACACCTTCATCACTCCCGTGAGGAGCTACCAGCTGATATTCGGGGCGCTCCTGTTCGGCATGGTCAGGGGAACTTTTGTCTTCGCCATCCTCGTCTCCGTAAGCCAATACCTCTTCGGGTTCAATTTCCTTGAAGGAGGAATCGTGCCCGTTCTGATCTTCCTGGCAGGGATCTTTGCCGTTGCGGCCGTCATTGGGATCGTAGTATGCATCTCCATCCTCACCTTCGGCCAGAAAGCCGACGTAGCTGCATGGAGCATCTCCGGCTTGATTCTGCTCATATGCGGAATCTATTATCCCATAGAGGTTCTGCCGCCATTCCTGCAGCTGCTCGCGAGAGCCATACCCCTCACATACTTCCTGGAGTATTACAGGTCAATATTTATCCCCGGCCCGCACAATTTAGCCATGGGCATAGCCCTGGCCGCGCTTTACCTGGCAGTAGGGCTGGTAGCCTTCGACAGATCGATAGAGAGAGCCAGGAGGACGGGCATCTTGCTTCGCCTTTCCGAGTGAGGGCATCAAAGCTTTAAGGCGTCTTTGTTTCGTCATTGAGGAGTTGGAGTGATCGATGGAATGCTGGGCAGGGTCCAAGTGGGAGACCTTCAGCCCGTGAGGATTATGGCTGTGATCAACCTCAGCCGTGAGTCTTTCTATAGCGGATCTGTGGCCGTGCCAGAAAAGGCCCTGGCTCAAGCTTTGGCCATGCAGGAGAAGGGCGCAGATCTCATAGATATAGGAGCCGTCTCTACGGCTCCTGGATCGCCGCCAATAAGCGAATCTCAGGAGCAAGAGCGGCTCTTTCCAGCCCTAAAAGAGATCCTGGAGAACGTGGATATCGGCATATCCATCGACACGCAGAGGGCCAGCATCGCCCGCAAGGCTCTCGCCATGGGCGCTGGCTGCATAAACGATGTATCCGGACACCTCGATCCAGGGATGGCAAAGGCTGTGGCCGATTACGACGGCTCGACGATCATCATGGCGTCCAAACAGCGTCCGGGCGACCTTCTGACTCTAGAGGAGATAATCCCAGTTCTCGGAGAGAGAGCGCGGATAGCTGTCGCAGAGGGAGTATCCCCGCATAAGATCTGCGTTGACCCCGGCGTTGGGCGATGGATACCGGAGAAGACTCCTGCACACGACCTGGCGATTCTGGACGGCTTTTCTCGACTAAGGGTGTTGGCCCGGCCGATGATGGCAGCGGTTTCAAGGAAGTCCTTCATAGGAGCCAGGCTAAACCAGCCCGATCCGGCAGAGAGGCTTTGCGGATCTATTGCTGCTACAGTCATAGCTGTCTATAACGGCGCTCATGTAGTGAGGACGCACGACGTCTCTGCAAGCATTGATGCCGTCAAGATGGCCCAGGCGATAAGGGGCAGACCTCCGCAGATAGAAGACGGAATCGAGGTTGAGGTTTTAGAATGGACGGGCAATGGCAGAGACCTGCTTGAGCCCCTGAGGCGAATAGAGGTGGACGAGAGAGGAGCGGAGATACTTCTCAAGAAGGGCTCTTTCCGGGTTTTGATGTTCAGAGGCCTGACGTCCATGGAGGCGATAATAATCAAGCAGGAGATGCTGGCCCGAGGGGGAGACGCGGCCATTCCCAAGCTGGCACTCCGATGCGATCCAAAGCCTGAAGATGTCATCATCCTCGGCACTCTCGCTCAGATATCGGGGCTGGTTAAAAATCTGAAGGCGCAGCCTTTCCGGCTGCCGGAGATAGGGAAGGCTATAGATACTGCGCTGGAGCTATTGGATGATCCTGGAAGGTACAGGTGAGTCTCTTGGAGGTACTGGGGATAAAGACCGATCTGGTTAAGATCGGCGATGATCTGGTTGAAGCCCTGGAGAAGGGGATGCAGAGGGCGGGCCTGACTTTGGAAGACGGGGACATATTAATAGTATCCGAAAGCGCCCTTGCCACCTCGGAGGGCAGAGTGACAAAACTAGAGGAGGTCTCTCCCGGCAAGCTCGCTTTTGATCTGGCGGCCAGGTACTCTAAGGACCCGCGAGAGATGGAGCTGATCTTAAAGGAGTCCGATGAGATCGTTGGAGGGATTCCCGGAGTTGTTCTGACCCTAAATGACGGCTTCCTCTATCCCAATGCAGGCATAGACCACTCCAACGCCCCGCCTGGATATGTGGTTCTCTTTCCTGCAGACCCACACAGATCTGCCTCCAGAGATCCGCAGGCGCATCTCTTCCGGTAAGAAGATAGGAGTAATAATAGGAGACAGCAGGACTCACCCCTTGCGCCTCGGCTGTGTGGGCGTGGCCCTGGCCTGCGACGGCCTGGAGCCTGTAGAGGATGCCCGCGGCCAGAAAGATCTCTACGGCCGAGAGCTGTTGATCACCCGAAAGGCCGTGGCAGATAACCTCGTCTCTGCAGCCCAGATCGTCATGGGCGAAGGGGATGAAGGCGATTCCGGCGGCGATAGTTCGTGAGCTCCTGTAACAATTAGCGATGTGAGCTGCGAGATACCAAAGATTCCGCCACAAGAGTGCATGTACATCGGCGCTCTGCAGGCCGGGCCCCATCCCTACACAGGCGGGTACGATTGCCTGATAGAGAGGGCCAGGCAGGCCAGGGAGAATGCCTATGCACCCTACTCCGGGTTCAGGGTGGGAGCCGCGCTCCTCTAAGAGCGGCAGGATTTACTCGGCAGGAAATGTAGAGAACGCCTCCTCCGGGGCGGGATATGCGCGGAGAGGGCGGCACAGTGGCCATGGCGGTAGCCGCAGGCGAGCAAGAGCTTCGAGGCCATTGCCGTTGTGGGCGATACCCCAGAGCCCATCGCCCCCTGCGGGATATGCCGGCAGAGCCTGATCGAGTTTGGAGGCGATATTAAGGTGATCATGGCCAACCTAAAGGGCGATGCCGTTATGGCCACGGCATCAGAGCTTCTGCCCATGGCCTTTACCGCAGATTGTCTTGAGAAAAAGGGGACGACTAACCATAATTAGTCGGGCTCTTCGCTAAATTGTATGGATAGAGACACATCTGGCTTATTAATCTCCTTATAGTCTCTGTGCCTCTGTGTCTCTGTGGTGAATCTGAAAGCTTGGCGCTCACCACAGAGACACAGAGGATTTTCCTATCACGCAGGTTTACCCACACTAAATAGCGAGGAGCCATTAGTCGAAATGGCGACGGCTCACCCCCTGCATGCTGCGGAATATCATTAAAATAAACTACAATTAACAAATATGATTATTATTTTTTGAGGGCAACCTTTATATTCCTTATCGGCAATTGTCGGAGTGGGTGTAGGATGTAATGAAGTCAAGAATAGTTTTAGGCATCCTGGGCACTCTGCTCAAGATTCTAGGCGTTTTGATGCTGGTTCCCGGAATTGTTTCGACAATTTACGATGAACCTGCCGGCGTCGCCGCCTTTGCTCTGGCATCCATGCTTGCCATCTCGACTGGAATACTTCTGAGGCGCTTTAGCTCAGAAGAGGATCTCGGCAATAAAGAGGCCTTTGCCGTTGTAGCTTTGGGATGGCTCTTTGCAGCCTTCTTCGGCGCCCTTCCCTTTGTCTTCCAGGGAGTGGGCTTCGTTGACGCTCTATTCGAGTCCATCTCCGGCTTTTCGGCCACAGGGGCGACGATACTGACAGAGAAGAATCTGCAGGGCTATTACACCTTGAACTCCACTCTGGCAGATCACAGTCTGGCATCGAACCTGGCCGGAATCTTTGCAGGCGCAGTGGCCGCCAACCTGACGCAGAGTTCTGTCGGGAATTACATCTCATCCGGCCCGCACACTTACTTCGGCCTTCTCTTCTGGAGGTCCTTTTCCCAGCTGATAGGAGGCATGGGAATCATACTGCTTTACGTGGCCATCCTGCCCCACTTAGGCGTTGCAGGCCGGCAGCTCTTCAAGGCAGAGGTCGTCGGACCGACCAAGGATACGATCACTCCCAGGGCAAAACAGACTGCCAGAATCCTCTGGGGAGTATACGTGCTCTTCGTGGGAGTAATGATAGTATTGCTGATAGCTGTAGGAATGCCGGTCTTCGACTCCTTCTGCACTGCTTTCTCAGCCCTGGCAACAGGAGGCTTCTCGCCCCGGGCGGACAGCATAGCATATTACCACAGTGCAGCCATCGATATTATCGTCACCCTCTTCGTCTTCCTGGGTGCTACCAGCTTCACCCTTCATTACCATGCACTTCACAGCCGCGACATAAGAGGGTGGCTGAGAGATCCAGAGCTGAGGTTCTTCGTCCTTCTCCTGGCTGCAGCCACGGCCATCCTCATTCTATTTGGCGGAATAGAGGGAGACCTTCTGACTCAGTTCAGGTTTGCCGTCTTCCAGGTGGTTTCCTTCATGGGAACCTGCGGCTTCGTCAACACCCTGACTTACGATTCATGGTCGACAGCCGCCAAGCTGGCCCTGATCATGGTAATGCTGATCGGCGGATGTGCGGGCTCTACAGCTGGAGGAATAAAGGTGGTGCGGCTGCAAATAGTCCTGAAGTATGCTTACAACGAGCTCATCCATCTGCTTCATCCCAGAGCCTTTTTGCCCGTAAGAGTGGGCAAAGACTCAGTGGCGGAGGATGTGCTCCGGCCCATCCTCTTCTACTCCTTCTTCTACCTGGCCGTCTGGCTGGCTCTGTCTTTGCTGCTGGCGATGGTCTCTGCAGGAAATCCGAAAGTGGACATGCTGGTCGTAAGCTCTGGCGTCGCCTCCTGCATGGGCGGCGTGGGCCCCGGCTTCGGGGTGATCACTTTCGACTGGAGCCAGATATCTTCCACGGGAAAGATGATCGGCTTCTTCTGCATGTACATCGGCAGGCTGGAGCTGCTGCCCGTGTTTCTGCTGTTTATTCCCGAACTATGGAGGAAATGATATGCGAATATTGATTGCCGGTGCCGGTGAAGTGGGTTTCCTTGTGGCCAGCGAGCTATACAGGAAACATGATGTAACTGTCATTGATAGCGATCCTTTGGCCTGTGCAAGGCTTTCTGAGATGGACGTGAAGGTCTGGCAGGGCAATGCTGCCAACGCCCAGCTGCTCATTGAAGCAGGCATCAAGAATGCCGATATCGTCCTGGCGTTGACGGGAAACGATGAGGTCAACATCCTCGTCTGTATAATAGCCAGCCGTCTGGGTGTAGTGCAGACTATGGCCAGGGTCAGCAATCCTGAGTACATAGATCGGCCTGTACAGGACAGAAAGGAGATAGGCATAAGCTACATGATCTGTCCCGAGCTTGTGATGGCCGAAGAGATGGTGAGGGCTCTTTATTTCCCGTCGATGCTCATGAACAGAGAGCTGGCCGATGGAGAGGCAGGGCTGATAGAGGTCAAGGTAGACAAGGAGATGCCGTTAATCGGAAAGGTGGACGGGACAGAGCTTCCGAATGCATGCAAGATCATGGCCGTAAACAGGACCGGCGAGATCTCTCTGCCCCAGGAGGGGGATGCACTTCTCCCAAATGACCGCATCATACTGATCTGCGATACCAAGGCCCTGCCGGATCTGAAGTCCATGCTTCACGATGAGCCCAGGTCCAGCAAGGCCCTGATAGTAGGCGGTGGAATGGTGGGGTTCTACCTGGCCCGCAGGCTGGAGACGATGGACTTCGATGTCAAGCTGATCGAGAACAGCACAGAGCGCTGCAGAGAGATCTCGGATAAGCTCAGGCACACCATGATCCTGAATAGCGATGGAACGGACATATCCCTGCTCACAGAAGAGGGGGCTGGCGACATGGATGTGGTCTTTGCTGTTACGGGCAAGGATGAGAAGAACCTGCTGTGCTCCCTGCTCGCAAGGCAGCTCGGCGCCAAGAAGATCTTCTCCCGGGTCAACAGGAGTTCCTTCATAAATCTCTTCGAGCTTGTGGGCGTCGACAGGGCCGTGAGCCCCGGCCAGGTGGCCACGGATGCTGTTCTCCGGCGTGTCATCGGCGATGGAGAGGCAATTACTCTCAGCGGCGAGAGGGTAGAGCTTGTGGACTTCATCGCCAGAGATGGGGCCAGGGTTATAGGCAAGAAACTATTTCAAGAACTTCCCAAAGGCGCTGTTCCCGGACTGATCCTGAGGAACGGCAAGCCGATGATGCCGGACAGCGAGTTCAAGGTTGAGGAGGGCGATCGCGTCTTCGTGATGTCGATGGCAACATCAGCCTCAAAGGTGAAGAAGCTCTTTGTGTCCTGATCGCCTTCGAATCTATTCAAGGGAGCCGCCACGGATACCCTTATATTTCAAGAGAGCGGAACGCGTCTTCCTTGATGAAGATCAGGGCATTTCTCGTTCCGACGGCAACTTCACTTGGGATCTTCGGGCTGATGCTGACGCCTCTCGTAACTGGAGGTATCTACGGCAAAACCGGCACAACAGCCGCTTATATTTCGGCGCCCCCGAGCGGACAAATTAAATAGTTTTAAAAAATACATTTGATATTTAACAATTTTGTGCAGAAATTAAGCACAAAATTATCATGCTTTAGGAGGTTAAAAATTAATGATCATAGACTGGCTGTATACTTCATTGTTCCTGTTAGTCGTGCTGTTTCTGGCGGCGCTGATGGGGGAATATATGGCAAAAGTGTTCAGCGGCGAGAGCACTCTGATGACGCCGCTGCTCCGTCCTCTTGAGAAGAGGCTTTACCTCCTGTGCGGTGTGGATGAGAGCCGTGAGATGTCCTGGAAGGCTTATGCTGCAGCGCTCTTGGTCTTCAATATCCTGGGATTTATAGCGCTATTCTTGATACAAGAGCTGCAGGCCCTGTTGCCATTAAATCCTGCAGGACTTGGTGCTGTCCGATGGGATACCGCCCTCAATACCGCTGTCTCTTTCGCCACAAATACGAACTGGCAAGCTTACAGCGGCGAACAGACGATGAGCTATCTTACTCAAATGATGGGACTCACTGTTCAGAACTTCCTCTCGGCGGCCATAGGGCTGGCTGCAGCCATAGCGCTGATTCGAAGCTTTGTCCGCAGAAATACGCCGACAATAGGCAACTTCTGGGTTGATCTGACTCGATCTGTGCTCTACGTGCTGCTGCCTCTAACCCTTATTTGGGCGCTGTTGCTGGCATCCCAGGGCGTCGTGCAAACTCTGGGCCCGTATATCAGCGCCCAGACGCTGGAAGGAGGAGAGCAGGTCATAGCCGTGGGACCGGCAGCGTCGCAGATCGCAATCAAGCAGCTGGGCTCGAACGGCGGCGGCTTCTTTAACGTAAACTCCGCTCATCCTTTTGAAAATCCGACACCGCTATCCAACTTCCTCGAAATGCTGGCCATCCTGCTGCTGCCAGCATCTCTGCCCTTCGCCTTCGGAGCAATGCTGAATAACCGCCGGCAGGGCTGGGCGATATTCGCCGCGATGATGGTGCTGTTCCTGATGGGAGTGGGCGTCGCCCTCTGGGCAGAGCAACAGGGCAATCCTCTTCTTGATGAGCTTGGCGTTTCGGGCGGAACAAACATGGAAGGCAAAGAGGCACGCTTCAGCCTGCTGGAGTCTGTGCTCTGGGCCGTATCGACAACTGCGACATCGAGCGGCTCTGTAAACACCATGCACGACAGCATGATGCCACTCACAGGAATGGTGCTCATCTTCAACATGGTCGTAGGAGAGGTGATCTTCGGCGGCATCGGCGTCGGACTGATCAGCATTATGTTCTACGCCATCATGACTATGTTCCTTGCCGGACTGATGGTGGGCCGGACGCCGGAGCTGCTGGGCAAGAAGCTGGAGCCCTTTGAGATGATCATGGCAGCCATTGCTCTTTTAGCGCCATCCATCACCATGCTTCTGCTGGCAGGGACTGCCATAATATTGCCTGAAGGTCTGTCCAGCCTCAACAATGCCGGACCCCACGGGCTGTCCGAGATTCTCTATGCTTTTGCCTCTGCCTGCAATAACAACGGATCGGCCTTTGCAGGGCTGAATGCCAATACCGTCTTCTATAACCTTGCCCTGTCCCTGGGGATGCTGGTAGGCAGATTCGCCACCATTCTGCCAGCTCTGGCCCTGGCAGGGTCACTGGCTTCGAAGAAGATTGTGCCAACGAGCCTGGCTACTTTCCCTGTGGCCAGTCCGCTCTTCGTGGTTATGCTGGTTGGCATAGTAATAATCGTAGGAGCCCTGACCTTCTTCCCGGTGCTGGTTCTGGGGCCGATCCTTGAACAGCTGATGATCCTGGAGGGCCGCACCTTCTAGAAGGATGGTGATCAAACATGCATGAGAAGAAACAAGGCATCTGGCAGCCCGAGCTGATACGGCCGCCATCAAAGATTCAGTATTAAAGCTCAACCCGCGCACTCTCTGGCGTAACCCGGTAATGTTCGCCGTTGAGCTGGGCGCAGTACTGACGACTCTGATCACCTTGCGCGATGTATTCACCGGCGAAAGCTTCTGGTTCAATGCCCAGATCAGCCTCTGGCTCTGGTTTACAATACTCTTTGCCAACTTCGCAGAGGCCCTGGCTGAAGGGAGGGGCAGGGCGCAGGCGGAAACCCTCCGCCAGGCCAGAAGCGAGGCAATGCCAGCGACTGCTGCCGGACGGGCGCACAGAACAGGTGTCGGCATTGACGCTTCGCAAGGGAGATTTAGTCCAGGTGAAAGACGGCGATGTCATCCCAGGAGACGGCGAGATAGTTGAGGGTGTCGCACTGGTGGATGAATCTGCCATAACAGGCGAATCAGCACCAGTCGTCCGCGAGGCAGGCGGCACTTTCTGTGGAGTTACAGGCGGAACCCGCATCCTTTCCGGAGAGGTTATGATCTGCATCACCGCTGACCCGGGCGAGACCTTCCTGGACCAGATGATAGGGATGGTCGAGAGCGCCAAGCGCCAGAAGACCCCAAACGAGCAGGCACTGGAGATCTTGCTCATTGGGCTCACTGTGCTGTTCATCGTAGTCGTAGTAACACTGGTGGCCTTTGCCGGCTACATGGGACTCACCATCGAAGTGCCTGTGCTGGTAGCACTGCTGGTCTGCCTGATGCCAACGACGATCGGAGGCCTCTGCCTGCCATTGGCATAGCTGGCATGGACCGGCTGCTACAGCACAACGTCATCGCCCTTTCACGGCAGGGCTGTGGAGGCATCGGGCGACGTAGATGTGGTTCTGATGGACAAGACGGGCACGATTACCCTTGGCAACAGGATGGCGACGGAGTTCATTCCAGCCGAAGGCGTCAAGGTGGAGGAGCTGGCTGAGGCTGCCATGCTCTCCTCTCTGGCTGATGAGACGCCGGAAGGCAGAAGCATCGTTGACCTGTCCAAGGAAAAGCTGGGCGTGAGGGGCACGGGATATCCGGGCTCCGGTAGGTTCATCGTTCCTGCCTTTCAGCGCAGAGACCCGCATGAGCGGCATCGACTGGGACGGCCGGAGAGATTCGCAAAGGTGCCCACGATGCCATTGAAGAGCTATATGCAAAGCTGTGGCAAAAGTATGCCGGACGAAGTCAAAGCCGCAGTGGTGAGCGTGGCAAGGGAGGGAGGAACGCCACTGGTCGTTGCTGACGGCCAGAGGGTGCTGGGCACTGTCCGGCTCAAGGATGTGCTCAAAGAGGGCATCCAGGAACGCCTTTCTCACCTGCGCCTGGTGGGCATCCGCTCTGTCATGATCACGGGCGACAATCCCATGACTGCAGCAGCCATTGCAGCCGAGGCAGGGATAGACGATTTTATTGGTCAGGCCCGCCCGGAGGTAAAGCTGGAGGCCATTCGCAATTATCAGAAGGAGGGACACCTGGTAGCGATGATCGGGGACGGTACCAACGACGCTCCTGCCCTGGCACAGGCGGACGTGGCTGTGGCCATGAATGCAGGCACGCAGGCTGCGAGGGAGGCGGCCAACATGGTCGATCTCGACTCCAACCCTGCCAAGCTGCTGGACATAGTGGAGATCGGCAAGCAGATACTGATCACTCGAGGGGCTCTTACCACCTTTAGCGTGGCAAACGACGTCTCCAAGTACTTTGCCATCATCCCTGCCATATTTGCTGCCGGATATCCGATGCTGGACATGCTGAATGTAATGCACCTTGCGACGCCCACAAGCGCGGTGCTGTCCGCAGTGATCTTCAATGCCATCATTATCCCGCTGCTCATACCCCTGGCGCTGCGGGGAGTCAGTACCGTCCGACGACCGCTTCAGCGCTGCTGCGCCGCAATCTCCTCATCTACGGCCTGGGCGGGTTGTTGCTGCCCTTCATCGGGATCAAGCTGATCGATCTTCTGGTCGTAATGCTGCAGGGGGTGTGAGGATCATGAACGTGAACGAGATCACAAGCGAAATCAAGCCCGCAGTGCTGCTATTTGTGGTGTTCTCAGTGTTGACAGGATTGGTCTACCCGCTGTTCATCACCGGTGTGGTGCAGGTGGCGATGCCGGACAGGGCAGGCGGAAGCCTGATTGTAGTGGACGGCAAAGTCGTAGGCTCTGAGCTGATCGGACAGATGTTCACCGACCCTGGCTACTTCCACAGTCGCCCATCAGCTGTTGGCTACAGTGCCAACAGCTCGGGTGCCAGCAACCTTGGACCTTCCAGCTCCAAGCTCATGGAGCAGGTAAGCCAGAGAATCGCTGAGGTTCGAAGCGAGAACGATCTGCCTCCTGATGCGTCGGTTCCTGCAGATCTGGTGCTGGCCTCCGGCAGCGGCCTCGACCCGCACATCAGCCCGGATGCGGCAGTGATCCAGGTAAAGCGCGTGGCCAAGGCGCGGGGGCTGCCAGAAGGAGATGTGATGGCGCTGGTCCATAGCCATGTCGAGCCTGCCCAGTTCGGCGTTCTGGAGCAGAACCGAGTCAATGTTCTCAAGCTTAACCTAGCGCTGGATGGGATGACAAAATAGTGGTGAGAGAATGAGCGAGGAGGAACGACGTCCAGACCCTGAGGCTCTGCTGCGAAAAATACAGCAGAATAGAAAAGGAGGAAGAAAGCGGCAGGGGCAAGCTCAAGATAATCTTGGGCGCGGCAGCTGGAGTAGGCAAGACCTACAAGATGCTCGAAGAAGCCCAGCTGCTGAAGAAACAGGGTCAGGACGTCGTTGTCGCCCTTGTGGAGACCCATGGACGGCCAGAGACAGAGGCGCTGCTGGAGGGCCTGGAGATCATTCCCCGCCGCCGGGTGGAATACGGCGGCATAGTGCTGGAAGAGCTGGACCTGGACGCAGTACTGGCACGCCACCCGGCAGTTGCCCTGGTGGATGAGCTGGCGCACACCAACGCCCCCGGTTCTCTCTATGACAAGCGAGGCCAGGATGTGGAGGCACTGCTGGCAGCGGGCATCAATGTCTACACGACTCTGAACATCCAGCACATTGAGAGCCTCAACGACGTGGTTTACCAGATCACAGGAGTGCGGGTCAAGGAGACTGTGCCCGACCGGGTGCTGGAGGCGGCTGACGAGGTAGAGGTGGTTGACCTGCCACCAGATGATCTGCTGCAGCGCTTGAAAGAAGGAAAGGTGTATGTGCCGCCCAAGGCAGAACAGGCAATACATCGCTTCTTTCGCAAGGGCAACCTTCTGGCATTAAGGGAGCTGGCGCTACGCTACACAGCCCGCCAGGTGGAAGATGCCATGCGCTCCTACATGGAGACGCACGACATCCTGGGCCCCTGGCCCGCAGGGTCTAGGTTGATGGTTTGTGTCAGCGCCAGCCCTCTCTCCGAGCATCTGGTGCGCATTGGGCAGCGCATGGCCGCAGACCTGGATGCGGAGTTCTTCGCAGTCCATGTAGAATCTCCTCAGGAGGTCCAGCTTGATGAGAGCGCCCGCGACCAGCTTACCCGCAACCTTTGGCTGGCGGAGGAGCTCGGCGCAAAGGTAGAGGTCCTTAGCGGGCATAACATAGCCGAAGAGCTGATAGCCTTCGCCAGGTCTCATAATGTAACGCTTATAGTCGCTGGTCTGCCCCGCCGAAAATGGTGGAATAGATGGCTGCGAGACTCAGTGGTCAACCAGCTCACACTTCTTAGTGGACCCATTCATGTGTTGGTCATTGGCAACACAACAGGACCAGATCAGCAGAGACCAAAGGCATTAGTGCCCTCAGGCAGAATCGACTTGCGGCCGTTCCTCGACGGCACTCTCAGTGTGGCAGTGACGACAGGGCTTTGCTGGCTATTGCAGGATTGGTTAGGGTTCGTCAACATCGTCATGATAATGCTCCTGCCCGTGGTCTTCAGCGGTACGATGTGGGGCAGAAGAGCAGGCCTTATTGCATCTCTGCTGGCCGTCGGGGCGCTCGATTTCTTCTTCGTGCCGCCGGTATTTACCTTTGCCGTTGGTGATCTGTATTATCTGCCCATCTTTCTAGTCTTCTTCGTAGTCGCTATTGTCACCAGCTTTCTGGCAGAGCTGGTGCGGTGGCAGGGAGAGAGCGCACGCCGAAGAGAGCGGTTTGTTTCCTCTCTCTATGCCTTCAGCCGAGACCTGATGGCAGCACGAAACCAGGTGGAACTTCTGGATTTCGCCACCAAAAACATAGCCGAGGCGTTTGAATGCGAGGTGAAGATTTTTCTGCCTGGCAAAGCCAAGGAGCTGCAGGTTAAGGCGCAGACGGGCGAACGCAAGCCCATTGATGAGCGGGAGCTGGGCGTAGCGACCTGGGTCTTCCAGCACGGGCAGCCAGCAGGGCAGGGAACTGATACGCTATCATCGGCGAAATGGTCCTACCTGCCCTTGAAAACAGAAGAAGAGGTCGTAGGCGTCCTGGCTGTGCATATGGGCAAACCCGGCCAGACCCTGCTGCCAGAGCAAAAAAGGTTGCTGGAGGCTTTTGCCAATATAGTTGCTCTGGCCTTAGCACGTATCACGCCCTCTTTCTGGAAGGAAGATAAAAGGAGCTTCGGCATGTGGTGGCTCAAATAGAGGGGATATCGTGATGAATCCCTCTATATTCCTCTATATTTAACGTAGACTCTCATTGGATGGATACTTTTATATTCAAAGATCTCCACTTCGTCGACCTTCAGAATGAAGATCAAAATAGTCCTGGGCATTCTCGGCACTCTGCTCAAGATCTTAGGCGTACTGATGCTGGTGCCGGGCGTGGTTGCGACCATCTACAACGAGCCCAGCGGTATAGTGGCTTTTGCTCTGGCATCTCTGCTTACCCTTTCAGTCGGGGTAATCCTCAGGCGCTTCAGCTCCGATGAAGAGCTGGGCAACAAAGAGGCCTTCGCAGTCGTGGCACTGGGATGGTTCCTGGCGGCTTTCTTCGGCGCTCTTCCCTTCTATTTCCAGGGGATCGACTTCATAGGTTCCCTCTTCGAATCAATCTCCGGATTTTCGGCCACCGGAGCTACAATACTAAACGAGAAGAACCTGCAGGGCTATTACATAATAAACTCCACTTTAGCCGATAACAGCATAGCATCGACGCTGGCGGATGCGATCACCAGCAGGCTGGGAGAAAATGCCCCTAGAGATGCAATATTAGGCCCGACGTACTTTGGTATCCTCTTTTGGAGGGCCTTCTCCCAGCTGGTCGGAGGCATGGGAATTGTGCTGCTTTACGTAGCCATCCTGCCCCACTTAGGCGTTGCCGGACGTCAGCTCTTCAAGGCAGAGGTAGTCGGACCGACCAAGGACACTATCACCCCAAGGGCAAAGCAGACCGCCCGGATTCTCTGGGGCGTATACCTCCTCTTCGTGGCGGTCATGATAGTATTGCTGATAGCTGCAGGAATGCCGGTCTACGACTCATTCTGCACCGCCTTCGCCGCCCTGGCGACGGGAGGCTTCTCGCCCCGGGCAGACAGCATAGCGTATTACAACAGCTCCCTCATCGATGCCATAGTCACCTTCTTCGTCTTCCTAGGAGCGACCAGCTTCACCCTTCACTACTATGCACTGCGCCGCCGCGACATAAAAGGATGGCTGAAAGACCCTGAATGGAGGTTCTTCGTTCTCATCCTAGGCGCGACCACAGCCGTCCTCATGCTAGTTGGAGGAATAGAGGGCGACCTTCTGACTCAGTTCAGGTTTGCCGCCTTCCAGGTGGTCTCCTTCATGGGAACCTGCGGCTTCGTCAACACTCTGACTTACGATTCATGGTCTACTGCCGCCAAGCTGGCCCTGATCATGGTCATGCTGATCGGCGGATGCGCGGGTTCAACCTCTGGAGGAATCAAGGTGGTAAGGCTGCTGATAGCCCTCAAATACGCGCGCAGTGAGCTGTTCCACCTGCTTCATCCCAAGGCCATTTTGCCCATAAGAGTGGGCAAAATCACAGTGAAAGAGGACGTGCTGCGGCCCATCCTCTTTTACGCCTTCTTCTACCTGGCCACCTGGCTGGCTCTATCTCTGCTGCTGGCCATGGTATCCGCTGGCAACCCGAAGGTGGATCTGCTCGTTGCGACCTCGGGCGTCGCCTCCTGCATGGGCGGCGTGGGCCCTGGCTTTGGCATTATAGCCTTCGATTGGACCGGAATCTCTCCCGTGGGCAAGCTGATCGGCTTCTTCTGCATGTACATCGGCAGGCTGGAGCTGTTGCCCGTCTTCCTGCTCTTCCTCCCAGAGCTCTGGAGAAAATGACCCGGAGCAGGCCTTTTTATACTTGAAAGGCATCGAGAATCGTTCTACAGATGCCTCTTATGATTTCTTATGAAATCTTATGAAAGAGGCATGAGGGACGATGAGATTCAGAGTATTTCTGCGCCTGTTCGGCTCGCTTCTGAAGCTTCTGGCGGTAGTGCTGCTGGTCCCCGGAGCCGTCGCCGCCTATTACGGAGAGACCCAGGGAGTGATCGCCTTTGCCTTGACATCACTTCTGACTCTGGCCTCAGGCATTATCTTCGGCCGCCTGGGGTCGGACGAGGATATGGGCCACAAGGAGGGCTTTGCCCTCGTGGCCTTTGGTTGGCTGGGCGCTGCATTCTTCGGCGCCCTGCCCTATGTCTTCCTTGGAACGAGCATGGTGGACGGCCTCTTCGAGTCCATGTCCGGCTTTACCACCACGGGCTCATCGATACTGACAGAGTACAATGCACAAGGTTACTGGATCATCAACAGCACCCTGGCAGAAGAGCCTGGCGCAGCTCTGGAAGGAGGGCTGCATAACCTTTTCAGCAACTCCACCCTCTTCCAGCCCGAAGGAGAACAGACATATTTCGGCCTGCTCTTCTGGAGGTCCTTTTCACAGTGGCTGGGCGGCATGGGTATTATATTATTATTCATAGCCATCCTGCCACGTCTGGGCGTTGCCGGCCGCCAGCTCTACAGGGCGGAGGTTCCCGGGCCGGATAAAGACGCTCTGACGCCGCGCATCAGGCAGACTGCCAGAATCCTGTGGTGGGTTTATGTGCTTCTGACCGTCGCAGAGATTGTCTATTTTAGTTGTAGCCGGCATGCCCCTCTACGACTCCATGTGCAATACCTTTGGCTGCATGGCCACGGGGGGCTTCTCCCCTCAGGCGCCGAGCATTATGGCCTACAATAGCATATGGGCCGAAGCAATCATTACCCTCTTCATGTTTCTCGCCGGCGCCAACTTCGCCCTGCACTACAGGACGCTCTACTTCGACAGGAAGAGCCTGATTCGAGACCCCGAATTCAAGTTTTATACCGCCATCGTTCTGGTGGCAACAGCCATAATCGTCCTCTGGGGCGGCGTAGAGGGAGATCTCTTCAATAAGATCCGCCTGGCACTCTTCCAGGTGGTCTCCATCATGACCACCACAGGCTTTGCCACGGCCGACTTCGATCGGTGGACTGCGGCCGCAAAGTTCACGTCTCTTGCTGCTCATGTTCATAGGAGCCTGCGCCGGCTCCACAGGAGGCGCTATTAAAGTCGTGAGGGTTATCCTGGTGCTGAAGAGCGGCTACAGAGAGCTCGTTCCAGGCGCTGCATCCAAAGGCTGTGCTCTCCGTAAAGCTCGGCAAAGTCACAGTAAGGGACGAGATCCTCCGGCCCAGCAACATCTTCGTAGCTCTGTATCTCATCATCTTCGCTGTGGCCTCGCTTCTGCTGGGTATCATCTCCTATGGCGATCCACGCATGGATATCACTGCCATTACCTCTGCTGTGGCCACTACTCTTGGCAACGTCGGCCCGGGCTTCGGCATGGTCGGGCCCATGTTCAGCTTTGCCGAGGTCCATCCCCTGGGAAAGATGATGCTCTTCTTCTGCATGTGGATCGGCAGGCTGGAGGTCGTGACGGCTCTGGTGCTGCTGGTTCCGGAGTTCTGGAAGAAATAAGTCAAATAGCGTCATCGAATACGGTCGCAGCGCAAGCTCTATAATATTGTAAACCATATTCGCGCTATAGGTTGACAATGTAGAAAGCAGGAGGACCTCTATTGGAGCATCAGCATACCTGATTCGTAGAGGCTTGTAATCATGAACTTTGAAGATGAGCTGAATGCCATTTTAGTCGATGGCAAGGAGAAGGCTGCAGAGCATATATTGAAAACGGTGGAGAGCACTTACGGCGAGATTCCCTATATTTTCTTATTCATGAAAGATAATCCCGAGATCCTAATTACCAAGGCGCTATATAACAACGCCATCCAGCGAAGCTCCACATTAGATGCCAGGACCGTCGAACTCATATCCATAGCCGTATCGGCGGCCATGAGATGCAACCATTGCCTGGAATTACATATCAGGTTAGCTTCTAATCTTGGCATTCCAGATGACCAGATTGCAGCCGCTGTATTTCTTGCAGGAAACCTAAGTAGCGCCAGTGTACTTGCCACAGCCACACGCCATCTGGATGAAGAGCGTGAGGTCTGTCGGACCTGCGAGATGGATAGCACGGCCTGTGAGATACATGGAATAATAGGTTGACAAACGACGCTGTCTAGGATAACGGGATTATCATGGTTGGAGATAATGCAAATCTGAGTCACGATCTTGAAGCCTATCTCTCAAACAATAGTCGATTTAAGTTTCACATTCACGATATGCAAGAGGTTGAATATATAGCAAATCAGCCTTGGCTCAACCTCTGATTTAATACGTTGTGAGCTAAAAAAGCTTGGATACGAGCTAACAAAGAACAGATATGGTCGAGTTGTATGGAAGAAAGAGGCAGATAGTCACGCAGCAAAGACCAAAAATATTGTTTGCCTTGATGAGTATCTGGCCAAATATGAGACCCGACAGATGCAATTTTATGACAAGTCGGAGATCGCTCGAATTGCTCACAGGACGGAGAATAACCCCGATCATGTTCGCTCTGTTTTGAGGCGCAACGGTTATAGGTTAATTAGAAATCCGCATGGCATTGCCGTATGGATCAAGGGGGAGAACATAAATCATTTTCGGCAGTTCTTAGTGCTATGCGGCTACATTAATTGTTATCTCGTAATGTCTAAGTTCATTAATTTTTTATAGATTATTACCTATTTTGTAAAGCTTTTTTCGATTATGCGCACTCGAATCGTCACCTTGAGCGAGAACACCTGCGGCATGATACCTGGGCTGCTGGCCGAGCATGGCCAATCCATCCTTTTGGAGGCAAGAGGAACACGGCTCCTCTTCGACACGGGCCAAAGCACCACTGCTGCCCACAATGCGGAAATTCTGAACATCGATCTTAAGGGCGTTCCCATTGCACTCAGCCACGGCCACTTCGACCACACGGGAGGGCTGGAGCATGTTTTGAAGCTGACAGGGCCCACGCAGGTCTTTTGCCATCCCGATGCCTTCGCGCCCAAGTATGCTGAAAGGCAGGGAAGGCAGCTCTATATAGGCATGCGAAAAGGCCGAGAAGAGTATGAGCAGATGGGCGCAAGGTTCCAGGTATCCAGAGAGCCTCGAAAGCTGGCAGAGGGCATCTGGCTGACAGGAGAGGTCCCTAGGATCACAGACTTTGAGGGGCCTGAGGAGGATCTGATTGTCCTGGACCCCGAAAAGAGGGTTGATCCTCTGCAAGACGACCAGGCGCTGGTTCTGGAGACGAACGAAGGGCTGCTAGTAATATTAGGATGCGCTCACAGCGGCATGATAAACACAATCGAGCATGCTCTGAAGATCACTGGAGAGAGCCGCGTCTTAGGCGTCGTTGGCGGAACTCACCTTGGCTTTGGAGGCGTTAGGAGGGAGAGGCTGGCCAGGACGATCGAAGCCTTGAAAGACTATGACCTGAAGCTTCTGGCGGTCTCCCACTGCACCGGCCTTCTGGCCGCATGTGAGCTGGCAGAGGAGTTCAAAGACAGATTCATATTCAACAACGCAGGAACAGTAATTGAGATATGAAATCCCTCCTCTTCGATCCCTACCCCGGAGCCTCGGGCGATATGATCATGGGCTGCCTGCTCGCCTTAGGAGCAGACCTGAAAGAAGTGCGCAAAGCCGTAGAATCGGTGGGCTGCAGCCTTGAGGTCTCCTGCGTCAATAGAAGCCATATCAAAGCTACCAGGGCCAAAGTCGTCTCAGATAGAAGATTCCAGAGCCTGGAGGAGGCGAACTCCATCCTAAAAGGCTCAAGCCTGCGCGGAAAGGCACTGGAGAACGCGCTACGCGCTCTGGATGTCCTGGCTTCAGCCGAGAGCCGGGTTCACGGCGTGCCAAAGGAGGAGGCCAGGTTCCACGAGGTAGGCGCACTTGACGCTCTGGCCGACATCGCAGGAAGCTGCACGGCGCTGCAGAGCCTGGGGGTCGGGAGGGTCCTGTCCCTGCCCGTATCTGTCGGCGGAGGATTTGTCTCATCGCACCACGGCCTGTCTTCCCGTTCCCGGGCCTGCGGCTCTTGAGATCCTTCGCTCTTTTAAGATTCCCTGGTGCGGAGGGCCGGTAGACCAGGAGCTTCTAACGCCCACAGGCACAGCCCTCCTGGCTGTTTTGGTGAATGAGTTCATGCCCGAACACCCATTGATCAGGGCGGAAATCGTGGGCTATGGCGCAGGAGGTAGAGAGCTTGCAGTTCCCAACGCCCTGCGGGGCATAATAGGCGAGGTCAGGCATGAACACTGCGGCCCCCACGGCGATCGCGTGGTTCAGCTGGAGACAAACGTTGACGACGTGACAGGCGAGGTCCTGGGCAACCTCATAGAGCTGCTGATGGATGCAGGGGCACTGGATGTATCGCTTATGCCGGCGGTCATGAAGAAAGGCCGCGCCGGAAATGTGATCTCAGTCATCGCCAGGCATGACGACCTGGACAGGCTTGCCAGAGATGATCATGAGGGAGACGGGCTCTTTGGGCGTGAGGGTGTTCCCAAGCCTGCACCGCCACGTGGCAGAGCGCGAGCAGAGGACGGTCGAAGTGGAGATAAGCGGCCATATCATCAGGCGGCAGTTAAGGTTAGCCACCTGGATGGCCGCATCCTAAACATCAAGCCGGAGTTCGAGGACTGCAAGAGAATAGCCGAAGAGACGGGACTGCCCCTGCGAACAGTCATGAAAAAAGTGGAAGAGGAGGCCTGGAGGCATGAGGGATCGTAACCGTGCCATCCCTTCAATATGCTTTTCTCGATTATCTCTTCATCGCCTCGAAAGCCCTCTCTTCGAACCATCTGTGTTATAACTATCATATAATACTAATATAGTTTATATTGTAGTTCTTCCTTTTATATATACTTTTCGTGAATAATAATAGTAGTCAGCCGGAATCGCAAGCTTGATTAATCTATACTTCCCTGGAAGCTCCTCTGATGCATCTTGATTCCTCTCTCAAGCTATTCAATTCTGCAAAGGGCTCCTTCCAGGCGGCGTAAGCAGCCCTGTCAGAGCAATCTCGCCTCATCCATTCTACACCGCCCGGGCACAAGGCCCCTATCTCTGGGATGCCGACGGAAACAGGTTCATCGACTACTGCCTGGCTTACGGCCCCATGATCCTGGGCCACCGCCATCCGGCCATCGAGAAGGCGGTGATTGATCAGCTCAAGAAGGGCTGGCTCTATGGTACGCCTTCAGAGCTGGAGGTCAGGATGGCTGAGAGGATATCCCGGCTTTACCCAAGCATTGAGATGCTGCGCTTTGTGAGCACGGGAACTGAAGCCACCATGGCAGCGCTTCGAGTAGCGCGCGGGGCAACCGGCCGTGACAAGATCATAAAGATCGAGGGAGGATTTCACGGAGCCCACGATAGCGTTCTAGTGAAGGCGGGCTCTGGAGCCACAACCCTAGGAATTCCCGACTCCAAGGGCGTTCCGGCGGATACAGCCAAAAATACGCTGCAAGTGCCCTACAACGATCCGGATGCCCTGGAGAAGGTGCTGAAGAGCTTCTCAGGCCAGATAGCGGCCCTGATAATTGAGCCGGTGCTCGGAAACATCGGTCCTGTTCTGCCGAAGGAGGGCTACCTGCAGACAGTACGCGACCTTACCATTGAGCACGACGTCCTCCTAATCTTCGACGAGGTGATCACCGGATTTCGGCTTAAGCCTTGGAGGAGCGCAAAAATACTACGGCGTGACCCCCGACCTGACGACTCTCGGCAAGATCATCGGCGGAGGCTTCCCCATAGGCATCTTTGGCGGCCGAAGGGACCTCATAGAGCAGGTAGCCCCCAGCGGAGGCATCTACCAGGCAGGGACGTTCAACGGCAGCCCCGTCTCACTGGCTGCAGGCTCTGCTACCTTGGACGTAATGGAGAAAGATAAGACGCTGGAGAAGCTGAACGATGCAGGCGACGCGATGCGTAAAGCTCTGAGAGAAATAGTGGAAGACCTCGGGCTTAGCTACAGCGTGGTGGGAATCGCCAGCATGTTCAAGGTCTTCTTCGGGCCAGAGCCCCACAACTATGCAGAGGCCCTCAAATGCGACAAAGCCGGCTACTTGGAGTTCTTCAGGAGGATGCTCGCGTCAGGAGTCTTCCTGACGCCCAGCCAGTACGAGACGGACTTCCTCTCGGCAGCCCACTCTCAAGAGGTCATTGAAGCTACACTGGAGGCGTATAAGTCCTGCCTGAAAGGCTGATCGTGGGGAGCCGCGGGAGTCCCCTGGCACTACGCCAGACGGAGATCGTCCTGGAGAGGCTTAGGCCCTTAGGCGTCGAGACGGAGCTTTGCCTGGTCAAGACCAGCGGGGACGTCTTTTTGGATAAGCCGCTGCACCAGATCTCAGGGTTTGGGGTGTTCGTGGCTGAGATCGACGACCGCATGCTCTCGGGAGAGATCGACCTGGCAGTGCACAGCATGAAGGACCTCCCGACAAAGCGCCCTGAAGAGCTGGCCATATCCGCAGTCCTGAAGCGCGACTCGCCCTACGATATCCTTGTGAGCAAAAACGGCTCAGGCGGATGCCTGGAGGACTTAAGGGAGGGCGCAGTTGTTGGAACATCGAGCATGAGGCGATCAGCCCAGCTTCGAAGGGCCAGGCCTGACTTATCGATCAAAAGCCTGCGAGGCAACCTTCAGACTCGGCTTCGCAAGCTGAACCAGGGCGACTACGATGCCATAGTCCTGGCCGAAGCGGGCCTGCAGAGGATGGGTTATGAGCTGGACTATGCCCGGCTGGACCCGGAGAGGTTCGTGCCCTCTGCCAACCAGGGGACGATAGTAGTAGTGACGAAGAAGGGGACTCAGGCAGAATTATATTCCCGTTCTATAGATGATATGCCCACGAGAACGGAGACCATGATCGAGCGCAAGATCCTGGAGACGGTAGGCGGAGGCTGCATTGTGCCTATGGCGGTACACGCCGACGTGGACGGCGAGAGGGCACGCGTGTTGGCGGAAGTGCTCTCCTTGGACGGAAAGAGGTTCGTCCGGGTGGACGAGACGATTCCAATCGTTGACGGCTACATGGAGGCTTCAGCAGGCTTGGGGAGAAGGCTCCTGGAGATGGGCGGAGGGGATCTGGTGGATGAGGCGGTGAAGGCCTTTGGCGCGAGGTAAAGTATATCTTGTAGGTGCGGGTCCGGGCGATCCGGAGCTCATGACCCTTAAGGCAAAGCGGCTCCTCTCTGAGGCAGACGTGGTATTATACGACAGGCTGCTAAATCCCAAGATGCTTGAAGGGCTGGAGAAGGCAGAGCTAATCGATGTGGGCAAGTCCGCGGGAGCGCACAAGCTCACCCAGGATGGCATTAACCGGCTTCTGATTGAAAAAGCCGAAGAGGGCAAGGTCGTGGTCCGGCTGAAAGGCGGAGATCCCTACGTATTCGGCCGTGGCGGTGAAGAGGCCCTGGCTCTTTTGGAGAGAGGAATTCCCGTGGATGTCGTTCCGGGCGTCACATCGGCCATAGCCGCCCCTGAGCTTGCCGGAATCCCGGTGACGCACAGGGGCATAACGTCTGCCTTAACCATCGTGACCGGCCACGAGGAGCCTGGGAAGGACAGCCCTCTCGACTGGGAAGCGATAGCGCGCCTCGGAGGCACTCTCGTGGTTCTAATGGGCGTATCACGGCTGGAGGGAAACGTCTCTGCACTGATTGCAGGCGGCAAGTCGCCTGATACCCCGGCAGCCATTGTTGAGAAAGGCGGCTGGCCTGAGCAGAGGCTTGTGACTGGAAAACTTGGAGAGATCGCCGAAAAAGCGCGCATTGCAAATGTCGAGTCGCCCGCCATACTGGTGGTGGGAGACGTTGTCCGGCTATCAGAGCAGCTTGCCCCAAAGAGGATCGCAATCCTTCGGCCTGAAGCCCAGATGGAAGAGTCGGCAAAGCTGGCAAAGAGTTTCGGTTTTCAACCTGTATGCGCTCCGGCCATCGCCCTGGCAGAAAAGTCCCTGCCTTCAGACCTGATGTCGAGGATCGAGGCTGCTGAGTGCGTGGCCTTCACCAGCGCCAACGGCGTAAAGATCGCACTCAAGAATCCAGAAGTTTTGGAGAGACTGAAAGAGAAGATGATAGTATCCATCGGCCCAAAGACAGAGAGGGCATTATCAAAGCACGGCCTTGGCTCAGAGGTGCCTGAAGAGTACAGCTCTGCCGGATTGGAGCGCATGCTGAAAGGGAAATGCAGGCGCATCCTCTTCCTGAGGAGCGCCCAGGGAAGCCAGTATCTATCCGAGGGCCTTAGAGCTGTAGGGCTTGCAGTTGACGATGTTCCACTTTACGAGGTGGTTCCTTCTCATGACCCAAGGCTTGATGATCTGATAGATAAGGCGAAGAGCGTGGACATATTCGCCTTCACCAGCTCATCCACTGCCAGATTGCTCGTGGAGCGGGCAAGAGAGATTGGGCGAGAGGACGATCTGAGAGAATCGCTGGCCAACGCTACAGTGGCCGCAATTGGCAAGCCAACGGCCGCAGAGCTGGAGAGGCTGGGAGTGCGAGTGGACGTGATGCCCGAGAAGTTCACCTTCGAGGCCATGCTGGAGGCTCTCTGGAGGCTCCGGAGGCAGTCGTGATAATCTTCTCAAAAGCTTTAGCTGACCAGGCTACGGTCTGGGAGGCGCTACGAGCCTCCGAGGCCTGCGAGAGCCTGCCGCCGGACCTTGTGAGGTTCTCGGCCAAGACCAGGCCTGTTGTGATGTGGAACTTGACAAGGCAGTGCAACCTGGCCTGCGAACACTGCTACATGGATGCTAAATCTGAGGGCCGTGAGGAGCTGGCGCTGGAAGAAGGCGTGCGCCTCATCGACGATCTTGCCGACCTCAAGGTTCCAGTTCTCATCTTCACCGGCGGAGAGCCCCTCATGAGCCGGAACTTCTACGCCTACGCCTTTCACGCCCGCGAGGCCGGCCTGAAGGCCGTAATCTCCACCAACGGAACTCTGATAACCCCCGAAGTGGCTAAGCTCCTGGCCGAGGCCAGGATCAGATATGTGGGCGTCAGCCTTGACTCGGCGACGCCGGAGAAGCACGATGGCTTTCGCGGCGTTAGAGGAGCGCATGCCAGAGCCCTGCAGGGCCTGAGGAATGCCCGAGACGCAGGCTTAAAGACTGGCCTTCGCATTACCCTCACCAGGGACAACTGGCAGGATGTGCCCGCGCTGCTCAACCTGGCCTTAGAGGAGGATATCCCCAGGTTTTGCCTCTACCATCTCGTCCCCACAGGCAGGGGAGCAGGCATCGCAGACAGGGATGTGACGCCGGAGCAGAGGCGAAGCGTGATCCGATTGCTGGCGGAAGCTGCAGTGGAGCTGAAAGGAAAGGACATCGAGATCCTGACCACCGACTCGCCCATGGACGGAGCTTACCTGCTGGAGCTTCTCAAAGGAGATCCCAGAAGAGAGCAGGTGCATAGGCTGATGACCAACGCAGGCGGCTGCTCCACAGGGACAAAAGTTGCCAACATCAACCACAGGGGCGACGTACACCCCTGCCATTTCATGCCTCATGTCGTGGTAGGCAATGTAAGAGAGCGCTCTTTCAAAGATATCTGGATAGACAACCCATCTGCAGAGCTTCTAGACCTCCGAGAGATGAGGACCAGACTGAAAGGCGCCTGCGGAGAGTGCGAATACCTGGATCTCTGCGGAGGGTGCAGGCAGAAGGCCTATCACTATCTGGGCGACTTACTCGGCGAGGACCCAACCTGCATACTGGAGAGGCGGGGCGTCTGAACGCTTCTCGCCTTCGATTCATTTTTGGCTCTTCGCTATTTCGAGTGATTAACCGCAGGTTATGGCGAATATTCTCGATGGCTCAGGATTCTAGTGCCCCTTCAAACTAAGTAGTAAGTAGTCTTCATTTTTTAGTCGTCAGGAACTATATGCTTCAAAAATTCTTTGTGAGTCCTTTGTGCTCTTTGTGAGCTTTGTGGTGGGATTTCGTAGGCTTTTGTAGTTAATTACGGACTTAAATCCAATCAAATTCAACCACAAAGATCACAAAGCCCACAAAGGACGCACAAAGGATTTTGATTCGTGGTCCCCCTGTTTCAAATTCACCCATATAAAATAGCGAGGAATCATTTTTTCGGTTTCTTAATTGTAATTCTGAAGCCTTTTGCCCTTTTCGACATTCCTCATATTTTAATACCATTGAGACGATAATAGTATCTGCATATAGTTTCTGCATTTCAAAAGAGGTTGATGAAAATGAAAAGGGTAGAGGGAAAAGTGGCCATAGTCACGGGTTCAACTTACGGAATAGGCGAGGCCATTGCCAAGGTTCTGGCTGAAGAAGGCGCAGTATCCATCATCACCGGCAGGACTCAGGAGGAGGGTAAAAAATGCGTGAACGAGATCAGGAGTGCCGGAGGCAGGGCGGAGTATTACCCTCTGGATGTGACAGACGAGAAGAGAGTGGAAGAGGTGGTCAGGTCGGTCTTCGAGAAGTACAGGAAGATCGATATTCTGGTGAACAACGCTGGAATTGCCGGTCCAAACAAGCCCACGCATGAGTACACCCGCCAGGAGTGGGAGAAGATCTTCGATGTAAACGTCACGGGCGCGTTCCTCTGCACCAAATATGTCGTTCCCTACATGCAGAGACAAAAGAGTGGGAACATAGTTTACATCTCTTCCATCTACGGCATCATCGGCGCTCCGGATGTGCCTGCCTACCACGCCACCAAGGCTGCGAACAGAGTCATGGCCAAGATAGATGCGCTGCTTTACGCCAAAGATAACATTCGCGTAAACTCTGTACATCCTGGATTTATTTGGACTCCAATGGTTGAGAACTTCCTCAAGGAACAGTCCCAGAAGACTGGCACTAGCGTCGAAGATCTGCGCAAGAGCCTTGATGCCATGCATCCCATAGGCCACATAGGCGAGCCGGAGGATATAGCCTACGGAGTGCTGTATTTGGTTTCGGATGAGGCCAAGTTCGTGACGGGCACTGAGCTTATTATCGACGGAGGGTATACTACTACCTGAAATTACTTCGACGTTTGCCGTAAGATTTATAATCTGAGACTGGCTAGTTAGCTATTGGGGTGAAATCAATGGCTCACCATGTGGAAAAGTTGGACAAGGCGGAAGAGAAGGCAGCAAAGGTAGAGCCCATCAAGCCCAAAGACAAGAGGGCTGGTAAGAAGAAGGGGTTGCTCGATACCTGTGAGTGAAATCGCGATCCTGAACCAAGTTTATCCCTCGCTTTCGCGAAAAAAAGTTTCCGCAGAGATTCATTCGTACAGTCTACCGGAAGCTATAATTAAGATCAGAATAAAGAATAGATAGGGGTTGTAAATGACACACCACGAAGAAAAGAAAGAGACAAAGGAAGAGACGGTAGAGCCCATCAAGCCCGGTGATCCCAGGGTCGCTCGCAGAAAAGGCTCTCTGCTGGATACATGCTACCCGACATCTAGCGGAGAGAAGAAGAAGTGAGCCGCTGAGCAGATCAAGGCGAGATGCGGACAGAAAGATATTACTAATTTTATTTTGGTTTATTTAATTTTAAGAACTTTTTCTTTTCATTGCCCTATATGGTATGAGAAGAGATAGCATGAGCTGCATATCCCACAAGTGCTGCGAACATGGCATAGGCCAGGGGCAGCCAGGCGGGCATGCCGAGGATCTCAGGATTGGCGTAGGACCAGGCGCTGCGGCTACGGGCAGCGATTCGGCTATTGGGCCGAGCAGGCTGCCTGCTGCCATCAGGATTAAGGTTGATTTCTCAGGCCAGGCCAGAAGTATGGCTCCGGCCAGCGGCAGAGCTGCAACGACTGACAGAGGCGTTCTGTCGCCTAAAGAAACGAAGATCATTATCTCGACGGCTATTCCTGCCAGCGCCAGGGTTAAAGTTCCAGGCCGAACAGGAGGAATCTCGCCCAAGATGCTTCTTACTATCAGCCACAATGCCGTGGGAAAGCAGGCCCAGATAGTGATCAGCCATGGTGGGATGAAGGGAAAGCCGCCCGTATCGGCGTAGGTCCAGAGGCCGCCTGCTACGCAGAAGATCTCCGTGACAGGCCCAAGAATGGCACCGGCTAAAGCTATGCCAAGGCCAATGGGACCAAGCCTAAGGACGAGGACGGCGGGAGCGGGAATGAGGATAAGGGCCAGCAGATAGGGGCGCTGCCAGAAGAGGACGATGGCGGCTACGGCGTAGGCTACGAGCACGACGACTATAGCTAGGTCGAGGAGGCAGGATTGTCGCGTAATCTTTTCATGCGAGCGAGCGATTTTGGCCATTATGGACTATAATGATTCTTAGTATTGATCTTAAGTAAATGATCATTGAATGTGGGCATTTTACCGATGGCCATATAGTCGCCGAGCTGGACGCGCTCCTGCCGACGGTGCTGGAGAGGGCGTTCCGGGGCGAGCTTCAGACAACGTCTACCACCAAATACCCCTATTCTTTAAATGCTCAATCAGAGATCCGGTAGAATATACAATAACCTCTTGTAAGTCTTTAAAATGTTTATCGTTGGACCATAGTGGGGAGCTGAGTTGTAGCGCCAGGGCAAGAAAAGGGGTATCCTTCGGGTCTCTATCTTTCATAAGGCTAAAGGCCTCTTTAAGAGTGCTGAGATGAGGACATTGGTATCGACTACAAACCGTATTTCTTCCTCGTCTCGCTCCATGCCCTCTCCCTTGCTCTTTCAAGTTCTTCCAGATCCTCCTCGGTTAATGACAACTCTTCTTTACATCGCTCAAATAAAGCCCATTTCAACTCTTCTTCCCTTACAAGGTCATCGATCTTCTTCTTTAAGTATGGACCTGGAAGTCCCTTTGGGACCTTGACCGTGATTTCCTCCATTCAAATCATCGGACTATTGTATCTGAAATGTATTATAGCTTTCCAGGCATCGCTCTTCATGCCCTCAAGCGCCATCCGACCAAAGACTACCACTCCTAAGAACGCCTGCGATGCTGGATATGGCTTTTTGGGCAGAACTTTGACTCTATGCCGGTGGAGTGTAGAGACAGTAGCCCGAAGGTCGATGAAAAAGCGATCACACCCTGGCCGCAAGCTATATCAATTCTGCCACAGACCGGGGCGGGGTTGATACTTATGGCAAAGAACAAGAAGAAGAGCAAGGGACCCCAAAACCGAGACACGAGCGCTCAGAACAACCAGGTTAACGCCGCACCCAAGAAGGAGAAGAAGCCCGAAGCCAGCAAGCCGGTAGAGGCCAAGGTAGAAAAGGCAGCGCCGAAAGCAAAGGAGACCAAGGCAAAGGCTGCGCCATCCAAGGCGGAAGCCCCAAAAGAAAAGAGCTTCATCACCGGCATCATAGACAGCGTGAAGAAAATGGTCAAGGCATAGCTGAACAGGCGCCTTTTAAAGCTATAAGCTGCAGGAGCTTCTCAGGCACAGGCCAGGCCTGCCATGAGAAGCCCTCTTACTCCATGCAAGTGGTCCCTTTCGGGAAGACGAAACTGCTGCAGGCCATCGCCGAAAACATCATCAATGCAGTGTTCTTTTGAAAATCCTATAAACTATTAATATTATTATAAAACAAATTTAGTAAAATATGTTAGAGCAAATTGGTTGGGACGCAAGCTATGCTTTTTGCTCCGCCCCTGCCTGCTCTCTGGTCCTGCTCTGGAACTCCTGCTGCACATCGCAGCCCAGGCGGCCGATGGCATCAGACCTGCACTGACGGCAGTGCCTCATCTGCTTGATGATCTTGCCAAGCTCGTCCTGGATCTTTTTCTTCTCCTCGGGCGATGGGGGCTTGATGTGCGCAAACTTGTACTGGGGAATGAGCGGCATGACGTTGTGGATGAAGACGCCCATCTCCTTTATCTTTCGGGCTATATCGAAGACGTGCTTATCGTTTATGCCAGGAATGAGGACTGTGTTCACCTTCACGATCTTCTTCAGCCTCAATGCTTCATCGATGCCCTTTAGCTGCTGGTCGCGAAGAATGGTTGCTGCCTCCAGGCCCTCGTACCTCTTGCCGTTGTAGATCACATAATCGTATATCTGCTGGCCGATCTCTGGATCTATGGCGTTCATAGTAACCGTGATGTTGCAGACGCCCAGAGAGTCCAGCTCCTGGATCTTGTCCGGCAACAGCAGGCCGTTGGTGCTGATGCAGAGGATGACGTTCGGGTACTTCTGCCCGACGAGCCTCAGCGTCTCAAAGGTCTCCTCGTTGGCCAGAGGCTCTCCGGGACCAGCAACGGCTACCACCTTGATGTAGTGATACTTCTCCATCACCTGGTCAACGCGATCCAGGGCCTCCTGAGGCGTGAGCACCTGGGAGGTCACCCCAGGCCGGGACTCGTTCACGCAGTCGAAGTCCCGGACGCAGTATTTGCACTGAATGTTGCACTTCGGGGCAACTGCCAGGTGCATCCTGCCGAATGCATGGCAGGCCTTCTCGCTGAAGCAGGGGTGCTCCTGGATCCTCCTGAGCTGCTCCGGATCGTAAGGGACCTCCCTTCCGCCGACATTGGCAACTGGAAACGTCTCTTGGCTCATGATTGGAACTCCGCAACTGTCATCTCATAAGTATAGCTTCAGGATGGCTTAAAGATTTGCGTCTTCAGGGGAATGCGTTCTTGGGGAAGATACTTATCGCATGGCCGCCATAATTTCAGCACATGCCTGAGAAGGATAAGCTGGTGGTCTGGCCCATTTACTTCGATTCGACCAGGAGCCGCAGCGAGGGCAGAATGGTCTCTGCCCAAGAAGGGGTCAAAGAGCCCACCCTGGACGATATCATAACCGCCGCCCTCAAGGCAGGCTTAAAGCCTGAGATCGAGAGGGAGAAGAGACACCCCAAGACGTGGCATGAGTCTTCGGGAAGGATTCTAATCCCTAAGAAAGGCCCCAAATCTGCGGCCTTGAAGAAGATAGCCCGGTCCTTGAAAGGCAAAAAGGCTAGCGAAAGACGCTGACGGTAAGATCTAGAGAGCTAGCGCTCCTGAAGGGTCTCGTACTCCTTCACGAGCTCCCTTCCGGCCACTACCTCGTCGATGCTGTGAATCGCCCCGCCGAAGTTCCTTATGACGTCTACTACGCCATCGTAATCTATGTTCTCGCCCTGGATGGTGGCCTTCACGGTCTCTGTCTGCTGGTCGACCTCGTAGAGACTGAGGTTCACACCCGTGACTCCCCGCACCTTGGTCAGTGCCGTTGCCAGGTCCAGGATGGTGGGAACATGGGGTTTCAAGACGTCCAAGACCAGACGCCGAATCATAGTGTTGGTCATGTGCTCAATTCTCTGGTGCATTTTTATAATTACTTTGGCTGCGGTTAGCCTCAAAATCCAATTCCAATTTCGCCTTGGGTTGTTATTAACTTTTGCCTGAGGCGGGGAAGAGAATGCTTAATAACTTTCGAGTTTCAGCCGATTTTATATGATCGATCTGCACACTCACACCATCTTCAGCGATGGAGAGCTCATCCCAAGCGAGCTCGTGCGCCGGGCGGAGGTAAAGGGCTATACCGCAATAGGCCTGACGGATCACGTCGATTTCACCAATATCGAGCACGTCTTGGCCAGCATCTTTAAAGCCAAATATCTGGAAGAGGTATTGGATATCAAAGTTCTCGCGGGAGTGGAGATAACCCATGTTCCTCCAGGAAAGATTGCCCCGCTCGCAACACTTGCCAGAAGGCTTGGGGCAGAGATAATAGTAGTACACGGCGAGACGCCTGTAGAACCCGTCCGGCCCGGCACGAACAGGGCGGCCCTGGAGGCAGGAGTGGATATTCTGGCCCATCCCGGATTCATTACCCTGGAAGAGGCTGAGCTGGCCCGCGATAAGGGCGTCTGCCTGGAGATCACCTCGCGGTCGGGCCACAACATCACCAACGGCCATGTGGCCAGAATGGCGAAAGCGGCTAAGGCCAAGATGGTAGTGGATACGGATACCCACAGTCCCGACGACCTGATAGACACTGCGAGGGCCATTGAGATCGCCATTGGCGCCGGTCTTGATAGGGAAGAGGCAGTGCAGATTGTGACCAATCATGCCCTAATAAAGGCCTGAGCCTACAGGTTTTGAATATGCAGGGGTTGAATAGATAGACATCGTAGCAGTTGACATATCGGGCCGGCATTCGGAAAAGGGCAAATATCATATGGTCTGTGCCGCAGTATCCGCCCGCGTATCGCCTGAATGCATAGAGAAGATCTATTCTGTTCGGCTGGTCCCAAAGCTCGCAAAGGCCGTTGATATCAACACAGTAGCAGATCTCATCAATGCCGCTGCACTTTGCCTTCCCGGAGTAATCGTGGCAGAGCCGGGGGACCTCTACAATCTTGAGACATGGAGGGTAAGCAGCATCCTCGGCAGGGAGTTCAAGTATCCTGAGACACTGGCGGAACGAACCGCCGTAGAGCTGGCCCACCACATCTCTTTGGCAGGACGAAGGCTTATCATCAATGGGAGAGAAGAATATCGCGATGGAGAATAAAGATAAAACTGCAGTCCTGCTCATGCGCGAGAACCCCAACCAGGCCCCAGACCCTTACAAAATGGAGGAGCTGAAAGGGCTGGCGAGCGCAGCGGGCTACAGAGTCCTGGCAGAGATAACCCAGAGGCGGGGCCGAGACTATCGGTACCAGCTAGGCAGGGGAAAGATCGCAGAGGCACTGAGCTACAACCCAGAGAAGCTCATCTTCTATAACCCGTTAAGCCCCGGCCAAATCTTCAACATCAGAAGCGAGTTCTCCACTCCAATTATTGACAGGTTCAACCTCATCCTGGAGATCTTCGCGTCTCGTGCCTCCACCCGCGAGGCCAAGCTGCAGGTGGAGCTGGCCAGGCTCAGCTACGACGCCCCCCATGTGAAAAGCGCACTCTCCCTGAAGAAGCTGGGCGAGCAGCCCGGTTTCAGGGGCGCAGGCGCTTATGAGCAGTCCATGTACCACGACATCCGGGGAAGGATGGCCAAGATAAGAGCCGCCTTAAAGGACGTGGAGCTGATGGGCGAGGACCGCCGGCAACGGCGGCGGGAGCTGGGCTTCGACCTAGTCGCCCTGGCAGGCTACACCAACGCGGGCAAGAGTACTCTTCTAAACGCCCTGACAAACGCAGGAGTAGAGGCCAAGGACCAGCCCTTCACCACCCTTTCCCCGACGACCAGGGCGGTGGAAATGACGGGCAGAAGAGTTCTCCTAACGGATACTGTAGGCTTCATAGATGACCTGCCGCATTTCCTGATCAAGGCCTTCCGCTCAACGCTCGCAGAGATCTCCCAGGCCGATCTGGTCTTGCTGGTGGCAGACATGAGCGACTCTCCGGAGACCATGAGGCGCAAGCTCGTCGCCTCGCATAAAGCTCTCTGGGACTGCAGCTGCACCTCGCCCATAATCACCGTCCTGAACAAGACCGACCGGCTCTCCGAAGAGGATGCATCGGCCCGGCTGGAGGCGATCAGAGATCTGACCCCAAGTCCGGTCCTCGTCTCAGCCTCGACTGGCCTCGGCTTAAGCGATCTGGCTGAACGAATCGGCCAGAGGCTGCAGCCACTGAAGGAGTACCAGATCCGCCTGCCCTATACCTCCCAGGGCCTCGCAGAGCTGTCCAGGCTTTACGATACGGCAGACCTGCTGCAGGTGAGCTACGAGGAGGAGCTGGTGGTGCGCCTGCGGGGAAGGGAGGAGACGGTGGCCCGGGCAGGGCTATCGGGAGCGCGCAGGCTTTGAAACGTTACCTATGGGCTCACCACAGAGGCACAGAGACGCAGAGGACGAAAAACCTTTGTGGGACGTAAGACGGAACCTTTGGTAATAGTAACTGGATCACTCTGTGCCTCTGTGTCTCTGTGTCTCTGTGGTGAATAGTAAGAGTGTAAGAGTCGGCTTGGCCGAGTTTCGTTATATTCACGATTACTACCATTAATACCCCCAAATATGCCCGAAATATTGCGCGAGCACTTCCAGCTCAAAGAGACCATCGTCACCATATCCGCCCGCGAGCAAAGCCACATAGAGGCTGCGAAGAATTCTATAAAAGAGCAGCGAAAGTATCTGGAAGATTTTATAGAAAAAGATCCCTTCTTCATGCTCACCCTAGATCCTTACGATCTTGAAGTAGACAACGCCCCAGACATCGTACAGCAGATGGCACAGGTGCAGCGCAGTTTTCGGAATAGGTCCCATGAGCGCCGTGGCGGGCGTCATAGCCAAGTTCGCCGTCGAGGCCATGATGGAGGCGGGCGCGACTTACGCAGTGGTCGATAACGGAGGGGATATTTCCATCCTGAACGACCAGCCGGTGCTGGTGGGAATCTACGCAGGGGCTTCGCCCATACGCGACCTGGCCTTCGAGGTCCCGTCGCGCGCGAAGCCCCTGGGGATCTGCACAAGTTCCGGGACTGTCGGGCCGTCCATCAGCTTCGGCTGTGCCGATGCTGCCACGGTGATATCGTAAGATCCGGCGCTGGCGGATGCTGCGGCGACGGCGCTGGGGAATGCTGTGCAGGCGGATAATGCGCTGGAGGATTGCTTTAGGGCGATTGACCGGCCGGGGATCGATGGGGCGCTGGTGATACGGGGCGAGGAGATGGCGATGTGGGGGGAGCTGCCGAAGCTGCGGAGGGCGAGGGTGGGGGCGGAGAGGATAACGAAAGCGTAGCAGAATTAAAGCGATAAAAAGCAAATTGATCATTTATATCAAAATATAGCATTTTTTTTGAACTTTTATATAAAGGGATTTAAATACTTCATCCGTTTGTTTAGGAGTGAATAATATCTAAGCATATTCTATTATTAGTACTACTGAAGATTCTATAAACCTAATTTTTCAGATAGATAAGCGTTCCATTGCATATTTCTATTTAATACAATTTTATAGCTAAAGTGGAGATTATTAGTGTTCTTAACTACTGTACTTTCCAACTTTTTCATTGACTTATACTTATAGCTATATTTTCTTCAGCAATTAAAATTAACTCATAGACCAAACAAATTAATCCATTAAAGCATTTTACTTTTTAATGGTCAAATTAGTTAAGACTCCCTTGCAGTTAGATCCATTTCTGAAAGAATTTAAAGATTTATTCACCAAGCCAAGCTATAATTCTTTTTGTGATATGAGTTCGGCGCTAAGCGTATGTGATAAATCCAAGACCATCTCACATCTTAGTGATACTATGGCAAAGGATCGTAAAGGTACGAAATCGCGCTCTTCCTATAATTGGTTCTTTAGTGATGCAATATGGGATGAGAATGAAGTAGCTCAGCGCAGTGTGGATCTCTTTATTGAAGCTCTTGGCTTAAACGCAGATGACAGAATATTATTAATTATAGATGATACCTATAATGAAAAAGAAGGGAAATGCACTGAAGGCGTGGGCAAGTTTTACGATCATTGTAAAGATGAATATATCATGGGCCACAATTTTGTTACCTCGGTTCTTCAATCCAAAGGTGTATTCATACCACATAAAGCAAAAATGTATACAAAGATATATGATAGCAATGAAGATTTCAGGACCAAGATAGAAATTGCTTATAAAGATATCATCGAACCTTTGAAAATACCAACAGGCTTGAGTCGTTATGTCGTTTTCGATAGCTGGTGGTTTTCTGCTGATTTTATAACTAAGTGCATGAACTTAGGGTATAATGTCGTTTGTGAAATTATAGTCTTTAGCGTAATTCATTATAACAATAATGACTAGATAAAAATCTATCTATCCAATACTTCGCATAACTCAAACTCCCAGAGAACTCATACCAAGATTTAGTGATGATTTGTTTCATTTCCTCTAAATTTGAAGGAAATGATAGAGACAGCACTCGTTTGATAGATTTCCAGATGAATTGTTCTGGGTTCAGCTCTGGAGAATATGGCGGCAAATAAACGATGTATATACCAAGCTCTTTTGCCTTCTGCTTTACAAGATCACTCTTATGGGATGGGAATCCATCTGCAATTGCCACAATTGCACGGTATGTCTCATTTGAACTCTTTATATCATCCATAAACCCGGCTATTGATGGTGCTTTTGAATTCTCAAGAAACTTAGTTACACTATTTCCTCTAATTGCGTAGAACCCGATAGTATTTGTTTTGAATTTTGTTGTATTTTTTACCGATCGTACCTTTTCAAAGCTCCAAACTTTAACAGTATTAGCCGTATTCTGTGGTCTAGCTTCATCGATGAAGCCTATTGCGATCTCCTCTTCCTTGATACCTTTCTCCTTGAGCAGAGTTGAATACCAGATTGAGCTGGTTTTCCAGTATCTCTTCAGCATTTTCGGGTTTTCGGTAGTCCATAGGATAAGGTTTTGAGAAAAGCATACCAAATTTTTCCCTTAAAATATCTATCACCTGGGAGATAGATAAATCTACATCAAACTGGTCCTTTATCACTTTCTTGACTTCCTTTGTAGTCCAGTAGTCTTTGCTTTTCAAAATTTCTTTGAGCTTTATCATCTTATCTTTATCTAGCTTTGGCGGCCTACCAGTTCTTGTATCCTTATCTTTTAATCCTTCATATCCTTCAGCATTCCATTTTCGTATCCAAACATATCCCGTAGATAGATTCAGCCCACAAATCTTACTTGCTAGGTCATAGCTTATGCCACAGTTCGCTATTGCATTGAGAAATATCAACCTCGGCTTAATGCGTGCATCCGTTTCTGCAGGTAGCCTCTTTTCTATCTCCTCACTATTCTTTACCTGAACTCTATCGCCTTTCATATTGCATATTGGGGCTGTATTATTATATCAACTTTCGCAAAAGACTATAATTACGGAGATGAAAAGCCCTAGGCCACCCGGCTCGTTGATTATATTTAAAGCTGTTGCATTTGATGAGGACAATGATAAGATATTTTATAAGTTTGGGCTGAAAGGACCACACGACGTTAACTGGGTAGATAAAACGGATTGGCGTGCTGACCCTATATGGAAATGGCAAACTAATTCAAAAGATGTCGGAGTTAACCAAATACGCGTATGGGTTCGAGATGGGAAACATAACCAATTTCCTAGAGACGACGAAAGGGTGATAGAATATATAGTTAATGAGTTTCCCAAAATAAGTAATGTGGAGGTTTCCTCTAATTTCAACTATAGGAGTTTTTATCTAATAATTGGGAATGAGAATATTTCATTTTCATGTTCTGCCGAAGATCCTGATGGGTATGTTTCGCAATATACATGGAAGTCCAGAAAGGACGGCATTATAGGTTACTCAAACAATATTTATAAAGATATGTCGCCTTTGATTCAGTATGTTACAGTAGAGATTAAAGATGATTCAGGATTAAGTACACAAAGTGATGAGAGAATTTTGGTAATAATAAACTACAATATATTAATATTTTTTACGATCATATTTTTAATAATTTTTATAATATCATATTTTATTAAATTTGAAAAACCTACGGAGCCTAATTTTACTTTAGTTAGGTATAATAAAAATTGGCTAAATGAATTTCTTGTTGATTTACGAAATATTAAATTTAATAAGATCATTTTAAAAAGAATTTTCATCGACGTTATGATAGCGATAGTTGTTACCATAATCGTTGCACTAGCTTAAAAGAATAAGGGCCATAATACATTAAATATAATCAAAATATTTAAAAAATAATAAGATAAAATTTGATGAAATCCATCCGAATGACGTCTTCATAAGAATGACAGAAAAAGTTAGCTTGCGTTACCAAAGGACGTCTAGATGAATACAGCCCCTCAACTATCTTCTATATCTTCGCGGGCTCCAATTTAGACAGGGCCGATGATAGTCTGAATTCAGCAAATCTAGGTGACTCAGAAAAGTTATTCTCCTTTAACTTTAATTTTAATAGTGATGGACTTTGAACTCGATCCTATCCTGGATCTGGCAGTTAAGGCAGGCCTGCGGATCAAGGAGATCTACGACAACAGGGAGTATCTATCCTCAGTATCCCGGAAAAGCGACAACAGCCCGCTCACCATAGCAGATCTAGCAGCCGACAAAATAATCGCTTCAGGCCTAAGCGCCCTCTACCCCGAAGTACCCATCATCTCCGAAGAGCGCCCAGCCCCGCCCTACGAAGAGCGAAAAAGCTGGGATCGCTTCTGGCTCGTCGACCCGCTGGACGGCACAGAGGACTTCCTGCAGAGGACCGGGGATTTCACAGTGAACATAGCCTTGATCGAACGCACCAGGCCCGTCCTCGGTGTGATCTACCTGCCGCTGCAAGAGACCCTCTACTTCGCAGATGCCAGCGGAGCCTTCAAGCAGCTTCCGGGTGAGGAGCCTCGGCGAATTCGAGTTAGAAAGGATGCCGCCCGCAATGATCTCAGAGCAGTCGAGAGCAGGCTGCACCTCAAGGAGTCGGAGAGGCAGTTTCTAAAGAGGAACGGCATAGAGCACTGCCGGCAGGTCGGCAGCTCCATCAAGTTCTGCCTGGTGGCCGAGGGAGAGGCCGATGTCTACTACCAGGGAGGGCAGAACTGGGAGTGGGATACGGCTGCAGGCCAGGCGATCGTTGAAATAGCTGGCGGAGTTGTGGTGGACAGCAGCCGAAAGCCGCTGAGCTACAATAAACCGTCTCTAAAGAACAGCACCTACCTCTGCACGGCTTCGCTTTCCCTGGCGGCCGAATTATCCTTCTAGGCTGGATCTGGCGCTGTTTCCAGCAAAGCTGACCGGAAAATCCTTCGTGCGTCCTTTGTGGGCTTTGTGATCTTTGTGGTTGGATTCAAAGTCGTTGTTAGCCGCAAACGCTTACGAAATACTACCACAAAGCCCACAAAGATCACAAAGGACTCACAAAGATCGTTTGAAGCTTAAGATCTCTTGACGACCAAAAAACGAGAGTTACACAGCTCAAGGGGAACCAGAAGTTCCAGTAGTGCGAAAGCCGGAATACAGCCGCCCACAGCAGAAGAGATTCCTTCTATATTATTATAATAAATCCAATCGAAACCTTGAACTACATGCATTCCTTCTTCTGGCTGGTCAGGTGACCCCCATTGCAATTGCTCCTGATTCATTCAGATTACATTGAATTCGAGGCCAAGCGGCCCACCAAGATGGCAGAAGAGATTGAAGACTCAGCCAAGAAGGGCCGTCTCGAAGAGGCGCTGTGCGCCTTCGTGGCTGTGGAGAAGTTCGACGAGGACGACCCCGATGCGGTCATTGCCGAGGGCGCCAAGCAGATATCCGACGTAGCGGGGCAGGTCCACGCCAACCGCATCATGCTCTACCCCTATGCTCATCTCAGCCCCAACCTATCCACCCCCGCCACGGCTGTCAAGATCCTAAAGGGCATGCAGGAGACTTTGTCCCAGAACCAGAGCTACGAGGTCTGCCGCGCGCCTTTCGGCTGGTACAAGGCATTCACCATCAGCTGCAAGGGCCATCCGCTCTCAGAGCTTTCAAGGTCCATCAAGCTGGGCGAGGGCGAGGTCGTATCCGAGGCCCTCAAGTCCGAGGCCAAGGCCGTCTCCTACTGGAAGATCATGGACACCAGCGGAGAGCTGGTGAACGTAGACGCGTTCGACTTCAAGGGCCATGAGAACCTGCAGAAGTTCGCCAACTACGAGATCTCCAAGGCCAGAGCCGTGGACAAGGTCCCGCCACACGTGGACCTCATGAGGCGTCTGGAGCTTGTCGACTACGAGCCAGGCTCAGATCCGGGGAACATGCGCTACTACCCCAAGGGCAGGCTGGTCAAGTCGCTGCTGGAGAACTACGTCCTGGACAAGGCATCGGACATGGGGGCGATGGAGGTGGAGACGCCCATCATGTACGATATGGAGCACCCCACCCTCAAGAAGTACCTCGATCGCTTCCCGGCACGCCAGTACCAGATCGAGGCAGATAAGAAGAGGCTGTTCCTCAGGTTCGCGGCATGCTTTGGCCAGTTCCTCATGGGCCACGACATGACGATCTCCTACAAGTCCCTGCCCCTTAAGATGTTTGAGATCACCCGCTACAGCTTCCGCCGCGAGCAGCGCGGAGAGCTTGTGGGCATCCGCCGCCTGAGGGCCTTCACGATGCCCGACATGCATACTATGGCCAAGGACATGAAGCAGGCCATGGAGGCTTTCAGGGAGCAGTACCAGGCAAGCATCTCAGTCCTCAAAGATGTGGGATTGGACCTGAGCGACTACGAGGTGGCCATCAGGTTTACCAAGGACTTCTATGCTGAGAACAAGGAGTTCATCGAGGGCCTGGTGGACATAGTCGAGAAGCCGGTGCTAATCGAGATGTGGGACGAGAGGTTCTTCTACTTCGTCCTCAAGTTCGAGTTCAACTTCGTAGACACCCTTGACAAGGCCAGCGCTCTATCAACGGTTCAGATCGACGTCGAGAACGCAGAGCGCTATGATATCGCTTATGTGGACGAGGACGGGGAGAAGAAGCGGCCCATCCTGCTGCACTGCTCGCCTTCCGGGGCTATCGAGCGCGACATGTACGCCCTCCTGGAGAAGGCGGCTCGCGAGGCCGAAGAAGGCAAGCTTCCCATGCTCAAGACATGGCTTTCTCCTACCCAGGTCAGGGTAATACCCGTGGCCGAGCGCCACCATGCAAGAGCCATGGAGATCGTGAAAGAGCTCGGCTTCCGTGTCGACGTGGACGACAGGGACGAGACGGTGGGCAAGAAGATCCGCGATGCCGGCAGGGAGTGGATTCCTTACGTTGTGGTCATAGGCGACGAAGAACTGGCATCAGGCCAGCTTACTGTTACTGTGCGCGCCGATTCGACGCCGAAAGCGGCTGCCAAGGCCAAGATGAGCGTCGATGAGCTGAGGAAGCGGATCGCTGCCGAGACTGCCGGGATGCCCTGGAGAAGGCTGCCTCTGCCAATCAAACTCTCGGAGAGGCCGAAGTTCATTTAGATTGCTGCGGCCTCCTCTAACCCTTTTTCCCACCGATTAATATTATTGCCTGATCGTCATATCATTTCACAAGAGATCTGTTAGAAAGGACCCATCTATCGCAACTATTTCTACCGTAACTATTATTAGTTATAAAATGCATTCGTTTATTTGGGAGGTGATATGGGTGCCCTCGTTAACCGATCAGATCATAGCAGTGATCATCTTTGGAGCCGCGACATTTATCCTGCCAGCACTTCTCAACCGCTTTGCGGACTCCCGAAGCCAGCCAAGATAGCCTAAACCTCCTGTTTATTTTTCCAATTAACTCAGATCAAATCCTGTTACTTCCTAAGCTCTATTGTCGCCTCACAGTAAGGATCTCCCGTACACATGCGCCTGGTATGCCTGTGCGTGTAATTGGGGTTGAGGTTCTCCACGGCGGATCGGCTGTACGCCTGGCAGGTGTTGAGGAGCACTCCGGGATACACGCCCATCTCCAGGGCCCTGTTCAGCAGAGGACAGCCCGTCACCCTTCCCACCACCTTGAAATCTCCCTCAGCCATCTTCTTCCACCGGAGTTCCGGCCCGAAAAGGATCTTGGAGACGATGTCGTAAGCATCACTGACTTCCCTCGCGTTCCTGACAGGCAAATGCAGTGCATCGGCGATCTTCTTCACCTCTTTTCCACCTTCGATCCAGATGGGCAACTCGATCTCGTCGTACTTAGGCCCCAGAGCCTTTCGAAAGATCATGTCGTAGACCACGGGCAAGGCCGTGGCCGACTTGGCCGCGATCTCCCACCTCACCTCTGCAGGAATATCATCTATCTTCATAGTTTGACCGCCGTCCTCAAGTGCTTCTAATAATAATTAACCTTTAATGATTAAAATAAGTTTTCCCTTTCCAGGTCCGAGTATGCCATCTGTGAATTGCTTTAGGGATGACTTTTTAAAAAGATAATGAAGGCTTCTAACCCTCGCCCAAGGGATGGCGATCAACCCCTGCGCCTCCCGGAATGTAGACCACAGAGCCCAGGTTGCTGTAATAGTTGCCAACGCTCCCGTTATCCCAGTGATTGTAGAGGCCCATATCGTAGGCGTTGTAGAGGTTACCGATGAGCCGGTTATTGAAGATGCTGTTCCATCCAGAGGAGAAGGTGAGGTAGATGCCGTACTGGTTGCCCACGACAACGTTGTCCTTGATAGTGTTATTGCTGCTGTGGTAGGCCAGATGGATGCCCTTATCGTTATCTAAGACCGTATTTCCCTTCACCAGGTTGTCGTTGCTGTCGTAAGAGAGGAAGAGTCCCCGGCCATTCTCCAAAGCCACGTTTCCCAGAAGGGCGTTTCCTCGGGAGCTGTCCAGGTAGATTCCCGCGTGCACGTTGGCTTGGGCATGATTGCCCGCGACGAGGTTGCCGTTGCTGAACTCCTCAAGAGATATGCCGTACCAGTCATCCCCGCTGACGTTGTTTGCCAGGAGGGTGTTATTGCTGCTGGAACGAAGCGATACGGCGCAGTCGCCGTTCTCAGTGAGGTTGTTATGCGAGATCGTATTTCCTCTGGATGAGAGAAGGAAGATGCCACAATCGCTGCCCTCACCGAGATTGTAATTGATCGCATTATACTTGATAATATTATTATCAGATCGAATCAGGCTTATGCCGTTGGTGTTGTTGCTCACATTGTTCAAAACTAGGGTGTTCCCGGTCCCATGCAGGCGGATGCCATCGGCACAGCCGTGGATGCTGCAGTTCTCGATCAGGTTGCCGCTCGAGAGCACCTCTATCCCCGTCTTCCTGGAGGACTTAACATCGAAGCCCGAAACGACCACGCTGTCTGCTGAAATGGTCATTCCGTTTCTGCCTGCCCCGGCATCGATCATGGGTCGGCCCTTGCCTTTCAGGATTATCTGCTCGGTGACATTGAGGCTCTCTCGATAAACTCCGCTTTCAACCTCGATCACATCTCCCTGCCCGGCCGCCTCCAGGGCCGCCTGAATGCTCTCCCCTTCCTCAACCTGAACCGTAGCGGCATGGGCTGCCGCAAAGATCGCAACAGCCATCAACCATGCCGGAAATGCCAGAAGAAGCCTCCCTCTATGCGTCACTTCCAATCCCCCTTCCAGTTCCTTTTCTCGGAAAAGTTTGATGTCTCTATAATTTAAAGAGTTTTTGAGCTAAGACTTGAAGTCAGGCAGACATTAAGGCATCAGGAGGCTTTCATTCCTCATCAGGCGGCAGATCGATGAAGATCTGGCCACTCTCCAGTTTGATTCTATAGAGATTTAAGGGAGCTTCTGCAGGCCCTCTGACGACCGCACCTGTGGTGATATCAAACCGGGAATAATGCCAGGGACACGTGAGGACATTTCCCTTGAGAGACCCTTCGGCCAGGGGAGCACCGGCGTGTGTACACCTTCCGTCGAGGCAGTAGAACTGGCCCCCCAGTTCCGCCACCAGGAACTCCCTCTCCCTAAGGTCGAACTGCCTCATCCCTCCTGCCGGGACATCGCTTATTGCACAGAGCCTGAGATACAATGTCTCCTCCACCGGATGCTTCACCCGCTGTTTGCAGCGGACATGAGCTCGGCATGCTTGCGAAGGTACTCGTGGACGGCGATCACGAACTCGGCATGAGACCAGGGCAAGGGCGAGACGGACACCGGCGCTCCGGTGCCAGGATCTATCTGCTCCGCCATAGCTCCGGCAGGCTGAGAGCGCCTGATAGTCCATAAGATGATGTCCATACCTTCCTGCAAATCCTTCAAAGACCTGGCCCTGGCGATCTTCCACCTGGCGAGCCACAGAGTGCAGATGAACCACGGATTTCCCGGCCCGTTTTGGGATACCCTCTGATAATTATCGCCCTCGTAGCGGGCCATCCCACCAACCCCAGAAGTAACCCAGAGACCTGCAGTTATGGCATTCATGGTCTCCTCTACCATGTTATCCCCGGCAGGGAAGGGGCCGTACATGAAAATCGCGGCTGTGCTCGCATCCAGAGATAGGTCGCGAGAGCCGTCTGGGTAGACGGCCTTGATGAACCTATGCTGCTCAGAATCGTAAAGGTTCTCGATCATTGCCTTTTTTACCTCCGCCGATGCCCTGGCTAAAGCCTCCTGCCGGGACTTGTCGTAGAAGACCCTGGCAAAACGCTCCGCTGCCTTCAAGGCTGCATATACGGTGGAGACAGTCCAGGTAAAGACACCTGTCTTCTCCTCCCACAGGTCGAAGGATGGCCTGGGAAGTCCCGTCCATGGGTCCCTGTACTCAAGTAGAAACTCCGTCGCTTTGACCACCAGGTTCTGGTAAACTTCCTCTACGAACTCTACATCCCTGTATTTCTGGAAATGCTTCCAGAGGGCATAGATAACGAGGGCGGTCTCGTCCTCCTGAATTGGCAGCTGCACTCTGCCTTTAGAGTCCACCGATGCGAGCCACGTGCTTCCCACAGATCCATCGGCTGCGTACTTATGATGCAGGAACCCCTGTTCAGAGATGGTCCTGTTGCAGAAACTAAAGAATTGTCTGGAGACCTCCTGAAATCCGGCCAGATCAAAAGCCATCGCCACAATCGCCCCATCCCTGGGCCAGATGTAGGAGTAGGTATCCCTGCTGAACTGGAGGATATCCGAATCGCAGCTCGCAATTATGCCCCCGCCACTATCTGCATGAGCCCTCATTATCAGAAGAGACCTCTTGAGCATCCTCACCACCTCCTTCGGCAGGATGCTCATATCTACCTCCTTCCTGTTGGACCAGGCAGACCAGTAGTTCTCAGTCTCCAGCAGGAGCTGCTCTACCCCGGTCTTTTTAGCATGGGAATCCAGAGCCTTCGCCTCTTCAAGGCTCCTGCCGCAGGCTATCCAGTAGTAGACCATTCCCCTGGACCCCGGGTTCAGCTCTATCTCGAAGGATACGACTGAATCAACCGATCCCTGGGCTATAGGATTGCCGCTGAGAACTCCATCCTCAGCATCCCGCCAGGTGCCCTCCAGCCCTGAAATCTCCTTATGCCCAGTTGCTATCTGAAAGATACTGCCTCTCTGGCTTGTATTTCCCGAGACCAGGAAGTAGCGCTTGCGTTTGAAATGGATGATCGAGTTTAGAACGGAATCGTACATCACTGTGTCGCCGACGTTGTCCCCATAAGTATGGAAGTCCTGGGTGAAGAATACCCTGATCCTCTGTCTCTTCGCACTGCGGTTGCAGATCGTCGCCTTCCGAAGAAAGATATCCATGGAGCTGTGCACGGCGTCGTTCACCTCCATGAGAACGCCCATATCCTTGTGCTTCGCTCGAAACCTGCTTACCAATGTCTCGGGAAGGTATTCCATGCCGATCTCCCATCCGGGGCCGATCCAGCTAAAGCTACCGTCGATCCAGACGCCCGTCAGAAACTTGTGGCCGATGACATGATTCTCCAGGCCGACATGAGGATAGAAGAAGTCTCTGATGCACATATCTCTATCAATGGCCACGGCCAGCCGGCCGTTGCCCACTACTATCTCTCTCGGCATTCATAACCCACTAAATTAGTTAAGTAATTTCTGATCTTCAGATGTATAAATCTGCCGAACGCGAGTGGAGGAGAGAAGATGAAAGTGCCAACCGAAATTGGCTACTAGAGAGCAATTGCTCTATCAGCGCATTATCCTGCTTTGAGGGACCAGAGATATGTAATTTTTCAGCAAAATGAGCTGGCAGATCATCGGCAGATCATTTATACGAAAAACGATACATATCAAGCCCATATACATGAAGAAGCAGCCCCGTTTCCTGCCCATGTCCTTTGGCGAAGCGAAGGAGATGGGAATAGAGCAGTTCGACGCGGTATTGGTCAGCGGAGATGCTTATGTTGACCATCCCTCTTTTGGGACCTCCCTCATAGGCCGCGTCCTCTGGGATGCCGGCTACTCCGTAGGCATAATTGCCCAGCCCGACTGGAAGAAGGACGAGGATTTCTTAAGGCTCGGCTGCCCGAGGCTATTCTTCGGCATCTCATCGGGAAACGTGGACTCCATGGTGAACAGCTTCACCCCCAACCTGAAGCGCCGGAGCGCTGATGTTTACTCGCCCGGAGGCGCTCCGCGCAGGCCGGATAGGGCAGTGGTAGTTTACGCCAATAAAGTTCATGCCCTCTTTCCCGGCGTGCCCATCGTTCTGGGCGGCATAGAGGCCAGCCTGCGAAGGTTCGCTCATTACGATTACTGGTCTGACTCGGTACGCCAGTCCATTCTGGCGGATGCGCCCGCCGACATAATGGTCTTCGGCATGGGCGAGCTTTCCTTAAAAGAGGTGGCATCAAGGCTGGATAAGGGAGAGAGAATATCGGAGATCAGAGAGGTTTCAGGAACTGCAATAAAAGAGGAAGTACGCCGCTGGAAGAGCGCGCCGCGAGACGACTACCTGGTTATCCCCGGCTTTGCCGATGTTGCCACAGACAAGAGAAAATACGCAGAGGCCTTCAGGATGCATTACCTGGAGCAAGATCCATTCCATGGCAGAACTGTCGTCCAGCCTCATCCCAAGACGGTCGTCATCCAGAACAGGCCTGCCAGGCCGCTAAGCACTGAGGAGATGGACAGAATCTACGAGCTTCCCTACACCAGGGAGGCACATCCTTCTTACAAGGAGGCCATCCCTGCCCTGGAGCCCGTGAAGTTCTCGATCACCAGCCACAGGGGGTGTTTTGGATCCTGCTCCTTTTGTGCCCTGACGCACCACCAGGGGAGAATAGTTCAGAGCCGAAGCATAGATTCCATAGTCAAAGAGGCCCGGAAGCTGACAAGGATGAAGGGCTGGAAGGGCATAATCCAGGACGTGGGAGGCCCAACAGCCAACATGTACAGTCTAACATGCCAGCGCTGGAAGTACGGTGCATGTAAGGACAAGCTCTGCTCTGCAGACTGCCCCAGCCTGGATAAGGACCACAGCCGCCAGGTAGAGATGCTGCGCCGTCTCAGGGCTCTGCCGGGGGTGAAGAGGGTCTTCATAGGCTCGGGGATCAGGCATGACCTGATGCTCGCCGACCAATCAAGCTATCTAAAAGAGCTCTGCCAGCACCATGTCTCAGGCCACCTCAAGATAGCGCCAGAGCACATCGCCAATCGCGTGACGAAGTGCATGAACAAGCCTCCGGTTGAAGTGCTGAACGCCTTTAAGGAGAGATTCGATGAGGCCAGCCAGGATCTGGGAAAGGAGCAGTACATTCTGCCCTATCTTATGTCCGGCCATCCGGGCTGCACTGTAGAGGACATGGTGGAGCTGGCAGAGTACCTCCGAGATAACCGCATGTACACTGAGCAGGTGCAGGACTTCACACCAACGCCCATGACGGCCTCAACTGCCATGTACTACACGGGCTTTGATCCCTTCACAATGCAGCCTGTTCATGTGCCGAAAGGGCGGGAGAAGCGCATCCAGCGGGCCATGCTGCAGTACAGGGACCAAAAGAACTACGGATTGGTCAGAGAGGGGCTGATAGCAGCGGGAAGGCAGGATCTGATTGGGGACTGCCCAAAGTGTCTGATACCGGCGCGGCCTGCAAGGAGAACGTGAATGATGCTCGATGACGCCATAAAAGGCAAGCGCGCTATCGAGGGACCTACTTAATCATAATCAACAGATAGACTGCAGATAGACCCCAAATCAAAGAGTTACCTGAGACAACTTTGCTGGAGCATACACCGCTCTTTGCGCAACATCTGCTTCTTCTGTGCTGTTTATTGCGCTCTGAGATGTGCTCATATTTTCCGGATCGATATGAAGCACGAATAACTTAATCTCGGCCCTCATTCATTTTCTCTCTAAAGTGAACAGAGATCCGTACTAGAAATCACTAAATATAAATCCGTACTAAAGAGAAGTAAGTATGATTAATCAGATTCATTAAATTTTAAATGTACATGAGGCAATAGCCGCGCTGAGATTATTCCCATTAAGTTCGTTTTCCGAATTTGCACCCATAATATCACGTACTAATCGATAAGATGAGCCATGGCGGTCATTTGGGCTTTCACTTTCAGCTTTCAGAACATTCGCCGCAAGATATAATTATCATTAATACAATACTTAAATACTGATTTTTACTCCTTATCTAATTTAGGATTTTTTCTTCTTGAGGATTTATCAAGTTCTTGAGAAACTAATTACACTACATCAAAAATTTAGGGAGTACTCCTCACTCAAACACGAGGTATGTGGAAGAGAGGGAGACAAAAGGGGACAAAGATATGGAAGTAAAAAAATGGGGTTTCATTATCTTCTTTGCTGTGGCCATTATCCTGAGCGGATGGGCGGTAGCCCTGGTAAGCGATCATACCACAGTCTACGCCAGCCTGCCTGCCCAGATAGAGGTATCCGTACCGCCTCAGTACAAAGACTTGCAGATGGAAGGCTGTTCGCCTGATGAATCCATCTCTGTGGCAGGAGGGATCGAGGTCAAATCCAACACGAACTGGGGCCTGACTATCGCAGGCAGTACATCCAGCGGCCATATGTTGGGAAGCACAGGCTCGCCTGTTCATGAGCTACACAGTCCCATGACAGTACAGGCACAAAGTTTTGCAGGCGATCCCGTGGTCATCCCGGGAACGAGCTCCAGCCCGTCTGCAATAGCCCTCCTCTCTAATGTTGGTCCGGACGACTACTCAGGCACAAGTGCCATCGGCCTCACATTTGAACAGCCATTTGACTGGAACGATTATGCCGACGAGAACTACCAGATTACAGTGACCCTAACCGCAACACCAGCTTGAATTTAGAGATTCTCAGGTAGTTTGGGAGGGCTAAAATGAAGGTCCTTATCATAATGGCAATCCTCGGCGCAGTCATCGCCCTGAGCGTGGCCCTTGCCCTGAACACCGCACAGTCAGCCTTAGATTCCACCCATATAAGCGCCGTTTATCCAAGCAAGCTGGAGCTGATCTTGCCCGATGGGGGGGAACTGCACATGCAGGGCGTATCGCCCGGAAAAGAGGCAAAGGCAGAGTGCGTAGTAATAGTAAGAGCTAATGTCGATTGGGCGCTGAAGGTTGACGGCGAATACGAGGGGAAGATGCAAAAGACGACTAACAAGAATCAGCGTCTCAAAAACAGGATGAAAGTGAAGTACAAAGGAACAACTCTGCCGCCAGCAGAGACACTACTCAGCGGCCGGGCCGAGAACTACTGCTACGGGCCTCCGGGGGAGATTTCTGTTCCTACAGAGTTTAAACAGGAGTTCACCTGGACAGATGTTCCGGCCAACTACCAGATGAAAATTTACTTCAGACTATCGCCAGACTAACCGAGAGTTATAAGTCGAGAGCCATAAGAGGTGATAATACGAAATACATAACTCTATTCGCAAAATTGGCGTTCTTTCTCCTGCTTTTTGTGCCGGCATCTTCCGGCCTTGGGGTGGAAGGCGTGATCTTCGAGGCAGAGGCCGCTCCCGGCCAGCACGTCGACCATGAGATGACAGTGAGCCTGAGAGAGAATGAGGCCCCTCTGGACCTCCAGGTGGATATCCTGGACTGGGGCCAGACTCTGGACGGAAGCAATCAGGAGCTGGAAGAGGGCGCAAAATCCAGCTGCTCGGCAAGAGGCTTTCTGCAGGCGTCTCCCTCCAGCTTCCACCTTGAGCCCGGAGGGTCACAGAAGGTCCTGGTAGAGGGAGACATACCAGAGGACGTGGGATCCGGAGGCAGGTACGCCCTGATCAGCGTTCACAGCCTGCCGTCCGTTGAGGAGGATGAGGGCTCTGAGGGCAACGTGGGCGTGGCGGTGGCAATCAACGCCCTGGTTCGCCTGACCATATCGGGAACAGAACTTCTCAGGAGGGGAGAGATAACAGATATGAGAATAGAAGATCCTTCATCCAGCGAACACCAGAATATCTCCCTGGTATTCAAGAACACTGGCAACTACCACTACAAGGCCAGTGCAAAGGCTGCTTTGAAGGATGACGAGGGCAATCTGCTCGCCAACTCGTCGTCGCCCCTCAGCTCGAATATAATCCCCTCTGCGTCGAGGATCTTCTCCTTCAGCCTGACCCCAGAGAAGGAGCTTCTGCCGGGAACTTACTGCATCAGCACCACTAGTCGAACAGGAAGACGGGAGCATACTGGCTACAAAGGAGACGGAGACCAAGATAAAGGATTCCTGACCATATATCAATCTCAACAACATATTTTCCTCTTTATCCTCGATTCTTCTTTTCCTTAAATCCCAAAAGCATCCAGGACAATAAATATAAATATGATGCCAATTGCTGCTAAAACCTTTGTAAAACAAATTGATTACTATTTCGACAGTCTCTTTAAGGCAATTGAAAATGGCGGTGCTGACTAAGTAACCATCCCCATAGCATTAGCCTGCTATTCTATTCAGATATTATCAGTTTGGTATACAAGGACAAAAATTATTAAAAGCATTAACGAGATATATTTATCTATCGATCTTGTTTGAGCTTTCAACTGTTGATAGCATCTTCATCGGATCGCATGACTATGGGTAGGTAACTCACGAATATGGTGGTCAGCCATTGTTCAGACATACCTTAGGGTCTGCCTCGGCCAGCCAGACCCGGGGGCTTGAAGTTGATTGTAGATCAGAAGATAATTGAGAAAGGGTTAAGCCGTCTAAAAAGGGAGATGAGCCTTGAAGCTCGGGCAAGAAAGTATAGCTATGAGCAGCCGCTGAGGTCGGAGCTGTTCAGCATAAAGCAGCTGGAACGGCATGCCATATCCCTGGCCAAATGGCACGAGGTAGACCCCCATCCGAACCACGACAAACTTCTGGAGAGGCTGGCGGAAAACGAGGAGATACTTCTGCAGGTTTATGAGCTCCTGACGGAAGCTGCAGACGGCCATCAGCACACTGCACCTGCTGCCTTCTGGCTGCTCGATAATTTCTATAAGGTTGAAGAGCAGATACGCACCGCCCGCCGCCATCTGCCAAAAAGCTACAGCAGGCAGCTCCCCCACCTGATGAAAGGTCCGCTGGCGGGCTTTCCCAGAGCATATGATCTGGCACGAGAGCTGGTGCTTCACCTCGACGGCCAGATAGATGCCGAAAGCCTGAGGCGTTTCATCGATGCCTACCAGACGCTTAGGGTCCTGAGCATCGGTGAGCTATGGGCGATCCCCATCATGCTGCGCCTGGCCTTAATCGAGAACCTCCGGCGGGTGTCCATTAGAATTGCATTAAACGAGATGGATCGCGTCCAGGCGGATAAATGGGCGGACAGGATCATCGAGGCCGCGGAAAGGGACCCCAAGAGCGTGATACTGGTGGTAGCCGACATGGCAGAGTCGGATCCACCCATGTCCAGCGCCTTTGTTGCCGAGATGTTCAGAAGGCTGCAGGGCCAGAGCCTCGTTTTGGAGGTCCCTCTCAAATGGATGGAAGAGAGGCTATCTGAGATTGGTCTGACTGTAGAGCAATCTGTTCAATCCGGTGTCCAGCAGGATGCCGCAGATAGGGTATCTATCGGCAACAGCATCGAGAGTTTTCGCCTGGTGGACTCCCTGGACTGGAGAGGCTTTGTGGAAGAGGCAAGCCTCGTGGAGAGGACTTTGCGCATGGACCCAGTCCATGTTTACGGCAAAATGGACTTCGCCACCAGAGATCGTTACCGCCATGTGGTCGAGAGACTTGCCAAACGCAGTCCTCTCTCTGAAGTTGAGGTGGCAAAGAAGGCTTTGGAGCTGGCAGAGGCAGAGAAGAGTGCGAAGGAAGCACTTGAAGGCGATGAGAGGACCTCCCACGTAGGGTTCTATCTGGTCGACAAGGGAATCCACGCCCTGGAAGAGGCGGTACAGGCCAAGAGATCCCTGCTGGAAGTTGCCGGCACGCAGCCACCGGTTGTTCTATTATCTTGGGTCGATATATCTGATAACAATCCTGATCACGGCCGCCGTTCTGATCCTGGCATACAGGTCCGGCCTTGAGGTGATGACGGCGTTCCTGGCAGGCATACCCCTGATCTTCTGCGCCAGCAGCCTGGCAATCTTCCTGGTAAACTGGGCGGTAACTATGGCAGTCAAGCCCACCGCTCTTCCAAGGATGGATTTTTCAAAGGGGTTTCCTCCTGAATACAGGACGCTGGTAGTGGTTCCAGCCCTGCTCACAAGCATTCAGGGCATCGACCACCTGCTTGAGACGCTGGAGATCCGTTATCTGGCAAACCAGGACTCCAACCTGTGCTTCGGCCTGCTTACCGATTTTCGCGATGCTCCTCAGGAAGAGATGCCCGGGGATCAGGAGCTACTTTTGCAGGCCAGGCAGGGCGTGGAGGCCCTTAGCCAGAAATACCCTGAAGGCAGATTTTTCCTGTTTCACAGGCCGCGCCGATGGAATCCCCAGGAGAAGGCCTGGATGGGCTATGAGCGCAAGCGCGGCAGCATCGAAGATCTGAACTCTTTGCTTCGTGGGGGACCGAGAGATAGATTTTCCATAATCGTAGGAGACGAGTCAATCCTGCCAGGGGTGAAGTACGTCATCACCCTGGACGAAGATACCCAGATGCCGCGAGGCTCGGCAAGGCTGCTGGTGGGCAATATGGCTCATCCTTTAAACGCCCCAAGGTATGATGGTAAGAGGCAGTGCGTGACAGAAGGATACAGCATACTTCAGCCCCTACTCGCCCTCGGCCTGCCCCAGGCCGGAACTTCCAGGTTCATGAAAATATTCGGAGTCGAGCCCGGGGTTGATCCCTATACCAGAGAGGTTTCCGATGTCTATCAGGACCTCTTCAAAGAGGGGTCCTTTCAGGAAAAGGGATCTACGATGTCGATGCCTTCGCCAGGACGCTCTCAGGGCGCTTGCCCGAGAACCTGATACTCAGCCACGATCTACTGGAGGGCTGCTACGCCCGCGCAGGCCTGGTCAGCGATGTTCAGTTCTACGAGGAGTTCCCGCACAGCTATGCAACTGATACTGTTCGGCGGCACAGGTGGATCAGAGGCGATTGGCAGATCTCCACCTGGCTGCTGCGTCGCGTTCCAGGACCCGATTGCTCTACCCTTCCAAATCCATTATCTTACCTCTCAAAATGGAAGGTTATCGATAATCTCAGAAGAAGCCTCGTTCCCTTGGCACAGGTTCTCCTTCTCATCCTGGGGTGGACCGTTCTCCTTCGGCCTCTTTTCTGGACTTTTGTTGTGGTGGGCATGCTCCTGGTTCCACCTCTACTTCACTTCATCGCAGATCTATCTCGAAAACCATCTGAGATGCCCCTGAATCTGCATCTGCGCTGTTCATTTCGTTCTGCCAGGAAGAGCTTTGCTCAAGTCGGCCTGAACCTGATCTTTCTCCCCTACGAGGCCTTCTTCAGCCTCGATGCTGTGGTGCGCACCTGCTTTCGGATGAGATTTTCGCGTCGAAGGCTGCTGGAGTGGAGAACTTCGGGCGACTCAAAGCGCAGCTCCCGGGGAGATCTGGCAGAGTTCTACAGGATGATGTGGCCTGCTCCATTGCTATCTGTAATCGCAGGTCTTTATTTGATCTTCTTTTATCCTCAATCGCTCTATATCGCCGGTATCTTTCTTGTGCTCTGGTTCATCTCGCCTTACATCGCCTGGTGGATCAGCCAGCCGCTTCATCCGTCTAAGGCAAAGCTCACAAAAGAGCAGACGATCTTCCTGCGCACTCTCTCCCGCAAAACGTGGCGCTTCTTTGAAACATTCATAGGACCCGAGAACAACTGGCTTCCACCAGACAATTATCAGGAAGAGCCTCGGTCGGTGGTTGCTAACGGGACTTCGCCGACGAACATGGGCCTCTCATTGCTGGCAAACCTAGGCGCTCACGATTTTGGCTATATATCCCTTGGAAGGATGATGGATCGCCTGTCTCGAACCTTCCTGGTTATGGATGATCTGGAGAGGTTTCGAGGCCATTTTTATAACTGGTACGATACAAAGCTCTTGAAGCCGCTGTGCCCGCTTTATATCTCGACTGTAGACAGCGGCAACCTGGCGGGCCACCTTCTCATTCTGAAGCAGGGGTTAATGGAGATCCCGGATCAGAATATCTTTCCACCCCAGGCACTATCCGGCCTTAATGACACGCTAAGCCTCCTTCTGGATGCGGCAAAAGGAGAGGATGGGAGAGATAAATACGGAAAAGGAGGTGGAGAAGGAGGCATAGAAAGAAGCGGAAAAGGAGACCAAGAAGTCCGCGGACTGAAAGCGAGAGCGTCGAAAGAAGCTGTCTCTGTGCTGGAAGGATTACAGAAAGACCTCGTATCGTATCCAGATTCACTTGCAGAGGCGTGGACTCTTCTGGAGAAGCTCTCAAAGGCCATGGATGGGCTGATTAACAGCTTCGAGGACGAGGAGGCGAGATGGTGGGCCCAAGCGTTTGTTCGCCAGATTGGCGACTTCAAAGAGGATCTCTCCCTTCTGACCCCATGGGCTGCAATAGCACTGCCGCTGCCTGAGGCGGAGCCGAAGCTTTCCGACGAGGCCCGCAAGGAGCTTCTCAATCTCGATAGGATCCTAAGCCTTCGCGAGGTGGCGGAATTGAAGATCAGCCTGCTGCCCGCGATCGAGCAGATATTAAGCTGCCCGGAGAATCAGTGCAAAAAAGATGAGAGTATGGTGCAGCTAAGGCAGCTTATTCTTGAGGCCAGCAGCAATGCCTCCAAGAGAATCTCCGCACTGGATGAGCTGGCAAGTCGCTGCCGCGCTCTCTCGGAGATCGAATACGACTTCCTGTTCGACCGCTCCCGCAACATGCTGTCCATCGGCTACAACGTCCAGGATCTGCGAAGAGATGCCAGCTGCTACGACCTGCTGGCGTCTGAAGCCAGGCTCACCAGCTTTGTGGCCATATCTCAGGGCATTCTCCCTCAGGATCACTGGTTTTCTTTAGGCAGGCTGATGACCACTGCAGACGGTGAGCTGGTTCTCCTCTCCTGGGGAGGAACAATGTTCGAGTACCTCATGCCACTTCTGGTCATGCCCAGCTACGAGAACACCCTTCTGGATCAGACCTACAGGGTTGTGGTCAAGAGACATATCGAATACGGCAAGCTTCGCGGCATCCCCTGGGGCATATCGGAGTCCGGCTACAGCATGACCGATGCCAATCTCATCTATCAGTACCGCGCCTTTGGAGTTCCGGGCCTGGGGTTCAAACGCGGGCTGACTGAAGACCTGGTGATTGCTCCCTATGCCTCGGCACTGGCACTGATGGTAGCTCCAGACGCGGCATGCGCCAACCTTCAGCAGATGGCAAAAGATGGTTACTTAGGACCCTACGGCTTTTACGAGGCTGTAGACTTCACCCCATCGCGCCTGCCCCGAGACCAATCGAGCACCATCGTGCAGTCCTTCATGGCCCACCATCAGGGAATGACCTTCCTGTCTCTGCTCTATGTTCTGCGGGACAGATCCATGCAGAGGCGTTTTCTCTCCAACCCCCCCTTCAGGGCGACAGAGCTTCTGCTTCAGGAGAAGATCACCAGGGCCGCGCCTTTCTATCCCCACGCTGCGGAGGTCTCAGCGCCGCTCTGGAGGGTGGGGATGTGGGAGGAGAGAGAGATCACCAGGGCTTTCGATACACCCAACACGCCCATGCCCGAAGTGCACCTTCTGTCCAACGGCAAGTACAGCGTGATGGTCACTAATGCTGGCGCAGGATATAGCAGATGGAAAGATATCGCAATCACCCGGTGGCATGCTGATCCAACCTGCGACTTTTATGGCACTTTCATCTACATCCGGGACCTGGAGAGCGGTGAGTTCTGGTCTGCAGGCTATCAGCCAACGCTAAGAGAACCGGATGTTTACACTGCCAGCTTCCAGGAATCTTTAGCCAGGTTCTGGCGACAGGATAACAATATCGATACCCAGTTGGAGATCGTTGTCTCCCCAGAGGACGATATCGAGCTTCGCAGCTTAAAGATCACCAACCGCAGCTGGGATAGAAGGGAGATTGAGCTGACCAGCTATGCAGAGGTAGCCCTGGCAGATCCTGCAGCCGATGCCTCACACCCAGCATTCAGCAAGCTCTTTGTGGAGACGGAGATCATCCCTTCAAGAAGGGCGATCCTATGCCACCGCAGGCCAAGGTCCCAGGATGAGAAGAACCCATGGATGTTCCACTTGCTAACCACGGGGTCAGTGGGAGATATATCCTATGAAACCGATCGTGTGAAGTTCCTGGGACGAGGGAGAACGGCTGCCGATCCAGCCGCTCTCCTAGACTCCTCCTTGCTCTCTGGCAACGACGGTCCAGTCCTCGACCCCATTATCGCCATCAGATGCACTCTGGCCCTGGAACCTGGAAAGGCTGCGGATCTGAACTTCATCACGGGCATCGCCGAGACCAGGGACGCTTGCTTGCAGCTGATAGAGAAGTACCAGGATGTCCGCATGGCAGAGAGGGTCTCGGATATGGCCTGGACCCACGGCCAGATGATTTTGCGGCAGCTTAACGTCACAGAGGAGGAGGTCCAGCGCTATGAGCATCTGGCCAGCGCCATAGTCTATCCTACCTACACCTGGCGCGCCAGCCCGAGCATTCTGATGAGCAATACCAGCGGCCAGTCGGGCCTGTGGGGTTACGGCATCTCGGGGGATAATCCAATGGTCCTCTTAAGGATCGGAGACAGGTCCAGCATCTCTCTGGCACGACAGCTCATTTTGGCCCATGCCTACTGGAGGTTGATGGGCCTGACGGTAGATCTGGTGATCTGGAACGAGGACAGCTCAGATTACAGACAGCTCCTGCAAGACGAGATCATGGGCCTAATCTCCTCCAGCCCAGAAGCCTCCACCCTAGACAGGCCAGGCGGCATATTCGTCAGGCGGGCGGAACAGATATCGGACGAGGCCAAAATTCTGATGCAAACAGTTGCTCGCGCCATAATCACCGATTCCTTGGGAGGCCTCGAAGACCAGCTGGATCTGAGGTTCTGCCCTGTGATCAACATCCCCCTGCTGGAGACCAGGTGGATGCCTTATGAGGAGCCTTCTGAGAAACCAGAAGAGGGAGCGTGGGCCAGGGGAGAGGGGCTCATATACTGGAACGGCATGGGCGGGTTTACGCCTGACGGCAAAGAGTACATAATCAAAATCCCCCCAGAGGAGGCAACGCCTGCTCCCTGGGCCAACGTAATTGCCAATCCCAGCTTTGGAAGCATAGTCTCAGAGAGCGGAGGCTCTTGTACCTGGAGCGAGAACGCCCACGAGTTCCGACTTACCCCCTGGTATAACGATCCCGTGACGGACATCAGCGGCGAGGCCCTCTACATTCGCGATGAAGAGACGGGCAGATTCTGGTCTCCTTCGGCGTTTCCTGCAAGGGGGAACACTCTCTACACCTGCAGGCACGGCTTTGGGTACAGCGTCTTCGAGCACAGCGAGGGCGGCATTAAATCAGAGCTCTGGGCCTATGTTGCCGCGGATGCCCCCGTCAAGCTGATGGTGCTCAAGCTCAGGAACGAATCCAGCCGCCCCCGCAGGCTCTCTGCCACCTATTACCTTGAGCTGGTGTTAGGAGAGCTGCGCTCCAAGAATGCGATGCATATAGTCACCGAGATCGATGCCAGGACAGGGGCCATTCTAGCCCGCAACCCTTACAACAAAGAGTTCCCCGATCGCGTCGTCTTCATGGATACGAACGTGACCTCTCGCAGCTTCACAGGAGACAGAACCGAGTTCCTGGGACGCAATGGAACCCTGAGCAATCCGCTGGCACTGACCAGAACCAGGCTGTCCGGAAGGGTAGGGGCCGCCCTGGACCCCTGCGCTGCCTGCCAGGTGAAGCTCGACCTGGCAGAGGGCGAGGAGAGGGAGATCATATTCACCTTTGGCATAGGAAAGGATAGAAACGATGCCAGAAGCCTCGTGCAGCGATTTCGCGGATCAGGACCGGCGAGAAGCGCCCTTGAGGCTGTATGGAACTACTGGAACCGCACTCTCGGCGTTGTCTATGTGGAGACTGAGGACAAATCCCTGAACATGCTCGCCAACGGCTGGCTTATGTACCAGACACTATCATCCCGCCTCTTCGCACGGACGGGCTACTACCAGTCCAGCGGGGCTTACGGCTTTAGAGACCAGCTTCAAGATATGATGGCTCTGCTCTTCGCAAGGCCGGACCTGGCAAGGGAGCACCTCCTGCGCTGTGCCTCAAGGCAATTCCTGGAGGGAGATGTGCAGCACTGGTGGCATCCCCATTCCGGGCGAGGAGTGCGCACACGAATCTCGGACGACTACCTCTGGCTGCCCTATGTCGCCTATCAATACATCACCGCCACTGGCGACACGGGAATCCTGAACGAACAGGTCCACTTTTTGGAAGGCAGGCCCCTGAAGCCCGAGGAGGAGTCCTACTTCGACCTGCCCTGCGTATCGGAAAAGGCCGGAACCCTGTATGAGCACTGCAAGAGATCAATCGAGTGGGGGTTGAAGTTCGGCTCACACGGGCTGCCGTTAATGGGTTCAGGAGACTGGAACGACGGGATGAACCGCGTAGGCTTCCCTGGCAAGGGAGAGAGCGTATGGCTTGCTTTCTTCCTCTACGATGTCCTCGTAAAGTTCTTCGATGTGGCCGTGCGTCGCGGTGATCGGTCCTTTTCAGAGCTGTGCGTTAGCGAAGCTGCCAAGCTTCGTAAGAGCATCGAGGATCACGGCTGGGATGGCGACTGGTATCTTCGCGCTTACTTCGATGACGGCAGGCCTCTTGGCTCATTGATCAACACTGAGTGCAAGATCGACTCCCTGCCGCAGAGCTGGTCGGTCCTCTCCGGAGCCAGCGATCCCGAGAGGTCGAGGATGGCCATGGATGCCCTGGACAGGCTGCTGGTTCGAAGGGATAGCGCCCTGATACAGCTCCTGGACCCGCCTTTCGATGTCTCGGACCTTGAGCCCGGCTACATCAAAGGCTATGTCCCGGGCGTGAGGGAGAACGGGGGGCAGTACACACACGCTGCTGTCTGGGCGGTGATGGCCTTCGCCCAGATGGGAGACTGCCGCCGGGCCTGGGAGCTGCTATCGCTGATAAATCCCGTGAACCACGGCTCAACTCCCGAGGGCGTTTCGACTTATCGGGTAGAGCCCTATGTCGTGGCCGCAGATGTCTACTCGGTTTCGCCTCACACCGGCAGGGGCGGCTGGACGTGGTACACGGGCGCTGCCAGCTGGATGTACCGCCTCATAATAGAGTTTCTGCTGGGACTGCGGCGTGAGGCCGATAGACTCAGGTTCGAGCCATGTCTTCCCCCGGAGTGGAAGTCGTTCAAGCTCCATTACCGCCATTATGAGACTTTCTACCATATCACCGTAAACCAGGTGGTGCCGGGAAGCCCTGTTACTTCTGTGACTGTGGATGGGGTAGCGCAGGAGGATCTGGCCATTCATTTGGCGGATGATAGGAAGGAGCATTTTGCGGAGGTGAGGATGGGGTAGCGGGGAGCGGGCGCAGATGGCCCAATGCCAGCAGTATCTCAAATTTGCTGTAATTTATTCCAATTCAACCCAGAAGTGATCGCTAGATGGCGATCTCTTATGTCCTCCCCTCATTTTATAGCAAATTCGGCACACTGCCCAATTCATCTATATATGCAAATTGGTGTAAATTGTATTGCTGGAAACTTCGGTGCGCTAAACATACGAGAAATACTATTTGCCATTAGCATTATCCCCTCGAAAGAATCCTCTGCGGGATTACCAATCGGAATTTGTAGTGGCTTGGCAGACTCCGAAGGCGTGTTTATTTGACCAAAGGTAACCGAATTGCATCAATTTCAAATCCATATTTCTGATTAATAGCCGCAGTGGTATCAATGAAGGCCTTGGGATTTGCTAAAGCAACAAATATCTTATCTAAATGTTCTTTGCTAGGTACAACTTTAACACGGATTGATTCGCCATAAAATCGCTTCATTAATCCTGCAAATTCATCCAGCTTTAATTCTTTCAATTCCTGGAGTTGTTTCTTTTGCTCCTGCTTACGGGCCGCTATATCTCCTTGAGGTACTTGCGTTCCCTTACTTTTCATAGAATATGTATCATAATATTGAATCGTTTGCATTATCTTTGGCAATTCTTCCACAACCGCCGAACTCCAAGCAAAATCAATCAAACGTATTAATCCTTTTACATGAATAAATTGACCATCATGGAAAATTTCTTTCGTTCCATTTCTCAAAATCGTAATTATTATCAATTAATTCCACCAATCCATCATCTATTAATCTATCTTCTACAAGTGAATAGATGCTATGATGAAAGCTACGCGTTTCATTCCCCGATTTAAAGTATCGATAATCCGCGCCTCCTTTACCTTGGAAAAGGCCAAGCACACCGCCACCAACTTCACCTTTTACTGATGCTTCGTTATGCTTTTCTGTAATCGATTGCTCAGGAACCCCTTGAAACAATTGTGCGGCTATTGAGCGAATTCGTTCCCAGTCAAGGTATATGAAATCACGAAGCGTTTTATCGGGCATTTTCTTCTCCGTAAGCAATCAACCGAAATGGTATCTTTAATATGTAAAACTTTTGCCGTAAAGACTGATAGTTATAAGTTCGAGCATAATTCCTTCTTGCGCAATATTTCGCGGTAGCTATCAAACTGATTGGTTGATGGGTATCCGTTCTAGCCCATTCTCAGAAAAAGTTTAACTCTATTCATAAACAATTCTATAGTCGATGCGGCCAACATGCGATCCTCTAGATACCGCCGATACCTCCGCAATGCAGGTTGTAGGTCCACTGGACCAGATCTTCTTTGACCAATTCTTGGCCATCGCGATTCTTTTTCCCTTCTCTTTGGACCACCTTTGGCCGGAATACAGTCACCCTGCCGCGCCTCCTGCTGGCCATCACCCTCGCATTCCTCATTCTATCCTCAGCCGCATTATCGCTGCCAGCCGCCCGCCCCGAAACCGGCCACGTCATCAGAGACATCGACAGGAACGGCTACGGCCAGCTCGTCGTCCATAACGGCTGGACCATGGACACCGTGGCAGTGCTCACCGACATGGATGCAAAACCCCTGATTGCAGCATATTTGCGGTCTAAAGATACCCTCAACATAACTGAGATCGAAGACGGAAGCTACGGCCTCTACTTCACCATTGGGAACCTTTGGGACCCGAAAGAGGGAAGGTTTGCAAGCGTCTATGGTTACTATCGCTACAATACGCCTCTCGTCTTCGAGACTGAAGAGACAGAGGACGATATCGAGTATTCGATCTTCGAGCTGAACCTCTACGAGGCAGGAGCCTCAAACTTCGTGCCGGACCACTTCGACTTCCCCGACCTCAGCTCTTGAGGAAAACAGCCTCCACTTCAGAGCGCCAGAAGTCCTCCCCATTTACCCTCATCTTCCATCTTCTGGTTTGTAGAGACAGCGGCAACAGATCGCGGAAGAGGTTGGCCACCTCCTCCTCTGTAAAATAGTGTGTGATCACGCCGCTGCCCCTCTGGAAAGTGCCTGGCTCTACCTCTTCGCCTCTGCCCGCCCTCATGTCCTCTGCCCCGAACTCCCGAAAGAAGAGCCTTCCGCCCGGGCGCAGTACTCTCCACACCTCATGAGCGATCAGCTCTCGTCCTGCTTGGAGCACGTGTCCTGTCACATGAAAGGCAAAGACGGCATCGAAGCTCTCGCCTTTGAAGGGCAGAAGGCGAGCATCGGCCTGGAGAAGCGAGACCTCTGTCCCCAGGGCAGAGCGGCTCAGCCTCAGTGCCTCGGGGGAGATGTCCAGGGCAGTTATATCCCAGGAACGGCCCTGCATTGCCGCCAGAGTCTTGCCGTCCCCGCAGCCCAGCTCCAGGACTACCGAGTCCTCGGGCAGCTCGGGCAGGTTCTTGGCCCCACCGCCCCAGAGGCGGCCACGGCTGCGGTAGTCTCTGTCCCAGGCATCTAGATGAGCGTTCACAGGAACAAGAGCGGCCTGAACTGAATTAACAGTTGCTGTCGTCGATGATTAGGGCTCTTCGCCATTTCAGCAGCTAACCACAGGTTATAGTGAATATTCTTGATGGTTCTTCTTGATGTCTCAGGACTCTTGGTTTATTTTTGTGCGTCCTTTGTGAGCTTTGTGATCTTTGTGGTTGATAATAGTAATCAGTATTTAATTACAAACGCCTACGAAAACTCACCACAAAGTTCACAAAGAGCACAAAGGACTCACAAAGGATTTTGATTTGTGGTTTTCGGTTTTCAGATCCATTCATGCAAAACAGCGAGGAATCATTATTAGTCTCTTGGAGATAAACCACAGCTTATGGCCGCAGACATTCAGGACCGTTTCAGAGGCTGCCTCTTAGGAGTCGCTGTGGGCGATGCCCTTGGAATGCCCGTCGAGGGTTACAGCGCAGAGGAGATAGAATCGAAGTTCGGCCGTGTGAAAGATATGATGCCCGCTCCCGAAGGCCATTTCCATTCAGGCCTTGCAGCTGGCCAGTTCACAGACGACACTGAAGAAACCCTCCTGCTGGCCGAGTCAATGATCGAGGCATCAGGATTCTCCGCCGAGCGGTTTGCAGACAAGCTCATGAGTTGGGGAAGCCTCTGGACTTTGGACGAGAAGCTCAGCAGGGGCGTTGGATTCACAACCCGGTCCTCTGTTGAAAGCATGCTTGCCGGCACCTCATGGAAGGAGTCGGGCCTCACTATCCCGACCTGCGGTTCGGCCATGAGGGCGGCTCCAATAGGCCTTCTCTACCGCTGCGACCTAAGCCTTGTAGGGAGGTACGCCGACCTGCAGAGCATACCTACCCACTGCGGACCTGCGGCCAGGGCTGGCGCAATTGCCGTGGCTGTGGGCGTCGCCCTCTGCTTGCAGGGGTTTCCCAAGGAGACAGTGCTCCGCACGGCTTCAAGCCTTGCCGGAAAGGCCGACAAAAGCTTTGCAGATAGGCTTCTTTGGATTGGCACCCTCCTGGACCACGAGCCCTCACAGGCGCTGGCGGCTATAGGCAACTCTCCCGAGGTCTCAGAGACCGTTCCCGCAGCCTTCTACTGCTATATGAAGTTCGAGCCAGAAGAGGCGCTGATCACCGCTGCCAGCAGCGGAGGCGATACGGACTCGATAGCCTCCATAGCAGGATCTCTCTTCGGCGCCGCCCTTGGGACGGGCTGGATTCCTGAGCGCTGGCTCTCCCGCCTGGAGGACAGGGAGAGGATTGAGAGAGTGACCATCGAACTGTCGAACCTCAGCTCCGAGCTCTGCCCCTAGGCCGAGGCGAATTTATACCATCAGCATATTCTGGCAGCATATGATAGATGTAGGAATAGTCGGTGGATCAGGTTACACCGGCGGGGAGCTCATGCGCCTCCTCGCGAACCATCCTGAGGCAAAAGTCGCAGTAGTAACTTCTCGCAAGCTCTCGGGAAAGCCCGTCAGCTCAACTCATCCCCATCTTCGCGGTATCTATTCATTGAATTTTGAGGCCCCCTCTGCCAAGGAGGTGGCGGATAGGTGCGATATCGTCTTCACTGCAGTTCCTCACGGCACTGCCATGGACTGGGTTCCTGAGCTCCTGGACGCAGGGGCAAAGGTCATCGACTTAAGCTCTGATTATCGCCTGCCAGTCGATGTCTTCGAGAAGACCTACGGCACTAAGCATCGCGCCCCGCGTGATGCGGTCTTCGGCATGACTGAGCTTCATCCAGAGGTGGCGGGAGCAAAGCTCGTCGGCAACCCGGGATGCTACCCCACCGGAGCCACTCTGGCAGTAGCGCCTCTCGCCAAGGCAGGCCTGGTGGAGCGCGTCGTCTACGACTCCAAGTCTGGAATCTCCGGCGCTGGCGTCGAGCCCACTGAGACCAGCCATTACCCCAACATGGCGGAGAACGTCATTCCCTACAAGCTGACGACGCACAGGCATGTCCCCGAGATCAAGCAGGAGCTAAGCAGGCTCTCCCCGGGAGTGAAGGTCAACTTCACGCCCCACGTTGTCCCCTCCATACGGGGGATTCTGACCACAGCCCACGTCTTTGCCCGGGATGAGGCAGTCTCAACCATCCAGGACAGGGCTGCGGTGGCGGAGATCTACCGGGAGTTCTACAAGAACGCGCACTTCATCAGAATGTCCGAGGGCGTTCCAAGGCTGGCATCAGTGCGGGGCAGCAACTTCTGCGACATATACTTCGAGCCCGAGAAAGGTGGCGACCGGCTGGTAGTAATATCCGCCATAGACAACCTGGTCAAGGGAGCATCGGGCCAGGCCATTCAGAACATGAACCTAATGGCTGGCTTCGACGAGAGGACCGGCCTGTGGTTCCCGGGAATGGCACCGTAAGGCACTAAGGCATTAAGGCATAAGGCATCATAAAGAGGATGAAACATGAAAGTCAAGGATGTGATGAACGCTCGGCCAATTGCCGTCCAGGTGACAGATACCGTGGGCGATGCCTCAAAGGCCATGAGGGCGAACAAGATCAGCGGCATGCCCGTCCTGGACGGTGAGAAGGTTGTGGGCGTGGTCTCTGAGTCGGACCTTTTGAAGCTCCTCTCTGTTGAGGAAGAGGAAGGGAGCTTCTGGCTTCCCAGCCCCTTCGAGATATTCGAGATCCCCTTCCGCGACCTGGTGAAATGGGAGAGGATGCAGGCCGGCATCGAGAACGTCTCCCAAAAGAAGGTCAGGGACGTCATGAGCAGAAGCATCCACGAGATAGGGCCCGATGAAACCGTAGAGGAGGCGGCAGCTATCATGACCCGCCACAGGATCAACCGGCTTCCTGTAGTGGAGGACGGCCGACTGGTAGGGATAGTTACCAGAGGTGACATCATATCCGGACTGGGGACTCACCATGAAGAGGATTGAGGGCGGCATCTGTGCCGTCCCAGGCGTGCGCGCCGCAGGCGCGCGGCAGGGCAAGTACGGCGTGGCTATAATCGCAGCCTCAGGGGCCGCTGCAGGCATGTTCACCACCAACAAAATCAGGGCTGCGCCATTGGATGTCACTGCCGAGCATCTCTGCCGCCGGCCACCTGGATGGCATAATAGCCAACAGCGGCTGCGCCAACGCCTACACCGGGCCGCGCGGCCTGGAGGATGCACGGGCCATGGCAGGACTGCTGGCCGGCTTCCTGGGCACTGATAAGAGGCAGATTGCTGTGGCATCGACCGGCGTCATCGGCAGGTACATGGACATGGCCATCATATCCAGGCTCTTCGAGGAGGCCAGAGCAAGCTTAGTAGTGAGCCCGAGGCCAGCGAAGAGGCGGCTCGTGCCATAATGACCACGGACACGAGGGTCAAGGAGATCGCCGTGGAGCACGAAGGCCTGCGGGTGGCAGGAATCGTCAAGGGCGCAGGCATGATCGAGCCCAACATGGCCACAATGCTCTGCTTCCTCTACACCGATGCCGACCTCCCTGCACAGGCGCTACGGGACTGCCTGGCGGATGCAGTCGAAGGACAGCTTCAACATGCTCACCGTGGATGGGGACACCAGCACCAACGACACTGTGCTCCTCACTGCCACCGGCAAGGTAAAGTGCCAAACGTCCAGGACTTCAAAGAAGCCCTGAGATATGTCTGCATTGAGCTGGCCAGGATGATGGCCCGCGACGGCGAAGGAGCAAGCAAGTACTTCGAGACCGTGGTCACCGGTGCCAGAACGATGAGGATGCCCGCGCTGCGGCCAAGGCTGTGGCCAGAAGCAGCCTGGTGAAGACCGCTGTCTACGGGGCGGACCCCAACTGGGGAAGGATAATCGCTGCCGTGGGCTACTCCGGAGCAGATGTGCACCCCGAGAAGATCACCCTGCGCCTGGAAGGCTGCGGCCTGAAGTGCCACGCTGGTGGAGAGGGGAAGGATTGCCGAGGGAATGCTCGACCAGGCTCAAAAGATCATGAAAGGAGATGCCATCACCATCTATCGTCGATCTGGGACTGGGCACGGCCAGGCGCGCAGCTTCGGCTGTGACCTGACGCACGAATACGTGAACATAAACGCCAACTACACGACCTGATATGCTTTTGAGAGACGGCAGACTGGGCGAGATCTCTGAGGACGTCCTGGAGTTCATATCGTCCCGGGAGGCGGACAGAAGGATCTTCGAGGCGGACCTGCTGGTGGACAGGGCCCACCTGGTCATGCTCAGGGAGCAGGGACTGATCCCCAGCTGAAGATTGTTCCAAGATCATCGCGGCCCTGGACCAGCTAAAGAATCAGACCTCAGGCCAGGGCGAGGACGTTCACGAGGCCATCGAGGCCTACGTCATCTCAAATGTGGGCCCAGAGGGCGGCAGGATGCACACCGGCCGGTCCAGGAACGATGAGGTGGCTACCTGCATCCGCCTGGCGCTGCGCTCAGAGATGCTTGCGATGATGGAAGAGCTGCTCTCCCTGATCCAGACCCTGGTCGAGCTGGCTGAAAGGAATATCGAGACTATTATTCCCGGCTTCACCCACACACAGCATGCCCAGCCCACCACACTAGCTCATCACCTGCTGGCCCATGCCGATGCCTTCTGGCGAGACCTGGGCGGCTGGAGGATGCCTACGCCAGGGTTAACCTGAGCCCCTGGGAGCCGCAGCCTTCGCCTCCACAGGATTTAGCATCAATCGCAAGAGAACCTGTGAGCTCCTGGGCTTCGACGGCCTGGTCGAGAACAGCATGGATGCCGTCTCCACCAGGGACTTCATGCTAGAGGTCCTGTCAGACCTATCCATCCTCATGGTCAACCTCAGCAGAATGGCAGAGGAGCTGATCCTCTGGTCCACGGCTGAGTTCGGCTACCTGGAGCTGGATAACCTCTTTGCCTCCACCAGCTCCATCATGCCCCAGAAGAAGAATCCCGATACGGCCGAGCTGGCCCGGGCGAAAGCAGGCTCGGTCATGGGCAGCCTGATCTCGGCTCTCACCATCTGCAAGGCTCTGCCCCTGAGCTACAACCGTGACCTGCAGGAGGTCACGCCTCATCTCTGGAGGGGCATGGACTGGACCAGAAGCACGGTTCGCATCCTGGATGGCTTGCGTCTCCACCCTCAAGTTCAATGAGAAGAGGCTGGAGGAGAGCTCAGGCGCAGGCTTCTCCACCGCCACCGAGCTTGCCGACTCCCTAGTGCGGAGTACCGGCATGCCTTTTAGAACGGCTCACCAGATAGTGGGAAAAATCGCCGCCTCAGGCAGAAGGCCAACGCTTCAGGATCTGGATGCTGTGGCCCAGGATGTTGCAGGTTTTCTGCCCAGCGAGCGCGGCTTTAGCACTCAGGATCTTGAGAAGGCGCTCGACCCGAGGTCCAATGTATCTCTGCGTGCTAACACAGGGGGACCTGCTCCATCTGAGACAGGCAGAATGATCGCAGAGAGGCATCACCTGCTATCGGAGAGGGAAGCCCGGGTGATGGAAAGAAGGAGCAAGATTAACCAGGCGCTGGAAGGCCTCGGGCTGCAGAGGGGACGCAGGCCGCAGAGGGAACTCGGCAGTAGAGATGGAAGAATGCTTAAGCCCTCAGACTATACAGCCCTCAGAACCTACCACAAAAATTAAATCATATGAACCAGAAATATATTACTACGATCTCGATGGCAGCCACCTCTCTGTCGGGGTCCAAAGACATTTGTGGGGTTTGAAGATGTTCTTAGGTCTACTCAAAATGATAATGTGCCTGGTCACAGTCCCCATACGCTTTATGGGAACTTTAATCAAGTTTGCAGCCTTCTTAGCTCTGCCGATATTGGCCGTTAAGGCCTTAAGATGATGATGCACCATCATCACCACAAGTAGGCCGCAACTATCTTTTCAGCTTTTTAACTTTTTAGCTTTTTAGTGTTGCTTGGCTTTAGCCCTGCCCTTAGCCTTGGCGGCGATGAACTCCCTGACCAGGCGGCCGCCAAGAAGGGCAGTCTCCCCCCGGTCGTAGGCAGGCGTGATCTCGTTTATGTCCATAGCCACAGCCTTAGGAGCCATCCGCTCAACAACCCTTCTCACGTCCCAGGGAGTCAGGCCAAAGGGCTCGGGGTTGCCAACCGCTGGCGCATAGGCAGGATCAAAGACGTCCATGTCCAGAGAAAGGTAAATGCGCTCGCATTTCAGGCTCTTCATTGCCTCATCCAGCACAGAATCGATCCCATTCTCTCTTACTTCAGCGCTGGTGTAAAAGCTCAGGCCCAACTCCTTAGCGTAGACGAACTCCTCCTTAGAGCCGCTGCGTATCCCGATGGAGGCATAGCCCTGAAGGTTTTCGGTTTCCAGGATCCTCCGGCTGGCACAGGCATGGCTGAACCTGGTGCAGCCGTACTCGTCCCGAAGATCCAGGTGCGCATCCAAGACCAGGACTCCGATGCCGCCTTGCCTGGCAAGGTGCTTCGATTACGGGAGGCGCTATGGAGTGCTCACCACCAAGAAGTATGGGCACTGCACCCCCAGGAAGCAGTGAGAGACCCTCGTTTATTGTCTCCCAGGCATAAGCCTGGATCAGAGCCCAGCTCCATGTTCCCGAGATCGCAGATTTTGAGATCTGCCAGATCCACATCGTAGTAGTAATCGTAGCTCTCGAAGTTGTAGGAAGCCAGGCGGATGGCATCCGGTCCGTCACGAGAGCCAGACCTAAAAGAGGTGGTTGAATCAAAAGGCAGCCCGATTACCACAAAATCTGCATCGTCTATTTCTGAGAAAGCGTCGGCATAGCCGCACTTCCTGAACATGGGATCCTAACGAAGGTCCAGCTTCGTTTTGCCCATGACGGACAGGTATGGAACCTCTTTGCCTTCCTCTATCTTGGGCTTCTGGTCCGCAGTTATGGGGACGTCCACTGTCTGGTAGGTGCTCATGTCCATGAGCTGCACAGATGCTATCGCCAATGGAGAGAACCTGGCCCGTCTTCCTCTCAACCGTCGGCACGTAGATCTTGGTCGTCACCGGAAAGACGATAGACCTCTTCTGGTTGTCGAATATGCCGATGGCATCTACTCTGGCCTTGGCAGAACCGTGCTTTCCTGGCTTTGAATGGGATATTCCCTTGATTATGCAGGGTTCATCGTCGATGATAACGTACCTTCCTTCTTTCAGCTCTCTGACCTCAACCTGCTCTTTCATTTCATCACTCCTAGCGACGATTGCAGCTCTTCTATTTAAAGGATACCTCTCATCCGCCTCAGCGCTTCTTCCAGGTTTGCCCTTGAGGCCGCATAGGAGATCCTGATATGCTCCCTGCCGCATTGTCCGAAAGGCTGATCCGGGAACGACTATCACCCCGGCTTTGCCCAGACGAGCTGCCACAGAGTCGCCGTCTCCTACCCGTGGGAAGAGGTAGAAGGCGCCCTTTGGCTCTACTAGGTCTATGCCCATCTCCCGAAATCCCTCCACCAGAAGGTCCCTTCTCCGCCTAAACTCATCCCTCATCTGGTAGACGCACTCCTGAGGCCCTGTTATGGCTGCTAGTGCCGCCTTCTGGGAGATGGAGCAGGCACAGGCCTGGGCATACTGATGGATCTTGAGAAGCTCTTCCAAGGCGCAGCCCTTGGCCACCATGTATCCCACCCTCCAGCCGGTCATGGCGTAGGTCTTGGAGACGGCGTTGACTGTGATCACGTTCTCCGAGTATTTGCCGGGACTGACGTTCTTCCCCTCGTAGATGAAATGCTCGTAAACTTCGTCGGATATGACGCCTATGTCTTTGTCATCAGCCATCTCGGCGATGGCTTTCATCTCATCCTCTGTCTGAACAGCGCCTGTTGGGTTGGAGGGCGAGTTTATTATTATCAGCTTAGTCTTATCGGTGATCCGCTCTTCCAGATCCTGTGGAGAAAGGCGGAGTTCATCGTTTAAGGGCACTTCTACAGGCTCTGCCGCCTACAAGCTTTGTAAGAGCCGAATAGGAGAGAAAGCTAGGATCGCCAATCAGGACCTCGTCTCCTCTGTCCACGAGGGCTGCGATTGCCAGAAAGAGGGCCTCGCTCGCGCCGATGTGACCATGATCTCCTCGGGAGAGCATTCTATTCCGTTCTCGGCCCTGAACTTCTCTGCCAGCGCCGACCGAAGCTCAGGGTAGCCGCAGTTTGGAGTGTAGCCCGTAAACCCCTTCTCGATGGCTTTTATGGCGGCTCTCTTTATGTGCTCAGGCGTATCGAAGTCAGGCTGGCCCAGTCCCAGATTTATGGCGCCTGGGCCCGCGCCTTCGAAGCACTTCCTTATCCCCGAGATCTCTATTTCACCGGTGCAGCTTGCGAATCTCATGGCTCCTCCTTTATGCGGTCTGTCCCTGCTGTCTGTCCCCCGAGCGGGTCGTCCTTGTATATCACGCTGAGCTGGCTGAAGCAGTTGAGCCTGCTTAGCTCTTCTTTTATTATGCCCATTCTGGCCCTGCCCCCGCTCCAGTAAAGGGTTATGCGCACATCCTCGTGCTCTATCTCCTCCAAGAGCGATTCGATGAACATCTCCAGGGCCCGAGGGTTAGAGAAGGGCACTACGAAAATTGCCCTGTACTTATCATCCCTGCGAGCATAAGACGTCAGGATGTAGCCGTTATGCTCGAACTCGCTGATCTTCTCGAAGTTGCAGATGACCTCTCGCTCGTGCTCAGTGGTCGAGTCCACCTTGCTGATAATAATCAATATCTTGGCAATCAGTGCCTTGTCCGCACTCCTGCCGAACCACAGGTTTATGGCGCCCTGGGTGAGGACTATGGAAACGGTAGGACCGCTCATCTCCACAGATACGGGCTCCGGTTTTAAGCCAGAGGCAGAGGGCATGTATTCTAGGTCAGGGAGAGAGCAGATATAACCGTTTCGAAGATACATCCAAAAAGGAGGTTGAAGCTTGGATGACACGCTGAAGTCCCTGGCAGAGAAGTTCAGGGAGGAACCTTTTGCAAAGCTATTTGGGATCGATCTAGTTGAGCTGGACTTTGGCCGCGCCCTTGTCAAGATGGAAGTTAAAGAGGAGATGATGAACCTCTTTGGCATGGCCCATGGAGGAGCGGTGTTCTCTCTGATGGATGCCGCCTTCGAGCTGGCTGCCAACTCCTACGGGACGGTGGCCGTGGCGCTCGAGCATGAGCGTGAACTACATCAGCCCTGCCCTTGCGGGAAAGACAATCTATGCAGAAGCCCGCGAAGTGAGCAAGTCCAGCAGGATCTCCACCTACGATCTAGAAATCAAGAGCAGCGAAGGAGAGCTTATCGCGGCCTGCCAGGCCATGGCCTACAGGAAAAAGGACAAGCTGCCCTTTCTCTGAACAGCACTTCTCAGACAACAGGATTTATATGCCATCGCAGCCTTGCCCCAAATGATATGATACTCAGGTCATGCATAAAAAAATATAAAGACGACACCCACAGGGCGCTCTCTCCCGAGGAGACCTTGTCGCGCGTGGAGGCCAAGATGCCTGCCGCAGGCATCACGCGCGTGGCGGATATAACCAACCTGGACAGGATCGGCATACCTGTCTTCTCCTCCATCCGGCCGATGGCAGCCAGGGGCGCAATATCCGTCTACAACGGCAAAGGGGCAACGCCTACAGAGGCCAGGGTCTCGGCCATGATGGAGGGGATAGAGCGCTACTCGGCCGAGGTGGGGGAGAGAGAGCAGCAGGTCGCCCGGTTCTCTGAGCTGGGACAAAGCGCCTTGAACCCAGCAGATCTGATCCTGCCCGCAGGAGCAGATGCAAACGAAGAGATTCCCTGGGTGAAAGGTTGGGACATCGTGAACGATGAGGAGATTCTCGTGCCCGCCAACGCTGTATTCCATCCCATGCCTCCGGAATATAAACGGCTCTTTAGGGCAAACACAAGCGGACTTGCCTCGGGCAACGAACCTGAGGAGGCGATATTTCACGGCCTTTCCGAGGTAATCGAGAGGGATGCCTGGTCACTGGTCGAGGCCTCCCGCATGATGGGGCCGCTGATCGGAAACATCGGGAACGGCCTGGCAGGAGAGCTGATGGAGAAGTTTCGCCGGGCGGATGTGGCAGTCTACCTGAGGGACATCACCAGCGATGTTGGCATTCCTACCTGTGCTGCCGTATCCGACGACATCAAGCTTCGCGACCCAACTCTTCTTACAACCGGCATGGGAACCCACACAAGCGCAGGCGTGGCAGTGCTTCGCGCCCTGACAGAGGTGGCCCAGAGCAGGCTGACGCAGATCCACGGGGCCAGGGAGGATACGACCACAGCGGACCTGCGAAGGCAGATAGGCTACGAGAGGACGAAGCGGCTGAACAAACACTGGTTCGAAGAATCCACTTCAAAAGACTTCTCTGAGATCAACTCCTATGACAGCAACGATTTCCTGGACGATATCAAGCATATGCAAAGCAAGCTCGCGGAGGCGGGCCTGGACCGCGTGGTTGTAGTCGACCTGACCAGAGAGGAGATCGGCGTGCCGGTAGTAAGAGTAATAGTGCCTGGCCTTGAGATATCTGCCGTAGATTCAGAGAGAGTGGGCAAGCGGTGCAGAAATGCCAAGAATCGTCGTCTTCCTGGGGCCAAGCCTTCCCGTAGATAAGGCAAGGAAGATCCTGGACGCAGAGTACCTGCCTCCTGCAAAGCGCGGCGACATCTACCGCGCTGCATTAGAGGGTGCAGACATCATCTGCCTCATCGACGGAGTCTTCTTCCAGGAGTGCTCTGTCGCCCACAAGGAGATCCTCGATGCCCTGGAGATGGGCTCTAAAATCCTCGGAGCCTCGAGCATGGGCGCTCTCCGGGCCTCCGAGATGGACATCTACGGCATGGAGGGAGTAGGCGAGATCTATCTGGCCTATAAAAGAGGAGACCTGGTGTCCGACGACGAGGTTGCCCTCATATTCGATCCCATCGTCTTTGAACCCATGTCCGAGCCGCTGGTGAACATCAGGCATAACCTGGAGATCGCCCTGCAGCGCGGGGTAATCGACGAGGCCGCCAGAAATGCGCTGCTCGAAGCGGCACAGTCCCGATATTTCCCAGAGAGGACCTACGAGCGCATGATGAAGGACAGCGAGGAAGACGTTTCGCCAAAAGTCCTGCAGCGTTTTCGGGAATTTATAAATAATGAAAGAAGGGACCTCAAGATGGAAGACGCCCTCAAAGCTCTAGAAAGGGCAAGGGAGATCGCGAATGAAGGTTAAGGTCAGATCTTTTGCCGGATTCAGGCATATTCTGGGAAGAGAGAGTGAGGTAGAGCTGGACCAGGAAGCCAAAGTAGGGGACCTTTTAAACGCCCTATGCGCGGCTCATGGAGAGCTGAGAGCCTTGCTCTTCGATCAGGCAGGGCTTAAAGAGGATGTGAATATTCTGGTAAACGGCAAGAACATTGAGTCTCTCCAGGGCATGAAGACTGAGCTGTCCGAAGGAGACGAGGTGGCCATCTTCCCTGCGGCCATCGGCGGTTGACTCAGGTTTGACTCAGGCGACCTCCTCCCGCTACCACCCCTCCCTGAAAGGCGAGGTCTTCCAGCTGCGCCCTCTTCACACCCCAGAGATAAATTCCACTTGAATTGTAATAATAACATTAAGTAAATCTATTAAATAGCTTGAAATAATAGCATCCCAAATTTGGCCTGAGCCTAGATCGCTATGATGGAAGAGATTCTTGCTTTAAAGAAGGAGAAGAGTGCCGTCATCCTGGCCCACAACTACCAGGTTCCTGAGGTCCAGGACGTGGCCGATCTGATAGGAGATTCCCTGGAGCTGAGCCGGGCTGCAGCCCGTTTAGATGCAGAGGTCATAGTCTTTTGCGGCGTGGACTTCATGGCTGAGACTGCCGCCATCCTCTCTCCGCAAAAGAAGGTCGTTTTGCCCGAGAAAGGGGCCTGGTGTCCTATGGCCCACATGATAACACCCGAGCAGCTCAGGGAGATGAGGTCGCTGTACCCTGAAGCAGCCGTTGTCGCTTATGTGAACACAACAGCAGAGGTAAAGGCAGAGAGCGATATCTGCTGCACCTCGGCCAACGGAGTGCAGGTGGTAAACTCCTTAGAGCAGAAACAGATCATCTTCGTGCCAGACAGGAACCTGGCAGCCTACGTGCAGCGCCACACTGACAAGAAGATCATACCCTGGAACGGCTACTGCTACGTCCACGATCATTTCACGCCCGATGAGGTACGCGTTGCCCGGGCGCTTCATCCCCAGGCCGAGGTGCTGGTACATCCCGAGTGCCGTCCAGAGGTCATCGATATGGCTGACCATGCCTTCAGCACATCGGGCATGGGCAGGCACGCCCGCACAAGCTCGGCAAAGGAGTTCATAATCGGAACTGAAGTGGGCATGATCTACCGTCTGAGGAAGGATAACCCCGATAAGGAGTTTTATCCTTTGAGCGAAAAAGCCGTCTGCCAGAATATGAAAAAGACTAATCTGGAGAAGGTTCTGCGGGCGCTTCAGACGCTTGAGCCCCGTGTCACCGTTCCAGAGGAGATCGCAGCCAAAGCAAAGCGGTCGATAGAGAGGATGCTGGCTGTTAAATCGTGAAGCCTCAAACCATGAAGCCTTAAATCATGAGAAATCTCTATATAATTTCCGGGGAAGAAGAGATGGGTGATGGGTGAAGATACATGAGGTACAGCAGCGTTCTGGAAAGATTTCTGGAGGCCAATGAGGGCAAGCTCATCTGGGTGATCCTCAAGGATTCGGGCGATACCCTTCTCGGAAGGCTGGAAGAGTACGAGGAAGAGGTCATCGTCTTGAACATCGCCGAGCGGCAGGGGGAGAATGTGGATATAACCGATGTCCTCCTTATCTTCGACTTGGATTCTGTATTCGGGTTCACAGTGGGAGTAGAGAGCCTAGAGGTCTTCAACAAGTCCATTGAAGACGCCAGAAGAACGCGCGTGGACCTTCGCAGGCGCATGGACGAGAGGGAGATAGCGTGAACAACGTGACTTCATCCTGTACTCTTCGGCCAGATCCATCGATACCCATCCCCGGCCGGGTCCTCTTGAACCCAGCATACATGATGCACACCAGCTGCAGCGCTAGAGTTAGCCCTCTCCGGCAGTGACCGCAGAACATACAGCTCCGTGGTTGCCCCCGATATCGTTCCTACAGCCCGGCAATGATAATGTAATGATACGGTCCGGACTCTGCGACCGATGCTACATGGAACCCGGCAGATTCGATCAGCTGCCGGGCTTTGGCGATGGAGAACCGCTTTTCCAGCGGTGGGCCAAATGGCATAGGCTCAGCTTTCCAATCAAGATCGACCAGTAGTCCTGACGGGCGTAGCATCCTCTTCGCGTTCCGGATCACCTGTGCCGGATCGGCAAAATCGTGGAGATCGATCCCAAAGAAGACGAAGTCGGCGCATCCCTCGCAGGCGATGGCCTCCTCAGCCGCCTGCACTTCGGCAGACAGCTGGCCCAGCCCCTCTTCTGCCGCCTGCTGCCGGAGCCGTCCGATTGCACCCTCATCGATATCGATCGCGATTACTTTTCCTTCCGGCCCGACCATTCGTGCTGCGGGGAGGGCGAAGTACCCGTCGCCGCATCCCGGGTCCACGAATATCATGCCCGGCGCAAGGCCGATCTCGGTGAGGATCTTCTCCGGGTCCTGCCATCTCCGTCGCTCTGGATCATTTGTTGGGAATTGCCTGCGTGCCATACAGTGAACCTCATCCAGTTACATTGTCAGGATTGAAAGAATTTTCTTCCTGTAAAATATACGACCCTCTTGAACTATAAGCTTCTGGTCGGTCTCTGCGATCTGGTCAGCTGACAATAATCACTTAAAAGGAAAATAAGGAAAACTCTTGAACCGAAATGAGTTTGCAGATAGGATGATTTCGATAGAGATGCCACCGTACATGCTTACACAGCTACACAGCAAAGCCGTAAACGCCTCTCAAGGAAGCGTACAGCACCTCGCCGAGGATGCGTCTTTGTACGCCCTTGATGCCCTTTTCGAGCAATGTAAGATTCTGCCTGCCGCCTTCGAGCACCGGTGCAATTAACCTTCCTCCGATGCGTAGTTGATCTATGAGCGGCGGCGGTATCTCGACACACGCGGCAGTGACAGCAATGCTGTCGTAGGGACAATGTTTCGGATACCCCAGCCCGCCGTCTCCCTGCACAAGTACAACGTCATGGTATCCTGCCTTTTCGAGATTTCGTCTGGCAAATTCCAGAGTTACAGGATCTATTTCGATGGAGACGACCAGGCCATCTGGCCCAACTACTTCTCTGGCCACTGCGGCTCCGTAACCTGAGCCCGAACCGATCTCAAGGAACCGGTGACCTTTATCCAGACCTAGCGGTTCGTAGAATAGGGGATAGCTGTGCGGGCATGAAATGGTGGCACGCTCGCCTGGCAATGGCAGAGGGACTTCGAGATAAGCATAGTCCCTGTAAAGGCGCGGGATAAAGTCTTCACGGGGAACCTTGAGCAAAGCTTGCTTGATGCGTTCGGACTTGAGAAGTCCTTTCTCGACGAGCCATCCTACCTTGGCCGTTCTCTCTTTCTCAAAATCCGCTCTGCTTTTCGTTGGCTCTTTTGGGGGCGGGATGATCCAGCCTTGCATTTTTTCACCCGACCTTTGGACTAAACAGCAGCTGGTTTGGCATCATGGCATTCTTCAGAGCATAACCGCCGATGTCATTCTTGAAACTGACAAAGTGGTCCATTGCTAGAGTATATGAGCGGCTAATATTATTAATATGGTCGTTCTATGGGCGCAAGTATGAAGCTATTCATCAGAAACGTCTTATTGATGAGTTGCCAAAATACATGAGGCACATTTAATGAGCGATGAAGAAAAAGAACTGCTCCAAGAAGAAGAAGACGAACAGGGCAATATTCTCATCTATCCTGCCTGGACAAAAAAGAATGTACCAAAGGAAAAGCAGGATAAGTGGGAAGTTCCGGTTTATATCTGAAATATCTTGGATCTTTTGAGATACTTTTAAGCTTAGATCATAGTCTGGACTCTTGAGGGAATAATATGTCACGGTTATCTCGGTTGCTGGGCTTATTGGCATGCTTAATTCTTGTTCCAGGAGCTTATTCAATAGAGGTCGGATTCTCTGCAGAAGAGGGAGGGGATTCTGTAGGTATATTAAATAATTATGAGGTCAGCGAAGGTATCTCAGTTAAAGAGGAAGCTGAGGCCGAATTTGATGACCTGGAAATAATCAACTCCCGAGAAGTCGCAGGCAGTGGCAATTTGTATATGAAACAGGAATTTTTTGGTAGCGGTGCAGCAAGCAGTTACACAGCGGATCGTACACTCCAGGCAGTTTGTGCCCAGGATTTACGGGATTCAAGTAATGCAAACCTAAAACCGACATCATTCGATGCTAAAGCCAGTACTGCTGCGAACGCAGCTGTAGGCTTCGCATCCACTGAAATCAACGGAAATACCGATCGCTGCTTTTCCGGATTCTTTGCATACATAAGGAATGGCTTTTTCCAGAACATTGATAGTATGAACATAGATAGTGGTGTGACTGGGACCCACTCTTCGATTTATAGGACTACAGGTCAGAATGGACATTTGGCAGATCGTGGAATTGCATCTCACGAAATGCGTTCTCGTTGGTATTTGCTTCAAGCCGATTGGGGCAAACCTGAGCCCTATACTATTGGAGTTGATACGATTGCTAGTGCTCAAAAGACTTCCTTAGACTTGAGAGCAAAAATTACCGTGAAGAAAAATCCAGAGTAATTCAAAGAAGGCTGGAGGATGGAAGCTGGCGAGAGTGGGGGATGTGGCTAGAGAGGTTTCTGCCTGGAAGAGTGGTCATAGCCCTGTGCTCGTAAGCTGAGGCTTTTTAGTAGAGTCATTCGAGCCTAAGCGTGGTATTCAGCTTTCTCGATAGGTTCTCAAGATCCTGCACCACATAAAAGAAGGCCATCCAGGACCATTTACCCCACCGGCGCAGGCCCTCCCTTTTTATTCCCTCTATCGCTCTCCTCTTATCCTTGGGCTCCTCGCCGTAGAACAGCTTTCCGAAGACTTCGACGGACCATGCGTCGATTGGAAAACCGCCGTGAGGATTTATTATATCTGCAGAATAATCGCCTATGCCCGGCAGCTCAAGCAGCCTCCTCCTGGCCTCATCGGGTTCTAGCCTCTCCAGATCCTCCATCGTCGGGAACGCTTCGTCCTCCTCGAGCTTCCTGGCCAGATTCACAAGATGCCTGGCCCTGTAGCCGAGCTTGCAGGCCATCGCCAGCTCCAGAGAGCCTAGCCTGGCTATCCTCTCAGGCAGAGGCCAGACGGGGATGCCTCTACCGTCAAACTCCGCCGTCTCGCCGTACTTGCTGATGAAGCAGCTCATCATCTCATCGCTTCGCTTGAGGGGCGCCATCTGCAGCAGAATTGCCAGAGCCGCGTCAGGGAATATCGTGTCAGGTCCAGTGCTGTGCATCCCGTAGAGATCCTCGATCACGTGCCTTAGAATGCTGTCCTCCCGGGCGAGCTCATAGAACTCAGCCAGATCGCTATCGGCACCGAGGCTGTGGGCCAGAGACCTCTTGATATCGTCCAATTCTTCAGTAGCCGGGATGCCCTCCAAAAAGATGGTCGCTGCGATCCTCGGGCGCTTCGTCGTGCCCCTTGAGGTGAGCCTGATGCCGACCAGATGGCCCTGGATGTGGGTTGCAGTCCAGAGGGTGCGTCCCTCGTAGACCTCGAAGGGCGTGAAGAGGGGCCAGCCTGCGGGCTTCCTGACTGTTAGCCTGAAGCTATAGGGCGGGATCGGCTCCATTACGAAGGCAAAGGAGTTGAGCAGCTTCACCATGATAATAAATTGCCTTGAAAAGATCTAAAGGTATGGTAAGAGGGCCCGCTTCTCTGGAGGCAAATAGGATGTGCGCAAAAGACATCAAAGCCTGGTTCAACGCCCTGGAGAAAGGAGCAAAATGTTGACAACATCCATCCCAGTTTACCAAAATCTATTTTAGGTTAAATAAAAGAATATTTAGCGGATGAAACATCATGGTTAATAAGTTGAACATAATTGTAAACCTTCTGGCCCTCACAGCTTTCATCATCAATGTGCTATCCAGAATCCTCAACCAGGCCGGCATAGCTGTGGAGCAATCGACACGGATCTTTAACGTGGTAAGTCCGATATTGATCTTGCTTGTGATTATTCATATACTGCTTCATTGGAGATGGTTCAAGAATTTGCCGAAGATGTTAAAGACTTAATGCGCCTAAAAATTGAAAAATAAAGAAAAGATTTATTGCCCCTCAGAGAATCAGGGACCCCTCGCCGCCTATGGCATCGACATAATCGTAGGGCGGATAGAATTTCTGCTCTCCCGTCCACTGGGCATCCGGGACGTGCCCAGATACGATGCCGTAAGCTGTCACTTTGATATTCTTCCCAGATGCGGGCCCATCGACCTCCGCCTTCCAGCTTACCCTCCTGGTAGATCCGGCTTCCATCTCCCCCAGTGATACTATGCTGGAGCCCGAAGCAAGCCTCATTCCATCGGGCAAGGCTATAGCCGCCCTGACATCCCTGGCAGGGAACATGGATGAGTCGAAGGACTCTGGGCAGGGATATGTGATGTCAGCGGCTACCGTCGCTGTAGAGCCTGGCCTCAAAGGTCCAGACGTCTTAACGTTAATCTGCCAGGGCATCATCACCATCCCCCAATACGGATTATCTTCGCCCTCGGCTGTATAGTTCCAGCCGCTCTGGAACTCATCGTAAGTCCAGGCGGTTATGCCCGTCCAGTTCGTCTGGTGGTTCTGATCTCTGCCCCATGGATCGCTGAAGTAAACGATGCCCTTTGAATCATCGTAGCCTATAGCTGCCCTGTAGTGGCCTCCTCCACCATTTGGTTCGAATGTCATGAGGAGGATCACCGGAATATCAGCTGCTATGAGCCCCTTCAAATCCTCTAGCCAGAAATCATCCGAGGAATAGGGGAAAGATGCATACCCCAGGAGCCTTTCAGGGTATCCGGCCGCAGGGACATCATGAGGGAAGAACCTGCCCTGGGCAGAGCTCAAGTTGCTGAAGTGTCCTGCCCGAACCATGTCGAAGGACCATGTACCTGATGAAGAGCTTCTGGCCACGTTGGCGATCTGCTTTTGACCTATATCCGGACCCCAGTAATCGTAGACCACCTCTAAAACCCCCTCACCACAGAACAGGCCGTTCATTTGCTGATGCCAGGGGACGTTGGCGATCATATGGGATGAGGGCAGGCCCCCATTACTCAATGCTTCTGGATCAGCTGCTGTGGCCGTTGCTAGAAGAAACAGGGCCAAGAGAGTGGCTATGGCTATCTTATAAACCGATTTCATAGAGAACCCCAGTTTCTTGGAACGTTGAGTAACTTTGGTATTTATTTTTTATCCATTAGCAGTTTAAGGTGCTCTGCATCAGCGGCAACTACTCTGCTACCTCAAGTACTCCGCTATCTCTAGCCGCCTGGACCGCAGGTTCGAGACCGTGGAGATCCTTCAGGCCTTTACCATCTTCCAAACCATGACCATCCTGTAGGAGCCCTCCACTCCCAGATCCTCGTGGAGCACAACCCCGGCTCTAATGAGGAAGTCGATGAGGAGGTCGCAGCTCGGAAAGATGTTTATAAAATATTGCTCTGGCTTGGTAGATACCAAAAAATAGAAGGTCTTGGCTACACTATTCAGGGCCAACTAACTAGCCCAACCTTTGCTGCTTTCTTGGTGGTATTACTGGCACCTGCGTTTGGGTCGGCGTTCCTGAAGTCGTTGATGCTGGTAGTGTACAGACTACTTGACATCAAACCACCCGGGTCCTTGCGAAATGCAGCATTTTGAAATACTACGGGATCTATGCCGGAGAGATCTATCGCATACGGGTTGCCCCAAACGTATCCTGGGTCCATTGGATTTATTATAGACCTGTTGTAAAATTGTTCGACTACCCCACGGTTCAAATTTACAACGTCTGACGGCGAAACTGCGACTACGGGTGCTATTAGAGCTATCAAAACGGCCCCGATTAGTATGCTAAAATTCTTTTTCATGTAATGTCTCCGAGATGTCGTTTAGCTCTGCTCTACATTCTTCGATTTTTGACGAAACGTAACTGAAGCTTGATCTCAAATACAGGTCCCCCAAACTCCAAATGCCGTTCTCCATCTACGGCAAATGACGAGATAGGCTATAACGATTATAAACTTTGTGGTTGTCACCTAACGTGCTGAATGCTCATCCCCAGCCACATCATATACGAAGATGCTGGCCTAGAGCATATTCGCCGCCCAAGGCGTCCAGACATAGCTATAGCACTTGCATATTCTGCTAATCATGGGGCAGCATCGTCGGAAGATGTCCGTCTGAGGAATCAAAAAGGCATCGTATACAAATTATTAATAACAGCAGATAGATGCAAAACTTTATCATTCTAAAGATTTATTTCTAAGGCGGTGAACAATATGACGTTCTCTAGACAAATGGTGGCATTGATGGCGCTAATCTTTGCCTCAGTCTGTTTGCTGCCAGCATATATGGCCTATGAAGACAGCATTATGGTTGTCGAGATGAAAAATATCTCATTGAACTTAAGCCCTGAATATGATATATCAAAGAACGGCAGTGTGGCCATGGCCGCACAGACTATATCCATCAATAGCACAAGCCCCGTGGGTAAAAATGCCAGCATCATGTTGATGTACTTCAATGTGGAAGGAGACGAATCTCAGCAGATAAACCAGACAGAATTTTCGAACTTCATGGAGACTATGTTCTTGGGAGCGATCAAGGTTACCGGCGGAAAGGAGACTGGAACCACCACGGTTATGAGCCCTCAGGGAGAGAATGTAACCCTTCATACAATCCTTATACCTGGCACAAAAACTCAGCCTGGCAAGGAGACGGTGTTCGCCTTCTGGGACTTAGACGATTTTAATCACGCCATATTGACTTCAGACCTGGATCAGAATGCATCGGCCAGAATCGTCGAGACTCTGGAGATAAAACCCTAGAAGAAGATTGAAATTAATTTTTTTATTTTAAATTTTGAATATCATTCAGCCTTTGGGGATTTGTATACACATTCAGCCTCTTTCCACGCACGAATCCCACTATGGTCAGTCCCGTCCTCTCCGCAATCTTCATGGCCAGGCTGGTGGTCGCACCGCGCGAGACCACGATTGGTATCCCTACAGCTGAGCATTTCATGGCCATGTCGGAGGATATCCTGCCTGTAGAGGCTGCAAAGGTCCTGCCGAAGTCCACCTTCTTTTTAAGACCGTAGCCAACGACCTTATCCAGGGCGTTGTGTCTGCCGATATCCTCGGCGATGCAGACAGCCCCGTTTTCGTCGAAGAGGCCGACAGAATGCACTCCGCCTGTTGCCTCGTGAACCTCGGAAGAAGAGATGGCCTTCATGGCTTTGAAGATCTCCTCTTTATCGATCAACAGGCCAGAGGAGATCATAGAAAGCTTGGACTCATCTAAAAAAGATGCTATTCCGCCACATCCGCTAACTATGGGCCTTCTCGGAAGCAGTGCCTTCATGGGGTTGCTGATAATGGCTCTTGCCACATTGCCCTCGATCTCCAGCGACTCGATCTCGGAAAGGCCTTTGATTATCTGCTCGGAGAAGAGATGGCCCAGGATGAACTCCGCCCTCATATGCGGGCTGGTCATGGCGGTCACGAAGTGCCTTCCGTTGATGAAGATGGAAAGGGGAATCTCTTCCACCACTTTGCAGGTCGATTCAGCGACCTCTTCGTCGTCTGGCCCGTCCACCCTCAGGCAGGGATATTCCTTGAACAACTAGGCCACCTTCGCGATCTCATCCAGAGTTGACAGAAGCTTCTCTATCTCGCTTTCTGTGTTGTAAAGATAAAGGGATGCCCTTACGCTCCCATGCTTTAGCCCCAGGTGCTTCATGAGAGGAATGCAGCAGTGGTGGCCGGACCTAACAGAGATGTCCGATGCCTGGTCAAGCATTAGGGCCACTTCATGAGGCAGCAGCCCCAAAACGTTAAAAGAGACAACTCCGCCCCGGCCATTCACGTCCTTGGGGCCGTATATCTCCACGCCCTTGATCTCCTGCAAGCCCTTCAGTAGCTTTGAGGAGAGCTTCTTCTCATGCAGAGCAACTTCTTCAATTCCCGCCCGCTTCAGGTAATCCGCCGCTGCCCCAAGGCCGATTCCTCCAGAGATATCGGGCGTTCCTGCTTCAAACCCCTCATATCCCTTCTTCATCTCATAGCCCTTCTTCCTCTCGTAACCATTCTTCATTTCAGAGGCATTCAGGGAGACGTCCTCCACCATGCCGCCGCCCACTATGAGAGGCTCTAAGCTCTCCTCGTTCTTGACCCAGAGGACTCCGGTCCCTGTGGGTCCGAGCATTTTGTGCCCCGAGAAGCACAGGAAATCGCAGCCCAAGTCCTTCACATCCACCGGCATATGAGGAACTGACTGGGCACCGTCCACCAGCAGGGCTGTATTTCTCTCCTTGCAGATGCGGGAGATCGCTTTTATAGGAGCGATGGTCCCCAGAACGTTGGAGAGGTGGCTGACCGCTACAAGCTTTGTTTTCCCGTCAACTTCCCTTTCGAAGTCCGATGGGTCGAGATGTCCTTCTTCGTCGGGCTTCACGACTACAAGCTCAACGCCTTTTCTCTCAAGCCTCATCCAGGGAAGGAGGTTGGAGTGGTGCTCAAGAAGAGTGGTGACTATCTTATCACCCATCTCCCAGCGAAGGCCGCATGCGACGGCGTTGATGGACTCGGTTGTGTTCTTGGTAAAGATTGTCGCGCCCTCTTGAGAGCCTATGAAATCTGCCACCTTCCTGTGGGCATCTCTGTACCTCTGGTCGGCAAGCTGGGCCAGCCTGTAGACCCCGCGGCCAACGTTTGCCCTGTACTGATAGTAGTAATCCAGGGTGGCCTTCAAAACGGGCTCGGGGGTCAGGCTGGTGGCGGCGCTGTCAAGATAGATGACGTCCTTTAAGATTGGAAAGTCCTCTCTGATTTGCTGAACGTTCATAGGACCTCGTTCATGCTGCCACTCCGAAAGCCCTGCAGGTCGAGAGCCACGTACTGGAATCCCAGCTTTTTGAGCTCTTTTGCTATCTCATCCCCGGATGTCATGGCCTTTTCCATATCGCTCTTGGGGATCTCTATCCTGGCTATCAGGCCGTGAGCTCTCACCCTCACCTGCGAAAAGCCCAGGCTTTTGAGGTAATCCTCGGCCTTCTCCACCATAGTCAGCTTCTCTTCAGTGATTCCATCTCCGTAAGGTATCCTGGAAGCCAGGCAGGCTGCAGATGGCTTGTTCCAGAAGGGGAGGTCCATCTCCCTGCAGATAGCCCGGATATCCTCTTTGGAGATTTTGGCATCAACAAAAGGATGCCAGACGCCCTCTTCGTCGCAGGCCGCGATTCCTGGCCGGTAATCCTCGTAATCGGATAGGTTCACGCCATCGGCTATGCGGCTTATGTCCCCCTCTTCGGCGAGCCTCTTTAAGACTTTGATGCACTCCTTCTTGCAGATGTAGCACCTTGCGGGCGGGTTTTCGATAAAACCCTCCACCCCAAGGAGAGAGCATTTTGCCACCCAATAGTTCAGCCCCATGGACTCGGCCAATTCCATCGCCTGCTGTAGCTCGCTCCTTGGCATGGCCTCCATGTCCAGGATGACGCATAAGGCGTTAGCGCCTAAAACTTCCGTGGCAACCCTTGCCAGGAGGCTGCTGTCAACGCCGCCAGAAAAGGCGATCAGGATCTTTCCTCGCTCGGAGATGCTCCTCTTCAGGTCCCTCAGCTTATCTGCACAGTTCATTCGCGTTCACATTTATTAGAGACGCAGGCAGTCTCCTCGTCCTGCAGGCTCTTGCAGATCTCGCATATCCTCTCTACAAGGTTATCGACCTTATTCTGGATCAGGTCATCGGCGAGCTTTTCTATAGCCAGCTTGACATCATCGGTGAACTGGATATTGTATCCTCTCTTCTTAGAGACGTACTGAGATACGGCAGGAGGGGTTATGCCCAGGAGCCGGGAGACCTCCTTCTGGGATAGCCCCCTCTTGACCAGCTCTTCAGCGATGGCTGCCCGGATGCTCGGTAGCACATCCCACACTATCACTTCACAGGGCGATTTCATGTTATCATAGTCCCCAAATCAGCAATCATAACCTATACGAATCCCATCGCAACTGTTAACAGGACTATAAGGTCATAAAACATATCCGGACAAGGGGGATTTATGCCTTGCTCTTGAATTATGTTTTGCTCGTGAAATTTTAATGGTAACGGTAAAACAAAGAGTTGAAGGGCCCTTAACGTGCGTTCAGCCCTTTGAAGAACACCGGCCAGAATGGGTCTTGCTTAGGTATCTCCAGGCGGTCGAAGCTTCCATTGATCCTCTTCATGACCCTCTTCCCAGGATCTTTGGTGACCGTTCCTATGACGGAGGCGGCTATGCCTGCCCTTTGCAGCCGGCGCAAGATCTCCCCCGAGTTCTCGGGCGGTGCGGTGATGAGAAGAGAGCCCTCAGCAATGGCCGCCACTGGGTCGATCTTGAAGGCCTCACAGATCATTTTTACTTCATCAGGGTAGACGAACAGAGACTCATCAATCTCCATGCCCATGTTGCTCGCGCTGGCGATCTCGAAGAGGCCGCCGATAACTCCACCTTCAGTGGCGTCGTGCATGGCCGAAACTCCGACTTCGGCTGCGATCAGGGCATCTTTCACCACGGTCATCTGCTGGCATAGGGCCTTAGCTCGCCCTACGAGCGATGAGGGATACTTCTCTAAAAGCTCCTTCTCCCGAATCACCGCCAAAATGCCCGCGGTCTCAATGGCCGGGCCCTTGGTCAGAAGGACATCGTCTCCGAGCTTCGCGCCTGCGGGGGTGACGTATTCGTCTTTTCCAGCTACTGCGAAGACGGTCACTCCCCCAATCGTCGGTGCGGCGAAGCCTGGATAATAGCCCGTGTGCCCGCCAACGATGGCTATATCCAGTTCCAAGGCTGCGCGGTGGATGGAGTCCACGATGGTCCTGAAGTCCTCATCTGTGGTTTCCGGCGGCATGAGGAGAGAGTAGGTCATGTATCGGGGCTTGACTCCCATTACTGCCACATCGCTGGCGCCGATATGGACAGTATACCAGCCGAACATCTCCCAGGGCTGCCCGGGAATGGCAAGGATTGGATCCTCGGCGATGATGAGCACTTTGCCGTCGCCTACATCGATTACGGCGGCATCAACGCCTGTTTGAGGCGGCACGAGAACTGTATCATCCTTTTTCCCCAGGCGCTGGAGCAGGAAGGAGTTAAAGGTCTCCAGGTCGATCTTTCCAATCTTTGGCTTATCACTATCGCTTTCCATGATAGAGCCTCGCTATCTCGCAGGCCTGCTCCGCAACCTCGATGGGGTCTCTTCCCACCAGCGCGGAGACTGGCTCTTTTCCTACGGCTCCCGTCTCGTAGAAGATCTTGGGCACACAGCCCCCGGCAGCCCTTATGGCCTCCGCCACCTTCCAGGGCATTGATGCGCCTTCTGCCTCTTTGATCTCCTCGGGCTCGTTTCTTCTATCTATCATGCTGAAGGTCCAGCCTTTGGTTTTACAGTATCCCTCCAGCCACTTTGCAAGCTTTGGATCGTTGGCGAAGTCGATTCCCGCCCGGATGGACGGATCTCTTTTGCCGATCTCCACGATCAGGCGGGCCATGTGGCTTGAGGCCCCAAAACGAGGCTTGCCTGCGGCGTGCGGTAGCCCGTTCACCACGGTTATGCGGCCGTCGATGGCCAGCACTTCGAATCTGGTCTTGGCGCCTGGTCGGGCGTAGACCAGGTTGGTCCTGACCTCCGGAATCAGGGCGGCGAACTCCTGGCATCCCTCGATTATGTTCAGAGCTATGGACATGCGACCGTACATATCGATATCTTCTTCCAGACTCATCTCTTTGGTCACCTAAGCGTGCAGTAAATGGTGAAGGAATGATAAGAATTGATCGATAGATTCCTTTGATTGCGAAGCGAGGTGGCCATAAGATATATCGGTTCGATTGTACATCCTGAGGTGCAACGATAAGTGGGGCGGAAGAGGTGCTTTCGAGAAGGCTTCAACACTATCTCGGGAAAAGTATATAGATCATGATTAATCTATATAGTTGATGAAGAGGTGTGTCCATGTTCAAAGAAGAGCTAATAAAACAGGTTAAAGACGCCGTCCACCCGCGCGAGGGAGCCTGCGGCATCTGCCACGCTGTCGCAGAGGAGATCTGCCGCGCTGGTGGTCGCATCGTAGCCTACGAGCGGCCTGGCGGCATCCTGGCGCGCATATTCGATGACCAGGGCAACGTCATCGGCGAAGGCTTCGGCGTTGTCTGGTCGCCCGCCGTACTCGCAGCGGAGATCGACGCGGGTCTGATCCCGGAAGAGGTAGCAGAGACTCTCAAGAAAGAAGGCGTCAACACCCCTGAGGATATCGAGCGCACGGCCAGGCTGCAGGGATACGGACGTGTCTTGACCGCAGCCGCGCTGGCGCTCGTCGCAGTCAAGGAGATGGGCGGAAGAACGCTCATCAGGAGGAAGGGCCTGGGAGTCGTAGCCACCTTCCTGGATAAAGAGGGCAACGTGATTACGGAGTCGCCGCCATCCTACTGCCCCACCTGCGCCGTGGCGATAGGCGCTGCCAGAACGCCCCTCCTTGCCGAGCAGATCAAAGCGACCCTGGAGGGCAAGCCCAACACCGGCTTAAAGAAGTTCGAGGAGGAGATCGAGAACCGCTATGAGGTCAAGGGCGGGCACGTCAAGGTCACGCTGGCCAGAGGAGACGAGATCCTGGCTAAAGGCGTGCGCGGCTGTTGTATGGCCTACGGGACCGCCAAGGCGGAGATCGTAGCCGGGCTCGTGCCTGAGGCCAGCGCTGAGCTCTTCAAGACTTACTGCAACCTCTGCCCCTTCAAGCACTGCTGGATGGAGAAGTCCATGGGGGCGACGGGGAACATCATACTTCACCGCCTAAGCGAGCTTGGTACTGAGATCGAGATCACAGCTGAAGGCGGGATTGTGGCCAGGGTTCCAGGCCAGGAGGTCGAAGGCCGTGGCACTTTGTGCTCCCTCTCGGCACTCACGAATTTGCTGCTGAGGGGAGATGCCCAGAAGCTCCTCAAGCCGTCGGGAACGAAGAAGTGGGAGAGCGAAGATTGATCTCCCTTGGCCCATAAAAGAAGATAAGCATGAGAAAGCTGGACGCCAAAGATTTGGAGATCTTAAAGAAGCTCGCGCCGGAGACGAAGGCCAGCGAGATGCACTACCGCTCCATCCTTCCGCCGGTGTCGATGCATTACGCCGCTGATGAGGAGGACTTCCAGGAAAGGCTGGAGCGGCTCTCAGAAGATGATCTGAAGTACCTGGCAGGCCGCATACTGGACGGTTCTGAGTGCCTGCTATGCATCTCTCCAGAATCTGCCAGGCTCTTCATCGAAGCTCTGGAAAAGAAGGCTCCAGGAGAAGCAGCCGGGCGCGTCAAGGAGCTTTACGAGTCTGCTACAGGATATAAGGTCTGAGAGCGGAGGCGAGCTTGGAAGCTCACGTTATCCTCGCCACCGCTGATACCTCATCGCCAGACTTCACGTTCATGATCCGCACGCCCTGAGTAGACCGACCCTGCACGCGAATCTCGCTTGTGGGAATGCGTATCACCACGCCGTCCTTGGTGGTAACTAAAAGCTCGTCCTCCTCGGAGACGGTTGTGGTACAGCAGACATAGCCCTTCTTAGCGTCGATGTTCTTGACACCCTTGCCGCCGCGCCTCTGCAGAGGATACTCCGGCAGATCTGTCCTCTTGCCGTAGCCCTGGTTAGTGATAGTGAGAAGCGTGGACCCAGGCTTGATCACGTCCATGCTGATGATTCCATCTCCGGAAGCCAGGCTCATGGCTTTCACGCCCATCGTCCCGCGGTTGGAAGCGCGCACATCCTCCTCGCTAAAGCGTATGGCCTTGCCCTGCTTTGTGGCCACGAGCAGCTGCTGGCTGCCGTCCGTCAGGCGGGCGGCAACTAAGCTGTCGCCCTTGAGGTTCACGGCCTTTATCCCTCCTTTCCGGGGGTTGGAAAAAGCCCTGATGGGCATCCTTATTATGCTGCCGCTGCGGGTTACGAGCACTATGAACCCTTCGGCATCGAAGCTCTTCACGGGGATGGCTCCAGTGAGATTCTCGCCCTCCTCGAGGTGGAGTAGGTTCACTATGGACTTTCCGCGAGTGGCCCGGCCCATTGCAGGAACCTCATAGACCTTGAGCCAGTGGGCTTTACCCTTGTCCGTGAAGAAGAGCAGATAGTCCTTGGTGGATGCCGTGAACGCGTCGGTGACGAACTCCTCGCTCTTGGTCTCAGCCCCGATGACGCCTTTGCCGCCCCTTCTTTGCATCCGATACGCAGTTACGGGCTGCCGCTTGATGTATCCTGAGCTGGTGATGGTCACAGCCACCTCTTCCTCCTGAATCAGATCCTCGCGGCTGACCTCGCCCTCGGGCTCGATGATCTGCGTCCTTCTCTCATCGCCGTAGGCCTTGCAAAGCTCCTTCAGCTCGTCTTTGATGATCTTTAAGATCTCCAGGCTGCTGGAGAGTATCTTCCTAAGACCGGCTATGGTCTTCTCGAGCTCCGCAGCCTCGGAGACTATCTTCTCCTGCTCGAGGCCTGTGAGGCGCTGCAGCCTCATGTCCAGGATGGCCTTGGCCTGCTCCTCGCTGAAAGAGAAAGCACCCATAAGAGCATCGCGGGCCTCTGCTGGAGAAGGCGCAGCCTTTATTATTCTTATTACTTCATCGATATTCCTCAAAGCGATGAGGAGTCCGGCTAGAATGTGAGCGCGCTTCTCCGCCGCCTCCAGCTCAAACCTGGTCCGGCGCTCGATCACTTCCGAACGGTAGTTGACGTAGTGCTCCAGAGTATCCTTTAGAGGAAGCGTCCTTGGCTGGCCGTCCACTAAGACCAGGTTGATTATGCCGTAGCTGGTCTGAAGAGGCGTGTGCTTGTGCAGCTGGTTCAAGACCACATGGACGTTGAACCCGCTCTTGACCTCCACGACCATGCGTATGCCGTCTTTGTCAGACTCGTCTCGCAGATCGGATATGCCCTCCAGCCTGCCGGCCTTGATCATCTCGGCCATGTCCTCGATCAGCTTGGCCTTGTTCACCTGGTAGGGAAGCTCTGTGAAGATGATCCTGGTGCTCCTTGCCGTCTCCTCGATCTCCGACTTGGCCTGGAGGAGGATGCTTCCCCGGCCGGTCTGGTAGGCTGACTCGATTCCCGCCCTGCCCACGATATAGCCGCCTGTTGGGAAGTCAGGGCCTGGCAGGTAGTCCATCAGGTCGCCTAATGGTGCATCTGGCTCATCTATGAGGTGGATTATGGCTCTTGCCAGCTCGTTTAAGTTGTGGGGCGGAATGTTTGTGGCCATGCCAACAGCGATGCCTGTCGAGCCGTTTAAGAGAAGGTTTGGGAGCTTTGCAGGCAGCACTGATGGCTCCTTTAAAGAGCCGTCGTAGTTGGGCACGAAGTCTACTGTCTCTTTCTCTAAATCGGCCAGCATCTCGCCCGCGATCTTGGACAGCCTAACTTCGGTGTAACGCATGGCCGCAGCAGGGTCTCCGTCGATTGAGCCGAAGTTGCCCTGGCCGTCTATCAGCGGATAGCGCATGGAGAACTTCTGAGCTAGCCTGACCATAGTCTCGTATATGGCGGCGTCTCCGTGTGGGTGGTACTTACCCATCACGTCTCCCACCACACGGGCGGACTTCTTGTAGGGCTGGTCGTGGGTCATGCCCTGCTCGTGCATTGCGTAGAGTATTCGCCTGTGAACGGGCTTCAGGCCGTCCCGGACGTCGGGCAGAGCTCTTCCTACTATTACGCTCATGGCGTAATCGATGTAGGAGGACTTCATCTCCTCTGTGATGTTAACCTGTACTTCCGTCAAAATTTCCTCACTCAGACGTCAAGGTTCTTGACATCTCTTGCATGCGCCTCTATGAACTCTCTCCTGGGCTCTACCTGGTCGCCCATGAGGATGGTGAATATCCTGTCAGCCTCCACTGCATCCTCCAGGGTGATCTTGAGAAGAGTCCTGTTCTCGGGGTTCATGGTCGTCTCCCACAGCTGTTCGGGGTTCATTTCGCCCAGACCCTTATACCTCTGGATGGCGGGCTTGGCGATGGACTTGACCATCCTGCTCAGCTCATCGTCCGAATAAGCGTAATTGACCTGCTTGCCCTTCTTGACCTGATAGAGCGGAGGCTGGGCGATGAAAATGTAGCCGGTCTCTATCAGGGGCTTCATGTACCTGTAAAAGAAGGTCAGAAGCAGTGTTCGAATATGGGAGCCGTCTACATCTGCATCTGTCATGATCACGACTTTGTGATACCTGGCCTTCCCGATGTCGAATTCATCGCCTATGCCGGTACCTAAGGCTATGATCATGTTCCTGATCTCTGAGTTCTTTAGGATCTTGTCCAGACGCGCCCGCTCAACGTTGAGGATCTTGCCCCGGAGAGGCAGTATGGCCTGGAAGTGCCTGTTTCTTCCCTGCTTGGCCGAGCCTCCGGCTGACTCGCCCTCCACGATGTAGATCTCGCACTTTTCAGGGTCGTTGTCCGAGCAGTCTGCCAACTTGCCGGGCAAGCCGCCAGCGAATAAGGCGTTCTTCCTGCGCGTGAGCTCCTTGGCCTTTCGTGCCGCTTCGCGTGCTCGCAGAGCCTCGGAGGCCTTCTCCACTATGGCGGCGGCAACTGTCGGGTTCTCCTCGAAGTACTCGCCTAGGCCTTCGGCGACCATCGACTCGACTACTCCCCGTATGGAGTTGTTCCCGAGACGGGTCTTTGTCTGGCCCTCGAACTGAGGGTCGGGCAGCTTGACGCTGATCACTGCCACCAGGCCTTCCCGCAGATCATCTCCGCCCAGCTTCGCCTCGTTCTTGAGCAGCTTGTTGGCCTTGACGTACTCGTTCACGGTCTTTGTGAGAGCTGCCCTAAAGCCCATCAGGTGAGTTCCGCCCTCGCGGGTGTTGATGTTGTTGGCATAGGAGAAGATGCTCTCGTTGTAGGAGTTGTTGTACTGTAGGGCCACATCTACGTGAGTGCCGTTTTTGTCTCTTGAGAAGTGGATGGGTGGGCTGTGCAGCGCCTCTTTGTTCTTGTTTAGGTACTCAACGAAAGATATTATGCCGCCCTCGTAGCGGAAGACGTTCTCTTTGCCTGAGCGCTCGTCCTTAATGGATATCTTCAGGCCGCTGTTGAGGAATGCCAGCTCGCGCAGCCTCGAAGATAGTGTATCGAAGTTGTATTCCGTATCCTCAAAGATCGCGGAGTCGGGCTTGAAGTGGACAGTCGTGCCTGTATGCGAAGACTTGCCCCTGACCTCTAAACCGGAAACAACGTTGCCGTGCTCGTAGCGCTGCCAATAGACCTTTCCGTCTCTGGCAACCTCGATCTCGAGCCACTCAGAGAGGGCGTTGACGACTGATACGCCCACGCCGTGCAAGCCCCCGGATACGCTGTATGACTCATGGTCGAACTTGCCTCCGGCGTGCAGCATAGTCATGACTATTTCGAGGGCAGGACGGTTGTACTGAGGATGGATGTCCACAGGTATTCCGCGGCCGTTATCTATGACGGTGACGCTGCCGTCCCCGTGGATAGTCACGTCTATATCCGTGCAGTAGCCTGCCAGGGCCTCGTCTACGCTGTTGTCCACAACCTCGTATACCAGGTGATGCAACCCCAGGGTATCCGTGCTGCCTATGTACATGGAAGGCCTGCGCCTGACTGCCTCTAGGCCTTCAAGAACCTGAATCTGGCTGGCATCATAGCCTGTTGCTTCGCTCAAAACTGATTATGCCTCCTGAATAATTAGGACCGTAATGAAATAACCTGAGCAGATATAAGCTTTTCCCTTAGGTATATCTTCTATATTATTTAACTATCGGGAGCGCATGCGTCCAACTCAGCTTCGGAAGACAGACCTGACTTTTCGCGAGGAGATAAAGGGATAAAAATTCTTTAAGTTTTAATAAATAAATTGAGAAGCCAAGGTCCGGATTTGAACCGGAGTGGTATTGCTCTGCAGGCAATTGCGTGGCCGCTCCGCCACCTTGGCATTTTTGTGGGAAGGCCCGGCATTCCTCCACCAAGCCCCTTGGTCGGACAATAAAGGCTCTGGCCAGCGTCCCCGAGAGACAAAACTTCTCCTGGACTTCTCGCCTTTGAGCCCGTTTCGGGCACATCAGACTGCGCATTAATTTAAGATCTCATCACCTATAAACCTTAGTATTGAGGCAAGGTAGGATTGTGGCCGATAAAACATAATACGTCCACCGTACGTTCACTACAAGGCCGGATGGCAGGCAATGGGGACTTCACCCCCTGAAGGGCGGGTTCTTCCCGCTGCGCCTCCCCATTGGTAAAAAACAGATAGTGCCAGAAGACATATGAAAATTGTTGAAAGACGTGCAGTTTTGCATGCACCCGGAAGCAGTAGGCTGCAGCTATATCCATAATGCAAAGGTCAGAGGATTAGCCTCGACTTCCTTCTAAAATTTTATATAGTTTGGAGTAGAACATAAGGACTCCATTCGGTCCCAGGACACATGACAGAGCGTAAACTATTAATTCAATAAGATAGTGGAGTGAGGACTCAAAGTGGGGGCATTTGCATGGTATTAGCATTGACTATGATAAAAGTTCAACCAGGTTATGAGAAGTCCGTTTACAGAGACCTTCAGAGGAGAAGGGGCGTAAGAGATGTCTACCGCCTCTTTGGGGAGTTCAACTTCTTCCTGATAATGCAGGCTGAGAGAAGGAGCATGCTCAACAGTCTCTTAAACGAGATCAAAGAAGACGGCAAGGTCATAAAGACCGGCCCGGTGCTGCTTACTGTAGACGGCGATATGTCCGAAATGGCCTATGCAGAAGCGGAGGCGGCCTTTGGCTGAAACTCCATCTTCCTTTTCCGGCCCTTCGCTATAACGAGTGGCTAACCATAGGTTATAGCGAATATTCTGGATAGCTTCGGATTCCAAATTTATCTTTGTGAGTCCTTTGTGAGCTTTGTGCCTTTGTAGTGGACACTTATGACTTCACCACAGAGACACAGAGGGATTTTAATATTATTATGTTTTCGTTCTCTGTGTCTCTGTGCCTCTGTGGTGAGCGTTATCTGAGCTAACCACCAAGGAACAAAGAAGTCGGTACCGACCACGGCGAGAAGTCGCTGTTTTGGGATCAGCTCTAATAGAGGTTATTCTCGCCCCCGAGAACTTGGGCGTTCGGGAGAAACCGGCCCACTTTTGGCGGGCTTTCAAGTGACTAATAGATACAGCACAGTAAAATAATATTCACGAAGTTCGCTCTTTGGAGCAGCTCGACTCCAATATGGGCGCGAACTTGGTGCCATAGTAGATTATGCCCCGGTCTCCCTCTTTTCCTAAGATTCGAAATACCGGCCGAACTCGCATGCCGATCTTTACGCCTCCCGGCGAGGAGACGATCTGGCCTGTTAGCCTGGGGCCCTCATCCAGCTCTATGATCGCCAGGTGATAGGGCGTCTGCATCTCGAAGTCCTCAGTCGCGTTGTGGATGGTAGTATAGGTAATAACAGTGCCCGTTCCCTTAAACCTGTACTCTTCCAGCTGAGCCCCTCTGCGGCAGTTGGGACAGAGGTTCCTGGGAGGGAAGTAGTACTCATCACAGCTCGTGCAGTGGGTGCCTATCAGGTTATACCTTTGAGGTATGCACCTCCAGAACCTCGGCGCCTGCGTCGTCATCTTTTACCTCGTGAGTATGTGGACTATGGCCGTTCCGCCCGATCCGCCCACGTTGTGCGTGAGCCCGACCTCTGCCTCGTCCACCTGGCGGCGTCCGGCTTCGCCCCGCAGCTGGAGCGCAATCTCATAGGCCTGCTTTATGCCAGTTGCGCCCACTGGATGACCGCAGGCCTTCAGGCCTCCTGAGGTGTTGATTGGCAGGCGTCCGTTCAAAGTCGTCATACCCTCCTCTACTGCCTTCCCGCCCTGGCCTTTCTCCACGAATCCCAGGTCCTCGATGGCCAGGATCTCGGCGATGGTAAAACAGTCGTGTACCTCGGCCACGTCTATCTGCCGCGGCTCTACGTTTGCCTGGGCAAAAGCCTTGCGAGCTGCATGGACTGTGGCATCCAGGGTCGTCAGGTCTCTGCGGTCGTGAAGAGCCAGAGTATCGCTTCCTTGAGTGCTCGCCGCAATCTTCACGGGAGTGTCCGCGAACTGCCTGGCCATCTCTGTCGGGGCGAGAATGACTGCTGCAGCTCCGTCTGATATGGGGGAGCAGTCCAGGATATGCAGCGGGTCCGCCACCATCGGAGACTTATTCACGTCATCGACTGTGATCTCCATGTGGTACTGGGCTATTGGGTTTAGGCAGGCGTTGTGGTGGTTTTTGACGGCGACCTGGGCCATCTGGTCGTGCGTGGTCCCGTAGCGCCGCATGTGCAGACGTGCCATCATGGCATAAAGGGCAGGGAAGGTGGCTCCGAAAAAGCATTCCCATTCGCGATCGGCAGCGGCTGCCAGCGCATCCGCGGCCGTGCCGCTGGAGACGTCTGTCATCTTCTCGACACCTGCGGCTATTACTATATCGTGGTAGCCGCTGGCGACAGCCAGGACGGCCTGGCGCAAAGCGAGTCCGCCGGAGGCGCAGGCTGCCTCCACTCGTGTGCTCGGGATATGAAGCCTGGAGAGGCCTGCGCAGTCGGCGATGAGAGCCCCGATGTGCTCTTGCTCCACGAACCTGCCTCCGCTCATGTTTCCCACATAGAGGGCGTCGATCTGCTCACCTGTAGCTGAGGCGTCGTCTATGGCCATAACGCCCGCCTCGGCCACCATGTCGCGCAAAGAGACGTCCCAGCGCTCACCGAACTTGGTGCAGCCTATTCCAATGATGGATACCGACCTCATATTCTCAGCTTGCCCTTATGCTTGGCGTACACGGCGTAATCAAGGTACTGGGCGTCTCCTATGTAATCTCTAACGCTTGGAGCGCCGCAGCGGATGTCATCTATCCTGTCCTTTACAGATATGCTGAAGGCATCGCTGCCTGCCCCCGAGCCGAAGCTGGTCACGAAGATCCGTTCTCCGGGTTTAGCCACATCCAGCGTCGCAGCCAGGCCGATCATGCAGGAGCCGGAGTAGGTGTTCCCGATCATTGGCACAACCAGGCCGGGCTCGATCTGCTTCTTGGAGAAGCCTAGTTGGGATGCCACACGCACAGGAAATTTGCCGTTGGGCTGGTGGAAGACGGCGTAGTCGTAGTCGGTGGGCTTTGTGCCCAGACGCTCCATGAGGCCTCGCGCAGCGCTTGTGACGTGCTTGAAGTAGGCGGGCTCGCCTGTGAACCGTCCCCCGTGCTCCGGGTAGGGCATGCCCTCACGCCGCCAGAAGTCGGGCGTGTCCGTTGTGAATGAGAAAAAGCCCTCTATCTCCGCCGCGAGGTCGCGGCTGCCTATGATGTAGGCTGCGCCTCCTGCGGCTGCAGTGTACTCCAGCATGTCGCCGGGCGCCCCCTGGCTCACGTCAGAGCCTATGGCCATTCCAAGATCGATGAAGCCAGAGCCGACCAGACCCAGGCAGGCCTGCATGGCGGCCGTTCCTGCCTTGCAGGCGAACTCGAAATCTGCTGCGGTGAAGGCTGAAGAAGTGCAGATAGCTTCGCCGACGATTGTGCCTGTGGGCTTGACTGCATAGGGATGGCTTTCCGATCCGGCATAAACGGCCCCGATCCGGCGAGGATCTATATTCGCGCGCGCTATCGCGTTTCGGGCCGCCTCTACGGCGATTGTCACCGCATCCTCGTCCAGGTCGGGAACCGACTTCTCGAAGACGCGCAGGCTCTCAGCGATGTCGTCTCCATCGCCCCAGACCCTGGCGATCTCGTTCAACCTGATTCTGTACCTGGGGATGTAGACTCCATAGCTTACTATTCCTGAGGCCAAAAGACGTCACCTTTTGTTCAGAGCACTGGAGATCTCATCTACAGAAATAGGTGTCGTTAAAAGAGGGATATTCTCGACCTCGGCGATCCTGACGGCAACTGGGTCCACGTCCTCGGGCACCATCCCCTGCAGTATCACGGCCCCAGGCTTGAGGTTGCTGACCCTGACTGCAACCATGGACGACTTGCCCGATGTGACGCCCGTGAATATGAGGGCGCGAGCGGTGCTGCGCCCGTAGATCTTCTGGAACTGATCGGGCAGCAGATCGACTATGGCCTTCTCGCTATCTATTATTGTGTAGCCCCAGATGGATATCCCGGTGTTTCCGAAGACTACTATCGCATCTAGCTTCCCTGCCAGGTCCGAGAGCCGGATGGGCTCTGGGTACTCGCAGATGCTGCAGATGGCGTCGAGCCCCAGGATGTCGCCGAACATGTTCTCGTAGGCGCGCAGGACGTTGCAGCCCCTGGCCTCGTCTATTTTGAGGAGGGCATCTATTATCTTGCTGACGATCATGATGCCTGGAGACCTTCTCCTGCCGCTCTCGTAATCCGATATCACAGAGGGCGAGATTCCGAGATAAGTGGAGAGATCGGTCTGTGTGATGCCGAAGTTTCTCCTCCATTTCCTCAGGGTTTCGCCCGGGCTTTTGGATAAGGTGATCTCTCCTGCGATCTTCTCTGCCAGCAATCCTCGAGCGTTGGAGATCTCCCCTCCGGAATTCATAATCACAGACAGGTCAAACTAGAATATAAAGCTAGCGTAAAATTAATCGGCATTTAACGTATGAGATAAATAAAGTGAGATAAAAGAAAGATTAACCCATGCGTCGACCGGGATTCGAACCCGGGTTGTAGGCTTGCTTCGCATATCCTGCTTGGAAGGCCCAAGTCATAACCACTAGACCATCGACGCCCGCCCCTTAGGTGTCGCAGGTGGAACTTAACTGTTTCGGTGACTTCCTCCTCGCCCTAAAGGGCGGAGCTTCCTGTTTCATTGATCCGACGCTTACTTGGACGTATGCCAAGCCGGAGGTCAGTTCTCCACAGGCTATCCCCCTCAGTCCGAGGGTTCTGATTTCTATGCTTGAGTTGAGGTCTCTGCATATTATGAGACCACAACGAGGACAAATATGTACTCTGTCCTTCAGAGTTTTTGTTACAACATGTCCGCAGCTAGAACATCGCTGACTTGTGCCTCTTGGATCTACTAATACAACGCTTTTGCCAGCTCTTTCAGCCTTGCTTTGCGTGAAACGCATTAGCTTTCCCCAAGAAACATCTTGAATATGCTTTGCAAGACAATGGTTCTTGAGCATCCCCTGGATATTCAGATCTTCGAATACAATTAGATCTGCAGAGTCTACAAGCTTTCGAGAGACTTGATGTTGGAACTCCTCTCGAAGGTTGGTTACCCTTTTACCTATCCTGGCTAACTTAACTTTAGCTTTCTTGCGATTCTTAGAGCCAAGCTTCTTGCGGTGCAACGACTTCTCAGCAGCACGGTTCTTCTTTTCAGCCTGGACATAGTACTTGGGATAGTCGAAATACCGACCATCTGAAGTTACAGCCGCATGAGTGATACCCAGATCCACGCCTATTGCTGTTTTGGGTTCCAGTTTAGCAGGATTTTCTCGTTCGGTTGTGAATATTACATACCAGCATCCAGTACCATCTTTCTTAATGTGCAGGTTTTAATCTTCCCTTCAATTGGTCTATGAACAAATACTCTAATACTTCCTGGAATCTTTGACAGATCTCAGCTTTGAGCCTTCGAGTTTGAAACCTGATTCAGGGATACGTGAATGACCTGTAATGCCCTGCGCCTTGAATCTTGGATAGCCTTTCTTCTTGGCTCCCTCGTGAATTCGTCTGAAGAAGTTATCGAAGGCTTTCTTAAGTCTTCTAAGGACATCTTGAAGCACATGGGCGTGGACCGATTGAGTTCAGAGTATTGTTGTTTTTCTATAGTCAAGATACGCTGCTTGAGCTTCATATGACCGCTTTTATGACGTCTTTCCCAGGTATTCTTTCGATCTGCAAGAGCAGTATTCCAAAGATGCCTACAAATTTCCAGAGTCAGGTCTAACTGGGCTTCCTGTTGCTTGTTTGGATAGATCCTGAACTTGTAGGCAGTCTTCACTTGTTTTCCTTCTGAGCATACATGAATATAGAGCTACGCAGAGCGGAACGAAAGTAATCCAGGAAGTGTACGGGCTGGACTACGGCATAAAAGACCGGAGTTTTTCTATTAAAAAGCCCTTTTTTGGTCCCTCGCTGTTATATATGGATGAATCCGAACGGAAGAAAAACGCGAATAAAAACCGGCTCCTCGCTATTTCCTGTGAGTATACTTAAGAGAAGCCTGAAAGGTCTTTGTGCTTTCAGGTAGAGTTTAGAGGACGTTCACCACAGAGACGCAGAGGCACAGAGGGATTTTAATATTATTATCCAAAGTCTCTCCTTTTCGTTCTCTGTGTCTCCGTGTCTCTGTGGTGAAGTCGTAAGTGCTCTACCTTAAAACCATAGAGAAACAAACTGCAGAAAGCAAATCTTATCTAATTACAGTGGATAATTTGATATATGGGAGAGGAAGCGAGGGAGCGAAGAGTGCCATGAACATACTGATTAACGCGATCTGGCTGATGCTGCCTGCCTACCTGCCCAACAACTGCGCAGTCCTCTTCGGCGGCGGCACTGCCCCTGGACTTCGGCCATACCTTCCAGGACGGCAGGCGAATGCTTGGCGACGGCAAGACTTTTCGGGGAACGATCGCAGGAACAGTCTGCGGCATCCTGGCAGGCCTTCTGCTAAACCTTGCCGCACCTGCCCTTGGCCTTCCGACCTTCGGCACTGGCCTCGGACAGCTGCCGGTTTTAATCGGCCTATCGCTCGGCGCCATGCTTGGCGATATCGTGGCCGCCTTCTTCAAGCGCCGCCTGGGGCTAAAGAGGGGGCGCAGCTCTTCATCATAGATCAGCTGGACTTCGTCATAGGCTCCTGGGCCCTGACCATGATCCTCGCGCCGACATGGTTCTGGCAGAACTTCACGCCGGAAATAATAATAACAGTATTGATAATAACCCCTATATTGCACAGGCTTACCAACATCATAGGCTACAGAATCGGGGCCAAGAGAGAGCCCTGGTAATTGGCTCATAGCCTATCAGCTCCCAATTTTTTGGCCTTTCGGGCACTATCGGCCATCGCGAAAGCTTTATAAGTTTAGGTAATTGATACCAAGAGCGTTATAGCCAATTTTATCAAGCGAAATTATGAAATTGGCGAAATGAAAAGGAGGAGGAATAAATGGACGCATTTGGCATGGGGCTCGTTGCGGCCATGGGCGCCCTTGCGACGGTTGCAGGTGCTTCTGAGGATATCGACTCGGATATAGGTTCTCAGAGCAACCCCAACTCGCAGGTTCAGCTGGCTGCCCAAGTTGGAAATCCCCACAGGATTTACAACAAGGCCATAGCAGGCGAGCCGCCATCGAACGCTCTGTGGTGTACAACCGCAGCGATCATGGCTTATGTGCTCATTGAAGGCTACCAGATGCCTTTGATATTTGCTGCAGCTGCCGGTGCAGCCTTGGCAGCCTTATTCGACGGAGTTATGTCCACCAGCGCCTACTTTGGAAGGAACGCTAGCCAGGCTAGGTTCAACCAGTGGGTCTACCTGGACATAGTGAGATACACAACGCCGTCGATTATGGCGCACGTATGGATAACATCGTTTTGTATAGTCTTGATTTCTATAATACAGGTTTATGTTCTGACGCCTCATCATCCCTTCCCGATTCCTGTCATCGCTCTTGTTTGGGGTCTGACGGTAGGAGCCATCGGGTCGTCAGTGGGCGATATCCACTACGGTGGTGAGCGTGAGTTCCAGTGGAGGCTCTTTGGTCAGGGTCTCAACACCATGCTCTCCGGCCAGATCGTGAGGAAGGCCGAGGCAGGTCTCAGGAACTCCATAGACAACGCCTGGTTCTGCGCCAAGTTCGGCGGACCATGCACGGGAATGGGCTTCGGCCTGACAGTCTTCCTGGACAACTGGAGAACAACTGTCTTCGACCCCGTCACCCAGGCAGGCGCTGCCATCGCTATGGGCATCTTCTTTGTGATTGTGATGAACCTGTACAACTTCTACTGTGAGCTTTCCGCCCGCAGGAAGTACGGGCCGTATCCAGGCTACAAGGGGGACATCGCTGCATGACCTTTGATATGAATACCATCGTCTACATCCTGGAGATCGTGGTTGGAGGCCTATTGGTGGGCATCGGAGTTCACTTCGTGCCTGTCGGCGGCGCTCCCGCAGCCATGGCCCAGGCTACAGGTATCGGTACAGGTACGGTGCAGCTGGCAGCCGGTTCCGGTCTGACTGGACTTCTGGCCGCCGGGCTGATGATGTCCGTGACAGATAACATCTGGCCCATCCTGGCTACAGGAGCCGTCGGCGCCATGATCATGATGGACGCCACCATGCTTACTGGCAGCTGGATCTACGCCTACGCCGTAGGTGCGCCCTTCGCCTCTGCGAAGGTCAACTACGACCCCATAACTAAGTTCTCCCAGCCGCCCTACGTGGCTCCGGGAACTGTGGGCCAGGGCATTCCCACCGTCTGCTTCGTCTCCGGAACTATTGGAGCAGCAATGGGTGGCATCGGCGGCGCTTTGATCTACTACCCGCTGGTGCTCATCAACGGCAACCCGGCCATGTCCGCCATCTTCGCCATAGGCATATTCTTTGTGGATGCAGTGCTCGCCTCCTGGAACATCCAGGGAACCATCGAGGGCTTCCACGACCCCAAGTTCAAGAAGTGGCCCAAGGCATTCAAGGCCTGTCTGGTATCCACTGTTATCCTGGCGGTTGTGGCGGTATTGATTACCCCGCTCGTAGGAGGTGCCTGAAATGGCTGAGACAGTCAAAGGGTTCAAGATCGAGCCCAAGCAGCTGAGGATCTACGGGCTTGTTGGATCGGTTGTAGGAATATATCTGGCTTACATCCTGAACAGCGTCACCGGCACAACCATCTTCTCCTTCGTGGGAGCTCTAGCTGCCCTTTTCGGAGTAGTCTGGGGAGCCAATGCGGTTCGTAGAGTCTGCGCCTATGGTATCGGTACAGGAGTTCCATCCATCGGAATGCTCTCCCTGGGAATGGGAATTGTGGCTGTGCTCTTCGGGCTCAACATTGCTGAGCAGCTCGGCGTTGGCATTCTGGGCGTCGATCATTGCCCTAGTATACTCGCTGATCTTCGGCTATGTCGTGGGCCTCATCGCCAACAGGGTCATGGGCTTCAACATCCCCATCATGGAGGAGAGGCCTCCGACCTGTCCGGCGCAGGAACCATGGCCATCATAGGATGGTCCTTTGCCATATCCGGATCCCTGAGCTATACTGCAATTGTCACCGACGTCATCAACACCGGATTCCTGGCCATCATCTTCATCTGCGGCGGTCTGGCAATTCTGCATCCATTCAACGCCAACCTCGGCCCGGATGAGAAGCAGGACAGGACTCTGATCAATGGAGTGATGGTCGGTGGAATGTCCACCATAGCGACAGGAATATGCGCCCTGTTGACTCTGGGGCTGGCCTCAGGACTGGTGGAGATCGTAGTGGGCTTTGCCATCTGGTACTACTTCTACATGTGGTACTACAGGCTGGTAAAGAGAGATGCTTCAGCCGTGGTCGGAACAGGACTTCTGCCACCGAGCGTGCAGTAAGGAGGTCTCTTAAATGGGAGTTGTTAGAATTTCACCCGAACTGGGACTGGCCTTCGACCCGATGAAAGGTATTATATCGGAGCAGAGGGCGGATGCCGTCCAGTACGGTTTAGATCCGTTGATCCCCAAGGTGGAGAGACTGGACAGGATAGCTGACGATCTGGTGAACCAGCTGACGCCAGACAACGAGCTGATGGAGTCCTACGCCAACAGGGCAAAGGCATCCTATGTCGGCGGTCTGTACACCAACATCTGGATGGGGTTCATCATAGGACTGGTCGTCGCTTTCGTCATACTGATCAGCACGCTCTTCACCAGTCCGGAAGGCATTGAGCTGGTTAAGAAAGCAACCGGAGGTGCATGAAATGGCCCTTAAGAAGAAGCCGGCTGAACCATGGCCGGTGATCACGGGCGAGTACGAGGTCGGAAACCCGGAGAACCCGGTGGCTGTCTGTACCTGCGGATCGCACCTCAAGGGCTCTGCGCTGATTGCAGCAGGGGCCAGTCTATCGTAGGACCCTGCAAGACCGAGAACATCGGAATTGAGAAGATGGTGGCCAATATCGTCTCCAACCCCAACATCAGGTTCATAGTCGTGACGGGAATGGAGGTCAAGGGCCACATCACAGGACAGGCAGTAGAGGCCTTCACCAAGGACGGAATAGACAAGGAAGGAAGGATCATAGGAGCCAAGGGAGCCATTCCCTTCATCCAGAACCTCACTCCTGAGTCCATCGAACGCTATAAGAGCCAGGTCCAGGCGGTCATGATGATGGACACAGAGGACATGGGAGCGATCACGGCCAAGATCAAGGAGCTTGTCTCCAAGGATCCAGGAGCCTTAGACGTCGAGCCCATGATCATCGAGATCAAGGAAGGCGGAGCTGAGGAAGAGGCCCACGGACCAAGGGCCATGGCCGCCGAGGTAGTGGATATCAAGGCCAGGATGCGTATTATGAACTACGCCGTCACCAACAACGGTCTCTTAAACAAGCTTCAGGCGGGCATATACGCGGGCAAGATTGAGGGCATAGCTCTTGGCATGACCATCACAATCGTGCTCCTTGGCATAATCCTGAAGATGGCGGGAGGTGCCTAAAATGGCTGCTGAAGAGATTCAATACGGCCAGGGAATGCCCATGGTGGTGCCCGTGGCCGAAGGCCCGTTCGATGATGTACTCGATGACCTCAAGTACAAGGCCCAGCTCCTGGCCAGGGAGACCAAGCTGAGCTCAGGCGTACTGTCCACAGTAACCCAGGGCTTCGCCATTGGGTTCATTCTGGCAATCCTGATGATGCTTGGGCCGTTCTTCATATTCCAGGGGGGGCTTTAAGCAATGGCTGAAGGACAAGAAGCAATTCCAGTCGCAGTCGTTGATCAGGAGCAGTTTGCTCAGATAATGGCCAGGCTGGACAAGATAGATGAGAAGATCGAGTTCTACTCAGGCGAGAAGTTCCTGAGGGCAGGAAAGTCCATCGGCAGAGATCTAGGCGCAGCGTACGGTGTCTGCGCGGGGCTGATAATAATATTAGCCTACATACTCTTCGTATACGCCGGCAACTGGACGAGGGTGATTTAAATGTTCAGGTTTGACAGGAAGCAGGAAGTCTTTGACTTCGGCAAGTTCAAGATTGGGGGGCAGCCTGGAGAGTACCCCACATGCTGCATCGGCACTATGTTCTACGCCAGGCACAAGATTGTATCTGACCCAGAGCATGGAGTCTTCGATGCGGCAGCCGCAGAGAGGCTCTGGAACACTCAGGTTGAGATGAGCGAGATCACTGGTAACAGCTGCATGAACCAGATCGTCGCGGAGAGCAACGAGGCCATGGCCAAGGAGATCGATTGGTTCGTGGGACTATCCGACTACCCGTTCCTCATCGATTCCTCTGCGCCTGAGGTCAGGGCGTTTGGCGTCAAGTACGCTACAGAGATCGGTGTAGCCGACAGGGCCGTACACAACTCCATCAACGCCTCCATAACCCCAGAGGAGCTGCAGGCCGTCAAGGATAGCGATCTCGATTCAGCTATCGTGCTCGCCTTCAACGCCATGGAGAAGGGAACCAAGGGCAAGATGGAGATCCTGACCAAAGCGGCGGGCGGCGCCAAGAAGGGCATGCTGGAGTACGCCAAAGAGTGCGGCATTACCAGGCCGCTCATCGATACCGCGGCTATGCCGCTGGGAGCTGGCTCCGGTGCTACCTACAGGGCCTGCATTGCCGTCAAGGCACAGCTGGGCCTGCCTGTTGGCGGCGGATTCCATAACGGCGCGTCGGCATGGGACTGGATGAAGAAGTGGAAGAAACAGCACAAGGAGGCCTTCGCCCCAGTGGACATCGGCTCCAACCTTGTGGCAGGAATCGTGGGCGCTGACTATTACCTCTACGGGCCAATAGAGAACGCCCCAATGATCTTCCCTGCTGCAGCAATGGTTGACATCATGAAGGCCGAGTCTGCAGTGGAGCTTGGCCTGGAAGTCCTGGCTGAGAACCACCCCATAAAGAAGACGATGTAAACGTCTTCTTCTTTTCTCTCTTTTTTGAGGGTTACTTTTGCCCCGTGTCTTTGTGAAAACTGTTTTTAAAGATATCAGGTTCAAATGCCAGAGATGTGGCTCATGCTGTCACCATAAAAGGCCGCTTGAGTTTGACGATCTCGTCCCTTTAGAGCGACTGCAAGAGTTCGTAGATAAGTCCAACCTGATCTACCTCACAGAGAAGGATATCGAGGACATAAGCCGACGGACTGGACGGCCGCCCGCGGAGTTCGTGGACACGCTTTATGAGTACGACGGCAGCTCTGTCCGGGTAAAAGACGCTGGCCGAAAAGTCATCCTGGACCTCCCGGTAATGAAGAGCAAAGAGGACACTACCTGCGTCTTCTATGAGGAGGGCTGTACAGTCTACCAGGAGCGGCCAAGAGCTTGCAGGCTCTTTCCATTTCGAGTAGAGGAAGAGACCACGTCTGAAGGCGATATTCTGCTTAACATCAGCTACAATCCCTCCTGTCCGGGCATAGGCATTGGCATTATCATAGATAAGAAAGAGCTTGAGAAGCTGGTGGTCGATCAGTTCCTGCAAAGGACAGAGTCCATAGCGCCCCAGATCCAGAGGCTCGCCGTAGAGGGAAAGATCCAGAAAGGAGCAAAGGTCTACCGAACCCTTCCCGGCCGAAGGTTCAGGAAATAGACCGCCTTTTCACTAATGCCCTGGTAAAGTTTTTCTCCTGAAGGTCTATAAATACTTCCAGGCCCTAAGATCGGGCCATAAAATGAGGTGGAATTTATGGCAATGCAGAAGAGCGACGCAATGAGACAGCAAGAGAAGTATGTAGAGGAGATAGTTGCCCACAGGCCCAAGCGCACCAAGAACGAGGTAATGCAGATCGATACCCCCAAGCTGGTGCTCATAGGGTCTGCATTAGCAGTAGTAATTATTGCTGTTCTTTCAATGATGTAAAGCCAGTTTAAGGGCCGAATCTCGGCCTTCCTTTTGGTAGCAGACGACAAAATGATCTGGGGTTCGCGCGACTGCCGCTTTATGTAATCATTAATAATTAAGCTTATTAGAAAACTTTTTTTCAAAGTAATCGTTCTTATACAAAAAGATAGCACAAAGTTTATGTTGGTAGCGGGAGTCCATACGTCAAGCCTGTTAATTCATCGCCGAGAAAGGAGGTGAAATTGAAATGAGCATTATGGATCAGTTGGTCGCCGTAATAGTGTTTGGCGTGGCCGTGGTCGCACTGCCTTATATACTGAACAAGTGGTCTGACAGCAGGGCGGGCGTAAGGTAAACCTAAACCAAATCAATTTTATCTGGTCCTGGCAGATGCCAGGATCGCTATTACTATTATCTCATTCTGCACTTCTTATTGTAATGAGGGCATTTGGTGTTGGTGCAGACATCGCGAGAGGCCTCAGTGAGAACCATCAGAAGGCCGTCCAGCCGGTCGATCAAATCAGGGCTGGCGTATGAAGAGCTTTCGGCCTCTTCCAGGGCTTTTTCCACTTCAACTTTCAGCTTCCTGGCTTTCTCGCCCTTTACAGATCTCGCCTGGGCCTCAAGCTCGCGCACCATATTTTCGATGACGGACTCCATAACAATAACCTGTCGCGAAGGATTATCAGGCTTTATCGGATACCCATTTAGCTCTTAATCACTCGAATATCCTCCTCCATCCTCGCTAACCTATCATTGTTGCTGTGCTTTACCAGATCATCGCGAAGATCTCGGATCTCTCCGATTGTTTCGTCTTGTTTCTCGAGAATCTGGTCCATCTGATTATTCATTCCCGAGAAAAAGGGCATTTCCAGATCAGCTGAGGCAATCTAAGCAGATGATTGGTCTACCAATCCGGAGGGCATCTCATCATGTTGATGTATCCCTGCAAAGATACTATCTCCTTGGCTGCTACAGGCTTCCACTCCTCGTCCACCATGGGCTCCCAGGCCTCGCCCTTCTTGGTATAGGCCAATATATCCTGCACATTGCAGAGTCCGGATGATATTCCATCGCTTCTATTCTCATAAAAACCGAAGAATCTCTGATTGATGCGGTCGTATTCCGAGATATACCAGTGCATCTTTTTGTGGTTCCATAGATGCAAATAGATTCTCTCTTCACCGATGCAGAAATGATTATCCATTATGCTGGGAAGCCTTGAAAGATCGCTATTGATCAGGTCCTTGAACTTTCTGCTCATATCCATCGCACTGATATGGATGAGAGGGATTCTTATAACTGATGATTATCGATATTATTGGCCCCTCGCTGTTTTATTTGGCCCAACCTCGTTCTCTGAAAGGATCTTATCCACAAACCCTGCTATGCCTCCTGGGTAATAGACCTCTAGGGCATCTAGTTCGGTCATTCTTTTGTCGCTGAGACCGTAGGGTGCCAGGAAGTTCCTGTACTTTTTCTGATTTTCCTTGGTACTCTTCCTTCCAGGAACCATGGGGATCTTAAGCTCCAGTACTTTCTCGGACGTCATACCTATATGCTTCATCCGGATACTCCACCCCGTGTGGCCTTTCGCCCCGTCGATGATTCTCCTCAGATCCTCGCAGAAAGAGAAGCTGTCTGCGCTCAAGTCCGACAAACAGAGGATAATAGTAGTACGACCCCTGGATCTAGCCAAAAGGCCCTCCACGGCATCCCTAGAGGGCTGGCCACTCACTGAAACCAGGACTGCGCCATGCTTTTCACATATAGGCTGCAGCAGAGCATTGAACGCTGATCGGTTCAACCAGACCTCGATGTGGACGGCTCCACTATCCCCAGGTTGAATCGCAGACAGGTAGACGTGTTCTCCTGGCATCTCTTCCAGGAGAGCATCAGTGGGAACAAATCCCAGCTTTTTGGCCTTGCCCGCCCATTTGGACAATTTCTCTCCATCGCACTCATGGTAAGGCCTGGTACACCGGATCTCTCCCACAAAGCCACCACAAATAGGGTAATCTGACTCCTTGCGCTGGAGGGCATAGTAGAATAGTGCTCGCAAAGTGGTTTTGGACCTGCCGAACTCGCAGTAAGCTTTGGCCACCCATTTAGACTTGGTTCGGTCTACCTCTGCATCTACAAAGGGCTCAGTCATGGTTTCAAAGATAGTAATCATTCTATGGATATAATCGATATGCTTCTTGATGCCTGAGTGGGCCGGTTAAAGATGTTGAAAAATCTTAACACCCCAAGGTACGGGTTAAAAAGAGGATAGGCTTTTCCTTCAGCCCTTATTAGAAGTTTGCACTAAAGCGAGTGTTTCTATCATATGGAGCAATCTATGAGCCTATCCTAAACTATCTTTGCGCTCGGTGCCTATTTAGCTATTCTTTCTTCTTATCCAGGACTCGCCTTTGAAGCCTCCTGGCTCTCTCCTCTACCTTTATGCCCAGGATCTGCTCTGCGCCAGAGAAGACATCCTGCGCGACCAGGGCGCATCCTTCGGCCGATGCGCATCTTCCAAGCGAGCCCACCGCGCGCCCCAGCAGCTTCGATACGCGCCCTTCGATCAGGGGCGCAGGGCTGCCTGCTAAATAGAGCTTCGGCTCCATCTCGCCTAGATCGCGAAGCAAAATATCAAGGGCTGATATCTCCATGGCAGCGAACAGTGCGAGGGTCTCCAAAGCCAAAGCCCGCTCCTCAGGGCTGCACTCCTCAAGGCTGGATCTGCCCAACCTTCGAAGGATCCCGCCCTGTGTGAAGGCCTGGTTCGCTGTCATCTTCCCCGCATCCACGTTTCTTATGGCCTCTACGTCCAGAGGTCCCTGCGCGAGGCCTGGCGCGAAGATGGGCGCGTCTATGGCCCCAACGATCTTCCCGCGCAAGACCGCGAAGGTCACTGTGTTGGAGCTGGCATCGGATATTATGAAGCTCTCGACTCCAGAGCGAAATACGCCGTAGGCGAGTCCCACCTTCTCAGGGCTCATGCCGTGAGAAAAAACCTTCAGCCTGGGATCCACATCGCTGTTGCGGTGAATTCCTGGCAAAAGCACGCAGGGCCAGCCCGAGCCACTCAGAGCCTCGAATACCCTTGTGCCGCCTCCCACATGCAGGCCTGCTCCGTCCTGCTGCACCAGGCCGCGGTTCTCTGCATCCTCCAGGCGCACTATGCTGCTTAAGCCGTCGCCCATGGAGTAGGTGAGGGCCACTAAGTCTACCCGGGTGAGGCCAAGGTTATCCTTAACGCGCCTCAAGATCTCTTCTGGAAAAAGTTGGCTTGCCTCCTTTCTTGGAAGCTCCCAGCACCCTCCCTCCGGGGTGGCGAACCTTATCGCTGTGGTTCCGTGGTCCACTCCCAAGAACATCAGATCAGCTCCAGCAGCGCATTCGCTACCTTTTGGCTCTCTTTCCGTGTCCTCATGAGGGTGTTCATGTGCACGCACTCTCCCTGATAGCTGCTTTTCTTATCCACCACGAAGAGGTCCACCTTGCCAATCATCGCCCGCACGCCCTCGTCGTTGGCAGGAACACCGCAGGCAGCCATGAACTTTGCAGCCGGGCCGCTAACCGGCTTATCCCCAACGAAGGGGCTGATAGCAATGACCTTCTTGTCCCGGAGGCGTCCCCGAACTCCTGGCAAGGCCAGGATGGGACCGATGCTGGTGACAGGATTGCTGGGGCCGATGATAACGGTATCCTCCTTTTCCAGCAGATCGAGGAATCCCTGGCCGGGAAGAGCCTCCCCCAGGCCTGTGAAGATGACCGATTTGACCTCCGGCCGTCCCCGCCAGGCCACCCAGAAGTCCTGGAAGTGCATCACGCCTTCCGATGTTGTCACAACCGTGGAAACGACGTCATCCGTCATGGGAACGACCATCTGCTCCACACCCAATGCGCGGGCCAGGGCCTCCGTAGCCAGGCTTAATTTGACGCCCTGACGCAGCAAATTGGTGCGGAAGATATGCACGGCTCGATCTTTGTCTCCCAAAAGGAGCTTCTCGTCCACGCCTAAGGCGAGCAGAAAGTCGTGGGTGAGGGATTTGTCTCCCTTTATGCCCCACCATCTCTTTTCATCGATCATGTCTGCCAGAGTGTAAATTACACTGTCCACATCCGGTGAGACATAGTTCCCAGAGATCCAGATATCTTCAGAGGTGTTCACCACAACAGAAAGATCCTCTGGAGACAGCAGCTCTTTTAATCCAAGAAGAAGCTTTGGCGTACCTGTGCCGCCGCTTAAAACTATCATCTCATACGTCCAGTAGCACCATGCCCGTCTGGAGGCAGGCAATCTCCTCATCCGTGAGAGCTGTACGTACCACCTTCTCGGAGACTATGGCGCTGTTGCCCAGAGGGTCTTCGATCACGACGGTCAGCTTGAACTTGCCCTGGCGAGCAAGGCCTATGCTCTCCAGGATCGCCTCGCCCTTCTCTGTAGCCTCAGAGCTGCCCGCCTCTCGCGCTGATCGCGTGGCAAAATCCACTATGCCCTCGATTCTGTCCAGGACCCCTTCCACGTTTGATATGTACGACTCAGACGCCGGCCCTGGCTCTACATCTACTCCGAGCTCCAAAACCCGGATGGTGCCGCTGGAAGAACGAATTACCCTGGCATCCAGATCCTCCAGGTCTGTCACTTCCAGAGAATAGCGCGCCGGCTCCTTCTGGCAAAGAAGAATGGTATCACTGTGCCTAAAGCCGCAGCTGCATACTCCGGCTATGAGCATAGCCTCGCCGAAGTAGGGGACATCCTGGGTCTCCCAGTCGAACTGTATCTCGGAGCTGCATACGGGGCAGCAGGCAGTTGTAGTTAACTTCAATCTTTACCTCCAACCACTTTCTCGCGGTCTATCCTTATACCGTTTGGCACAACCGCTATCAGGTCGTCGCCTATTCCAGCGATGTCCCCGGATACGTCCTCGACCGCCTTCTTCAGCTCGCCAATAGCCCTATCCAAAGCGGCCTTGTCGCGCTTCATCCCCGCGATGTCTATCAATACGATGTTGCCTGCGTAGATCTCCTGCTTGATCTCAGGCAGGACCTCGATCTTCGATAGCTCTGCCACCCTCAAGATGATCTCCGGAGAGTCCCTCGCCTCCTCGAACTGCCCCAGATCGACTTCGGCGTAATTCTCTTCACCGGACTTGCCAATAAGCTTGAGCTTTTCCAAGAATCCAGCCATCTCAAACCCTCGACTGAGAAAGGTGTATTATTATATTTATATTTGACGTTGCTGCGTTTACTGCATGCCCATTAACTTAACTCCGGCAAACCCCATGGCCACCATGAAGAGCAGCATGACCAGGGCAAATCCCGCAGACCTGGCTTCAACCGGAACCGTCAACTGCACCATAAGCATGAGCGCGATCATCAGGAGAACGAGCCCTGTGCTTATGCCTATTTCCAGCCATTTCTTTTCCACGCCGCCTATCAGAGGCACTCATCAAAGATATTCCTTGCGCCGCAGGCCGTCCTCTCCTGCCAGGGCCTTCATCAGCAGACGCGTCTTTTCGCCATGCCAGCCCTGAAAGACGAAGCGCGGATAGATGGGCAGGCGCTCCCTGAGGGTATAGCCTCGAAGACGCAGGCGCAGATCGTCGAGGCCAGGCCAGGGCCTCTCAGGATTGATCCAGTCGGGCGTAACTGTGCTAAGTCCCCCCAGGTCGTTTGCCCCAGCCCTCACCAGGGACAAGGGATCTACAAGGTTAGGCGGAACCTGCAGGGCAACGCTTTCAGGCAAAATCTCCCTCGCCATTCCTATCGTCTCGCAAAGCTCGTCCATGCCAGGGCCGGGCGATGCAGCCAGGGCCGTTCCAGGCTTTGGGTCCAGGGGCTGAATTATGACCTCCTGGATGTGTCCGTAGGATCTGTGGAGATCGGCTATGGCCTGAAGCGATTCCTGGCGATCCTCCCTGCTTTCGCCTATGCCCACCAGTATGCCGGTGGTGAAGGGAATTTTCATCCTTCCGGCTTTGGCGATGAAGTCCAGCCGGAGGTCGGGCCTCTTTCCAGGAGAGGCGGCATGTGCCGCCACATGAGCCGTAGTCTCCAGCATCATCCCCATGCTGGCATTGTAGGGAGCAAGTCTCAACAGGCAGTCATCAGAGAGGACTCCGGCGTTGGTATGCGGCAGAAGCCCCATCTCCAAAGCGAGCTCGCACAGCTCCACCAGATAGTCCAATAAATCGGAGATTCCGGCTGCATCCAAAAGCCGCTGGAAGCCCTCGACCTCCCAGGGGCTCTCGCCTAAAGAGAAGAGCGCCTCGCTGCAGCCTTCCGCTGCCGCCCGCTCCAGGAGATGCAACGCCTCCGGTCTGCTAACGATTCTGGCTTCCCTAGGCTCGCGCCGAAAAGAGCAGTAACCGCACCTGTTCCTGCACAGGTCGGTTACTGGAATGAAGACGTTTCTCGAATAGGTTAAAAGACGCATCTAGCGCCGAAACTCCACCAGCTTGAGAACGCTTCCGCGAGGGCATTCCTCAGGAGCCTCTCCCACCACTTCCACTATTGTGTACCTCTCGCCTTCCTTCAGGCCAGCAGGGTGGCAGATCTCGTACATGCTGCATTCCGTCTGATCGCACCTGACAGGTTCGAAGACTATCTTCGACCCGGGAAAGGCCTTGCGAGCATCAAATGCGGCGATAATAGGGCTTTCTGCCACCTCCACTGCGCGGACGCCTGCCTCGTGGATGGGACAGTCGTGAACCATCTCCCCCCTCACTCCGAGGACTCTGTACCGCCTCTGGGGCTCCAGGTTGATGCATGTGTTTCGAAGCTTACATGTTTCGCACTCGGGCGTAGGGCCGTTGAAGGTGAATTCCATTCCAATTGTTGCGAGCTTTATTCCTATCAGCGTGATCTGGGTAGATGCCTCAGACATCTTTTTCCTCCATCTTGATTGATTTGATTATATAATAATGATATTAAAGTATTCCTGTGACCTCAGCCGCTCTTTCTGCGGCTTTTCTGTTCAGGCCTGCGTCCAGGATGGTGTATCTATCGGGGCGGATCTCATGTGCATTTACCAGGGCCTCGATCACTATATCAGGACCTATCCCTAGGCCCTCTGCCGTTGTCGGCGCGCCCACAGAGATCAGCGCGTCCCTGATCATCTCCCAGTCGCCGCCGTGAAGGTACATCATCACAATTGTTCCAAGGCCGCACAGTTCGCCGTGAAGCGCCTTTCCGGGGGCTATGCGGTTTAGGGCATGAGCAAACTTGTGCTCTGAGCCGCTGGCAGGCCTGGACGACCCTGCAATGCTCATGGCAACACCACTGGAGATAAGGGCTTTGACAACGGTTTTAGCCGACTCCTCCAGGCCGGGGCGGATGGTTGGTGCGAGCTCAACAATCATCCTGGCGGTCATTCCCGAGAGAGCAGCAGCGTACTCGCTGTACTCCTCGTTTCTAAGCCTGTGAGCCAGCTGCCAGTCCAGCAGAGCCGTGTAGTTGGAGATTATGTCTCCGCAGCCAGCAGATAAAAGCCTTGCAGGTGCCCGGGAGATGAGCTTAGTATCGGCGACTATGGCGAGAGGCGACTGCGCCGGTACAGATGTAGTCTCGCCGTTAACTGTGAGGGAAGCCTGGGAAGAGCAGATGCCGTCGTGCGATGCGGCAGTTGGCACGCTTAAGAAAGGTATGTCGACGCGAAGAGACGCAAGCTTTGCGATATCTATCGACCTGCCGCCGCCCGCTCCCACGATGAAGCCTGCATTTATCTCTCGTGCCCGGCACTCTACGCGGTCTACCTCCTCCAGCCTGGATGCCCTGCCAATCAGAATATCGGGCTCAAAGCCGCCCTTCTCCAGGAGGTCGGAGATCTCCTTGCCGACGATCTCCAGAGTGCTCGGGCCTGTGACTATGAGTGCTTTTGGCCGCAGCTTTAAGTCGGCGCAGATCTCTGACAGCTCGTATATGGTGCCACTGCCTATCGCTACTTTTCGCGGAAGCTCCATCCATCGAGATCTCAATGCCTCACCATCTAAAACAAGTTCTAACCTGAAATGTCTTCCAGGGTATAAAAGGCATATCCTCAGGTAGTCACAATCTCCGATCGGAGGTCGCAGAGGATGCGGTCTCGAATCTTGTTTACCTCAGAGCTGGTCCTATTCCTGGGCCGAGGTATATCGATCTCAATGACGTCTTTTATGCGGCCTGGCCGGGCGGACATGATGACTATGCGATCCGCGAGGTAGATGGCCTCGTCTACGCTGTGCGTCACGAACACTATCGTCTTCTTCTCCTCTTCCCAAATGCGCAGCAGCTCGGACTGCATGACGTTCCTGGTCTGGGCATCCAATGCCCCAAATGGCTCGTCCATGAGCAGCGCCGAAGGGTCGTTGACCAGAGCGCGAGCGATCGCCACACGCTGCTTCATTCCTCCGGACAGCTCATGAGGATACCTCTCCTCGAAGCGCTCCAGGCCGACCATCTTGAGGTACTGCCTGGACTTCTCGTGCCTGGCCTCCTTTGGCACGCCCTTCAGCTCCAGGCCGAAGGCCACGTTGTCAAGAACGGTTCGCCATGGGAACAGGGAGTACTCCTGGAAGACCATGCCTCTCTCAGGAGCTGGCCCCTTTATCAATTCGCCATTGAGATAGACTCCGCCGGATGTTGGATCTTCAAGGCCTGCGATGATCCTGAGAAGAGTCGTCTTTCCACAGCCAGAGGGCCCAATGAAGCATACAAACTCGTTCTCTCCGATGCTCAGGTTGATATCGTGCAGGGCCTCCAGCTCCTTGCCGTCAGACAAGAAGAGCTTGTTCACGCTCCTGATCTCCAGCAAAGCCATACAGGGCGTGGTGTTCGCGCGGGACATGTATAGCTCTTTCCATAGAGCATGCAGAGCTGTTGACATACGGCTGAGCTAATCACAGAGGCACAGAGAAACGCCCATGCCCGAATGGACACCCATGATAACGAAAATCGTCTTTGTGCATCCTTTGTGATCTTTGTGGTTTGATCCAGTCCGCTTGGATGTGGCGAGACAAAACGAAATCCACCACAAAGATCACCCATAGAAAATAGCGAGGAGCCAGAAAGAGAAAGAGAAAAAGGATTAGGGGGTGATGGAGAAGATCGCACCCTTTGCCCAGAAGCGTGTAGGACGCGGGTAGCGATCTTCTATTATTATAAAGAGAGATTGTACCGGCCTTTATTTAATCTAGACCCGTGCGCCGCGAAAGTATTCAGACCTTCTCAGGCTTCTCCAGCAGCCGGGTCTTCTTCATGAGCTCGCCAGACCTGGCATGAGGCTCTCTGGATACTGAGTCGCCCGCCTTCTCCAATTCTCTGGCCTCGTCTGCCAACTGCGCTGCTGCGCGCATGACCTCGTGGCCGGCGGCAGCAGCCAGGGCGATAGCCTCCAGCTCTTTGAGGCGGAAGCATGCCTGTGCGTCGATGCCAGCTACAGTCTGGGCCATGTAGAGCGCTCCAACGGCTTTGGCGCGAGCGTAGGGGTTCCTGAAGTCCATGCGCTCGGCGCATTTCTCGGGCGTGGCCAGTATCTGAGGCAGCTTGATTTCGCCCTTGGCAATGGAAGCCATTGAGCGGTCGAGCTCCTCCTGGACGAGGCGCACAGCGCCGCAGATGGAGAGGACCTTCAATGCATCCGAGTTGAAGAGGACCATCTCAGCCGGGTCGAGGAACTCGCGCTTGGCGCCGATGAGAGGATCGACGGGAAGGATGATGTAGCCGGTTCCTAAGGTGTCGCGCTGCTCCTTTTTTGTGGGGCCGTCGGATATGACGATGGTAGGCATGTCCCTGTAAATCTCGCGGGCCGCTGTCTGTCCGGGAGTGGCAGCGTTTGGACCTATTATTACTACCAGCTGGGGACCCCAGCTTTTCAGCTCAGCAGAGGCCTCTGCTTCCTTCTTTGTCATCTTCGGCCCGAAGGAGAGAACCTTCATCTCCAGGTCGGTCCGCTCAGCGATCTCGTCTAAGGCTAAATCCACAACCAGAGACGAAGCTATGTTGCCCATTTTGATGAAGCCGATCTTGAACATGCAGGCCTTGAAGGGGAGAGAAGATAAAAGGATTTTGATTTCCATTTTCGTCCATTTTCAGTTCCTGGCCGGACATAAGTTTATACTTTTCAGGTCTGATTATAATGAGCATCCTTGAAAGACTACTCCCGAAACCTCATGCCTCACCTCTTGGACCTGGAGCCGGATGAGGCAGGCCCCGATCCCGCCGAGGTATCTGCCAGATTCGGCGTTCCCATGGATAAGATGGCGGTTCTAAGCCGCAATGAGAATCCTTACGGCCCCAGCCCGAGAGCGCAGGAGGCCCTGAAAGCACCAACGCTTAACAGGTATCCAGATTCCAGGACGTTCGTAGAAGCCCTATCGAGATACACAAATTATCAGGCTGAGAACATAGTAATAGGCGCTGGCATGGACGAGGTCATCTTCACTATGACAAGACTGTTTTTGGGCCCCGGATACAGGGCCATCATTCCCGTTCCCACCTACACGCTCTATGCTCTCGCTGCTAGGCTGTGCGGTGCAGTTCCAGTCTATTGGCAGCGCGGGCCGAACTTCGATGTGGGCCCGGAGGTGCCCGCTGGCGTGAAGATGATCTTTCTCTGCTCGCCCAACAATCCCACTGGAAACTCGATCTCTGAGGAGAGGCTTAGGCAAATAGTCGAGAGCACAGAGGCCATTGTCTTTCTGGACGAGGCCTACGCCGAGTTTGCCGGACAAAGCCCAATCGAGCTTGTTAAAGAATACGAGAACCTGGTTGTGGGAAGGACCATGTCCAAGGCCTTCGCCCTGGCGGGCCTGCGCCTGGGCTACGCCGTCGCGCCCCGGTGGATGGCCGAGCAGTACCGGCGGATAGCGCCGCTATTCAGCATCAGCGCGCCATCTCTTGCGGCAGGCGTTGCGGCGCTGGACGATCTGGATTACATGAGAGCTTCCGTCTCCAGGATTATCTCGGAGAGGGAAAGGATGCGAGAAAAAATAGGAGGAGCCTGCCCAACAGAAGGAAACTTCCTCTTCATCCGCACTGAAGAGAAATCCAGCCTCATTGCGGAAAGGCTGCTTCGAAGAGGAATAATAGTAAGAGACTGCACATCCTTCCCAGGAGCGGGAGATTGCTGCCTGCGGGTGACAGTGGGCGCACCGGAGGAAAACGATCGATTTCTGGAGGCCTTTGCGGAGGCGAGCAGGCCGCAGTAGTGCCTTTCCAGTAGATTTGACTACAAGACCATTTTGTGCGTACTTTGTGAACTTTGTGAGCTTTGTGCTCTTTGTGATTGATAATAGTAGTACGCTTTCTGATCACAAACGCTTACGAAATTCACCACAAAGAGCACAAAGCTCACAAAGGACTCATAAGGGATTTTAATTCGTGGTTGCCCCGTTTTCAAATCCATCCATACAAAACATCGAGGAACCAAGAATACTTAGCTTGAAGGGGCACTAGTCAGCTACAGTCACTAGCCCCTGGTCGGCATCCACGGTCACGAATACGCCCCCCTTCAGCTGGAGCAAGTCTTCGGGCGCTCGATCCACCAGTGGAATCCCGCTGATGATCGCTCCTACGGCCACGATGGGCTCAGACCGCAGATTGATCATGGCCACTGGGAGCCAGGCCTCTCTTCATGAGCTGGTAAATTACGTAAGAGCCCACGGTCGAGCCCTTGCCTCCCGGAAAGATGAGCACCTTTCCTGCAATGCACTGGCCGAAAAGCTCGTGGCCTGGATCGACCACTATGGCAGTCTCAGGGTTAACGTTTCCCAGGAAGGATATGGGCTCTTTTGTGACCAGCGCAGGACCTGAGGCACGGCCCGAGGACACCTTGTGGCATCTGATCTCAAGTCTATCGCCCCCCGCAGGCGGACTCGATGCACTCCTCAGTTGAACCAAAGCCCGCCTTCACGCCGCAAAGGCCCGGCAGGTAGGCTAAAGCCTTGCCTGAGTTCACCATCATCTTCCGAAAACCATCGCTTGCCGGCGAGACAACCATACATGTGTCGCAGATGACCTTAGCCCCGCTCTCTTCGATCCTCGCCACCAGATCGGGATGAGCATTCAGCGATCTTCCGGGCAGTGCAGACCCATAGCTCTTTCTTAGTCTTCCTTCCCCCAGAAGCAAAGCGATGTGCTCCAGCTCTCAAGCTGAGCAGTGAGGGCAGCCGATGGCGACTATCTCCGCATCTTCGCCTGAGAATCTCTCGTAAACCTCGTCTATGTCCTTCCGGCCAAATGAGATCTTCTCTTCGGGCTCGAAACGAGATGGAGGCGCAGGAGTCACATCTTCCACGTAGTAGAGCGCCACTGAGCCGCTCGCGGCCATTGCAGCGCCCAGGGCTTTCAGCTCATCCTTTGAGGGCCTGCTCGAAGCCTGAAGAGGGGCATGCCGTCCTTTACAATCCTTCCCGCCAAGAAATCCCAAGGCTCCGTAGTCTGAGCCCATCAGGTCAGCTTCTACTACTATTAAGTGAGTCGGCTTTCTGTTTTCGTCCAGGTGGTAGCCGTAGCGGGGAGTCTTTCCTATCAGGGCCGCGGCCAGAGCTGAAGGCCCGCCCTCGCGGTTGGTCCGAGCACCTATGACGGAGTTGGCGTAGGAGACCGCAGAGGACTCGCTCCAGGCCAGGTGGTCGCCCCGGCTGGCCAGAGCGTCATAGATCTGGTAGGGTGTGCAGGTGCAGTCAATGGTGACTCCCAACCTTTGGTAAGCATCGATTGTGGCCTGCTGCCTGGAGGCGAAATCCTCGGAGATGCCCATCTCCTTCCAGCGGCAGAGGTCCATTCCCGCGGGATTGAGGATGCTGGGGACGACCACGCGGCCGCGCAGGTCGGATATCCACTCCAGGCCTGCCTCGCCGATGTTCTTGTAGGATACTCCTGCGATCTGAACGCTTTTTACAGGAATCAATCCTTCTGCCTCGAATATGTCCCCCAGGGCGACCAGGATCTCCATCATGCGGCGAAGCGTCTCTCCCTGCTCGCCCCGATAGATGCTCTCTTCCTCGCGGGAAAGGTACATGCATTTGCCAAAGAGCCCTTTGGTATAAAGCCTTTCATACCAGCCTGTGTATAGGATGCTCGGGCACAGGCCAGATCTCCAGATCCCTGACGGCTTCCGCAACCAGGATGTCGGCCATGGCCGCCACGGGAAAGATGAAGTCTGCGTTCTCAATTGGGCCGTAGAGCAGGAAGTCGCCGGCGGAAAGGAGCTGCATTGCAGCAGCAGAGGCATCGCAGCATCTTTTGATCTGCTTTTCCCGGCCTTTGCAGCCAGGGCCAGGCTGAAACGGCGTTGTGAATCCCCGAGCCGACAGGCAGGCCGAGGCGTGCCTTGGCGACGACCGAGAACCGCAGGGCCGATCCTGCGCCACTTCCAAGTGGCATGACGCCCGGATCGATGAGCATGTTGGTGATTCCCAGGCCGCGGGCCAGATCGATCAATCCCTTCTCTTTCAGTGAGGCCTCCCGTCTCCAGAGCTTTAGCGCTCCGTCCACGCTCGAATCTGTCGGGTTGTATGCCAGGATTATGGCCGAGTCCACCTCTGAATTCCTGACGGCCTCCACCTCATCCCCGGAGGTAGCCAGGCTGATGCTGTTGTAGATCGCCTTATCCGCATATCCCAGCTCGGAGACCATTCGCCGCTGCATAAGAGCGAACTGCCGGATCTGCAGAGTCGATGATAAATGGGCCATCCCAGATCTCCTCTGCAAAGTCCAGGTATCTTTCAAAGGCCTGGCCTGTGCGGGCGTAGATGTGGAGGACGGCAGGGTTCCCTGTCTCCTCTGACAGCTCCGACTGCCGGTTCACAAGGCCCTCGGCACGATCGCGATCGAAGAGTGCCGCGCTCCTCATCCTGCACTATCCTGTGGCCCTGATAGAAGATGGTGCCGCATAAAACCGTAGGCAGCTCGCCCGGCTGGCCGCCGAACTTGACATCCGCTATATTCACTATGGACTGCTCATGCCCGAACCTGAACAATCATCACACCTCCTGCGAGACTGTGAGCTGATCGACTACCAGCCAGGCAGAGGTGTCCATGACAACACCCGAACCCAGGGATAGATCTCCTTCCCCAAAGGAGATATTACCGGCCTTATCCGTCTCTTCACTATCTGGAAGGGCTCCTCTGGATAGGGCTACGGCCAGGGAGTTGTACTCCTGGATCAGAAGCTCGATCTGTCCCTTGTCCTCCAGGCCGATTCTGTCTATCAGCTCGACCTGATCTTGGAACCGCCTTATGGCCTCAGGAGGCAGGTTCTGGATGAAGGGAATGGCCCCGTTCGATCCCAGGATTCTTCCCTGTCTCATCTATTCCGTTCTTGTGCAGGGCCAGGAGGGTGTTGCCGGGCAGATGACCCTTGGATTCCATGCCGCAGAGCAGGAGAAAGCGTATATTGGAGTTGGAGATCGTGTTGGCCACTATCTTCTCCACCCCCAGGTTCTCTGTCTTGCAGGGGCCGATAGGGCTGCACCCTCTGCGCGAAGATGGCTCGCCAGGGTGACCACTGCCACCCTTGACTCGGGGCTGCCCACAACGATAATCGCCGCGAACCGGCGGCCAAGTTTCAGTCATATCCCATCTTGGGGTGGGTGCTTCCAGGCTCATATAATCTCCATCTTTTAGTTGGTGCTTCTCGAAGGACTTATCAGCTTTTAATTTTTTCAATCTCCAGATTGAGACTCATCTCCTGCGCATGAAAGCGATTGAAATATGAAAAATAGAAATAGGAGATATTGAGAATAGACTGAGGGATCATGAAATAGCATTATCAACAGGCGATTAGGACTCATGGCGGCTAGGGTAGGTGGCTCTAAATGACATCTTATAAGGAAAGGATTGTGGAAGTCATAAGCGATTCTGAAGTAGGGCTCACCACAGTGGATGTGGCCAAGAAGGCCGGTGTCAGCAAGACCACGGTGATAAAGTACCTCTCTGTGCTCAGGTCCGAGGGCCAGGTCGAGTTCGTGGAGGTGGGTCCTTCCAAGCTCTGGAGGATCAAGGGCTCTGCAGGAAAGTCTTCTGAGTCAGAGGAGCGACTGCCAGAGGCCAGGCTGGAGATAGAAGCCCTGCCCATGGTGGACATCGACCTTCTGCAACGGCGATGACAAGACCATCCACTTCTCATTCCGCATGAAGCCGGAACAGATCTGCGACCTCATGAAGCGCGCCAGGAAATGCGTCTGCAAAATGGCAGAAGATACCTTCTAAAGAATGCGATCCACAGGGTAATAGAGATGCACATACCAACGGAGATCAAGGATTTTTTCCAGATTGAGAAAGGCCAGACGCTCCTGATAAAAGGCCTCCCGGGTACGGGCAAGACCACCCTTGCCCTGGAGGTAATGAACACGCTTTGCGAGAAGAACAACGGTTTGTACATCTCCACACGAGTAGACCCAAACCGGTTATATGCCACTAATCCCTGGATCAAGGATGCCCTGCCGCCTAAAAACGTCATAAACGCCACTCAAACCAAGCTGCTGGAGAGCCTCAAGGGGGTCAGCCGCAATCTCACCAACTATTATGCCGTCCTGGACTTCTTCAAGGTATTCTTCGATGAGGCCGAGGATATGGACAACCCCATGATCATCATAGACAGCTGGGATGCCGTCTTAAACTACACTTCTCAGTTCATAGGCGACGCTCAGCACAGCTTCGAGCAGAACATCTGTGAGTTTGCCCGCGATCTAGATACCCACCTGATCTTCGTCAGCGAGTTCTCAAATGTGATGCCCCTGGATTACATCGTGGATGGGGTGGCGACGATGGAGAATTTGATGATCCTGGGCGGCTCGTCGGGCTACGAGGGCAGCGGCATGAGGACCAGGTATGCCCGCCAGATAAAGCTGGACAAGCTGCGAGGGGTGGAGATCAGACAGAAGACATATACCTCAACGCTTCACGGAGGGCGGTTCAGGTACTTCGAGCCCTACAGGGAGCACCGCGATGCAAGGATTGCAAGCGACATGGTCAGGGTAAAAGACCCGGCCGAGGACAGGATCTCGACAGGCATACCCGACCTGGATGCGATAACGGGTGGGCTGAAGTACGGCTCTTGTAACGTCATAGAGATAGATCATGGTGTTGGCAAAAGATACTATCAGATACTTACGGCTCTTGCCTCCAACGCCATCAAGAACGGCCGGGGCGTATTTATTCTGCCGAGCATCGGCTACCAGCTCAGCTCCCGCGACATATTCGTTCCGACCAATGTGGCGGTCTCCCAGCCAGAGGGTGGAGACTCCAAAGAGTGGGGAAGAGAGGTTTTGCAGAAATGGGACGAATTAAGGGAGAGAACGGGCAGGCCGATACTGAACATCATAGGCCTGGACGCTATAGAATTCGCCTTCGGCTACAAGGAGCTTCTCAACCTTGTCAACCTCATGATGCGCAAGTGGAAGGAGACCAACGATATAAACGTGTTAATAGTAAAGACTGGCCAGGAGAGCCTGAACATGGCCATACATACGGCAGATACGTACTACCTGGTCAACGAATTAAACGGAGGGCTCTGCCTCTACGGCATCATCCCCAGAACTGAGCCCTTCAATATGCTCCTTGAGGATAGGAACAGGATCAGCCTGACGCCCATAGTCTAGGCCAGTCCTATTCCGATAGCTTTCAGGACCTATCCTATCTTATTCCAACAGCAATTCTTGTATTCTTGTATCCTTATACCCTCTATCCCGTACCTCTTGTATCCCATTTCAGGCCTTTACGCGGTATTCTCTAGCTATTCGAGCTGCAGCATCCTTTCGCATCATCTCCGCGAACTCCCTCGGATCGGCGAAGATGAGAGTATGCGTGGGGCAAGCGCCGACGCAAGCGGGAACGTCCAGGTCTTTGCAGCGGTCGCACTTCACTGCTACCCGAACTTCGCTTTGGCGGCCTATCACCCCGTAGGGGCAGACCATGACGCACATCCAGCAGCCCACGCAGCTTTCTTCGTCTCTGTCCACAATCCCCGTGAGGGAATCCTGGGAAGTGGCCCCTGTGCGGCAGACGGCCACGCAGGGAGCATCCTCACAGTGTCTGCAGAGGAGCGGCATCTTCTGTTCCTCGGCCATCTCCACATAGATGCGCCTGGTTGGCAGGGGCTTCTCTGCCACTGCTCCAAAGAGGCTCTTGTTTGTGGAATGCTCAACCGCACAGGCCATCTCGCAGGACCTGCAGCCGAGACACCTGTCCAGCCGGACGAATATCTCCTTCATGTCAACCCCAGCTTCTTTCGCTTGGCATCGATGTGATCGATCATCAGCTGCGCTGCCTTGAAGGGGTCCGGCTCCACGGCAAAGCTTGCTCCCACCACGTCCTTTGCGCCCTGGGTCAGCAATGAGGCCACCGCCGGGCTTCCAAGCACTGGGGGAACGGTGCCAAGCACTGTGTAGACTCCGGAGGATACGACGTAGGCGCCTATTGCTACGGCCTTCTCGCTCATCCACTCAGGAGCTGCCCCTGCGGCCGGAAGATCGCTTATGTCCACGCCTAAAGCGTTGGCGATGGCAGCAGCGGCCACCAGAATTCTGCTGATGTCCACACAGGAGCCCATGTGCAGCACGGGGGGAACGCCGAGAGCTTTGCAGACGCCCTTTAAGCCCTCGCCCGCCAGATCTGCAGCTTCAGGCGTGAGAAGTCCAGCCTTGGCGCAGGCCTGGGCGTTGCAGCCCGTGGTTACTACCAATACGTTGTTCTTGATCAGCTCTTTCACCAGGTTCACGTGGCCGTAGTCATGCTGCACTTTGGGATTGTTGCACCCTACGACTGCTCCAATCCCTCGAACTGCACCGCTCTTGATGGCTCCCAGCAGAGGGTCGAGGCTGCCGCCCAAGGCTCCAACGATTGCTTCAACTGAAAAGCCGACCATGCATTTCGATTTTATGTCGGGTATGTGAACCTTCGACGGCACACGATTGCGGTAATTCTCCACTGCAGCCTGGACGATTGATCTGGCGGTCTCGTAGGCTGTCTCCTCCTGGAACTCCATGTGCGTGGCTCCGGGGAACTTGGCCTTGGGTGACGTGGAGATGAACTTGGTGTGATAGCAGCTCGAAAGAGCGCCAAGCGCAGGGAAGACGCACTGCACATCTACCACCATCGCCTCCACGGCGCCTGTAGCCACTGCCAGCTCCTGCTGCAGGAGATTGCCTGCAACTGGCACCCCGTGGCGCGTGAGAACCTCATTGCCGGTGCAGCAAATCCCGGCCACGTTAATGCCTGAGGCGCCCTGCTTTACGGCCAGCTCTACCAGCCCAGGGTCGGATGCAGCAGCCACAATCATCTCTGAAAGCAGCGGCTCGTGGCCGTGGACGATGACGTTGACCTTGTCAGCCTCAAGGACGCCCAGGTTGGCCATGGACATGGTGGGCGTGGGCGTTCCGAATAAGACGTCCTGAAGCTCTGTAGCGATCATTGAGCCGCCCCAGCCATCAGCCAGGCTCGCGCGCAGGCCCTGGAGAGTGAGGTTGACGTAATCGTTGTCAACGCCCATGGTGGTCCTGTGCATGATCTCCACGATCTCCCTGTCGATGCCGCGAGGCTCAATGCCCAGCTTCTGCCAGAGCTCCAGCCGCCGGGGCGGAGCCCGGCGGGTGAACTGGATGGGGCCTTCCTGCCGTCCGAACTCCGCCATGATGGCCTCTGCCAGGGCAATCTGGCTTTCAACGCCGTACTCCTTCATGAGGCGTTCCATCTTGGCCTTGTCCTTGATCTGATAGCTTTGCGACTTGCCTTTTGAGACGTGTAGGAAGGTTTGGGCCACGTCCCGGGCGTGATCCGAATGGGCCGCAGCTCCGGCTGCAATCATACGCAGCAGGTTTCTGGCCACGATGATGTCGGCCGTTGCCCCACAGACGCCTTTATCCGGGCCTTCGCCGAAGGGATCGATTCTGCATGGGCCCATGTTGCAGTTGCGGCAGCAAAGGCCAAGCTCTCCGAAGCCGCACTGAGGCTTCTGCTTCTCCAAGCGATCCCAAGCGGTCTCCTGACCCGCCCTGGCCATTGCCACGAGCATCTCCCGGCTGGCCGGGTCTATTGATCTATCGCGAACCTCCTTAACCATATGATCTCCTCCTTGTTCTGATTGACCGTTAGAAACGTTGGATTCTAGGCAGAGGATTACTTAAAACTTCTTATTATTATTAAAAATAATTTAATAAGTTTTAAAAAAAGAACGGGTTTAATTTTATCATTCTATCGCAAAATTGCCTACATCAATCAATTTTGTCGAAGAAAAAATCAGATTGATTTACGAATAGCCTGTCCTTAATCCCAGAGGATGTCCCAGAACAGCCTTATTAAGATGAAGGTGAGGACAACAAAAGCCAGGCAGACCCGAAAGCCTTTAAAAACATTCCCTATAAATTTCATCAGCCAAGCTACCATTTTATAGCCTTTGAAGGCCTTTTAATTACGGGGAGATATGTTTGGGTTACTGGCGCAGAGCTTTCATGCTGTTGATATCGTTGGTGATATGCATCACCTGCTTATCAGGCCGGTTCTACGAGGTCACAGAGAGCGAAACCGGCTGGACCACAGGCCTGCGGCAGAGCATCAACGCCACCCTGGACGTCACTGGCTCCGCAGTTGGGGAAGGCAGATATTACAGATACACCGACATGAACTTCGATGAGGTGCGTGCCAGAGAGAGAGTGGCGGCTTCCAACGGCTCCCTGGACACATCCGAGAGCATCCACCTCGTAGCTACGCCTATTGATCCCGTGGAGGTAAGCCTGGTGAAATATCCCGGAAGCCAGATCTATAGGATAACCGTGAACGAGACGTGGCCGGTGGTGATTGCTACAAGGAGAAGCATAGACTATATCGGCGAAGGCATCTCCGACCGCGACTTTCTCGGCAACAACCTGGATTATGTAGGAGCCTCTCACTTATACGTCCAAGACCTCAAGGAGGAGCGTGCTGCATTTCTTGAGCTTAAGAACGCCTGGTTCGAAGGAATTCTAAACAACGAGACGAAAACCATAATCTCGGACAAATTTATGCCCTCCAAGACCACCGATTATATACTTAAGTCCCGTTTCAAGGGCCATGCAGTCCTGAAGTACAGACAGGCAGCCTATGACCGCACAACCGCCAAAGAGAGCGTTGAGAGCTACTGGGGATCGTTCGCTATCGATCGGCGAATCACAATGGAATCAACGGGTAGAAATTTCAGCGAAATGGAGGCAATATGGCTTCCGTGCTGCTCCTATGGAAAAAATACCTCTTTACAGGAGGTAGTCTACGACGAATAGACCTGTGTTCTGCCTCATCCTCCTGCTGGCGAGCATGTGCGCCCCGGCACTCTCCCAGAACAGCCCAAACATTGAGTTTACAGAGGCAGAAGAAGGAGAAGGGATTGCAGTCGATGCCATAATAACAGATCAAGACGGAGACCTCACAAGCGCCACCCTCTACGCTTTGAATGAGAATACCCACGATGTGCTCTGGACAGAGCACAGGATAATCCAGGGAGGGGACGCAAAGCTTACATTCTTCTGGCCCCGCCAGAGCTGGAGAGCCACAAACGGCACCGACTACGTGCAGCCTGTTCTGGCGGTGAATACCCTCGATATGCCGCCGGAGGAGACGCCTTACCTCGTTTATTCTGCCCCGTGCATTCTGGAACTCATTCCAGGAGGGAAGGAGACAACTGCCCTGGCATATTTTGACAACGAAGGCGTTTTCCACTCCCTGACCGACCTCTCCGGAAACTCTTTTTACAAATCGAATGAGTTCCTGGCGATAACAAGCCCAGAGATATCATATGGCAGCTATATCAGGAGCAATATAACTCCTATAGTAGGGGTCACGACTCTAAGCTTCCTAAAGCTGAACCTCGATGAAGGCTTAAGCCCTCTTCCGCCCCTGATCCTGGATAGATCGCCAATCCATCATTACACGCTTAGCCTGGAGAAGGTGGGCGCAAAATCAATTCCTTACATCCTGGAGATTGAAGCAGATGACGCGGCAGGAAACAGAAGCAGGATGTTTTCAAAGAATCCGGCCTGATCGGCTAATTCTATTCGTTAACTGACGTTGTAAATTATTTATTTAAGAGCATCATAACGCGTTTTCTCTTTCAGCGATTACCAATATCGAGTGTAATTTCCATAAACACGGCAGAATAATTCAAAAAAAGAAGCAATTGATTTTAGCGACGGGCTTAACAATATCGACATTAAACGAAGTCCTGCCAATATTGTGGCAAAGGAGGTAATCGATTGAAAACTAAGAATAAGCTATTAACATCCCTTATCCTCCTAAGCTTTTTCGTGGCGCCTGCCCTGGGCGTCTCGGTGAGCTACAGTGCGGGGGATGGCGGAAGATCATCATCATCTTCTGCGACCTACGACCTGGACGACTCAACATCGCTCCGGGCTGAAGCGATTTTGGCTGATGACAGCATTTTCGAGACGCGTGAAGCGAAGGGTTCTGGCGATAACTCTATTGAAGCCTCCGCTAGCGGTGACGGTTCTTCTGTCAGCAGCTCCGTTAAAAGCTCCGGCACAATGGCCGTTTCATCATCTGTTGCCGCTACCGGCGAGGGTGCAATAATAAGCCAGAATGCAGCCCTGACCGGCAAATTCGGCAGTGTCGGCCTTGCTGCAGACTCGAAGCAGAACCAGATGGCAGTGGCTGGCGGCTTCGAGGCAGAGCGGCTACCTGAACGCCGATCTGAGTGCAGTTGCCGCCGGCAGAGCCGCCATGGCGGCTCCGCTTCGTTTGTGGGCATGCAGGTTCTTAACAGCGACGATCTTCTGGCAAGGTGGCCTCTGGCGACATAGCCATGTCCGTTGATGGCCTCTATGCTCAGCCCTATGGCGAGCTGGGGAGATTCAGCCTGGATACTGCCAACGTTGAGATACAGGACGGCCACCACAGTGCTAAATCATCGGTCAACTACACCAGCGACGGCAGACGAATCCCAATGCCTATGTTCTGGGAGGCTGGAGATGGAACAGCATATACCTCGGCCAAAGAAGTGTATCAAGTTCTATGTCAAGGACGACGCAAATCTTAGGGGAGAAGGACTGAACGCCGCATCAGCGGCGGCTGCCGTCGGCAAAGCGGCTGAAACATGGGACAGCGTCGCCTGCAAGAACCTCTTCTCGGACAGCGGCGTTACAGCGACCGGTTATAATGACCCTAACTTAAGGCCGATACCTATGACAGAAAGAACGTGGCAGGCTGGAAGTATCTCTCTTCAGCGCGCCCAACGCTCTAGCCTACTCCAGAACCTGGTACAACCTGAACAAACAAGGGACACCTTACTACTCTGCTATTGAATCCGACTTAAGCTTCAACACCAAGTACGGCTGGTCGTACATCGGGCAGCAACTACGACGTTCAGAATCAGTCGCCCTTCACGAGCTTGGCCACACTATTGGTCTTGGAGACCTCTACGGCAAGTCTCAGTTCTCAGGCGACACCAGACAGGCAATGCACTACTACACCGGAGTCAAGAGGACACTTGGAAACGGCGACAAGACCGGCGCCTGGGTATTGTACGGACCTAAATCCTGTACGTATAAATCCGGATAGCTCCATGGAGCTACCCGGTTATCTCTTTTTTGCAGAATAGACTTTGCAGCAATCATAAAAGACAAGAGCTTATATCTCTATGCCGTGCTTCAACGCACTTCTCACTATCACCATCTCATCCTTCTTGCTCTCTTCTCTCATGAGCCCCTAAGTAAAATGTTCTTTAATCACGGAAAAAATTTAAGCCTCGGGCGGGATTCGAACCCGCGACCTCGTCCTTACCAAGGACGCGCTATACCGAGCTAAGCTATCGAGGCGCCAAGAGCCCCTTGTGCTCTCCATTCTTGTAGTTTTCGGTAGGCGACCGTTGAAGCCATCAATCCCATGCCTCTTTGAAAGCCCGGGTTTACCGTCCCTACTGCCGATTTATAGAAGCTGAGAGCTGAAGCGTAGTCTAAGGCGCCCGCGACCCGGCTTTAAGGGCCACCTCGTAGACCTCCTCTGTCCTCTTGGCGATCGTGTCCCAGCTGAACTCGGCATCCACCCTTCTGTAGCCCGCTTCAGCCAGCTTTCTCATCTCCTCAGGGTTGCTTAAGAGTCGGTTTATGCACCATGCTATGGACTCCGGTTGAATGTAGGCCTGCAGTCCGTCCTCGAAGTTCTTAATGATGCTAACAGCCTCAGTTGCCACCACCGGCTTGCAGGCGTCCCAGGCCTCCAGTACGACCACGCCGAAGGGCTCGTTCCTGCTGGGAATGCACATGAGATCGCAGGCGTTGATCAACTCCTCCTTCTCAGAGCTGGAGGTGTAACCCAAGAACCTGCACGCATTGGCTACTCCCAGCTCCCTGGCCCTTCGCTCGCACTCTGCCCTCATGCCGCCCTCGCCCATGAACACGAAACGTACGTCGGAGCGGTTCTTCAAGATCCTGGGGACAGCCTCCACCAGCAGATCGGGGCCCTTCTGTATGCTCATCCTTCCGCAGAAGAGCACCAATGGGGCGAGAGGGTGTATTCCATAACGCTCCTTCACTCTGCCTGCATCCAGGCGCCGCCTCATCTTCCCCCGCACGATGCCGTTTGGTATTATGTGGATCTTCTCCTCCGGGAGAGAGTATATCCACATCAGCTCGTCCTGCATGCGTTTGGTGGTCGCTATCACCTGCGAGGCCTCGTAACAGCCCAGCCATTCGCGATGGGAGACCTCCTTGGATATGCCGCCGTAGCCGAAGTTGTTGCCGTTTCTGCCCCATTCGGTGCTGTGCATGGTGAGGAGGAAGGGAAGGCCTTGGTCATCCTTTATGCGCTTTAAAGCGGGCACGGGATGCCAGTCATGGCCGTGAATTATATCGAACTTTCCAAAGAGAGTCCGCACAGCATCAAAGCGATCGTAAATGGCCTCGCACATGCTGTCCATCTGATGGAGGATGTCGCCAGAGCTGTCGCTGTCAACCCTCTGGTAATGAACCCCGTTTATCTTATCATAAGAGTCGAAGTCACCCCTGCGAGTAAAGACATGTACCTCATGGCCCCTTCTCGCGAGAGCTTCAGAGATTTCAGAGACGTGTGGCGCTACACCACCGACTTTAATAGAGTATAGGCTCTCCCAGGAGAGCATTCCAATTCGCATCTCTTCACCGGTTTAATTGCTATTCTGCTGTATTCATTGATTGTATACTACGAGTATGATCAATATTATCGAGATTAACCAATTCGCGGACCCATTCGCCGCAGTGCTGGTAAAGGCCTGCGTAAGGGATTAAATATCATGTAAATACTTTGTAGACTGTTGATTCATTAACCTTTCGGCTTTCGCTATGCCTGACGCAGTTCAGCCGCAGCCTGCTCCGGCGGTACGGGGTTTATGTAAATGCCGGTGCCCTTCTCGAAGCCCGCTATCTTGAAGACCGCGGGCTGTATCCTGATATTGAGGTGATAGTCGCAGGGGAGCTGATAGATCATGTAGTTGTAGGGCGGATTGTCCAGAAGGGAGCCAATGCGCCGCAGAGCGTCTCCCAGGATAGCGGCCAACTCCCTTCGCTCTTCTTCGCCCATATCCTCCAGGCTGCTGATATGCCCTTTGGGAAGGATCCAGGTCTCATAAGGCGCCTGAGAGTAAAAGGGAGCTATAAGTATCCAGGAGTCGTTCTGAGCTATGAGCCTGCTTGACGCGGCCTCTCGAGCCGCCACGTTGCAGTAGAGGCAGAAGGAGGCCGATGATATGGCATCCATCTCCCTTCTGATCAGGGGAGGAAGTATGGGTATGGCCACGACCTGTGAGTGTGTGTGGCTCAAAGATGCGCCTGCGTCCTTCCCCCAGTTCTTGAAGATGGAGACGTAATTTACGCCGCTCATATATCGGTAATGAGCATAACGATGCTTATAGACGTTCAAGAGCATCTCCATGCGATCCCTGCGAAAACGAGACGGGCTGTCTCCATGCTCAGGCGAGTCCACTATCACCTCATGATGGCCGTGGCCCGGAAGAGCTATCCACTCGGCTGTTGGAGGAGATGGACTTGGGACCATGGCTGCGAAGAGGTTGGGAAATACCCTCATCTGCCAGTTGCGTAGCCTCTCCGAACCATCAGACATTATGCCCTGATCCGTGTACACGGCAACTGCTGGTGGCGTCATCTCCTCGTGGCCGGGGCAAAAGGGACAGTTGCTCCCATCGCCCGTCTCGGGCAATACAATCTTAAAGTCTGAAGGCCTCTTCTTTCGCTCCGCGGCTATGATGCAGTACTCGTCCAGAAAGTAGTGTTTTCTCAGCTCCGGCGTGCCACCACTTCCTCATAGATTGCGAGGGTCTGCTCTGCCGCCTTATCCCAGGTAAAGCGTTCCAGCACCCTTCTCCGTGCGTTCTCCCCCCAGGCCTTCAGCCTCTCTGGATCTTGCAGGGCAAGATTGATTCCCCAGGCTATGTCTTCGGGCCTGCGCCCGTCCACGTGAACGCCCGTTGGTCGCTTTGAGGCCGGGTTCTCCACGATCTCCTTAAGACCGCTCGTCCCGCTGGCGCCAACTACTGCAGGCCGTGCCATAGCTGCCGCCTCCAGGGCGACAATGCCGAAGGGCTCGTAGTGGCTGGGAAAGACGCATAAGTCCGCCAGAGCGTAGTGGTACATCTTCTCCTCAGGATCGAGGAAATCAGTTACCAGAGTTACGACTCCCAGGTTTTCTGCAGCCTCTTTGGCCAGGGCTTCAAGGCTACCCTTGCCAACTATCAGCAGTCTTGCGTTGGGGTGCTTCTCCACGACGATGGGCATGGCCTGCAGGAGCTGGGCGACCCCTTTCACGGGCTCAAGCCTTCCTACAAAGAGTATGACCTGGTCTTCATCGCCAAAGCCGTACTTTTCCCTCAGTGCCTGAAGCTTTTTAGGGTCGGCTCTATCTGGATCGAAGAAATCGGCATCGACGCCGTGGTAGCAGGCCCGGATCTTCTCCTCGGGAACGCCCAATCCCTCCAGCTGCTGCTTCATGGCTTCGGAGACAGTGATGACCAGGTCCGCCACCAGAGCCCCTTTTTTCTCCAGCTCCACCAGCTGGGGATTGGGATGCAAAGACCTGCCAATCTCAAGGCCGTGGACATGATAGATCATGGGGACACCTTTTTCCCTGGCAGCCATGGCGGCGGGCAGCCCCAGCCAGTCCTGTGCCACACAGAGGTCGTAGGGCCCTTCCTCCAGAGCTTTCGAGACGGAAAGCTGGTTGTAGCTTATCAGATCCAAAAGGAAGCTCAGTCCGTCTCCCCAGGCCTTGGTCTGATTAGAGAAGAATATCTCAAGGCCGTCTCTCATGGGAACGGGCGTCTCTCTGAATGCCTCCACTCCCTTGAAGTCCTCGTACTTCTTGGCTTTTCCGTCGCCCCATGCAAAGACTGAGACCCTCTGGCCTAAAGATGCGAGCTCGCGGGAGATGTTGTCCACATATACTCCCAGGCCGCCGTAAATCAGAGGAGGATACTCAGTGCTGAAATAGGCTATTTTCATCGTCTACCCCACTCTTCAATTGAACAGCAAGTCGGATCGTTGGATCAGTACGGATTAAACCACGAGGTTCCTGTAGTACTCCAGCACAGGCTCCTTCCAGCCGAACTGCTTGGCCAGTGAGAAGGACTCCTCGCAGAGCAGCCGGTACTTGACCTCATCATCCAGGTAGGTCCAGGTGAAGTAGTCCATGGCTAAAGCATAATCCATCACAGTCTCCTGTGGCAAAGCCTCCATGTTGTCCACTATTACTACGCCGCCCATGCCTGGCACGCGGTGCTTGATCTTCTTGAGGGCATCGCTAAAGCCGGCCGCGCGGCTGACAATGCTGGGAGTGCCCTCCTTGCCAGCCTCAAGGGCTGTAAGCAGGAATGGCTCGTACTGCGATGGAAATACGCCAGCCACGCATCCGGCCATGATCTCGTCTGCCTTCATGCTAAGGCCGCCGTCGTTCGGACCCACCCACTGGGGATAGAGAAGTGCTGCCACCAGCCTTTTGCCGGAGATCAGCTCTCGCTCGTCCAGGCCTCGTTCTTTGATCATATTCTCCAGCCGGATCTCATCGCCCACCAGAACTTCGGGAGTCAGATTTACTGGAAACCCCTCTGGAAGCTTGTCTTTGGGTTTGGGCCCATGGGCAGTTATCAGGAAGCAGGCAACTCGCGTATCCTCGGCGTGGCGCTGTCCCACAAGTCTGTACTTGAGAAGATGGTCCTGGAGCACCAGGGCATCGAGCAGCTGAGGATATCCCTTGTTCTCGACCTCAATCCTGGATATGGTGAATATTGGAATTATGTTTTCGGGGTTGATGCACTTGCCGTCGCAGAACTTGAAGAGGGTGTCTGCCAGGAACTTCTGGATCTTAAGCCGGCATCGGTCTTTCTTCGCCCAGTCTATCTCCTCCACTTCCACGTCTATGCCGTTTCTAACTACGATTCCTTTGAGGCGGTAGAAGAGCATGGCCTCCTTCATCGTCGAATCTCCAACGAATGTGACGGCATCAGCGTAGCGAGCCAGAGATTCCAGTGTGGCGAAGCCAAGTGGCGTTCCAGGGTCCATGCGAGAGTCATTCTGTATGATCTTCTGCAAAGCCCTGTGGCCGGAGGTCCTGCCTGGAACTGTGGCGTGCAGTGTGGCCACAGTCCTCACTGGGACGCCCAGCTTCTTCAAACGGGCGATCGCGTAAAAAACGCCAAACTCATGACAGTGCAGGGAGACCCTCATCTTGGGCATGACAGACCTGGCGAACTCAGATACCGCCCGGTCCACGTACTTCTCGGTCATCTCCTCATGCACAGATGCGAGGCCCCTCACCAGCTCAGAGACTGCATAGGAGAGGTTCAGGTAATGGTTGTATTCAGAGCCATAATGGGTTCGCTCGTACTGCATCGATTCCAGGCCCAGGAGCTTGTACGCCTCGGTCTTGACTACGTTGTTCAGTGTAAGATCCTGGCCGCTCCAGCGGATCATGTGCGACTGGTAGTGAAGGGTGTTGAAGAGAATGTACCCTATGGGAACATCCTTAACTCTCCTCTGGCCGGTCACAGCCTGAATTCCAGTGGACTGCAGATTGGAGAGAACCGACTGAAGCTCAGGTCCCATGCTGAGCTTCTCGAACCCGGAGAGGTCTGTGACCCGGTTCTTGCCCGTGTTCCAGTCAGATCCCAAAGAGGGATAGTGAGGGCCCAGCACCAGGATTCGGAGGTTCTCGTCGATTGCCTTCTCTGAGGCCAGCCTTGCCAGGGTCTCCGACTCGGCGTCGATGACGTTCCAGATGCCGCCCAGCTTGTTGGAGGAGGGCCCGCCCTCCTCGCCTGCAAGGACTATCCACCTCTCGATCATCTCCACCTCAGGGATAAGGCGACAGAGAGGAGACTGCCATGCCCTCGTCGGAGATATCCAGAACCCTTATGCTGTTGGCGATCTTAGAGCCGCGCATCTTCATGATATAGATTGAGCGGATGAGCACATTTCCTATTCTATCGCGGTTGAGCATGGTGGCAGAGTCCGCTCCGTACTCCAGGAACTGGTTCATGCCAAAGGCAGTGCCTATAGTTATGACCGAGGTGACGCCGCTCGACCGAAGAGTCCCGAAGAGGTCGTCCACCAGCGACCTCACTTTGAAGGGCCCTTCAACAGCTATAAAGAAGGCTGTGAGGTCGTCTATGAAAAGCCTGGCAGGCTTTACCTCCTGAAGCTTTCGCTCAACAAGCTTTCGAAAGTTGATGAGAAACTCTACGGGATCTGCCTCGATGCTCTTTTGCAGCCGCAGCACGGGATCGGTGACGTCCACGATTGCAAGCTTGCCCTCCTTCTCAAGCAAGGAGAAGTCCCAGCCGAAGGAGGACATCATCTCCCTCTTCAGGAAATCAGAGGTCTCCGAGGGCGTGATGATCATCCCCTTCTCGTTGTTCTTGACTCCATAATAGATGAACTGGCTGGCGAAGACTGTCTTGCCTGTGCCTGAAGCTCCTGTTATGGTATTCACCGTCCCTTTCAGAAAACCCCCGTCCACCATCTCATCGTACCCTGGAATTCCTGATCTTACTCTAGGAAACATCTTGGATTGATCTGCCACAAAAACCGCTCCCACACCTTCTTATGCACCTGGACTAAAGCCTCGCCATTCATATATTTTCCATGACTAAAGTAATTAGGTCTTTCGGTGAATGCGCGAAGGACGTAAATATTTTGCAGCCTAATTTAGAGTATATGACCGATGTATCACTCTGCTTCGAGGTCCACCAGCCTCTCCGGCTCAAGAAGAACTTTTTTTGGGAAAGGTCACAGCTAAGAGAGGTCGTCCCCTCAGATCTCTACGACTTTTATTTCGACGATGCCGAGAATAAAAGGATCTTTGAGCGCGTGTCCTCCAAATGCTATCTCCCCGCAAACAAGGTGATACTTGAGGCCATAAAGAAATTCGAGGACACGGAGAGGCCCTTCAAGGCCGCTTACAGCTTCTCGGGCGTCTTCTTAGACCAGTGCCGCAGGTACAAACCAGAGGTCCTGGACTCTTTTGTGAAGCTGGTCGATACCGACCTGGTAGAGATTCTGGATCAGACCTACTACCATTCCCTAACCAGCCTCTTCTTCGACAAAAGGGAGTTCTTCGAGCAGGTGAAGATGCATCGGGAGCTGATCTGGGACTTATTCGGCCTTCAGCCAACGACCTTCGAGAACACTGAGCTGATCTACAACGACGAGGTTGCGAAGCTGGCCGACGGCATGGGATACAAGGCAATATTTACGGAGGGAATTGTCGCCGACCCCAACTACGTTTACAGGCCGCCGGGCACTGATATAGCCCTTCTCCTCAGGAACTACCAGCTCACAGACGACGTAGGTTTCAGGTTCTCCTCGCGCTGGTGGGAGGAGTACCCCTTAACTGCGGACAAGTACTCTTCCTGGCTGGCGAGAGCGCCGGGAAAATGCATAAACATCTTCTGTGACTACGAGACCTTCGGAGAGCACCAGTGGGAGGAGACGGGGATCTTCGATTTTCTGAGATACCTGCCAAAAGAGGTGCTCAAGTGGAAGGAGCTAAAGTTTGCAACTCCAGGAGAGATAGCCAGGGACATCCCGCCAAAAGAGGAGCTAAGCGTAGAGAAGCACATCTCCTGGGCTGACCTGGAGAGGGATACGAGCTGCTGGCTTGGAAACGCCCTGCAAAATGCCTGCTTTGCCTACCTGGAGCGGCTGGAAGGCCCAGCCAAGGAGAGCCAGGATAAAGATCTGCTGGAGATATGGAGGCTTCTGGGACTTAGCGATCACCTCTATTACATGTTTACCCACGGCGGGGGTCCAGGAGAGGTGCACAGCTACTTCAGCCCTTACGGCGATCCCTACGATGCAGCTGTGACCTACTTCAGCGTGATCTCAGATCTGCATTACAGGCTCAAGAGGAGGCTTAAGCTGGCGGACGAGCAGTTCAGGTTTTCAGTCGGCCCTGACATGTTTACAGGAGATACTGCCTGGAGCCTGGAGGCCCTGCACAGGGTTCTGTCCAGAATAAAGCTGAAATCAATAGAGTATCATAATCTCAAGGGCGATCTCGCTTCCTGGGCAAGGACCAGCCTTGGAGACGAGTGGCTGGCAGAGGAGATGGAGGGCATGGTGGACTTGAGGGGAAAGGAGCTGAGGATGAGGCTTCTGGAAGCGGTGGGAGCGGCGCTGAAGGTGGGGAGATGAATGGATTCACGCTGCGGCCAGAAAGCTATGAAGCCGGAGCGAAGCGCGAGTGGCTGGTGGCAAACGGCCTTGGCGGGTACGCCTCGTCTACAGCGATAGGGGCCAATACTCGTGCCTATCACGGGCTCCTTGTGGCGGCCCTTTCACCCCCCACAGACCGGAGGCTCCTGCTCACATCCCTGGACGAGGAGATAAACGGCTTTTCCCTGGGAAACCATCAATACCCGGGCGCCATCCACCCCCAGGGGTTTAGGCTGCTGCAGGAGTTCGGATTCGATCCCCTGCCGCGCTTCACCTACCAGGCGGGCGACTCCTGGGTGGATAAGACGGTCTTCATGGTCTATGGGGAGAATACTACCATCATCAGATACAGAGTAGAGGGCCATGGCCGAATGCGTCTTTTTCCTTTAGTTCACAGCAGGAGCTTCCATGCGGCCGCAAAGCTTCCGGCCATCGATCAGGAACCTTCAAAGAACGGCGTCCGGTTGAAATCGGACGCCAGTTTTTCTCTGCTCTCTGATAAGGCCAGGTATGTGCAAAAAGAGCAGGTCTACTACAACTTCGAGTATGAGGCAGAGCGCCGCCGGGGTTTATCCTGGAAAGAGAACCTATTTTGTCCGGGATACTTCGAGGTGGATATTGAAAACGATATCATATTCAGCATAATGGCCTCCACATGGAGAAGGTCTATGCCCGATGTAGAGGAAGCGCTAGAACACGAGGTTTCCCGACTCAGAGGCTTGAAAGCGCCTATTCGAAAGCTGGCACAGGCCGCAGACACTTTCGTAGTTAGAAGAGACCAGGGAAAGAGCATAATTGCCGGCTACCACTGGTTCGACGATTGGGGAAGAGACGCCATGATCTCGCTGCCAGGCCTACTGCTGACAACAGGGCGCGATGAAGACGCCAGACTGGTGCTCAGGACCTTTGCTGCGGCCATGAAAGAGGGGAACCTTCCCAACGACCTGGGGGCCCTATCCTACAACACAGTGGATGCATCCCTCTGGTTCATCCAGTCTGTGAGCAGATACTACGATTATTCGGGAGACCTGGAACTTGTCCGCCAGCTCTGGCCCCAACTACAGGAAGTTATCAGGCGCTACTCAGTTCAGGGAAATGGCTTCGGCATGGACTCCGACGGCCTCATAAGCGCCGGGCCTGCGCTGACATGGATGGACGCCCGCGTGGATGGAAAGCCGGTCACGCCCCGAGCTGGAAAGGCCTGCGAGATTAACGCGCTGTGGTACACGGGCCTAAAGACGATGGAACGATTAGCTGATGCTTTGGGTATGGGCAAGACCTGGGACAAGGGCCTTTCCGAGAAGGTGAAGAAGAGCTACCAGCGCTTCTGGAACAGCGAGACGGGATGCCTGTTCGATGTTCTGGACCATGAAGACGCCTCCATTCGGCCCAACCAGATCATCGCCGCTGCAGTGCCCGATCTTCTGCCCCCCTTGAAGAGACGTAGCATCCTGGAGGTGGTAACAAGGGAGCTTCTAACGCCCTTCGGCCTGAGGACGCTCTCGCCCAGAGATCCAAGGTACATCGGCAGGCATGAGGGCGAGCCGCGCAAGAGGGACGGAGCCTATCACCAGGGAACGGTTTGGCCCTGGCTGATGGGATCATATGTTGATGCTCTGCTCTCAATAGACGATTATTCTCAAGAGAGCAGAGAAAAGGCTAGGGAAATTCTGCGGCCACTGGCAGAGCTTGACGTCATGGGCATTAACACCATACCTGAGGTCTTCGACGGTGATTTTCCGCATCTGCCCAGAGGAACCATCTCCCAGGCCTGGTCTGTGGCAGAGGTGCTGAGAGCATGGGAAGAGGACTCTGGATAATAGATTTATTGCTACTCAATCGATAGCAAAGCAGCGATCCAAAAACTCTTGGTGGCTGGAACCCGTCGTTTTGGCTGTGACCTCTTCATTCAATTATATGAAAAGTGACTAATATTAAGATGATACAAGTAGTAGCTATGAAAAAAGGTTCAGTTAGCATAAAAACTTATACAGCCCCTGATGCAGGTTTTGCTGTTAACTCTCATCTAATCATTGGAGAGAAAGAGGCCATTCTGATAGACGCACAGTTCACACGAAGTGAAGCCAAGAATGTGGCTGGAATGATCAGGGAATCAAGGAGAGCTCTTAAAGCTATTTTTATCACCCATGGACACCCCGACCATTACCTTGGACTGGAGATTTTGAAAAAAGAATTTCCTGAGGCAAAGGTGCTTGCTACTAAAGGCGTGGCGGATTACATCCAGAAGACTGGATCAGATTACATAGCCAAGTGGAAGCCCGCTTATGGCAATGATTTAGCCGACAGCTTCGTCATCCCTCAGGCTACAAATTCCACCTATCTGGATCTGGAGGGCGAGGAGATCAGGATCGTAGAGCTTGAGCCCGGCGAGAGCGAGTCTGCCGCAGCGCTCTATATTCCCTCCCTAAAGACGCTAATATCGGGAGACGCCGTTTACAGCGAAGTGCACCTCTGGCTGGCGGAGAACCGGCCCGATGGTTGGCTGGCCAATCTGGACAAGCTAAGCCGCGTGGGCGAGATAGAGACGGTACTGCCCGGCCACGGTTCGCCTGCTGATCCCAAGGTTCTGGCAGAGGATAAGAGCTACATCCAGAACTTCGTCAAGGCGGTTGGGTCCTCCGGGACGAAGGAGGAGGCGCTGGAGAAGATCAAGGCGCAATATCCGGGATACAGGCTGCCGGTTATTGCGGAGATCAGCATCGGCACAGTGAAGCAGAAGTAAACTGCACGCAGAAGACCAATCTTTGGTTAGAATGTGATTTACATGAGTTTGGAATCTTTTCGCATCGAAATCCCGCAGGAAACTCTGAATGATTTAAAGAGTCGCTTAGAAAAAACCCGCTGGCCTGACGAAGTAGAAGGTTCCGGCTGGAGCATGGGGACGAACCTGGGCTACATGAAAGAGCTGGCAGACTACTGGCAGCACAAGTACGACTGGCGAAAGCATGAAGCAAAACTCAATAGATTCAGCCAATTCAAGACCAAAGTTGACGGTACGAAAATTCACTTCATACACGAACGCAGCAAGAATCCGAATGCAACTCCAATTATTCTGCTCCACGGTTGGCCAGATTCGTTCTACCGTTTCCACAAAGTAATCCCAATGCTGGCCGATCCTGCCAGGTACGGCGGCGATCCAAACAACTCGTTCGACGTCATCGTGCCCTCAATCCCTGGAACCGGCTTTTCTGAACGAAAAGCAATGGCCCCAGACGCGCTTGCCGACTTATTCGCAGAATTGATGACAGAAGCGCTTGGTTACAAAAAGTTCGTATCAGCCGGCGGCGACGGCGGCACTCTTATCACGAAATCTCTGGCATTGAACCATCCAGATGTGTTGATCGGCATTCACCTGACCGACGTCGGCTACCCGGATATGAGTACGGACTTTGCCAGCCTGTCTCCAGCCGAGCAGGAGTTCGCAAGATTCATTCAGCAATGGTGGATGAAGGAAGGGGCCTTTAACATGATCCAATCTACCAAACCGCAAACCCTTGCCTACGGCATGAACGACTCGCCCGTCGGTTTGGCAGCATGGATCATGGGCTTCATTTGCGCGATGTCTACATGCGAGGAAATAGAGAAGCGCTTTGGCCGCGACGAGCTGCTGACCAACATTATGATCTACTGGGTAACCGAGACCATTGGGTCCTCGTTCCGCTGGTACTATGAAATGGCCCACGCCCCTCCATCGCCCAAACAAGGCCAGCGCAGTGAAGTTCCGGCAGCTGTTGCGCACTGTCCTTGGGACGCCCCGCTGCCTCGTGAATGGGCAGAGCGTAATGTGAACCTCAAGCACTTTACTGAACTTGAGCGCGGGGGTCATTTCGCTGCCTGGGAAGAGCCAGAGATCTACGCGAAAGATGTGCAAGACTTCGTTGCTGGATTAAAAAGCTAAAAACGATCTTAAGAGGACACGTGAGCGTTCTTCCGCCAACCATATTAGCAGCTGCAATAGATGAGCTGCTCCAAACCTAAGTTGCCGCTTTTGATGCAGCAGACTTAGCCTTTCCCTCGCAGCTTTGGCAGTGGCCGTAAACGTCGAAGCTCTGTCCTGTCGCAGAAAAATTTGCAGCCGCAACCTTGGCCATTATCTCCGACACCATGGGGTCCTCCCAGTCGATGATGCTGCCGCATCCCAGGCAGATCAAGTGTATATGGGGGTGCGTATCCGGATCGAATCTCGTCTGACCCTGAGACAGATTCAGCTCTTGGATCAGGCCGACCTCTTTGAGAATCTGAATGGTTTTGTAGACCGTCGCGAGGCTAACCGTAGGGTATATCCTCTTGACCTCACCGTAGATTCTCTGAGCAGTTGGGTGATCCCGACTGCGAAGTGCAAACCTACCTATTGCTATTCGCTGTGGTGTGGCCTTGTATCCTTTTCCACGGAGAGCTTTGATAATAGATGCGTCCAACTTCTGGGAGTCATCCATAGCTATTATTACCTAATAATCATTCTTAAATAACTTTGCGTCATAATGAGGGGTACATGAGAGAGGCATGATGGAGGCGTGAGGGAGGCATAAGGAAAGAAGAACCTGTAACTAATCAGGAAGTTCCAAACTGACAAAGCCCCAGAGTTTGCAGGCGTGCAGCCGGGGAACTGAAGCTTTAATGTTAAATAATTTGGAAAACTATGCTAGGAGATGATGAAAATGAAGAGCCTTAAAGGAACCAAGACAGAGAAGAACGTATTGACTGCGTTCGCCGGGGAATCCCAGGCGAGGAACAGGTACACCTATTACGCATCTCAGGCGAAGAAAGAGGGCTATGAGCAGATGGCAGCCATATTCCTCGACACTGCAGACAACGAGAAGGAGCACGCAAAGGTTTTGTTCAAGCTCCTGGAAGGAGGGCAGGTGGAGATCACCGGCGCATTCCCGGCAGGAGTCATCGGGGATACCGCAGCCAACCTCAGGGAGGCGGCAGCTGGCGAGAATTACGAGAACACCAAGATGTACCCGGAGTTCGCCGCCATCGCCGATAGCGAGGGCTTCCCTGCGATTGCCACGACCATGAGAAACATAGCCACTGCAGAGAAAGGGCACGAGAACAGGTATCGCGCTTTGATAAAGAATCTCGATGAGGGCACCGTCTTCAAAAAGAACGAGAAGGTCGTCTGGAGATGCCGAAACTGCGGATACCTCCATGAGGGAACAGAGGCTCCGCAGGAATGTCCGGCATGCCAGCATGCCAGAGCATACTTCGAGCTGTTCAGCGAAAAATACTGAGAGGATTCACATGTGCTTCGGCATCCGGCAGGAAGGGCCGGAGCAGCTTTTTCATTCTATGACCCGGATGAGGTTGCTTCTGGCGAGGTCATTATATCCTCCATCAGGGAAGTTTTCAAATAGCCTGAACTCGTATTCCCCAGGTGTGCTGGGTGCTGTGAAGGTCAGAGTCCCGCTCTTTTGTTTATGCAGGTAGTAGTACTCGCTGTAACTTGTGTTAGGATCGCCCACTTTGTAGATTGCAATCCAATCATATTCGGATCCAGGCGCTCCTGAATAGATCACAGTTATTGTTCCACCGGGGCTGGCTACACTTGGAGAAGCAGAAATGCTGATCGATCCTGTGGGCTCTGTCCACTCTGCGCTCCACGTCCCACTCCAAGTATCCCCGTCCAGGGTCCACGAGACCACGCCATTCTCTATCTTATTTCCGCTGATCTGGCCCTCGTAGCGGGCCGATAATCCAGCTGATATTCCCTCTGACTCATAGCGAGTGAGAACTACGCCACCTGCATCCCAGCGCTCTATTCTCACTGTTCCTGTGTCGCCGGTATCCCAGTTTGCATTGAAGTGATCGCCCTCCAGTGTCCATGTGCCGCAGATCTCAGTGTCGTACGCCTCACATTCCTGCAGGGTTTTCGGGATTCCTAGTACTGAAATTCCAGGAAGCGGCTTCGCTGGAATGACCCCAGAGACCCCAGAATCGCCTATGGTAAACTGCTCCGTCAGAAGCTTCCGGCCATCGAGGTAGACATCCACATGCCAGGTTCCAGGCAGGTTAGCAGCATTGTCTTCTGCAATTGTGATATAATACCAAATATTGTAAGCGTCCCAGTAAGCTCCACTTGGCTCGGGGATATCAAACGAGCCTGTATGATATAGAGCACCGTCTGGGGAATACCATCTCCATTCAACCGTGCCAGATCTGGCATTGCCAAAGCTCAACCAGGAGTATGCTTTGCTATCGGTGCTGGAGAATGCGCTAGTCCTCGTGATCACATCATTTGTGGATTCATCGACGCTGCTGGCCATTGAGTGGTCAAGGATTTGTGTACCAGTGACCTCTTCTTTCACCCCCGATATGCAGCAGCTGCTGGGAACTGCGCTGGGCACGACGTTCTTAAGCCAGCACCGAGCACTTGAGCCCTGGAATCCTGGCTTAACATAAGTGAAGGCTTTGCAGTTGGGATCATCATCGCATGCTTGCTTGCATAAGGCTGGGTCAGGGCTGGACAGGTCGAAGTTCCTGTAGTCATTGCCGGGACGGTCTACATCAGTCTCCATGCCTGGTTGCACAGCACCAGCCGGTTGCGCAGTTGGGCCAGGAGATACGCCTGCTCCCGGTCCGGGGGCTGCGCCAACGGCTCCAGGGACTGCAGTGATGTTTCCAGGGGGACGGGCGGTCACACCAGAAGATGGCGGAGTCGCTACGCCTGGGGGCGTGTAAGTGATTCTTTCAGTCACACCTTCGACTATCTCCGTCAATAAGGAGTAACGAGACTGGAAATCGAGATCGTCTATCTTTACTTTTATTGAGCCGCGGGCAGGTACAGTTTGGAATACTTTCCATATGTCTTTAAAAAAGTCTGAATCGTTGGTCGGAATCTGAACTTCCTTCGAAAAGCTTCCAGTAGAATCGGTAGCTTTAGACCCTATTTCAACCTCTCGGATCTCTTTGCTGGATGTGTCTATCTGTGCAAAGATCTTAACTCTGCTGTTGGGGACGAATCCTGTCCCATCAACTGTCAATATCTCCCCGGGGGCAATCTGCTGCTGGCTCAGGTTAAACTTAGGTCCAAAGAGGAGAAACTCAGCCGTAAGCTCGCGGCCTTCAGTTCCAGTAATGCCCAGTATATTTATACCGCCTACGCTTGAACCAAGAAGGGGATAGGGTTTGGTGGTGAGCGTTATTTCATGAATACCGGTTTTAATATCCTTGGGAAGACCAACCTGTGCGCCCTGACTGTCAAAATATGAGGATAAAAAGCCCCCGGTGTCCGTATCGAGATAGCCTACTTCACTACTGAAAGGTAAGTCTGTTGGATCTATAGGATCTCTTCTTATCCAAGTACCTGGCGCTGGAGAAAGCGGAGGCGGCTCCTGATAGAAACTAAATTTTGGATCAGGCACCCATGGGGCTTTGGCTAAGGGCTTCCCATCAAGCTTAATGGTTGTCCACTCAGCAAAAGGACTTAAGCCATATGCAGCTATCAAGGTGACGTTGTTCCCCCCTGGATAATCGGGGGAATATTGCAGTGCTGGACCAACCTTGCTCCAGCCAAGTATACCGCTAGCCGCCAGAGAAGCATCTTTAGGAAGAACAAGAATCTGAGTCTTCAGAAAATATGTCCTAAATGAGCTGGGGGTAACTATATTTTCTAATCTTATTGGAAACGTCGCATAACTCATATTACTAGAATTCCATCTGAAAGTAGCATCTATCTTTGGCTCCTCGCTTACCGCGCCGCTGGCGAATAAATCTCCTTTGAGGGGCGTTACGGGAAATACACCTGTATAAACATTAGGGCCAACCTCGATGTTTAATCCCCTATTCCCTTGGTATTTAGCGAACGATGTGCCTGAATCTAATCTTGTGGTGATGCGCATATCTCCTTCTTCGATGTTCGCCCGATAGACTTGGAGGCCGGGATGTATTAAGGTCGCATCTGGGCCCTTGACAGCTCCAAGGAGGTATTTGCCATCAAGAGTTGCTCCGCTGATATCCAACTGGACAAAACTCTCTTGGCCAGAGGTCATACCAGCTGATGCAAAGAACAGAACGATGGCCAGACCAGCCAGCGCTAGGGGCCATCTGAGTTCCTGAAATTTCTTCATAATAGGTCTTCCATTAGTGTTGTTGGCCGAGACGCAAAGAGGGAGTCGCTATGGGTATTATGCCATACTTGCTGCAAAATTCTTGGCCCTTTTTAGTAGCTAAATTATCTTCTTACATGGATAAATACTTTTACCTGTTGCCAATCCTTTAAGGTCCACGCGAATAGAGATGTGGCCACTCACAAAAAGAACAACCAAATGATAGATCGAACCCGACAGCAAAAGAGCTCTTTGTGCGAACTTTTGTGAGCTTTGTGTTAGCCACAGATAAAACCACGAGACAAAAATTTTATAGGATGGTTAATATAGGAAAAGTTATATAACCGTTTAGCTCGAATTAATTCGTAGAAGGAGACAACCTTTTGGCAAACAAGCTGAACGATCTAAACGCCGCAGGAGCGCTTCTATTCATTGGCGTCCTTCAATGGTTTATCACAGTAATGGCAGCAGAGACTCTGTTTCCCGGTTACAGCACCAGAGCGAATGACCTCAGCGATCTGGCGTCCACAGTTCCTCCAAATTTATCGCTGATCCATCCCTCGGCTGCGATGTTCAACGCTGCAACATTCCTAATCGGCTTGCTGACAATCGTCAGCGCGTTTCTAATTTATCGCGCCTATAGAGATCGGCTCTTCAGCGTTCTCTTCGCCTTTTCTGGCGCTGCGGCGATGGCGGTTGGGATATTCCCCGGCGACACCGGGACGATACATGCGCTGGTGGCGCTGGCGTGGTTTGTGACAGCACCATTGTCAGCCATAGCGGCTTACAGGCTGGTGAATAAGCCCTTTGGATATTTCTCAGTTGCTATCGGCGTTTTTGCGCTGATCGTATTGCTGATGTCGGTGTTTTCGGTCGAGCTGTCGCCGTTCCGGATGTTCTTCGGAAGAGGGGGAGAGGAAAGGATGCTCGCATACCCTGTGGTGCTGTGGATGATGGGGTTCGGAGGCTACCTGATGGGCATAGCTCAAACGAAAAGAGATGATAGGGCAGAGTACAGCGGGATGGGTAAAGGTAGCTAAGGTGACGACCTTTTTTAGAAAAGATTAATAAGCGTATAAATACAATGGTTCAGTGTGCTCCGCAGCAATTATCGTCTGGAAAGACACGCCACGAAAGATGGTGCTGAGAAATACTTCCTGGTTAAAGATATAAAAGTAGGCCAGAAAAACGCCAAAGTCAGAAAATATCTCGGCAGCGCGGCCCCTTCTCCTGACGATCTGAAGAGACTAAGCCAAAAGCTGACCCTAGAGATCGAGACCGCCGCAGTAAAGAAGGCCGCTCACCTGAGCTCTGCCAGGTATGCACCCAAATACCTCGACCAAGAGACCGCTGAGCTGCTGGAGCTAGTGCGCTATACTTACAAGACCTTCACAGAAGTTTTGACAGCGGACGAGCTGAAGAAGTACGAAGAGGACTTCGAGATCAGTTACGTGCAGGGCACGACGGCCATTGAGGGGAACACATTATCCCTCGGAGACACTCGCGATCTCCTCATAAATAGCATCCTACCCGCGGAGAAGAGCCTGCGAGAGATCAACGAGGTCCAGAACTTCAAGAGGGTGATGGACTATAGGAACAGGCATCGTGGACGGCTGAGTCTGCGCTTTATCAAGAACCTGCATGCCCTGATCATGAGAAATATAGACGACGAATCTGCAGGCGTCTTCCGCCGCACAGACATGGTGGCCATAAGCGGCTGCGACTTTCGGCTGACGCCAGCTTTCGAGATCGAAGACGAGCTGACTAAGATAATAAACGATTATTACGATAATATAAAAGCAGGAGGACACCCTTTTGAGGAAGCTGTGATCTTCCACTACCATTTCGAGATGATCCACCCCTTCACCGATGGCAATGGCAGAGTGGGCAGGGAGCTATTCAACTACCTGCTCATGAGAAGCAAGCCTGCGTACCCGAGGCTGCTCTTCCTAGGCAAGGACCGGGCAGAGTACATCAAAGCCCTCAAGCTCGGCAACGAGGAGAGATACGAAGAGATGGTGGCCGTCTTCGCAGACCTGATCATCAAGCAGAGGCGGAAGGTGCTGGAGGAGAGCTTTAGGAAAATGATGGAGTCAGAGCGCAGGGGGCAGATGAGGCTGTCAGACTTCGTCCAGATTTGATAAGGAGATGTTCCCATTTTGGGATTTGCTCAATGTAGGATAGTTTATTCTCCCTCCACCCGCTTCCTCATCTCCCCCGCCTCCCTCGCCGCCTCTGCCTTGCCGAGCACCTTTGCCACAGCCTCGATGGCCTCCAGGTAGCGCACAACCTGGTCCAGGTAGTTTATCAGGTCCCCCTGGTAGGCGTACATGCCATACCTGTCGGAAAAGTCGTCGATGATCTCCGCCGGGCTCTTCCCCTCAGCCCGCAGATCCAGGATTTTCAAGGAAATATTTTGGGCTGGGCAGCCGCAGTAGGGCGTATCCCTGCAGGTGCAGCGCAGGAAGTCCTTGGAGAAATCCATGCATTGCCTCTGGATCTTCCTCTCCAGGTCGTTTAGTTCAGCGCTGCTCAGGAGATCGAGGAAAGAGCCGTGTAAGGCCCTCTGGGATATCTGCATCCTCAGGGTGACAGAGATCCTCTCTGCAAACTTGAGGTAAAGGTCTTCGAAGCTCTCCAAAGCTACGGCAATCTCCATAGGGCTCTTGCCTTTCTGAAGCTGCTCTGCGATGAGCTTCACGTGTTCAGGAGAGAGGAAGTGTGCCGCAGCCGCTGCGCCTAAACGCGTAGCTTCGATGCCTCTGACCAGGCCCGCCTTGGACAAGGCTTGCAAAGAGAAGTCCAGGTCATCCAAACCCAGAGTGAGCTCATGGAGCATCTCCAGCTCCTGCCGGTTCCTGGCGACGACAGCGTTGGCCAAAACCTGCTCAAGCTGCTGGGCTTCGTTATACTCAGGCGCCACGTCCTCCATCTGGCCGTGCAGCAAGGCAAGCGCTATCTCATCCTCGGATTCACCGCGGGCTGATGAGAACTTCCGCCCAGGTTCGGCCAGGATGTAAACTAATCCTTTATCGTGGTATCCAGGACGACCAGCACGGCCGAGCATCTGGTTGAACTCGTGCACGTTCAGCCACTCTATGCCCATGGCCAGGGACTCGAATATGACCTGAGATGCGGGAAAGTCAACGCCTGCTGCCAGGGCAGCTGTTGTGACGACAGTATTTACCTTCCCATCTCCAAAAAGCTCCTCGATCCTTTTTCTCTCGTGGTACTGCAGGCCTGCGTGGTAGGCGGCAGCGCCCTGTATGGACTGGGCCAGGCTGTAGCAGTTCTTTCTGGAGTTGGTGAAGATGATGGTCTGGCCCTTATAGCCTGTGGAGGAGGTCTGGCCTAGGGCGTCTTTGACGATGTCTTTCATCAGCCTTCTCTTCTCCGTCCCCGAGGAGAATATCAGGTGGCGCTCGATTGGAACTGGCCGGACCTCGTACTCCACCAAGGTCGCGCCAAGGCGCTTCGCCAGGGCTGCTGGATTGCCGACGGTGGCTGAGAGGAAGATGAACTGTGCCTGGGGCGCTATGAGCTTCAGGCGGGCGATCATTCCCGCCAGCCTATGGCCTCGCTCTGCATCCTCCAGCATGTGGACCTCGTCTATGACCACAGTCCCCACATGCCCCAGGCTCTTCCTCGTTCGGATGACCTGGTCGATGCCCTCGTATGTCCCGGTGATGATGTCGGCGTTTAAGTCCTGGCGCATTTTCCTGCCGCGGCCGAGCTTGATGCGGCTCACGCCCACGCGAATGGAGGTGGTGAAGCCTAAACCGTTGTAGGCAGAAAGCTGATCGTACTTCTGGTTGGCTAAAGCGACCAGGGGAACCAAGAATAGCAGTTTGCCCTTTCCCCCCAGCAGGTTCTTGACCCCTGCCATCTCCCCGATCAGGCTTTTTCCAGTGGCCGTGGCGGATACTACTAGCTGGTTCCTGCCCTCCAAAAGGCCTGCCTCCACCGACCTGGATTGAACAGGCAGAAGCCTGGTCAACCTTTTTCTAAGCATGGCCTTTAGAGGCTCCGGCATCTCGACCGATTCCAGGTCCAGTGGTGGCCTCCACTTTGCTGGCAGGAATGACGTCGAACCTCGTCAGCTCTGGGTCCAGCCTCTCCATGGACAGCAGCCCTAAGACATCGTCAAGGTTACGCCGACGCTTCAAGATCCGGGCCAGGTGAGACTTGCCCGCCCTGGATAGGCCCCGGAAATCCGCCTCCCTGACCAGCTCAGCAGCAGCGCAGTTCTCGCAGATCCGTGAGCCCTTGTGAGATTATGGCATCCTTTCCCACGTAAGTTACTCGCCGCTCTCCTAGACAGTGGTTGCAGATTGAGACGCGGCGATAGCTAAGCTGGTAGGCCTCCAGAAGCTCGATGAACTTCTTCTCCATAACCTCGTCGCCCCGGGCGAGGTAGATGGCCCCGGCTTTCCTCAGCAGCTTGAGGGCGTCTTCAGGGGGAAGGTACTTCTCAACATCTTTTTTTATCAGGAACTTGAAGACCCTGGGGCCCTGAGGCATATCTTTTAGCCTTAAGTAGCCCTCGAAGAGCGTCTTGTCCCCCCTTTGGGGCAAAAGCATTATGCGAGAACGGTCGGCCTTGGCAAGAACCTGAAAAGTCATCTCAAAATCATCTTATGCTATGCTGAGGTCGACCAGCTCGTACTTCAAGCCCTCTGATTCCAGGCGGTTGAGCAGACTCGGAATCTGCTCGTCCACGCTGACAATCACAGAGCTGATGCCGTGATAGGCCGCCTCAACAGAGGACTCCTTGGCCCCGAAGATCACATCCGGCTCCCGTCCAACTTTCCTCAGAGCCACAAGGGCCTCTATCCCCAGGCATCCGACCACCTTATCGCCTGTGAGCAGGCCCTTCAGCGCAGCCAGATCCACTCGCCGGGAGCCGCCCAGCTGGACGCGCGGGACCTTGCAGACCGTTATCCGACCCTCGTCCAGGCTGATCAGGCCCTTGAGGTCGGAAACGCCCACATCTTCGCCGGCCTTGGCATCGCTGATGGTAACTCCGCTGGCATCTACGCCCGCCTTTTTGTTGGCATAGAGCAGGCCTTTTCTCATCTCCAGGGAGACCCTCTCTCCCTCGGCTAAGTCCAGCTCCGCCAGGGCCGTCCAGACTGAGACGTGGCTGATGATCTCCTCCATCACCACGCGGGCGTAGCGCTTCAGCTCCGCAGCGCTTTCGAGCAGCCACTCCACGCCCTCTTTGGTGATGCTGTACCTCATCCGCCCGTCGGTGGTCACCAGGCCGTCTGCCACCAGCTCCTTGATGTACTCGGATACGGCCTGGGGCGTGACTCCTAAACTCTCAGCCACCTCTTTCTGACGGAGGTTGGGCTGATGGGCGGCAATCTCCACCAGGATCTGAAAACGAGAACTTTCCCGCTTGCTCTGCAGGATGTTCGCCATTCAATGCTCCTCATCGTAAGGCTCGATTCGCTGGCCCCTTACAGTCAGGCCCCCGGCCCGTTTGGCAGCGCCGCGGATGAAAACCTGTGAGAGCCCCAGCTCCCTGGCGAGGTTGGACAGAGACGTGTTGCCTGCTGCGACCTGCTTTTGCAGGTTCTCGGTCACACTGCGCAGCTCCTCGTCAGACATAAACGTGAGGCTTATGAGCTCGCTTAGATCCTCCATAGAAGCCCCGAAGTTGGCCTGAATGCGTGAATAGGTGGAATGATACTCCTTCTCAGGACTGCCACCAGGCTCGGGAACCCTCCACTTGGTCTCGACCAGGCCGCTCTTGCGCAGAAGGGCTACGCTCCTATGAACGCTGCTCTCATTTCCAATGAGGGCAGCGAGCTCGCGCTCCGTGCGCCAGTCCTTGACTTAACTCGTCGAAGACCTTTTTGTGAACCTCCGAACCGAAGGCCTGGAGCAGAGGGACCAGATCCGAAGGATCGTTGATAATCCGAGTTCTCTTTCCGGTCACAAAGAACCTCGCATGGGCATTATATCTCAAATTTGATAAAGCTTTTGAACTTTGAACAGGAAGCGCCCTTGCGCCTCCTGCCTCAGATCAGCCTCACAGTCTCCAAGTTCATGGGAGCCATTGTAGGTATCCTGTACCTCTTATAGAGAGAGCTTGCCAGGTCCAGGCAGTTGCTCTCCTCGCCGTGGTTGGTAATCACCCTGCCGGGCTTCGGGTATATCCTGCGCATGTACTCCATGAGCTGGTTTCTGTCCGAGTGTCCCGAGAACCCGTCCACAGTCGTTACCTCCAGGTTAATCTTCACCGTCTGGGTCTTGCCCTCCACAGAGAGGGGCAGCTCCTTCCAGCCCTTCTGGATGCGCCTTCCAAGCGTCCCTTCGGCCTGATATCCGACGATCACCAGTGTGTTCCTCTCGTCAGGTCCCAAGCGTTTCAGGTACTCCATGACAGGCCCACCGTTTAACATGCCGCTTGTGGCCAGTACCACGCAGGGCGGCCCGTCGATGACCTCTGTCCTCTGTTTGGAGTTCTCCACCTGGACGAAGCACTCTGCCAGGAAGGGATTGATGCCACGGTGGAAGATGAGCTCCCTGAGATCGTTGTTCAGGTACTCGGGATACGTTGTGTGTATGGCCGTGGCCTCGTAGATCATGCCGTCAAGGTAGACGGGCACTGCATCTACGGCCTTCCGGCGTATGGCCTCCTCAAGGACTATCATTACCTCCTGGCTTCTTCCAACAGAGAAGGCCGGGATGATCACCTTTCCGCCGCGCTTGATGGTGTCTCTGACCACTTTGATCAAATTGACCTCGGCGTCCTTTCGAGATGGCTGAATGCTGTTGGCTCCGCCGTAGGTCGCCTCCATGACCAGCGTCTCTAAGCGGGGGAAGTTGTTCACTGCCGGGTCGAAGAGCCTCGTCCTCTCGTATTTGAAGTCGCCAGTGAAGGCCACGTTGTAGAGGCCATCGCCGATGTGGAAGTGGGCAATGGAAGACCCGAGGATGTGCCCTGCGTTATGCATCGTCAATTTGGTATCGGGCGCTATATCCGTGACGTCTCCATAGTTGAGAGTGATAGTGTGCTTTAGAGCCTGACGGATCATTCCCGAGTCGTAGGGCAAGCCTCTTGCCCTCTCGGCCGGCAACCTCGATGTAATCCAGCTGCAGCAGGACGAATAAGTCTCGCGTGGGAGGAGTACAGTATATCGGCCCCTCGTAGCCGTACTTGTAGAGCATGGGCACGAGGCCGGCGTGGTCCAGATGAGCATGCGTTAAAACTACAGCATCTATCTGGTTTAGGGGATAGACCTCGGGCACGTAGAGAAAGGGCGTAGCCGAGTCGTCAGAGCCCACGTTTATGCCGCAGTCGATGATGATCCTGGACTCAGGCGTGGAGAGAAGCATGCAGCTCCTTCCCACCTCTCGGCAGCCTCCCAGTGTGGATATCCTGACCCACTGGTCTTTGGAGGCCAGGTCCCTGTGGATCTTCCGGCCAACGGTTCGCAGGATGTTCTTCCTCTCCGACTGAACAGACCTCAGGTAATCCTTGATGTTGGCTATGGTCGACGAGCGCACCGGCGGAGTCCTGACAACCTTAGGCGTCCATCCTATGAGCTTGGTTATCTCGCGAAGGGTGGCGCCGTGTCTACCGATGACAAGACCTGGCTTCTCAGCCTCGATCACCACCTCGCCAGTATCGCCGTCGAAGTAGTAATCTGTGAGGACGGCCTCTTTCGGCACGACCTCCTGTATCTTCTTTATCGCCACCTCCGGCTCAGCCAGCACCTTCAGATCCGGCCGGACCACCACGCGCTTGCGAAGCTCCTTGGCCAGTGAACGGATTATCTCGCCGTCATCTGCCAGGCGCTTGGGATCGTCCGTATAGATCACCAGCTCTGGACCCTCAAACTCCAGGCCGGTTACGTTGATATCCGGGGGCAGCTTGCTCTGCACCTTGCGTTTAAGCTCGAAAAGTACTTCTTCCACTGACAAAAGAACACATCCAAAAAAGATTAGAGGAGCTTCATTATCTCCATCAGCTTTAGCTCGCCTACCTCCTCGTATTTATCAGTAATGCGGACGAGCTCTATCTTATCGCCAGAAGCGGAGTCTCTCTTCATGGCGGTGTGAATTGCCCTGGCTGCAAGGACTGTTCCATCTTCGATGCTGATGCCAGGCTTGTACATAGCCTCCAGTACGCCGTAGGCTATGGGAGAACCGGATCCTGTGGAGACGATCTTTCTCTCCTCGATCTGGCCGCCCAAAGCATCGAGCGAGTAGATCTTGGGGCCGTACCTGTCCATGCCGCCCATTACGAGCTGCACCATGAAGGGGAAGTAACGCCTGGAGGACAGGATATTGGATAGCATAGAAGTTATGGCCTTGACGGTCATGGGCTCGCCCCTCTGCATCCTGTAAAGCCTTGCCTCCACCTGAACCATTCTGACCAGAGACTGGGCATCGCCCACTACGCCGGCCGTTGTCAGCCCCACCAGGTCATCGACCTGATAGATCTTCTTGGCTGTGCTGCTGGCTATGAAGTTGCCCATGGTAGCACGGCTCTCCGATGCAAGGACTACACCCCCATCGCAGAGTACACCTACCGTAGTTGTACCTTTGAACACCTCGACCATCTAATTACCTCAACTAAAATCAGAAAACGGACAAGATCACATCTCCTTCTACAATATATATACTTTCCGCCGTGCCAATATTGCCCCAAGCCATACGAACGCTAGAAATACCAGCCTGGACAACGGTGATAACGTGAACTTCGATCTTGGCTCCTGGATCAACGAGTATTACGTAGATCCCATAATCTACGATACGGGCTATAATCCCGTGAATACCGTGACCTGGGCCATAGTTTTGGGGATCGCAGTTCTGGTCTAATAAGGCTTTTTAGGCGTCTGGAGCTGAAAATAGACGAGAGACTGGTGCTCTACACCATTCCCTACGTACTCGCGGGCTCCAGCCTGAGGGTTATCGAGGATGCCGAGCTGCTTTCGCCTCCATGGAAGTACCTGCTCATCACTCCTCTGATCTACTTCCTGGTCTTTGCCGTAACCATTGCTGCCCTGCTCCTAACCAGAAAGATCCTGGGAAGGGATTTCTACAGAGGATACGCAGCCATAGGCCTTCTCTGGACGCTCCTCAACCTGGCAGCCTTAGCGACGGTCGGGCTTCAAGAACATCTGGGTCATAGCCGCGGTCTTCTTTCTAGGCTCGGTCCTGACAGGGGGATTTTATCTCCTGAGGCAGACTCTGCCCTGGCTGAGCTTTCTGGATAACAGATACAACCTGGCCATCCTCTACGCCCATATGCTGGATGCCAGCTCCACGTACATCGGTGTGGACTGGTTCGGCTACTACGAGAAACACGTGGTTCCTACCATTCTAATAGATCTGACTGGCACGGCCGCTGTGATGTTTCCTTTGAAGCTGATAATATTGCTGCCGGTCCTGAGCATGATAGATGGGTCAATGAAGGATGCATCCCTCAGGAATCTGACCAAGCTGGCGCTAATAACCTTGGGGCTGGCCCCTGCGGTGAGAAACACCCTGCGCCTCGCGCTGGGAATATAAAAAGAGGGGCTCGCTGTTTCTTGTGGGTCGAAGAGGTCATTGAGTGCATTATCCGCCGATAATCGCTTTGTGCCTTTGTGTCTTTGTGGTGAACGTCTGGCTGTTCTAACCACAAAGGCACGAAGACACAAAGGACGCACAAAGAATTCAAAGAGTGAAGAGGATTTCAGTCCAGGCGCGCCCTCTGGACCTCGATCTTCTCTCCCTGTTTAAGCCTCTTGATGATGTGCTTGGCCATCTCCGAGGACTTGGCGATCCTGATATCGCCCCTGCGGCCTACAGTGGCGGTGAATACCGGCGTTCCGCCCACAAAGACCTCCACAGGCTCGCCCACGCAATCGCTCAGCCATATGATGATGTGCCTGGCAGTCTCTTCGATCTTGGGGCTAACAGCCGAGTCCTTGTCCCTGGTGCGGACATCGATATGCATTCCTAATGCTTTCTCGATCTGCTCTATGTTCTTCCCCGCCTTGCCTATCACCCTCGCAGCCTCGTCCTGGGGAACGCGGATCACGGCGCTTGAGTCTGTGACCATCTCCACATCAACAGGTCCCCGAACATGATGGGCGAGCTCCTTCTCAATCTCCCTTGAGGCCAGCTTCCAGATGGGCTTCTTGGCAGCCTTGGTCACGGGCATTACCACAATCTGGTCGCCGTAGGTGTACATCTCGTACTCGACAACTCCGGTCTCGAAGTCCTTAACGACGATGACCGGCCGGGCTAAATCGGCCTCTGTCATGCCTGCGGGAACTTTGACCGTGAACTCCACGTCCAGGACCTTGGTGACCTCGCCCTTCTCTATGAAGACCACCGTGTCCACGACCTGGGGTATCATCCCCAGCTCAACTCTACCGAGGAGGCGCTGCAGAGCATCTATGGGCTTGTTTGCGTGGACTACTCCGATCATTCCCACGCCTGCCAGGCGCATGTCCGCAAAGACCCTGAAGTCCCTGGTCTTTCGCACCTCATCGTAGATGGTGTAGTCAGGCCTTACCAAGAGAAGTATATCGGCCGAGGCCTCCATGCTGCCCTCCAGAGGGCCGTACTGGGTTATCTCAGGGGGGACCTGCAGGTCGCGAGGCGACTCAAGAGTCTTCACCACGTAGTTGCACTTGAGGAGGTACTCTGCAACTCCTGCAGCAAACGTTGACTTTCCCGACCCAGGAGGGCCGGCAATGAGGATTCCCCTCTGGCCCTCCTTTAGCCTGCCCTTCAGCTCTGAGCTGTGCTTGTAAGATTCGAGGTCGACTTTGGCTACAGGCCGGACAGCGGTGATCTCCAGGCCGTCAGAGAAGGGAGGCTTGGCAATGGCGATCCTCATGGGACCTAGCTGTATCACTGCAGCGCCCATCTTCTCCATCTCTATATAGCCTTCGGGATCGGCCTTGGCCCTCTCGTAGATCTCCCGGGAGATATCGCGTAGCTCCCTGTCGCTTAAAGGCTTCTCTGCGATTCGCATCAAGTTGAAGGTCCCCACCTTGCCCCGCTTGGCCATGGGGACTGCACCTTCCTTGAGGTGAACGGAGAGCGTATCCTCGGTGAAGTACTTCTCCAGGGATAGGGGCTTGATGGCCTCCCTCTGGGGCCGCACGTACTCCACGTCCAGTCCCATGGCCTCGGCCACCTTGAACTGAACGAATCGCTGGTCAGGAAGGATGCGCCCAGCTCCAGGGCCACATCCCTGATCATGGCGTCTATCTCCCCGCCTCCAGCCAGCTTTATCTGGTCCAGGTCAGGCCGGACGCCCACGTACTCAAGCTCGATCTTTCCAGCCTTGGCCAGCTCCGAGAGCCTTCTTAGTTCCTCCAGGCCCTTTATGCCGATGTCTCTCCCGTGGTTGGCCTGGGCTTCCAGCTCAGCCACTACCGCCTCGGGAATGACAATTCTCCGCCCTAGCAGCTCTCCTGACTTTATCTTTGCAGAGATCCTGCCATCGATAACCACGCTTGTATCTGGCACCAATTGTTGCGCCATCGCTTAAAACATCCTTTAAATTATTAGTTTATCAGTTAAACCCAAAATAAAGCTAAAGATATACTATATCCATCTTTCGCTTTTTGGCAATCCATTCCAGGACATAGTCTATGTCCAGCATCCTTCTCGTCTGCTGGCTGGCCTCCACGACCATGGCCGACCTGCTCTTCATGCTCTCCGCTATCCTCTCAGAGGCGACAGGCCCTAACCCCGGGTCAAGCCTCCTCAGGAAGTGGAGCTTGATATCGCTTCCCACAAATTCCTCGCCAGACTTATGTCCGAACTCTATGCAGACATTTCCGTTGTCCTTCTGCATCCGGAAGGCCACGCTGTAGCTTGCAAAGAGGTTCCTATCGTAGAGCCTCCGTTCGACAAAGGCAGGTCTTAGATCCTCCTCCAGGACGCAGTTGACCAGATCGGAAAGCTCCTTCTGGGCATCCTGGGAGTAATCGGTGCAGCCAGCCATCTTCAAGACGCTTAAGTGCTTCAGAGGCAGATTTTTGGCATGGCAGTAGTCCTGATTCTCCACAGCCCAGAAGTCGTTAGATAATGGAAAGTAGGAACAGGAGTAACTGTCACATCCCTTGCATTTCATATCTAATATGGTCTCCCTATCCAGGAAGGGAGCTATTCCCTCGAAGACGGCCAGCATATCTGCTGCACGAAAGTCCACGTCGTCTTTTAGGTTCCTGCGAGCATCCCTTACAGCGAAGAGCAGTTCGTTCTTGTTCTCCATAGGCCATCCTTCAGACAGTAGGCTTTTATTCTCCAGCGATATGAACTCTATCCTCAAATCCAATATAAGCCGCGGCTCCGAAAGAGATATATCTTCTCGTAGCCTCTCGGCGGGGAAGAGGAGGTCAGCCTGTTGAAGGAGATTCGATTGCACGGTCGTGGAGGTCAGGGATCTGTTACTGCGGCCGAATTGATAGCCGTTGCGGCTTTTGAAGATAAGAGGTTCTCCCAGGCGTTCCCGGCATTTGGCGTAGAACGCAGGGGAGCGCCCGTCATGGCCTTTGCGAGGATTGCGGACAGGCCTATTCGGATAAGGAGCCAGATCTACGAGCCCGATTACGTCGTCGTGCAGGATGTGACGCTGCTGGAAGTCGTTAACGTCGCCAGCGGGCTTAAGGACGACGGAAAGATCATAATCAACACCGATAGGCCAAAGGAGAAGCTAAACCTCGACACTAAGGCAGAGATAATTACCATCGACGCCACCAAGATCGCCATGGAGGTCCTGGGAAGGCCCATCGTCAACACCACAATGCTTGGCGCATTTTGCGGGGCTACCAAGGAGGTTGGCCTCGATAGCTTGAACAAGGCCATCTCCGAGCGCTTCAAAGGAGAGCTTGGCAGGAAGAACCTGGCTGCGATTAAGACTGCATATGAGAGGGTGTCTTAATGCAAAAGCTAAAAGCTGGCAAACTGGTAGAGCCGGGATCTACCGCAGCCACCAAGACAGGAGCCTGGCGGACTTTCGTCCCTGTGGTCGATCAGAAAGAATGCATCAAATGCAGCCTCTGCGAGATCTACTGCCCCGAGAGCTGCATACATCAGGTTGAAGGCCTCTTTACCCCTGACCTGGACTACTGCAAGGGCTGCGGCATCTGCGCCAACGAATGCCCGCGCAAAGCGATAAAGATGGTCCTGGAGGAGAAGTAAATGATGAAAGTGGTTGAAGGTTCTTATGCTGTTGCCCACGCGGTCATGTGCTGCTCGCCAGACGTGGTCTCAGCCTACCCCATAACGCCCCAGACCCACATAGTGGAGCATCTATCACAGCTGGTGGCCGACGGCGAGATGGACAGCGAGTTTCTGACCGTCGACTCAGAGTTCACTGCGCTCTCCGTCCTCGTAGGCTCCAGCGCCATGGGAGCCAGGTGCTACTCCTCGACTACCAGCCAGGGCCTGGCGCTGATGTACGAGGTCCTTTACAACGTATCGGGTCTGCGAATGCCCGTTGTCATGACCGTTGCCAACCGTGCCTTGGGAGCCCCGCTAAACATTTGGAACGACCAGCAGGATTCCATCGGCGCACGCGATGTCGGCTGGCTGCAGATCTACGCGGAGAACGTCCAGGAAGCAGTGGACGCCACTCCTCAGGCCTACAAGATAGCTGAAGACCCCGACATTCTGACGCCCATCATGGTCTGCATGGACGGGTTCATCCTGACGCACGTCTACGAGCCCGTGGAGCTTCTGGACAGGGAGAAAGTCTTGGGATTCCTGCCGGCCTTTAAGCCCGCGGACATACTGGACCCAGCTAACCCGAAGACCTTCGGGTCCTTCGCTGATCCAACGACTTACACTGAGTTTCGATACCAGCAGTTCGAGGCCCAAGAGCGCGCCCTGGCGAAGATAGAGCAGGTTGCAAAAGAGTTCCAGGAGACCTTCGGAAGGTACTACGGAGGGGTGATAGACACCTACCAATCCGAGGATGCTGAGATCGTAATAGTAACCATGGGATCTGTAATAGGAACCATCAAGGACGCCATCGACCAGATGAGAGCCGAGGGCAAGAAAGTCGGACTGGTCAAGGTTAGAAGCTACAGGCCGTTCCCCGTTCAGGCCTTAAGAAAGGCCCTGAAGGATGCCCATGTCATTGCGGTGGTGGAGAAGGACGTATCTATAGGGATGGAAGCCGGACTTCTCACTGACCTGAAATCCGCCTTCTACAACAGCAGCATCAGGACGCCCATAATCGGCTTTGCCGCGGGCCTTGGAGGCCGCGACATAACGATCAAGGACATAAGGAGTATCGTGGAGAAGGCAGCCGCCGCCAGCAAGGGAATTGAGTCCGAGTTCGAGTTCCTCAACCTGAGAAAGGAGATCCTCTAGGAGGTTTCAAGATGCAGAACTTACTTGCACCCGGTCACAGAGCCTGCGCGGGATGCGCTATGCCAACGACCATAAAGCTCGTCCTGGATGCCGCCGGCCCCAATACAATCGTAGTTTCGCCGACAGGCTGCCTGGAGGTCACCACCACGCCCTTCCCGGAGAGCGCCTGGTGTGTTCCTTGGGTTCACTCCCTCTTCGAGAATGCCGCGGCTGTCGCTTCAGGAGTGGAGGTCATGCTCAAGCGCCGCTGCCAGGATACTAACTTGGTGGTGATCGGAGGAGACGGAAGCACCTTCGACATAGGCATGGGCTCAAACTCAGGAATGTTCGAGAGGGGCCACAAGATGACCTACGTCTGCTACGACAACGAGGCCTACATGAACACGGGCGTGCAGAGAAGCGGCTCAACGCCCTTTTGCGTGCATACTACTACTACGCCTGCAGGCGTTCGAAGCTTAGGCAACCCCAGGCCGAAGAAGGACATGCCTGCCATCGCGCTGGCTCACAAGGTTCCTTACGTGGCAACGGCCTCTGTCGCCTATCCCGTGGACCTGAGAAAGAAGGTGAAGAAATCCCTGGAGGTCAACGGGCCCTCCTACATCCAGGTAAACGCGCCGTGCATCACGGGCTGGACGTTCGAGGCAGGAACTACAGTGGAGATAGCCAGGCTGGCGGTTGAGACGGGCCTGTGGCCTCTGCTGGAGTGGGTGGACGGAGAGCTTGTGGATGTGAAGAAGATCAGGAGGCCAAAGCCTGTTGAAGAGTACCTGAAGATCCAGGGCAGGTACAAGCACCTCTTCAAGAAGCCCGATGGAACGGATGCCATCAAGGACATCCAGTCTATCGCGGACGCAAACATAGCCAAGTACAATCTGGTCGATTGAAGATGTACGTTGGCCGGATAGTAGTAATAGGCAAAAGCGATGAAAGGAGCTTTGTAGGCTACAGGGTCTCATCCCGCTCCTTTCCCAACCGCAGAGCCGAGGTCAGGGGCAAGAGCGTGATGGTCTCGCCCCTGGATGCATCGGACCTGGCGAAGAACCCCTACATAGCCTACAACTGCATTCGCGCTGGCCGGGATGTGGCCGTAGTTGCCAACGGGACGCAGGCTGACATGATCATGGAGAAAATCCAGGACGGTGCAAAGCCCTTGGACGCCGTCGCACTGAGCCTTGTAGCCTACGGATACGAGAGGGATGAGCTGGATACGCCCCGCCTGGCCGGAGCTGTTCGAGGAGACAGAGCCTGGCTGGGGATCGCAAAGAGGGATGAGATCCGCTGCAAGGAGTTTTTGCTTCGAGAGGGCGACGCGTTCATGGTTGCAACCTACGAGAAGACCGAGTTCGAGCCGCTGAAGATCGGGGGCAAGAGCGCCCAGGAGATAGCCAAAGCGGCCTTCGATCTCTCCTTCGAGAGGCCGGTATGCTCGGCTGCGGCCTTTGCCCTGCCCGAAGGAGATTTTGAGCTGGCAGTTTACAATCCAAAGTGAGGGATGTTTATGGAGATCAATGGTGTGCAGATAGACGACACCTTTGCTGAAGCCTTTCCCATAAAGATAGCAAGGGTGCTGATAACCGCCATAAGCGAGCGCTGGGCCGTGGCGGCTGCCCGGGAAGCTACGGGATTTGGAACTTCGGTTATAGGATGCCCCGCGGAAGCTGGAATCGAATACGTGGCCAGCGCGAGGGAGACGCCTGACGGAAGGCCGGGGACGTACATTCAGATCTGCAACATGGGCTACAAGAACCTGGAGAACTCGCTCATCTGGCGCATCGGCCAGTGCGTTCTTACGGCTCCCACAACTGCAGTCTTCAACGGCCTGCCCGAGGCCGAGAAGCAGTTTGATACCGGCAAAAAGCAAAGCTTCTTTGGAGACGGCTACCAAAAGCAGCTCGACTATCTGGGCAGAAAGTTCTGGAAGATCCCAATCATGTCCGGCGACTTCATGATTGAGGAGAACATAGGTGCAGTGGAGGGCATTGCAGGCGGCAACTTCTACATCCTGGCGGACAACCAGGCGGCGGCGCTCACGGCAGCTGAGGTAGCTGTGGACGAGATCGGCAAGCTCAAGGGCACGATCACGCCCTTCCCCGGCGGAGTTGTGGCCAGCGGTTCCAAGGTGGGCTCGAAGTACAAGTTCCTCAAGGCATCGACCAACGTTGCCTATTGCCCCTCTCTAAGAGAGGATGGAACATGCGCCCTGCCAGAAGAGGTCAAGGCGGGCTACGAGATAGTGATAAACGGCATCAGCCGCGAGGCCATAGAGCAGTCCATGAGGGCGGGAATAAAGGCTGCCTGCACGGTTCCCGGCGTCGTCAAGATCACCGCTGCCAACTTCGGAGGCAAGCTAGGGCCCCACCAGTTCCAGCTGCACGAGATCCTGAAGTGATGCTGCCGGCTTTTCCAATTTTCTTTGCAGCCTATCGCACAAATATGTAGCATGTAGCACAGCCGTCAATGCCACTAGGAGGAGCAAAATGTCGTCTGTTGAGATCGAGGAGACCTGCAATAAAATAATCGCATGGCTATCGCAGGAAGGGCTCTTCAAGGAGAGAGTCCAGGACGAGAACCTCTCCTTCCACCTGGCTGCGGAATTCCCTGCCCGGTCTGGGAGGCACGTAAACGTCATCCAGCCCAAGGGCCGCGAGGACGTAGTGATAGTATTCAGCAGAATTAGACTGGCTGATATGCATAAAAAGGCGCTGCATGCAATGCCTCCAAAAACGAAGGAGCGGCTTCTCTGGGAGATGCGCTACGCGTTGCTCTTCCAGGAGTCGAGCTTCGAGATGGAGCCGCCGGGAGGAGATCTGGAGAGCATACGCTTCTCCCGTGAGATCTACTACGACGGCTTGACCAAGAACAAGCTCATGGAAGCCCTGAGGGAGAACCTCAAATGCGAGCTGTACGTTGTCTGGAAGTTCCAGGAGATCTTCGGCGAGGGGCAGGTTTCTAAGCAGGGTGAACCACCGGAACCGATGTATTGCTAATTGGAAGCAAATAAAAATAGTGAAGAGATCCTGCCACAAAAGGCTAGGATATCTCGTAGGTCATGGTGACGCTGGCCGTCACTTCCATCTCGCCGGGCGAAATGGGCGTTGTGGGAGCGGCAAGCGCAAAGGCTGCCTCGCTCCTCGCAGATACGAAGCTGTAGCCCTCAGATATCTCCAGGATTCGTCCAAGCTCTACTCCCGCAGCGGATGCCGCTACCCCTGCCTTGCGAGAAGCATCCTCAATGGCCATGGTCAGAGCCCTATCCTTCTCAGGTGAGGGGTCTCTTAAGTCGAAGCTTATGCTTTGAATGTTATTGGAGCCGGCTGCAACAGCAGCATCCAGAACTTTGCCCACATCTTCGGTATTGTTAAGCCTGACAGTCACTCGGTTGGTGGCTATGAACTCAGGCGGCTTTGTCTCCTTCGCACGGCCTGCCTCTGCTGTAGGCTCCTCTTCAGGCATAGTGGTCAGGCTGTATGTGCTGGTCTGGATGTCTTTCTCCTCTATACCCGCCTCCAGGAGGGCATTTGTGGTGTTGCTCATCAGCATCGCGTTCTCTGCCACCGCTCCGGCAGCGCTGGCGTTACGGGTCTCCACACCCAGAACTATTGTGACCATGTCAGGAGCTGCGAAGACCTTGCCCTCGCCCTGCACGATCAGCTTGGATATGTTCTCGTTATCCTCGTTATCCTGTGCAAATGCAGGAAGGACCGATGCCATTAAGAGCATCAGCCCCAGAAGCATAATCTCGGATCTTTTCATAATATCCCCTATATAGAAGCCCTTTGAACGTTCTTAAAGATTATGGCAGAGTTGAATAAATAAAAAGAGGATGACCCGATGTATTTTAGTCCATTATCTCGTAGGTCACCATCACATAGGTGGACACGTCCACCATTCCCGGCTGGCTGGAGGACCCAAAGGACTGGGCCGCCATTATTCCAGGGTAGGCATACTCCTTTATGTCTACTACATCTCCCAGACGCACTCCTGCCGCCTCTGCCACCCCCTGGGCGTTGGACCTGGCATCCTCTACCGCCTTCTTGCGAGCATCGGCCACGGCGGAGCTGGTATCGCTCAGACTGTATCCAATAACGGCTGCGCTTGCGCCCGCGGACCTAGCTGCCTCCAGGACCTGGTTTATCCTGGAATCATCTTTGGTCTTGAGCTGAAGCGTCAGGGAACTGGACAGAGTCGTGGCGTTCGAGGATACCACGTCGCATATGGTTGTATTATTGACCGTCCTGCAGACTCGGCTGTTAGACTGGAAGCTCATGAAGCCGCTGGATTTGCCTGACATGATCTCTTCTGGCTTTACACCCACAGCCATAAGGGCCTCCTTCGTCCTGTCTAGCTGCTCCTGGTTCTCGGCCTGCGCCAATGTGGAGTTCTCGTTGTTGCTCTCAACGGTTGCTGAGATCATCACCATATCTGCCGGCACAGTCACCATTCCCTCACCCACTACGCTTAAGGTAGGGGTGTCTTCCTCAGCCGTGCTGGCAGAAAGTACGGCGAAGATTATGAAAATTAACAGAATAGCTAACCTCTTCATGATATTTCCCCTGCTATTGATGGATCTCGATAGTATTAAAGGAGACGGTCGGGAAAGGATAAACGAATTGGCCTTGAAGAAGCATTGCCCCAAAAATTAAAGATGAAGAGGAGTGCCACTCTGGCAGATCCTCATCGTCTTACAGCCCGTAAAGCGCCCTGGCTCCGTTTATGTCGCCCGTCCCAAGATCCACCTTGCGGTCCCCATTAAGGTCGTTGATGTCGTTGTAGTATCCCATTATCTGGGCCAGATCGTACTTGTAGAGCGGATGCAGATAGGTATCTCCAAGGCCGATGGTGTGCCCCAGCTCATGCTCAGCAACGGTCTGCAGATAGAACGTATTGGTTGCCGGGTATAGAGCTGAATTGGTGGGGTTCGTAGTCCAGGAATAAGCGGTGTTGTAGCAGACATCCGACTCCACTGCCTTCTTGTACAACTTCTTATCTGCTCCTTGGACGAACAGAGTATTGTAGTAATAGGTCCGGAGTAGGCCAGAGCTCCGGATATCGGCTTCCAGGCGTGCACGTTCTTTTTGTCGTATTTGTCAGCGGCAGCTGATGTAGAGACAATTATGCCGTTCTTGAATAGCTCCTGAGAGGTCTTATCATCCCAGGCCTCCGCAGCTGCAGATATGGCCGCTGTTGCCTGGGCGGCTGTTAGCTTTTCATTAGCCAGATTTCTGTCGGACCTCAGGTAGAACTGGATATTCGGATTATCCTGCCACCGCCATCCTGCAGCAACCCAGGCGCTGGGATCATCATAGTTATTGTATGTCCCGTCAACGATTGTTGCCTTCGAGACCTTACCAGCAGCATTCTTATCCACATTGACTAAGGCCGCTCCAAACTGCCCCAGGCCACTTCCATCAGGCTTGACATAAAGGCCATTTAGCTCCATGTATGTATCTCCCTGTATGCCATCGCCCAGGCCGTCAACGCCCAGCAAAGAGAGGTCCCCGTCTATTCCCGAGCTGCCAGCTGCAACCATTGTCAGAGATGCATCCAGGCCAGTCTTATCCTCCGAGACTTCACCCGAGAAGCCAGCTGTCAGATACTGATCATTGCCTTTGGATTCCGATGCCATCTTCAACAAAGCAGTATCCCCAGCCATCTTACCATCGAGGCAGGAGATGACGGCATCAGAAGAGGCCACGCTTGTGACCGAGGCTGACATGGGCCCCGAGCTGTCTACAGAGATTGAGTTGGCGTTGCTGCCAGAGCTCACACGGCTCTTAATGGACTTCTCATCAGGGCCGCTTGCTTCCCAGCTATCTAGTATAGCCTCTTGGCCTACTACTGTCTTTCCAGAATAGGTCGTCTGGTCGCCCGCTGCTATCTCCTTGGTAGCAGAGCCGACATCGCTGTGGACTCCCAAATTCAGGGCATTTACAGGCACAATTATAAAAAGCGCCACAAACAAAAATACGATTAAGCTACTGCGGTCTAATTGCATGATGTTATTAATCCCTCCCCAGAGATCGGTTGTTTCTCGTTTGCTCTTTTGACCCTTTTAATCTTATTAAAACTTTTCGCATTGCGTTGACACATTAATCGAATAAGCAGAACTAAGAGATAATAGGACGCTATTGTGTTGAAAGCTCGATGAGTCTAAAATACGTCACCTCATAGATAGAACCCAGAAGGCCAAAATAGCAAAAGCATTCCTAGCAAGCCATCCCCAAAAAATATATCATGAGGATTGGAGGCATCTGACAGACAATGAATTTTATTGTCCAGAATGTTTGGCCCATCGACCATTAACTTTAATTCTATGATTTGCATGCTTTCGCCCATGAGCAAGATCGGAAAGGCGATCAGATTAGAGCGCATCCTGGATCGAAAGACCCACAGGGCGGTCATAGTTCCCATGGATCACGGAATATCCGTAGGTCCCATAGAAGGGCTGATAGATATGCCCGATACCGTTGATAAGGTGGCTGAAGGCGGCGCCAACGCCGTCCTGGGGCACATGGGACTGCCTATGTACGGGCATCGGGGATACGGCAGGGATGTCGGCCTGATCATTCACCTATCTGCATCCACATCTCTGGGTCCCGATCCCAACCACAAGGTTCTGGTCACAGAGGTAGAGGATGCCATACGTGTAGGCGCCGATGCTGTGAGCATTCATGTAAATGTAGGGGCCGAAGATGAGGCAGAGATGCTCAAAGACCTGGGCAGGACAGCCAGGACATGCGACCTCTGGGGCATTCCACTGCTCGCCATGATGTACCCCCGGGGACAGAAGGTCAAGTCGGAGCACGGAGTGGAGTACGTAAAGCTTGCCGCCCGCATCGGCTCAGAGCTGGGAGCGGACATCGTCAAGACCAACTACACAGGCTCTCCCGAGACATTCAGCGAAGTTGTCAGAGGCTGCAAAGTTCCAGTGGTGATAGCCGGCGGCCCCAAGATGGATACTGAGAGGGATCTCTTGCAGATGGTCTACGATGCCATAGGCGTGGGAGGAGCAGGAGTGGCCTTCGGCAGAAACATCTTCCAGGCAGAGAACCCAACGCTGCTGGTGAGAAAGCTCTGCGCCATAGTTCATAAGGACTATACTCCTGAAGAGGCGGAAAAGGTAACGCTCTGAGAAATACATCGGCGATAGCGATGATACAGCTATCATTACTATCGCTAACTACCATCATTACTATTCTTTTAGTTCTTCTTTGTGCGTTCTTTGTGACCTTTGTGCGCTTTGTGGTTTAAAAAAAATCGGCAGCACGTCTATTAGCAAAAATGAGGCCTAATCAAATTGAAGAGGTACTATCGCCACCTATCGCCATCACTATCACTATTAACATTCCACCCCAATCATAAAAGACGTAGAATATTTCGTTTGATGCTCTTTAATTTCCACTTCATCTCACGTTCAGTCAGGCCTGCCGTCATCGGGGATGGTCAACCGCAAGGTATATCCACTTTCAATAATACATGAGAAAGCATGAAGTACTTGGCGCTTCTCATACTGGCGCTCAGCCTGGCCTGGACGGCAGGAGGCCAGGATGCAGCATACTGGCTAGGTCAAACTGCCAGTGATTATTCCAACGGCTCCTATTCCTTTGCTCTGGACGACATAGACAATTACCTGGAGCTAAACTCCAGCGATGTCAACGGCTGGAACACCAAGGCCAACATCCTCCTCAAGATGAAGAGGTACAGCGAGGCTGTTGAGTGCTTCGACCAGGTGATAGCCATAGACAGCTCCAACGCAAAGGCCTGGAACGATAAAGGCCTCATCCAGGCAGGAGCCATGGGCGAGCCCGAGGAGGGGATCGAGTCCCTGGATAGAGCACTTGAGATAGATCCCAACTATGCCCACGCCTGGTATAACCGGGGCCTGATCCTGGAGAAGATGGAGAGGTACGACGAGTCCCTTGAATCGTTTGCCAGAGCGACGGAGCTTGATTCATCCCTGGCCAAGGCCTGGTTCCATCAGGGACGGGTGCTGGAGCAGTTGGGGGACTACAATGCGGCAGCCGCAGCCTTCGACCAGGCTGTGAAGATGGACCCAGACTATGCAGAAGCCTGGAACGAGAGGGGCCTGATGCTCCTGGATGCAAAGGACTATGAAGGGGCCCTGGAGTGCTTCGACAGGGTGACACAGCTCGAGCCCGAAAATAAGGATGCATGGAACAACAAGGGCAGTGCTCTTCAGGCATTAAAGAGGGGGCAAGAGGCGATGGAGGCGTTTGCCAAGGGCGGGAAGATGCCAGCGTTTTAATTATTTTTATAAAAATTAGAACTGCACAAGAATGAAAAGCAAAAAACAAGTGATGTTGATAGTTTGGGATCTAATTGCCATCCAGGACTATCTTCAACTGAGCAGGCGCGATAATTTCAAGCCCTGAACCTTCCGGAAGCTTGAACTTCTGCATAGTTTTATCTGTAGTGACCAAATAATTCATGTCATAAGCCAGAGCATAACCCACATGGACTATGTCCTGTGGCGTCATTCGTTCGTCTTTATATTTTGTATTCAATCTATAGCATATCGTGGCCACGGCTGCGTTAGGGTGAAGAATTGTGATATTCAAGCTACCCCAAAAGGAGATCAAGTCATGAAGCTCTCTGATGTTATGGGCTCTACCCTTTCTTTCCCCTTCCAAGCAGAGAGTAACGCTCTCTCCGAGAACGGAAATGGGGGCAAAAAGCTGAAACTTTCCCGTATGACTGCTGAGATGCTGTAATAAATTCTTAATTTCAGTGGGATTTATATTTCTCTTTTTAAGAATCCTGTGATCTGAGGAGATTGAAAAGAAGAAGATATCCGAATCAACGGCTACCCGGATCATTACTCTGGAAATAGCCTGTTGATCCTGACCATCATCTTATCGTGTTCTTCTTTGGAGACGGCCCAGACTATTCGACCATATATATCGGTGGCCCCACCATAAGGCAGTTGGTTCTTGGAGGGGTCGTAATATTGCCCTACAACTGTCTCACCTTTCGCTGCAGCCATGATACCATACCCTCTTTTAGAGGAGAAATAAGTTTCGTTGTAGAATGGTTGTGTAGTGAACCCTTCACTACTTCGTCCCATCCGCCCCAGGGCGGCCTTAATCCTCCTTTTGATCCCAACGTGTTTTAATTCCAGCATTTGCACATATTTTGCAGTTTGGATCGGGGCATTGTATAGGATCTGAACAACGGATTGTTGCACTTACTAACAAACCGAGTGTCATTTCTTTTCTATTAAGATAATCTTCGAGCCTTGGCCTCATACAAAATGTAATAGACACAATCAAATTTGTTTTTAAAGTATCGAAATGGCAATGCTTTTGATTACAGGCAAAAATCCCAATTCTTACTGGTAAAGAAATGCCCAAACCCGGACTCGAACCGGGGACATTCAGATCTTCAGTCTGACGCTCTCCCAACTGAGCTACTTGGGCAAGAAGTGGGCCCGACGCGATTCGAACGCATGACCTCCGCCATGTCAAGGCGACGTCATAACCAGCTAGACCACGGGCCCGCAAGCACCTTCCCTGCATCTTCTCAGAGATAAAGGCTTCGGTCTGGGCCGGGGTGAACCCCGCAGGCCTGGCCCGGGAGCCTTTTTCAGGTGTAGAGGACCTCCTTATGATACTCGTCCAGGGCCTTTATGGTTATCCTGTCCTTCTTGGCCATGAGGATGGCGTCTGCTGCCGCCTGGGCTGCCTGCACCGTGGTGATGTAAGGGACGTGGTAGTCCACGGCACTGCGCCTGATCTGATAGCCGTCCTTCACCGACTGCTTGGTCGTGGGCGTGTTTATGATCAGCTTGACCTCGCCGCGTTTCATGTAGTCCAGGACATTGGGACTCCCATTGAAGATCTTGTTTACCTTCTGCACGGTAATGCCCGATCTCTTCAGGTACTCGGCAGTGTTGTCCGTGGCGATGATCTTCAGACCCGCGTCGCTGAGCTTTTTGGCAGCTACGGCCACGGCAGCCTTGTCCTCGTCTTTCACGGAGATGAAGACCACACCCTCCAGAGGAAGCGTGTTGTCCGCGGAGAGCTCCGCCTTGAAGAAGGCCAGTCCCAGGTTGTAGTCTATGCCCATGACCTCGCCCGTGGACCTCATCTCCGGCCCCAGCAGGACGTCTGCGCCCGGGAAGCTTGTCGAAGGGCAGCAGAACCTCTTTGACCGAGACGTAGGGCGTCTTTGGCTCCTTGGTGTGGCCCTGCTCCTTCAGCGATTGCCCGATCATCACATTGGCAGCGATCTTGGCCAGCGGCAGGCCAACGGCCTTGGAGACGAAGGGGATGGTGCGGCTGGAGCGGGGATTGGCCTCCAGGACGTAAACTGTGCCATCCTTGTAGGCCATCTGCAGGTTGACGATTCCCTTCACACCCAGTCGCCAGGGCAATCCTTCGCACATAGTCCCGCACGACCTCCAGGACCACTCCGGGCAAGGTCTGGGGCGGAATCATGCAGGCGCTGTCGCCCGAGTGGATCCCCGCCTCCTCGATGTGCTCCATGATGGCGCCTATGAGCACATCAGTGCCGTCGCATACGGCGTCCACATCGATCTCCACGGCGTTCTGCAGGAAGTCGTCTATGAGCACGGGATGCTCGTGGCTAGACCCGCACCGCCTCCCGCATGTAGACCTCCAGGCCGGCCTCATCGTAGACGATCTCCATGGCCCGGCCGCCCAGGACGTAGCTTGGCCGCACCATAACCGGATAGCCGATCCTGGCTGCTACCGCCTTGGCCTCATCCGGGAGAGAAGGCGATGCCTGCGTTGGGCTGGGGTATATTCAGCTCCTGCATCAGCATGTTGAACCTCTCCCGGTCCTCGGCCAGGTCGATGCTGTCCGGCGTTGTGCCCAGGATCTTGGTATTCAGGCCCATGCGGGCGATCTCCTTCTCCAGAGGTATGGCCAGGTTTATGGCCGTCTGGCCTCCGAACTGCACCAGCACTCCGTAGGGCCGCTCCTTCTCGATGATGTTCATGACGTCCTCCAGCGTCACGGGCTCGAAGAAGAGCTTGTCTGAGGTGTCGTAGTCCGTAGAGACCGTCTCCGGATTGTTGTTCACGATATGGGCCTCGATGCCCTGCTCGCGGAGAGCCATGCACGGCATGAACGGTGCAGTAATCGAACTCGATTCCCTGGCCGATCCTGTATCGGTCCCGATCCCAGGATCAGCACCTTCTTTCGTCCGATGGGTGCAGCTCGCACTCTGTATCATAAGTGGAGTAATAGTAGGGAGTCTTGGCCGCGAACTCGGCAGCACAGGTGTCCACCATCTTGTAGGTGGGAATTATCCCCGCGCTATCCTGCAAATCAGTTATCTCTTCTCTGCTCTTGCCTGTAAGCCGGCTATCTGCTCGTCTGTGAACCCCATGCGCTTGGCACTTTCGCAAGGTATCGGGGTTCAGCTCCGTTTAGCACCAATCGTCCTCCATGGCGATGATGTTCTGAATCCTGTAGAGGAAGTAAGGCTCGATCGGGTGATCCGGGAGATCTCCTCCAGCTCATGCCGCGCTTCAGGGCCTGGTAGATGGCGAACAGCCGCTCATCGGTGGGGGTCTTGAGGAGCTCCTGGATCTCCTCATCGGTCCAGGTCGTGTACTTTCCGGCATAGCCGAAGTCCTTATCGATGTCCAGGGAGCGCACGGCCTTCATCAGGGCCTCCTCGTAGCTACGGCCAATGGCCATGACCTCGCCTGTGGACTTCATGGCTGTCGTCAGGGTCTTGTCCGCCTTGACGAACTTGTCGAAGGGCCAGCGGGGGATCTTGATCACCACATAGTCTACGGTGGGCTCGAAGGAGGCGGGAGTCTCTTTGGTCACATCGTTCCTGATCTCATCCAGCGTCATGCCTATGGCGATCTTGGCCGTGACGCGGGCGATGGGGTAGCCCGTGGCTTTTGAGGCCAGCGCCGAAGAACGGGAGACGCGGGGGTTGACCTCGATGACCCTGTACTCGCCGTTCTTGACTGCGAACTGAATGTTGCAGCCGCCCTCGATCCGCAACGCGCGGATGATGTTTATGGCAGCGCTTCGGAGCATCTGGATCTCCTGGTCGGAGAGGGTCTGTATGGGCGTCGCCACTATGGACTCGCCGGTATGGATGCCCATGGGGTCCATGTTCTCCATGTTGCAGATGGTGATGCAGGTGTCGTTAGAGTCCCTCATCACCTCGTACTCCACCTCCGTCCAGCCGCCCACGCTCTCCTCCAGAAGCACCTGGCTGATGCGTGACCGTTTTCAGCCCCAGCTCGCAAATCCTCAAGAGATCCTCGCGAGTCTTGGCGATGCCTCCTCCTGAGCCGCCCAAGGTGTAGGCTGGCCGGACAACCAGAGGAAGGCCCAGCTCATCCATGACCTGTAAAGCCTCCTCCAGTGAGTTGACCGCCTTGCTTCTCGGGACGGGCTCGCCCACGCGCTGCATGGCTTTCTTGAAGAGGTCTCTGTCCTCTGCTTCCTGGATGGACCTAACAGAAGTTCCCAAAACCTCTACGTTGAACTTCTCCAGGACGCCCATCTCCGCCAGCTCGGATGTGATGTTGAGGCCGGTCTGGCCGCCGATGCCGGCTATGATTCCGTCAGGCCGTTCCTTCTCGATGATCTTGGCCACAATATCAGGCACCAGGGGCTCGATGTAGATCTTATCGGCCATGTCAGGGTCGGTCATGATCGTCGCCGGGTTGGAGTTGACGAGGACGACTTCGATTCCCTCCTCTCTAAGAGACTTGCAGGCCTGGGAGCCGGAGAAGTCGAACTCTGCCGCCTGGCCGATCTGAATGGGCCCTGATCCTATGAGCAAAACCTTGTGGATATCAGTGCGCTTGGGCATCTCTAGCACCTCCTTTGGGCCGGAACCTTCTGCTTCATCATCTTCAGAACTGAGCTGAAGAAGGGGTCTTCGGTACAGAGGGGGCCGGGGTGGGCCTCGGGGTGGTACTGGACAGCAAGGATGTCTAGCTCGTCGCTCTTTATCCCCTCCACCGTCCCGTCGTTGGCGTTGAGCTGGGTGATCTCAAGGCCCGTTCCCTCTTCTGAGCCGGGAACGACGGCGAAGTTGTGATTTTGAGATGTGATGTACACTATGCCTCTCTACAGGTCTTTCACGGGCTGGTTGCCTCCGTGGTGGCCGAACTTGAGCTTGAACGTCTGGGCCCCCATGGCCAGGGAGATGATCTGGTGGCCCAGGCATATTCCAAAGACCGGGATCTCGCCTGCGAAGTGCTTCACAGCGTCGATTGCCGCATAGGCTCTCTCCGGGTCTCCGGGGCCGTTAGAGAAGAAGAGGCAGTCAGGCTTCGTGGCCTCGATCTCTGAGATGCTGGAGTGAGCAGGAAGGACCTGGATATCAAAACCCCTGGCTGAGAGGCTGTTCAATATGTGCCTCTTGATTCCAAGGTCGATCATGGTGATCCTGGGACCTTTTCCTCTTATGTGATAGGGGCCTTTGCAGGTCACGTCTCCCAGGAGGTCCTGGTCGGATATGGACGGGAGAGATCGGGCCATTTCCACTACGTCTAAATTCGATACATCATTCTTGTCGCCAACGGCGAGAGTAGCCCTCATTACGCCCTGGTTTCTTACTTTGAGGGTGAGCATCCTGGTATCCACTCCGCATATACCGGGCTTGCCCTCGTCCACAAGGAACTGGTCCAGCGTTCTGCGCTTTTGTAGTGAGTGGGCCGGTCCCAGACCTCCCTGCAGACCATGGCCTTGGGCCACATCTGATCCGACTGGAAGTTCTCTCCCGAAACCCCGTAGTTGCCCTGCAGGGGGTAGGTGAACATCAGCATTTGCCCGTGGTAAGAGGGATCTGTAAGTGCCTCCTCATAACCTGACATAATGGTGGTGAAGACCAGCTCTCCGGAAACCACGCCTGGCGCACCAAAACCGCGACCTTCTAGCCTTGTGCCATCTTCTAACCCTAAGACCCCAATCATAGTATCGCCACCACAAGTAGCGAGGTCATCTAAATACATTTCGATGGCTCAGGCAGGTTATGGAGGCGGCTGGAATCGCCGGAAGATCACCACCTATTTTAAGCTTAGAACCATTAAGTCGCAGACATGGAAGTGTCCATTGGAGATCATCAGGAGCCCGGAATTTCGGCAGATCTACGCGATTGGGGCTATTGGCGGCCACAGCCCTTACGATTTCAGGATAGCCTTCTACAACGACTCGCCCAGAGCCCTGGTGGAGGGCGGCAAGAACATAACCGTCATGGAGAGAAAGATCGAGGCTGAGATCATACTGTCGCCTCTGGCTGCCAAGGAGCTGGCCAACTGGCTAAGCGGCCACATAAAGGACTATGAGAAGGCTTTTTGGCGAGATAAAGAAGCCCGGACCGGCTGAAGCTGCTGGTGCTGGTGCAGTGGCGCAGGCAGGCGAGTCCACCCACATCCAGGGGTATATGTGAGGAATTATGAACACCAAAGAGAAGGTGCTGATCCACAAGGGCATGGACAACGTAAGGCGCATGCAGTACGACGAGGCGCTGGAGATCTTTGATAGGGTACTTGGCATGAACCCCGAGATCTCCGAGGCCTGGAACAACCGGGGCGTGGCCCTCTTCCGGCTGGGCAGAGCCGACGAGGCCATAGAGTCCTATAACCGAGCGCTAGCCATAGAGCCCCAGAACCTGGACGCCCTGAGAAACAAAGGCTTTGTGTTAAGAAGCCAGGGTCAGCTTGAAGAGGCTCTGGAGTGCTATGACGGCTGCAGCGAGGGCTAGCGGTGATGCACTCGATATGGAGGCCATGGCCACAGTGCTCGTGGGCCTTGGCAGACCCGAGGAAGCCCTGGGTGCCTGTTTGAAGCCATGAAGATCACCCCCTGGAGCGCTTCGAGGAGGAGATGGAGGTCCTGAAGAGTATGATCCTCCAAAGGGATATGTGAGCAAAGGGCTAATCTCGAAGGAAAAGAATAGTAATGAGTATTGCTAAACAGTATCGCAATTGGGATATTCTAGAATTCTCGAGGTGGTCTGGTTGAAAGGATTCATCATGATCAACGTAGAGCCGGGGACTGAGAAGTCGGTTCACGATGCTCTGGAGAAGATCAGGGGAATTCGGGAAGTGGTTCCCGTTTACGGCGAAAGGGATTTCATCGCCATAGCTGATGTTGAGAGCATATCCGACCTCAACCGGGCCGTGCTAAACATCAGGGAGATCAACGGAGTCACTTACACCCAGACCATTCTGGGCATGGAGCTGAAGTTCTAGAGTGTGGCGATTTGTTATCCTGAACAAGGGCAATGCTTTAGCCCCGCTGTACCTATCAGTATTCGTGGCAGTCCTGGGGTTCTCCCTCGTAGCCCCCATCTTTCCTCTCTACGTCATCGACCTCGGCGCCTCCTACACAATGCTTGGCATCATAGTCTCCATCTACGGAGCCGTCCAGCTGATCACGCAGATACCCATCGGCAGGCTATCGGATCGCATAGGCAGAAAAGGCCTGATCATCCTTGGGCTCATCACCTTCACCATCATGCCTCCTCTGTACATCTACGCCACCAGCGCCTATCTTCTCATACCCATAAGGATGCTTGGAGGAGTCGGGGCATCAGCTGTCTGGCCTTTAGCCATGGCATTGATAATAGAACAGGCCGACAGCCAGAGCAGGGGCGCTGCCATGGGCTGGTACAACGCGTCCTTCTACTCTGCCCTGGCCTTAGGGCCGCTCATCGGCGGCATGCTCTACGACCTCTTCGGCCTGGAGGCGCCCTTCTACTTCTGGGCTCTGCTTGGGCTGGCTTCGATCCTGATAGTATTAATCAAAGTAAAGGAGCCAGAGAGACGAACGGTTCTATCTGAGACTGCAATCGCCGGAATAAAAGAAGGGCTCATACTGCCGGGATACGGGACAACTTTCCTTGCCTGCTGCGGCGTCGTCCTCTGGATGGGCATAGTGGGTGGGTTCAATTTCACGATGCTTCCGAGCTACGCCTCAGGCCTCGGCCTATCTACGACGGAAGTTGGGCTGCTCTATCTGGTCTACGGCGGAACCATGGCCCTATCCAACATCTACTTCGGAAGGCAGGCCGACAGGGGGAGAAGAAAGCGGCTTATCGTCCTGAGCTGTCTTTTGGGGACCATCTCCTTTGGACTGCTGATATTCGCTGGAAGTCTGCTTCAGGCACTCTTGCTATTGGCCGCGCTTGGAACAAGCCTTGGCATCGGAAACCCAGCTGCAGCTGCGCTCATCGCCGATACCACCTGTGCCTCCCGCCGTGGCGAGATCTTCGGCATATTCAACACCGCTCGCATGACAGGCGTGGTCATTGGGCCCCTGATCGCGGGACTGACCGCGGATATGTACGGCGTGAATGGGGCCATTGTGGCCTTCACGGCCATAGCTGTAATGATCACAGCAAACGCTCTTCTGGTGCGAGACCCAACGACCGAAAGCGATATCTGCTCCCAGGTTTGAGGTGGCTTTCTCCGGAAAACCACAATAAGATCCCTTAGGATATAACCCTAAACGAGCTTTTCGACTACCGATAAATTTTTTTGGCATACATTCTTCTGTGTAATTATTTTAAATCAAATATATAAACATGTTTTCTCTTAGCCTCATCCAGTATCTCACCCAGAATGCTTTCAACTTCGCCTTTTGATCTTCCGCCTGCTATGATTATGTTATCAAGTATGGCAAACCAGCCTCTCTTCACACCAGCGTCCTTAAGTTTTCTTTTCAAGGTCTGAGCTTCAACCTTGCCCATGGCTTGTGAATAGTATACCATCAACTCAGGATTTTTACTTATCAGATCCAAAATCTCAGAGTAGTATGCGTCCCTGCTGTCTTTGTTTTTTAAGTATATTTTCAGTTTTTCGAGATCAGTAGGTTCAGGCTTTTCCGGCTGGAAAGGAAGCTGGGTTATGATCCCGTACAGCCCTTTGGCCTGATTAAGAAGAAGTTTGAAATCTCTTCGTATATTGGCGCCAAAAATCACTCTGTTGGAGAGAAGGGTCCCATCATAAGTGATTTTATCCTCATATGGCAGCAGCGTCAGTTCAACCGACACGGGCAGATTAGGTCCTAACATCTCCTGAAAAGAAGAACGCAGACCCAGTACTCCGTAAGCCTTTGGGGGATCAGTTAGTTCAAGAAATACAGTATAATTCTTCTTGTAGTTCATGATCATGAATTTACCCGTAACAAAATTCTTCCAGCTACGGATGATATCCAGATCTTGTGACGAAAACTCCAATGGATTTTCTTTGACGAAAGTATCTATCATCTCAGTATCGGCGTATAGCTTCTCTTTGAGTTCCACTATATCGCTAAAGGGGGCTCCAAAAATATCATCAGGGTTTTTCAATGACTTTATGATATTGTATTTTTTATTGATATAAAATAACAGACCATGATAGAGCTTGAAGAAACGATCCACGTCTTTCTCGGGTAGATTCATGTCCGACTCCCTGCACAATGAACAACATTGTTCATACTATTAGGAGTTACGCGGTTGATGCATTGAAAAATAAACTCCTTCATAGGAACGACGCATATGATGATTCCCTCTTCCTGCCAGCAGCGGAGCAGGAAAATGTGCTGCTTCTGACTCTGGATAAAAAAATGTATTTGGCGGCAAAGGAAAAAGGCAACGTGCAGATGCTTTAGACGTCAGGATAGGCAACTCTTTGGCCACACCTTAAGCATTTCATCGGATACTGTGGCGAGGACGCCTGGCTGACTTTGGTCGTTCCTTCCAAATCCTGGCGACCTTGCATGAGGGCAACAGTTCTCGTCCACAGGCCGGGCCGTCGCCTTTCACACGCTCACTTCCACAGAGGCGGCCGTCGTCGTCGGCTCAGGTATGATGAGGCATTCGGCTTTCATCCCTTCAAGGTGGAACTCTATTGCCTCCTTCATAAGCTCCAGCGTTTCCTCTTTCGTTTCGCCAGTAGCTATGACACCTGGCAAATCTGGGCAGTAGGCTGCATAGTTATGTTCAGCCTTTTCGATGATGATCAGATACTCAGTCATCTTTCTCGATCTCCTTAAGACCACTTTGCTTTAATATGCTGTTCAAAGTACCCCTTGGCACTTCATCATCCAGTTTCCCTGAGATTGTCACCAGTCCTTTCTTAAAATGGTGCTTATATTGCCTGTGACTACCTCTTGTTCTATCAAGGAACCATCCGTCCTCTTCTACAAGCTTAATGACAGCTCAGACTCTCAAACGCTAGCCTCATTGAAATATTTACACAAAAGTTGAATAAGCCTTGTTAAATATATCAGGCTTCCGCAAGAATCGGTTCAAGAAAAGGGTAGATCAAGCCGCGTTCGTCGGTCTTGGCAGGACGCCGGCGCCTTAGCGATCGCGTTGCTCATGGGCCGGGCCGCAGCCTGCAAGAAGCTGTACAAGGCCAGTCACCGCTTACACGCGTGCGAGAGGGACCGGGCACGAAGCAAGGCGTCTCCCGGTCGCGAAGGTGGGCTCCTCGTCCGCTCCCCTGGCAACTGCTGCTCGGGAGTTGAACGTCGCTGATGGCCGGTGCAGGAGCTGCGGGTATGTTCATGAAATGAATCCGGCCCTGGCTGCGGAAAGAGAGCACTGGCGGGCTGGGGCCGAGGGGCGGCGCGCCTTTCTGAAAAAGGGGCGGAGGGGAAAGTAGCAAGAGTACTTGAGTCTGTGGAGCTGCTGTCCAAAAGCTACAAATAATCGCGAAGATCTTGGGAGACTGGCTGAGGGGGATAGCCAGGAATCTAGAACACAGGAAGGATGACGAATATGGTCCTGCGAATACGGTCTTTAGCATTCATGTTACTTCTGATAATATCAATTTCATGCATTATTACGTCGGAAGGTGCCGGGAATACAGGTGATACTAGCGTTAGGACACTCGATTGGATATCCATCAAGGGAATTGAACCAGATCTTGGTGGCACTGGTCATTATTGGATTGAAATCTATGATATAAGATGGAAAGCTAATAGAGAGCTATGGTTGGTTCCCTACGTCTTTAAAAACGGGCCTTAACCTTCCTTTTGAAAAGGAATTTCTTGCAATTGCGGGCGTCCTAGGTGTGCTAAACGCTGGACGTAAGGATAACCAAGATCCAGTTGCAATTGCAGTTGCAAATGGAGAGGCTTCTGCAGATTGGGAATATCATCCTGTATTGACGAACACTCTATCGGACGAGCAGGTTTTAGATAAGATTCACAATTTTGTTAATAACTACAAAGGAGATTGGGAAATCTTATTCAGAAGTTGCCACACCTTTCAACAAGAATTAATGAACAATATTGGATTGATAGAGCCAGTGGCTCCAGATGGGACGGTTTTAGATCCGCAACATGAACAAAATTCGGATGCGTCATCCGATTATTCTGGCGTGGATAGCGCCACTACTACTCAGGATTCTAACCAAGCAGCACAATTCGATTTCTTGCCCAAGGTCGAAGACTTCAGTGTGGCATTTCCCACTACACGATCGCTTGGGGAATCCTTTGAGATTGAGTATACTGTTTCGGATAATGGCGGCTCAGGTCTGAAGCAGGTTGAGCTGTGGCGCAAGGATGAGTCGAGCGATTGGCAGGAGATCAAGCCGCCAAACACGCTCGCTAGCGAGACTGGCCCCGTCTCCGGCTCGTTCACGGATTCACCTCCTGCTCCGGGCAAGTACTGGTACGGGGTGCATGTGGTCGATAATGCGGGCAACTGGAACGACGAGAGGAACTCCAACACCGATGGGCAGCCGAGCAGTTTCGAGCCTGCGGAGGTGCAAGTGATACCCCTGCCAGTTACCCTCACTCTTTACGTCCACGAAGGAAACGCGGATGGGCCAGTGCTCTCTGGAGCGGAGGTGACGAGTCAGGATGCAACAGGTAACAGCATCACTCAGACGACTGATGCGAATGGATTTGTAATTATCACAGGCCCACCTGGAAGTTGGCAGTTCACCGCAACAAAGCCCGGATATGATGTCAACTCATGGCCGCAGGAGATTATAGAGACATGCACCAAGCACGTATATCTTATCGCGGAAAAGATGCCGACCAAGTCCGTGACCGAAGATGAGGCAAGGTCAACCATTCAAAATGTCAGCTCTGGCTCAGAGACCAGCGCGAATGGTGAGCTTGGCAATCTCATCAATTCGCTGAAGGATAAGGACGCTGGGGTTCGGTTGAAAGCTGCCGAAGCTCTTGGCAAATTGGCCGATGCCAGCGCAGTTGATCCCCTTATTGAAGCATTAAGATATGATGAGAATAGCGATGTTCGAGAGATGGCTGCGTGGGCTCTCGGTCAAATCGATGATACTAGAACCGTAGATCCCCTCAGCTACGCATCCGTGAAGGATGCAGACGGTTATGTCAGGGAGGAGGCTTATAATGCTCTTCAAAAGATTACCGTCGGTGGCAATAAAGTAGATGCCAGATCAGTCGATCCTACTATAGGAGCTTTAACGGATGAAGATCAGGGAGTGAGGTATAGAGCTGCCGAAGCTCTTGGCCAAATTAAGAATACAACAGCTGTAGATGCTCTCATTGAAGCTCTAAATGATGAGAATAGCGATGTCCGACAGAAGGCTGCGTGGGCTCTTGGCGAAATCGGTGATGCTCGAGCCGTTGATCCACTCAATTACGCATCCGTGAAGGATGCAGACGGTTATGTCAGAGAGGAAGCCAAGAAGGCTCTTGGAAAGCTCGGTGTACAGGCTGAATGAAGGTATCTCTACCAGCGATAACCTGTAATGTTAATGGAGGTGGATGAATGCGTCACTCCCATCTCACCACCGACAGCATCCGAGCGCCAGGACGATCGGGATCGGGCCGCCCCCTCACGAGCGCGAGCGGGCCAGCCCGGGGGTGCAGACGGGAGCAGGCCTCGCGGTTGGTAATTTATCATGACACGAAACAAGAGTTAAATCCTTACCGTGCACATAACTCGTTACATGTTTGCAGAGTATGTCCATGCAGCGTTGAGGCATGCCAAATATGAGGTCCTGGAAGACGGCACCTACATGGCCACCGTAGAAGGTCTTCAGGGCGTCATAGCTGTGGGAGACACAATTGAGGATTGTCGGGACGATCTGATCGGAGCCATCGAAGGCTGGGTGGCATTGGGACTTCGTCTAGGCCATGCCATCCCGCCGATTGATGGCCATGCCATAAACGTTTCAGTGGAGCCGGTTCCTGTTGTCGAATAAGCTTGTCCCTGTATCCAGGCGCGAACTGATTCGCAGATCAGGAATTCTGGGATTCCAAGGGCCTTTCAAGGGTTCGGATCATGATTACATGGTTAGAGGCGAGACTCGGGTTACCATACCCAACTTGCATAAGGGCAAGGATATTGGAGTTAGACTTCTGATACAGGTCTTGAAAGAGGCGGAAATCGATAGAGCTGATTGGATCTCCTCGGCCTGACGCTCAAGAGCGTTGATAGGAGACAGTGGCGACCGCTTCGCTCGCTGGCAGGCTCCAGCCTGCGGGGTGCTCTATAATAAGTCCCTACGCCGCCCACGCACGCGAGTGCAGGCCTGCCTGCTCCTTCCGCATACCGCCCCCCCTCGTCGCTGCTCTAGGATACAGCGAGATCGTCTCCATCTCCGCCCAGCAGCCGCCAGATTGATTTTATTGAAATGCCTTTCAGGTGCAAAGCAATCATCGATCACAAATCGAAATAACCGACGGAAATCCCAAAATGTCCCCCCAAAAACTCTCACCCCTGATGGAGCAGTACTACCGGGAGAAGAAGATATACCCGGACGCGATACTACTGTTCAGAGTAGGCGACTTCTATGAGACCTTCAACGACGACGCCGTCACAGTCGCCCGCGACCTGAACATCACCCTCACCTCCCGCCAGAAGGACGACGCCGGGAACAAAATTCCCCTTGCAGGAGTGCCCTACCACGCCCTGGAGGCCTATCTCTCCAGGCTCATCAAAGCAGGGCATAAGGTGGCGATATGCGACCAGGTCGAGGACCCGAAGACTGCCAAGGGCCTCGTCAAAAGAGAGATCACCCGCGTTGTCACGCCAGGCACGATCATCGAGCCCTCAATGCTGGAGGAGTCCGCCAACAACTTTCTATCCGCGCTGGTCGTGGAGGACGGAAGAGCTGGAGTGGCCTTCGCCGACGTCTCAACAGGGGAGTTCCTGACAACAGAGATACCCTCAGAGAGGATAGCGTCTGAGATGGCCAAGTTCAGGCCTGCAGAGTGCATAGCCCCCGTGGACATATCTCTGGAAGGATACAGGATACAGGTGCAAGAAGAGGCGTTCTCCCTTGAGAGCGCCCGCGAGGCTCTGGCCGCCCAGTTCGGCTCTGACTGGGAGGAGAGGATGAGGATGGACGGCAAAGAGCTCTCCATCAGAGCCTGCGGCGCAGTCCTCGCTTACCTCCACAGGTCTCACTTCGATGCCCTCGGCCATATCGGCGAGATACGGCTCTATTTTGGGTCTGACTTCATGATGCTGGACGATGTCACCTTGCGAAACTTGGAGATCTTAAGGAACATCAGGGACAGGTCGCGCAGGGGGACGCTGCTGGATTTCCTGGGCCTGACAAAGACGCCCATGGGATCAAGGACGCTCGCCAGGTGGGTCCAGATGCCGCTTCTATCTGTTGAGAAGATAAAGATGCGACTGGACGCTGTGGAGGAGCTAATCAAGAGCGCAATGCTGCGAGAGTGCCTGGCAGAGGAGCTGAAAGGGGCATCAGACCTGGAGAGGCTGGTTGGCAGAGTCTCCTGCGGCGCTGCTAATCCCAAAGATCTGGTCGTCCTGAAAAGCTCACTGCAAAGGCTGCCGGCGCTTCTCCGGGCCATGGAGAACGTCTCCTCTCCTTACCTCCAGGAGCTGAAGGGCAGGCTCGGACCTCTGGAGGATGTGATAGCACCAATAGAGAGATCGATAGCCGACGATCCGCCAGCCAACTTGAGAGAAGGCGGCGTGATCAAAGATGGCTTCGACCCAGAGCTGGATCAGCTTAGAGCCCTCCTGAGGGATGGCATTGGCTGGATCGCTCGCCTGGAGGGAGATGAGAAGAGAAGGACGGGGATTAAGTCGCTCAAGGTGGGATACACAGGCGTCTTCGGCTACTACCTGGAGGTCTCCAGGCCTAACCTGCATCTGGTCCCTGAGGACTACGTCCGCAAGCAGACTTTGGCCAATGCGGAGAGGTTCATCACTTCAGAGCTAAAAGAGATGGAGGCAAAAGTCATCTCCGCCCAGGAGAGATCCTATGCCTTAGAGCAGGAGATATTCTCACGCATAAGGTCTGAGATTGCCTCTAATGCCAAAGCGATACAGCTCAGGGCGGCAGCCATTGGGGAGCTGGATGTGCTTTTAGCCTTCGCCGCCACTGCCCAGGAGAACTCATTCATCAAGCCGGAGTTCAACGTCGAGGGCAGGATTGCTCTTCGCGGCTGCAGGCATCCTGTGCTCGATCGTGCCATGCGGGGCGGATTCGTGCCAAACGACGTCTACCTGGATGACGACAGCTGCCGCCTGGTCATTCTCACAGGGCCGAACATGGCAGGAAAGTCCACCTTCATGAGGCAGATCGCTTTGGCAGCTATCCTTGCCCAGGCAGGGTCCTTTGTGCCCGCCAGCTTTGCAAACCTCTGCATAGTCGACAGGATCTTCACTCGCGTTGGAGCCTACGACGACCTCTCTGCAGGACAGAGCACATTCATGGTGGAGATGACGGAGATAGCGAACATTCTCAGATCTGCCACAAAAGAAAGCCTTGTCCTCTTAGACGAAGTTGGCAGGGGGACGAGCACCTTCGACGGCCTATCGATCGCATGGGCCATCTCAGAGTACCTGCATAGCACAGTCAAGGCTAAGGCCGTCTTCGCAACGCACTACCACCAGCTCACCCAGCTGGAGAGTATCCTTCCGGCGGCGAAGAACTACAACGTGGCCGTCAAAGAGGAGAAGGGCACGATCACCTTTCTTAGAACCGTGGTTCCGGGAGCCACAGACAGGAGCTACGGCGTCCATGTCGCCCGCCTGGCAGGAGTGCCCGAGGCGGTGACGAAGAGGGCGGATGAGGTCTTAAAGCAGATCGAGAAGGAGGCGGTGGTAGAGCCTCTATCCGGGTCTAAAAAAGGACGCAGGACGCAAAAGTACACACAGCTCATATTCTTCGACTCTCCTGCGGGAGCCGTGAAGAGAGAAGAGATGCATGAGTCAAATGAATCAGATCCAGTCTGCAAAGAGATCCTCGGCCTGGACATAGACACCCTAACGCCCCGAGAGGCCCTGAACAGGTTAGCAGAATACCAGAAGACTCTGAGAGAACGAGATGCCTAAGATTAGACTTCTAGATGTTGATACTATTAATAAGATAGCCGCGGGAGAAGTGATCGAGCGGCCAGCCTCAGCCGTAAAAGAGCTGGTAGAGAACTCAATCGACGCAGGGGCCACGAAGATCCTGATAGAGGTGGCAGAAGGCGGCAAGAGCCTGATCAAAGTGACTGATGATGGCTGCGGTATGGAGCCTGAAGACCTGTCCATGGCCTTCCAGAAGCACGCCACATCAAAGATCACAGGAGCAAAGGACCTTGACAAGATAGAGACCCTGGGTTTTCGGGGCGAGGCACTGGCCAGCATTGCCAGCGTTGCCAGAAGCTTGGAGGTCTACACAAAGACCAGGTCTGCCCCCACAGGAACATACCTGCGCATGGAGAGCGGCCGCATCGTAGAGAAGAAAGAGGTCGGCTGTCCTGTAGGCACCATTATAGCTGTTCGAGAGCTATTCTACAATGTTCCCGCCCGAAGAAAGCACCTCAAAGGCGCAGAGGCAGAGCTGGTGCATATCATCGATGCAGTTACAGAGATGGCCATAATCAACTATGGAATATCCTTCGAGCTTTTTTCCGGCAAGCGCACCCTTTTCAGGTCCAGCAGATCCGGCCTCTGGGACGATGTGCTCCTCAAGATCTTCGACTTAAAGACTCTTAAGGGGATGATGCCCTTTTGTGCAAAAGGCCCGAACTGGAAACTGTTGGGAGCGGCAGGGGACCCGATGTCCACGCGCGGCAGCCCTGATCGGATATTCATTTACGTCAACGGCAGGCCGGTCTATTCCCGGGCGCTAACGGCTGCACTGCGGGAGGCTTATAGGAGCGTCATACCATCGGGGCGAAGCCCAATTGCCGTCCTCTCACTGGAGATCGGCCCAGACCTGGTGGACGTGAACGTCCATCCGACTAAAAGGGAGATCAGGCTTCTGCAAGAAGAGGAGATCTCGGAGGCACTCACTCTGGCTGTAAGCGATGCCCTGCGGGCTAAAGCTGAGGCCAGGCATTTGAAGGAGATGCCAAGAACTGAGCTTCCCGCCACGCAGGCGTCTGTGATAGACCAGAAGAGCGAGCAGAAGACGCTGCCCCTTGACGTGACTGGCGAAGAAGTCGAGGTGTCGGTGGCCTCGGAGATCCCCCAGATAAAGATCCTGGGCCAGGTTCTAAAGCTCTACATCCTTGCAGAGAGCGACCAGGGCCTGTTGATAATTGACCAGCACGCGGCTGCCGAGAGGATAAGGTTCGAGAGGCTGAAAGCACTTTACAGCCGGAAGAAGATCTCTCAGGAGCTGGCAGAGCCAGTGACAATCGAGCTGGCCCCAAATGAGCAGGTCCTGATCGAGTCCTGGAAGGACGTCTTGCAGGAGATCGGCTTCGAGATATCGCCTTTTGGAGGAAAGACCTACCACGTCAGGGCCGTTCCTGCTCTAGGCCGCAGGCTGGAGAGCCCTGAGGCGGTGTACGATGTGCTGAGAGCTCTCTTCACGCTGGGAAAGATCGGCCCCAAGGACACATCAAAAGAAGATATACTCAAGCTTCTCGCATGCAGGGGCTCTATAAAATCCGGCAGAGAGCTTTCTTTGCAGGAGATGACCTCCCTGCTAAAGGACCTTTATGCCTGCAATAGCCCTCTTACCTGTCCCCACGGAAGGCCTGTGATAGTGGCAATAACCCAAGGAGAGCTGGAGAGGCTCTTTTTGAGGAGATGATCTTTTCTAGGGGCAGAAGAAACTGCCCTCCATGGATCTTGAAGGGTTTGCCAAAAGGGGCCTGCGCAAAAAGGACCCCGCTTTAAAGGAGAAGCTCATCACCCTGATTGAAGAGGTGAAGGACATCCCCGGAGCCCGGGCCGAAGCTCTCGCGTCAGCCGTCATCCAGGAAGCATCAGCCACTTTAAACCCGAGAGGAGACGTCTTCATGCTAGATCCCGTTGGTGTCAGCATGGGCGACTTCGGCGTGGGCTCACGCGGCTCGGGCGACTTCTACACGCATACGAAGATTGCAGAGGTGATCGGCAGGACGGATGCCGTGGTGGACTCTGCCCAGCTGGACGACTCAGGCGTTGTCAAAGCCGGCGGTCAGTACATAGTAGTAACAGTAGATGGTATGCACTCCCGCCTAAGCGACTATCCCTTTTTGGCAGGCTTTCACGTCACGCGCGCTGCGCTTAGAGACATCTATGTCATGGGAGCCAAGCCTGTAGCGCTTCTATCAGACATTCACCTGGCAGACGACGGAGACGTCTCAAAGCTCTTCGACCACATCGCTGGAATCTCCACAGTATCAGAGCTCATTGGGGTTCCCTTGATCACTGGAAGCACACTTCGCATCGGCGGGGATATGGTCATCGGGGATCGGCTCACGGGCTGCGTGGGAGCCGTCGGAGTCTCAGATAGAATCACGCCCAGGAAAGATGCCCGGCCTGGAGACGTGATCATGATGACTGAAGGTGCAGGTGGAGGAACGGTCTGCGCCGCGGCCCTATACTACGGCTGGCATGATGTGGTGGACGAGACCATAAACATAAAGTTCCTGGAGGCAAGCGAGGCCCTGCTCAAAAAGGACCTGACCATTCACGCCATGACGGATGTGACCAACGGCGGCATCCGGGGAGATGCCAAGGAGATCGCCTACACCGCAGAGGTGAAGCTCGTCTTCCATGAGGAGAATATGAGGCGCCTCGTCAATCATCGCGTGCAAGAGATGCTCGATGCCCTGGAGATAGATTATATGGGAGTCTCAATCGACGCCCTTCTCATCATCGCTCCGAAGGAAGAGGCTCGCGAAATAGCCAGGACAATTGAGGCAGCGGGCGTGGCAGTGGACGAGATAGGCCGGGTGGAGGAGGGCAGCGGTGCACAGCTGCATATCGATGGCAAGGTAACGGACTTTATCCCCCGGTTCAGGGAGTCTGCCTATACGCCCATAAAGAAGGCAGTGGGACAGGATGCTCATCGAGATGTCGAAGAGATGAAGAGTCTGGTGGACCTGGCGGCAATAAGAGCTGTGGAGAAGAAGAGGAGGTTTGTGGATAAGATCAGAAGGAGTTAATCTAAATTTTTACAGAGTGATTAATTGCTTCGATGTCAGCGCTATGTAATAATAATAGTAAAGAATTATTTTACAGAAATAAACTATTTATAGCATAAGGTACATCTTGTAATCTAAGGGAGCAATAAAGGGAGTAGAATAAAGGGAGTAGAGGACAATGAAAGAATCTTTCGTACTGAGGTTTGACGAGAAGGACATAGAGGTAGTGGAGACTCTTAGAAGCCTGGGAGTTCCGAGGAAAGTCTCCAACATGATCGCCTATCTGGCCACCGGCATAGAGGCCACCTCCCGCGAGATCGAGAGGGGGTCGGATCTTCGGCAGCCTGAGGTGAGCATTGCTCTGCGAACTTTGCGCAAGAACAACTGGGTGGAGGAGAAGGTCTGCAAGAGCGATGGCACTGGAAGGCCCATGAAGGTCTACAGGCTGCGCGCGCCCATAGAAGACATACTCCACTACTATGAACAGGAGAAGTTGAACGAGGCCAGTAGAGCCATGCAGTCCATACAGAGGTTGAAGTCGCTTCTCACCGAAGAGAGTTGAGCCTAAATTTTATTTCTTCATTTACATTTAATTTTAGTTTTAATAATTTTTCGATGGATATGTTGACAATAATTCCTGCGAATTTGCTCACATAATAAAAGAAGATCATTCTTATCACCGACTGTCAAAAAAATATTTTCACGATGAGGATATATAGATGGAGCGAACAATATAAAGCAAGGTTGAATTGATGTCAGGGGGCTCTAGCAGAAGACGTAAGCACTGAGGAGCAATCGTCGAAGCTGCTTTGCCAAAAAAACAAAATTCGACAACGGGCAGATCATCAATCGTTCATACAGTGGAAGATTATAATTTAAAAAAACAAATTGTTGGGTCGTGATCAATTGACTATCATTGAGGAAACGGTTCACAGGGCATACCTGAACAAACTTGTCGGTGAAGAAGGGCTGAGGATAGTGGAGAACATACCGATGGATGAGATCACCGACGAGCGCCTGGCTGAGCTGACTGGAATAAGCCTGAACACTGTCCGGCGCACGCTCTATCTTCTCTACGAGCACCGGCTAGCGGTTTACAGGCGCAAACGCGATCCCGATTCGGGATGGCTCACCTACCTGTGGCAGCTCTGCCCCGAGAACTTCGACAAAGCACTGGAGTCGGAGGCAAAGAGGTTGCTTAGAAAGCTTGAGGAGAGGCTGGCCTATGAGAAGGACAACATATTTTACGCCTGCTCCGAGGGCTGTGCCAGGTTCATCTTCGACGAGGCGAGCGAAGCCAACTTCATATGTCCCTTCTGCCAGGGCAGTTTGGAGTACATGGAGAATGCCAAAGTGGTGGAGACCATAGAGAGGCAGATAAGGGACCTGCAAACTTGCCTATAAATTGTCCAGGCTGTTATTCAGCACAGCCGTCCACCACCAGCGGGCCATATCCATGAGATCGCGGCTGAACATTCCCGAGAGCTTATACTCGCCGCCCTTGTTGGTGATCAGGCCCGCGCCCAGCAGCTTGTTTCTCATAGCATAGAAGGCAGATCTGCTCACATTTAGCTCTTCTAAAAGCTTCTTCCATTCTTCGGCCTTCAGAGGGTCTCCATTCCTCTGCCGCTCCTCAACTATTGCCAGAAATCTCCTTCCGCGAATGGCAGTGGTCTCGTCCTGGAAGAGCCTTAGCATCAGCTCATGATACGGGTCGCGAGAATGGCTGATGGCATACTCAGATTTGGATCGAACCTTAAGAGTGGTTACCGTTCTGGGAGCTTTCTTTACACTGGTCATATAGGCCCGGAGAGCGCCCATCGGGCTATGTCTGCATACTCATCCCGCAGCAAATATGTTTTAGGAGACCGATAAGACCTCTTGTTCACGTGCAGGATTCCCAGACGCGAGCAGATGTATCCAATCATAGAGGCCACAACCTTTTTCGAAACGCTAAACCTCCGGCTCACTATCTCATGAAGAGAGGCTACAGTAAACTCGCGAGCCTCCACTATGGATTGCAGAACGAACCGCCTGAGCCCATCAGCATCCAGATTGAGGAAACTGACTAGGCGGCTCATAATCTCAGACTGCTGTGGTTTCACTCCACCCCTCCAAGACTACCCCCAAGATATTTACAGATAGTATAGTAATATGTATAATATATACTTTGCCGTATAACCATTACTGCCGGATGGCTGTACCTGTATGGCAGGCATTTGCTGACCTGCCGCCATTAGTATAAGTTTATAGCCACATAAGCCCTGATGATAAAGACCTTGCGGTTGGAGCTTGACGGACTGTATGAAAGAGAATAAGGAAGCGCATGGCGAAGCTGTGAATGGCCTGGAGAAGGCTATAGTTGAGGAAACCATTGATCCCCAAGCCATTGATCCCCATATGTGGTATCAGAAAGGAATCGTTCTGCGAAAGATGGGACGATACGAAGAAGCTGTCGAGGCCCTGGACAGAGCAGTCGAGCTGGAGCCCTCGAACGCCGATGCATGGAGAAACAGAGGAGTGGCTTTAAACCAGCTGGGCAGGTTTGAGGATGCTTTGGAGTCCTGTTCAAAGGCTATAGCCCTGGACCCAGGCAATGCAAGGACGTGGATCGTCAGGGGCTTTGCTCTGCATAATCTGGGCAGATTCGAGGATGCTGTGGCCGCTTACGCCCGGGCCATAGAGCTAAACCCTGGAGGAGCAGACGGAAGGCGGGCCTGGAACAACAGAGGGGCAGCTCTGGATAACCTCGGGAGGCATGAGGAGGCCATCGAGAGCTACGAAGAGGCGATCATGATAGATCCCTTCGACATCTACGCATGGAATAACAAAGGCGTGGCGTTAGAGGCCCTGGGCCGGCACGAGGAGGCCATCAGGTGTTTCCAGAAAGCAATCGAGATAGAGCCGTCATATGCCACTGCCTGGAAGAATAAGGGCATGGCATTGAAATCCCTGGGGCATGAATCTGAGGCGAAAGAAGCGATGAAAATAGCTGAGGAGCTGGGGTTGAAGTAGCCGCATATCGCTTCTGCCCCGCCCAAGAAGGGCACATGAGCTAAAAGCCCAACGCTCAATAGCTGCCTAAGTTTCAACTTTCAGCGTTCAGCTTCTGCGCTTCTATGAGGTACCTCTCAAAGAATGGAGATCATAAGAAAGGCAGGAAGCCCTAGTGGTAACATGCGTGGCCTCCCGCCCCAGTGTGCCCACAGCATGGGACATGCCCTTTTAACCGCCTGCACATATCAATTTTGTTGAGACTATTTGTGAGAAGCTCATACATAGTAATAATTCTTATTACCGGCAGCGAAGCTCCCCGACAATCTCCTTCACCAGAGCATCCCTGTTCTCCCGGGTTACAGTTATTACTTTGAACGTCCCTCGGATCTTCTTCGACAGTCTATGCTGGGACCACTCGTGGAGCACCACCAGCATGGGCTTATCAGAGGAGAGGGCTTTCTCAACGGCGGCTACGAATCTGCGGGAGGAGAGCTCCATAGGGCCCACCTCGTCTACTACTATGAGGTCGCAGCCTAAGCCGTTCTCCACCGCCTGGGCTCCGACTCTGTCCAGCTCCTCGGGATGGACGCGATACTTTCCCAGCTGCGGTCCGCTGCCAGCCTCGTCGGCCAGAATGCCCGTTGCACCTGTGGCCAGATCGAGGAGCTCAAAGCCTATCCGCCTGTCTTTGAACCTTTTATCCCGGGCCAGCACTCCACCCACGCGGCAGCCTGTGGCAGCTGCCGCCTTCTGCACCAGGGTGGACTTGCCCACTCCCGGAGAGCCTGTCACTGCGATTCTAAGCACCATGACTTCATCCCTGCCCCTAAATTAGGAGGGGGGTCTTTTTAACTTGTAGGATTGCGAAGGATGGAGTGGGAGGAGTTCACCCACCTTTTCTATTAAGCTCCCTCATCCTTTCGACATAGAGGCTCAAGCTCTCCACATCCTTTATCTCCTTCTTGACCAGCTTCTTAAGCTTGCTTCTGATCTCCAGGTCGACGTGCGCACCCGTACAGCGCAGATGCTGCTCTATCTTCTGGGCCATCTCATCTCCTTTCAGGTCCCAGTCGGTAAGGACGATGATCTCCCTGTACTTCCGAGCTGCATCCTCTGCCAGCTCCAGGGCGGGCCTGCGGGAGGCCATGATGACCGGACCGCTGACGCCTAAAGAGCGAAGCGCCCGCTCGTCGCGCATTCCTTCTACAATTATCGCCGCTCCCTGGCTGGAGGTCACCAGTAGGGCTGAGATTTGCTCCTCCAGCGCGTCCAGGTCGTAAGTCCTCTTCGGGCGAATATCCTGCATCTGCTCTCCAGTCATTCCTCTTTGATCTTCAATAGCGATAGAGCTTGTTCGATGTTCACGCCCCGCACGAGAAGGACCTTCCTCGCGCTTTTGTGGCCGCTTAAGACCTCCACGCTCTCTTTAGGCAGGGAGAATATCTCGGCCACGGCTTCCACGAGCTGGCGGTTGGCCTTTCCCTTCGTGGGCTCTTCTGTCAGCTTGGCCTCAAGAGACCTCCTCCAGGGGTTGTAGCCCGAAGGCACTGCCAGCCTGGAAGAACCAGGAACCACCTCGAACCGGATCGTGAAGCCCTGGGGATGGGGTGAAATCGCGTCTTTGAGATCCATAGTCAATAGATATGGCCCACCACATTAAACCTTACCTCCGCCTGCAAAAAGTTAAAATAGCGCAAACGCCGAAGGGAGTGAGGTTCAATGAAGATCATGCAGGTCGTGGTCCCAGCCGATAGGCTCCAGACGGTAAATGCTCTTTTGCCAGGCCTAGAACAGCTTGGCCTGCAGATATGCGATCGCCTGTCCTCGAACGGAGACGAGAGCCTTCTCGTATGCGATCCAGGCTTCGAGCGTACTCCTTTGGGCGCAACCACCATCCGTCAGGCTCTAAGCCACGGATGCCCTGTGCTGATGGACTTCGCACGGGCCGCAGCCGTCCTGGAAGAGATCAGGCAGACTGGGGGCCTTCGCGATGAGACATGCCGGGACCTCGCCGCCTACGCGCTGTACAAATGCATCGAGAGCGACGCTCAGCATCTCGCCGCCCTCCAGAGCAATAAGGACGGCCTGCCCCGGTACGCCGTCAGCGCCTTTGAGAAGGTTCAGGACCTTCGCTACGGAGAGAACTGGCATCAGAGGGCAGCCCTTTACAGAAAGCCAGGCTCTTTAGGCCTTCCGAGCGCCCGGAAGCTCAACGGCAGGGAGATGTCTTATAACAACTTCGTGGATGCCGAGACTGTTTTGGAGATGCTCATAGATCTCACGGCGTACGATGGCATAAAGATGGAAAAGCCCCTCTCAGTGATTGTCAAGCACGCCAACCCCTGCGGCGTAGCCTACGGAGAAGACCTGGAAGAGGCTTACCGCCTATCCTTCGCCACCGACTCCAAGTCCGCGTTCGGCGGCGTCATAGGCTTCAACAGGCCTGTCGACCTGGCTACAGCTCGTGCTATCGGCGACAGCTTCGTGGAAGTCCTGCTCGCACCAGGGTTTGAGCCAGAGGCCCTGCGGCTTCTCACCGAGAAGAAGCCCAACCGAAGGATACTAGACTTAGGAGATCTGCTAGAGCAAAAAGAGAAGCTTTACGCCGGTCACTACCAGAGAAGCATCTTCGGCGGCATGATGCTTCAGGACTACGACACCGGCGACATAAAAGAGTGGAAAGTGGTCACAAAGAGGGCCCCTACCGAAAAAGAGACGAAAGCTTTGAGGTTCGCCTGGAAGGTTGCCAAGTACGTGAAGTCCAATGCCCTGGTCTATACCACAGAGAACCAGACCATAGGCATAGGATCGGGCCAGGTGAGCCGCGTTGACTCGGCGCGCTTCGGAGCGGAGAAGGCAGAGGAGCACGGCCTTGACACACGAGGCACGGTTGCTGCCACTGACTCATTCTTCCCCTTCCGCGACGGCCTGGATGCAACCTTCAAAGCAGGAGCGACTGCCGTGATACACCCAGGAGGGTCCATCAGAGATGCAGAAGTTATTGACGCTGCGAACGAGCACGGCATGGCCATGGTTTTTACCGCCATGCGGCACTTCAGGCACTAAGCTGCGCCTAACTGTATTGACTGTACTTTTAGCCTTTGCCTTACTCCCTTGCGCCTCTGCCAGCACAATCCAGTCAGGACCCGACATCCAGGGGGCAATAGCCTCCGCAAGTCCTGGAGACACCATTCTTGTCGGGCCCGGAGACTACAGCTCCTTCCAGGTGGATAAGCCCCTGACCATACAAGGCATAAACGGGCCAATGCTGCACGCCGCCATTCAGAAGCCGGCCATAATCATAAATACGGACGGCGTGAGCGTCTTGGGGTTCAAGATAGAGGGCGTGGGCAAGGACTCAGAATCCAAGTTCGAATACTACATGAAAAACCCCGCTGCAGCGTCGGGCATGGCGATGAACATGCCAAACGCAGCAATAATCGTCAAGGGCAACAACGCCCTGATAAAAGATACAGTCGTCTTTGGGGCTCAGGTGGGCGTCTATGCAGATACGGTTGTCGACCTCTCTTTGCAGAACAACACCTTCGAGAGCTGCGGGCAGGGCACACAGATGCTTCGCTGCCTTTCCGGCCGCGTTGATGGATGCAGCTTCTCCAACTGCGCCAAGTCCGGCCTAGATGCGGAGCAGTGCAGCCAGATGGTGTTCTCCAATAACAGCATCGTCAACACCACTCATGCCGGGCTCATGCTGAAGGAGTCCGAGAACTGCAGCGTGTGGGACAACCTGCTCTCGGGCAACAGGGAAGGGCTGGCGGTATGGAACTCCTCCAACAACGATATCCGGAGAAATATAGCAGACCACAGCTACTACGCCATATTCCTTGCCGGGGCAAACAACAATACGATCGTGGACAACGTGGCTGAAGAGAACAGCAACCCTGATGTCGTGGGTGGCTTTGGCATGGGCATCAGCCTCCTTGAGAACAGCAGCCACAACATTGTGGCCAGGAACACTGCCAGGGAGAACTTCAACGGCGTGGAGCTCACCAAAGGATGCAAGTTCAACGCCATATATGCAAACAACCTATCGGACAACAAACACGGAATCCGGCTGGACAAGAACTACAACAACCTGGTCTACGGCAACAACTTCGTCCGGAACACCATAAGCGGTTATGACAACTCCAGCCGCAATATCTGGAACACCACTTTCGGAAACTATTACAGCGACTACCGCGGCAAAGACGAGGACGGCGACGGCATTGGAGATCTGCCTTACTCAATACCCAAGGGCGATCAAGACGAGACGGACGCAAAACCGCTCATGAAGCCCTTTGCAAAGTCCGCCCTGGACTTCGAGGAGATAAGGGCAGATGTGGAGAGATATGCGAAGTTCGGTCCAATGGACGACGAAATCCCGGCCTACAGAATGGAGGGAGGAACCTTTGTCATCTCCTCCAGGATGCCGACATCTCCGCCCAAGTGGCCTGAATCAAAGTCCATATTCGAGTAGGGTCTCGCTCCAAAAACCATTGGATTCAAGTCCTCTTTGTCCTTCATATTTTTTATTTGCAACCTCATGGTAGCAACAAAACAAAGCTAAAGAGATGAATATGATAAAAATAGTATACAAAAAGTTGTTAATATATCTCTTCCAGGTCCTCGATGTGCGCGAAGGCATCGTCCAGCTGTTTTCTGGCCTTCTGCCTTTTGTCCTTCTCATCCTGGATGGCGCGAGCCGCCTGCGCATATAGGGCCTCAAGCTCAGGAACGCTTGTCAGGGTGAATACGGAGAGGACCTTGGGATAGCCCTTCTTGACCACCAGGCCTTTGAAGACATGGCCTGCGCTTGAGGAGAGCTTCTCCACCTCTTTGGTGATCTCGTCCACGTCCAAATGCTCTTTTGAGCCCTGAATGATGACCATGGCCCTCGCGGCCTCATCGTGGATGTTGGCCGGGAAGAGCAGGTTTCCGGGCTTTAGGCTGTTCTCGATGGCAGATTTCACAGAAGGGTTCTTGCGATCAGCCTGGTAGAAGCCCATGGTGGCGATGTGCAGACCCCCGCTCATGACCGTCTTGAAGTCTCCTAGGTCAGTCACTGAGAGCATCTCGCTGTCCAGAGACTCGATGAGAAAGAGCAGACGCTGGGCAACCATGGAGTTGATCTTGTCGTAGGCAGAGGCTATATCTCCGCTCAGCCTCTTTAAGTACTGGTTGTCCACCAGTATCAGGCCCTCTGCCTCCACCTCCATCAGCTCACGCAGGCAGAAGGCTGCGTTTTGCAGGTAGATGGATCCCTCCTCCCTGAAGGGCAGGACGGCCACAGTTATGACGGATATGTTACTGTACCTCTTCTTCAGCTCGTGAATGATGAGCGGCGAAAAGGATGAGCCAGTTCCTCCCGAGGCGGATGTGATCACGAAGGCTATGTCGAAGTCTCCCCTCTTCTCTATCTCCTCCATGATCATGTCGTGGTTGTCCCAGAACCCCTGCTTGCCTATGTTTCTGTTGGCCCCCACGCCGTGCAAATTTGGGACGTGGAGCCTGTCCTTGGCAGTGGTGAACTTGAGCTCCTTGAGGTCGTTCACGGCCGTGTTTATGGCAATTGTCTCCACCCTGCTGGGGAACTTGGGGCGCAGGTAGTACTTTGCCAGCTTTGAGGCTCCGCCTCCTCCGAAGGCCTCCTTGTTTATGGCGTCCAGTATCCTGTTTCCGCACTGGCCTACGCCAAGCATGAGTACGTTTAACATGATATCAAATCCAGTTTAAGCTAAAGCTTTCAATCGCGCGATCTCTTTGAGGATAGATATTCCCACTCCCTCAATATTTATACTCTCTGTGCCTCTTATATATCCACGCAGCTACGAGCACCACAGGCAGTAGTAGTAAGTAATATAGATATTTATATTCTCGTCCCAGGACTACTACTTCAGCCTTGCCCTCGCTGAACATGGTCTCGTCTCCTCCTAAAAAGCTGGCCTTCAGGATGACTGTATAGTTCCCGGCCTTATTGCCCGTCATCTCAGCTGAGTAGACCTCTTCTCCGCCCGGAGCAATCTCGAAATAGGTCTTTTCCAGGCCGAACGTCTCAAGGCCCTCTGATGGCTCGATCTCCGCCTTTATCTCAACCCTTGTGGCTGACGCCTTTCCAGCGTTGGCAACGCTGATGTTAAGCGCGCCCTTATCTCCCTCTGATATGGGGCCGGAGGAAATCAGCTTTAGCTCCAGATCGGGCTTGCTCTGAGGAGTGATTGATATGGCGAACGGCTCTGATGTGTTGGACTTGGCATTTTCCTTGGAGTCCTGATATCTGACCGCAATGGCCGGCACCCTTATGGAGCCGTCTTCGACAGCTTTGATGACATAGACTGCGGAATCGGATTCGCCCGGCTCCAGCTTGTCTTTGATCTTTGGAGGGTAGCCGGCTATGTAAGTGAACCCTGAAAGGGGCGGAAGGTCCTCTACCACAATCCCTGAGGCAGGACCTGTCCCCACGTTTTTGACGGCAACTGTGACCTGGGCATCGTCCCCTACGCTTAGTATATCCCTGTCGAAGCTCTTCGTTATCACAAGGTTTGGCAGGTCGCCGGAGGTTCTTGGCCTCTCTGAGGTGCGCTTTCTGGCTGTCCCCAGGCTCTCCATGTATTCTACCCTCACTTTGGCGGACTGATCGTCGAATATGTCCTCCACCGTCAGGGTCAAACCACCTTCCTCTGCACCGCTGTCGAAGTCGTTGGCATTGTTCTGCAAAAGAGCTCTCTGCTCGTCCAGGCTGCCACCCGTCTTGGAGATCCTCATTACCACCAGGCCATCTTTTACAGACTGAATCTCAATCAGATCCGCCCTGTAGTCGCCTATTTCTATGCGGTCACCAGTGTAAAGGGTGAAATCGTCAAAGGTAACCTCATCCTCGTCTTCCTCTTTGGCATGAGCGGCGAGAATGAGCAGCATGAAGGCCATCAGGCAGATCAACCGCATACAGGTCCTCAGTCTCTTAAACGACATTAATGCCCATTGATCTGCATGGCATTTTAAGCTTATTCCATTTCCAGACTTAGATCTATCCATCTTGCATTCCTGGTTAGCGCTCCCAGGGAAACCACATCTATACCCGTGGAGGCGTAGGCCTCAATGTTTCCCGGAGTTATGCCTCCCGATGCTTCCAGCACCAGGCGGCTTCTCTGCCCATTCTGCCTCAAAATCTCCACGCCCCTCTCGATCTCCAGGGGGTCCATGTTGTCGAACATGATTATGTCCGCGCCCAAGTTGGCCGCGCGCTGCATCTGGCCGAGCTCCTCCACCTCTACCTCGATCTTCTTGGTGAAGCTGGCCTGCGCCTTGGCCCTGGCAATGCACTCCTCCAGGCCCAGGAGGCGAATGTGGTTGTCTTTTATGAGCACAGCCCCGGAGAGGTTGAACCTGTGGGGATCGCCGCCGCCCAGGAAGACCGCCCTCTTCTCGTAGGCCCTAAACCCAGGAGTGGTCTTTCTGGTGCCAGCCACGCGCACGCCGGGAGCTATGCGCGCAACCTTCAGGACGCACTCGCGCGTCAGAGTGGATATCCCGCTCATCCGCGCCATGAAGTTCAAAACGAGCCTCTCGGCCTGCAATATTTTTCTGGCGTTTCCGCGAACTGACAGTACGGCTGATCCCGCGGGCACGAACTCGCCCTCGTCGTAGAGCAGATCTGCCTCCAGACAGAAGTACGTCAGTATCTCCTCAGCCTCTATGAGGCCGGAGATCACGCAGTCCTCTCTGGCTATCACCGAGGCACGAGCCTCAACCTCAGGGACCAGAGTGCTGGAATCGTCCCATTCCCCTACGTCCTCAGATACGAACCTCTCCAGCTCCGACCTTTGCATACCGCAAGGATTTTGATATCTAATTGATTTATAGCCTCCGATGCCACTCAAGATAGGGCTGGTTGGTTGTGGAGCTATAGGAACGGAGATTGCCAGGGCAATAGATGGCGGAGAGATAGATGCGGATCTGGTCGCGGTGTGCGACCACAACCCCGATACGGCCCTGGCGCTCATCGATAGCCTGAAGAAGAAGCCCATCAGGGCCAACCTTGAGGATCTGGTCCGGCTCTCAGATCTGGTGGTTGAAGCCGCGTCGCAAAGAGCGGTCCCTGCAGTTGCCAGGGCAACGCTCGAAAAGGGCAAAAGCCTCATGATCATGAGCGTGGGGGCCCTGGCAGATGTCGGCCTTTACCGGGAGATTAAGAGCATGGCCGCGAAGTACGGCTCCAAAGTCTATTTGCCCTCAGGAGCCATCGCGGGCCTGGACGGCATCAAATCCGCCAGCATAGGCAAGATCAGGAAGGTCACTCTTACTACTACTAAGAACCCCCACGGCCTTATAGGCGCGCCCTACCTCCAGGAGAAAATGATCGATATAACAGCCCTGAAGTCGCCCACATTGATCTTCGAGGGGTCTGCTGCAGAGGCGGTCAAGGCATTCCCAGCCAACGTGAACGTCGCCGCCACGCTCTGTCTTGCGGCTCGCGAGGGCGAGGTCAGAGTGAGGATAATAGCCGATCCCGACATCAAGGTGAACAGGCACGAGATAGTCGTTGAGGGCGATTTCGGTCAGATGACAACAAGAGTGGACAACGTGCCCTCCCCAAGGAACCCCAGGACCAGCTATCTGGCAGCCCTATCGGCAATAGCAACGCTGCGATCTATTGTGGAGCCCATGAAGATAGGGACTTAATGGCGCTTCGCTATAACGAGTGGCTAACCACGGGTTATAGCGAATATCCTAGCTCAGGACACTAGGTTTATCTTCGTGAGTTCTTTGTGAACTTCGTGCTCTTTGTGGTTGATAATTGTAATCCGTATTTAATTACAAATGCCTACGAAATACACCACAAAGACGCAAAGAGCACAAAGGCCGAAAAGAATTTTAAATCCTGAGCTTTTTGGAGCAAGACCTTTACAGCCTCAAAGCCCAAGCCTGCAGTACATCATGGCGTAAAGCGGGTTTATGCCCAAAGCCCTGGCCACTGCCGTCTGCTCAGCCGCACAGAGCGCCTGCGCCTTCGCCGGAGGCAGGGGCTTGCCCTTCTTGGCATAAATTGCTCCTCCCTTCATTTTAGCGCAGGCGAAATTTCCAGCGCTTTCGCCGACAAATATCTCACCGCCATGCATCTCAGCCCCGGTAAAGTCTCCTGTGCTGCCCTTTATCACCATCTTGCCGCCCTTCATCAGCACGCCCGTGTTGCTGCCCGCGCTGCCTGCGACATCTACCAGGCCGGACTGCATTAGAATGCCCGTGCTCATGCCCACATCCCCCTTGATGCGTATTTCCCTGTCTGCGGTATTTCTCGCACCAACCGTGTCCCTCAAGATGCCGTCAGCGATGAGAATCCCTCTTTCGTCCTGTTGATTGGGCCCGAGGACTGGCAGGCGATGCTCCAGGGCATCGGTCAGTGAGACATATTTCCTGTACCCCGTCAGATCGGTCTCGGCCTCGATCACATTTCCCAGGGGCTGCTCGACCCCGCCCGAGACGTATATCGCGCCGCGAAGCATGCTTATGCCCATGCGACTCCCCACATTGCCATCTACTACTATCTTCCCCGTTCCCGGAATGGGCCCGCCCTTTCCTCCGAGCTTTACCAGGTCAACGCCCAGGCTTGACCCAAGCCGGCTCCCGGCGTCCCCTTTTATCCTCACGGTCTCGCCTCTCTTGAGGGCGTCCACTATCTGCCTGAAGCTTGTGCCGCAAAAAGCCTTGTCCGGATTCAGCCTTGACCCCTGATGCTGCCAATAGAAGTCAAAGGTGAAATCGCACAGACAGCTCTCGCCAGAGGCTTTGATCTCCTTCAAGGGAATCACTTCATGGGGCCCGCAATGCGTTTAGAGACGTTCACGCCTATCAGTGTGATCAAGACGGCCATAACCGCAGATGCGGCCAGGTACTGAATCGACTCCATCATGCCGAGGCCGAACTTGAGATCGGCGTTGCTGGCCAAGATGAAGCCGCTCGCAGACCAGATCACAAGGCCTGTGGCCACCAGGAAGAAGAGGTATGAGTAGGTGCGGGCATCTCTTTGGCCGTCCAGGTACAGGTCCATGATCTTGCCCAGGTTGATGCATATGGCTGCGGCTACATACCACCAGATGCTCTTGTTGATGAAGATCATTATCAGGGTGAAATAGCCGTGAAATATGGGCTCGTGGGCGTACTGGAGGAAGCTCGCCACTCCCTGGATAGTGGCTATAACTACCAGCATGGCCGCCAAAATGTAGGTTATGAAGGCGATCTTGCCCGCGTATAGTGCCTCTCTTAGGGCCACTTTGGCCTCATCCATGGAGTCGTCCAGCCCAAGGCCGCGAAAGAGCAGGTAAAGCCCTACAGCCGCGGATATGGCAATCCATGCTCCCTCTGGATAGTGAAAGATGTTGAATATGGCGAACATCAGCAGAGCCAGAGCAGGAGGGATGAAGACTGTGTGGCTGATCTTTGGATCGGTGAAGACCTGCTTGAGCAGGTAGTAGGTGCTCTCCAGGTTGGGGCTCTGCTTAACCAGCACTCTTCGGACGCCATTGACCTTGATGCGGGACTGGATGATGGGAAGTATGGCCTCGTCCTCCGCCCCATCGGAGACGACCACTACACCCGCCGGCTTTAGACGCTCTATTAGATCCTCAAGCTGGGCAGTGAGCTTGCTGTCCGATACAAGCCCAATCTTCACATCTCCTGCCAGCGAGGCTATCTCTGCCTTCTGGCCCGAGGCTAAAAGCTCGTCGAGCACCTTGATGCCACCGAAGATGGTGTTTATATCCGAATCTTCGGGGTCTGCCGTGGCCAATCTTAGGGCTGCATCGATGTTGGCGCTTCGACCGATGACGGGGCTCTCGATCTCTGCCTTCCGTCCCAGGTCATTGTCGCGGTCTATGCAGAGCACCAGGACGTCCATAGCTCCCTATTTGGGAGGATTATACTTAAATGATTCTATGGGCAGGTGCGCTCCTAACAATGGTCGATATAAATAGTGCCGACCGTTAGGCCATACATAAATCTGCCATAAGATATTTATTTAAACAAGCCCTTTTGTTTAGCTATGAAACGATTTATTTTGGCAATTGTGATGCTTTTCATGCTCTCATTCTCCGTCGCGGATGCATTATTCGAATCCACAAGCGTCCAAGACTATGCGGATGTTTATAACAATAGGATAGATGGAGCTCCCGACGTCCTTAAGGGCCTTCTGGGAGATGAAAGGGTCAACATAAATATCACCAATAACGACGGCAGCGTGCTCAGCACTGGGTTCGTGGTGCAGAACGCGCGCATAGAAGAGGTCGTGGACGGAGGAGTGGACAACCCCACCATAACTGTGGTGACTACAGAGGCTGCGATAAATAACATCAAGAGCTCTGATGATCCGATAGCAGCCTTCCAGGAGGAGAGGAATGTAGGTCAGGTCAGAATCGAGGGAAAGAGCCTGACCGCCAGGGTAAAGCTTGACGCCCTGCTCTCAAGCACCAGCGTGATCAGGTTCTTCTACAACATATTCTTCGGCTAGCGGGCCAGATCTATATTCTCCTTTATTATTTTCAGGGCACAGTAATCTCCGCACATGGTGCAGACCCTTCCGTCTGAAGGCGCCCTCTCGGCCCTGACCTGCCGAGCTGTCTCCGGGTCAATAGCAATCTCGAACTGCCTATCCCAGAGCATATCCCTCCGGGCTCTTCCCATCTCCAGATCCTTCTCCCTGGAGCCGAGCTTGACCATATCGCCGATGTGCGCCGCGATCCGGGCCGTGATGACTCCCTGTTTCACATCCTTCACGTTGGGAAGTGCAAGATGCTCTGCCGGCGTGACGTAGCATATGAAGTCTGCACCATAGGCGCTGGACAGGCTTGCCCCAACTGCTGCCACAAGGTGATCATGGCCGGGAGCGATGTCGGTGACCAGGGGGCCGAGCATATAGAAGGGCCGCTCGTTCGTCATGCGCTTCATGACCTTTACGTTGGCCTCGATCTCGTCTATGGGGATGTGTCCCGGCCCTTCGACTATGGTCTGCACGCCTGCGGCCTGGGCCCTGTCGGCCAGCTCTGAATTTATTATCAGCTCCTGAATCTGCGCCCTATCCGTAGAGTCGTGCACTGCCCCGGCGCGAAGTCCGTTGCCTAAACTAAGGGTAACTTCGTGCTCCTTGAGGATCTCCAGAAGATAATCGAAGTCCTTGTAAAGAGGATTTTCCCGTCCGTTATGAAGCATCCAGCCGATCATGAAGGCCCCGCCCCGGCTGCACACTCCTCCATAGCGCCCGCCCTGGCGTTTCAGCCTCTCGATGCAGATGTTGTTTATTCCTGTGTGAATGGCCATGAAGTTCGTGCCGAGCTTTGCCTGCTCCTCTGTTACGCGGAAGAGATCCTCCGCGGGCATATCGACTCCCGCACCGTACTTCCTTATGGCCTCGATGAAGGCCTGGTAAAGCGGCACGCTTCCAACGCTTAAAGTAGTGGCCTCGACGACCCTTCTCCTGATCTCCCGGAAATCGCCTCCCGTAGAAAGCTCCATCAGTGTGTCGGCCCCGGCCTGCTCTGCGACGCGGGCCTTCTCCACCTCCATTTCTACGTCCACGATATCGCTGCTGGTTCCGATGGAGGCGTTCACCTTTGTTCGCAGGCCCTTGCCGATTCCCACAGGCCTAGTGTACCTGTAAGGGCTTGTTGGAATGACGATTCTTCCGCTGACCATGCCTCTGCAGATAAACTCAGGAGTGACTCCTTCGTCTTTTGCCACGGCCCTCATCTCTTCAGTTATCCTTCCGGCTTTTGCATCCTCTAGTATTCCCAATCAACTCACCGAAGCTTCGGTCGAGATACTATTATTTAAGGCTGCTTAAAAAATTAGATTTAACTATGAGCAAATTAACTTGATTTAGAACTATCGAAAATTATTAACGCCTTCTTCGCATAATATCTAATCCTAAAGGTTGAAAGCCGTGTACGATCTAATAGTAGTAGGAGCCGGGCCGGCCGGGTCCACCGCAGCCAGGACGGCCAGCAAGATGGGGCTAAAAGCCCTAATTTTGGAGAAGGAGGCCTTTCCCAGGTATAAGCCCTGCGGCGGCGCCCTCTCAGACAGGGCGATCTCCCTCCTGGACTTCTCCCTGCCAGAAGAGCTCTGCGAGAGGACCATAACCGGAGCAAGGGTGCACTTTAAGGATGTAGTGACGGAGCGGCACAAGGGATACCGCCTTCTCACCCTCGTCACCAGGAGCAGCTTTGATAACTTTCTCCTGCAAAAAGCCCTGGATGCCGGCGCAAAGCATGCAACCCAGAAGGTCCTGGACTTCGTGGAGAGAAAGGACCACGTAGAGGTTCTGACTGACGAGGGCTGCCATGAATGACTTCATGAAGAGGAACGGCTTTTTTGGCAATTACAGGCTTCATGGCCACCTCATACCCTTTGGAGGAGGCAGAAATCGAAAAATTGCCAGCTCAAGGGTCCTCTTGGCTGGCGACTCGGCTGGGTTCGTAGATGCCTTCACTGGAGAGGGAATATACTATGCCATAAGATCAGGCCAGATCGCTGCCAGGACGGCGGCAGAGAAGCTCACGGACGAGAGATTGAATCTCCCCAAGACGTACGAGTCCAGATGCAAAGGGGACTTTGGCACAGAGCTCAAATACGCCCATCTCATGTTCAGAATAATGCACAGCAGACCAGATTTCTTATACCGTGTGCTCACCAGCCAGGAGGAGATTTTGGACAGGTACATAGAGATTGCAGCTGCCAGGAGAACTTACAAGGGCTTCATTCGATGGATGGCCCCCAAGATGCCCTCCAGCATTCTCCGAGCCATCTGAGACGTTCCGGCTAAACCTGTTTGCTTTATGCCTTCTGAATACTTCTTACGAGTTCACCACAGAGGCACAGAGACACAGAGAGCGAAAATCTAAGCGATTTCAGATAATATTAAAATCCCTCTGTGCCTCTGTGCCTCTGTGGTGAACGTCCGCTAAACCAACCACAGACTTCTCATGCCCCTCTTGGTTCACCCATAAGAAATAGCGAGGAACCAAAGAGAAGGATCAGGTGAAGACCTCGCCTGTCCTCACCTTGCCGGATTTCTCTACAGGGGAGACAAAGATCCTTCCATCCCCGGGCTTTCCCGTCCGACCAGCCTCGCAGATGGTCTTCATGACCGCGTCTACATCCTGGTCAGAAATGAAGAGTTCCAGCTTGAGCTTGGGGAGGAGGTCCACCTCCATGGTGCCTCCCCGGTACTGAAGCTTGATACCCTTCTGCTCGCCTCTCCCCAGAACCTCAATCACCGTCATGGCGATGAAGCCATTCTCTTCCAGGGCCTTCTTCACCTGCTCCAGTCTCTCCGGTCGAATTAAAGCCTCGATCTTCTTCAATGCTACCACCTTTAAGCATACGCCTTCTCGCCATGCTGGGCGATGTCCAGGCCCACGTACTCCTCGTCCTCAGATACGCGAAGTCCCATGACTGCATCAACTGCCTTAGCCAGCACATAGGTCAGGACGAAGGCATATATCATAGCCGCACCTGCGGCCACTATCTGGGTCGTGAACTGGTTTACGTTTCCATAGAGCAGGCCTGAGTAGCTGTTGACCGCCGGATTAGCGAAGATACCTGTGGCAATTGCACCCCAGAGGCCGCCCATTCCGTGAACGGCCCAGGCGTCGCAGCTCTCGTCGAGTCCACGGGAGACACGCAGGAGCAGCGCGCTATAACAGAGCCCTCCTGCTACGGCTCCTATTACTATCGCTGCAGTGTTATCCACGTAGCCCGCTGCAGGCGTGATTGCGACCAGCCCCGCTATAGCGCCGCTCACCATTCCCAGAGCGCTGGGCTTACCCTTGTACCAGCTGGCGAAGAGCCAGGTCAATGCTCCTGCGGCGGCTGATGTGTTGGTTACCATGAAAGCCGAAGCAGCCAGGCCGTTTGCCCCCAGAGCGGAGCCGGAGTTGAACCCGAACCATCCGAACCAGAGAAGGCCCGCGCCTATCATGGCCATGGGTATGTTATGGGGCTCCATTACATATGACCCGAAGCCCATCCTCTTGCCTATGACCAAGGCAATGGCCAGGGCAGAGAAACCTGAGCTGATGTGCACAACTGTTCCGCCTGCAAAGTCCAGGGCCCCCATCTGCGCCAGCCAGCCACCTGCCCAGACCCAGTGGGCCAGAGGGTCGTAGACCAGAGTGGTCCACAGCAATGCCAGGACGATGAAGGAGCTGAGCTTGACCCTCTCTGCAACTGCGGAAGTCAGGATGGCCAGGGTAACTGCGGCAAACACCATCTGGAAGGCTGCGTAAATCAGAGCTGGTATATTGGGCGCTAAAGGAGCTTCGCCCATTCCCACCCCGTTCATTGCAAAGTAGTTAAAGCCGCCCACAATCCCCGAAACATCCATGCCAAAAGCCAGGCTGTATCCGAATAGTATCCACTGAATGCTCGCTAGTGCGAAGGCCAGGAAAGAGAGGCCTATCATTGAAACCACGGTCTTGCTCCGAACGAGCCCGCCGTAGAATAAACCGACGCCCGGCGTCATCAGCATAACCAGTGCTGTTGAGGCCAGGACCCATGCTGTGTCTCCACTATTGATAGCCAACTACCTCACCCTTAGAGAGATATGTGAAGCACGACTTATTTAAATTCTTTTAACATATGGCAGCATCTCAACATAAAGAAATGCCATCTAAGCTTCACTATTCATCCCTGTCATTGGGCTATTTAAAAGGGTATTTGATAAATTCTCGTAAAGTCTATGAAGAATTCATACTATTTCATAGACGGACAGTCCCCATAGGCGAGGTTTCCGCAAGTCAGGATTCAAATAATTATTTGAGAGACAATCCTAAAGGCTGCATGCGTTTTATGCAGCCTTCAGCCGGACTTTGTCAAAAATATTGTACACTAAACTGCGCTGCAACCCCGCTCTTTGGTCCTGACGCGCACCACGTCCTCAACGGGGTAGATGAATATCTTGCCATCCCCCGCCTCTCCGGTCTGCACTGTGTTGCAGATCAGGTCGATCACCGTCTCGGCATCGCAGTCGTCTACTACTACCTCCAGCTTGACCTTTGGCAGGAACTCCACCCTGTAATCGCCCGCGCGCCACTGAAGGGCGATTCCTTTCTGCCTTCCCCTGCCCTTGACCTCAGTGGCCGTCATTCCTGAGAAGCCCTTGGCGTCCAGGGCCTCCCTGACGGCGTTGAGCTTCTCGGGCCGAACAATTGCCTCAATCTTCTTCATGTCCCAACCTCACACATCCCAACCTCACACATATGCGCCTTCTCCGTGCTGGCTTATGTCCAGGCCCACCGCCTCCTCCTCGTCTTTTACCCGGAGACCCATGAAGGCATCAATGATTTTTGCCAGGCCGTAAGTAACCACGAAGGAGTAGCCCCAGATGGTAACTATGGCTATAACCTGAACAGCCAGCTGCCACGGATTTCCTGCCAAGAGACCTGCCGCGCCAATGCTTGCGAAGACGCCTGTAGCAAAGACACCCCACGTGCTGCCTATGCCGTGACAGGCCAGGACGTCCAGAGAATCGTCCACCTTCTTGCTTCCTCGAATGAATATGATGGCGTAGTAGCTCACAATGGCGGCGATAATGCCGATGGGAATTGCCGCTAATGGCGTAACGAAGCCTGCTGCGGGCGTTATGGCCGCAAGGCCTGCGACGGCTCCAGTAACCATGCCAAGAGCTGAAGGAGCCCGGTGTCTCCAGGAGAGCAGCATCCAGGTCGTAGCCGCGGCAGCGGCAGCGGTATTAGTAGTAACGAAGGCGTTAGCGGCTATGCCGTTGGCGGCCAAGGCAGAGCCAGCATTGAACCCGAACCATCCAAACCAGAGAAGGGCCGCGCCCATGACTGTTGTGGGGATGTTATGGGGCTCCATCGGGTCTTTTCCAAATCCCTTTCGGGCTCCTATGACCATGGCTACAGCCAGGGCTGCGACGCCGGCTGAGATATGAACCACAATGCCTCCTGCGAAGTCCAGGGCGCCCATCTGCGCCAGCCAGCCCCCGCCCCAGACCCAGTGGGCGATGGGATCATAGACCAGCGTGGCCCAGGCCAGGGAGAAGATCAAAAACGAGCTGAACTTTATCCTCTCCACAAAGCTGCCTGTGATCAAAGAGACGGTTATCACTGCGAACATAGCCTGATAGATCATGAAGGTCAATGCAGGAATGGTCATGCCCTCTTTGGCAGCCATGCCCACGCCGTTTAAGCCCAGGTACTCCAGGCTGCCTATGACGCCACTTACGTCAGATCCAAAGACTAAAGTGTAGCCGAACAGTATCCACTGAAGGCTTATTATTCCCATGATAGCGAAGCTCAGAATTATCGTGGAGATGGCGTTCTTCTTTCTGACCATCCCTCCGTAGAAGAATCCCACTCCGGGGATCATTATTAAAACCAAAGCTGCGCTGATCATGACCCAGGCGTTATCTGCAGCGTTTATCTCCTCTGCAGACGCCGTGCCTATCAGCAAAGCTAGCGATAATAATAACCAGACTGCACGCATGTTACCACCAAAAGATTAGGAATAATGCTTATTTTATAAGCATGTTTAGGAAAAGATATGTTAAATTCACATAAGTTAAGATAATATCATAAGTTCTCAATTCACACATCTTCAGTGGATTTCCTAGATTGTATGCCCGGTTCTCAAATAATTCGATATAAGTACGAACGCATTCGGTTATTATTCGGACGAATTCATGAGCCCTAGTTTTGGGGCATTATTGAGAGGATCATGGGCACAGCTAAGATCTTTGAGAGTAGAGACGATCGCATCCAGATCAAGGACAAATCGACGTTTCTAGCCTGCGAAAAGTACTGCTCAAAAGGGTGTACAACTCGATGGGCTTGTGCCTATTCGAAAGCGATATCTGTTCTAAACCCTATAACGGATGCCATGCACCTGGTCCATGGACCACCTGAATGTGCCACGTGCGCCACATATGCCTGGAACGCGCGCGGAAGCATCTCCAGCGGGACGATGCATTATGGCAAACGAGATAATATCTTCTTCGATAATGAGAGAGAACTCGCTCAAGCCATGCGAGAGCTGGCCGAAGCGTACAAGCCCCAGACCATATTCGTCTATTCCACCTCTCTAGCTGGAATTACAGGTTACGATATCAATACGGTGTGCGAATCTGCATCGAAGGATCTGAGGATACCCGTCTTACCTGTCGGTTGTATGGGTTTCCAAGCTGAGGTGGGATACGAAGCAGCATGCGATGCACTCTTGAAGCTGATAGGTAGCAGGAGCTACGAGCCTAAAAGCCCCTATTCGGTGAACATCATTGGGGATTACAACATTGCAGGAGACCTGTGGCCCATCAGATCCTACTTCGAGGAGATCGGGATTGAGGTGGTATCAACAATTACCGGCGACTCAAGGGTTGCGGAGATTCAAAGGGCTCACTCTGCCAGCCTGAACCTGGTACAGTGCAGCAGCTCCATGAGCCCCCTGGCCAAGAAACTCGTTGAGAAGTACGGCACGCCCTACAGGCGCGTGAGCTTCCTTGGGATAGAAGAGACGTCTTCTGCCCTCAGAGCTGCCGCAGAGTTCTTCGAGAACCCTGGTGTGATCGAGGAATCCGAGAAGATGATTTCCAGAGAAACAAAGAGAGTACTGAGACAGATAGAGCACTATAGGGCAAAAGTCTCAGGAACGAGAGCAGCAATTTATTTGAATGGCGCTTCCAGGGCTGCGTCTTTGATTAAGGCGTTGAAGGAGTTGGGGATAGAAGTTGTGGTCGTAGGCATTCGGGATGGAGATTGGGTGGATCGCCAGAGGATAAGAAATCTTATTGGCAGAGATGCGGTCGACATGGATGAACTCGATCCATCCGACCTGAGGGAATTGCTGGTCAAAAAGGAAGTAGGTCTCATTATTCCCGGGATTAAAGAGCAGTTCGTAGTACGCAAGTTAAACATACCTTTTTGTGATATATGCCACGATCGCACATCTATCTTCGAGGGATTCAATGGAATGGTAAATTTTGCCAGGGAGATAGACGTGGCCATCAACAACCGCACAGAGAAGCTTCCAGCCAGAAAGAGGAACAGATCTGGCCGGCCAATAGGTGCAGCTCAGATGTGAGTGAGATCGGTTTTATTCGGCCTTTGCAAGAGCGCTTGGTGTCCAAGAAATATTAGATGCTTATAACACACGGCTACAAAACACATTGCTGTGGCCGATCGCATCTATCCGTTTAATTATTCCCAGAAACCAATCAAAACTCCTTTGATCATTATGTAGCATATATCAACATTGAGCCAACAATCAAACTGGCTAAGACTTTAAAATATGATGGTTTGATGATCATTTCCTAACAAGTATGAAATTATTTTAACAAAGTTCTTATAGCATCGACGAGGCGGTATCCCTTCAGCAGTTATCGAGGTGGAGCATGAAAATTAGTAAGTTTGCAGTTGTTGCAGCAAATATTTTCGTTATATTGCTGCTATCAGCGACCATGGCAATGGCAGGCGATCCAAGCGGCGCCAACACATATACAGATGATGTCGCAGGGCTGAAGCTTGCCGTCAACTTTGCATGGACGCTAGTGGCGGCCTTCCTTGTGTTCTTCATGCAGGCAGGCTTCGCATTCTTAGGCGCAGGAGCGCTCAGGGTAAAAAATACAGTGAACTACTTCGCCAAGAGCTACATGGACTTCTCCATAGGCGCATTGACCTACTGGGCAGTGGGCTTTGCTCTCATGTTCGGAGGCTCGAAGCTCTATGCAGGACTGGATGAGGGCAACAGCATCATAGGCTGGAGCGGCTGGTTCCTGACAGGCAACTCCTACGACGTATCGACCATGATGTTCTGGATGTTCCAGGTGGTCTTCGCTGCTACTGCAGCCACGATAGTTGCAGGTGCATGTGCTGAGAGGATGAAGCTGCAGGCCTACCTCATATACAGCGGAATAGTTACCGCCGTCATCTATGCCATCTACGGCCACTGGGTGTGGGGCGGGGGCTGGCTGGCAACGCTGCCATACGGCGTCGGCGTCAGGGATTTCGCTGGATCTGGAGTAGTTCATGCCATAGGCGGTTTCGTATCACTCGCCGGCATATACCTGCTTGGCCCGAGAATTGGGAAGTTCAACAAGGACGGCACGCCAAACGCCATCCCCGGCCACGACGTGGGCTACATCGTCATGGGTACATTCTTCCTGTTCTTCGGTTGGTTCGGATTCAACCCCGGCAGCACTCTTGCCGCCACCGACCTGAGGATCTCGGTCATAGCGGTCAATACCTTCCTGGCGGGCGCCGCCGGTGCGGTGCTGGTCTGCTACTATACCTTCTTCAAGACCGGAAAGGTGGACATTGCCCTGACCTGTAACGGAGCCCTGGCGGGCCTGGTGGGAGTTACAGCGTCTTGTGCCTATATTGGGACCTGGGCGGCAGTGGCAATAGGAATAATATCCGGGTTCATAGTGATGTACGGTATCCGGTTCAACGATTGGGTGCTGAAGGTGGACGATCCGGTGGGCGCTGTCGCTGTACACGGTTACAACGGCCTCTGGGGCCTGCTGGCCGTCGGAATATTCGCAGACGGAACCTATGGAGGAGTGAGCGGTCTGATTGCCGGCAACACCGGTCAGTTCATCGCCCAAGTCATAGATGTGGTCGTGGTGGCTGTCTGGGCTTTCGGCACGGGCTACATCCTATTCTACCTGATCAAGCAAACCGTTGGCCTCAGGGTTTCTCCTGAGGAGGAGCTGAACGGGTTGGACCTGGGCGAGCACGGCTACTCCGCTTATCCGGAGTTCGTCACACCCGGCCCGGGAGAGGGCCTGCGAGCAGGACAGATGTCTGGTGCTCCAGAAGGCGCTCCTGAAGGAGTGAAAACATGAAGATGATACAGGCAATAATTCGGCCTAACAAGATAGAGGACGTGAAGAAGGCCCTGGATGATGCAGGCTACACCAGCCTGACCTCCATCGAGGTCAAGGGCCGCGGCCGTCAGAAGGGCATAACCCAGATGTGGCGCGGCGAGGAGTATAAGGTGGACATGCTTCCCAAGGTCAAGCTGGAAGTTGTCGTGCCCTCAGATAAAGAAGACGAGGTAGTTGAGATCGTCAGAAAGAGCGCCTATACGGGAAGCATAGGCGACGGCAAGATCTTCGTCCTGCCTGTGGAGAAGGTCATAAGGATACGAACGGGCGAAACGGACGGCAAGGCGCTGTAGATCGGCAGCGCCTCATTTTTTATCTTTTCTTATTATCCTTATTATTACCAGAGTCCCGGCCAGGTTTATGGCCAGAATCAGGATGACGCCCAAGATCTTCTTGGTATCAGCCTGGGTCTGGGCTGGGCCCTTCTCGGCCAGGTCTATGAGAACATCCCCGTTAACCAGTACATCGAGGGATTTCCCGCCCGCTTTGACCGTGTAGAGGCCCCGCGGCAGGCCTGTGAAATCATGCTCTCCTACTCCGCTGCTGTTAGCTACGATCTTCCCTCCTCGGCAGAGCGCCACCGCACCCGGCGCGCCCACCACGCGCAGGTCATAGCTCTGCTTGATGGGCATTAGGCGGCCTTCCCAGGTGGCGTTTCGGGTGATCCCCAGCAGGCTCATGACCGTTGGAGCAATGTCCACCTGAGACCACCTGCCGCCCAGGTTCAGCTCGTCCACTCCCGGACCGTAAAAGACCAGAGGCACGCGCTGGCTCTCAAGCCGTTCGGCATACTTGGGCGAGGCGTGCCCGCCCCTGCCCTTCTTCCCTGGGAAGACCATGCCGTGATCGGCCGTAACCACCAGAAGCACTCCGTTTCTGCGGCAGGTCTCAGTCAGGTTTCCGAGAGGCGCGTCCAGGGCTTGAGCGACCTTCAGATACTCTTCCGGCCCGAGTTCGTGGGCGACGCTGTCTGTTGCGCCCACATTGACTAAGAGAAGAAAAGGCCTATCCCGAAGATGGGCCACCAGATCGGATGCCGCATCGATCCCCCAGCGGTTGTACTCAGAATAGCCGGCTGTGCCATAGACAGAAGTGTACCAGGCGAACCTGTCCCGCCAGGCCTGAAGGAGACTTCGAAGATCCTCAGACACATTTCCCCTAAAGCCTGGGACGGGCTCAGCTCCGTGAATTGAGTTATCGTCCAGGTAAAGAACTGCGTCCTGTTTTTTCAGCATCTCCAGCGAGTCCCCTCGCTCCAGCACTGCCAGGCAGAGGTATCCTCTCTCACGGGCGGCATCGAAGATTGTCAGGCCTAAGGAATCAGGATCTGCCTGTGAAGAGCCCGTCACAAGAACGCTGTGGCTCTTGCCGGTCTCAGGAACGGGAACTCTAACGTCTATTGCGCGGGCCCCATTGCCGGTAAGGTTGAAGAGAACGGCCTTGCCCAATGGCGAGCCGTCTAGGGCGTAGGCGCTGTGCTCTGGATAGACGTAAGATGAGCCCAGGCCGTCTACTACTAATATCACTGCTCCATGGGGCTGCTCTCCTCCGGCTACTCCTCCGGCCACTCCTTCAGCGGTTCCATCGGCGCTGCAGCTGTTAAGCAGAAATAAAAAGAGAAAAAGAAGAGAAAAACGGATCATCAGAGATCTTTGGGTCTCAGAAGTCCGTCATGATCCTGTACTGGTCTATCTCCGTCTGCTTGAGGCCCGCCAGGAACTGCTCTGCAGCATCGCGAATGTCGCGGGACCTGGTAATCGCCCTGCCTACGACCAGAATATCTGCGCTGGCTGCCAGGGCCTGGCCTATGGTGTCCACGCGAATTCCGCCTGCAACTGCTACCAGGAGCTTTCTGTCCTTGTCCTTTGCCAAGGCCTTGATGTCGGGGATCTGCCCCCAGGCATGGGCGCTTTGCTCCATGTCTATTGCCCTGTGAAGCTCCACCACATCAGGCAGGACTGACAGGCTCTTTAAAACCGCCAGTGGATCTGACACGTTGAGCATGTCGATTATCGAGTAGATGCCCGTCTTCCTGGCCTCGTTGATGGACAGCTCCAGCGTCTTCTTTGGCGCGAGGCCTGAGATGACCACGGCATCCGCCGCAGCGTCAGCAGCGAGCCGCACCTCAAGGTTGCCTGTGTCAAGCGTCTTTAGATCCAGAATGACGAATGCACCTGGGCGCACAGCCCGAATCTCCTTGACGACATTCATGCCTAACATCTTGGCCAGAGGCGTTCCTACCTCGATCAATAGGTGGTCGCTGTCCGGCAGGGCGGCCAGTACCCGGCGCACCTCGCCAAGGTCGACCAAGTCGAAAGCCACCTGCAAGTAGGGCGGGTCCCACAGACGGGTCACGCGGAAGCCCATGATGGGATGCGTCGACCTGTCCTTCTCGTAGAGAACCTTGTCCACGTCCGGGAACCCAGCCATAGCCCTCTCCAGGGCCAGCTTGGTAGCCCCATAGTTGTACCTGTAAATGGCGTCATAGTCCTTGGCCGCAGGGTGGATGAAGACGGATACTATTATGACCAGATCCTCGACCCGGTCTTTGGGGATCACGCCCTCAGCCACGGCATCCGCCACCGCTTTAGCGACGGCGGTCTGGGCCGGACCGAAGATCTGGGCCGCTTGCGCCATATTCTTGACTGTGACCTTGGGTACAATAAGCGTTGAAGGCTTGGGGGGCAGGTTCGGCCTGATTACCCCTAGAAGGGGAGTGTGTCCGGCTGAAAGCTGTGTCAAGCCGGAGGCAAAGGCCGTTCCTACCGGCCCCGCCTTATCCCCTATGAGCAGATCTATATGAGCTATTTCAGGCTCCTTGCCGATAAGAGCCTCTCCTACTAAAAACAAAGCTTCACCTCGTCCATCGAGAGGATCAATCTCTCTATTAATCCTTTTGCCCCTGGCCACAGCTTATATGGCCGCGGCTCATATTATCTGCCAATAGATGAGAGGGGCTAGCGCCAGCAGCATGAGGCCGGTGAAAAATCTGATCCCCGCACGGTAGTCCTTTCTCCAGGCGTCCACCTGCTCGGGGCTCATCCCCAGGGCCATGAACCCCCCCAGGACGATGATGGGCAGAATGATCCCCAGGTTGTAGAACAGCAGGTAGACTGCTCCCTCAAGATAGCTTTTGGCCGATATCAGGTCCAGTATCGCGAGGTAGACAGCACCTACACATGCAATCTTGACCAGCGAGAAGAGGGCTCCCACCAGGAAGTAGGAGCTGAGCCTTCTCTTGTCCACACCTGCCTGGAAATACTTGAGCGCCCAGTCAGTCCTGAACAGGGACTCGCCTCCACGACGCAGCTTCACTGCATCCAGAATATGTGCCATGCCCAGGACTACCAGGAACACGACTACCACGTTCCTGAAGGCTGTGAAGATTGCCTCCGTTTGAAGCAGGCGCTGCATTCCCAGACCGAAGAGGAAGTACATGGTGAAGATGCCAAAGGAGAAGAAGACCACCATCAAGACCAGCTCCCTCCGCTTCCCGGATGAGGAGAGCACGGATGCCGAGAGAAAGACCAGGATTCCAAGCAGGCAGGGGTTGAAGCCCGCCACAAGGCCAGCAGCCAGTACTGCTGAGAGCGTCGAGAAGGACATCTTGCTCAGATCTGTCTCCCCATTGAGGAAGATGCTCTGATTGGTCTGGTTATTTGAAGAATTATTATATTGAATAGTGCTCTGGGCATTACTCTCGTTGCTGCTCTGGTTTGCCAGGGCATCCCTTATGAAGTGCTCCAGCTTTTCTTCGTCGCCTTTGTAATCTTTGTAGCTTATGGATCTATTACCTATTACTATGGCAGGGATATCGCCCTTTACATTCTTCTCCTTGATGATGCGGTGTCCCTCATCCGTATAATAATAGTAGCTGGTGATGTTCAGGTCTTCCTCATCAGCCATGCCGTCAAGCAGCTTCTCAGCAGCTGCGCATTTGGTGCAGCCCGGCGACTTTAGGAGTATCACCTCGGTGCTGGCTGCGGCCATGCCGATTAAAAGGACAAGGGCAAAGACGAGAGCGTAGCTGTTGACGGGGCGCATTAGCCTTTACCTGATCTTAGAAGTATAAAAAGGAGACATTGTCAAATAAATAGAACTGCACGGGGAATGGCAGAGCCATCTCCGTGCCTTTTTGCTTTAGTCTACAGTGAAGTACTCAAGCTCTGCAGCATCCTCTGAGGACTCCATCGAGGCGAAGGCAACAGAGGCATTGTCCTCGGCTACCAGGACTATGGAGTAGGGACACCCTTCAACGCAGGTCTCAACTGCTTCTTCGATGAGCGTTGTTATATCCACGGTGTACTCGCCAACGTCCTCCACATCAAGGGAGGCAGAGGCGTTAGTTCCATACTCAGGCTTGTCGTTCCATGCAACTGTGTCGAAAGTAGCACCATGAACGAGGTAAGCGGTGACCTCTCCAGGCTCCTCTACCTCTGTGACATATAGTTTTAGATCTGCAGATTCTATATCATCCGGCGAGAAGACGCCCACAGTTCCGAAGTTGTTGATGAAGCTCAAGTAGACTTCCTTCACAGGCTCGCCCTCGACAGACGTTGCCCAGAGGGTATCGTCCTCGCTGAAGCTCTCGTTCGCATTGTCTGCATCGACATAGGCATCTACATCCATTTTCGCAGTGAAGCTCCCTGCGGCCGCAGACGCAACCGTCAGAAGCACTAATAACCCGATGAGCACATACAAATGTCTCAAACTTAGTTCCTCCACAATACCACCAAGGACTGATGAATAAAAAGTCTTTTCGTTCATATATGGGTTATATGTATCTGCACTGGAAAATCCATTACGTTAACTTTATTAACCTCTCGGCTGCTCTTGAAGGCGGGTGGTTCTGTGAGAACTTCGGCATTTTACATTGCAACGGTTTTACTGCTCCTTTCTGCGTCCCTCGCACAGGGGGCGATAGTTCAGGTCAGCTCCAACCTGCAGGCTGCAATAGACGCTGCATCTCCCGGCGATACCCTCTTGGTTGCTCCGGGAGTTTACGGAGGAATAACAGTTGCCAAGAGCCTGAGCCTGGAGGGCCAGGGAGCCGTAATTGCGGCAGACGAGAGAGACGCATGCGTGCGCATTCTGGCGGACGGAGTTAAGATCTCGGGCTTCGTGGTCAGGAACGGCTTTTACGGCATAAGCCTGGATGAGGTGGAGAACTGCGAGGTCTCCAATAACACTGTTATCCACTGCGTCCAGCCAGGGATAATGCTGAAGTTCTCGAACAACAACATCGTCAAGAACAACAATGCCAGCTTCAATGGTCTCGGCGGCGAGGGCTGGTACGGCATATACCTGACCAACTCCAACGACAACCTCATCCAGGATAATGTGGCCAGCGATAACGGCGAGTACGGCATCAACCTGTTCCCCTCCTGCAACAACAACACGCTTCTAGGCAACGTGATGCAGAGAAACGACTACGGCATATACATGTTCACAGGCTGTGAGGGCAACGTCATAGAGTCCAACGTCCTCTCCAACAACAGATACGCCGGCATAGACATGCGCCTCAACTGTCACGACAACTTCGTCCTCAACAACACCATCAAGAACAACGTCGTTGCCGGAATATCCCTCATGGAGTCTGGCAAGAACACCATAAAAGGAAACGCCATCACTGGCAACGGGCGTTACGGAGTCCAGGTGCAAAGCGGCTCTGAAGGCAATACTATTATCAATAACACCATATCCATGAGCCAGACTGGCATCTTCCTGGATGCAAGCCTTAACACGATTTACGGAAATGCCCTGGTGGAGAACGTAGTCCAGGCCGAGGACAGGGGAGAGAACACCTGGAATGCCGGATACCCCGAAGGGGGCAACCTCTGGAGCGATTACCTGGGCGAGGACCTGATGAGCGGCCCCGATCAGGACGCTCCCGGGGCGGACCGCTTCGGAGATCAGCCTTACAGGATTAACGAAGAGGCTGTGGATAAGTATCCAATAATGGGAAAACAGGTCAAACAGGTCGAGGTTCTGGAAAAGAGCATATCCCCGACGCAGGCGAGAGTGGGCGATAACATTGCCGTAAAGGCAAAGCTGAAATCCAAGTACGGGCTATCCCAGGTCACAGCGCGCGCCTTCTCCGAAGGCGAGGAGGCCGCCGCAGGATATACCCGCATGGTCCAGTCGGGAGATATATATGAGGGCAGCCTGTCTACAGCACTGATGGATCCCGGAAGATACGATATAATGCTGATCGCCCGGGATTTGAGGGGATTTGAGCTGAAAGAAAGAATCGGAGAGGTGGAGGTAAGCTCCAGAGGGGGAAGCTTCGGCTCATCTAATTAGGGAATAAAAATGGGGAGAACTTCATGAGTCTACTGGGATCAAGGCACTTGCAGGTCTTAGAAATCTGCGCAGGATTTATAGTGTTCTTAGCTCTGGCGTACGGTGTTCATGCTGCTGAATGTACAGATCTAATAAAATGCGATAGCGGCAGCAGCGGCTGGGACCCTATGCAGAAGCTAAACGAGATAGGGACAGGACAGTATGATCAGCCTCAGTCATCAAGCGCTAAAATACCCGCATTGTCAAGGGAAAAGAGGTGGAACAAGGCCGCTTATGGCTTTGAGGATAACCAGACCACGGAAGAAGCTGTCCAGGAAGATAACGAAGCCACAGAGAATAAGCCAAAACCTGAGCCTGCAGAGACGGCAGAGAACGAGGCGGCTTTGGTAAGGAGCGACGGGTCCAAAGAGATGCTCATGCCTATAGAAGATCTCTCTGAAGCAGACGTATTGATAGATGTCAGCGAGGATGCGACGGAATTCATTCAGGGCGCAGTGTCCGTCCCATATGCAGAATTCCTTCAAAATGGAAGCCTGAAGTCAGTTCAAGATGTTGCCCAGATTCTGGGAGACGCCGGGATATCGGCAAACGACTCAGTCGTCATCTACGGCGAGTGCCTTCCCTGCGGAGGAGGCCCGGCGGCGTCGACTTATGTCTATTGGATGATGAAATCCCTGGGTCACGAGAATGTCAGGGTTATGGATGGGACTATTGCAGACTGGAAAGCTTTGGGACTTCCCACGGCAAATGAGAGCAGCATCCGGCCCGGCACCAGCTACATCCCGGATTACACGCCCGAGTTCATCGCTGCTTATGATTATGTTAAGAGCGGCTCTCCCCAGATCGTAGACGCCAGGATCATGCAAGATTTCGGTTCCGGGTCCATACCCGAAGCCACCCCCATACCCTACGAGAGCGTTATTAAAAATGGCAAGCTTAGGGATGAGGCTGCTCTGAAGAGGAACTTCGCCATCCTTAGCGATGATCGGCCGGTAGTAGTCTACACCATTACTGGCGTCAAGGCCTCTGTGGTCTGGTTTGCACTTAAGCTTCTAGGCTATGATGCAAAGCTCTACTCCTGGCAGGACTGGATGGCAAACGAAGCCCCGAAGGGCAATTCCAGCGATTAATAGAGATGGAACAGGAGAAGGCATAGAGATGCTAAAACCGATAATCGTAGTACTAGTCATATTAGCAATAGCCGTCCAGGTCCCAGGCGTAAATGCGGAATCAGAATGCAAGGCATGCAAGGGCACAGGCACAGACGGGGACTGGACAAAAACCGCAACCGCTTTCCTTGAGGGAAAGCCCGTGGAGGAAACAGGACCGATACTGTACACGGCGAAGGTAGCCAGACAGGGATACGAAGCCCAAAACTCCGATGAGAGTTCTGATGCTGCCAAAGACAGTTCGAATTCTGATGATGCAGTCAAAGACAGCTCGGACGCTGCTGCAGAAGCTTTTGTGAAAGATAGCTCGAATGCGGCTGCCGAAGATAAAGATAGCAGCGAGGCTCCCATCCAAAGGAGCGATAACTTCAATCGAGTGCTAGTTCCTGTCTCATCCGACCTGGATGCAGACGTGGTGCTGGATATCAGCCCAAATGCCACTGAGTACATTCCTGGGGCCATAAACATCAACTATGAGAACTTCCTGGGCGACGATAAGCGGCTGAAACCGGCTGCAGAGATGGCCAGGATACTAGGAGACGCTGGGATATCCCAGGACGATTCAGTCATCATTTACGGCGAGTGCCAGCCCTGTGGAGGAGGACCCTCGGCGGCCACGTACGTCTACTGGATAATGAAGTACCTGGGACATGAGAAAGTCCGCATGCTTGACGGAGGCATAGATGACTGGGTAGCAGCCCGGAGGCCGACTGAGACGAATCCCGCTGTGCTTCCCCCTGAGATCTACACGCCCACAATAAAGCCTGAGCTGCTGGCAACCTACGAGTTCGTGAAGAACGGGGGGGGCCAGATAGTGGACGCAAGAACGCTGGATCAGTTCGCAGCAGGCTCAATACCTGATGCCGTCAATATACCCTACGAGGAAGTGCTGGACGATAAGAGGATCAAGGATGAGGAGGATCTGGAAGAACTCTTCGCAGGCCTTGACAAGGACGAGCCCGTAATAGTATACACCGATACAGGTGTCAAAGCCACCATGAGCTGGTTCGCTCTTGCGCTCATGGACTATGATGCAAGGCTGTACTCCTGGCAGGACTGGCTGGCCAACCAGCCCAAGCTGAACATCAGCCTCAGAGAGGCAAAGGCCGAGCCCAATCCTGCGAAGGCCGGAGACGTGGTCAAGATAACGGCGGTCTTCCAAGAGGAGGCTGAACAGCAGCAGAAGCAGCAAAGCGCCGAAGAGATCAAAGAGATCACATCCAACGAGACCATGACGATACTGACCATCAAGGGATGTGCAACCTGCGGATTCGGCTCGCCTCAGGGTTTCGCGGACATAAGCAGCGATACGGGAATTGTGCAGATCGGATCCAAAGGCAAGGCGAGCGCGTCTGACAGCAGCTTCAGGTGCATTGCCAGGATCACCAGCTCCTCAGGAGATGAGGTGGGCAGAGTCATCATGAAGCGCATATCCGGCGATGAGTTCGCGGGCATCTGGAACGCCAATGTGGCAGAAGGAGACTACGACGTCACTATCGTTGTATCTGCCGGAGACATCACCAAGACTTTTCCAAATGTCCTGGAGATAGAGGTCACCGGGAGCAGTAAATATAAGAATCTTGGATAATAAGAACTGGAGTTTAGTGTGAACTCCAGCCATATATTATCCCTTATCCTTTTGGCAAGCTTGCTCAGCTCTGCTGCTTTTGCCTCGCCCGGCCTGCCTGATAACAAAGCCACGCGCTGGTTCCAGCAGGAGTTCCCATCTCTAATGAATCCTAGCATTGGAGACACAACTGCGCCCATGATCTACGGCGTGAGCGTCGCTCCTGCGATGCTGAAGTGCGGCGATCCCAGAAGCGAGATCAATGCATTCATTCACGACCCGGCAGGAATAGAGATGGCCTATGCAGACATAGGCAACCGCATGAACCTGATGCTTGACCTGGACCTGGACAAAAGGTTCACGGGCTACTGCGGTTCAAACCTGCCTGCAGGGACCTACAGGGTTACAATAGTGGCCATAGACAAAGCGGGAAATGCCGCCCGCGATGAATCGGGCCAGATTACCATTCTCGATCCGAGAGATCTTAACGGAAACCACATCGAGGACAGCCTTGAGAAGCAGGGGAAGGGGAAAGAAGAGCAAAAGGTCATTATCCTTCACGACGGCAATGTGAGCGGCCTTGCTGCGGATAGATTAAAGATCTTGCCTGGCACGGCCATGAAGCTCTCGGGGGACAAGCTTAGCGAGGTATCGAAGATAAAGGGCGTGAAGGGCATCTACATGGATCAGAAGCTCAAAGTGCTTGCCTCTCCAGGAGGCTCACCAGGAGGGAGCCCTTCTAGTTCTAGTATTAGCATGGTGGACGATCCCAGGAAAGACCAGAGCCTGAAAGGCACAGGCATGACTGTCGCCCTCATAGATACTGGAGTAGATCCCATGCACGAGTCTCTGAAGGAGAAGGTCGTGGCCTTCAAGGACTTCGTGAACAACCAGTCCTCACCTTACGACGATAACGGCCACGGCACTCATTGCGCCAGCCTGATTGCCGGCAATGGAGTGGGCGTGGCCCCGGGAGCAAATCTGGTGGTGGTAAAGGTCATGGACAGGGACGGAGCATGCTATCTATCAGATGCCTTAAAGGCCCTGGACTGGTGCGTCGAGAACAAAGACCGCTATGGAATAAAGATAGTATCTTTTAGCGTGGGCGGCGAGAACCCTTCTGACGGAACCTCGCTCTTAGACGAAGCCTGCAACCGCATGGTAGACGAGGGATTGATAATGTGCGTTGCTGCAGGGAACTCCGGCCCGTCTTCAGGATCGATTGTCATCCCGGGTGATGCCGAGAAGGTGATCACAGTAGGAGCTATTGACCCAATGGGGGCCATCTTCGAGAAGTCCTCCCGCGGCCCTTCGGCGAGCGGCGAGATCAAGCCAGATATAGTTACCCTGGGCGTGGACGTCGTCTCTGCCCTTGCAGGCTCAACTGATGATTATAGCTCCATGAGCGGCACTTCAATGGCTGTGCCCCAGGTGTCCGGAGCGGCTGCTCTTCTGCTGGAATCCAAGCCAAATCTGGAGCCCGCAGATGTGAAGAGGATACTCCTCAAAACGGCTGACGACCTGGGTCAGAATGGACCGGATAACGTCTATGGATACGGCGCGCTCAACCTCACCGACGCTCTGGAGAGCATGCAGGCAGCATCTGATGGGCTGGAAGCTCCTAGCTTAGAGGGACTGGAGCTATCCAGGCAGAGCGCCTCTGTAGGCGATCCTGTCATGATCGAGGCCGCGGCCAAAGGAGACCTCAAGGGCATCAGCACACATATCATTGGGCCGGACAGAACTTTAGAGATATCCATGGATGACTTCGACTCCAACGGAATTTATTCCGCCCGCTGGGAGACCAGCTTCTGGACGCCAGGCGACTACAAGGTCAAGGCGGAGCTTTTAGGCAGATATGGTGAGGTGGAAACCCGGGCGGTCCCTTTTCGCCTAGACCCGAAGGGATGAAGCTGGTATGTCTTTAGCATGGCAAGAGATCGCCAGGTTTGGGAGAAAGATCGTCTCTGCGGGCTTGACCAGCTCGCGCTTCGGGAACATCAGCATTCTCCAGGGCGATAGGATCTTCATCACCTGCACAGGCTCAATGCTCGACGAGCTGGACGAAGCCCAGGTGGTGGAGGTTGACCTCACAGGTCCCTGCCCCCTGGACAGGACGGCCAGCTCTGAGACTTGCGTTCACAGGGCGATCTATCAAATCACCTCTGCAACGGCTATAATACATACTCATTCACCCTATGCAGTAGCCCTCTCCCTCATAGAGAAGACCACCGTTGAGCCCATAGACAGTGAAGGAAAGCACTTTCTGGGAGCCATGCCCGTGGTCGAGGGAGGCTTCGGCAGCAACGACCTGGCAGAAAGCGTCTCCTCAGCGCTTCGCGATAGCCAGGCCTGCATCGCTCGCGGACACGGAGTCTTTGCCGCAGGAAGAAGCCTCGCGGAAGCATACACTGCAGCGTGCATGGCAGAGCACAGCTCCCAGGTGAGATATCTGGTCCAGAATGACAAGTCGCGGCGATCCGACCAAAAGAAGGGCTTAAGGCTTTAGTAACACGTTTGTCGAAAGATTTATTATAATTATAGGGCTTCTGTGTCCATGCCAGGGCGCCGGGCACAGACACCTTCTCCTTGGGGGAAAGATTTATATCTTAATCTCCTCTCCCTTTATTCGAGCGGGTATTTCTAATTTTGAGAATCCACACTGAACCCCCACTCTCCTACCCGCTCACTTTTCCAACCGAAGCGTGATCGCTTTTTGCCAAGAGATCTATCTTTGATTAGAAAATGTTGTCAAAAGATCTATTAATACAGGAGACAAAGTAATAATATGAACTCCTCTCTCCAGATAGGGAAAATCATGGGGATTCCTGTCCGTCTCCACTGGACTTTTGTGCTAATCATCATATTGGTCGCCTGGTCCTTTGGTACGGCGAGCCTGCCATTGTTTGGCAGACCATACGGATTTGGAGAAGTTGAACCTGAGCCCGTCAGGTGGATATACGCGCTGGCCTTCACTGTGTTGCTCTTCGTATGCGTTGCTCTCCATGAGCTATCTCATTCCTATATAGCAAAGAAGCACGGCATCGTGATAAGTAGCATAACCCTGTATTTCTTTGGCGGCGTGGCTTCTATGGAAGAGATACCCAGGAACCCTGGCCTGGAGCTGAGAATGGCCGCTGCGGGGCCGGGCTTGAGCGGAGCCATTGGCCTGGCATGCATACTGATCGCCACTCAATCTGCCACGCTGCTCGGATCAAACCATCCATTCACCATATTTCTCTGGACTCTGGGTTGGATAAATCTCATGCTAATGATCTTCAACCTTCTTCCTGCCTTCCCCATGGATGGTGGACGCGTGCTGCGCGCCTGGCTGGCCACGCGGATGCCCTATGTGGAAGCCACCAGGAAGGCTGCGGGCATAGGCAAGGTGCTCGCAGTCCTAATGTCTATAGTCGGCTTATTCTCCTTCAATTTCCTGCTCCTCTTCATCGCCTTCTTTATCTACATAGGGGCATCTGAAGAAGAGAGAGCCACGGCCATAAATATCAGCCTGGAGGGCATACGCGTCAGGAACATCATGTCCTCCGGCGTTCAGACCGTTTCCAGGGATATGCCACTGAGGGAATTGACGGGGCTGATGTTTCGGGAAAAGCACAGGGGTTACCCAGTAGTCGAGAACGGCGAGCTGCAGGGGATAGTCACACTGACGGACGTGCAGAAGGTCCCGGACGAAGAGCGGGATTCCGTACGGGTGGGAGACGTTATGGCCAGAAATATATATGTAATCGCACCTGAGGAAGAAGCGTCAGTCGCCATGAAGATGATGAATGAGAGAGGAATCCGCAGGCTGCCTGTAATGGATGGCGGCCGTCTGGTGGGGATCGTCTCCAGGGAAGACCTGGTCAGGGCCATAGAACTCTGTTCCGAGCGAGCTGAGAGGTAATCGATTTGGAGAATTCTGATAAGAGGGAAGAGAGCGCCGCACCCCTATGCCTGGGATTGGATCAAAGCGCCAGTCTAGGCCCGCCTGCACAGGGAGCTGAGGCTCATGAGGTAGTCATAGTAGGGACTGCCCACGTCTCTGAAAAAAGCGTCCAGGAAGTCACCAAGGCCATAGAGGAGATGAAGCCCGACATCGTGGCCGTGGAGCTTTGTCCCGCCCGCTACCGCGCCATGACAGGCCAGGAGGAGGAGCAGGAGATAAAGATCAGCGAGCTTTTGTCGGGAGGAAAAATCTACTTCGTCCTGGTGCAGTGGTTCCTGGCCTACATCCAGAAGAGGATAGGCAAGGAGATGGGCGTTCGGCCCGGCGCAGAGATGCTGGCCGCCATTGAGGCTGCTCAAAAGACAGGCGCAAAAGTGGCTCTAGTGGACAGGGATGTGGGGATCACCATCCAGCGCTTCTGGTCAGCCATGGGAATAGTGGATAAGACCAAGCTCATCTTCGCCCTGATTCCCGCCGCCTTCGGCTGGGGGGAAGAGGAGCTGGATATAGACAGCATCACCCAGGACGATATAGTCTCCCAGATGATCTCTGAGTTTCGCAAGGTATCGCCCTCAGCGGCAAATGTGCTCGTGGATGAGAGAGACGCCTACATCGCACAGAACCTGGTAAACCTCTCCAAGCATGGCAGAGTCCTGGCAGTAGTGGGAGCAGGCCACAAAGAGGGCATCTCCAGACACCTGGCCCACCCCGAGTCCATCCCTGCCATCGAGAAGCTGAAGGAGAAACCGCAGAAGAAGATCACCTTTGCCAAGGTTTTTGGAGCCGCGGTAACATTGCTAATCTTAGGAACCATCGGCCTCGTCCTCTACAATGCGAAGTCCAGCCAGAGCATATTCCTAGCGTTTGGCATCTGGTTCCTGGTCACTGGTGGCCTGAGTTGCTCTTGGAGTGATTATTGCCGGGGGCCATCCGCTCTCAGCCCTTACGGCCTTCCTGGTAGCCTGGATGACCACCCTTAACCCCCTTGTGGCTGCAGGCTGGTTCGCAGGGATGGTCGAGGCCTGGAAGCTCAAGCCAACAGTGTCAGACCTAAAGAGGCTGGCCCAGGCAGATAGCTTCGACGAGATGAGGAAGAACAGGTTCTTCAGAGTGATACTTGTTGCTGCCCTTGCAAACGTGGGCGCCATGGCAGGAACATTCCTGGGAATTTACCTCATCTGGCAAAGGCTTGGGCTGATCAACCCATCGGAGCTGTTAAGCGGCATAATCTAGGTGAAAAGAATTCAATATTTTTTAATATTTACGAATATTCTTGATGACTCAGGACATTTAGTATATCTTTGTGAGTTCTTTGTGCTCTTTGTGAGCTTTGTGGTGGAACTTCGTAAGTGTTTGTAATTAAATACTAATCCCTATTATCAACCACAAAGCTCACAAAGAGCACAAAGGACGAACAAAGGATTTTAATCAGGGTTCTCTCGTTTCAAATCCGCCCATACAAAACAGAGAAGAACAATAAAAAGAAGATTAATTCTCAGCGCTCTGAGACTATCTTGATCCCAGCATCCTTGATCTTGTTTCTCCTGGCCACGTTGAGAAGCATGGGCGTCAGGCTCTCCACCATGGAAGAGACGGCCAGCGGCCCGGCTTTCAGCGGCCGCAGGCTCTTTATCTCCTGTGCAAGGCCTGCCACCAGATCTATGGATTCAGCATCATCGCCGCAGATGAGCACGTCCGCCTTCAGCTCACGGTCTTTGTCCTGCAGCGCTGTCGCGCAGATGGTATGAAAGGCGGATACGATCTTCATTCCCTCGGGGAGCAACGACTTGGCCTGCACGGCTGCGCTTCCCTCCTTTGGAGGATTGAACTGGAAGTGCTTTCCGTTATAGCTCATGGGCACTACAGGAGAGACAACGACCTGGCTCGAATAGGAGCCCTTCAGGTCCGAGGTCGCTGAAACCAGGTGTTCGTAGGGGACACAGAGCACCACTACATCTGCCGCTTCGACGGCAGCGCCGTTGTCCGTGCCTCGGACGCTTCCAATGCCGCCCAGGCATTCCAAAACACTCGAGGCGCACTCTACAGCCTTTTCAGCCTTTCGGGAGCCTATGATGATCTCGTGATTCGCAGCCCAGCGCAGGGCAAAGCCCGTGCCTATGTCACCTGTTCCACCGACCAGAGCGATCTTCATGCTGCGGCCATTTGACTTGCCTCTTATTTTATGGTTTTGCGCCGAGCAACAGCTGCCTGGAGATGCCTGAGAGGAGCACATAGACCAGGACGCCAAGGCCCAGGCTCCTGAATATGCCCAAGCCTCTCTGTGGCAAGCATCACTGTAGCCACATAAGCGAGCCAGGGAGGGGTGAAGATGAGCAGGCCGCGAGCGTACTCCTGGACGGTGTCCTCGCCACCTTCCGCATAGATGAGGAGGAAGGAGAGGACAGTAAGCAGTGGAAGGGTAGCGATGAAGGCAGATAACGTCCCTCTGCCAAGGCCTGCCAGATAAGCAGTGAGGACGGTGACAGATCCTCCAAGAAGAAAGTAGAGGACGAGCCGCAGGTTGGAGCCCGCTAGATAAATGAGGTAAGGTAGCAGTTGCATGTCAAAAACCAGCTAAAATTTTAGAAGGGATGGCACGAGATGCGAAAGGGAGTAGCAATGAAGGGGGTAATAAACGTCACCTCGTGCCGCTTAGTTCTGCAATTGTCTACATTGCAGTTATCACTATTACGTATCTTCTCCTTTATTAAGCTTTAGGTACAAAAGAGATTTAAATTTTATAGATCTTAAGCACATCAGCCTCGCCTGGAAGCCTCCTCTACAGCCCACAAAGGAGCATCGGTTTTGATGCCTATTCCGCTGAAATGAGTCCTTGACGCCCTCCAGCCCTGTGCGCGGATGTGTTCTACTACGCGGTCAACCTTGCCTGGAGTAATTCCCAATCTCTCGCAGATGATATGATGATCGTAGTAGAAGAGCACATCTACCTCGGAGGCGCAAGTCTCCAGCAGTTTCTCCGCCCGTGAGCTGCCATCCAGATTGACCCTGGCCTGGAGAATCACGTCAGCCTCCTGTATCCGGCCAAGCCAAAGAGGCCCTGCCAGGATGGTCTTTTCCCCGCAGTGACCGCAGACACCCACCGGCCTTGGCTCCCTGAGAGCGGTGAAGCTGCCGCAGGCCAGGCAGTGCTCCACATATCCCATCATCTCCAGGCACTCGTCCGCAGCCTGTGCACCTCTACGAACTCGCAGGTATGTGCGGACGTAGTGGTCTGTGGCGTGAGTGAGCATCGGCTCCATGGCCTTGTCAAGCCTTGCCAGCTCTCTGCATGCAAGTCCGAGAAGTATCCTGGCCCCCATCTCCGGATAGTAGTCGGTCCTCAAAGGCCGGGCCATGTACTTTCTGATGCCGCTTTTTAGGTGGGCTCCGCATAATGGGGCCGTATCCGTAGCAGTGATGAAGAGGTAAGAAAGAGCCGACCTTGCGCCTGCTGTAAGAAAGGGAGAGGGCGAGCCGAAGGGGTCCAGGTCCACGGCCTGGAAGTGCCTCTGGTGCATGAGGGCATTGGCGTTGCAGCAGAGGGCTTCGCAGTTGGTCAGGTTGTTTTTGGCTATGTTCTTCAAGATGAGGTCGCATGCCTGAGGGCTGATGTCATTCATGGTAACCCTCTCCACCCCGGCCTCACTTGCCACCCGAAGGCCGCGTATGCCGCTGGCGGATAGTGCATCCAGGTAGTTGGAGATGCCTAGAGACCTGGTCATGGCCACGCCGATGTCCCTGTTGAGCTTCATCTTCGGGTTGTAGAAGGCTCCGTCTGTCTCGAAAGTTATGGCTCCTTCCTGCTGCAGGTTCATTGCTCTCTAAAAACGATGTGAAGGGAATTTTGGTGATAGACCTTTGTCATGAAACAGATATAAAATAGAAAAACGCGATTTAATATAAGAAGATTTATCGGCCAAGACTGCAGGCTCAGGGATGATGTAGATGATCTCAGAAAAAGTTGACTGGGAGGTATGGAAGAGACGATTTCCAGAGAAGTTCCTGCCCGAGGAAGAGCTCTTCCAGCAGGTCCATCCCGAGGCGCAGGATCTTCATCGGCACGGCCTGCGGCGAGCCCCAGCACCTGGTCAAAGCCCTGATGGACTACGTCTTGAAGCCATCCCAGGGCGCTCTTCGATGCCGAGCTGGTTCAGGTGTGGTCACTTGGAATAACCCCTTATGCGGACGAGATGTTCAAGGAGAACTTCAGGCTGAACTCCTTCTTCATTGGCGAGAGCACCAGGAACGCCGTGAACAGCGCAGCAGGCCGACTATACTCCCATCTTTCTTTCTTCCGTCCCCGATCTGTTTTATAGGGGGATGATACCAATCGACCTGGCGCTGGTTCAGGCCTCCCTTCCCGATGAGGAGGGAGACATGAGCCTGGGCATAAGCGTGGACATAGTGAAGGCGGCAGTGGAGAATGCCAGGCATGTCGTGGTCCAGGCCAACTCCAGCATGCCCCGCATTCGTGGAGACGGCATCATAAACATAGAAGACGTGGACTTCGTCTTCCCTAGGACGAGCCCCTGCTGGAGTACGAGGACGAGACGACGGGCGATGTTGCCCAACAATCGGCAGATCATGTCTCCCGCATCGTCGAAGACGGCTCCACCCTTCAAGTGGGCTACGGCAGTGTGCCAAACGCCGTGCTCTCCAGCCTGAAGGATAAGAAGCACCTTGGCCTGCATAGCGAGCTCTTCTCGACGGCGTGGCAGAGCTGATGCGCTGGGAGTTATTGACAACAGCCAGAAGAGCATCGACCCGGCAGAGCTGTGGCCTCCTTTTGCATGGGACAAGAAGGAGACCTACGAGTTTCTAAACGGCAACGAAGACGTGGAGTTTCGGACCATAGACTACACCAACAATCCTCTGGTCATAGCCCGGCAGAGAAACATGGCTGCCATCAACAGCGCTCTGGAGATAGACCTCACCGGCCAGGCCACGGCCGAGTCTCTGGACCATGCCTTCTACAGCGGCATAGGCGGCCAGGCGGACTTCATGCGAGGCGCTGTGCTCGCGCCTGGCGGCAAGACCATCCTGGCACTTGCCCTCCACCTCCTCGAGACGGAAGGTTCTCCCGGATTGTTCCTCAGATCTGCCCTGGGGCGGGAGTGACGCTGCACCGGGGAGACATCAGGTATGTGGTTACGGAGTATGGAATAGCCTATCTGCACGGCAAAAATATCCGCGAGAGGGCCATGGACCTGATCACCATCGCCCATCCCAGGTTCAGGCCCTGGCTGGTAGAGGAGGCTCGCCGATTGGCGTTGATCTATCAAGGATCAGGAGTATGTTCCGGGCAGAGTATCCCGAGGGCCTGGAGACTTACAGAACTTCGAAAGACTGGTCTTGCGATATTTCTTAGGCCGGTCAAAATCAGCGACGAGCCCCTGCTCAAGGATTTCTTCTACTCCCTGTCCGATAGGAGCATGTACAGAGGTTTGCCTCGGCGCGAAAGGACATGCCCCACCGCGGCTGCAGGAGTTTGTAGCCGTAGACTACTCAAAAGAGATGGTGATCCTGGCCCTGATCAGCCGTGAGGAGAGGGAGATAGCTGTGGGCATAGGGCAGTACAGCATCGATGAGGATACCCATACAGCAGAGTTGGCGTTTGTGGTCAGAGACGACTATCAAAATCAGGGATAGGTGCAGGAGATACAATCCTATCTCACCCTCCTCGCCAAGAGAGTCTGGGTTGCTGGGATTCACAGCCGAAGTCCTGGAGGAGAATTCCGCTACGCTCCGCCTCTTGGAGAAGATGGGCTTTGAATGGTGGCCAGGAAGGTGGAGTCCGGGAGATGAGGCTTCTCTTTGACAAGAAAAGATGATGGAAAAGGCGTTTTTCGGATTTCAGAATATCCCGTGAATCTCATTGAGCTTTCCTTTCAGCCCCGCAAGTGTTGCCAGCGAGCTCTGCGGTGATCCTCTTCTTGGTCTCGTTGCCGACTCTCATCTCCATGTCCGGCAGAGACATAGGGCTCGCTGCCCACCACATTGACGAAGATCTCCACCCAGTAAGGCGGCAGGTACTCGGGCAGAGGCTCATCCCTCATGAGGTGAAGGACGCTGGTCCAGGCCACAGGCACCACCATCCAGGTTGTAGCCGCCGCCGCCCAATGCCAGGAGCCTGCCATCTGGCGTATTGGCCGGTGAGCTCGATGATTCGTCGGACCAGGTGTGTGTATCCGTTCAGGGTCAGGTTCAGGCTGGTGAGAGGATCGGAGTAATGGGTGTCCACCCCGAGCTGAGCCACCACCACCTGGGGCCGGAACCACTCGAAGAGGCGGGAACGATCTCCTCGAAGGCCATGGCGGTACTCGTCGTCTCCGGCGTACATGGGCATGGGGATGTTCACGGAGTAACCTAGTCCCGGTCCTGCCCCAACCTCGTCTATGAACCCGGTGCCCGGGAAATAAATACAGCACCCGACTCGTGGATGGAGACGGTGAGCACATTGTGTCCTCGTAGAATATCTGCTGGACGTCCATCGCCGTGGTGGCCGTCGATGTCTATGTAGAGTATGCGCTTAAACTTTTCCTGGAGAATGCATATGGCCAGAGCCGGGTCGTCGAAGACACAAAATCCCGACGCCTGGGTGGGCATGGCATGATGCAGGCCGCCGCCGATGTTGAAGGCACTGCAGTCCTCCTGGATCATGCGCCTGGCAGCGTCTATGCTGCCCGCCCGCCAAAAGGCGGGAGGCATGCAGATGCCGGGGAAATACGGGAGTATCGTTGCTCCCCAGGCCGAAGGCCAGGTCTGGCTCCTCGGCCTTGACAGATGCCAAATACTCCATGGTATGGACCTGGAGCAGATCCTCCTCGCTCGCATGGCAGGGCTCGACCCGGCAGGTCTGCTCATCAAGCAGTCCCGACTCCTCCATGAGCTTGAGGTCAGCGTCAGGCGAACCGGATTTAAGGGGTGCTCCGGACCAAAATTGTAGCTCTGGAACCTGTCAGTGTAGTAGAGGTAGATCATTTAGTGTAGCCTTTTTCTATCCGGCCTTCGCTCCAGTAGTTATCGCATTTCTTGCAGTAGATAGATGGTCTCTATCACTATCTTCTGCCATTCTCTGCATCCAGGGCCCGCCGGAGCTCTTTTGGCTCGCACTCGTTGCCGCACTTGGGGCAGAAGGGCACGAAGTGTTCGAGCACCGCCTGGTCATCATCCGCCATGATTATTCCTCTCAATTAAAGAAGCGATACCGGGCAGGGCAAAAAAGCTATCGGTGATCAAAAGGGCCGAACCCAGCCAGAGCACATCCCAGCAGGAAACCGAGAATCGCGCCGGAGTTGAGGAAGGGCAGGCCCGCCTGGGGCTTTTCCCGCGTGGTCGTCATGAGAGCAGAAATCCGGCATAAGTGCCTAGCATCGCTCCAATAGCTGGAAGGTTTACGCCCAGAGATTGCCGGCGGCTGGGAGGGACCAGTTGGCAGAGATCACCAGTACGGTGGGAATGATGGCATCCCCCAGGCCCAGGAAATAAGCGCCCTTTGCCCTTCGCCTTGGCGGAGACGGCCATCTGATCTTTGCGGAAGCTGTAGTCCCTGGATTTGGGCACCACGAAGAGCAGAGGGGCCTTGATGTTTATCACCCCTTCTGCCAGGGAGACCATGTGGCGGGTCTTGTACACGGAGATGGCATCGTAGACCGCCAGGACCAATAATAGCAGCAACGCAGGCAGAGTGGTCATGCTCACGCCGAAGAGTGCGCTGATGCCGGCACATACCAGGATGCCGAAGGCATCTACGATATACCATTCCGGATAGTAGCGAAGCAGAAGGATGACCGCCAGAGTCGGCATCAGCGCCATGCAGTGGGCGACATGAAGGCCAGCCAGCACGTAATAGATGCTCGATGCCACTGCCAGACCAGTATGAAGCCGCCTATCACCCAGCCCTGCTTAAGCCTGATGGCTAAAAGCAGGAGCAACGTGAAGCCAGAATGAAGATGACATAGATGATCGGATTGGCGGTAGATTCAGGGTCCTCGAAGACTCGCTGTTGCCGCTCGCCGGCTATCGCCGGCGTGAGCGCCAGGGCCAGAGCTGCACGGCTACCATGAAGAGCAGCATGACCAGCATTGGACCTGCTTTCCGGGCTCTCTGCCGTGTACTATTTGCCATTGTACTATTATCTGTATTATTATCCTGGGGCATTATTCCTCTTTCTCTTTGGACTCTCTGGACTGCTTCTCTTCAGACTGCTCCTCCAGCAGCTCCAGATACGAGCTGCGGATAGACTCGCCAAGGCCAGCTGCGTCAGCAGGGAGATCAGCCTTTCTCTTCTGCCCCTCCCAGTCAGCTTCTCCTCTGGCCTCCATCTCCAGGAAGAGCCCAAGCCCTCTACCTCGTCCAGGGCAAAGGTGACATCGTCCAGAGAGTACTTGGTCCTGCGCTTCCGGACCTCTGCTGAAGGCACAAACCCAGAGCCCCAGAACTTGCCGTCATCCTCTCAGGACTGTCGATCTTCACCGTCAGCTCCTGCCGCGACTTGGTCTCGCTGTCCAGCTTTGGGACCCTTATAGGTCAGCCGTGCGCCCTCCTCTTTGATGCGGATGCGAAGGCCTCATCGGTCTTCCTGAAATCCCGCATGAGGCGAGTTGAAATAGAGGTCAATGTGGTTCTCGATTCCTTCAAGAAGACCGCACCCAGAGCCTGTATCCTCTCGAAGCGTTTGCTCATTGGCGCGGGCTTTGACCTCAACCTCGATCATCTTCTACTCGCACGAGACTGTGGCTTCGCCTACCTTGAGTACATCCACGGCCTCGCCTGCGGAGAGCGGTCTCCATGACCATCTCCACCGCCTCAGGCGCAACCTCAAGTGATCTCTCTGTCCAGCTCAACCTATGATCGAGCCTGCGGCCTTCTGCTTTGCTAACTCGCCGGGGTCCATGGCGCTCAGGGCCTTGATGATCCTGCCGCTCTTATCCTTGAACTTGCGGGCCCAGGATCTTCATCTGCGGCTTCACGGCCACAGGCTCGCATCTCGATCTCCGGCTTGCCCTTCTTGCTCTCCACAGCGGAGTTGGCCACTCCTGCCATGATCGGCGGTCTCCAGGCCGAGGTCTGAGTAAACCACGATGCCCGGCAGCGGCGCATTGAGGGCCATGCCCTTCTCGGCCTTGTATCGCCGAAGAGCTGCCGCGATCTCCTTGATGGCCAGGCCTGCGGGATCGATACCGAAGCCCATGGCCTTCGGGCCAGCTCTGCACGTGCACGCCTCTGCCGGTGAGTGAGTGGTAGATCTCCTCTGAGATGAAGGGCGTGAAGGGGGCCATGAGTCTGGCCAGACGGTCTCTATAGCCGTGTAAAGCGCATTTTGCGCCGCCCTCTTCTCGGGACTGTCGGGGCCGTAAAGCCTGGCCTTGACCAGCTCGATGTAGTTGTCAGCCAGCACCTCCCAGGCGAAGGCCCTGATGGCCTTGAAGGTCTCGTCGAACTGGAACCGATCCATGGCCTCCGTCGCCTTCTTGACCAAAAGGTCCAGCTCCCCCAAGAGCCATCGGTCCACCTGGCCCGGGGCTTCGCCGTTGGGCCATGTGGGGCTGCGAGAATCGGTAGATGGACCATAGCTTCTGCTGGAACCGGCTGGCAGCTGTGATCTCCTTCCACTGGAACAGGATATCGTTTCCGGGGCTGCCGCCCATGGCCGCCCACTGCCGCAGCGCATCTGCGCCATTGGTCTCAAAGACCTCCTCGGGGCGGATGAAGTTGTTCAGGGACTTGGACATCTTGTGCCCGTCCTCGCCCAGAGCCATGCCGTTGATGAGGATGGAATCCCAGGGCCGGACGTCCACCAGGGACTTTGTGCGCAAGGATTGTGTAGAAGGCCCAGGTCCGGATGATGTCGTGCCCCTGAGGCCGGAGCTGGGTTGGCATTCGCAGGTCTTTTCTGTCCGGCCAGCCTGCCACCGCCAGTGCAGAAATGGAGCTGTCCATCCATGTGTCCAGGACGTCCTCCTCTGGGATGAACTCATCGCTGCCGCACTTCCTGCACTTTATGGGCGGATGTGTATCGGTTGGGGTCCAGGGGCAGCCACTCCTCTTCAGCTACCATTACCTCGTCGCAGTTCTTGCAGTACCAGACCGGTATTGGCGTGGCGAAGATCCTCTGCCGGGATATGCACCAGTCCCACTCCACCGAATCGGCCCAGTTCTTGAGACGGACCTGCATGTGAGGCGGTATCCACTCGATCTCCTCTGCAGTCTTCTTTATCTCCTCAGGGTTGATCTTCACGAACCACTGCCGTCTCGGAAAGGATCTCAATTGGGGTCTTGCACCTCCAGCACAGGCCGACGTTTTGCTCCAGAGGCTCCTGCTTGAAGATTATCTCCCGGTCCTTCATATCCTGGATGATCTTCTTCTTGGTCTCTTCCACTGAGAGGCCGCTGTATGGACCCGGCGATCTCCGTCAGCCTGCCCTCGCGGTCGATGGCCTGGCGGAGCGGAAGATGATGCTCCATCCACCACCTGACATCCTGCTTGTCTCCGAAGGTGCAGATCATGACCATCCCCGTGCCGAACTTGGGATCCACTGCGGGGTCGGCAAGACTGGAACCGGATAGTCGAATAAGGGGACGCGGACCTGTTTTCCTATGATACTTCTTGTAGCGCTCGTCCTCAGGGTTGACGGCCACGGCCACGCACGCAGCCAGGAGCTCTGGCCGGGAGGTAGCGATCTCTATGTAGCCATCCTCTGCAGGGAAACGCATGTAATTGAGAGTAGTAGTACGTGAGTCGTACTCCACCTCTGCGAAGGCAATGGCCGTCCCGCAGCGCGGGCACCAGTTGACTGGATGGTCCTCGCGGTAGATCTGGCCATGATTGTACATCTGCACGAAGGACCTTTGCGTCTTCACGTAGTACTCAGGCTTCATGGTGACGTACTCGTTGGACCAGTCGATGGAGAGGCCCAAGCGGCCCATTGACTCGTGAAAACGCTCTATGGCCTCCTCGGTCAGCTTCTCGCAGAGCCTTCTGAACTCCTCTCTTGGAACCTGGTTCTTGGTGATGTGGTTGATCTCCTCAACCTTCACCTCTGTTGGCAATCCGTGGCAGTCCCAGCCCTGGGGGAACATGACATTGTAGCCCCGCATGCGCTTGTAGCGGGCGGCGAAGTCGATGTAGCACCAGTTAAGGGCATTGCCGATGTGGAAGTTGCCCGTGGGATAGGGCGGAGGCGTGTCTATGATGTACTGAGGCTTCAACGACCCCCAGTCGAAGTAATAGACCGAAGCGTCCCAGCTCTCAACCCACTTCTCTTCTACCTGTTTGAAGTTGTACTCCTTGGAGACCTCACTCATCAGAAAGCTCCTCGTTCTGTTAGCTGTAGGGGAGTTGAACACAATGTTAATAGGATTATCGGTGGATTTACTGTCATAATGGATCTGCTGATATACCACGCAAATCAGTGCGACCCCAAGAAATGCACCGGCAGAAAGCTGGCCCGCTTCGACCTGGCACGGCTCACAAAGCGCATGAACGATCTTCGGCACTGCCTGGTCTTAAGCCCCTTCTCTGAGAAGGCCCTCTCACCGGAGGACAGAGGCGAGAGGTGTCTGGCTGCCCTGGACTGCAGCTGGGCTCAGGCAGAAGACGTCTTTGCTCGCATAAGCCTGAAGAGCAGAGCTTTGCCCTTTCTGGTAGCCGCCAACCCCGTCAACTTCGGAAAGCCCTTCCAGTTATCTACTGTGGAGGCCCTGGCAGCGGCTCTGGTGATCATGGGTTACCCGCAAAGGGCTGAGGAGATCCTGGCCAAGTTCTCATGGGGCCATGTCTTTTTGGAGCTGAACAGGGAGCCTCTGCAGGAGTATGCGGCAGCTATTGACTCCACAGAGGTAGTTAGAATTCAGATGGAGTATCTATCGGAACAAATATAAAGTGTTAGCCCATATATTCTAAAGGTGATATGATGGCGGGGTTGATTCCTGTGGACGAGCTGAGGCGATTGCAGAAGAGGATGAACAGGCTCATGGAAGACCTGGGGTTGAGCGAGCTTGAGTCGAGGTACATCGATGAGATGCAGAGGCTGCAAAAGCGCATGAGCGAGATGATGGAAGAAGCGGAGACGATTCCCATGGAAGGAAATATTTTCATGCCTTTGGCTGATGTCAAGGAGACGGAAGATGCGATAGTAGTAACAATGGACCTGCCGGGAGTGGAAAAGCAGGATGTCGATATATCCATCTCCGATGATGAGCTTCGTGTTGTTGCCGAGAAGAAGGCAGAGACTGAGGTCTCGGAGAAAGATTACCACAAGAGGGAACGCACCTACAAGAGGTTCGAGCGCATGGTGAAGCTGCCTGTGGCTGTCAAGATGGAAGAGGCCAAGGCCAGGCTTGAAAACGGCGTCCTGGAAATTACCCTGCCCAAAGAGATAGTAACCGCTAGAAAGAGGATAAGCATCGATTAACTATCGGCTTATCCCCTCCCATCTCCTTGGAGGAGGAGATGATTCAGCTTGTCCCTCTTCGTCTCCAGATACCGCCTGTTTACGCTGTTAGGTGCTATCTCCAGAGGCACGCGCTCTACGATCTCCAGCCCGTAGCCCTCCAGGCCTATTACCTTTCTGGGGTTGTTGGTCAGAAGCCTGATCTTTCTTACACCCAGGTCTACCAGGATCTGGGCCCCAATCCCATAGTCCCTGAGGTCTGGCGGATACCCAAGCTTTGTGTTGGCTTCTACAGTATCCGAACCCTGGTCCTGGAGCATATACGCCCGCAGCTTATTGGCAAGGCCTATGCCTCTGCCCTCCTGGTGCATATATAAAAGAACTCCATTCCCGTTCTCGTTGATGAGCTTGAGGGCCTTGGCAAGCTGCTCTCCGCAATCACAGCGTTTAGAATGGAAGACGTCGCCAGTTAAGCATTCGGAGTGCACCCTCACTAAGGCGTCCTCAGCCGTCGGATCGCCGGCGATCAGGGCAACATGGCACTGCCCATCCAGCACTGACTCATAGCCTATGGCCCTGAAGTCTCCGTACTCTGTCGGCATTGTAACTTCGGCCACGCGCTGAACAAGCTTCTCCCTCTGCATCCTGTAGCGTATCAGATCCTCTATGGTCACCATCTTGATGCCATGTGTCTCTGCAAAGCGCTCCAGCTCGGGCAGCCGCGCCATAGAGCCGTCATCGGCCATGATCTCGCAGATCACACCCGCAGGGTACAGCCCGGCAAGCCTTGCGAAATCGATGCAGGCCTCTGTATGGCCTGTACGCCGGAGGACGCAGCCGCTCATGGCCTGAAGAGGGAAGAGATGGCCGGGCGTGACCAGATCGTTCCTGGTGGTCCCGGGATCTATGAGCGCATGCACAGTGGTGGCACGATCAAAGGCGGAGATGCCGGTGGTGGTGTTATGCCTGGCATCCACTGAGATCGGAAAGGCTGTGCCCATGGACTCAGTATTGTGGGAGGTCATCAGGGGAAGGTCGAGCTCCCTGAGGCGTTTTGCAGTCATTGGCATGCAGATCAGGCCGCGGCCATAGCGTGCCATGAAGTTGATAGCCTCAGGAGTGACCATCTCTGCAGCCATCACCAGGTCGCCCTCGTTCTCCCTGTTCTCGTCATCCAATACTATTATGAACCTGCCACTCCTGACCTCTTCAACGGCATCTTCAACACTGCAAAACGGCATAAGAGATCGACAGCTGTATTCCCAATTAAAGATATTGTCGTATTGTCAGGACCAGACCCCTGCCAGGGCAGTGCCGCACTTGGAGCAGCGCCCTTCGACTACAGAGTTCCTCATGATCCTGTAGCCCATGCGCTCTATTTGCATCTCCCCGCAAATAGGGCAGCGAGTATTTTCGTCCTGGCCAGGGATGTTGCCTGCATAGATGTATTTCAGGCCCGCTTCACGGCCGATCTTCACGCCCTTTCGCAGGAGCTCAGCCCCTGCGGGCGGCACGTCTTTCATCTTGTACATGGGATAGAAGGCAGAGACATGCCAGGGCATATCAGTGCTTACGCTTGCCAGGAACTCCGCCAGCTCTCGAAGCTGCTCGTCTGAGTCGTTGTAGCCTGGAATGATGAGGGTGGTGACCTCCACCCAGACGCCTGCATCCCAGAAGAGCTTTATGTTGTTCTGGACAGGCTCAATCCTCGCCCCGCATACGCGCCGGTAGAACTGATCATCGCCTTTCAGGTCTATGTTTATGCCGTCCAGAACAGGGATGACTTTTTTCGCTGCCTCAACGCCGATGTAGCCGTTGCTCACGAAGACGTTCTTCAGTCCGCCTTCCTGGGCCAACACCGCCACATCGTAGGCATACTCGAAGAACATGGTAGGCTCGGTATAGGTGTAGGCAATGGACTGGCAGTTATAGGCCTTAGCTTCTGCAACCACATCCTCAGGAGGAACAAAACCGCCTGGTACCCGGCCTGTTTCTTGGGCATCTGAGAGATGTCTGCGTTCTGACAGTGGAGACAGCGGAAGTTGCAGCCCACTGTGGCTATGGAGTAGGCAAGGCTTCCGGGCAGGAAATGGAAGAAGGGCTTTTTCTCTATAGGGTCCACATTGGCGGCAATTAGATTCCCGTACACGAGGGTCATCAGCTTGCTATCGCGGTTCTCCCGGACGCCGCACAGTCCCCTCTTCCCCGGCTTTATGCGGCAGAGCTGGTTGCATAGAATACACTGGACGTCATCGCCTTCAAGCCTATACCAGAACTGAGCCTCTCTTGTGCTCTCATCGGCCATATCATCACCCAATCTAATTAAGTTTTATTAATATATAATCTATTATGTAAAATATAAATGTGTTCAGAGAGTGTTAATCCCTTCTCCTGAGAGCCAGGAAGGCTACTGCTAAGATACCTGCTGCCGCTAGGGTGGCCTCGAATCCAGGCTGGGAAGGCTGTGCCTCGGCAGGCTTGGCGGTGGCGTTCTCTCTACCAACCGCAGCTTCGGCCTTCTCCTCAGCCGTCTCTACTGCAGCTCCGACTTCTTCTTCAGCCCTTCCTAACGCAGATGCGGCTGGCGGCATCAGAACGGTGTCTATGGCATGGATGACTCCGTTGCTGGCATTTATATCAGGCTGCACAACGTTGGCGCCATCAACCATCACTCTGCCAGCTTCGATGGTTACCCTCAAATCCCCGCCCTCCATAGTTCTGAGCATTGTTCCATTCATCAGATCCGAGGACATAATCTTCCGGGAACAACGTGATAGGCGAGTATGCCTCTCAGAGTATCCCTCTGGGATTCGTTTGTGAGCAATTCATCAAGTTGTTCTCTTGGTATCTTGGCAAAGGCCTCATCCGTAGGCGCAAATACCGTGTAGGGCCCCGGTCCGCTCAGAGTATCATTAAGCCTTGCTTCCTGGATGGCCCTTACAAAGGTATCGAAATCACCATCTGCAATAGCAACCTCAACTATATCCGTCTCTAATGCACCAGCGCCTGTAATCGCAGTCTCGTTTTGAGCTAAACTAATCGCTGATGTCAGCAGCACCATCAGTGCTACAGCCATGGGTACGATAACTATCTTCATCTTAATACCTGCTTAAATTTTTGCTAATAATATAGAAAGGTAATACTCATAAAACTATTGCTTAAAGATGTTGAAAGATCAAGTGAAAAGAACGAAAAAAGAAGTCGGAAATCTCGCAAAAACAGAAGTAATATTGCCGCAAGAGGATTATCATCAGCAGGAAAGCCATGAAGAAATGGCATCAAAGCTGAAGCTTTGGAAAGACAACTAAAAAAGAGATAGTTCTGGAGAGCCTAAGCCCTCCAGCTATTTATTCTTACTCTCTCCTGCCAAGCACAAGGTATGCTACGGCCAGGAGGCCAGTTATGGCGAAGATGCCCTCGAATCCAGGCTGGGACGGCTGTGCTGCTGGAGCTGGCAGTTTCGTTCTCAGCGGCAGGGGCAGCCTCTTAGCGGCGGGAGCAGCCTCAGCTACGTTCTTCAGCTGGCGGCGGCCTCTCAGCGGCGGCTTCCTCAGCGGGGGCAGCCTCTCAGCGACAGGGCGGCCTCACGGGAGCAGCCTCGGTCACGTTGGCGGCAGCGGCCTCACGCGGCGGCGGCTTCGCAGCGCCCTCGATGGCTGCTTCCTTGTATATGTAGTACCTGAGTGGGTTCATCAGAGTATCATCCTGATCGGCGGTCTTGATGCTGATGCCGGCCATCAGGGCGATGTCCTTGTTCTTGCTCAGAGTTATGGCGTTGTCCTTGTTGTCCATTGTGATGGTGTCAGCGGTGACGCTGGCGATTCTCATCTTGTCGTACTCGGTGTCGACCTCGACATCGGTGGCGGTGTCGGAGAGCTGCCATACGCCATCGATGGTGGCCAGGTTCTGGTCAGCGCCGCGGAAGGCGTTCTTGAAGTGGACGGCGATTATGACTAGTCCTTGGAGTCTCCGACATCGGTCTTGTAGTAGTAGGTCTTGTCGGCCATGGTCGCGTTATCCTTGGAGGGGATATGACCTTGCTGTCGATACTGCTCCGTCCTTGGTAGAGCTCGAGGTAGACCTTGTTGCCGTCGATATCTATGGACTTGATGGCCAGCTCGTAGCCCTCTTCCAGCTTGAGCGGTGTGCCGGAGGTGACGGTCCTCTCGTGTCGTCGTCCATCAGGATCTTGAGGAGCTGCTCGTCGGAGAGGAGTTCTCGTCTGTGGACTCATCGTACAGGATCTGGTCATCGATCATGGTACTGCGGGTCGCTGTCAACGTAGCCGGCGAAGTACTTCTCGGCCAGGAAGCCTATGACGTTGTAGCAGCCCCAGTCCTCGAACTCGAAGTCGTTCTTCTGGGCGGTTGTGGTGTATGTGACGCCGTTGGGCTCCTGGAGCTTGTTGCCCTCGGTGATGGTTGTGGTGAGTGTCTCGGTGCCCGAGGTTGTCATCGATATCGTAGTAGAATCCAGCGAAGTTCTGGGGATTCCAGGTCGGTGTCACCAGTGGCTACAGTTGCCCCTAATCTCGTATGTGCCGGGCTCGGTATCTTCCTTGTATATGTAGTACCTGAGCGGGTTGTCATCGACTCTCCTGATCGGCGGTCTTGATGCTGACTCCGGCCATCAGGGCGATGTCCTTGTTCTTGCTGAGGGTTATGGCGTTGTCCTTGTTGTCCATGGTGATGGTGTCGGCGGAGACGGTCTGGGATTCTCATCTTGTCGTACTCGGTGTCGACCTTGACATCGATGGGGTGTCGGAGATCTGCCAGATGCCATCGATGGTGGCCAGGTTCTGGTCAGCGCCGCGGAAGGCGTTCTTGAAGTGAGCAGCGACGATGACTACAGTCCTTGGAGTCTCCGACATCGTTCTTGTAGTAGTAGGTCTTGTCGGCCATGGTCGGCGTTATCCTTGGATGGGGATATGACCTTGCTGTCAACTACAGCTCCGTCCTTGGTCAGCTCGAGGTAGACCTTGTTGCCGTCGATATCTATGGACTTGATGGCCAGCTCGTAGCCCTCCTCCAGCTTGAGCGGTGTGCCAGAGGTGACGGTCATCTCGGTGTCGTCGTCCATCAGGATCTTGAGGAGCTGCTCGTCGGACAGCAGTTCTCGTCTGTGGACTCCTGTACAGAACTGGTCTCGATTCAGGCACAGTCAGCTTCTCTGCATGTAGCCGGCGAAGTACTTCTCGGCCAGGAAGCCTATGACGTTGTAGTATCCCCAGTCAGCGAAGTCGAAGTCGTTCTTCTGGGCGGTTGGTGGTGTAAGCGACGCCGTTGGGCTCCTGAAGCTTGTTGCCCTCTGTTATGGTTGTGTCGATCGTTCTCGGTGCCGAGGTTGTCATCGATATCGTAGTAGAAGCCGGCGAAATTCTGCGGATTCCACTCAAAGTTGCCGGTGGCAACCTGCCCGCGAATCTCCACCTGTCACCTGCTCCGACATAGTCGCTGTTGCAGTAAAGCGCCAACGATGTAAGCATAATTGCAGTCAATCTCTTCATCTTTTAACCTCCTATTTTCCCTTTCGGATTACTTTTGCAGCATACAGTCTGATTATTCTTAAAACTACTGGTTGAATAAGGTCCTCGATCGCCATGCTGTTACATAATGGCACCCTCATTTGGCACGGCTACCACTGCCTGGCGTCTCTCAGACATGTATATAGCTACATCACCCTCCTAATCCCATAGGGGATTATAGGGTAGTGATAGAGTATTTCCCTATTATATCTTTTTTGGTCCTTAAGCGCAGCTTTGTACCCGTTCTTTCCGCATTAAAGGCCTTATGAGGACAATAACGCCACTATGCACAAGAGATGTATTGTCTCTTGCTAGATAAAAGCTGCTATTTTTATCGAGTATCAGCACTGAAGAGCACTCTAGAAGAGATCTGCTTATGGGCCATAGATACGCATTAATTGCCATCACATAGGCCTAAGGATCGATGATAATATCGCAATAGCAAGAAGATTGAATCTGAATAATAGAAATGCCATCAATCCAGTAAATGGAGTTGCATGCTCTTCTTAGATAACTGCTCGCATGATCAATTGATGAGCTCGACCTTCTTGGGAAAACAATTTTTTACATCGTTTATCATTGGAAGACATCATGATCAGAACCGGCATAGTCTACCACCCCATCTATCTCATGCATGAGACCGACGGCCATCCGGAGAGAAAAGAGAGACTCACGGCTGCACTGGAGAGGATCAAGTCTGAAAGGCTCAAAGTCGAGTGCATCACCCCCCGAGCCTGCACCGATTGACCAGGTGGCCGCCATTCACGGACGCAGATATATCGACCAGGTCAGAGCCATCTGCGAGCAGGGAGGAGGATACCTGGACATAGATACCATCCTATCTCCGAACTCTTATGATGCCGCCCTGATGGCTGCAGGCGGCACCATCGCGGCCGTGGATGCCGTCATGGATGGTTTTGACAGCGCCTTTGCCCTGGTCCGGCCTCCAGGACACCATGCCATGCCCAACCGCGGAATGGGATTTTGCATATTCAACAACGTGGCCATAGCTGCCAAGCATGCCCAGGCTAGGGGTCTAAAGAAGGTGCTCATCGTGGACTGGGACGTGCATCACGGCAACGGCACCAACGCCATCTTCTACTCCGATAAATCGGTCATGTACTTCTCTACCCACCAGTTCCCCCACTATCCCGGAACCGGCAGGGCTACAGAGGTGGGCTGCGGACGGGGCAGAGGGCACAAAGGTGAACGTGCCCCTGCCTTCAGGCACAGGAGATGAAGGCTACCTCATGGTTTTCAGAGAGATCTTAAAACCAATCGCCCTGGAGTTCTCGCCCGATATAGTGCTGGTATCAGCAGGCCAGGACTCCCATAAGAAAGATCCTCTGGGAGGCATGAGCCTGACTGCAGCTGGTTTTGGGGCCATGGCCGGTGTGGTAAAGGAGATAGCAGACGAATGCTGCCAGGGAAGGCTGGCTGCCACTCTGGAAGGCGGCTATAACCTGGAGGCACAGGCCGAGGCGATAGTGGCTGAGCTTAGAGCCTTCCAGGGAGTTGTTCCGACAGTCAGCGGCACAGACCCAAAGGTTGCCCAGAGGATCGCTGAGGTGAAAAAGATCCAGAGCGCATACTGGAAGTGCCTTAGGCCTGTCAGCAGATTCTGGTCTCGGCCTTTAAGTACCGGGCCATGAATGACCCTGAAATCCCTCTCCTTTATGCCGGCCAGCTCTCTGCCCACATATATATTGTGTCCTCTGCGAACGGCCTCTGTGAGATGCTTTCCCAGGGAGAGGTTGCTGATCTCTGAGGCCAGAAGATCGCGGGCTCGATGTATATCTTCGGGGAATCTCTACCACCGCCCTGCCCCCTTCGATGTAGGGCCCTGACATGGTATGGGGATGCGCTGCCAGGAATCTGCTGAGGTGCTCGGCCTCCCATACCGGCGGGCCCATGCGCCTGGCAACTCTCGGAAGCTGCCATACCTCCAGCTCGAAGAGCATCACGGCCTTGTCGCCATAACAGCCTACATCGCTTCTGAGAAGCGAAAAGCCGCTTCTTTCCAGCAGGGCCTTCACTGCCTCCTCGGCCTTTCTGAGCTGAGGGAACAGGACATCTTCCACCACAGATCGGCGCCTGGAACTCTATCAGGATCAAGGTGCTTCCCCGCTCATCGATGCGCATCAGCAGCTCTTCATCTGATAAAGGCTTCACATCGGGCGGAAAGAAGAACTCCAGCTCCGGACTGCTCGAGGAAGCAGCGCGACGCCGCCACAAACTGGAACATCTTGTCCAGGGTCAGTGCTGCAGCCACATTTCTTGCGGGATCTACAGGATCAACGACCACCAGGGGCTCCTGATGCTCTCGCGGGCATGCCCTTCCAGATCTATAACCTCTCCCGGCCGCCAGGAGGACGCTGCCAGAAGCACTTCTGAGAAAGAGCCGTAACGCAGGATGAGAAGCTCTGTCAGATAGCCTGAGAAGCCCCCGATCTTTCAGCTCTGAGCCGTAGACCCCTATGCCCTTCATGAACTGCTTGAGGAGCAGGACCTCGTCCTCCAGGCCCGCTATCCGGCTTGCTATATATTTAGTGTGGAAAGGGGTCCTGTCCACGGCAGACCTCAGCATGGATGCGTCCTCACCAGGTAGCATGGGACGAGATCGACCTCGAAGCCGTCCACGAAGGCGTGCACGTAGGCATGCTCTGCATACTTCTCCTCGTGCACCGGGGCCACCTCCCGTGCCAGCTGAAGAGCAACGCCTAGATCAGAGCCCTCCGGCATGCCCAAAAAAATATCCAGGTCGTGGTCTCCGGCAAGCCATGTGTCTCTGGCAGCGGAGCCCACCAGCATGGCCCTAATATCCATGGCCCCTGGACCTGGCCAAAAGGTCAATTCGCTCCAGGATCGATGCTGGATATCTCCTTCAGTCTTGCCCTGTCCTCGGCTGTTGGCCGGACTCTTCTAGCACCTCAGCTCTGGATTTCGGAGAGGGAACTTTGCGAGGTCCTCGTAGATGGGACCTCCACGGGTAAGGGTGCTCTTCTTGAGAAGGAATTTGTCTACGGTGAAGGAGCCCAGGTCAGTGCCCGCAAGGGCCGCTATTTTCGGAGACAGCCTGCAGGTGGTCTCGGAGCTTGGGCGGCCCACGCGGCCCAGGGTGACATGGGGGCTAAAACCCCTCGCCTCCCTCTCAAAGCCCAAAGGCGACAGCGCGTCCTCTACCTTTCTGTAAAGCTCTTCGAAGTTGCCCTCCAGCCCCAGCCAGACCACGCGAATGGACCTTCCAGGGAAGGCTCCAATGCCCTTGACCTGGGCTGTGAAAGGCGCCACCTTGACGCCTCGCAGGGCTCGGCGACCTTATCGATCCTCTCCTCTGGCACATCCCCCAGGAACTTGAGGGTGACATGCACCAGCTCAGGCCGGACCAGCCTCAGGCCTTCGTCGCGATCTCCTTCTGGATGCCCTCGATATCCTGCGTGCATGGATGCGGGCAGATCCACGGCCACAAAGCATCTAATTCCTGTCATCTCAGCACGCTGCCCTTGCTGGCCGATGTAACAGAGCTTCCTGTACCTGGCCAAAACGCCGGTCTTGATCTTCGGCTCGGGGGGCGTCCACTCTTTTCTGCGCCGCTCCATCTCCTCTACGACCAGCAGATCGAGCTTTCGGGCCGATATGTCTATGGCGATCATGTCGCCAGGCTTCACCATGGCTATGGGGCCGCCCACAGCTGCCTCAGGAGAGACGTGGCCTATGCAAGGTCCGCGCGTGCCGCCGGAGAACCTGCCATCCGTTATGAGCGCCACAGACTCGCTAAGGCCAGCGCCCGCTATGGCAGAAGTGGGTGCCAGCGTCTCCCTCATGCCAGGACCCCCTTTTGGTCCCTCGTATCTTATTACCACTACATCGCCCGCTTTAACCTGACCTTCCATTATCCCGGCCATGGACTCCTCCTCTGAGTCGTAGACCACGGCAGGTCCGGTGTGCTTGAGCATGGACTTCGATACGGCGGTCTGCTTGACCACCGATCCCTCAGGCGCAAGGCTGCCGTACAATATGGCTATGCCCCCTTCGGGGTGTACGGGCGACTCCAGAGTGGCTATGACCCGTGCGTTGGCCTTGGGGTTGATGGGCTTAAATTCAGCTAGCTCTTCTCCCAGGTTCTGCCCGTAACCGTCAGACATCCAGGTTGAGCTTGGACTTTAGCCTGCTCATTACGGCGGGTATGCCTCCTGCCCTATCAAGGTCGATCATGTGGTAGGGGCCTCCGGGCCGGAGGTTGACGAGGTGCGGCGTATCGCGGCTGAGCTGGTCAAACTTCCTCAAGTCGAGGTCAAGGCCGAACTCCGCGGCAATAGCCGGCATGTGCAAAACGGTGTTTGTGGAGCCGCCTATTGCCATATCCACCCGGATGGCGTTGTCCAGGGCCTCAGGAGTGACTATCTGCCGGGCGGTTATGCCCCGCCTGATCAGCTCCATGATCTTCATCCCTGACTTCTTCGCAATTCTGACCTTGCGGGCATCCACTGCATGGGTCGTGGCGCAGCCGGGGATGGACAGCCCAAGTGCCTCAGTGAGACAGGCCATGGTGTTGGCTGTGAAGAGACCAGCGCACGATCCAGCACCGGGACATGCGGCCTCTTCCAATACCGCTAACGTTTCGCCCCCTGCCTGCCAGCCCTCGAAGACGTTGATCAAGTCCAGGTCTTTATCGCAGGCATATCCGGGCATCATGGGCCCGCCTGTTAGAACGATGGTGGGAATGTTCAATCTGCCCGCGGCCATCAAGTGTCCTGGCACGATCTTATCGCAGGTGGGAATCATTACCAGGCCGTCAAGCTGATGGGCCTCGGCCATGATCTCTATGGAGTCCTCTATGAGTTCGCGACTGGGCAAAGAGTACCTCATGCCCTTATGGCCCATGGCTATACCGTCGCAGACGCCTATGGTCTGGAACTCAAAGGGCACGCCCCCAGCGGAGCGCACTCCGGCCTTAACCGCCTGCGCCAGCTTATCCAGATGTATGTGGCCGGGAATGAACTCGTTCCAGGAGTTGACCACGCCTATGAACGGCTGTGCTATCTCCTCGTCTGTGAGGCCGGTGGCCTTGAACAGCGCCCTGTGCGGGGCCCTCTCTCTGCCCACTTTAGTGATATCGCTCCTCATCTAACAACCTCGAATGAGCCGTTACATCCTGCATTTAAGTAGTTGCTGTTCTTAATGAAGAGGTTTAATGGCAGCGGTGCGAAGTGCTGACGAACTTGATCTAAATCAAGCAAACTTTCGTCCCGGGAATCTCCAGATGTCCTACATATTAAATATCAGCAGATCGTAGCCGCCTGAGATGGTTGTAATGGATGCCTATCACCTCTTTCTGGTATTCCTCGCGATCTACATAGCGGCCCTGGCAGGCATAGGTCTCGTCTCCTCCCGCCGCCAGAAGTCAGTAACTGATTTCTGGCTGGCTGGAAGGGAGCTTGGACCCTATCACCATAGGATTTTCGGCCGCATCCTCGTGGATCACTGCGAGCGCTCTTCTGCTGGCAACTGGACTGTTTCTATTCATGGGAGTGAGCTCGATCTGGGTCTGGGTCTTCCCAAACGTTGCTGCCCTGATAATAGTAGCTGCCATCTCGGGGAGGATCAAGAACATCCCCGCGCTAACGCAGCCGGAGCTCATGGAGATAAGATACGATCCCATGATCAGAGCGCCAGTGGCGCTAGCCGTCGCGATAATGATGATACTCTTCTCAGTTGTGGACTTCATAGGCTTCAAGCTCGTTTTGGGGACGTTCTTCGGCGTGGAGCCTGTATACGCCATACTGATCATGGCCGCCTCTGTGGCCTTCTACGTCAGCATCGGGGGATTTCGCGCCGTAGTCAGGACCGATATCCTGCAGTACGTTCTCCTGGCAGGCCTTGCAATCTTCGTGGCCTTCATAGCTACCAGGCTACCGGTGCAAGAAGGCATATCCCTGTCCTCTGCGGCCGCCGCCCTGGGGCCGGACTGGTGGAATCCCTTCTTCTCGGGCATGCTTTTGCCTGCGGGCCTCTTGACAGTCCTGATACTGCAGATGGCCCTTCTTCCAGGCTGGGTGGCTGAGCAGGACCCCTGGCAGAAGATCTGGGCAGCGCGCGACGAGCGCTCTGCGAAGCGTGGATTGATCCTGGGAGCCGCCCTGCTGGCGCTGGTCTACCTTTGCTGCCTTCTCACAGCCATTGGGCTTAGCGTCATCTATCCCAGGCCCGCAGGAGAAGTGGAAGCAGAGATGCTCTACCTCAGGCTCATCAGCGATAACGTCTCCCCCGTGCTTTTGGCCATGCTTACCATCGGCTTTGCAGCAGCCTCCATGTCCTGCACAGATACCTTCGCCACCTCGGGAGCTTCATGTATCTCCAGAGATCTGATACAGAGGCATATCCGGCCCGCGGCCACAATGAAGGAGATGCTGGTCATCAACAGGATATTAGTGGTAGTAATGATCGCCGTCTCCGCCTTCATAGCACTGCGGGTGGAGAGCATCATGGATGCGGTAATCATTGCCACGGTCATAGGCACCACGTCCTACTTCTTCCCCATCGTCGGAGGCCTGTACTGGAGACGTGCAACCAAATGGGGCGCGCTAGCGGCCCTGATCGTTGGCGGAGGAATGCAGATCCTCCTGATATCCTACGAGATATTCTGGCTGAAGCAGCCGCTGGGTATTGCCTATCCGCAGTTCGCCGACCTGCTCACAGAGCACGGCGTCCTAATCGGCCTCTCCTTAAGCGCCCTGTTTTTCGTGGGAGTCTCACTGGCCACCCCGCCCACAGAGAAGGTCCGCCTCGCGCCCTTCTTCCCCGATATGGCAGAACAGGTCTTCGGCGGTGATGGCCCGCGCGTGGACAGGAAGAACTCGCGCTACCGCGAAGTCCTGGGAAATATTGAGGAGAAGGTGGCAGGGAACAGAGCGCACCTGAACCTCTATGTAGACTTAAGGCCTGTTCGCGCAGACGGAGCAGCAATACCTGGAGAGATGAGATGGGATGATTTCGTAGAGAAGCTGAAATCCCTTCACACCAGCTGGTACACACCCACTGGAAGCCATATCGTGTATCGGCTCTCCCAGGCGGACATGCTGGCCTGCGTTAAGATGGTCAGAGGAGATGAGCGCCAGGTCTGGCTCTCGGCTGATCCGAAGGTTGAGCAGATAGAGCGCCAGAAAGACGAGCTATATCTTGCCTATGAAGAGATGGAAGACGCCCTGCTCGATTTCGGGCTGACAGCCTCTATCAAAGCATGAGAGACAAGATACAGATAGCGGTAGTGGGAGCTGGTCCAGCAGGTTCCACGGCCGCAGAGACGGCGGCCGCAAAAGGAGCCGAGGTGGCGCTCATCGACCGCAAAGAGGAGATAGGCACGCCCGTGCAGTGCGGCGGCTTTCTTCCCGAGACGCATGAGCTGCAGGGGCTGATGCCCAGGGCACATCTGCCCTCTATTCTAGCGGAGATCCCCGAGCGCTGCATCCTGCACAGAACTGTGCTTCAGCGCATTTATGCGCCCTCCGGGAAGGCCAAGGAATTCTCTGTGGCTGGCCGCGTTTTAGACCGCAGGGCCTTCGACCATCACCTGGCCTACAGGGCTGCGCGCGCAGGAGCTAGAGTGCTCCCGGCGACGCGCGCCACTCTTGTGAACGGCGAGCTTCGGCTCACAGGCAGGTTCTCGGGATCGATGACGCCGCAAGTAGTAATAGGAGCCGACGGCCCCCTTTCGGGAGTAGCCAGGTCGGTTGGATTGCCAGCGGGCGAGCTTGGCATATGCCTGGAGTATGAGATGGCGGACGTACAGATCGACGACAAAGCGGCTGAGATGTACTTCAGCGCCAGATTTGCGCCTGGCGGCTACGCCTGGATCATCCCCCTTGGCCAGGACACGGCTAACGTGGGCGTGGGCGTCAGATCGTCTTACCTGGGCAAGTCCAGCCTCCCCCAGGTTCTGGATAGGTTCGTTTCGGAGCATCCCGTGGCCGGTGAGAAGCTTCGGCGCGGCGAGGTGCTGGCAGTTATGCGCGGCGTCGTCCCTGCAGGAGGCTCGCCTGGAAAGATCCAGCAGGGAAACGTCCTTCTAGCAGGTGACGCTGCCGGCCACGTCATGGCCACCAGCGGCGGCGGCATACCCCTGGCGGTAGTGGCCGGCAGTGTGGCAGGTGAGGTCGCGGCAGCGCACATAAAGGGCGAGGCTGCACTGCAGGAATACCAGTCGCGCATTCACAGCGAGTTCGGGCGGGAGCTTGAGCGGTCGGTGCAGATAAGAAAGATGGTGGATGTGGTCATGCGCAGCGATAGGCTTATAGACGCCCTTTTCGGCGCGCTCGCGCCCGATCAGATGAAATTGATAATGCGCGCTCAGATTCCCCCGGCCCTGAGCATAGTTCACGACCTGTTAGCCAGCTCGCGATGATCCATCCCCGCTGCTTATGATGAAAAACGGGGTTCCTCGCAGTTTTGTGGCTCTTCGCTGTTTAGTGTGGGTAAATGCATACTTGAGCATTTTTTAGATTTCAATCCCTTTGTGTCTTCGCATCTTTTGTAACGAATACTTACGGGCTCTACCCAGAGACACAGAGGCACAGAGGGATTTTATTATTATTTGAATCGCTCAGCTTTTCGTTCTCTGTGTCTCTGTGCCTCTGTGGTGAACGTTCGCTAAAACTCTACCTGAAAGCCCGAAGATTTCTCATGCACCTCTTGGTTCACCCACAGGAAATAGCGAGGAGCCAAAAATAGCATCGAAAATAGTGTTGGTCTATAGACAGAGCTATATCGCCAGCTGAAATAGCTGAAATACATCTGTTGGTCGGGAAGGGCCCGACCAGAGATGCGGTTACTTCTTCTCTTCCTTGGGAGCGGCCACTAAGAGCTCCTCTACGGGCTTTGATCCCGCCTCTACTATCTTGACGTTGATCTGCCCTATGTCTGCAGAGATATCCCTTCCGTGAACGCTCTTGCGCTTCTTTTTACCATCAGCCACAGGATGATAGCCAGTTCCGCCTGCGATCAGGATCTTCCTTCGCCTGGGGCCCGGAAGGTCAGCGCGCATGGGGAAGCCCTCGCGGTCGCTTCCGCCTGTGACTAAAACCGAGTACCCCGGCAAGCCCAGAACATCGCCATCTACCTTATCGCCTATACGTCGTCCTAGAAACCTGTTAGCTCCGGCATCCTTCAGCTCTACCTGATATGCCTTACCGCTCTTAGGATCTGAGATTACTACTCTAAAATCCATCTTACTTCCTCTATATGTAAACGCGACTCAAACTCTACAGATCATCGCCATATAAAACCTTATCCAGGCATTATTTCAGCTCTGTCATCTTGCCGTAGTCTACTAGAGCAGAGATGGGAAGGGTCTTGATCTTGATGCCCATCTCCTCAACAGCAACAGCGCCGTTGACGCCCGCGTAGAAGGCTATTCCCAGCCTACCTGAGCTGATGGGGCAGCCAAGAAGGGGCTCGCCGGGCCTTCCCATCTCAATGAGGCCGCATAGGCCTGCGGTTTTGGCATGCCATAACAGCTTCTCGGCGGGCTCTGCTGCCGCGAGCGGTATTTCTCTAACGTTTGCCAGCAGCCTGCCAGAGCCTCTATAAACGGCATCGGCCACGCGGGTAACTCTGCGCGCCATGAACACTTTCATGGGATCCAGCGAAGAGCCGGCATAAGCAATGAGGTCTGTGAACTCCGCGGCCCTTCCCTCGCGGACTTCAATTACCCCTGCAAAGCTGGTATTTGCAGGGATGCCTTTCTTCATCAGCATGCCGTCTAAGGTGATGCTGCAGAGAGTGGCGATTCCAAGGCAGCCCTTGGCCACCTTAAGGGACGCCAGCTCTTCATGCTCATCCAGAACGAGGATGCGCCTGCTTATGGTATACCCGGCATCGAAGGTCTCCTTCAGGATACAAGCGACCCGTTCGTAATCATTCTTATCTATAAGGCTGGTGTTGACGATGACATCCCCGCCACCGCGGACGATATCGAAACTCGTCCTGTACATGTACTCCTCGATCCTGGTGTTCACGAACCCTATCCTGTCGTCCACCAGAGCATCGCTAAGCTCTCTTTGGCCCACGGGAGTTAGCATCCGACCGCTGTAGCCCTGCTTCTTAGTGAAACCCAGCTCATCTAGGATCTTGAGGTTATAGCGAACGGCCCGCTCGCCCAGATCGTATCCGCGGTTACTGAGCGAATCAGAGATCGCTCTAGCGCCTATGGGTTTATCAGCCCCCTCTATGACGCGCAGGATCTCTATGAGCCTGCGCTGGCTCGTGTGTGCCTTGGTGAGCAGTTTCATCTTCACGAACCTCCGGGAAAGGCCATATATATCTTATGCGGATAACCTAATCTCCCGAGGATCAATGCCTGAAGTCCCGTGGGGTAGTGGTCAATCCTGAAGGCCTTTGGAGCCTGCGACGGTGGTTCGAATCCGCCCGGGACTATCATCCTCACCAAATAGCCTCAGAAATGTACATATATCTCATAGGGTGTTACTGCAAGGGGCCAAAAAGAGCGGCCACATCCAGGGACGCCTAAGCCTTGGACGCAGATACGAGAACAATGCTCCGGTAGTGTAGTCCGGTCAATCATTCCGGCCTTTCGAGCCGAAGACCCGGGTTCAAATCCCGGCCGGAGCATCATACCATATTCTCCTTGTCACATTCCCATTCTTGGCAACAGGGCGCTGTTTCTTTTCCAAATAGCTAGACCCCTCAAGGATGAGCACTATAGCGAAATTGCTTCAAAGGTCCAAGGCAGGAAAGAGATCCCCTTGAGGACTGATTTTCCATAATATCCTCTGTTACTTTAGAGAGAATGCATGCAGAGAGCGTCGATTTCACCCCAGTATGCTCGACATGTTTATATTCCATTAAACTCCAGAAGAACCCTGTGCCTGAGCAAAACACTCAAATATCAGCCGAGAATCATGTGATCAGGTACCCCACGCCGCCAGGAGTGGCTCTATAGTCCCGGAAGCCTGCACAGTGCAGGGCTGGCTAAGGTGGCAGTTGCTTTGCCATCCAGGTAAAGCTTCTGCGGATCCGCTTTGGATCCGGCTGTCCCGTCGGGGTGGTGCTATGACGGATCAGGAAGTATGTCCTCGGACGGCCCTTGGTCCTGAGCATTGAGGGTAATATACAAGGAGGTGGGAACGAAATGAGAAAGGAACTAGTTGTTTTGGTGATTATCGCCATGGCCCTGGTAGGCATGGCTGGCGCAGCCAACTACATGTACGAGAAGGCGTCAGTCAAGGGCGTAGGATACAAGAACGTTGAGATGATTGTTTCGACCCAGTGGGGCTTTGCTGGCCAAAGCTGGTAGAGAAGGAGTCCGGAAGCGGAAACGTCATCACTGAGAGGACTGAGCTCGAGGCCGAGAGGCAGCTCGCCCACGATGGGACACACTGCCCTACGACTGTGCTTAGCCAACCGGCAATCTCTGCCCGATGGACTACATCAACTTCACTAAGGAAGCTGAGTTCGAGTACATGCCAGTCTCTTACCAGACAGGCACATACGACCAGAAGTGGGTCGAGAAGCTCTGCGTCCAGAACTACAGGATCGGCGCTGTCTTAACTGAGATGTACTCCCACGCTGAGCACCTGCAGAAGACCACAGAGGTCAAGACCAGGGGATACGGCTTCGACTAACGGCGATTCATCTGCACAACTGCTGCACAGGCGTCCTCGAGGCTAACCTGAACAGCAACGTCATCGGTGTCGCTCACATCGGCTGGCTCTCCAGGGACCCAATGCCCGAGAGGAACCTGAAGGGACGCCATGCTGAGTACGGCAGGTCTGTCGAGGACCTAACTGGTGTCTTCTCAATCGAGAAGTTCATCCAGCTCTGGGGCAACTCCACCTGCGGCGCAATCAGCGTTGATTGGCTGCCCTGCGTCTAAACCTAAGGTTAGATAAATACACAGATCGGCTCCAGGTCCCAAGGCCTGGAGCATATATTTCCATTTTATAACTGGTTTTTGAGAAAAGGCTTTTACCTAAAAAGCCATCTAGATTCAGATTCTCATCAGCTGTTTCAGATTAGATACAATCGATATTGGCGAATTACAGCAGTATCCTAATTAATACGGTAAAAAGATGGCCAAAAACGATGGACCCCCAAAAAGCTTATAAACTGTGAGAGTATATAGCTAGGCGATATATGCGCTTGTATAACGCTGCCAATCTTCATTCAGCATATTCGATAGGTTTATATGCTATTAATCTAATGGAGAAAGGTGTGCCTGAGAGACATGCTCAAATATCAGACGCGAACTATAGGATCAGGCGCCCACACCGGAGAGGGTGGCGTTAAATACATGTGGCCTCTGTCCGAAAACAGGGCCAATTAAAATGGTTTCATCTTTTCTGGTGGAACGGTCCCAGATCTTGGATCAGGGATTCAGCTATCCAGCCGGGGTGATGTATTAACGGGTCATAGGTTTTTGTCCTTAGACAGGCCTTAGATCCTAGAGAAAGGAGGTGGGAACGAAATGAGAAAGGAACTAGTTGTTTTGGTGATTATCGCCATGGCCCTTGTAGGTATGGCTGGCGCAGCCAACTACATGTACGAGAAGGCGTCAGTCAAGGGCGTAGGATACAAGAACGTTGAGATGATTGTTTCGACCCAGTGGGGCTTTGCTGGCCAAAGCTGGTAGAGAAGGAGTCCGGAAGCGGAAACGTCATCACTGAGAGGACTGAGCTCGAGGCCGAGAGGCAGCTCGCCCACGATGGGACGCACTGCCCTACGATTGCGATTGGCCAACTGGCAATCGACTGCCCAATGGACTACATCAACTTCACCAAGGAAGCCGAGTTCGAGTACATGCCAGTCTCTTACCAGACAGGCGACATACGACCAGAAGTGGGTCGAGAAGCTCTGCGTCCAGAACTACAGGATCGGCGCTGTCTTAACTGAGATGTACTCCCACGCTGAGCACCTGCAGAAGACCACCGAGGTCAAGACCAGGGGATACGGCTTCGATGCTAACGGCGATCTCCTCTGTACACCTGCTGCACAGGCGTCCTCGAGGCTAACCTGAACAGCAACGTCATCGGTGTCGCCCACATCGGCTGGCTCTCCAGGGACCCAATGCCCGAGAGGAACCTGAAGGGACGCCATGCTGAGTACGGCAGGTCTGTCGAGGACCTAACTGGTGTCTTCTCAATCGAGAAGTTCATCCAGCTCTGGGGCAACTCCACCTGCGGCGCAATCAGCGTTGATTGGCTGCCCTGCGTCTAAACGTAGGTAGATAAATTTATATAAAATAAAAGCTCCAGATATGAGTAGATCTGGAGCTTAACCTCACCTTTTTGGTGGGGAAGGGATCTAGCGATTATTTAACGGTAAAAAATAGGGGGTGAATGAAGAATGAAGGGAGTAGTAGCGGTAGCAGCAGCATTATTACTAGCAGCTGCCTTTATTGGGTGTTGCAGCATAGCGCTGGCGAACCCACCACTTGTACCGCCTGTGCAGTATGAACAGTTTTGTGAGAACCAGAAGGTATCTGGTACTGGTGTTATCGATGTTAGCACGTCGATAATAGACAAGAAGATTGCGCTTGAGTATTACAACGTCATGTCTGGTGACGGCGATCTCGAGCTCGACCAGGAGCATGCCTACTCACAGAACTCGGACAAACTCAAGAGAAACATATCTTCAGTCAACGGCGGCAATAAGTCAGGCCTGAACCTATTCGAGAATACTAAGCTGACCTACTCGGGCGCAACGCCCCTGGTAGGCGGAAAGTATCTGCACTCGAAGGCATTCTACGGAGGCATTGGCGCAGATATACAGGAGATGTTCGCAGTAAACGAGATGGAGAAAGAGCAGACGTCCTTCTTCACATCGACCACTCCGTACAACCCATGTTGCAACACGCCAGAGGGACTCATAAAGCGACCTCAAGAATGCAGGCAGAGACACCGACGAAGTTGAAGCGCTCATGCAGTCCAGCGATGGCGTCTACAACCCAGCACACCTGATAGGCATTGATACCAAGAACACCTTCAACGGCACATGGGGAACCGATGCAAAGTGGCACAAGATATTCTACAAGGACATCAAGGCCCACGAGATGTTCACAGGTCAGTTCGAGGCAGAGAAGCTGATCAAGTTCCACGAGAACCCCGTACCTGAGAAGCTACACGCACCTTGTGAAGGCATAGACTGCTAGGGCCAAAGGCCATAGCATTCTATTCTTTTTTTATTTTATTGGGGGGTTAGCATGAGAAGATGGTATATATTATTGATTTTGATGGCCTATCAGGCTTCGGCTACCGTAGAGGACTTGGGGGGATCTATAGCTGGAACAGGCAGCGTCTGGCCGGGGCCATCGCTTCCGTCCCTGCCGACATCTTCGCCCTGTCCCTCAGTTCCTGGATGCCTGATTGTGACTGTTGACCTGACAGGGCCGAAGTTGGAACCGGATAAGGGATATACGGCTCCTGGAAAGACACTGGGGTTCACGGTCTCTGTCAAGAACGATGGTCCCTCGGAGGTGGAGGCAGAGCTTTGCATCATCCCGGAGGACTGCTTTGCAGAATGGTTCAGCTGGACCACTAAAACCCTGAAGATCCCCGCTGGCGTCTCCCGCTCAGAGTCCCTGCAGGTGAGGCCGGACATGAACGCCATCGCCGGAGAGTACAACTTCAAGGTGGAGGCATCGGCCAAGTGCAGCCGACCTGGAGCAACGGCTGCATCCTTCAGAGTTCAGGACTACGATTATGCCTCAGAGACAGCCGTAAGCGGAACGGGCCAGTTCCAGATCAATAAAGATGTTCGGTCCATGAACTCAGGTATCAAATCCAATAAAGAGGTGTTCCTCAGCGGCAGCGTGGATGCCCTTGTAAAGAACGAGTATCTGGTAGACCAGGCCAAGGGAAGAAACCCCAACTTCGAAGAGCAGGATGCAGTTGACAACTACATGGCGCTACAGCCTGGAGATGCCCTCTTCGGGACTGAGAACTTCAAGAGCTCTGCAGTATTCGGAGGAGTAGGAGCCAAGGTTACAGAGGCCTACAATGTGCAGCAGATGGAGTTCAAGAGCCAGAACTTCAACCTTCATCAGACAGGAACACTGAAGAAGACTGCGGAGTTCAAGACGGCAGATAACTTCACAGGATTCTACCTCATCGATGCCAAGCAGACAATCCCTGGACAGAAAGGCTTGAAGGAGCACGAGGAGTACCTGGGATCCTTTGAGATCAACAGGAGGATACTCTTCAAGAATAGGCCGACCTTCAGCACGCCCACATGCTTTGACAGCCCGAGCTTCACCAGTCCAAGCATAAGCAACTCATGCGGCAACTTCGTAAACAGCCTGAATACATTCGCCAAGTCCGCATGAGGTCTATCTCTTTTTTTGCATTTTTCATTTCAACCCAGTTAAAGGGTTTTTTCAAGTCCTTAACGCCCTAAAATAATGAAAAATCATTTCAAATGCCCTTTTTCTATATAAAGAGCGGCCAAAACATTGAAATAGCTCCCAGGCTACTTGTTGCTTGGGTGTCAGGGTATTAGGAGAGAAGGTTCGGTCTGGCTTTGCGAGAGGATCTCAAGCCGCCCATCCGTTAAACGGGAGAGCTTCGACCTCTTACAGGGAGCAAAAATCTGTTCCGGCGACCAGGCCTACCTAAAGGAGGTAGTGTGGAATGAAGCGAGAGATGATTGTTCTGGCGGTTCTCGTCATGGCACTGGTAGGCATATCAGGCGCTGCCAACTACATGTACGAGAAATCGTCCGTCAAAGGCGTGGGCTACAGAAGCCTGGAGATGGTAATTTCCACTCAGACTGGCTTCAACGGAGCCAAGCTGGTGGAGAAGCAGTCCGGCTCAGGAAATGTAATCACGTCCAGGATAGAGCTAGAAGCCGAGAGGCAGCTAGGAGTTGGAAATTGCGATTGGCCAACCGGCGACATACCCATGGACTACATTAACTTCACCTCTGAGCAGGAGCTGGAGTACATGCCAGTCTCATACCAGACAGGCACATACGACCAGAAGTGGATAGACAAGCTCTGCGTCCAGAACTACAGGATCGGCGCTGTCTTAACCGAGATGTACTCTCACGCCGAGCACCTGCAGAAGACCACAGAAGTTAAGACCAGGGTTTACGGCGATGATTTGCCCAACGCGTGCTGCACTGGTGTTCTTGAGGCCAACTTAAACGCCAACGTCATAGGCGTTGCACACATCGGATGGCTCTCCAGGGACCCCGTGGGCGACAGGAACCTGAAGGGACGCCATGCTGAGTACGGCAGGTCTGTCGAGGACCTCACCGGTGTCTTCTCAATCGAGAAGTTCATCCAGCTCTGGGGCAACTCCACCTGCGGCGCAATCAGCGTTGACTGGCTGCCCTGCGTCTAGAGAATCAACTGAAAGGCTCCAGAGCAGAAATCTGGAGCGGATCTCTTTTTTAGAACTTTTTTGCTACTTAGTGCGAGTGAAGATGTTCACGAGTGCATGCGCATCTGCAATCGCTTTGTATTTTGTGTTTAACATACGCTTCTGCTAACCACAGAGGCACAGAGACGCATAAGGACGCTACTTGGGCGAAAAAAGTTGCTTTTGGCTAAGGTATAGCTAAGGTATAGTAAGATCGACTCTGTGTCTCTGTGGTGAACGTCCGCTGAACTAACCGAAGACATCTCATGCATCTCATATTCCCCTGACAGCCTCAAGTCGTAGAAGGCCTTTGGTCCTTAGGAGTTAGTCCAGCAGATGCTCTCCTCGAAGGCACAAAGAGCCATCTTCAGAAGCTGACCTCCAGGGTCCTGCCCTCTAAAACGTCTTTTTCGCTGACGTTTATATTCTGCATCTTGACGCCCATCTCATTGCCAGAGAATATCATATAAGGGCCAAGGGCATGAGTTCCATACCTGCTCTCTGTGGAATAGGGGACCCTCATCTCATAGTCCCCGTTCGAGAGCTGGCCTTCGTCAATGTAAGCGAAGGCCCTGCCTTGGTTGGAGGTCATGTTCAGCAGAGCACCCACCCGCTCATCTGGTCCGGCTTTGACACGTATCAACGCTCCCGGTACGTACTCGAAGATCTTCACTCTGCCCTTGGGGAACTCAGAACCTACTTGGGTCCTGGACTCGTATATCAACCTGAAGTGCCCCGTTCCTGCGCCATCGAACAGGTAGAGCCTGGCCATAGTGGTATTCAGTAGCTTTTGAGTGGGGATTGCAGCCACACTCATTCCATAGTCCTCTACAGTGAGATAGCTGGTAGGGTCCTCATTGGCCCATTCAGCAATAGAGGGCATCTTGCCGTAGAGCATGTCATAATCAACGAAGACGTACTTGGCCCTTCTTTTGTCCATCAAGGCAGCCGATTCTTCCTCGCTTTCAGAGAGATAGAACTTAATCGAATCTTCCATCCCTGTTTGGAAGTTATTCGCCACTACAGGCCTCTTTGCCACGTAGATAATCCAGTTCCCGTAGTCCCACAGGTTCATTATACTATACTCTGGGACATTCGCAGGATCATCATAGAAGCTCGTAGAATTGCTGTTCTCCTCCAGCCAGTTCAAGGACTCATACCAATCGCCAGCTATCAGAGGCGCGCTTCCGAAAAAGGATGCCGTCTGCGCTGCCGTGGGCAAGATTAAAAGAACGAACAGAGCGGCTGCTAAAGCCCGGAGATGGCCCTGATCCTGCTCAGCCATGCGCTTCTTGGAATGGTCCAGCAGACAGAAGAACAGCAGGCTAATCAGCATGCTCATGGCGATTGAAGAGATATAGAAGAACCTTATCTGCCCAAAAGTGAGAAGAAGAGAAGCTACTGCCCACACCAGCACGAGAAGCTGACCATTGATCATTCCGTCATCTCTTCGCCGGAGATAGAGGATAAAAGCCACAATCCCCGCCAGGGAGAAGAGAAGATTCAAGATAAGCTTCCAGCCCAGGCTGGAATAGAGGGAGATCGAGAATAGGCTCTCTGGATTGGAGAAGAGTGGTTGTGCCTCGGCGATCTTACCGCCCATCTCGCCACCGAAGAGGTAATCGCCTCCAGAGAGTATCAATGAACCCATCCCCGCGAGAGGAGAGAGGATGACAAAGGCCCCGACGAGCACCAGGACTGCCAGGGGAAAAGCAATCCAGTTTACCTTACGCTCCAGCATGAAACGAGATAACGCAAACATTACCAGCGTCCCTATGATTGCCGCCGTGATTCCAATGAAAGAGGGGTAAAGCCAGGGGGCGTTCCAGAAGGGCAGGACGAGTATCAGCGCCACACCAAAAGCCGCTGTAAGGATAGTCGCGGTCTTCTTGGAAGGCAACCCGTTTCGCAGGTCAAGGGTCATCTGAAGGGCTGCGTAAATCAGGAAGACACCCAGATAGATATCGGTGCCAAGCCAGGTGTAAGCCAGCCCGGCAATAATGATCCCCGAGATTGCGGCAAAGAGGTATCCTCTATCGCTTCTGGATAAAGCGAGCACCAGGAACAGGAGTGAGCTTTGCACCAGAAGAACCTCAAGGCAGTGGTGGTCGGTGGCCCCAATCATCGTCTTCACGATTTGAAGGGGAGTTATGGCCACCAACAAGGCCGCCAGCAATGCAACGTTTCTGCCCAAGGCTTCCCTGACCATAAAATATACGACCACAATTGTTATGGTTCCTAAGACTACAGGGATGAAGGCAGAGGTCATCTCTATACCTGGCTGGGCACGCTGTCCTAGGGCCAGGGACAGCCCGGCAGAGATCAGGTCGAAGAGGGGAGGCCAGGTCAGGTTAAAGCCTGATGGGTAATCAATATAGGAGTCGAACCAGAGAGTGTTAGGAAAGTGGTTCACGGTGTAAAGGATCCTGCGCATATGATAGTACTCATCATTGCCGGCGAAAAGAACTCCCGAATCGATTAGAGAGTTTCGTCCCGCAAGCAGCCTCAACAAAAAGCCCAGGAAAACCACTGCCAATAACTCTGCCGTCTCGCTCCTATTCCCTCGATTCATGCGTCCCGTTAAAGATGATCCAAATATAAAAGGTTTTATCAGTGGATCTATTCCGGCAGCTTAAGATGCCGGTTTTCGGCGGTTTCAATTCGTTGTTTTAGCGGCTTTTTCGCTAACGGATGGGTTAGATAAGTCCAAAATTCAACAGAGGTATAATGGCATTTTTCCAAGGGTGTGATCGTATCTTTTTGGATCGAAAAAGCTTAACAGAGGTAGTTACAACAGGGAAGCGTGTCCCTGGTCAGCCTGGTAATACCCACCAAGAACGAAGCTAAGACCATCTGCGAGGTTATCCAGCGAGCCACTGCGGTCTTCGAGGAGATGGGCCTAGAGGGAGAGGTCCTTGTGGCAGATAGTTCCACTGACGGAACTGCAAAGATCGCAGCATCGTGCGGCGCCAGGGTGATCGCTCCCAAAAAGCTCGGCTACGGGAACGCATATCTGGCGGGGTTCGAACAGGCCAGAGGGGAGTACATCGTGCTCATGGACGGAGATCTGACCTACGATCCCCGAGAGATGAAGGAGATCCTTCCCCTGCTCATGAGCGGAGAGCTTCGACATGGTCATGGGGTCGAGGCTGAAGGGCAAGATCCTTCCCGGGTCCATGCCGCCTCTGCACCGCTACATCGGTAATCCCTTTCTTACCTGGGTGTTGAACAGCCTCTTTTCCGCAGGCATATCCGATGCCCATTGCGGCCTGCGGGCCATAACTCGCACGGCCCTGCAGAAACTGAACATGAGGACAGGGGGAATGGAGTTCGCCTCGGAGATGGTGATAGAGGCATCGCGTCGGGGCCTTCGAATAGCAGAGGTTCCAATCACCTATTATCCCCGCAGGGGCGAGTCCAAGCTCAGCTCCTTCTCAGACGGCTGGAGACACCTGCGGTTCATGATGCTCTACCGGCCAGTTCCTTTCCTCCTCCTACCCGGCGGAGCGGCTCTTGTACTGGGACTGGCCCTGACGGCCGGAGTGTACCTGCAGGGAGGCTCCAGGATGCACTCATTAGTTCTTGGCAGCCTGCTGCTCTTAATAGGCTACCAGATGCTTCTGGCGGGCCTCTATTTCGGAGCTTTCGGCGCTGCCCACGGCTTCTCCAGTTCAGGAACAATAAAAAAGCTGATGAACTATCATTCCCTGGAGAAAGAGCTGCTTCTGGGCCTAATTTTTCTCGCAGCAGGAGTGGCTTTGGGCATCAGAGTCCTTTTGGGATGGCGGGCAGGCGGGTTTGGCTCCCTGGATGAGCTGGGAAGCGCAGTGATGGCCATGATCCTCACTATCCTTGGCATACAGACAGTTATGTCAGGGATGTTCATAAGCCTGTTTTTGTTGAACAACGGGCAGCAAGATTGAGGATAAAGATGGATATTATGCAGGTATTAAGGGCGGTAGAGAGCGCTCGATGACGATGAAGATCGCCTACCTCTACGATGCTGTCTATCCTTGGGTCAAAGGGGGCGCGGAGAAGAGGATCTACGAGCTATCAAGAAGGCTGGCCTCGAGGGGGCACGAGGTACACTGCTATGGAATAAAATGGTGGCCAGGAGATAAAGATCGCATCCTGGAAGGTGTCCATATTCACGGGATCTGTGCTCCCCGGGAGCTGTACTCAGGGGATCGCAGATCCATCCGGGAGGCCATGATCTTCGCAGGGAGGTGTCTGGCATCCCTCAAGGGAGACTATGACATTATGGACTGCCAGGCCTTTCCCTATTTCCCCTGCTTTCCGGCCAAGCTCTTTTCGATTAGAGGGCCTGAGCTTTTCATAACCTGGCATGAGGTCTGGGGAGATTACTGGTATGAGTATCTGGGCAGGAAGGGCGCTTTGGGGAGGTGGGTAGAAAAGGCCGCCGCAAGGCTGACGGACAAAAACATAGCCGTCTCAAAAAGAACCAGGAAAGACCTGGAGGGGCTGGGGATTAATGGAGTCCAGGTTGTGCCAAACGGCATAGATTTCAAGAGAATTGAGCACGTAAAAGCCTCAGCAAGGGAATCCGATGTCATCTGTGTGGGAAGGCTGGTTGGACACAAGAACGTGGATCTGCTGATCAGGTCGCTAGGCCTGACGGCAAAAGAGGTTCCGGACATACAAGCGATAATAATAGGCGACGGCCCGGAGAAGGGAAAGCTGATGGACCTGGTGCGCGAGCTGGATCTAGGAAAGAATATAGAATTCACAGGCTTCCTGGATGACTATGACGAAGCTCTGGCGCTCATGAAGTCTTCGAAGGTTTTTGCATCTCCCTCGACCAGAGAGGGGTTCGGCATGGCTGCCCTGGAGGCGAACGCCTGCGGGCTGCCCGTAGTGACTGTGAGGCATAAGATGAATGCCGTCTGCGATCTGGTGACGGAGGAGACAGGAATAGCTTGCGATCTCACGGAAGAAGGATTAAATCGGGCGATTTTAAGAGAACTCGAAGAAAGCGAAGCTATGAGGAAACGCTGCATGGATAGGGCCAAAGAGTATGACTGGGAAGGGATTTGCGATATGGCGGAGAAAATCTACGGACTTAAAACGCACTAAAATGCCTTTTCTCCAGATATTCCTCGAAGCCCATCGAATAAACCATAAAAATAGAATTTGATCATCCCAATCTGGCCCTTTCTTGCCAGCTGGTACAGGTAGTAGGGAATTCGTATCATCAATTCCGTTAGCAAGATATATCCATAGGTCATCCGACTGTAATGTCTTTTCCCTACCAATAGCCAGTTTCTTCCGATATAGTAAAGATAGGTCTTGCTGAAAAGCCCCAGCGTCTCCGAGACCTTATGATGCACAACTGCATCAGAGACCACCAGAAGATGAAAGCCCATTTTCACGGCCCGTATACACCAGTCTGTTTCCTCCTGCATGAGGAAGAGAGACTCGTCAAAGAGCCCGACCTTTTCCAATGAATCCGCTCGTAAAAGGAGAGCACAGCCTACGAGCCCGAAGGGCGGTTTTTGAACGCCATCTTGATGCATTTTTTTATTTTTTCGAAACAACCTGGGATATCCGAAATACAATTCGGTCCCGGCTGACCAGATTTTATCCCTATCGTGAAAATAAGTGACGACAGGCTGGCATGCAGCGCATCCTGGGGCACATTCCATGGCAGCGATGAGCTTTTCGAGAACGTCTTGTTCCAGTATTACATCGTTATTTAGAAGAAAAATATAATCTGCGCCTTTCTCAATCGCGCTTCGTATCCCAACGTTGTTTCCCCCAGCATATCCCTGGTTTCTCTCATTCTCTATAATTTCAAGAGAAGGACATTGTGCCCGGATTTTTTCAATAACTTCTTTTTTTGTGCTATTTTCTACAAGAAGAAGCGAATTATTTTCATAGATCAATGAGCCTGCGGATTTTAGCGTTTCAACCGTATCTGGTATATTATTGTAGTTCAGCACTATTGTGCAGACCCTGGGATACGATTTTTTCTCATATTCAAAGCTAAGGGCTGCATCTTCTCGCATCATTATTCTCCAGGAGGAAAACCGTTATCCAACACTATTCACTCAAATATATCTTCTTCCGTCAAACCAATCTTTTTGAATTCCAATGAATACCTTTGAGACTCGCAGATTAACAGACCAGAGAAGAGTGAGGTTCAATATAAAACTCAGGCCGGATTCCTGCGACTTTAGTCATAAGAGGGGCCGTAAGTTCACTCAAAATAAATTTATATAGCATTGAGTGAAGCATTTATCTATGCAGCTCACAAAGACTATCATCCTTAAACTAGATTCTCCTGACAACTATCTAGGGGAGCTGCTATCGATCTTCTCACAAGGCATGAACTATGCATCGCAAATAGTATTCGCGAATGGAAAACCTATGGGGAGCAACAGAATACAGAAAGCAACCTACAGGTATCTCCGAAATGAACTTGGTCTTAAGTCTCAGATGTGCTGTAATGTAGCTCGACAGGTCGCAGGAGCTTATAAGACTCTCCAAGAACAGGTTATCACAGAGCAGACTGAATGGCAACTCTTAGAGTTCAGTCCGAAATCGGCAACGTTTTCATTTGAACGCGATTTCGGGTTCTCGAAGGATACCTTGAGTGTCACTACGCTATCCGGACGCAGGAAATACAAGCTCTTGAACTACACTCATGCTCAGAAGTACTTTGATGGATCCTGGAGATATTCTGCATCCAAGCTCTGCTTGCATAGAGACGGATCTTATTATTTTCATCTAGCCTGCGAGAAGGAAGTACCAAATAAGAAAATAACCGACGCATCCACATTTATGGGCGTGGATGTCGGCATAAATTGTTTAGCTGTCGCATCTACTACCGATAAGAAATGCAGATTCTTTGCAGGTGGTGAGATTAAGAATCACAGAAATATCAGATCCAGTGAACGCAGAAGACTACAAAAAGCAGGCGGTCGATATTTGGGCACTCGATCCAGCATGAGAGTTATGAGGAATTTGGCTGGTCGAGAGAAACGGTTTATGACTGCCGTGAATCACGTTATTTCTAGAAAGTTGGTAGAGTTTGCCCTGGAAAACGACGTCTCTGTGATAGGCATGGAAGATCTGACAGGTATACGGGAAAGAACAAACGTACCCAAAGAGTTCAGATATGAGCATTCCAGCTGGGCTTTTAGACAACTTCAAACCTTCATCGAGTATAAAGCCATGGAAGCCGGAATCATTGTGATCTACGTCGATCCTGCTCATACCTCTCAGACCTGTCCAAGATGCAACCACATCAGCCGAAATAACCGCAATGGGCTGACCTTCCAGTGCGAAAAATGCGGTTACGAAACCCATGCCGATAGAGCTGGTGCTATGAACATCGAGCACAGAACACGAGATTTCAGGTATATCTTGGAATCTCAGGGCTGTAATGTAAACCAGCCGGACGCGACACGATTTTGTGCGTAGTAGCAATGCCCGCCAATTTATTGACGGGTAAGTTTACATAGGGACGGAAAAGAAGAGGAGAAGAGAGAAGCATTGAGTATAACAGCAATAAGACTTCTTGGAGATAAAGGTTCCCTGAAGGGAAAGACTGCATAAAGGTAAAGACTGCATGAAAAGATATAATACTTAGGTCCCAGCATTTCGCGCTGTTGTTTTATTACTGACCAGCTATGATTAGCGTTGTAATTCTCAACTTTAACGGAAAACGGTATCTAGAAAAATGCCTTTCCGCTCTGGCATCTCAGACTTACAGGGATTTTGAGGTAATAGTAGTAGATAACGCTTCCTCGGATGGCAGCGTGGACTATCTGGAAGCCCAATTTCCCTCGGTCAGGATAGTGGAGAACGAGAAGAACCTGGGGTTCGCCGGGGGGACGAACTCAGGAATAAGGCATGCAGAAGGCGAGTACATCTTGACCCTGAACAACGATACTCAGGTAGACAGGCGCTTTCTGGAATGCCTGGTGGAGCCGATGCAGTCGGATAAAAGCGTAGGCTTGTGTGCGGCCAAGATGCTACTACCCGACGGGAGGATCAACTCAACGGGAATTTGTCTATCCAGGAGTGGCGCTGCCTGGGATAGGGGGATGTTCGAGTCAGATAGAGGGCAGTACAATTCCCATGAAGAGGTCTTCGGCCCCTGCGCGGGCGCAGCCCTCTACCGGAAGGAGATGCTGGACGAGATAGGGCTCTTCGACGAGGACTTCTTCCTTTACATGGAGGACGTGGATTTAGCATTCAGGGCAAAGCTGGCGGGCTGGAAGTGCATCTACGTCCCGGAGGCCGTGGTCTACCACCACCATGGAGGCACGGCGGGCTTTGGCTCAGACCTGGCGGTCTACTACGGGAACAGGAATGTAATCTGGTATGCAGTCAAGGGTTTTCCCGCAGGGCTTCTGCTCACCTCTCTGCCCTGGATAGTGGGAAGAAATCTGGCGGTAATTCCCTATTACGCCCTGAGAGGCCAGGGAAAGACCATATTGAGGTCGAAGCTGGACGCCCTGAGAGGCCTGCCAGGGATGCTGAAGAAGCGAAAGAGCATCGTGCGCAGAGTTCCAGAGAGGGAGCTCAAGAGATACATTAATACATGGGCGAATATCAAGGGGCGGTGAGATGTGGATCGTCGAGTACAGAGAGCTGATCAGGATTCTAACAGTGAGCGACCTGAAGGTGAAGTACCAGAGCTCAGTGCTGGGATTTGCCTGGTCGCTGCTAAACCCCCTGCTCATGATGCTGGTTCTTTATCTGGTCTTCAGCAACGTCTTCAAGGCAAATCAGGACTATTTCGCGCTCTATCTCCTCATAGGCATAGTGAGCTGGCGTTTTCTGGCCAATGGGACCTCATCATCCATGATGGCAATCGTTGGCAAGTCAAGCCTTGTAACAAAGATCTACATTCCCAGGCAGGTGCTGGTGCTGAGCACCGTTCTCTCCAGCTTCATAAGCTCCTTGCTTGAGTTCCTGGTGCTCTTTGTCCTGATCATAATATTCGGAGTGAAGCTCTCGCCGAACATCCTGCTATTTCCATTTATCTATGTTATCTATTTCGTTTTAGTCTACGGAATGAGCCTGGCATTGGCGGCGCTTTACGTCTACTACAGGGACCTGAATCAGATATGGGAGGTCCTCCTCCAGCTCGGCTTCTTCCTCGCTCCAGTCGTCTATCCCCTATCCACGGTTCCGGCTGAGTATCTCAACATATACATGCTAAATCCAGTGACGGAATTCATGCAGATCTATCGAGACATCCTGCTCTATGCACAGACGCCCTCTCTGGCAAGCATTGCTTTCGTCCTGCTCTCCGCGACCATCTCCCTGGCGGCTGGCGCCGCCATATTCAAACGCCTCGAGCGCAGATTTGCGGAGGAGATCTGATGCTTGACGGCCTGATGAGATTGGCTCCGAAGCCCAACGGAGATCTGGACTCCGACGCCATAGTGGTAGAGGGCGTATCCAAGCGGTTCAGAATACCCCACGAGAGAAAAATTACGGTCTACGAGCATCTCATCGGCCTCCTGCGCGGAGGAGCCTACACCTATGAAGAGTTCAACGCCCTGCAGGACGTGAGCTTCTCTGTAAAGCACGGCGAGACCTTCGGCGTGATCGGCCCCAACGGCTGCGGCAAGAGCACGCTGCTGAAGGTTCTGGCGGGCGTTTTGTACCCGGACAGCGGCAGGGTTAGAATGAACGGGAAGATAGCGCCCTTTCTGGAACTTGGCGTGGGCTTCCAGTCGGAGCTGACCGCCAAGGATAACGTCTACCTCTACGGAGCCATTATGGGCCTGACTCGCAGGGATGTGGACAAGCGCTATGATGAGATCATGGACTTCTCAGAGCTGAAGCGCTTCGAGAACATGAAGCTGAGGAACTTCTCCTCCGGCATGTACGTGCGCCTGGCCTTCGCCACGGCCATCCAGACCGATCCGGACATCATGCTGGTGGACGAGGTTCTATCCGTGGGCGACGAGTCCTTCCAGAAGAAGTGCGGGCAGAAGATAGACGAGATACGCAAGGCGGGGAAGACCATTCTGCTGGTTTCGCATTCCCTGGGAACGGTACGCACGCTGTGCAATCGCTGCCTGCTGCTGAACGGGGGACAGGATGGTGGCGGTGGGGGAGACGGAGAGGGTGCTGGCGGAGTATGAGAGGATGACAGCGGGAAGGTAGTGCTGTGTTGCATAAATTAGAGTTCGTCTCAAGACTACAACCAGGTCATTAAATCTTTTGTGTGTTCTTTGTGAGCTTTGTGATCTTTGTGGTGAATTTCGTTTTGTCTCGCCGCATCCAAGCGGACTGAATCAAACCACAAAGATCACAAAGCTCACAAAGGACGCACGAAGCATGTTCGATTTGTTTGAGATATATCTAGTTAAGCTGAAAAGCTGCAATGTGAGAAGCGTCATCCTCTTCGGCTCTGTGGCCAGAGGCGAAGCCAGAGAGGATAGCGATGTGGATCTTCTGGTGGTGGCCTCGGGACTTCCCCCTTTAAAAGAGAGATACCGCCTGCCGCCCTTCCGCAAGCCCACCCGCATTCAGGATATCTGGATGACCCCAGAGGAGCTGAATGAGATGGTGGATGCAAAAACGGGGTTTGTGGTGGATGCGCTCCTTGAAGGCAAAGCGCTACAGGATGATGGAACTGTGGCGAGGGCGCGCGAGAGGCTGGAGGATTCCCTGAAGCGGCTCGGAGCCAGAAGGCTTAAGCATGGGTGGTTCATACCCAGGGATGATCTGAGGAAAGTAATCTCCTTTGATTGACGGGATTATGAGGTTACTTCATCACATTCTGATAAAGACGACGATAGCCGTCTATCATTTTAGTCGCTGATAAATCGCGCCCGGCCTGCAATGCTGCTCCTGAAAATTTGGAATATTCATCTATGATCTCACCGATGGCGTTGACCAGTTCATCCAGACGAAGATCCTCGATAACCTTGCCGCAGCCGTTATCCTCCACGTAGTAAGACATGGGAATTGAACGGCTTAAGAGGACGGGCCTTCCAGCGGCAAGCGCCTCCATCAATGAGTTCGGATAGGACTTGATCTCACCAGCCGTTGCCGAAAGGACAATCGCAGCGTGGCAACGGGAGAGAACCCCGGAAATATCCGCCTTCTCCTGGATTATCTCCACCCGATCGGCAAGCCCTAATGACCGCACCCGATTGGACCATTCACGATACAATTTCCCCCTCCAAAGGCATATGAGTCTTACCTGTGGAAGTCGTGTAAGTACTTTTAAAAGGAGGTCAAAACCCTTAGTCTCGAATTGACGCTTTGTCCATGGTGCAGATCCGGCAAGAAGCACGAATTCACGATCCGGTTCAGAGGGAGGAGCAGCCTGGATCTGAGAACGATCGATGCCTGGACGGACAACGTGCACACTCGGAAATCCCCGGGACCGCAGGACCTCTGCTTCATGGAGCGAGCTCACGACCAGAGTACAGGGTGGTCCGGACCGCGTTCGCATCCATTCCAGTAGCGATGGTATATACTATCGGCTTTGAGAGATATCGCAGGACGCGAAAGTTCACCATGTACGGGTAGAAGATATGGAATACATCGACTTCCCGGTCATACCTTTTCAGAGCCGGTATCAGATGCATCCCGTAAAGGCTGACCGGGATCAGTGGAGGGAGAGACCGGGCAGGAGATATGCTGATCATGTCCCCTCCAAAAAATTCCCGCAGATATCCGATTTCGGAGAAGAGACCGTCCGTTCCCTGGACTTTGGGCGGTGGTGAAGGGCTGATATAGAGGACTCTCAACGGTTTCCCTTCTGCATCTTTCTCTTCAGCATCTTTCCCTTTCACACCGTTCCTCTTCACGTCTTTCCCTTTCACGTCTTTCCCCGCCACATCCTCTTCATCATCCATCCGGGCAAGCACATGCCCTCTGGAGATGGGTCCAACAGTCTTTCAATTTCCTGGTCGGAGAGTGCCTTTCTTGCGAGGATTCGTCGCCTTTCATGCATTACGTGGGGGATCTGGCGAAGAAACAAGAGATATCCTATGACTGAGTCGAATGGACGGCGGTACTGGATAAAAAGGTCCAGCTGTCCGAGAAGAAGGTGGTGAAGATGCCTCACGAGAAGAGAGAAGGGGATATTCTTGCCTATGAGCATTAAACGGTTCCTTGTCACAAACCTGATGTAATCCCCTGTAGGAAGACTTGATCCATGTCCTTTGTGCAGCACATCCGCGTTTGCGACAAACATGCACCTGTATCCCAGCAACCTCCCCCTGAGACCAAGATCCAGGTCTTCCAGATAGCTCACGAACTTTTCATCAAATCCTCCCACATCGCTGAGAAATGCCCGCCGATACAACGCTGCCCCGGCACATGCAGAGAGAATTTCGCCGTTCTCCTTGAATTCAGCGACCGGCCTGCCATGGCCTCTTTTCATAGCATGGCCGTACCAGGTAAATATATCCCCGGTATCGTCGAGCAGCATCGGATTATCCATGCTCCGCATGCAGGAGGCAAGACAGCCTACATCAGGCGGCATCATATCCATGGCCAAAACCAGATTTCTGATAAATGAGATCGATGGCAGTGTGTCATTGTTCAATAACAAGACGTACTCCCCGGATGTCGCCCTGATTCCGGCATTCACCGCTCTGGCAAAGCCATGGTGCTCGGTAAGCTGGAGTAATCGCACACCGGGAAATCTCTCTTCCAGATGATCCATAGATCCATCGGTGGATGCATCGTCAACCACCAAAACCTCAAAATCCCTGTAATCCTGAGATTTAAGAGCGCTTAAGCAACCCCCCAGCCATTTACCACCATTCCAGTTCGGAATGATCACCGAGACCTTAACTGATGAACTGGGCATTTCGATCTCCAAACCTCCCGATACACCATCCCGCAGTCCAAGCCAGAGCGCACGAGCCCGCTTTCTTTTTCCTTTAAGAAGAGCAATTATTATTTGCACGATTCCATCCAGCGACCCATCGCAGACTCCAAAATATTTTTGTATATCGGAAATGCCGCCTGATGAAGAGAAACCGGTTTCGCAGAGTATAGTAACTATAAAGGGTCTCCCGCATAGTTGAGTTCGCATCCGGCGCATGCGATGCCCGGCAGCCGGTATAAACAGCGCACTTCAGCCCTGCCAACTGCACTCTCCTGCAAAAGTCGGCGATCTCTCCACTGAAAAAAAACTCCTCATCCAGCAGGCCAGCCTTTTCAAACGCCTCTCTTCGGGCAAGCAGGACTGATCCGGGCACATAATCCACTGTAAGAAGTCCTGATTCTGAATCACCATCTTTGGGCTTGTATGGAATTCTCGTCCGTGAATGAACCCCAATATTTCGTCCGCCTGCATAATTCCTTCCCCCCTCTTCGAGCAAGGGACCGACCACGCCCAAATCAGGCGAATGCTTCATGCACTCCAGAAGTTGTTTCACACAACTTTCACTTATTGTAGCGTCGGAATTCAGCAGCATGATGTAAGGAAAACCCTCATCAAGTGCTCTGGTAATTCCTGCATTGTTCCCGCCGGCATAACCCCGGTTGGTCTCATTAATGACGAGCTGGAACTGTGGATTCCGCGTTCTGGAGTAAGTGAAAGGTCTTCATGCGATGAACCATTGTCTACCACGATTACTTCTGCCTTCAGCCCGGACCACCGGGAGATCGTACTAGGCAGTGAAGTGTGTCTGGGGCCTTGTTCCAGTTTATTATTATTATGGCTAATTGCGGGTCGTTATTCATTCTATTGCCTGATGGTTGGAATTGCTTTCTTCTTTGCTGATATACGTTACGGATATTTTAGGTTCCTCGCCCATCGTTAACTCGTGGTATTCAAAGAGATCGATGATGGCCTATGGGAGCAAATAAGGCCGTATTTGCCAGCGCAGAAACCGAGGACTGGTAGACCAAGATGCGATTTAAGAAAAACAACCTGGGTCTTGTTACGTTATCCAGCATTATGGTGCTATGGAGGGTTTTAGGATAGGCTCAGAATTACGGCTTAGTACCATTATTACAGTAAAGACATTCTTAAATTTTGTATTGAAAGGATCTTCTTAATTAAGTTTCGATTTATTTTATTAAAGAGTAAAACAGTATTAATTTAGCGCCTTTGAGACTTTAAGCCTTCAAACGCGCTGGGGAAAATAAGGAGGCAAGTTAGTTATGAGAACTCTCATAGGAATAGTTATAGGTCTAATGATGCTCGTTTCGGCTGCAGCAGCCACGGGCGTCGGAAACGATATTTGTGTAGAGGTCGATGCTGAGGCAGAGGATAACTGTATCGTGGGAGTCAATGTCGCTCAGATTACTCATGTCCAATCTTACGTGTTTGGCTGTGACAACGATGTGTACCAGGATATGGACCTCGACATTGAGTACAACGACTTCGTTGGATACGGACAATTGAACAACGTGCGTGACGTTGTGAACCAAATCGGAATGATGGTTGGCAACGCCACCGGCGACAACAACTGTGTGGATCAGGAGATGGACCTGGATATTGACGATAACTGCCTGACCGAGGGCAGTATAGCCCAGATTGCCACACAGAAGGCTGCTGCAGAAGGCTGCTGGAATGATATCGACCAGGAGACAGAGGTTGAGGCCGAGTGCAACGATGTGGTCGATAGCAATTTGCGCCAGATATCAGCGTTAATCGCCTGTGCAGCCGGCACTGACAATGAGATCGATCAGGATGTAGATCAGGAAGCTGCGTGGAACTGTCTGGTGAAGTCTAACCTCATTCAGGAGGCTGCAATTGATGCTAACCTCTTCGGCTGCGACAACTATGTAGATCTGGAAGCCGAGGAAGAGGCCGAGGACAACTCGCTGACCAGTTCCAGGGTTCCCCCGGATTTTTGAAACAGCTAATCTGCATCGAGGCGGATCTCATCGGCGACGATAACTGTGTCGAAGTAGAGGCCGAGCTTGAGGCTGAGGAGAACTGCATGGTCGATTCCAAGATGCTTCAGAACATCAATAGCATTTCCGAGCTCATGGGCTGCGACAACCATGTTTTCCAGGACATCGAGCTTCAGACTGAAGACAACAGCATGACCAGCGGAACCATCGTCCAGTCTTCCACAGTCAAAAGCAACGCCTAAAAACACTGGATAAGATAGCCTACCAAAAAGGAAGACGAGAGTTATTTTCTCTCGCCTTCAACGATTTTTTGCGGAGAGCATAGCCTAAAGCTTCCAAAGCTACCATATTCTCCGTACCTTTATTATCCTAGCCGTGGAATCCTTAAATACCAAAAGGAGGATCTGTCGCCAATAAAGATCTTCAGATCTTAACTGCATTTTACATTAAATAACCCAACGATTAAAATACCTAATAATTCCTCCAGATTTAGTTTTGAAATGCTCCGAGATAGCACTCAGATGTATTTCTAATATTAGAGGAAAATTAGAGATTCTCTAATTCTGGAAAATATATTTTTTCTAAAAGATCTATACTTTTCTCCCAATTATACCATTTTTTGGCAATCTCTAATCCATTCTTTATCATTATCTCTCTTAGATCAGCATCGTTGATCAACCTTTTTATAGCACTCCTTGCCCCGGCTATATCTCCCTGTTTGACAACGAATGCATTATATCCATCTATAATATATTCATCGTATCCCGGAGTTTCACCTACTCCTACGCAACCTCCACAAGCCATCTATCGAGAAGGTCTATAACAAGAAGAGACTGCATTCGGCCCTAGGATACAAATCAGCCGATCAGTTTGAAATGGAGGCGGCCTTAAATACTGTTGCTTCACTATCCGTCTACTATCAGGGGTGCACACCAGGGGTAGGTTTATAGGAATCCTCATGAGTCATTATTTAACAAAATCTTGGGGCATATCATTATGATCGATTGTGAGAGTTCTCAAAGACAAGAGAGCCGACATCGCTAAGAAATATATTAGAGGAGTCGGAATAGAGCTAGGTGCCTTACATCAACCACTAGATGTACCAAGGAACGTTTCTGTATATTACGTGGATCGATTGAGCTATCAGCAGATTCTGGAGCATTATCCTGAAGTTCCAGAGTCTGAAATTATACGGCCTGACATAGTTGATGACGTGCAAGAACTTAAAAGTATAGATGATGAAACATTTGATTTCTGTATTGCAAACCATGTTCTAGAATCCATGAGTGATCCCTCTGGTGCCATTATTAATTGGTTGAGGGTCTTAAAGCCAGGAGGCATCCTATATCTATCAATAATCTCAGATATAACCAATCCTCTGGATCTTGGAAGGGAACCAACAACATTGGATCATTTAATTGAAGATCACTCACGAAGCAATAGAAAAGAAAATCATTTACATTTCCTAGAATGCGCAGAGCACTGGAATAAAACGGACGATAAAGAAGAGTCAAAAAGAATAGCATCATTAAATTATAGAAGAGATTGTATACATCACCATACATTTAGCGAAAAAAGCATAAGAAGGCTGTTGTCGCATTTATCGTCCATTAAGAGGGATTTTTTTAAGATAATCGATTTTATAGAGGATGAATCAAATGGCTTAAAAGAGTATACTTTGATCCTGGAAAAAGACACTTTTTTAGATAAAATTTTTGAAATTTTGGAAGAAGCTAAAGGCAATGATATAAAAAACACACACATAGATATAATTATCCCAGTATTCAATGCTTATAGCGAGTTCATAAAATGTCTCTATAGCACATTGAAATATAGTAATGATTGTAATATAATTATAGTAAACGACAAAAGTACCGATATACGTATAAATGAATTATTTTCAAAATTATCCGAAGTTAGATTAAATAGGCTCATAGTGATAGAGAACAATCAAAATTTAGGATTTGTTAAAACTGTTAATATTGGAATGAAGCTTCATGATAGAGATGTAATACTATTAAATAGTGATACAATTGTTACACCTAGGTGGGTAGATAAATTACAAAAATGCGCATATAGTGACGAAAAAATCGGAACGGTAACACCTTTTACAAATAATGGGACAATTTGTTCAGTACCAAATTTCTGTACAAACAATCAAATTCCAGAAGGATTCACAATAGACTCCTTTTCAGAATTTTTAGAGCAAATCTCATTTAGAAGATTCCCTGAATTGCCCACAGCAGTCGGATTTTGCATGTATATAAAAAGGGAATTAATTAAGAATATCGGATATTTTGATGAAGAGGCGTTTGGCAAAGGCTATGGAGAAGAAAACGATTTCAGTCTAAGAGCAATAAGGAAAGGATATAAAAATGTTCTTTGTGACGATGTATTTATATTCCACAAAGAAGGCTCATCATTTTCTAGTGAAAAAGACGAACTATGTAAGAAACATCTTGACATATTGACGAATATGTATCCCAATTATCTTGCAGAAGTAGCAAAATTTTGCCAGCAAAATCCTTTAAGAGAGCTTCATGATAATATCAAAATTAGAATGCCCTCGTGGAACCCCAAGAAGAAACCCAGAATTTTATTTATATTACATAATTTAGGTGGAGGAACTGAAAGGCACGTTATGGATATCATTGAATCGCTTAATAAAGATTATAAATTTTATATATTGCAGGTTAAAGGCGATCAAATAATTCTGTCAGAATATAATAATGGAAACATATTAAAATATAACTTCCTGATGCCTAGACAGCTCGATCGTTTTGAAGTACATAACGAAGATTATAAAAAGCGGATCACCGAGATAATAAACACTTTCCAAATTAATATTGTTCACGTCCATCATTTGATGGGGCACACCTTAGATATCTTTGATGTGGCATATAATAACAGAATACCTATAATATTCTCAATTCACGATTATTATGCGATTTGTCCAAGAATAAACCTTCTGAACGAAAAAAACGAATACTGTCGGGATTCAGATAATTCTAATCATTGCTCTTTTTGTCTTAGTGAAACCATGGGTCTGCCATTAGATTTCATAAAAATTTGGAGAAACGAATTTAATGAAATAATAAACAAATCAGATATAATAATAGCGCCAAATATTTCGGTTTTGGATATATTGAATAAGTATTACATCATCCGTAAATCAAAGAGCTTGATTGTGGAACATGGCCATAAAAAAGAGTTAATAAAAAAAGACATCCCAACTGCCCCCGAAGTGGAAACTGATTTTAAAGATAAGAAGTTCAATATAGCATATATTGGCGTGTTAGCATTGCATAAAGGTTCTGAAATATTCTACAAGTTGGCCTCTTCTGAGAAGCTAAAAAATAGAGTAAAATGGATTATAATAGGCTTTTCCGATTTATATAATAATCCAGGATACTACCCAGAAATCAATGTTTATGTCCATGGAAGATATAATGATTTTAATGAGTTAAAGAATATAATCCAAAGAGATAATGTAAATCTTGTAGTATTCCCTGCGATATGGCCTGAAACATTTTCATTTACGCTTTCAGAAGCATGGGCGTGTGAAGCCCCAGCCTTGGTATCAAATATCGGAGCTCTGAAAGAAAGAGTAGAAAGGACTGGTGGCGGGTGGACCGCAGATGTGTCAGATGTCAGAAGCTTTGAAACAAAAATACTAGAAATAATGGGATCTAAAGAAGATTACCAAAGGAAGAAAGATGCTGTAAAAGATATTAAGCTTATGAGCTTAAATAGAATGATAACTGAATATAAAGAATTATATAAGAAATGTATCAGTCAATCATATCCAATGTATGACCAGCAATTCGTGTTATCTAATTTAGAATTATTTCAATCGTTTGACGAAAATTTCTCCGCAGAAAATAGTTATCCTTGCATCATTAAGCGCTTAGACAGTACAATTTGGCAACTTAGAACAGATATATGCGAGCGTGATAACAGGATTTCGAATTTAACTGATCAACTAAGTGAGCGTGATGACAGGATTTCGAATTTAACTGATCAGCTGTATCAGACATCGAGACGTGCAAAATCATGCGAGCATGAACTTGTTGAAATAAAGAAGAGTGCGATTTACAATTTAATTTTGAAATTTCATGATTCTTTGATTGAACCAATTCTTCCATTAGGTACGAAGCGAAGAGAAGTATATGATTTGTGCATTAAGGGCAATAGAATATTAGTAACCGAGGGGTATAAGAGCCTTTGTAATAAATATAAAGATTGGAGGAGTTACAGAAATTATCTAGATAAAAAGTCGTATAAGCGTAAACCGGAACAAGGACTGTAGAGTCCTGAAAGTCTTGACTTTATATACTGAGCCCTTGCTCTTAAATTTAGGTTTTAACATTTAAATCTGCCTCTCTATTCGATTAAGTAATTTGTAAAAGAGGAATTAAGGAGAGGAGTATGATAGATATTAATGAAGAATGGATGACAACTAAAAAGTATTTATCCATGGATACGGATTGACTTGTGGGACAACAGGGCCGACCAATTAACAGAAAATTCGGTACACTACCCTGGCGCATGTGCATAGGGGAATTATGGACAGTATAACTAGAGCCATGGGCGGCTGCAAAAGTTTTATCTTGAGAAGTCGACACTTCGCTTGCATGGATCAAGAGTTTAATAAGCTAGGGCCATGGGTCACCAAGTTTTATATAAATGGAGTGCCGGAAGAAAAATATATATCTGAGAAATTTATATTGAATCAGAGAGCACAATGAAGAATAGTGATGACCACTCGACGCCAATTGCTTGCCCCCATGCCCTAGCCCAGAGGCCTAAGTCCGAGAGATATGAACCCCCACCCATAAACCTGGAGGATAAGAACAATAGCCAGACCCTAGCCCTCGAGATGATCGGAAAGAATAAGCGAGTCCTGGAGGTTGGCACCTCCACGGGCTATGTCACTAAAGTACTCCAGCAGCTCGGCAATCGTGTTACGGGTATAGAGATCGATAAAGATGCAGGAGATGTAGCTCGGCAGTTTTGCGAGTCAATGATCATCGGCGATGTGGAAGAACTAGAACTGGACTCCTATTTTGAGCCTTCGTCCTTTGACATAGTGCTTCTTGGAGACATTCTGGAGCATCTACAATGGCCGGGGAACTCTTGGCCAGGCTCAGGAAGTACTTGAAACCTGGAGGATACCTCGTGGTTTCTATTCCCAATGTATGCCACGGCGATCTGCTCCTCAACTTTTTCAACAGCGATTTCAAATACACATCTATGGGGCTTCTGGACGAGACGCACCTGAGGTTCTTCGGTAGAAAAAGTATAATCAGAATCTTTGCCGATAATGGGTATGCTATCGAGGAGCTTCACACGGTCCATGTGCCAATAGGGGGAACTGAGCAGAGGATGGATCAGAACAAGGTGCCAGTCGAGCTTCTAAAGCTTATTAAGGCACTACCGGACTCGGAAGTGTTCCAGTTCGTTTTTAAGGCGGTTCCTTCGGATTGTTCTCAGGGAGAAGCTGTGCCTGAGATAGATTTCCATGCACTGTTCGCGACAGCTGTTGAAGACATGCGGAAGAAGCATGAAGCGGAGATCTCCCTTAGTTCCAAAAACCTACTGCAAGCCGAGGCCAAGGTTACAGAACTCGAAAATGAGACCTCGCGGCTCCGGCAAACACTTGCGGATCAAGAAGGCAAACTCCAGGATGCAACGAACCGGGCTCTGAATTCTGAGCGATCTGTTTTGGACCGAGATGCACAGATCGCGTCAATGCATAGGAGCATTATGTGGCAGGCAACAATGAAGTTTCACAACGCCTTCGTGGAGCGAGTGCTGCCGCAGGGTAGTAGAAGGCGGGAATGGTACGATATGGGTCTAAAAGGTGGCAGGATAATAACCAACGAAGGCTGGAGTGCGTTCTGGCATAAGTTATGGGATTAAAATTCAAGCTACATCATGAATTATCTGCTCTCCAAAAATAAGGTTTAGTGGGACGGCTAAATAGTCTTATAGCTTCTAAAATATGTCAACAGTTGGACAAGATGCAGTAAATTTATCCCATTGCCAAGATCCTTAAGTCCGTATTCACCAGAATTGGCAAGCACTTCCTAGCCTGACCTATATACAATGCGTTAATTACTGCATTATCCCTTGATAAACTGCAAGAGCTTCTTCGCAGTGTATGCTACCCCATTTTCCCCGTAACATTGAATACCACGGTTCATGGCACTATCCCTTTGGTCTCGGATGGCTACAAGGGCAAATGCAGGACCATTTGGATGATTTGTATCGTCAAATCCAATCTTAATATTATCAAATCCAAAGTATCTTAAACAATCTAGAAGTTCATTTCGATCCATCCAATAACTAAATTGGTTACTTCCTCCACAAAAACTTGATGAATTCAAAGCTTCCATATATTCCTGACGGTAAAGCGTATGTTTGAATCCTGCGTGATCCGAATTTACGCATCCTGTGAAACGCCTGCAATTATCCGGATGGTTTTGAATAATAAGGTTATAATTATAGTAATGAGTCCAAAAGAATAACTTGTCAGTAGTCCTAGCTAATAACTCGATTAGCTCTACAGGGTTTGTCATGTGATAAAGTACACCCGATGCAATAACTACATCAAATTTGACCTGATTTAAGCGCAAAAATTCCACGAAATCCCCATAAATAAACCTAACTTTATCTAATTCCAAAAAATTTTTTATTATTAAACATCTCAAATACGCATGAGTATTTGCTTCGATTGAAGTAACGGATTTGGCGCCAAACCGCTGAAGCATATATGCATGGCCCCCCTCCAGCGGCCCTAGCTCCAAAATGGTTCTATCTTTGATACTGCCCATCATTTCTATGGCCCATTTGATACGATCATCATCGAACAATTAAGTTCCCTGCATATCCAAAATGTTGCTTCTCATAGGGAGTGAGGAGAGTTGTGATATCCATTTCACCCTAAATGATCCAATGCATTTTGAGTGCTTGGTGCAGACTTTTCGTATCTATTGACTATATTCATTGGGATCTTCTCCGGAACCATTGTTTCTTGCTTTATCTCAGGCCACATTTGGCAGTATTTGAAACCGCTTGGTCAGATAACATAACCATGCGCCAAATCATTAAATTTTCCCCTTGAAGAAGTCTATTGACTTCCATAGGGTGTACATTGCACCATTATCCGTATAACATTGAACGGCCCTTTTGCAGCACCCTTCTTTTGTTCACAATCCTTTGATGGGAATTCGCTTAAAGAGATATCCCCACTAGTGTCTCTTTTTTTCGGATTGTTGCAGAAATCAACCAAAGGCTGCATGGTTACATCCCACGTGAAATTCTCTCTAACAAGTTTTTGTGCATTCCTCCCGTATTCAGTAATCTCTGCCGGATTATCTAGGATATGCTCATCGTCTCTTTTATTTCATCATGATTTTCGGGATCTATGCACCACCCTGCTTTGTGCCTAGTAATATATTCTGAGAGTTCCGAATAATTATTATAAATTACAGGCAACCCGGCCCATAGATATTCCACCGTCCTGGTGGTAAAGGCCAGTTCTCTCTCTAGATTCCAGTTCATCAAGTCCAGAGCCACGTTGGCCCTTCCGTACTCCTTCAATAGATCATCTCTCGGAATTATTCCCTTGAATTTAACCGCAGGATTCTGTTCCAGTCCGGCTACAAAGGAATTGAATTTATTTGTTTCCGATTGGGATACTTTATGGGACTCAGTAAACATCCACAGTTCGCCCTTTTTTGTCTTTTCCAGTATGTTTGCTAGAGTCCCTATGCCCGCTGTTGGGTCCTGCCAGTGGAAGAAGCCGCCCCATAAACGAAGGTTGGCAGCTCCTTCTGTGATCTGGCCTGCATATCGATATTCGGCATATTTGGCGATAATGAAACGGGAATGGTCCCAAAATACTCTCTGTTCAGGAGAATTCCCGCCATAAGAAGCCATCCACTGAAGTACTCTCGCTGGCGGCGATTTACGAATATAAAACATTCTCTCGAGAGAGATTTCTGGTCTTAAATTCAAGTCGTGTGAGATAAATTGCCCTTAAAAAAGAAGCTCTCTAGAAGCGTTGGGCCGTGCAGATCTATAACTGTCGGTATATCCAATTTTTCTTTTAAATCTAGCATGCACCAATTGGAGGTGAAAATAACTACATCAGGATTGGTTTCTTTGATTATTCTCTCTTGGTCTCCCCATTTCCAGGAAAGAGACTTTAATTCGCTATCGATCTTATCCCAATATTTCTTTGATAGATATTGAAAGCTAGGGATGGACGGTATTACATCAAATCCGGAAGATTTCAAGCCTTCATAAATGGACCACGCTCGCAATCCGCCGCCACTTTCCGACTCCTTAAAGGGCGGCAAATCTACAAAGAATACTATACTCTTTTTCATGTCATCACTGAAATGTTTCCTTTAGGTTTTGCATTACCTTTAATGAGGTGTATCTCAGGCCTTATCTTGTAGCATTGATCTCCTTTCGATGATTTTCCCTCTGGAGACGAAGTCTTATGCACCAAGGACACATCCATGCTTCTATCCCTTTCTTCTTGGGATTCTTGCAGAACTCCTTGAGTGGACCGATGGGATTTCCCAGGTGAAGCATTCCCTGACCAAGCTTTGCGCATCGTGCTGAGTTCAATGAGCTGATGAGGATCTTCCAAGATCTATCAAATACTGAACCTAACTCATCAGAGTCTTCTGGATCTATGACACCGACCTCATTATATTTTTTAATATATTCTGAAATCTCCGAGAAATTATTATAAATTACAGGCAATCCTGCCCAAAAGATACTCAATGGTTCTTGTTGTAAATGCCAATTCTCGTTCTAAATTCCAACCCATCAAATCAAGAGCCACGTGGGCAGTTTTGTACTCCTCGATGAGATCCTTCCTGGAAATCAAACCCCTAACGCGAAGGGAGTGATTATTCTTAAATTCTTCAAGAAAACCATCAAATATATCCGTATCTATCGGGTGAACAGGATGCTTTCCCCCAAAGATCTCCAGCACTCCTTTATTGTCTTTTTTGAGCCTGTTCAGGGAGGTCTTAAAAGACCCGAAAGGGTTTTGCCAGGGCAAAAACATTCCACTGTAGATGAGCCTAATAGGAAGATCAGCCTTCTTTTGGTAATCAATACTAGGGAGACATGGATCTAAGGAAATGGGGATGCTGTAAATCAGCCGTTCATTTACTATGTTAGCCACCCCTGCGCGCAACAACATTGAGAAAAAGTAATATTTTTGATATTCGCCGGCGCAAGTGAAGAAATCGGCATCTCTTATCCTCAATAATTTTTCATTTAGATTATTATTTATCGTCCCGCATCCCTGGAAATATCTCTCTAGCATATGAGGCCCATGGAAATCCATCGCCACAGGAATCTCAGTTTGCCCGAATAACTTAGCAGGCCAATGAGTAACTATTATGACGTCCGGCTGAAATAGTTCAATAACCTGATCTTGACTTTTGGGCCTAAGATCGAAGGAGAAACTGCCGAAATCATCGGTAAGGTATTCATGGAACTTATCATATACACCTTTGTAAAGCGAAATTCTTACATCAAACCCTTGCGATTTGAGACCTTGATATATCTGCCAAGCTCGAAGGCCATCACCGGTTGCAGGCATTCTGCTGTCTATGGGGGGAGTTCCAGATGTAAAAAGTAAAACTCGTTTCATAGGACGACCCTAATTCTCTACCAATCCCCGTTCTTTGAGTTCGCTGTAGGCTTTATCTCCACGATCCTCTGCCTCTTGCGTCTTTCCCCAATTCCACCAATTCCTTCATTCCCGAATCTATGGATACGGAGGGCTCGAAGCCCAGTTTCTTTATCTTGGAGATATCAGCGAAACAGTGCCTTATATCGCCTGAACGGAATTTATTCACAATATCGGCACCAGCTTCTTTCCATAGAGGCCAGCCAGTATTGAGGCTATACCTGAGATAGTAGCCTGCTTTCCCGAACCAACGTTGAACACATTATAATTCGCATTTGATTTATTTAGAGCAAGCATATTCGCCTGCACAATATCATGAACCGAGACGAAATCCCTGCTCTGCAATCCATCCTCAAAAACGATTGGTGAATTATCATTTTTTATTCTGGAGGAGAATATCGCGCATACTCCAGTATAGGGATTTGACAAAGCCTGCCTTGGCCCATAAACGTTGAAATACCTGAGGGCAACAGTGGGCAAGCCGTAAGATCTTCCTATGGCCAGGCTCATCTCTTCTTGATCCTTCTTGGTCACTGCATAGATGGAAGTGGGTTGAAGGGGCTTGCTCTCTTAGTAGGAACAGGCTTCACGTACTTATTGCAGTTGGGGCACTTCATTTCCCAGTCATGACCCTTCAACTGCTCATCTGTTCGAAGCATCGGATAAACAATGCCGCAGTCCTCACATACATATGTGCCCTCTCCATAAATCGACATAGAAGATGCAACTATTAATTTTTTGACGTCGTGATCTTTGTTCACGAGCAGATCCAGCAGATTGGCAGTGCCTGCCGTATTTACATCTACGTACCGCTTGACCTGATACATGCTCTGGCCGACCCCCACCATGGCAGCTTCGTGGAAAATGACATCCATATCTTTGATAGCGGCCTCGAGGGCAGGAATATCACGAACGTCGCCCTTGATGAACTCGGCATCCTTATTTAAGTAATCTGGAACTTGGGTATGAACCTGGGGTTCGAGATTATCAAATATTCTGACATAATGCCCTTCCTTAATTAGCTCATCAACAATATGCGAGCCAATGAACCCCGCTCCGCCGGTCACCAGGATTTTCATTTTGACGATCTCCTCGTATTTAAACTAATGATGCTAGGGATGAGCCGTTATAGTCGCCCTGCAGGAAATTTTCTTAGCCTATATTTATTGGTTGCGAACAGTTTTTGGGATAGAGCTAAACCAATCAATAGTCCTCTTTAGTCCCTCTTCCAGCCTTATCTTGGGCTGCCATCCCAGTAGCTCTCTTGCCTTATTGATGATCGGCTTCCTGCGAAGGGGATCGTCTTTGGCAAAGCACTATAAGTTATTTCAGATCTTGACTTAGTCAGTTCAATGATGATCTTCGCCAGATCTATGATCCTCGTCTCTCTATCATTTCCTATATTAACGACATTCCCTTTTGCCTCTGGCAAAGCAGCTAATTTAAGAAGCCCTTCTATCTGATCTGACAGGTAAGTGAAGCTTCTGGTCTGACTTCCATCGCCAAAGACGGTTATGGGCCTGCCGCTCAAAGCCTGATCTAGGAACCTGGGAATTGCCCTGCCGTATATGCCATCAGACCTCATCCGCGGCCCGTAGGTATTGAAAATCCTCGCGATCCTGGTATCCAGGCCGTACTGGTTCTTGTATGCCGTGACATAGGCCTCGCCGCATCTCTTAGCCTCGTCATAGCACCCTCTCGGTCCGATGGCGTTTACATTGCCATAATAGCTTTCCGGTGTAGGCACCACCTGTGGATTGCCATAGGTCTCGCTTGTGGAGGTGTAAAGAAGTCTGGCCTCATTTTTCCTTGCGATCTCCAGCGAATTCATCAGTCCGATGGTGTTGGCCTTTGAGGATCTCGATCGGGTAATGCTCGAACTCAAAGGGCGAGGCTCTGCTGGCCATGTGGATCACCAGATCCAGCTTCTCTCAGAAAGCTATGGGATCGGAGATATCATGCTCTACGAACTGGAAATCTACCGGAATCCAAAAGATGGACTATGTTCGACTTTAGGCCGCTGGCTAGATTATCCAGACATATTACTTCGGCACCTTGAGAGACTAGCACATCGCACATCCAGGAGCCCAAGAAACCCAGCTCCGCCTGTTACCAGAACCCTCTGACCCTCGAAGGAGATATCTCCCAAGTTTCTTTGATACTAATCTATCTCTCGCTTGAATAATCCCACGCCATGACGATTCACTCTTTTGAAGCACGATTTCGTTTGCTATCAGGTTCTTTAGAAATGCCCTCAGCTCCTCGGAGAATTCTTCTCGCTCTAAGGTCAATTCTATGTTCGACTTCATCCATCCGAGCTTATCTCCGATATCATATCGCCTGCATTTCGTTTCCAGACCGATGGGTCCCTTTAAGCGGCGAAGCGCATCAGTAAGCTGCAGCTCGCCCCCATGGCCAAGATCCGTCTCCTTAAGAACATCAAATATATCCGGGGTAAGTACGTACCTTCCTATAGCGCCCAAATTGGAGGGAGCATCTTCAGGATTTGGCTTTTCAATGATATCCCTTATAGCGTATGCGCCTTCCTCGAGAGGAACGGCATCGATTATGCCGTAATCCTTGATTTTTTCATCCGCGACAGGCTCAACGGCTATTATGGATTTTTGATAATTATTAAAGGCCTCGATCATCTGGCAGGTGCAGGTTTTTTCGCCGTAATACGGTATGGTGATAGTGTCGCCCAGAAGCACAGCAAATGGCTCGCCATGGCAGTGCCTCTCTGCATGAAGAATAGCATCACCTAGACCTTTCTGCTCCTTCTGGCGTATATAATGGATATCGGCCATATTGGAGAGCCTCTCGGCCTGCTCACAGAGCCTCATGTCGCCCTTCTGTTTTAACTTCCATTCCAATTCAAAGCATGCATCAAAATGATCTTCGATTGCCCTTTGTTTCGCCCAGTAATTATTAAAATATCTTCAATGCCGGATAGTATAGCCTCTTCAACGACATATTGAATTACAGGTTTGTCAACTACAGGCAGCATTTCCTTTGGCTGTGCCTTCGTGAGCGGAAGAAATCTAGTACCCAAGCCCGCTGCAGGAATCACCGCCATCCTCACCTCTAATCTCTCCACGACACCACCCCGATGCTTACTACACAATAAAAGCCAAATATATAAGCTTCATTATTGAGTCGATCACCAGCACAACCCTTCTGCATCTTTGCAGTTAAGAACTCTTCTGCCTTCGATAATCACCTTAGATCTCATAGAGTCGAATTCGTCGTTTAGCTCTCCAAAGATGGGCCATTCTGTAACAACCAAGCACCCATCCGCCTTATTTAGGGCATCTCTTGCGCTTTCGCAATATTCGATATCAGGAATTATCGATCTCATCGAAGAGTTGGCTTTTGGATCATATGCAGCTACTTTTGCGCCTCTTCTTTTTAGTTCGTTTATTATTGGAATCGCCCTTGATTCCCTGGCATCATCTGTGTCGTTCTTGAAAGCCAGACCCAACATTGCTATGCGCTTTCCTTCAAGATCACCAGCTTTTTCTCTAGGAGTTCCACTATGCGCATTGGCTGAAGATCATTGATCTCAATAACGGACTTAAGCAATATCGGGTCCTCCCCTATATCCTCTGCCAAATGTATCAGAGCGGATACATCCTTCGGGAAACAGCTACCTCCGAAACCCACACCAGCATTTAGGAAATGAGGGTTAATCCTATGATCCAAGCCCACGCCTTGCATTACCTCATATACATCGATGCCCAAGCGTTTGCAGATATTTCCTATTTCATTGGAGAATGATATTTTTGTTGCAAGAAAGGCATTAGACGTGTATTTTATCATCTCAGCCGCTTTGAGGCTCGTTCGTATCAAGGGGGACTTGAGATCCTTATAGATCGTTTCAAAGATATCGCCGGATTTTTTATCCAAGCTACCGATAACGATTCTATCAGGATTCATGAAATCTTTCACTGCAAGACCTTCCCTTAGGAATTCAGGATTCATCACAAATCCAATCTCATGGTAACTTTTATCGGAGTATTTTAGGACGTTTGGTATGACAAATTGTTCCGTTGTGCCTGGCGGAACTGTGCTCTTAACTGCCACAACATGGTAACCATTATGGCTTCTCAATGACCGGCCAATGGTCTGGCTTGCCGAGACAACCCAAGAAAGATCGGCCTCACCATTCTTGCCAGGAGGTGTTCCAACACAAATTAGGCTAATGTCTGAATCGGAAATCACAGAATTATCAGAAGTCGCCACCAAATTTTTCCCAACATGCGCCAAGAGCAAGTGATCCAGGCCATCCTCATATATCGGCGCGACACACTGAATTAATGTTTTGAACTTTATTATTATCAATCTCAATTACTGTTACTGAATGTCCCAGCTCCGCCAGGCATGCTGATGAAACTAGGCCTACGTAACCAGCCCCAATTACTGCTATCTTCATCTTAACCGATAATGAAATATTGGACCTAGCTTATTAGGATTTCCATAGTGATTGCTTAAAGCTCGTATCGATTTATTATGGTGATGCTCTACAATCCGTAATTCCGCACGATAGTTTTCTAATAACCTCCAATTTCGGCCACATCTTTATATAGCGTATAAAAAAGAAGGCAGCATTTGGCAATTTAAGAATATTTTACAATACTTTAAAAAATAAGTAAAATTCGAAGCTATGATAAAAGATACCCTAATGTTCCCTCCTGACTATATCCAACCTTGACCGCACCTGTTGTATACTCGTCATAGTTAGTGGTATAAAAATGATCTGTAACTTGAGGACTATACATGCGATATGCTGGCGTAGTACCTGGCTCATTAGTTATGTAAAGGTAACCTAGTAGTCCTTCCTGGCTATATCCAACCTTTACGGCACCACTTGAATATTCATCGTAATTAGTAGTATAAAAATGGTCTTTAACATAAGGACTATACATACGATATATCGGTATTGTCCCAGGCACATTAGTTGGGTAAAGGTAACCCAGTATCCCTTCCTGGCTATATCCAACCTTTACGGCACCACTTGAATATTCATCGTAATTAGTAGTATAAAAATGGTCCGTGACATAAGGACTATACATGCGAAATACAGGAATTGCACCGTCATACCTGCCATAAAGCAAGCATGCTCCAGTCCTATCCCCCACCCCCAGCTCATGCTTCACTCCAGTATAGTAATGCATGACCTGATCAGTATCGCCCGCATACTCCGGCTTCCCGTACAGATCCCCAAGCCCAATGGTATGCCCCATCTCGTGCAGCGCTACCGACTGTACATCGTAGTTGCCTCCGTTGGTAGCCCACTGGTAATCGCTATCGTAAACTATATCGGACTCCAGGGCAGGATAGTACCCGCCCACCTTGGACGTGGAATAATACGTCCTGCTGTAGGCCAGGCCCTCGGTGATGGGCTTCCAGCCGTGTGTGTTGTACCCGTCCTTGGTATCAGTATTGATGTTGGAGGCTTCAGTAACCGTCACCAGATTGCTGTCGGCGAAGAGGTTCTGCGGCACAGCATTGTCCCAGGTGTTGGCCGCCGCCTCAATGGCTCTCTTCGTGGCCTCTGCATCCAGGCCCTCGTTATTGAAGTTGGCGTCCTTCTTCAGGTACATCTTGATCTGGGGGTTATTCTGCGTCCACTTCCAGCCTGCCAGCAGATAGGCGTTGGGGTTGTTCAGGTACATGACTGTGGAGCCCACGCCGTCTTCCTCGCTGCCTTTATCAGAAGAGACCGCCCTATCAGCCACATCTTTCTCATAGTCCGCCCTGTCCATGCTCGCTGCCTGCATGGTGAAGCTGCCCACATTGCCCAGATCGTCAAGGCGCAGTCCCTCCACCGCCATGCCCACGCCATCCTGAGAAACCTCGTCTATGTCGGACTGCTTCAGCCACTCTGTGCCGTCCACGGCCACAGAGGCCTGCGACTGCACAGAACCATCAGACTGGGCATTCATCTCTGCGCTCAGCGTCCCCGCGCCCAGGAAGCTTCCCGATGTAATCATTGCCTTCTCTTCCGAGATCGCCCCTGAGGAGACTCGCCCAATCACTCCCGCCATCTTGGTTGCCTGAGCGGCCGAGACTCCATCGCCCGCTGAAGCGGAAAGGCTCTGGCTGGAAGAGAGGACCCCTCCCAAAACGCTCGCCTCCTGGCCCGCCGAATCATCGCCTTGGGTTCCCTGAATGCTGGCGCTCAGCTCTCCTGCCCCCGCCACCTGCTGGCTCAGGTCCACGCCATCTGGCGATGCTGCAGCAGATGCGGCTACGGATAGTTCGCCCACGCTATCGATGGAGTTCTCAACCGTGCAACCGTTCCCGCTCAGCTTCTGCTTGATGGAGTTGCTGCCAGTGCCTTCTGCCTGCCGGACCTGGTACAGCCTGTCTGTGCCGAGCATTGTCTCCTCTCGAAGGGATGTAGCATCATCCAGGTGGAAGCTCACGAGGAGGAGACGGCACTGCTGCCATCACCTGCGTTATAGCTCACAGATATGCCCAAGGCTGGTGTTGCAAGGGCTGCTACAAAGCAAAAAGGAGATTGATAGCGGTGTGGCAAGGCTTCTGTACATAGGGACCCTCCTGACGAGAAATAATAATTCATGGTAGGTACACGGATATTAATAATTTTCTGAATAAAAAATGGAGAAAGAAGAACATTTTAATGCAAAGGAGAAGAATATCCTATCAAGATTAATTTAAATGAATTATTCTGAGCCCATCGATTCGATGATCGACCTATCTATTTATCAGATACCGATGAGCTTAAGCTGCGGCTAATAAGCGCTGAGCTCACCGAGGCATCTCTTCCATACTATTCCTCTTTCGATGGAGGTATGCGGCACTGGCCATCGATCCTGCTGACCCTAAAGCTACTTTAGGACTCCCCGTCCTTCGCACGCTGGGCAGATTGCTGTTTTCGCCACAGGCTCCATGCATACTGCGCCTGATCCGATAACCACTCTCCCAGACCCTGCGCAGGTTTCGCAGGTTTTGCGGGCTTCGGGGGTTTCGCAGGTCGCAGCCATCTTCCCAGGAGAAGAGCTATCCATGTCAGAAGGACCGCTGGGGACAATGGATTCCTTCTACCTGCCAGGAAGAGAGCCAACCTCTTCAAACGAGCCAGCCATGCCGAATCAGGCGATGATCCCGGCAGGGGAGGCTGTCTATCGGACATGCCAAATAGTGATGCCTTTTCGACATTAAAATTCATCTCTAGTGCTGTTTCCAGCAAAGTTGACTGTAGAATCCTTTGTGAGCTTTGTGTCTTCGTTTCTTCGTGGTGGACACTTACGACTTCACCACAGAGGCACAGAGGCACAGAGAACGAAAAGTTAAGAGACTTCAGAAAATAATGAAATTCCTCTGTGCCTCTGTGTGGTACGAAAATCCCTTGCTCAAATCGTACCAGCAGACCTAAATGGTCCTTCGTGCGTCCTTCGTGAGCTTTGTGCCTTTGTGGTGGTACGTCGTCCGTTTAGCCTCAACGAAACAAAACGATATCCACCACAAAGGCACAAAGAGCACAAAGAACGCACAAAGACGATTTTCATCATCGTGGGTGACCCCTGCGTCATGTAGGTTTCTCTGTGGTGAGCGTCGTCTAAGCTAACCACCAAGGCACAAAGAACGCTGGAAGCCTCAGAGCTCCTGATGACCAAAAAATGAGAACTACTTATTTTGAAGTGGCCCTAGAGAGTATGTGCTCAAACCAACAGTTTTAAAAAAATCTTACCGGAAATTAGAAGTACAAGAAATATACTATTATAATGATGAATAATGATGATGGGGTGAGATCATGGTAGCCAGGATTATGAAGGTGGGAGAGAAGGTGACAGGTAGGTACAGGGACATGACCATGGGCCAGAGCAAGAAGTTCTTCAGGCTGAACATAGACGACCAGGAGATCTACTTGCCAAAGGATGTCGGGAACTCCCTGCTCAAGAGCCGCCAGAAAGGCGACGAGGTGTTCACCATCGCCCGCACAGTCGACGTTTATGAGATCGGATGAGATCAGGCCCACGATGAGGGGAGACTGATAGAGCTGGCAGATAGCAGTCCCAGGTCTCTCTAAAAACTCCTTTTTGGAATTAAATCTTCAAATGGTTCAAGAACTCTTCCTTTGTATTGAAAGTTTTGACTAAGCCAGCATCGGCCTGTTTGATGCTCCTCCTGACACCGGCCTCAAAATCCTGCAGGGCTGCCTCGTTGGCGTCCTGGGTGATTGCCTGATCCTCTGCACCAGCCATGTTATTGATCCCCTCTTCTTAAGGTCAAATAGATTTTCTCACTTAGAAATATTTCAGAGAGAAAGATTGCTTTTCTATAGCTTCCCTTAAATAAGAAGGACCAGTTGCTTGCCTTGAGATGATGGTGGAGATGTTTGACAACCTCGTCAATTTCCAGGACTTTGTCCACCTGGCGGCAAGCCTGCGCTCTGGCCGCATCCGGCAGCTGCCACGTCGCGTGCTGGGCGGCCGGACGCGCGCCGTCCAGGCCGTCTGGGAATCCACCGTACAGCCGCCGATCACGTTCTGGCATATTCCCCAGGTGCACCAGCGCGCCAACCGCCTGGTCAGCGGTGACCCGCAGGTGGATTATATCTCCTACGTCGCGCGCAAGTACCTGGCGGGGCGCTCTTTAGCCGGGCTATCGCTTGGCTGCGGCTTAGGCCATAAAGAGCTGCAGTGGGCCAGCTGCGGCAATTTTGCACGCCTGGACGCCTATGACATTTCCCCGCAGCGCATTGCCGCCGCAAAGGCCGAGGCCCGGGCGCGCGGCATAGACAACGTCCATTTTCACGTCGGGGACATTTACCGGCTCGATTGGCCCCCCGGCCAGTACGACGTCGTGCTTTGCGACCAATCGCTGCACCACTTTGCGCAGCTAGAGTCGCTGTACTCAAACGTCCGTCGGGCGCTCAAGCCCGACGGCTATTTCGTGCTCAACGAGTACATCGGACCGGCGCGATTCCAGTGGACTGCCCGACAGCTGGAGGCAGTCAACGCGCTGCTGGAGCTTTTGCCGCCGCGCTACAGGGTGCGCTGGCAAGACCACGGCCTCAAGCGCCACGTCCACCGTCCCAGCCGTTTGAGCATGATGCTCTACGATCCTTCAGAAGCCGTCGAGTCGGACAAGATCGTCCCCAGCCTGGGCAAGTTTTTTGCGGTTGTCGAGCGGCGCGACTATGGCGGCACCCTTCTCCATCCACTCTTCGCCGACATTGCGTGGAATTTCCAGGAGGATCGCCCCGATGTCCGGCAATGGCTACAGCTCTGCTTCGAGGTTGAGGACACAATGCTGGCCCATGGAGAGGTGACGAGCGACTTCGCGCTGATCGTCTGCAAGCCACGGCCCGACGTGCTGTAAACTCCATGCTCGCCTTGCATTATCTTAAGATTAGCCGGTTTCATCTCAGGGCCTCCAGGACCTTGGCCAGTGCTACAAGCCTAGCTTCAAGTTCTTCCTCGCGAATTACTATCTCTGATGCGTCTTTGAGCATTCTCACCAGTCTGGCGGCGATGGCGTTGAGCCCGAACGCTCCCACGGCTGCCAAAGCCGTAAGCGGATGCTCATCTATCAGCTCCCATCCAGGCCTGTGGCCGCCTGTGAATTCGCCGTATCGATGCATCCGCACAAGCGATCCATTCTCGTATAGGATCAGCTTGTTCTCGCTGTAGAAGTATGCGTTTTGCTCAAGCGGCACTTGTTTAGTGTCGGCGATAATGACTATCTCGCGCCTGTAATAGATCTCATAGTCTTTGCTTAGGATGGGTACAAGGGGCGTTATTCTCTCCAAGACGGCAGTCAGCACTTGGGCCTCCCTTTCTAGGGTCTCCTTTTCCAGCTCAGCAACCTTCGCAGCCAGGGGTTCAAAGTCACCAAGTACTGCATTTAGCTCTGTCAGAGACCGCGGCGATTTGATCTTTTCCACAACGTTCTCTGAAAAGGCAGAGGACACCATTCAGGCCACCTCCTGCAGGGCATCCTTTACCGGCCCGCTGTAGCTGCTAGGCCATTTCTCTGTTGACCTGGTGGAATCTGCGGGTTCAGGCGCGCCAGCGCCATGCACCAGCCTAACCGCTCCGAGGTCCACGACTTCAGGGAGGGGGCCAGCAGTTCTTCCGAGATAGTACAACAGCTCTACAACGGCTTCCCGGATTTGTGCGACCGGGCAGCTAGGCTCTAAGAGCATTTTGTTCGACATGACTTCACACCATATACTAGGTGCACCTATGGAAATATAAAGCCTTTGGTACACCTAGTAGGAATGAGTATTTAAGGCACAAAGCCGTATTATTTGTACATGGTAAAGAAGATCGGCGTGAGCATCAACGAAGAGACCTATGAACGGATAAAGGCCGAAGTGGCCACTGGTGACTATAGGAATATCAGTCACTTCGTAGAAAAGGCAGTAATGCTCTTGCTTGATAAAAGAAGTAAGGAGAAAGGCCAAGGCCCTTGAAAAGCCCTGACCTAAGTCATGTCTTTTGGTGCGAAGTCATGACGGTGATGTGATTTTTAAGCTTAAATCGCTTATCTATTACCCGTAAATCAGCGCCGAGGGTGGGATTCGAACCCACGATCCGCGAAGCGGAACAGGTTTAGCAAACCTGCGCGGGCTTTGCGCTATCGCGCAAAAGCCTACATGTTTACTGCATTATGTTTTTAGTTAGCGCTTTAGCCGCTTTATATACTCAGTTCAAGCTATCCTATAAATACTTTGTTGGCCTTAGGTATCTTAATTGCACCATGAAGATTATGCGAATTTTGCTTTGTTCTTGAATTATCCTCTGATCTATCCTCAAAGGGTATTTCGCGATTACTTAGATATCCGCGAACAAGGGTTTAATCTTCAAGCTATCTGCAAAGCGTCTCTACGGGCTTGTAAGGGGCTTTTAAGGGCATCTCTATCAATGATAGCTCGTATTATTTGCTTGAACATGAAGATATTGGCATCTTAGTTTATCTGCTATCGACTTTTCGGATCGTTTTCTAATATAATAGCAAATAAATTTTATTCTGAGTGGTGAATACTTCCATCTTTGGGACCGTTGCCAAAAGCAACATTTTATCTGGCGTTTGCTTATGAATCTATTTGTACGTGAGCCGAAAGTGATTCAAAATTGCCCATGCGCCAAACCCATATATAGACGAGAACAATGTTTAAGTGATGGATGTTTGCCATTCATCAAGAATCATGGGCTAGAATTGGCGGTCTAGTTCTAGCAGCTATCTTCTTTACATGGGCGGCATATCGGCTATTCTCTGATGCTCCTACTGTGGTAGGTGTCTTTGTTGCTCTATTTGGGGTATTATGGATGATCTCTAAGGAACCGGGGAAATAAGATATCTAAAATCTTTCTTTGATTTCATAATACGCGCCAAATTCATCAGCCTTTAAAGCTATCTTAGATACCTCTAATTCTTTTTGTATGTTACCCAAATCAACCTTAAGAGGATTAATTAAGGAAACTAAAATATCATCATAAATCAACATTCTTTTATTATAAATAGATAAATTTGGCAAGTTTGTGAATACATTGCTACTACATCGATTTTCTCTACTCCTGATCGTCTCATTAATGGTATCAATATCATAGGAAAGACTACTAACCTTTTTGAATATATTAAACTTTAATAAATGGTATGGGAAATTTATTTTCATTACATTAAGTATTTCATTGCTTAAACGGCATTAATGGGGATACTATCTCCTTTTTCATTTTTCGATCTTCAATATCTTTGTTTAATAAGGCTAAATCATTCTCTATTGCAAATAAATTACTTACTACTTCTTCTTTAAATGCATTTAGTATTTGGGTTTCTCTATCAATGGTTTCTCTATATATTTTGTAATAATCCCATACCGCGACAATAATACGCTCCTATGACTGCCCCTAAAATAGCGGTAATAGCACCTATCAAAAAAGCAGTATACTCAGAATCTAACATAATTCCTCATTGCCCCATTTTCAGAATTTCCACCAACTGCCCTTTTCTTTTATCCATTCCGGTGATGGTAATGGCGATAGCTCAGATATAGTTTATGTGGTTCACCGGGCAGAAATAGCCTAATTATCCAGCTTCATGAGCATTTCAATAAGGCGAAACAGAATGCTTGAATCCCCCGGTTATATGAAGAATTGAAGGATTCTTTTTATATGTATATTATTTTTTTATGTATTTATCATATAGCTGTATCAAAGAATCTTTTATTGGCCATGCCGAAATTATAGACACGAATAAAGCTACGATAATTAATACTTGTATGAATTTATTTTCATACCAATCATTTATATGTAAAGGTACTGTTTGGGTATCTGAATACCATTTTCCATTAGATTTATAAAACAAATTTACATTTATAGCATGATCGCCCGCGGGTGCATCTGAAGAAATATTAAAGGAAATATCGAAAGGTGGATTATTATCTCTTCCTGATGAACTCCCTTTAAAATGTGCGGTAGTTTCCCCGAAATTATGGAAACCTCTAATATCTCTAAGAATAAAAAGTGCGTTTCCTACAACTGTACTAAACTCTGGTTCCTGATCCTCAGAAGTTACCTTTATCATTGAATTGGGATCTAATGGATCAAAAAATACTTGATTTAATTTTACATATTTATGTCCAATTGCATCTTCCTCTTTAACGAGGTAATTTGGAATAAACACTCTCAATTTAGCAAATTCTATATCTCCAACGCCGGATATGAATATGCCTATTGAAAAAGGATCATTAGTATTAACGCGGTTACTGCTAGGATGTACTTCAACAATATAGAATGGTTCACCTTTAAAATCGCTATTATTTAATGTTTTATTTGAAAACGAGATAGTTCCATTATTATCTATATACGGACTATTATGAATTAAATAACCATCAGAAGTTTTTGTATACTTTGTATAATCTCCATTAGCCGTAAAAGTAAGCAATATTATGAGAATGTATAATTTAAATGCATCATTTTTTAGCATGAATCTTAACAACCGGTTATCTTACCCCTTCGTCTCTTTTTGTAATGATAGCGGTAACTAAGATATAGTTTATGTTTTCCAGAATTGATACCATCTTTTTTCTTTATCTCTTCCTGAGATGGTGGTAAACTTAGCTGTGAAATACTTTGCGTTAGCTGTGCTACATGGCCGCGAAGGAATGATATCTCATCCTCTTTGCCCTTAAGGGCTAACTCATATTTCGCGATTTCCTGTTGGGATTTAATCACGTTTTCATCAGCCTGAGTAAGCTCTTCGCGAAGCTACATAACCATGCAGTTTAATAAGCGTTTGGGAATCAAGGGCGAGCGGGCTTCTAGATGAGAATCTGAGTAAGACAAGGCCGGTAGATACTTAATCTATTGCATATCTCGCCGCTATATTACCGAAAGCTATATATAGAAGGGTAAACATTGCATGATACAATTATAAAAAAAATCGCCCTATGTCAGTAGGGATATAATCTGAGGTGAATTATATGTGTGTAATAATAGACGATATAGATGCTATCTGCCATGCTGTTGGTAGACCTAAAAATAATGCAAAACATTGTAAAGTTTGTGGAATAGAGCTATCTTTTGATAATTGCGATGAAACAAAGAAAGGATCAGGTTCTTTAAAGATCTAAGTGCCGCGATTGTCAGAGAAAGCAAAATACTGCTAACCGGGCGACAAAACGGGATAAAACAGCATCTAAGGCACAAGTAGCTATTTATAAGCGATTTGTGACAGGTAAACAACGATATCTGCATGATATCAGGGATACGACAAAGCTTGATTCAGTCCGAGAATTTACAAACCGGGCGGGAACGGCGGTTCAGCGACCAGTAACCATTAAGTTTTATCGCGATAATTGGCTGTTTTTTGCAGATAAAGAATGTAGAATGTGGCGGCAAAATCCGATATGATCCGAAAACATCAGAAAAAGTTTGTGAAAAGTGTGGTTTAATTGATGAATCCCATAATCATATTATGGTTGATTCTGTGCAAAAAGATACAAATGAAGAACCGAAACCGACAATAAGCGCTGAAGAGAGAAAGCAACGTAGAATCATTAATATGCGACTTAAACGCATTAACGAATTCGAAAAGAGCCGAAATGAAAATAATTTTCGGGGACAACAAGCAATACTATATAGTGAGGGAGAAAAATTTTCCTTATTACACACATATAAGGGGTGAAGCCTGACAGCTTTACCCATCTATTCTTATCATCCTCTTTCAGAGAGTTTGCCGGGTTTATACTTCAACCCGGTTCATAGTAATACATAGGCTGCGAGGTTCCCCTAATCCCGCAGATCTCCCCTTTATAAAAAGTTCTCCGCTCCAAAATGGGCTGACATTTTGGTTGAGTGTCAGCCCTTAAAAATAGCTTGATGCTTACGGATTATACTTAGGAATAGGTGATTTACATGGCAAAAGAATTAGCAAAGTTCAGGAAAAAGATATACGTTACGGGATTAGGTTATAAGGTGTTCCTTCTGCCAAAGTCTTACGGAGCATTTAATGCAGAATCGATACGTCGATGTGACAATTTTAGACAGGGAACGTAATTCATTAAACCAGTTAATCAAAAGGTTGATATTAATGAAAATCTCAGGTAAAAGCAAACCTCGCGGGAATCTGCATCAAAAACAGATGTCATCAAAACGCCGGGATATGGAGAAGCAACAGAAAAAGAAATACCTCTAATTTAAAAAACGGATCGAATAGTATATATAATGCTTTGAAATTGTAGCTATTTTCCCGCAGGAAAGTATTAAATAGTATACTGATAATGACTGTTGGCCTTAGTGGTTGAGGCGTCTTTTCTAAAACGCCGGGAGTAGCTACCCGGCGCAACTTCCCGTAAGGGAGAGAAGAGCGCAAAAAATCGGGGAAGTTTGCAAAGTCTTAAGGTTTATATATAGACCTTCGGCCATGCATTATATAATATAGGCTTAATCAGTTATCGCCGGGTTTCCCGGCTTAACAAAATAAAAAGAAGGAGTTGAAATAACATGTCTAAAATATTTGAAACAGATAATAAGGCGGAACCGATAGAGGAACACGATTACTTCAAGGAATTTATGAAATTAATCGTAGAAGTTCAGGTGATGGATCGCAAGGTTCCGATATTAGGAAGGCTCATCAAAAATGATCCTAAGTACATTGTACTTGAACGGCGGAATGGCATCAAGTAACCGTAATCAATAAAGAAGCAGTCTTCACTCATCCAGCCAACTTATAATAATCCCGGCATGGTGGTTTAAATGGCTAGATCATTAGCTAAGGAGCCGATGGTTTTTGATGCAGAGGATACGAAAGTAAATAGGCCATCTAATCGATTATCTTTTGATGATATAGTTCAAGAGCGGCAAGCAATTTGCAAGGAAATAGATAATATCAAGCTACAAATTGCCGATATAAAGAAAAGGCTCTTAAGGAAAATGCAACCAAATACTGAGGATCAAGCCTTTGATAAACGCGAAGAAAAAGCCATCCTGAGCGAGAAAATCAAAGAGCTATCCAAAGAGCTAAACAACATACGATTGTGACAGACGTTTATAAAGAGGCTTTTGGAGTCTTAGAACATGGTGATCCTGTAGCCTACATAATAAAGGTATATCATAAATCGGCATTTAGAGTGATACTGCTCTTGGAAAAATCCTTTTACTAGCCATCGCTAATACAGTTATCGAGAATACCAAAGGACTTCAACCAAAAGGGTCAGGGCAAAGCGGTAAGGGTAAGACTGATGCTTTTGAAGCAATATTTAAACTAATACCTGATGAACCTTATAAGTTTAGAGGTACGGTTTCTGCAAAATCCCTTTACTATAATCCTAATATGGTTGATGGCATGATCATCTTTAGCGACGATGTAAAGATGAATGAGGATCTGGAAGGCACGTTCAAGCGGTCTATGGGCAGTTTTCAAGAAAACGCCGCTCATGCTACTCTTATCAAACAGGTATACACGGAAACCATGTTACCTAAACGTATATCTTGGTGGTTAACATCCGTAGATACCAATTACAGCGATGAACTTGTTAACCGGCTATTCGATCTATCCATTGATGAAAGTAGCGCTACGGATAAGAAGGTAGCTGCTAAAATATTTATGGATGATGTACCCGGCGAACAAGAACTTACCAACCGATAGAGAGATAAAGGTTTGTCAAACCATAATATATATCATCAAAAGGCAGTTATTCACGGTAAAAATCCCTTTCGGTAAGCATATTCAATGGAATATACCCGGCGATAGGAGAAATCCCGGTCGGTTTTCTGCAATAATCAAGGGTTTTGCGGTATTCAAGCACTTACAAAGAAAGGAAACCGAAGAAGGCTACGTTTTAGCAGATATAGAGGATTTTCTTGATGCTAAAGAGCTTTATGAGGTAGGAAAGGACAACCAAATATCAAAATTAACTACAGCGGAAATAAAGTTAGTAAGATGGATGAAAGATCAAGGTAGAGATTTATCCATAAACGATATCATCAAGGGATATAAAAGCCTGATGGTAAGAGTTATGCTTATATGTCTATCAAAAAGCTGCTTATTGGTGAACACTTCAAAGGTACAACAGGGTTAAGCGGTAAGGTAGCGATGAGGATAAATAAAACTAGAGTGATACCCGCTACTTAATCGAAGAGTTTGATGAGTTTACCGGTGATGCTGTTGCACTAGGATGTATATGGTATAAACCGGAAATGGCAGAAGCGTATTAGACCGCTATCTGTAGCCATTAAACTTTTTAAACCGCTAGCAAGAGCCTTTAAACTTTTATTAAACTTTTTATTTCCGGTATCGGGGTGGTGCATTAAAAGTTTCATTAAACTTTGGTGTTTTCGCTATGCGTCGCCGCTAATTAAACCTTTTAAACCTAATCTCAGAATAAAGAGAGATAAGAGATAAGAAATAGTAGATATATGAGATTAAATATATATCATATATTAGATAAAAATCATATATCATATTTTAAATATAGGTTTAAAAGGTTTAATTGGAACCTACTGATAGCGAAAATGAGAAAGTTTAATAAAAGTTTAATGGACCGCAGCATAACGGTTTTGAAAAGTTTAATAAAAGTTTAACGTCGCTAGATAACGAAAATAAAAGTTTAATGTCAGTAGATCATGGTTTATAAAATGAATTGTAAGTAAACTAAACCATTCCGGCTTCGCCGGATACCTTCCCGTTATCTCGCCGTTATTTTTTGAATATATGGAGGTGATTCAATGCAGAGAACGATTTCTAGAAATGGTAAGGGCTTTAGGATTTGTTTACCTAAAGACTGGATGGATGAGATAAACGCGAGGAATGGACATGTAGCGAGATTTGCTAAATTCGAATGGCTTGGAGATGGTACTTTTAAGATCATCCCTTTAGGAGTTGGTGAAGTATGTCAATAACTGAAATAGTGCAAGTTGTTGTAATAGGAATTGCTTTTGTGATCAATAATTTAGTCTTTGTAAGAGGTGTTTAGAATGTTTATAAATAAGGAAATACAAAAACGTGGTAAGGGTCTAATAACAGGTGCGGAAAGTGAAACTCCCTTTTGGGTTAAGAAAGAACTTGAAGAAGGCGAGGCGGTTGATTACAGGTGTAAGCCTGTTGGCCGGGACTTAGTTTGCCAAAAGGTTGAGGAATTACCAAGCCCGGCACACTTCGAAACCAAGAAGGAAAAAGTTTGTTGTAAATCAGCCGGAGAAACCGCGAAAGTCAAACTCTGCAAGATGATAAGGTAGTTAAGAGCGCTCCGAGTGCGGGTATTCAGCTTTTAGCAATTGCTAAGGTTCTCAAAGAAAAAGAAGGGATAACACTTGCAGCCGCTATTGAAAAGCGTGCCGGGCTAATCCGACACTTTATACAAAAAAAAAAAAAAAAAAAAAAAAAAAAAAAAAAAAAAAAAAAAAAAAAAAAAAAAAAAAAAAAAAAAAAAAAAAAAAAAAAAAAAAAAAAAAAAAAAAAAAAAAAAAAAAAAAAAAAAAAAAAAAAAAAAAAAAAAAAAAAAAAAAAAAAAAAAAAAAAAAAAAAAAAAAAAAAAAAAAAAAAAAAAAAAAAAAAAAAAAAAAAAAAAAAAAAAAAAAAAAAAAAAAAAAAAAAAAAAAAAAAAAAAAAAAAAAAAAAAAAAAAAAAAAAAAAAAAAAAAAAAAAAAAAAAAAAAAAAAAAAAAAAAAAAAAAAAAAAAAAAAAAAAAAAAAAAAAAAAAAAAAAAAAAAAAAAAAAAAAAAAAAAAAAAAAAAAAAAAAAAAAAAAAAAAAAAAAAAAAAAAAAAAAAAAAAAAAAAAAAAAAAAAAAAAAAAAAAAAAAAAAAAAAAAAAAAAAAAAAAAAAAAAAAAAAAAAAAAAAAAAAAAAAAAAAAAAAAAAAAAAAAAAAAAAAAAAAAAAAAAAAAAAAAAAAAAAAAAAAAAAAAAAAAAAAAAAAAAAAAAAAAAAAAAAAAAAAAAAAAAAAAAAAAAAAAAAAAAAAAAAAAAAAAAAAAAAAAAAAAAAAAAAAAAAAAAAAAAAAAAAAAAAAAAAAAAAAAAAAAAAAAAAAAAAAAAAAAAAAAAAAAAAAAAAAAAAAAAAAAAAAAAAAAAAAAAAAAAAAAAAAAAAAAAAAAAAAAAAAAAAAAAAAAAAAAAAAAAAAAAAAAAAAAAAAAAAAAAAAAAAAAAAAAAAAAAAAAAAAAAAAAAAAAAAAAAAAAAAAAAAAAAAAAAAAAAAAAAAAAAAAAAAAAAAAAAAAAAAAAAAAAAAAAAAAAAAAAAAAAAAAAAAAAAAAAAAAAAAAAAAAAAAAAAAAAAAAAAAAAAAAAAAAAAAAAAAAAAAAAAAAAAAAAAAAAAAAAAAAAAAAAAAAAAAAAAAAAAAAAAAAAAAAAAAAAAAAAAAAAAAAAAAAAAAAAAAAAAAAAAAAAAAAAAAAAAAAAAAAAAAAAAAAAAAAAAAAAAAAAAAAAAAAAAAAAAAAAAAAAAAAAAAAAAAAAAAAAAAAAAAAAAAAAAAAAAAAAAAAAAAAAAAAAAAAAAAAAAAAAAAAAAAAAAAAAAAAAAAAAAAAAAAAAAAAAAAAAAAAAAAAAAAAAAAAAAAAAAAAAAAAAAAAAAAAAAAAAAAAAAAAAAAAAAAAAAAAAAAAAAAAAAAAAAAAAAAAAAAAAAAAAAAAAAAAAAAAAAAAAAAAAAAAAAAAAAAAAAAAAAAAAAAAAAAAAAAAAAAAAAAAAAAAAAAAAAAAAAAAAAAAAAAAAAAAAAAAAAAAAAAAAAAAAAAAAAAAAAAAAAAAAAAAAAAAAAAAAAAAAAAAAAAAAAAAAAAAAAAAAAAAAAAAAAAAAAAAAAAAAAAAAAAAAAAAAAAAAAAAAAAAAAAAAAAAAAAAAAAAAAAAAAAAAAAAAAAAAAAAAAAAAAAAAAAAAAAAAAAAAAAAAAAAAAAAAAAAAAAAAAAAAAAAAAAAAAAAAAAAAAAAAAAAAAAAAAAAAAAAAAAAAAAAAAAAAAAAAAAAAAAAAAAAAAAAAAAAAAAAAAAAAAAAAAAAAAAAAAAAAAAAAAAAAAAAAAAAAAAAAAAAAAAAAAAAAAAAAAAAAAAAAAAAAAAAAAAAAAAAAAAAAAAAAAAAAAAAAAAAAAAAAAAAAAAAAAAAAAAAAAAAAAAAAAAAAAAAAAAAAAAAAAAAAAAAAAAAAAAAAAAAAAAAAAAAAAAAAAAAAAAAAAAAAAAAAAAAAAAAAAAAAAAAAAAAAAAAAAAAAAAAAAAAAAAAAAAAAAAAAAAAAAAAAAAAAAAAAAAAAAAAAAAAAAAAAAAAAAAAAAAAAAAAAAAAAAAAAAAAAAAAAAAAAAAAAAAAAAAAAAAAAAAAAAAAAAAAAAAAAAAAAAAAAAAAAAAAAAAAAAAAAAAAAAAAAAAAAAAAAAAAAAAAAAAAAAAAAAAAAAAAAAAAAAAAAAAAAAAAAAAAAAAAAAAAAAAAAAAAAAAAAAAAAAAAAAAAAAAAAAAAAAAAAAAAAAAAAAAAAAAAAAAAAAAAAAAAAAAAAAAAAAAAAAAAAAAAAAAAAAAAAAAAAAAAAAAAAAAAAAAAAAAAAAAAAAAAAAAAAAAAAAAAAAAAAAAAAAAAAAAAAAAAAAAAAAAAAAAAAAAAAAAAAAAAAAAAAAAAAAAAAAAAAAAAAAAAAAAAAAAAAAAAAAAAAAAAAAAAAAAAAAAAAAAAAAAAAAAAAAAAAAAAAAAAAAAAAAAAAAAAAAAAAAAAAAAAAAAAAAAAAAAAAAAAAAAAAAAAAAAAAAAAAAAAAAAAAAAAAAAAAAAAAAAAAAAAAAAAAAAAAAAAAAAAAAAAAAAAAAAAAAAAAAAAAAAAAAAAAAAAAAAAAAAAAAAAAAGATTTGAAGATGAACCAGTAAAAAACGATAAAAAACTATTACCGCGGATTGAAGATAGGTTTAAAAGAGATGTTGAAGATATACGCCGCCAATTATGTGAGCTTACCTCAGAAATGGGAGATGGCAGTAAACATAGAATCTTAATATCAGGGGAAGAGTATTTTACACTTAAAGAAGCATTTGAACAATACTTAAACGTCATGGCCGATTCTATAAACGACTGTCCTACTTGCAAGTTTTTAACCGGACCAGTTTCTAAGTATGATAGTGCTGGAAAGAATTTTGATAAGTGGCTATCAATGGCATACGATAAGAATTTGATGATTTTTGATGATAGAGTTTAGGTGGATATGTGTATATCCGTCTTCGGTGTTTTCCCTATCTTCTTCACGGTTGAATTCTCTCCTGTAGCCATGTGCTCATTTTGAGCCGCTGGATGTACAAAGATGTACATCGCGATAAACCGGGTAGGTTTGGCGGTTGAATTACCAATGATTGCCGCGAGGTACAAACCGGGTTGATTCTCAAAAAATTGGAGATGTGTAATTAAATTACTATTGACTTTCATAAAAGTAGGCTTATTAATTTTTTGGCAAAACGAGAAAACAGGGCTTTTCGTATCTCTCGGATATTTATTTTTAGAGAGTGGCCAAAAAATCAAGAGAATTGTATAAAGTTGTACATCGGCGTATAAGTTTTGGACAATGGATAATGATGAGAAGGCGCTTATAAAAATGTTTCGGGTTGATTTAGGCGGTTCACAGTTTCAAAATGTTTCAATAGATGCAGGGTTGGCTGCTATCGCTTTCTGAATACCCATCATTTGCGAGTCGGAAAGCATTTTGATAATAATATGGAAATATATGAGTGTCGGCTGATAGCGATCTTCAAGAAAGAGCCTTATAGCGATTCTTAAAACTCTGATTTTCGGGTAACTTTTATAATAGGGGTTGACATTTAAAAGATTGATAGAGAAGTCCGGAGTAAGTCTATGTCATTTTCGAAGGTTCTGAGGTTAGGAGTGTTACGCAAGGGTTCCGGCAAGTCAAAAGTTAGCATAGTTGGTCTATGACATTAAGCGCGGTAGTTAAAGAAATGACATAGATCGATTATGTGCGGGGAATGAGATTCTCGCATATATAGTAGCTGAATTCTTTGGTACTTTATGATAGCAGGCTTATAGAGATGTGATCATACAAGCAGTAAACCTTTAAATCTCAGTAAATCCATCAATCCGAACAAATTTCAGAATTAACCGTGCTGGATCTCAGGAGGGGTATCAGGTATGATGAAAAGTGCTGACAAAATCAGCAAACCATCTGCGCCATTCTCATTAAACCCAAAGCAGATGCCGAAGAGCAGATTTGCACCAGGGTCTTTTGAATCCACAGAGTCGGAGCATGAGACACCGGCAAAAAATGGAGCGTCCTATTTTAGCTATAATTTGCTGAATATACCTGCATACCCTCCTGCTCAATGTAAAGAGCCCGAAGATGAAGAGCTTCAGATGAAGTCTTCCGAATCATGCCCTGAATGCGAGGAAGAAGAGATACTCAAACCAAATCCATGGATAACGGTGCAACTCCGATGGTGCAGCGACAGCCAAAACCCGATTTAAGAAGAGGATGAGGTAATGCAGGGTAGATTCCTGCCAGTTCAGCGTAAATCTCCACATTTCAGTTACAATTTAGTAAATTTGCCTGCGTATCCTCCAGTACAGCGACAGGATGAAACCGAGGAAGAGAAAATCCAAGCTAAATCATTGGGGGGCGGTTTAATTGAGGCAATGCAGAGACAGGCTGATCCTGATATCGAAGAAGATGAGTTATTGCAGGGTAAATTCCTACCGATCCAACGTAAAAAGCCTCATTTCAGCTATAATTTAGTGAACGTGCCTGCGTACCCTCCGACTCAGCTTAAGGCGCCGTCAAGGAAGAAGAACTTATGCAGGCCAAGATTGGCGAGACAGTCCAACGGCAACCAGATGAGGAAGAGGAGATCCAAACTAAGCCTATGGGCGATAGCATAACCCCAAAAGTTCAGAGACAGGCAGACCCAGATGCCGAAGAAGAAGATGCAATACAGGGCAAATTCTTACCTCTTCAACGAAAAGCTTCTCACTTTAGCTATAATTTAGTGAATCTGGCTGTATACCCCTCGATCCAGCGGCAGCCAGATCAGGAAGAGGAAATATTCAGGCAAAGTCTTTGAGCGACAGCATAAACCCAGTAATGCAGAGCAGAAACAGGTGGAAACAAAACCTAACCTTACCGGCATGCCCGATCAGTTAAAGGCGGGTATTGAATCACTTTCCGGGATTGATATATCGGATGTACGGGTACACGCCAATTCGGATAAACCTGCGAAGTTGAATGCTCTTGCATATGCACAGGGAAGTGAGATTTACTTGGGTTCCGGGCAGGAGAAGCATTTACCGCACTGAAGCATGGCATGTGGTGCAGCAGGCGCAAGGGAAAGTAAAAGACCTACAATTAATTTGAAAGGTGTTCAGATTAATGATGATGTAGAGTTGGAAAAGGAAGCGGATAAAATGGGAAAACTTGTCGTTGCTCGAAAAAAAGATGACATAGTAATCTACACCCCGCAGGCCGCCATAGATAACAGCTCGTGCTTAATTGCCCATGCAAGGAATAGAGAACTGTTGCAAGGCAAGCATGATATTCACAGATACGGAGAATCTATGGGCTATACAAGACAATATCCTATTAAATCCGACGCCGTTTTACAAAGGCTCATTTTTGATGTGCTTGATACTGGACGAGGCATAGATTGCAAGGCTGATGACAAGAGACCACCTGGCAACTTACCAGGTCGTGATGGAGATCATACGACACCGTTCACTATGCTGCAAGGTCAGGTGGTGAACGCGATTGTTGGGGTTGGCAAATTTACAGCTTGGAGGAATTTAGAGGCGACATTAAAAGTCTATAAGGGACTCCCGGGATTCGCCACATCCAAAAAACAAACTCAGGAATGTAAAGCGGATATGGGTGGAAGTATATATCCTGTGCAAGAATTACTTGAGAACGGAGGAGATCTTAACCAATTAACGGTAGCAGCGAATGTCATGGTAGCGTTACGAAATCAAATAGATCTAAGCGCTCGAGAATCAATGGGAGGTGGGGGTAAGGGCGAACCCAAGTGGGCAGGCGCCTTGCAGGATCTAGAGCGAAAATTTTACTTGGAGGGCAAAGATCCAGCAAAACTTGATGGGTTAAAGGCTAAATATAAAATTATGAGAGACAATATAATCGTAAATATGATTTTGGCTTTTGATCACGGCAGAGTAGACACACTTGATCCGAAAAATAAAGAAAGAGTATGGAAACAACACTGTATCACCGTGACAGATGCGTACCCTCAATTAGCCGAAGCTGCAGAGATTACTTATAAAGATTTACTGCCAATGCAACAATCTGCGCGCGATAGATGGTTTGAGATGTATAGGAAGAATTGATAATAACCTTAAGTGAATATTCTTAAATTAGGCAGAAAGAAGATATCATGGTACATATAACCTGTAGTATAGCAATCCTGTTACCTACGGCTGTATGGGTGCAGGGATATTATTATAAAGGCATATTTGATCCTGTGATCCCTAGGTATAGGCGGTAGATTTTAAAATTGATTTTTCGCGATGCTGCGACACAATAGAACGATAACAAGGGAGCTGGTCGGTTTGTGCTTATAGTGTTTGGAACGATTAGTTAATCAGAATGGTTTTTGCCCTTGTTAAGAGCTTTTCGCAGGTTGTATAATTAGGTACATGAAAAACGCAAGTTTGCTATGTACATCTAAAGATAATACCTATAACATTATTAGGGTTTCTGGAAAAAATGTCATAGAACTATGGCGGGCTTGTGGGAACCCGGGCCGTTTATTTCGTTTTTAAGGGCTATATCTCAGGTATCGATGAGTGATTTTAGCCCGGAAGAGCTAAGCCCGGTTTAAGGGCTTATGGTAAAAGATAGGGTTTATCGGGCGACTTTTTGCGGGGCGGGCTAGCATCGGCTAAAAAGATAAGTAGGTTACGACCTACTTAAACGGTTAATGGTATTAACCACCCCAATTGGGTCCCCAAAAAGTATTACCATAGGCAGTAGTCCAACTCAGATATAGCAATAGAGCGGTTAGTGCAATCTTAAGTCTTAGATTCATGACATTTCACCCCCTACCAAATTCATTAAAAGCTTCAATAATGTTTAAATATTTCAAATACTCGGTTTGTAAAAGATCTAAATTTGCGATTTATTATGCCGGGATGTAGAATTATCCATTTAGAAGGGAAAAGCTGAGGCGTGAATCACTACTGTTTCAGAGTTTAAGTGGACAAGCTTAAACTCACTTTATTCTTACTTCCTAGAATCTTACCATAGTCAGATGCTTCATAAAATACCCTACAAGGCTAGATCTTCTATTCCCGCGATGAATCCCCCGGCGATCCATGTAAAGGCCGGGACTGAAGGGATAGATAAGGGCAGCAAGCACCATGAGGTTCTCAGCGATTACTTTACGTAAAGCATTAATTACATTGATGCGATCTTTGGAGAAGTTGGAATAAGAGAGTAAATAGCTTAATTCTTCTCTTTCTCCAAAGTAATACATATCAGAAATCAGCTAAAGTTTAGCTAATTTTGTTCTATTGATTAGCTATCTATAAGACAACTCTAAATTACTTAATGCTTTACGTAAAGTAATTCACCTCATTTTATTTTAATTTTAGAATCCTTATTATGCTATCTAGCTTCGATGGTGAGATATCGATGAAGTCTTTAGAGGCTGCTAATAGCTGAGAGAATTGGCTATCACTAAGGCGCATGAGCTTTCTAGCTTCTTGTCGTGATATTTTGCCGCCATTATTAGCGATAAGGGCTTTTAGGACTTGGCCGCAGTCTAAGTTCCGCGGTTCCGGTTCATGATACTCAAGTGCTGTAATTCTTCTTCAATCCCCGGCTATATCTCTGGCAAGCTTCTCTTGCAGATATTCGATTTCATCCCGAAGCCTTGATATTTCTTGAACCGCTGCTATTAAGCGCTGATACTCATCAAGTGGAATTGTAATAAGCGCAGGTTCCATGAGTATCAGCCTCTATAACTTCAAAAACCGGCTATGGCTTTCACGTTGCAAGCGGTCGTTTAAGTGCGTATATCGCATGGTGGTCCTTATATCAGAGTGCCTTAATAATTTTTCGAACTATGGAAATGTCGCAGCCGTTCGCGATCATCAGGCTTGCAGTACTATGTCTAGCAAAAACATGAAGACCGCCTTTCATTGTAATTCCAGCCTGATCTTTATATGCGCGAAACATCCGGTAAAGATCGCGTCTGTCCCATCTTTTACCGTAGTCAGTAAAAAATAATGGCTGTTGGCCGTCTATCTCCAAAGGTGGTCGGATCGATAAGTAACGCTTCAGGATAGCCGCTGTTTGCTCATTTAAGAAGCATATGCCTTCTTTGTTGCCTTTACCTTCTTTAATCCTTATAGTAAGTGCATTAAGATCAACATCGTCATCATTAAGAGCGCAAAGTTCGCTCGCACGAAGGCAGCAATAGAATAAAACATTCAGCATTGTATAATGCTTAAAATTATTGATTATACTGAATATTCTAAGTACTCTTCTTGACTGAAGTAATATGGGATGTTGTTATTAACTTTCAAGAATGGGAATGATACATCTTCCCCTAACATCTTGTGATAAGCTTTGATCGATATGCAATAGTTGTTTATTGTACTTCGCGAAAGCTTCTTAGAATGAAGTGCATCTCTAAATTTATCAAAATCTGACTGTGATGGCCTATTAGTTCCTGCAAATTGCAGATATCGTTTAACTCGATCTACGTAAATGGCAATTGTGCTTTCTCTGAAGCCATTAGATTCTAAGTAACGTTTGAATTGAAGGAATGCCGGATTGAAGTCATGCATACCTGTTGGCATCTGCCAATCTAAACTTAACCGCTTTTTTATATTAATACCCCCTTAAAGCGGCATGGGTTACAAATTTGTATCCCCATTTTAATAAGCTAACTTAAAAACAATTATCAGCGCCGAGGGTGGGATTCGAACCCACGATCCGCGAAGCGGAACAGGTTTAGCAAACCTGCGCCATACCAGGCTAGGCGACCTCGACTCCAGCCATAGAACTTGATTCTTCGCTATTTAAACCCTGCGTTAGGCCATCAAAGAGAAGGATAAATGTCGGAATGACACGCAATGTATTTCTGCTCAGCAGACGGACATGAAAGGCCAGATAAAATGCGGCAGCATTTCCCCTTATGCCCGGATGCCCGGCCTTTCACAATGGCGATGCTTAGCTTGTTCTTGAGCTTAATCCCGAAATGGCAACTTCTTCCTCAACATCTGCCGTCAGCGTTAAGTTCTTTGTGCCTTTGTGTCTTTGTGGTTAGTTCAGCCGGTGCTCACCACAAAGGCACAAAGGCACAAAGGGAGTTCTCAGGCCTTGTGTGCTTTCGGGACGACCTACTTTATCATCAGACCAGCAGCATCTACATCACCCAGGTATCCACCCAGATAGATCCAACTACACCCTCTGAGTTATAGCCGCTACTCGGCACAGCTTCGCCCGTTTGGTCCGTTGCATAGAGGTAATCTCTACTCTGAGGGTTATACCATCGATACAGTGGCGCGAATCCAGACACCTGAGAAACGGCGATGTATCCGACTATGCCCTCAGAGATGTAACCATTGCTCGGAGCTAATTCTCCCGCAGGATCTGTGGTATAGAAGTAATCTCCGCTTTGAGGGTTATACCAGCGGTAAAGGGCCTTGGTCTCAGGCTGCTGAGGCTGTTGAGGCTGTTGAGGAGCTACAATGTATCCGATTATGCCCTCAGAAGTATAGCCGCTGCTAGGGGCCAATTCCCCTGTTGGATCTGTTGTATAAAAATGAGATCCCTTACGGGGGTTATTCCATCGATAAAGTGCTGTTGTCCCAGGCTGCTCAGATGTGGCTATGTACCCGGTTATGCCCTCAGAAGTGTAGCCGATGCCCGGAGCCAATTCGCCCGTTGGATCAGTGGTATAGAAGTGAAATCCACGTTTAGAGTTATACCAGCGATAAAGTGCTGTTGTCCCAGGCTGCTGAGATGTAAAAATATACCCGGTTATGCCCTCAGAGGTATAGCCATCGCTCGGAGCAAATTCGCCCGTTGGATCAGTGGTATAGAAGTAATCTCCACTTTGAGCATCTTGCCAACGATAAAGCGCTGTAGTTGCAGCAGGTGATTGAGCCAATGCAGGAACTGAGCATACAACAAGGCAGATGCCCAGATAAAGTGCTATTTGTCTATTCATTTCTCCCCCACCTTTTTGATACCAGTTAAAACTGCCAAGCATGTGATAGAGATGAAATATATACGCGCTAATCCTTTAAGGATTTAACTTTCTTCACTCCACGCATCTCAGAAGGTCCTTGCTGGTCACAATCCCCACAAGAGCGCCGTTTTCTACAACAGGCAGCCTTCTTACCTTGTGCTCTATCATCAATCCCGCCGCTTCCTTGCTCGAGGCGCTTAGGCCCACGGTTACAAGAGGAGCCTGAGTCATGATATCGATCACCTTGACCTTCTCGGGGTCTATTCCATTGGCAAACACTTTCCTGAAGATCTCGCCGGTGGTCAAAATCCCCAGGCACTCCTTGAGAAGGCCCTCTCTGGCCACGAGGACGCTGCCCTTCCCCTCACGGGCCATGAGCTCTATGGCCCCCAGGACCGTGGCCTCCGGCCCCACAAAGGCTACGGGATAGCTCATCAGTTCTCTGACCCTCATGATTCTATATTAAATCGCTATGTTTAATAGGCTTTTAGTCCTCGGGGGTCAGGGCGCTCCAGTGAACGTGAATATCATCGTTCAATTCTACCAAAGCGCTGTAGCCGCATCTAAGCTCGCCCACATTTACGCCCAGAGTCCTGCCCAGACGGGCAACGCCTCGCGCCTCATGGATGTGTCCACACAGAAGAAGATCTGGCTGGCGCTCCTCCAAAAATTTGCGCAGGCCAACGCTGCCAGACGGCTCTTTGTTATAGAGGGTATCCAGAAATCCGTTAGGGGGCTGGTGGGTAACCACTATTCTGCGCGAGGCATTTGATATCTCCTCATAGGCCCTGGACAGGTTCTCATACACATCCTCATCCCGGTGGTACTGCCGGGCAGGGTTGTCCGGGTCCCGGCCTCCGCGGGCCACGATGCCGCCCATGCCTATGAAACCGTAATCCCCATTCCCATAACAGTAAGCCCGGCGGTGGAGGGAGACGAATCCTGCCTCATCCCACAACCGAGTGGCGAAGGTCCTGGGGTCCATATTCCCAGGTACTATCAGGACTGGAAGGCCAAGAGCCGAGAGGGCCTCAACCACAGGCCTGGCCTCCTCCTCGCACCCACCGTTATGAAGGTCTCCGCATACTACTATCAGGTCTGCATCTCCCGGCTCCAGGCTCAAGAGCCTATCGACCCTGCCGTGCAAATCTGCAATGGCAAGGATCTTCAGAGCTCTCCCCATCTCAGCTCCAGTGCCACCACCGGCTGCTCAAGGCCGAAGTTGCGAACCACCAGGGGGTGAACCTCGCCGAAACATCCGATTCTCCGGCCTACAGATAGCAGGTCCGCCCCCCTGCCTGGAAGAAACGCCCCGTCGTCAGATGGGACGATCTCAGCTTCGATCATCAGCTCTCTTAAAACAGCATCTACCACAGAGCGGATCTCAGAGAAGTTTGCCCCGCTGTGGATCGATGCTGCGCTCAGGTGCATCCAGGTATTCCTCTCCTCCACTACCTCCCCCACTGCGAAGATCCTCTGGGGAAGGGGATGGTGCTGGTTGCCTGATAAGATCTCCAGGAGGCTTGAGAGAATGGATGTCCGAAGGATTGTGTGCAGCTCGCTTATTGGGTGCAAAACGCGCGTTGCCCCTAACGGCTCGCGCCTCATCTGCGCGAAATGAACCGCCTCGTTGGTCAGCGTGAAGGGCATGGTCTCCAAATAACCCAAACCCGCCATGACCTCCCGTATCTCAGACTTTCGAAGCTCAGATGGAAGCGGCCTTCCCACGGTTACAGTCCCGGGCAGCTCTGCAAACAGTCGTTCGTAGCCATAGCCCTTGGCCGCGTCCTCGAAGAGGTCCCAGGAGTGCATTATGTCCGCCCTGTAGGCAGGGACTAATACCTCCACCTTCTGGCCAAGTGAATTTGCGCCGAATCTCATCTTCTCCAGGCACTTCGCCAGCTCTTCTGCAGATAAGTCAAAGCCTATCAGCCCATTGGCCTCATCGACGCCTACAGTCCACTTGGCAGGCGCCAGGTTGGGCGAGACGAAATCCCCTTCGCGCCTCTTTACCAGAACCGACTCAATCCTGCCGCCCCTCTCAGCTAAAGAGGTCACCACTATGTTCAATGCCTTATGCACAACGGGGTCTGTGCCGGTGACGTCTATGAACAGGTCGTGAGTGTCATCGTTCACCCTTGTCAGCTCGCCGTTGATCACGGGCGGGAAGGAGAGGACGCGGTCGTTCGCATCCACGATCAGAGGGAAACGGTCAAAGCCCTGCAGGATGTGGCCGAAGTCTCTTCCCTTGGGATGCTTCTCTAAGATCTCCTGCATGGACATCTCCTCAGAGAAGTCCAGGGAGACGAACTTCCTGGATGGATCGGCCCCGAAGTAGCGGAATGGGGGCGTGACCCGGGATATGTCGTGCACTCCGATGGCCACTTTCCGCCGGTTCCTTCCGAGGCCCCAGTGGAGGTCCTCCTGAAGGTCCATGAGGGATTCTATGGCAGCGTCTGAGAACTCCAGGCCGCGAACAACGGCGCAGCCGATAATAGGCCGGACGGACTTGACAGACTCGTCCACCTCCAGGACTATGGGACCCGGGAAAACCTCATACTCGGGAAGCCCTGTCTTGATCTCCAGGAAGCCCTGAAGCGCTCTGGCCACGCCCTCAGAGCTGTAGAGGTCAGGCCGGTCAGGGAAGAACTCCACGTCCACATGGTCCTCTTCAGCCCTCTTTCCTATATCTGCGCCCATCATGGCCAGCCTGCTCATGATTGTATCCCTGGAGGCTCCGACCATCTCCTCGAGGTCCTGATAATAAAGTCTTACAACTGGCATCTTTGAACCCTCACATGCTCCTTGATAGAGGCGTCTCTCTCAGCCACTGGATGTCCGGCTGGTAAAGCTCCCTCAGATCTTTCAGCCCAAGCTTAAGCATGGCCACGCGGGAAACTCCCAGGCCCCAGGCCAGGACTGGATGCTCTATGCCGAAGGGAGCAGTGACCTCCTTCCGAAAGACGCCTGCCCCTCCAAGCTCCACCCATCCCAAGCCCTCTATGAAGACCTCCGGCTCAACGGATGGCTCTGTGTATGGGAAGTAGCCCGGCCGAACCTGACCTCCTCAAAGCCCATCTTGGCGTAGAACTCCTTCAAGACCCCGAGCAGGTGTCTGAAGGTAACGCCTTCGTCCATGATCACGCCCTCGAGCTGCTCGAACTCGGGCGTGTGCGTGGCGTCTATGGCCTCCCTGCGGTATACGCGATCTATGCCAAAGGCCTTGACAGGCGGCTCAGGATGATCTGCAAGGTACTTGATCGTCACAGCGGTGGTGTGAGTCCTCAAAACCTCCTGCTGCGCCACCTCTGGGCTCCAGCGGCCGCCCCAGCCAGTGCTCCCAACGTCACCGCCGCGCTCGTGCATCTCCTTGACCTTAGCGAAGTCGGGAATCTTTGCACGGGTGTCCAGGTAGAAGGTGTCCTGCATCTCCCTGGCGGGATGGTCCTGCGGCTGGAAGAGCGCATCGAAGTTCCAGAAGCTGGACTGGACGATATCCCCTTTGATCTCAGTGAAGCCCATCTCCAGCATGATCGCCCTCATCCGGTCTATGAGCCGCTGGTAAGGGTGCCTTTTGCCGGGGTAGATTCTGTCTGCGGCAAGAGTAACATCGTAAGGCCGGACGGAGTACAGCCTGTCATTATACAGCACTCTGTTTCCGTCCCACTCACCCGTCTTTATCATTCCAGGCGTCAGGAAGGATATAGCTTCAGCAGAAGTTGTACCCAGCTCAGATGCCGCCTTCAGCCCTTCCGGGGTTATCTCATATCGCCAGGACTTGGAAGTGCTGGAGGAGACCAGCCCCCTGCTCTTGAGCAATGCCAGAGCCTTTCCATCCAGCTCAGATCCAGCTTTTGGTCCTTGCAGCAGGGCCTCCAGGATCTCCTCGTCTTTGCCCTTTTGCGCAGAGCCGATGGGCGTATCTCGCCGCCCTGGATGACAGCCCAGCCCTTCTTTCGCAGCCACCCGAGGCCAATCTTGAGAGAGGGGTCTTTTAGCTCAGACATAGGCTTTCCGGAGCCTATGTCCTCCAAGAGTCTCCTTTCCGGAAGGCCTTCCTTTGCGTACTTTCGCCCCTCCTCTGTGAGGGAGAAATCCTCATCAACCGATTTGATGACCTTTACCAGGCCTTTCTCATCCAAAGCGTCTGCTGAGGCACGTACCGCCTCCACCTTCATTCCGAGTCGCTCAGCGATGGTCAGAGGGTCAGAATCACCTTCAGATATCGCCTTTAGAACTTTGATATCCATTTCCGATAGCATTGTATCATCCCATAAGCCCGGGCGAAATTTGGACAATCCCTTATTTAAGCTGCCCGTCGCCCTTCCGTCTGAAATTAAAAACCGCTAAATAGCAACTGGCCCATGTGGCAAAAGAGGCACTTGGCTAACTTTCTTGGCATAAGGCGCCTGATCCGCTGGCTTGAAGCTGAAATTCTGTCATATATCTCAGGCACGATCCATCCCTTAAACGGAGAGCATATAAGCTTATCGCGCAGACAGAGGAATGCCAGTTGCTGCCGCGAGAGCATCAATCCAGCGAAGAGCGATAATCAAATCTGGCGAGCCTTTTGAAATGGCAACTCATTGAGGGCATCCTAAGAGCCACACGGCTCACGAAGTTTGGTACGAAAATGCCTACTGGCCTGAGGTCCATTTTCATCCTCATGGGTGATCTTAAGTCATGTGCGTTTCTTTGTGCGTCCTTTGTGATCTTTGTGACTTTGTGGTGGATTTCGTTTTGTTTAGTAGCAGCCAAACGAACGAGATCCCACCACAAAGGCACAAAGCTCACAAAGGACTCACAAAGACGATTTTCATTCTCATGGGTGTCCTGCTGGTCATGAGGGTTTGGTGGACACTTACGACTTCACCACAGAGGCACAGAGAACGAAAACAAGGGGCGACTTCAGATAATAATAAAATTCCTCTGTGCCTCTGTGTCTCTGTGGTGATCGCCAGGTTAAGCTAACCACCAGGGCACAAAGAAATTATCGTTAATGTGAGCTGAGCTGCAGTTTTGGAGTCAGCTCATTTTTCAGGGAAAGACTCCAGCTCATCGAGAGCCTTGAGAACGCCCTGCACCGCCATCTCGAAGAATGCCTTGCCCTTCTCCGGCGACGCCTTGCTAGGGTCGCCCATGATGCCGTTGCCCATGAGATGCCTGACATCCTTCAAGACCAAAAACCTAGGCCGCAGCGGGAAGTTCCCTGCAGGCCTTCCCTTCACAAGATCTTCGCGGATGACCATCATCAGAGATGTCTCTATCTCCCCTGAGTGGCCGTCCCTTGGAGTCTCCACGGCTTTTGGATCTATGAGGTCGAAGAGGGAGACCAGGCTTACCCTGAAATCTCTCTCTTCCACCGCCTTCTGACAGGCCTCCTCAAGAGCTGCCATGTGCTGACCACCTGCATGGCCTGTTAGAACCAGGACCTGCTCAAAGCCACTGTCGCAGAAGGAGAGCAGAAGATCGTGCATGAAGGCGCGGAGCCCGTCGTGAGTTACGGTAATAGTACCCGGAAAGCCCCTTGTGCTGCGGCAGACACCGTAATGCACAGGAGGGGCCAGGAAGACGTTGCGCCTCTGGGAAGCCTCCCGGGCCACCTCTATGGCCTGGATTGTGTCCGTAAAGACTGGAAGATGGGGGCCGTGCTCCTCAGTGGCCCCAACAGGCAGAATCAGAGTCTTTGTGGCCCGCAAGCCCTCTTCGATCTCCTGCCAGCTCATCTCCTCCAGCAGCCTCATACCTGGATTACTCCTCCAGAGAGAACGTACTCCTCCGGAACCCTGACCTCATAGTTCGTACCGCCGACGGTGAGCTGATACGGCCCCAGAGGCATGGTGTCGAAGTTGGTGCTGCCAACGATTGGACCTTCAGTGGAGTAGGGCACGACCAGAGTGAACTGGCCGCTGGCGTCAGTTACGTTGGATTGCCGATAAACAAAGGCCCTTTCGAGATTGGTCATCACTGGCACGGCTACTGAGACATTAGCTCCAGGAGCAGCACTGCCCTTGATCACTGCACCAGGCACGTGCTCAAACGTCCTGACGAAGTTCGTGCCCTGGTAGACCGGGCCGTGCTCGGATTCGTGCACAAGCCGGTAATGCTGCAGAGCTTCCAGCGGCACAGAGGTGGAAGGGGATGTGGTGTCTCTGCTGCTCACGATCTCAGCCATGTAGCCTTTGGCCTTGCTCTCGTTGACGTACTGCACAAGCTCGCTGTAGTTCTCTGAGACCAGGGGCGATTCAACGATGACAGGGAACCTCATGCCATCCTGCTCAGCGAACTGGTAGGCTATGGCAAAGGAGTTGGTCACAGGCGTCTCGCTCCCGTCGAAGAAGAAGAGCCTGGCTGTCATTGTCTTGAAGTAGGGGTCTCTGTAGACGCCCACAGGAACCAGCTGCTCGCCCTGCGGCTGGTAGAAGAACCCGTAGTACTTGGTGATGGGTATGCTGCTCCACTGGGTCATGGCATAGAACTTGCCAACAGCCATATCCCAGTCGATCATGACGTACCTGGTATTCTTGTAAAGCGACCGGTTCTGGTCAATGCCTGCCAGCACCTTTTCTGCCTCTGCCTCACTCTCGGATAGGAAGAAGGGAGACGAGCCAGGCCTGCCCGCGGTCAGGTTGCCTATTCCCTGCTGGAATGGGTTGGCGTTGGGTATCCGATGACCTATAGTCTCGATCAGATGGCCGAAGTCCCACCAGGACATGATGCCGTAAGCTTCCTCAGGGTAAGCATACTTTTGGCCGTTTGGCGGACGCTCGTAGATCGTGTATATTTCCATTCCAGGAGAGGGAGTGTTGTTCTCCAGCCATGCCGTGGAGGTGAGCCAGTCCGAGTCAGGACCACCCACGCTGTTGGCGAATGCAACGCTCATATAAAGGCTTGGCCAAATCACTAACACAAATATCAGTACAGCTGCTGCTACGATCTTGATATTGGAGGTCAGGAACTTGACAGGGTCCTTGACATCCGCAGATCTGCCCTCCAGATCGCCCATGCCCAACTTCTGCAGTATCCATACGCACAGGAATCCTGTGAGCAGTGCCACGTTGATAGCGTAGTAGTATGCGAACCTGTTCTGTGTTATGGTCAGAAGTAGCACGATCACGGACCATGTGATGACAAGCATCTCTGTGGGTTGTGGCCTCTTAACATAGCGCAAGATCAGCAGTAAGAGACCGATCAGTGAGAGCGTAAAGGTGGTGAAGAGGAGGGCTATGAAACCTGGTGCACTGAGGGCCATGAAGCCGGGGAACCAGACCAGTACGTTGTTCAGAGAAAACACACCTCCACTGGCGAACAGCGGGGCAGCTTCTCCAACTGTGGCCGCTCCTCCAGTCTTTTGCTGGAAGATGGACATCCCGCTAAAGAGCACGTCGATGAACTGCGGGATGACCAGAGCCAGTACAAGCGTGCCCAGCACCAGAATTCCGGCTACGGCTCCGGGGTAGTAGTAATTGCTGTAGCCCTTCTCCTTCAGGAAACTCGATAAGAAGGTGACCAGCAGGACTGCTGCCACACCCAGGAGGAGGATTGTGGGCTGGAATAAGGAGTAGTAGTAGTTGCTAAATCCGTTGTAAGGCTTTACGAAGGGCAGGACGAGGAGCGTGGCTATGAAGAAGGTAATTGCCCCGGCAATCCCTAGGTATTCCACATTTTTGCCCCGCATGTGGTCAGCTACGCTCTGGACTACTATGAAGAGCAAAATCATGCCCTCGATCAGGAACCCGGACGCCCAGGCATCTATGTAGAGCCCGAGGGAGACTCCGGCCAGGGCTGCAAAGAGAAGAGGCCTCTTAAAAGTTGACCAGCTCTTCTGCAGGGCTGCAAAGGTCATGCCCTTGCTGGACCCCAGGGCCAACAGCAAGAACATCATCGTCAGCGTGCTGAGGAGTATCTCTGCAGCATGGTGATCTGTGAATCCGAGAGCGGTCCTCGAGAAGTACTGTCCAGGGAGCACGGCCGCAATCAAAGCAGAGATAAGCCCGCAGCTCTTGCCGCCCATCTCTCTTCCTATGAAGTAGACGGGGATGACCACAAGCGCACCCAGGATGGCCGGCATGAACGCCCCTACAACCTCGACGGTATGCATGCTTGGGCTACCTAGGCCAAAGATGTAAGAGAGGATGGTGATCGCCCAACTTAGAAACGGACCGAAGTGCAGCGACGTTCCGTTGGGGAAGTTGGTCATGGGATCGAACCAGAGACGCTGCAGGTTGATGACAGTCCCCTTGGCGAGCATCATATGATACCAGGCGTCGGTCTCGCTGCTGAAGATGACTCTATCGCCTATGAAGACCCGGTTCAAGGGTATGATTGCGCGCAGGTAAAATGATAGGAGCACGGCAAACAGCAAGCCTGCATACCAGTAAAGGTCGGTGTTCTGCCAGATCTCGTCCCTTCCAGTCTTAGCCGTCTGGACAGGCTTCGCGTCTTGGGGTTTTGCCCCGCCATTGGGCTGCCCCTCGGTCTTTTTGTCTTTATCCCTCTTATCCACAGATCTCTTAGACATCAAAGGGTTCAGAGACAGTTCAATCCTCATAAACGTTTTGAATCGCCAAAGGATCAAAGGACTGAAGGGGGACTGAGAGGAGGACTGAGAGGGAACTGATGGGAGACAGACCGGGATGGACGTTGAGATTGGAAAACGCTGATCGCTAAGCCAAAAGATCGCTGGCCATGCCCCTGCCTGCCAAGATACCAGTGGCCGCAGCGATCACTATGCCCCTGGAGAGACCGGCTCCATCGCCGGCTGCATATAGTCCTGGAATGCTGGTTTGCATCTTGCTGTCCACGCGAATTTCCCTGGCATAGAACTTGATCTCCGGAGCATAGAGCAGCGTGGAATCGGCGTTGACTCCGGGAATTATTTCGTTTAGTATCTCCAGCCCCTCTATAATGTCCATGACGATCCTGTGGGGAAGGGCCATGGAGATGTCGCCCGGAGTCACGTCCTTCAGTGTGTTTCTCACGGGATTTCTGGCGATTCTTATCTCAGTGGACCTCCTGCCTCGATGAAGGTCTCCCAGCCTCTGTATTACCGGCCTCTTTCCACCGATAGTGGTGACAAGCTTTGCTATGGACATGCCGTAGGCCGTGGTGTTCTCAACGGGCTCTGTCAGTTCCAAACGCACCAGAAAGGCGAAGTTGGTATTCTCCGACTGCTCTCCCAGGAGAGAATGGCCGTTGGTGGCTATGAACTCCGGGTACTCTTCCTTGACAACAAAGCCGCCGGGATTTGTGCAAAAAGTCCTTACGAAGTCATCGTAGCGGCGAGTGACTATGTAAAACTTGGGATCGCGGTTTATCCTGGTCACAGGGTCCATTATGATCGATGGAACCTCTACTCTCACCCCCACGTCCAGGGGACCGTATCTCGCCTTGATCCTGTATCTGTCTACGAGCTTGTCGATCAAGGGAGCCCCTATTCTGCCCAATGCCAGAAGTGTCGTCTTCGCCTCCAGGATCGTCCCGTCGGCAAGCCGGACGCCCTTGCACGAAGAGCCCTCAACGATTAGGTCCACCACGCAGGAGTTGAGCAGAAACGAAATCCCCTTCTTCACCAGATCTTCCTTGAAGGCGGCTATGATCTGAGGAGTCCTGTCGGAGCCCATGTGGCGCTGCCGGATGGGGACGAAACGCGCTCCGGCTGAAGCCGCCTTATGGCTGAGCATCTCGGCGTCTTCTTGCGTTGGCTCCTGCGTCTTCGTGGGCGCTCCATACCTCAAGAAGGCAGAGTCGACCAGCTCCACCAGCTTCCAGGCCTCCTGGCCCGCGAGGGCCTCCAGATCTCCTCCGATAGAGGGATGAAGGTTGAGGAGGCCGTCTGAGTAGGTCCCTGCGCCTCCCACGCCGCACATGATATGGCAGGGCACGCAGTGCTGGCAGTGGTCCCTCTTTTTCATGGGGCATATCCTCTCAGGGATATCGCTTCCCTGATCCACCACCAGGACTTCAGATCCGGACCCAGAGAGCTCCAGGGCGGCGAATAAGCCTGCAGGCCCGGCCCCCACGATGATCACGTCTGCCATACAAAATATTATTTTATCCTGTTACTATTTATCCTGTTACTATTTAGCCTGTCACTATTTAGCCCGATGAAAGGCAAGCTTAAAGCTCTGAAGATCTCATTTAGCAAGGATCATTATGGACAAGGTTCAGGACGTAAAGGGACTTAGCGGAGTGCTGAATGGCTTTAGGGATCTAGTGAAAGACGACGGAAAGATAACCTTCGTGGGGTCGCCGGGATTTTGCACACCCTTTGCCCTCTTCCTGGGGTATCCTGTACGCGAGAAGGATCTCTTCTTTGTGCCAGGCCTGGAGAAGGATAAGGCACGCAGGATCATCACCACAGAGTATGGTCTGGAGCTGGGAGTCCAGGCAGATGCCGATGCCGACACAGCGTCGACAGATGTAGTGGTCATCTTGGGCGGCATGGCCATGCCGAAGATCGGAGTCAAGCCTGAGGAGATGAAGAGCTTTTTGTCCAAGATCAAATACAAAAAGCTCATCGGCGTCTGCTTCATGGGCATCTTCGAGAAGGCGGGATGGTGCCAGTCCCTGGACTACGACTACGTCATGAACATGATCATCGAGGGCGATATCTCGAAGTAGCTGGAGTAAACCTATTTTTTGAAGATCTCTAAAAAAGGTCCAGTGGGCCCGACGCGATTTGAACGCGTGACCTCACGGTTATCAGCCGTGCGCTCAACCTGGCTAAGCTACGGGCCCGGTCCGCACTTTGCATTGATGATCCCATTAATAACTGTTTCCCTGCAGAGGAGAGAGAAAAAGCCCCTCTACACCATGGCAGTAAGCCTTCTGATGCGCTCCTCGGTGCTTGGATGGGTGGAGAAGAGAGATGCCATGGCACGCCCTTTTAAGGGGTTGACTATGAACAGGTGAGCTGTGGAGGGGTTCACGTCGGCCCTGACTGCGCCTGCTGCACCCTCAAGCTTCGACAGGGCAGATGCCAGGGCAAGGGGCTTGCCGCAAATCGCTGCTCCGCCCTGGTCGGCCCCAAACTCCCGTCCGCGCGATATGGCCAGCTGAACCAGCATGGCTGCGATTGGCGCCAGGATGATCATGGCCAGCGCTCCTACAATGTTTCCGCCATCATCGTCCCGTCCGCCGCCGAAGATCAGTCCCCACTGGGCGATGCTCGCCATGTAGGTGATGACTCCTGCAAGTGTTGCAGCCATGGCGCTAATCAGAGTATCCCTGTTCTTGACGTGTGTCAGCTCGTGGGCTATCACGCCCTCCAGCTCATTTTTGTCCAGAATTCTCATGATGCCAGTAGTAACGGCCACAGCTGCGTGCTTTGGATTGCGGCCGGTGGCAAAGGCATTGGCCATCTGGCTGTTCACGATGTAAACCTTGGGCATGGGCAGGCCAGCGCGCTCGGCCAGGCTTCGCACCATGCTGTAAAGCTCTGGAGATTCGGCAGATGTGACCTCCTTGGCATGGTACATCTTAAGCACGATCTTATCGCTGTACCAGTAACTTCCGAAGTTCATGACCACTGAGAGGATCAGAGCTAAGAACATGCCGCTCCTGCCCCCGAGGACTCCGCCGATCAATAGCATCAGTCCCGTTAGGACTGCCAATAGGACAGTTGTCCTGATAATGCCTGTCATAGTAGAACTTGTCCGTAATTTAGATGTCATCTATATATCATGCTTTCGACACCCTTAAATCCAAAGGGGAAGAGAGGCTGCAGGTGGTTATTTCTATGGACGCTCCTGAAAACGAGAAGAAAGAAGACTTGAAAGGATTGTACGACCTGGCCATACCGCTGGGCATGCCCGTCTCGGTCATCCGCGAGCTGGTGGAGAAGTTCGAGCTCGACCTGGTGAGGAGAAAGGCCAAGGTGGATATGACAGGAGAGGAGATGGACAGGGAGATCCTGGTGCTCAGGGGCGACCTGGATACTGTGATGGCCGCAAAGGAGTACATGTTCGAGGCCCTGGACAAGAAGACCGACGAGTGGAAGAAGAACGAGAGGGCTGAGAAGTACAAGAAGCTTTACGAGGCCAGGGCACAAGAGAGGCTTAAGGAGCTGAAGGAGAACCCAGTAGAACCGGGAGACTGGGGGGGACAGGGCGTCTGAGCTGCTCTGCACCCTGCAACTTTTCATCCTTTATCTACAAAGATTTCTCATTTATCTACAAAGGTATCTCATTCTACCATAACCCACTTGTTCCTTCCTTCCCACAGCTTTAGAGAGACGAGCCTGATCTCTGTGGCTTCCAGCTCCTTCTTTAGGCGCCTGCATATATGCTCGGCGATCAGCTCTGCCGTGGGATTTTGTATTAGATCATTGAGGCAGCGATGATCCAGATCCGCCAGGGCCAAAGCTAGCACCTTCTTTAGGTCGTAGAAGTCCATGACGAAGCCATTCTTTCCCACAGTCCCCTCGACTACTACCTCGACCTTGTAAGTATGGCCGTGCAGGTTGGCGCATTTTCCCTGATATCCGGGAAGTGAGTGAGCGGCGTCGAACTCAGCTATGAGGCCAAGCTTCATTCCGAAATCCGTCCCCTGCGCCTATCTATCTCATCGAGCTGGTCGAGCATCTTTCGAAGAGCCGTGCGGACGGCATCTGAAAAGTTGACGAACTTCTTTCCGTCTCCGACGTGGTCGTTGACGTCGTCTATGATGTGCTGAGGGATATCCACAGTGACCTTGGGCATGTATTCCTCCGGTATGGCTGGAGGAACACTGGGGCCTTATTAAAAGGCATTGGTTGAGGTTTTCATTCCTTTGCTTCCTCGACGATCTCAGCAGGCGCCCCAGCCAGTGCCACGAGCGCTTTTGCCTCCATGAAGTGCAGCTTTGCGGGAACGACCATGATGTGCAAGGGCCCTCCGAAGTCATGATCCTTCAGACTGCTGAGGAGATCTGCCTTAACCACAGCGTTCTCCGAGCCCGCCCTGGCGATTCCTATGCCAAGAAGGCCCGAAAGTACCTCCCCGCCAGAATTGGCCCCCATCTCCAGGAGAAGTTCAGAGCCTTCGTTAACCGTCATGTATCTCTCGTTCTGGATGTCCAGGAAGAGCATGGTATGCAGGTTTCTGGCCAGGTTCTCCTTCAGGACAAGGTAAGGCGTCTCAGGGACGATGCGCTTGCCCCTGGCGAGATAGGGGAAGGGAACTGTAGTTGACCTGCCGAAGCGGTAGTTCTGAAGGCCTGTGAGGCCGGAGACGGCCGTAACTATGGAGGAGGAGTGTACGACGCGAGTCTCTACGCCCATCTCTAAAGCCCTGAGCCGCAAGTCCAGATGCGTTGTCGATACCATCGGATCGCCGCCCACAAGGAAGGCCACATTCTTCTCCCGCGCCTCCTCCAGCCAGGAGGGATCGACCTCCACCTCAGGCCGGGAGAGGAGATGGACCCTTTTTCCGTAGAGGCTCTGAAGCTTCTCAAGGGATGTGCCCATAAGGCGCGATGTGTAGAACTCGGCGTAGACTGCGTCCGCTGCACGTACGGCCTCAAGGCCCTTGAGGGAGATGTCCTTCTCGTCATAGAGGCCCAGGCCAACGAAGAAAAGCATGCATCAGCGTTGACGGCAGGGACTTAAAAAGCCTCGTCTTTTTGGCATATCTTTTGGCACACCTTCTTTCGGTAGATCTATATTCATCCCCGTCGAAGAGCTTTAGCATGATTGGCAGGGCAACTCAGGTGGTGGACTGCAGAGAGAGCATGGGGCTGGCCAAGGGCGGCGGCCTGGCCCAGAGGGGCACTCTGTCGGAGGCGGCGAGGCCTGATGTGATAGCCATCGCCATGTCTCCGGGCAGGCGTCATATAACCAAGCCCGTCTGCGAGATGACATATGGTCTAAGAAGAGAGGGCATCCAGACAAGCGTCCTGGTGCTTGAAGCAGGGACAGGAGTTCCCGAGAGCTTCCCACAGGCCTCCCGAGGCTACGGTCCCACATTCGGGCTGAATGAGAGAGAGGTCGAGCAGATAGCGCGCCACAAGATAGCCGTTTTTCATCTGGGCAACGTCCGCTCCCATGTCATTTCCAAGACCAAGGAGGTGCTGGCCCTGGTGGACATTCCGGCAGTAGTCGTCGCCCAGTGCCCAATGGACTTCGAGGACTTTGCCCGGGAGGGGATCAAGACCAGGCTTGTCAAGCCTCCCAGACAGAACACCCAGACACTGGGGGAAGTAGTGGACATTGTGACGGGCGTGACCCGCGGGGCAACCTGCACGCGCGTCACGCTCAACACCCTGGCGAAGGTGCTGAACAAGCATCTGGCGGAGATCAATGCCCGCGAAACAGCAGAGCAGGCCAAGGGAAAGAAGAAGAAGAAGTGATCTTCTCTTCGCCTATGCGCCTCTGCGCTTCAGACGACGGTGATTAATACTATTCTTGGAAGGAAAAGTCGATGAAGTTCATAGTGATCCTGGGCGACGGTATGGCCGACCGGCCCATTGAATCTTTAGAAGGAAAAACACCGCTGCAAGCAGCGCATACGCCCAACATGGACCTTTTGGCCCGCGGGGGAAAAAACGGCCTGGCGATAACCGTTCCAAAGGGCATGCCGCCCGGAAGCGATGTGGCCAACCTCTCGGTCATGGGCTACGACCCCCATAAATACTACAAAGGCCGGGCCCCTCTGGAAGCAGCGGCCATGGGCGTGAATCTCGGGGAGGACGATATAGCCTTCAGGTGCAACTTCGTCACGGTGGTAAACGGCATCATGAAGGACTACAGCGCCGGCCACATCACGAGCGAAGAGGGAAGAGAGCTCATCAGGGCGCTTCAACCACTCATGCCCGCCCAGAGGCTCTACGCAGGGGTGAGCTATCGCAATCTGCTCGTCCTCAGGGCGGGAGCCGATGCCGTCTGCACCCCGCCCCACGACATCACCGACCGCCCCATAGAGGACTATCTGCCACGCGGCAAAGACGCAGATCTGCTCATAGGGCTGATGGAGGCTGCAAAGCCCGTGCTGGCCGTGCACCCCGTGAACCTGTTGCGCATCGCAGAAGGAAAGCGCCCGGCGAACATGATCTGGCTCTGGGGCCAGGGGCCTGCTCCTGCCATGCCCACCTTCCAGGAGAGGTTCGGCCTGAATGGCGCGATGATCTCTGCAGTGGACCTCCTCAAGGGAATAGGCGTTTACGCCGGGCTGGAAGTCATCGACGTTCCTGGAGCCACGGGAACCATAGACACCAACTATGAAGGAAAGGTGGAGGCCGCGCTGAAAGCCCTGGAGCGGGTGGACTTCGTTTATCTCCACATCGAGGCTCCGGACGAGGCAGCACATGGGGGAGACTTGGGGCTCAAGATCAGGGCCCTGGAGCTGTTCGATCAAAATGTAGTCGGCCCGGTGGTCGAGGGCCTGAAGGCAAGCGGCCAGGACTGGCGCGTTCTCCTCATGCCAGACCATGCCACACCCATTGAGATAAAGACGCATAGCCACGACCCTGTACCTTTTGCCATCATGGGCAAGGGAATCAAGCCCGATTCTGTGCAAAGCTTCGATGAGGAGGCGGCGAAGAGAGGGGGATACGGGGTGGTGGAGGCGACAGGGCTAATAGGAAAGATGATCAGTCATAAAGGTAAAGATTAAAATCACTTTTATTTAAAGCCAAACTGGCGACGGTACACCCCACTGCAAGCTGCGGGGTATTCAATAAAATAAAGCAATCAGAAAACCTGAACCACTATATCCCGTGCATTCCTATCCATCCTGCGCAAGAAAAAGCAAACTTAGCCTCTGAATCCCTACCCAGGCGCGAGAGAGCCACGCCTTTATTGTGCCAGGCATGAGCGTTCCGGGGATTGATCTCCAGAGCCTTTTCAAAAGACCACACTGCATCTTCGAATGATTCCAGAGCACACAGCACAAGCCCCTTGTTGTACCAGGCATCGGGATGCAACGGATTCAATGCCCCTGCCTTATCGAAAGACCGAATGGCATCCTCAAAGCGGTTCTGGCTGGCCAGGGCGAGGCCTCGATTGTTCCAGATATCCGAGTCTTCAGGATTGATCTGGAGGGCCCTGTCGAAAGACTCGGTGGCATCCTGGTACAGGCCTGAACTCAGAAACTCGTTGCCCTTCTTGAACCAGTAGCTTGCTTCATCTTCAGACAAGGGCGATCCCATCATGATAGCTGAAAAGTACCTGCGTCTCGATAAAGTTTGTGGGCTTTCTAAAATCCTTTGCAGCGGACGCAGGCAGGCATTGGCAGCCCAAAGTCACTTATCCATCGCATCCCGGCAAAATTCCATCGCCGCGCACTCCGAGCACATCTTCTTCTTGCAGTACCGAAGGCTCAGCTTGATCAGGGCAGTCTCCACCCTGGCCAGCTCCTCGCCTTCCAGATCCTCCAGGTCTATGCCCAAGCACTCTGCCATTTCCCTCGCCCGGCTCGATATTTCCGGGTTCACCTTCCAGTGCGCTCTCAGCTCCCTCAAGAAGATCTGAGCCGTCACCGGCCCAACGCCCTTGAACTCCTGCAGCCTCTTACCCAGATCTTTGGTATCCGCAGACTGCCGCCGCAGCTCCTCCAGCGATCCGTATCGCTCCTTCAGGTCCCGCATGATTCCGAGCAGCTTGGTGGCCGTGGAGAAGTCGTATCGCACGTACCCGCCATCGTCCAAAACGCGGACCAGCCCATCCCAGCCCGCGGCCAGTATCTTCTCAGGGCTGTTCAGCCCTGCCTTCTGGAAGGCCCTGTAGGTCTTGGCTGCGATCCTCTCGCCAATCCTTGCCCCGAAGAGGATGGAGGCCAAGAACCACCTGAATCTGCCGTCCGGCTCCCGCAGATTTATCCCCAGGTCTTCGGAGTAGAGGGGGAACTGTGCCTTCAGGCAGTCGATCTTTTGCCTATTTTCCATGAGATCAGTTCGAGTACGACCTATTTATTTAGCTCTCTAGCCAAAGTCTATTGCCGTTTATTTGACAATAGAAAAAAGCCCTTTTGATTTCAGAAAGCCCTTTTGATTTTACCGTTATCCTGTCTCCCGTGACTCCCGGGAGACCAGGACTCATTGAAATTAATTACTTGCCTTAGGCTATGGCATCAAGCTTTTTTAGAAACCGATTTATTCTGCTGGGAGGCAAGCCGCCTTTGGCCTTTATCTCGTACAGAAGTCGTCGAATTTCCTCTTCCTGCCGCTCAAAAACACCATCGTTTAGACGCAACCGTAACACCTCTGTATATTTTTATCTGTATAATGCTTAATCAACTTTACCGCACCATTTTCCCCCTAAAATCTTAAAGACATGCAGAAGCAGTTGAACGGCCTTCGAATTTATCTATCATCCTGCCTGTGTAGCAGGCTAAGCTGGCCTTCATCCACAACAATTCGCGAATTCGTGAAGATAAATAATTCGTGCGCGAAATAAGCCTGCGCCTGCTTAACGAGGCCATGTGATCCCAACATCATCCTGCATACCGATCCGGAAAAAGGTTGTCGGAAAGGCCAGAGCAAAAATAGGAACATTTTTCATCTATCAGTGCCTATTATTATAAGGAGTCAGATCATGGAAGGACTATCTGAGATTATCAGGACAATAACTGGAGAGATGCAGAAGTCCCTCTCAGCCCGGACGGTTGTGGGAGACCCTATAACCATTGAGGGAAAGACCATAGTTCCCCTGGTGAGCGTAGGCATGGGCTTTGGAGCAGGCACAGGCTCGGGAAAGGAGCCTGCCTCCGGGGGCGGCGGAGGAGGCGGCGGCCTGGGTATGAAGCCCATTGCGGTGATAATAATAGATGCCCAGAGCGTAAAGGTAGAAAGGCTCAAGTCCACCAAGCCCTCGCTAATGGAACAGCTTATCGAATCCATGCCCAGGCTGGCCGAAAGCATGCCCAAGAAGAAGGAGAAACAGGTGGAGATAGAGACGCCTGAAGAGATGGGCTAGCGGTTACGAAAAGGTTTCCTCTCGCGTCCATCTTCCAAAAAATCGCGGGCTTCGAGGAATAGGGGCCTCGAAGCCTTTGAACATGAACATCATCGTCCTTTTTGCAGCATATCCTTGGCAGTCCTTAAGATGTCCAGCTTCTCCTCCATTAGCCGAAGCTTCTCCTTCATCATGGAGATCTTAAGCCCCTTCATCTTGATCTTGAGATCCAGGGAGCGAATCAGAAGATCCTTCTGCTGCTCTTCGCTCAGGTACTTCCAGAGCATCATCTCCATGGCCATCTTTTCGCCTCCCCAGCCGCCGTGCATCCCCATACCCTTTCCCCACTCTTGCTCGTGCATACCAAAATCACCTCTTCTGAAAGTCCGATCTTTCGGACACAATAAATTATATCTCGTTGACATTTATAAGTTTTGAATATTTTAGATAATTTCGATAATTCCTTATATAAATTAATAGGCTGGGATTTAGAATTTTTATTTGCCAGAAGAGCACACGCGGGATCGCCTCCGACGCCCTACGGGAGCTTTGAGGGAGGACTTGCGGAGAAGGCTGAAAAGCTGAGCCTCAGCAGAGGGCCTGATCTCTAACTGTAAGCTAATTATTTAATGGTACAAGTATCTGACTTGGGCATGGATGCCCTGACCCTTGTCGCACTTCTGGCCTTCGCCTTCCTGCTGGTCTTCGCGTTTTACTTCATCTCTGTCTACAACCGCCTGCATAGCCTGAAAAATGGAGCCGAGGCCACGCTCTCCCAGATCCGTGTGGCCATGAAGAAGAGGCTGGATATGGTCGAGCAGCTGGTCGATTCGGTCAAGAGCTACGCCCACTTCGAGAGAGAGACGCTGGAGAAGATCACAGGTCTTCGAACTGGACTGGCCAGCGCTGGCCTAGAAGATCTAAGAAAGATAAATACATCCAGCCAGGGTCTGCTATCGGATATTAGGGCTGTAGCCGAGGGCTACCCAGATCTGAAGACCTCTCAGACGGTTACTATCACCATGAACGCCATCCGGGACGTGGAGGACGAGATCTCCAGGCACAGGTACACCTACAACAACATAGTCCAGGAGTTCAACACCAAGCGGGATACTCTTCCCTCCAGCTTCGTCGCCTCCTTCGCGGGAATGAGAAAGCTGGAGTACCTAAGCTTTGAGGAGGACGAGCTTAGGAGAAGGGGCTACTACACAGGAGAAGAAACTGAGCCCAGGAGACCAGAGGTAGACTGGAAATGAAAGAGAGCTTCTTTGTGAGCCCTTTGTGCTCTTTGTGGGCTTTGTGGTGGTATTTCGTAACTTTTAGTTAACAGCGAACTTAAATCAAACCACAAAGCTCACAAAGCCCACAAAAGGACGCACAAAGGATTTTACGGTCAACCTTGCTGGAAACAGCACTAGAAGATATTCAATCCCTGGCCTAGACAAGCGAGGTTGGATGCAATTTTTCTCAAAGATCTGCAGCGTTTTAGACATCTTGGATTAGCTTGCCTTTGATTGATCATGGCCACTTAGGCAAGTAGTAAAGTTTATATCTTAACTTAATTGGAATATATCTGGTGTTATTAATGATCAAGGAACCGAGAAATTTTTTAATTTGCCTGACAACTCTGATCTTAACGATATCATTAGCTCTAGCCATACCGGAAGAGGATGGATTCGTCCCTTCATCGGATGCCTTCAACTTATCAATTAACGGAGCGAAGTTCGAAGACTTGGATGCAAACGGCTTTAGAAGCGAAGGCGAACCGGGCCTGTCCGACTGGACCATACGCCTGAAGCAGAACGGAACAGAGCTGCTCAATACCACTACGGATAATGCCGGGCAGTATTCCTTCAGCGACCTTCAACCCGGACGGTATGAGGTATTAGAGGATAACGTATCAGGCTGGAACCAGACCGTCCCCGGAGGCGGCTCTTATCTGGTTACTCTCGCAGATAAACCTGCATATCGCCTCGACTTCGGCAACTTCAACTTCAGGGCCCAAAACGTCTCCGCTATGCCTCCTGCCAGGAGATATCCGGTCATGCGCCCCACTCCCGAGGAGGCACGCAGATGGACGGAGCAGTACAAAGCTGCCCCGCAAGCATATCTGAGCCCCAGACTCCAGGCTGAGCTAGCCTCTGCACCAGGAACTACCTTCAGCCTTCTGGACTACCTGCAATACATCCCTGCAGAGCGCGACCAGGGATATTGCGGCAACTGCTGGGCCTGGGCAGGGACGGGGGCCATGGAGATAGACAACGCCTTTAAGAACGGAATAGAGGACCGTCTCTCCATCCAGTACCTTAACTCCAACTTTCATGGAGGCAGCGGCTCCGATTGGGCCTGCTGCGGCGGCTGGCTCGACGACGTGGCCGACTTCTACAGCAGCACGGGATTGGCTGTCCCCTGGTCAAACTCCAACGCCCACTGGCAGGATGGCGGCAGGTTTTGCGAGGCACATTCCACGAGTGTGCCCGCCGGGTCTATCTCCACCAATCCCGGATACATCCTAACCTCGATTCAGGCGCAAGTTGTGCCCACCCAGGGAGTCGGCAAAGAAGCTGCCATCGCCAACATCAAGAACGTGCTTCACCAGGGAAAAGCTGTCTGGTTCGGGTACTTCCTGCCCGATGAGACGGCCTGGATGGACTTCACCACCTTCTGGGATGTGGGGACAGAGGAAGCCGTCTGGCAGCCGGACTTTGCCTGCGGTGAGAACTACAATTACGCAGAGGGCGTGGGCCACGCAGTCCTATGCGTGGGCTACGATGATACCGACCCCAACAATCGCTACTGGATCATTCTCAACAGCTGGGGTGCGCCCACCAACAGGCCAAACGGCCTCTTTCGCATGAACATGGACATGAACTACGACTGCAATTATCCCAACTACGACTTCGCATTTTACTGGATGGCTCTGGACATAACTTACCCATCGGGGCCAAACAACCCTCCGGCCACTCCCGCTACGCCTTCAGGCCCTGACTCCGGCTACGGAGGAACGTCTTACAGCTACTCAACCTCGTCTACCGACCCGGATGGAGATAACGTAAAGTACACTTTCGACTGGGGAGACGAAACTTCCTCAGTGACCGGGCTCGTGAACTCGGGCACGAGCGCCTCCGCCACTCATTCATGGAGTGCCGCCGGAGACTATGAGATAAAGGCGATGGCCACAGACAGCAGAGGCCTCTCATCGGATTGGTCGCCTTCCGTCGCGGTATCCATAAGCGGGTTTAACCGTCCGCCTGCTGCTCCTGCTCTGCCGACAGGCCCAACCGCAGGCTATGCCTGGGTCAGTTACGTCTATGCCACCTCAGCCACAGATCCTGATGGAGATCTTCTAGCTACACCTTTGACTGGGGAGACGGGACCTCTTCAGAAGTTGAGCAGATCGGCTCGGGCACGAGCGCAAGCGCATCTCATGCCTGGAGTGCAGCAGGAACGTACTACGTCAAAGTCAAAGCAGAAGACGGCAACGGAGGTGTATCTCCCTGGTCAAGCCAGCTGACGGTTAAGATCAGCGCAAACAGGCTTCCTGCTGCGCCCGCAATTCCATTGGGTCCCGTCGCGGGCATTAATGGAGCATCATACAGCTACACCACATCCGCTACTGACCCTGATAAAGATAAGGTGAAGTACACATTCGACTGGGGAGACGGAACTTCCTCAGTGACCGGGCTCGTGAAGTCAGGAAGCAAAGCCAGCGCCGCCCATACATGGAGCAACCCCGGAGACTATCAGGTAAAGACCAGAGCCACGGACAGCAAAGGAGGGGCCTCACCCTGGTCTGGCGTTCTGACGGTTACCATCGCCGCCAATCAGCTGCCCAACACGCCTTCAGTTCCTTCGGGGCCGATCTTAGGCCGCACTCGGACGTCTTACAAGTACAGCACATCTGCCACTGACCTCGACGGAGACAACGTAAAGTACGCCTTCGACTGGGGGGACGGAACTTCATCAGAGACGCCGCTGGTCAGCTCTGGAACAAGCTCAAGCGCGTCGCACTCCTGGAAGAGAGTCGGGACATATTACGTAAGAGCCAGAACCGTTGACAGCAAAGGCATATCATCGGGGTGGTCGTCCAGCCTGACGGTCAGGATCTCCTCTACAGGGCTCAACAACCCGCCCATCAGGCCCTCTAAGCCATCGGGGCCAAGCCTGGGCCGTACTGGGGTGCTCTATCGATACAGGACATATGCAACCGATCCCAACGGCGACGAGCTGATCTACACCATCGACTGGGGAGACGGAAGCTCATCAGAGGCTGGACCAACAAGGCCCGGGAGATCCATTGAGGCCGGGCATTCCTGGACCTTGCCTGGAGCCTATGCCATCAGAGCAGTGGCCAGAGATGACAAGGGAGACTCATCGGGCTATTCGACGTCGGCCATTGTGACCATCGCCTGATGAAAGGAGAATGGAAGAAGTGAAGAAAAGAAGAAGGTGACGGCGGGAAGAGATGCTCAGGCACAGCTCCCCCCCAGCCCTTCGACCAGGGCCTTCGCCCTCCTTCCAACCTCGGCCGGGTCCAAGGGCTTGCGGGCCACGCCTGACTCTATGGCTGCACGCGCGACCGCCTCTGCCACTGCCGGGACTACTCTTCTGTCCAGAGGAGAGGGTATGATGCGCTCTGCAGAGACCTCTTCGACGAGGCCGGCAATCGCGCGCGCCGCTGCCATCTTCATGGGCTCGTTGATGTCGCTTGCCCTAACGTCCAGAGCGCCGCGGAAGATGCCGGGGAAGCCCAGGACATTGTTCACCTGGTTGGGGAAGTCGGAGCGGCCAGTTGCCACCACCCGCGCGCCAGCCTTCAAAGCCAGGTCCGGCATGATCTCTGGCACAGGGTTGGCCATGGCCATCACGATTGAATCAGGGGCCATGCTCGCCACCATCTCAGGGCGAACTATTCCCGCTACCGATAGGCCGATGAATACGTCTGCGCCTGCAATGGCATCAGCTAAAGTGCCGGAAACGTGCCTGGGATTGGTGATCCTGGCGATCGCCTCCTTGGCAGGGTTGAGGTCCTTTCGGCTCAGGTCTACAGCACCCCGGCTGTCGCAGAGGACTACGTCGCGAGCGCCGAAGCTGAGCAGAAACTTGGTCACTGCTATTCCTGCGGCCCCCGCACCGCTCACAGCTACCCGGATCTTTGGGAACTCCTTGCCAACCACTTTTAGGGCGTTGATGAGGGCAGCCAGGGCGACCACGGCTGTTCCGTGCTGGTCATCGTGAAAGACGGGTATTTTCAGCGTCTTCTTTAGCCGCTCCTCGACCTCGAAGCAGCGCGGGGCGCTTATGTCCTCCAGGTTTATGCCCCCGAAGACAGGCTCGATTCTGGCCACTGTATCCACGATGACTGAAGGGTCTTTGGAGGTGACGGCGATTGGAAAGGCGTCTATTCCGGCAAAGTTCTTGAAGAGGATGGCTTTCCCCTCCATGACGGGAATTGAGGCCAGAGGCCCTATATCCCCCAGCCCCAGGACGGCTGTTCCATCGGTCACGACGGCCACGAGGTTTCCCTTGGAGGTGTACTCGTAAACGTCATCGGGGTTCTTCTCTATCTCGCGACAGGGCTCAGCCACACCCGGTGTGTAGGCCAGGCTCAGATCCTTCTGCGTGGAGCAGGGGACTTTGCTGTGGACGGCGATCTTGCCCTTAGCCGCCCTGTGAAATTCAAGCGCTTCCTCTCGAAGAGACATTACAACACCTTGATAATCAGATCTGAGCCATTTAACAGGAGCAACAGATATAAAGCATGGCGTCTACCTGAAAAGGCTGGGCCGGGGTGGCAGAGCGGACAATTTCTCTCGCTTTAAAATCAGGCGAAGGAGTTCATACGCGGCAGGCTCGAGACCTGTTGTCCCTTCCAGGGACGCTTGGGTTCAAATTGGCAGGCCGGGACAGACTTGCCAGGAAAATCCCAACCCCGGCGTTATTTATCTGTAGAAAGTTTGATATCAGTGCAGAAATGCAACCGGAGTTGATCATCATGGCCAGATTTCCAGAGGCAGAAAACAGATTACTTAACGTGAAGATATGCATGAACTGTAACGCAAGAAATCCCGTCCGGGCTACGCGCTGCCGCAAATGCGGCTACACCGGCCTTCGGATGAAATCCAAGGAGAGCAGGTCGGCTTAAACCCTTATTATGAGACTCAAGGTGGGCAGGGTCGAGGAGGGGCTTGCCCAGGCCGTAGAGAGCGCCGGAGCTGCGCATCTCACCCTTATCGATCCCGATTATCAGACCCCGGTACAGGCTGCCCGCATGGCTGAGGCTGCTGCCCGAGGAGGGACGGATGCCATCATGGTGGGAGGATCAGTGGGCGCTACAGGCCTTCTGCTCCACGACACCGTTGAGAAGATAAAAGAGAGGACCGACCTTCCGGTCATTCTCTTCCCGAGCAGCCTGGCGGGCCTTTGCGAGAACGCAGACGCCGTCTTCTTCATGAGCCTCCTTAACTCCAGGTCTGCCAGCTATCTTATCGAGAACCAGGCTCTGGGCGCGCCACTCGTTTTGCGCTATAACCTCGAGCCCATGCCCATGGCCTACATAATAGTAGAGCCCGGCGGAACCGTGGGGTGGGTGGGAGACGCCCGTCTGATACCCAGAAAGAAGCCTGAGCTGGCCGTAGCCTATGCGCTGGCTGGAAAGTACATGGGCATGAGGCTGGTCTACCTGGAGGCGGGTTCAGGGGCGGATTCACCAGTGCCAATGCCTATGGTCTCTGCTGTGAAAAAAGCCCTGGGCGACGTTCTTCTAATTGTTGGAGGAGGCATCCGGAGCGGACCCGCTGCGGCTGATCTGGTAAGGGCCGGAGCTGACATGATAGTGACGGGCACGGCTGTGGAGAGCTGCGAGGATGCGACAGCCTTTGTCTCAGAAGTGACGGCCTCAATGCGAAAGCCAGGCAGCCGGTAGGCCCCATGGACAAAGTGAGAAGAGCATTTCTAACGGAGCAGAACCTGGACGGCCTGCTGTTCGTAGGCGACAGCATCTGCGACCAGGACATGTACTACCTCTCTCGTTTCCTGACCACAGACCGTTTTACCCTTCTGGCGGCTGATAAAATCCACCTTTTGGTCTCAAGCATGGAACAGGGCCGGGCCTCAAAGGAATCTTCTGCCGACGCGGTGGTCAACACCACAGACTTCGGCATCGCTGAGAAGCTTAAAGCATCTGGGAAGCCCGAGGAGGCCTATCTGGAGGTGCTCAAAGAGTTCCTGCTCAAGCAGGGCATAAAGCGTCTGGGGCTCTCCAACAGGTTCCCTGCAGGCATCTACGGCTATCTCTCAAGGGATTTTGAGATCACCCTTTTGGACAGCCCCGTATCCCGCTGGAGAGCCGTCAAGACGAAAGAAGAGATCGAGGCCATAAAGGCCGTCCAGAAGGCCTGCGAGCAAGCCCTGTCATTGGCCGTGGAGCTGATCTCCAGGTCCAGGCCTAAGGGAGATTACATCTACCTGGATGACGGTCCCCTGACCTCCGAGACGCTTAGGGCCGTAATAGAGGTCGCCCTACTGGAGAGGGGCTGCGATGCAGTGGACACCATAGTTGCAGGAGGCTTCGCTGCAGCGGATCCTCACGCCCGGGGCACAGGGCCCCTGCCTGCGAACGCGCCCATAGTGATAGACATCTTCCCCAGATCCAGGTGCAGCAGGTACTTCGCCGACATGACCAGGACTGTTCTGAAAGGTGAGGCATCTTTGGAGGTCGAGGAGATGTACGATGCCGTCCTGGACGCCCAGCAGACAGGCCTTGGGGCCATCCGGGCGGGAGCGTCAGGAAGAGAGGTTCATTCCGGGGTCTGCCAGGTCTTCCACGACCACGGTTACCCGGAGAGAGAGGGAAAGGGCTTCATTCATTCGACAGGCCACGGCGTAGGGCTCAACATTCACGAGAGGCCTTCCTTAGGCCTGGCAGAAGATATCTTAGAGGTAAACAACGTGGTGACCGTTGAGCCGGGACTCTACTATCCTGAAATCGGCGGCATCCGGCTGGAGGATCTGGCAGTGGTAACTGCACAAGGCATTGAGAACCTCACGAACTTCGAGAGAAGGCTTGTGGTCTGAAGGAGGACAATAGAATGGATGCAGATGTGCTGGAGAAGTACAGGAAAGCAGGAAGGATCCTGGCTGAGGTCTTGAAGGAGGCGGGGCCCAAAGTGGAGGTGGGAGTGCCTCTGCTGGAGGTCGCCGAGTTCGTAGAGGGATCGATAAAATCCAGGGGCGCACAGCCTGCATTTCCCTGCAACATCTCCCTTGACAGAGCAGCCGCGCATTACACGCCCTCTCCCGGAGACAAAAGCGTCTTTGGAGAGAACATGGTCAAGCTGGATATAGGCGTTCACGTGGACGGCTACGTGGCAGATGCCGCCCTGACAGTCGACTTAAGCGGCCATGAGAAGCTGACTGAGGCAGCCAAGGCTGCATTAGAGGCTGCAATAGAGCTTATAGAACCCGGCGTGAACACCAAAGACATTGGAGCCGCCATCGAAGAGGCCATAACCGGCTACGGCTACAAGCCTGTAGGAAATCTGACGGGCCACGGCCTCCTGAGGTATGAGGCTCACGCAGAGCCTAGCATTCCGAACAGGGCTATGGAGAAGGGCGTGATCTTAAAGGATGGAGATGTAATAGCCATCGAGCCCTTTGCCACAAACGGCCAGGGCAGAATATCAGAGGCCCCCATAACGGAGATATACGGTTTTACGGCCAATAGGCCTGTTCGGTTGCCCCAGGCCAGAGAGCTTATGAAGGTGATTTTAGAGCGTTTTGGGACTCTTCCCTTCGCCCGACGCTGGCTTGAGGGAGAGAGGACCGACTTCGCCCTGCTGCAGTTGCTGCGAGCAGGGGCAGTGCACAGGTACCCCGTGCTCTGGGAGGTAGAAGGGGCGCTGGTCTCCCAGGCAGAGCACACTGTGGTAATATTAAAGGATGGATCTGAAGTAATAACCAGACCAGAAAGCTAAAGTGGATTTTTGGGCTTTTGGACTATGACTATCACAACTCCTCGCCCACTTCCTCTGTGCCGTCATCCTCTTTGTAGCTGTCGTCGCCAATCATGGCTGCGGAGATGGCATCTATTCCGTCCAGGAGCTCGGCTGTCATGCTGTAGGGAAGCTCGCCGATCTCGGGCAGGCTCTCGCCCCCGATCACACTGGCTCCGACCTGGCTTAAGAAGTTGAAGGCCTCATCCAGGTTCTCCTGCTGCTCGGCCTCTACTGCCTTCTTCACCAGATCCTGCCAAGGGAGATCTCGCGATCGTATTCACCAGAATATAACGCTGGCTGGATACGAAGACCGCGGCCAGGGATGTCTTGAGGGAGTCGATCATCAGGTCTGCATCCTCTCCCAGGGACTCGTGCTCCTGCAAACACGATCTCCCTGATGTTGTCGATTTCAGTGAGGGCCTCCTCGGGCTTATGACCTCCCGTTCCCACCTGGCTATGACCTTCAGGCAGGCCAGGACGACATCGTCCATTATGTAGACGAAGACCGCTCCGCTGCTCTTTTCGTCCGATTCTAGCAGCTTGAACTTGCTCTCTTTGACTTTGTTCATCCAGTTCAGCCAGCGCTTCTGGGTATAGAACTCTTCCTTCATGATCCTCTCACCGATATGTATCTACCAGGGCTACCCTTTCCAGCACCAGATCGGGAATCCGATCTCTCGCCTACGGCCGAGATCTCCTCTTCAGAGATGTTAAATGCCTCTTTCACCGCCTCAGCTTTAAAAGAGCATCCCAGGCCATCTTCTTCGACGATGCGTAGGAGAGCCCGGAGGCGTCTGGGAACCTGCATCGAGCCATTCGATGGCCATGGAGAGCCAGGACCAGCGCAATTCTCTTTGTTCGAGCTGGAAAGTCCAATGGACATGCCCTCTCGATCTGCCTCTCTCCTGAGGCGTAACGCAGTATCTCCACGCCCAGATCTTTGGCAATGTTTCTGCCCTTCAGAGAATGCCAGCATTGCCTTCTTTGTGGCGAAGGGAGATGCCTCTCGCAGACCACTTTATCTGGCATCCAGCGCCTGGATTACACAGCCGTGGCTAGCTTGAAATCTCTCTTAGTCCGATATGAACTCCACCTCGTCTCTGATAACGGGCCTTCCGAAGATCAGGCGAATCTCGTCCACCATTGAGAATTAGTGGCATAGGTTAAAATCTTGCGGTCTTAGCCTCCGCAGTTAATCGCTTTTGTTATAGCTCTATGGTCTCTCCCACATCGATTACTATCACTTCTGTATCGCACAGGGTCTCGACCAATGCCTGAAAGTCTCCCGGGTCCTGCGAAATGGAGGGCCTGGTATTGTAGTGCATGGTATCGCGATGTCGGGACGAATCCAGCTTACGGCGAGTGCCGCTTCGCGGGGCCCCATTGTGAACCTGTCGCCTATTGGGAGCAGTGCGGCTTCTGGCCTAAGCTCGCCTATGAGATTCATGTTGCTAAACATACTCTGTGTCGCCGGCATGATATACTCTTACGCCGTCATCTATTATAAAGCCGGCAGCCTAACCTCCGTAGAGGGATGACCGGATTCTATAATTCCTGAAGAATGCAATGCATAAGTCATATGAAAGACGCTCTTTCCAGCCCTAAAAGAGCCGCCGATGTTCATCCCTTCAGCCCTGGCTCCAAGACCCTTGAGATGCCGGGAGATCTCTGGAGTGCTGATCACAAGACAACCCGACCGACGGGCGATATCCCCTGCGTCCCCGAGGTGATTGGCATGTCCGTGAGTTACGGCTATCACGTCTGGGTTGAAATCGTCCATCCCGCGGGGCGCGAGAGGATTATTCTGAACATATGGATCAACGAGCACATTTAGCGATTCTACCAGCCCAAATGAGTAAAATTAAGGGGGCAGCCTGCTGCTTTTGCCAATCACACCAGGCCAGCACGCTGGAGCCTAAGCAGATCGGCTGTATCCAGCTTCTCGCCCTGCCTGAAGTGGGTAAGTATTTCTTCTGCCTCGCGCTTGGCGACCTCTTTGGCGCGATCTTCCTTTGTGTCCCGGTTCTTCTTCTTGAGGCCGACGATGACCTTCTCGAAGTCGCGGACTTCCCTCTGAGTTCTTATGAACTCCTTATGCTGCTCGTCCGCTGCCTCTTGAGCCTTCACGAACTCCTTGTGGGCGGCATCAGCCTCGGCACGGGTCTGATCAGCCTCTTTGAAGGTGCCGATCATCTGGTCGTGGTATTCCTGAGCCAGCTCTGCGAACTTAGTCACCTGCTCATGGTGCGTAGAGGCTTCGTCTCTCATAGCCTGAGCCTCATCCAGGAGCTTTCTCAGCTCTTCGTTCTTCTCAAGCTGCTCTTTGCGGCTCCTAAACTCAGAATGCAGTGAAGCTATCTTGTCCACAAGCTGCTTCTCTTTATCGGGGCTTAAGACCTCGGTCTGTTGCCGGAACTCCAGGTGATCTATCTCTCTGCGCAGATCCTTTATGGACCTCTCGCCTGTGAGGTTGTACTTCTTCCGGATGTCGTCGATCCCTGCGTACAGCTCGTTGGTCTTCTCGTTATACTCGTCCCGCAGCTTCTTGGACTCGGCCACATTCTTGTTATTCTCATCCCGCAGCTTCTTCAGCTCCTGGGCCTTCTCGATCAGCTCTTTAGTGGCCTTGTTCAGCTCATTCCTCTTGGCGGCCCATTTGCTCGCCTCGGCGTTCAGTTGGCTGCGTCTGTCCTTAAATGAAAGGGACTCCTGCCTAAGTTTGACCTTCTTATCTTCAAGTTCTGCCAGCATCCCCCGTTTGTCCTCCTGTTCCAGCACAAGGCTGGGGTTTCGTCCCGTTCCGGACCTTTTGTCCGGAGGGCTTAAGCGCTCTTTTGGCACTATACATGGTGGGGTTTCTCGCATGCGCCTCTATAGACCTCATGATCTACGTGTATCTAAATAGATAACCATTATCTATGCTGGAGCGATGCAGCTCCAATATGATGGGTGTTACTAAAAGATAACCTTCTCATAAGATCGATAAGAGTGGGCATGCTGCAACATATCCAGATGCCCTTAACGTATTAATCTTTTGGTTACACGTTCAGAAATCGGGTCTTTTCTCATGAAGTTTTTCGGGCTGCTGATGGAATGCCTGAATTTCGAACATATATTAATTATATTACTGCAGTTGAAACGCTGAATAGCATTTTTTGAAGAGAATTTCTCGTACATTAAGACCACACTTGAGAGTGCCTCAGGGCCAGCAGCCACGGAAGTCACAGCATAGAAGAACAGCTCGCGCCCTTAGAGATAAAGGGCCGCGCCCGCCAGGCAAAATGAGACTTCCGCAGGCCAGAAAATCGCCATCGGCAGTACAGAATTCTTACTGCGCATATATACAGCAATCAACAGATTAAAATAGGTGGGTTGCATTAAAGAAAACAGAATCATTAAAGATAATAGCGTTATTCGCTTTAGATGGAGGGATTGATCTGAAGAAGATTATTATAGCAGCGTTGGTCCTAGTTATGCTCTTAGGCTCAAACGCAGTATATGCAGCAAATCCGGGTACTACGTGGAATGACTACATGAAATACCCGTCTGCCAAACAAGAGAGTAATACAACTTTTAATTTTGAACAGAGCGTCCAGGGCAACGGCTACTTCATGACTTACCTGTATGCCAAGGCCGGGAACCTGGCCATTAAGAACTACGCGCACGGAAGCGGCTCCATTGACAACGAGGCCACTTTAGTCACACAGGAACTGAACAGGTCCAGCCATCCCTACGACACCGACTGGAACGACTTCGACCAGAACTGCATCCAGTTCAAGGAAGACGTCGCCATGGTCTATGCCCCCATGAGGATCGCTGTGGGCAACGGCTACTATGCAGCTAACCCCCTGGATTACAGCTCTCTCCTGAAGGAGAAGACCTGGGTAAAGAACTACCGTGCTGCAACCTCCATGCACCACGAGGTTGAGTACGCTCACGCCCTGGATAAGGAGCTGGAGATCACTGCCAAGGAGAAGGTCAACTACACCTACGACCCAGTCTGGGAAGGCGTCGGCTACACCAACATGAAGATCGTCGAGGATGTAACTGACGGTAAGGCCCATATCGGCGTGCTGCAGGCGTCTTCAAACTTCGCCAGCATGCCAGGCACAGCTGATGTCGTTAATCCAGAATTGCGATATTACTGCCTGGAAGAAGCCCTCTATCGAGATCGATGAGGACTACTGGGGAACCTACCACATAGAGAAGAACATGACTCTCGAGGTGCCCTACAAGCGGGTAGAGGCTGTTGAGGACTGGCTGCCCTGCTGCTTCGGCGGTTGGGACACCATGAACTACAGGGACCAGAAGGGCTTCGGCAAGAGCACCAAGGGCGTCTTTGACTGCACCTGCTTCAAGGCCCCCACCCAGGCCCAGTGGCCGAGGGTCTATCCTTAAAGGGGATTTAACTCCCCCCTCTTCTTTATTTTTTCTTCAGGCGCATATATCCAGTTTTCAGATTCCCTTTCGCGTTTAAAAGAGAAGGCTCTTCGCTGTTTTATGCGGGCAAAGAAATATCAGAGAACACCCTTGGGTTTTCAATCATTTCGTGCCTTTGTGTTTCTGTGGTGGACACTTACGACTTCACCACAAAGGCACAACGAAACCCCCATGCCCGGAGGGCACTATGATAATGAAAATCGTCTTTGTGCGTTCTTTGTGCTCTTTGTGTCCTTTGTGGTGAATTTAGTTTTGTCTTGTTGCTACCAAACGAGATTCAACCACAAAGAGCACAAAGCCCACAAAGAGTTCACCCACAGGAAAAAGCCTTAACCGCTCTAAAATAAGGCACTATCATGCAATTCGATTCATGGGAGCCCATATACCGCGAGATCCTGGAGGACTTCGGCTTCTCCCGAGAAAGGGACGAAGAGGCAGCTGAAATTCTCTCCCGGATGCTTCCCCCATCCGAGCCTATCCTCAGAGAAGCCCGCGCGCGGATAGCCAGCAAAGACGTCGTCGTCTGCGGCAACGCCCCAAAGCTCGCCAAGGATATCGAGTCCCTTCAAAAACCCTCTAGAAAAGACGACTACATATTCATAGCCGCAGATGGGGCTGCAGCAGTGCTGCTAATGAAGGAAATCGTGCCTGATATAATCGTGACAGACCTTGATGGGCCTTTTCCGGAGATCCTGCGCGCCCACGATCTGGGTTCATTGATAGTAGTCCATGCTCACGGCGACAACCTGGATGCCCTGAAAAGATATGTGCCGCAGCTGAGAAGAGTCGTGGGGACCACTCAATCCAGGCCGCTGGAGAACGTCTACAACTTCGGAGGATTTACAGACGGCGACAGATGTGTCTTCCTCGCGAAGGAGATGGGCGCAGCAACGATTGAGCTATTGGGCTTCGATTTCGATGACCCCACAGTGACGCCGCGCAAGCACAAGAAACTTGCCTGGGCCAGGAGGCTGGTAGATTTGGCCCTGGCCAAGAACTCAGACTGAGAGCCCGACCTTCCCGAGGATCAGAGAAAGAGCAACTTTTGCCACGTCCTCGATCTTCCGGCCGGCATCCATTAGAACGAACCTCTTTGGCTCATTCTCCGCGAGGCGCCGGAAGTTTCCATCCACATCTCTTAGAAACTCCGCCCTCTCGAACTTCTCGGCGCTGGCTCTGGACTCAATTCTTCTCAGGGCCAATGCAGGGTCAAGGGCAAAGACGATTGTGAGATCTGGAAGGACATTCCATGGGCGGCAGAGGCTTTGAATCCATTCCACTGGATCGGGGACTATCCCCCTCAATGTGACGCCCTGGTACGCTGCAGTGGAATCGGCGTACCTGTCTGATATCACAATAGCTCCCTCCTGCAGAGATGGGATGACTATTCTGGAAAGGTGATCGGCATGGTCGGCCATGAAGAGAAAGAGCTCTTCCATCCTCTTTGCCTTAGAAATCTCCTCGTTCCAGTCCGAAGTCTGAGAGAGGCGCGCCCTCAAAATCTGTCCCGTCTCCCCATTCGTCGGCTCTGCCGTGAAGACCAGGCGCTGCTTGGCAGTGCCTGGCTAAGATTTCGGGCCAAAAGGCGAGAGACAGTGCTCTTTCCTGAGCCGTCGATCCCTTCTAGTGTGATGAGAAGGCCTTTCACCCTTAAGGCTAGGTCTGAAAAGATGATTAAGCTATCGCTATTAAGCTACCGCTAATTAATATTATAGATAATAATATAGAATTGAGTTGTCGCCCGATACTAACTCCGGGACGTCATTCGCTGGATTTTCCGCAGTCGGCCCAGTAACCCTCGCAGCGGGCGTCTGTACCGCATTTGGGTTGTCTCATGGTCATAGGTAGACATTAGTCAGTATCCTACCATAAGGACCTATCAACGCGGCCTGTAGTCCTTTCCTTGCACCGGCACTCACAGCAAAACAACGTTTAAGCTCGTGTCAGTCCTCTAAAAAGGACGTCCTCTATATGACGCGATGCTTTATAAAGTTATCGCATAAGACATATTAAGTTTTGCGATTATGTCAGTCGGGCAAGCCTAGTAAGCTTTAAGTCGAAGTTCTACATTAACAATGCTGAGGTGCTTGGTTTGACCGACAAGATCTATGTAGTTGGGCACAAGAGCCCGGATACCGATTCTGTAACCTCTGCAATAACATACGCGAACCTGAAGAACGCTCTCGGAATGAAGGAGGCCGTTCCCGCGGCGGCAGGAGACATCAACAACGAGACTAAGTTCCTGCTGGATTACTTCAAAGTTCCCTATCCAGAGAAGCTCACCGATGCCACCGACAAGAAGGTCATTCTTGTGGACCACAACGAGATGGGCCAGGCAGTGGACAAGCTCAGCATGGAGAACATAGTCGAGATCGTTGATCACCACAAGATCGGCGGCCTTGCCACCGGCAAGCCCATATTCTTCCTCAACGAGCCCGTGGGCGCGACCGGCGGAATCATCGCGAACCTCTACGAGCAGAACAAGGTGAACATCAGCAAGGAGATGGCCGGCCTGATGATGTCTGCCATCCTCACCGATACTGTGCTCTTCAAGTCCCCGACCTGCACTCCGCGCGACAAGGCTGCCGTCGAGAAGCTGGCCAAGATCGCGGGCGTTGACCCAATGAAGTTCGGCATGGAGCTGCTCAAAGCCAAGAGCGACATCTCAGCCAAGTCTGCAAAGGACATACTCACGGGCGACTTCAAGAAGTTCGACTTCTCCGGCACCAAGGCTGGCGTCGGCCAGATAGAGGTCATGGACGTAAAAGACCTGGAGCCCAAGAGGAAGGCAATTCTGGATGAGATGAATAAAATGAAGGATGCCGAGAAGCTGAACATGGTCGTCCTGATGCTCACAGACGTCATGAAGGAGTCCAGCGACATCCTATTCGTGGGAGACGCAGCTGCGGCAGCGGGATTCGAGAAGGCCTTCGGTGGAAAGATAGCCAACAACTCCATCTACAAGGAGAAGGTCCTCTCCCGTAAGAAGCAGGTCATCCCGCCACTGGAAGGCGCTTTCAAGAAGTAAACCTCAAAAAGTCAAAAGGATCTGATCGGGTGGCCACGCCACCCATCCTATTTTTAAGCAACGATATTAATAATCGTTAAGGATCGGCCTATAGATCATCTGCTGGGATGGACCATCTCGCCCAACATGCGTACCAAAGGCTTAGAGAGATGCCTGCGGGCACATGGTGGCACCTCGTAGAAGCCAGTCTTCAGATCCCGTGTCAACAACTTGCGCTCTCGGCCTTCTGCTTTGGTCTTGCAGCGCCTGCACCTGTAGCCCTGGCCCTTACCTGCAGACTCCATGCGACGGTTGCACTGCGGGCAGAGGGGCGCAACCAGAGCTTCCTGCTCTGCCAGCCTGAGCACGTTCATCTTCTCCAGGTTGAGAGTCCCATCCCTCACCGCGCCATAGACCGCCACCTCGTCGCCCGGAAGGAGCTTCTTGACCACGCCGCGGAAATTCTTGGTGGGCTCGAAGGCGGCGCAGTTCAATCGCTCTTTACAGTTCTGCAGGGATAAGAAGAGGTGGCCGCCCTCGATTGCCCGCGGAGGCTCTGTCACCGTGCCCTGCAGACGGTAGCTCTGGCTATCCTGAACACTGGAGATCTCGCCCTCCAGAATGTGAGCGTCTGTGCCCTGGTTGGTCCTGTAGAGCACTCTCCTCTCCCAAGGTTCAGATTTGATGACCTGAAAGGCCTGCTCTATGGCCTCTGGATTGCTCCCCCGTATGCCGAAGAGGACGGGGTCTTCTGGAATGGGGGGCAAAGACGATCCTGTTATTATGATGGTCGACAGTGTCCCAGGTCAGGGGATAGGTCAGGGCGTCTGCTTCCCAAACGGACGCTGCGTCGATCTGGCGCTGTGTGCCCCAGCGCTGGCGCTCCCTGTAGGCGATCAGCTCGTAGGTGAAGTCCGGAAGCTCCGCTCCAACGGCCGCAAGTGCCCCTATCAGCCCCCGGCCCTTCTTCAAGCCGCGATACCAGATGCCCTCGGCATCCAGAAGGTCTCTTGCCTCGGCGATCTGCAGGATCTCCGTCACTGCCCTCTTGATAAAAAGCCCTCATCTGAGGAGTTACCTCTATCGGCCACCACCAGGCCGGGGTTGGTGTTCTCTCCGGAGAGGTCGGACAGCTCCAGGACGGTTTGGAGTGCCAGATCTCTGGCCTTCTCCGGCCGGTCGGTCTCGAACTCGAAGGCAATGGCAGCATTGCCGCGGGTCTTGAACCGGGCGCAGGGGTTGAGCCGTATAAGCTTTGGCAGGCCTTTCATATCGCCCAAGCTCCTCAGCCGGTCCATGAGCACGGCTGCAAGATAGGTTGTGCAAAGCCCTCGTTCAGAATCGGTATCGTCTATTCCAACGAACATGGTCAGACTTAAATAGCGGTCGAACAGAGATATATAATGATGGATAAGGAACTTCTCGCCGAGCGCGTGGTAGAGGTTCTGATGCAGGCCGGGTTCGACATCTCGGCGCGGTGCTACCTCCGTCCGAGAAGCTTCGATCTGGCTGCTAGGAAAGACGAGCTTCTGCTTCTGTTCAAGGTACTCACCAATATCGACGGCTTAAACGGGAGGACGGCGATGGAGATAGGACGCCTTGCCAACCACCTTTTGGGATGCCCTCTATTAGTTGGAGAGAAGAGCCGCGACCAGTACCTGGAGAGGGGTGCAGTCTACTTCAGGTACGGAATACCAACTGTAAGCCTTCCCACTCTTGCAGACTGTCTGCTTGAGGGCGCGCTTCCCCTGGTTTATGCAGCCCACGGCGGCCTCTACGTGCGCATAGACGGCATCAGGATGAGGCAGCTGCGCCTTGAGCGCGGCATCTCTTTGGGCGCGCTGGCCTCTGAGCTTGGCGTCTCCAGGCGCACCATATCCAAGTACGAGACCGAAGATATGGACACATCCATCGACGTGGCCATCAAGCTGGAGGAGATCTTCGAGCAGGAGCTGATCGAGCCGGTGGACCCCTTTGCATCAGGCCCTCTGGAAGGCGAGCCTGAGCAGGTGACGGATAACACTCTTCGGCTGCTTTTAGAGATTGGATTCGAGGTCTTCCCAACAGCTCAGGCGCCCTTCAACGCAATAACCAGAGACGAGAATCTGGTGGTGCTGACAGGCGTCTCCAAGTTCTCTCAGACAATGCTCAAGAAGGCCAGGCTCATGAGCAGCCTCTCAACTGTAGCCAGAACCCACTCTGCAGTCATCGTGGACGGAGAGACCAAGCTGGAGCGCGTGGAGGAGACGGCTATAATCGAGAAGAGAGAGCTTGAGGGCATTTACGACCCCATCGAGTTCGAGGACCTGGTTCTCGAGAAGCAGAACAAATGACTTGACAAAAATTATATAGATTTAAATCTCTTTTGCGGCTATGAGATCGCTTATTCTGCAATTGATTGCCTTGCTCATCTTGGCCGATGCCTGTGCTCAGTTGGCTCAGTCAGTAAACGATGCTCCGGGAAGTCGAGGCCCTGAGCCCTTCTGGCCGGCGTGCCAGATACGCGCCAGAGCACCGAGTACTCCTGCGGGGCTGCAGCTCTTCAGGCGGTCCTCAACTACTGGGGCCGTGATGTGGGAGAGGAGGACTAATGGAGATTCTCAACACCGATCCTGATTCAGGGACTTACCCTGAGGATATCCTTAGAGTGGCACGCGAGATGGGGTTGAATGCAGAGTACAGAGAGAACCTGACACAAGAAGAGATAGAAGCCATCCGTTCACCAGGGCGTTCCTGTAATAGTGGACTGCCAGGCCTGGAGGAGCCCCGCTACAGGGAATGTGTCCTGGTCTGATGACTGGGTTGACGGCCACTGGATGGTTGTAATAGGCATGGATGATGAGAATGTCTATTTTGAGGACCCCTACATTCTGGGCAGCCGAGGCTTTATGTCTCGCCAGGAGTTTGAAGAACGATGGCATAATCCTAGGGGCTGGTATGAATCTGATACTGTAGAGCAGATTCATCTGGGAATATTCATCCAGGGAGAGAACTCAACGGCAATCCGTCCCTTCAGACACGTAGACTAGAGCCATCTCTTTGGGCCAGGAATATCTATCCCCTGATAGAAATTGGATGAATAGTAAAAGATGATGAATGGGAGGCAAATACAGCTCATGCCATCGCTAATGGAAAGAATAAAAGAATCTAATAGGGTCTTCATCTTCGGCGTGGCCGGCGACAGCGGATCCGGCAAGACTACGCTCTCCAGCGGCATAAAGAGAATACTTGGGGAGGAGATGGTTGCTGCCTTCTCCATGGATGACTACCACAGCCTGGACAGAAGGCAGAGGAAGGAGATGGGCATCACGCCCTTGAACCCCGCTGCCAATCACCTCGACCTCCTGGCCGACCACCTGGAGGCCTTAAAGCGCGGCGAGAGCATAGAGAAGCCGGCCTACGACCACAGCAACGGCGAGATTAAGGGGACAACGCCCTTTGGGCCGGCTCCTGTGATCATAATAGAGGGGCTGCATCCATTTTACACAGAGCGGTTGCGAAGCGCAATCGACTTCAAGATCTTCGTGGACCCATCCCGCCAGGTGAAGAGGCTCTGGAAGGTGAGGAGGGACGTGTGCGACCGCGGCTACGCGCCGGAGCAGGTCATGGCCGAGATACTGCAGCGCGAGCCCGATTACAAGCTCTACGTGGATATCCAGAAGATCTATGCAGAGATGGTGGTCAAGATCCAGGAGTCCAGGTTTCATCCTTCCCCGCTGGAGACGGGGACAGCGCCGGAATGGTACTCTGTGCGCCTCATTCAGCAGATGCTTGAGCAGCCCGTGTCTGAGGTGGATCTGACCATTGACTTAAGCAAGATACTGCGCTCAGCGGAGCACGAGTTCTCCATAGAGTTCCAGAGAGACGACTACTACGGCAAAAAGGTGGGTATCATGACCATCGACGGCGAGATACACCAGGCAATGGTCGACAGTCTGGAGAGAAAGCTCGGCGAGAGCCTGGGAACTTATGCAGTCATAAGCGATCGCCGCCAGGAGTACGTCAATGCCATCGGCGTCGCCCAGCTAATCCTGACCTGGAGGTGCGTGGAGAAGCTGGAGCACCTCCTCGTGACTTAAGCCTACACTGCCATCTACCATCTCTCGTAGGCCAGAATCTCATCCAGCTTTTTGCGAGGCGTGGGCCTTGACGCTTGGTCAGGGTAGCCCAGAGGCAGCAGTGCCACGACCCTTATCTGCTCCGGTATCCCCAGGATCTCTTTCACCAACTCTTCGTAGAAGGCCCCGATCCAGCATGTTCCGAGACCTAAGGAGAAGGCAGCCAGAGTCATGTGATCCACGGCTATTGCCACGTCCAGAGCGTACGCCAGCTGGCCGCAGGTCATGACCATGTCGGAGGTCCCGCAGGCTGCGATGACGACAGGGGCCTGGCCCACGAACTCCTGGTTCCTTGCGGCCTCAGCAAGCCTCTTTCGAGTGGCAGGGTCTCTTACTACTACGAACCTCCAGTCCTGCAAGTTCCTGGCCGAAGGCGCAAGGCGCCCTGCCTCCAGAACAGCGCTTAGCTTCTCCTCCTCGACAGGACGGTCCATGAAGCTTCGGATGCTCCTTCTGCCCCTTATGGCCTCCATGACATCCATAGGCTCAGGCCCTCTTCTTCATCTCCCTCTCAATGGTAAGCCCTGCATCTGTCAAACACCACATTCCCTCGTTCTCTGCCACAATCTTTCGCTTGGACAGCTCTTCCAGAATTCTCTTCACTGAGGGCAGAGGGATATGCTCCACCTTAGCGACCTTCTCTGCAGCCATCTTTCCCTTGGAGCCCAGCACCTGTACGATCCTCTCGCGCTGCTTGTTGCCCATGATGAATCCGACATTGCTTGCTAGGTCTTCTTCCATAAAATTTTGTCCCCTCTTTTTCCGTTACATTTATTGCTACCGAACTCAATGTTAAAAGTGGCGGGCAGTCCGGGTGGTTCGGCGTCACCTGTAACCCGAAATCGTCGAAAAGCGGGGGGCGAAGCTGGCGGAAGACTTTGTGCGCTGCATGCTCAGTCCAGTCGCTGACAATGATTCTCCGTCCTGTAGGGATAGCATCGGTCCGTGGGCCTTCCTGAGGGAAGCCTCGCGTCTCATAATTGCAGGCAACGGTCCAGGCCCGGAAGGGAGCAGACCTACTGCGGGTAACTGTCGCTTACAGGTTTAAGGGGATGAGAATGCTGCCGGGTAAACTGGCGCGCAGCGTTAAGGGCAACCGCCAGCGTGCCCGCCATTTGATTATGCTCTACCCGAGTTTACTCTACCTTGACTTCCTTGCCCTTGGGCTGCTCTTTCTTCATCAGCTCCACTGTGAGCACGCCGTTCTTGTAGGATGCTTTGGTGCTGTCTGCGTCCACAGGAGATTCAAGCTCTATCCTCTTATGGAACTTCTTCTCATCCTCGGTCCTGATCTGAACGCTCTTCTCGGCTACGTCCAGCTTGACCTTCTCCTTCTCAACACCAGGAAGCTCGACGAAGATCCTGTACTTATCCTGCTCATCCATGACGTCAACAAGAGGCTCCCGACCCCCTGAGGGCTCAATTCCCCGGTAAGAGGGCTTTATATTCCCGAACTCCTGGAATACCGGCTCCTTGCCGGGCTCGGCTGTGCATGAGAAACCGTAGACAAAGGGGCCGTATCTGCGGCTGACACCCTCCGGTGTCCTCTCCTCAGTGACCAGGCCTTTATACTCCTCAGGCATCTCCTCCATCTCTTCATCGAACCTTCTGATCATCTCCTCGAAGGGGGCTCTGAACCAATCCTCTTCAGATTCCTCTCGCCCGAAGGGAGATCCCTGCATAAAGTTCTCCAATATATCGAATATCGATGGGCGCTTTCTTCCCCACATCTCTTTCAATCCTCCAAAACTTTAATTCGATCTTCAAGAGAAAACCGTTCTATATGCAATCACTCTGCAGACAATCACTCTATGGCTATGCTGGTTCCCTTTAGTGCCTCATGCTTCCATTCCTCTTTCTTCTCAACAGTTATTTCCAGAATTCCGTTTTTGTATGAGGCTTTTACTTTATTCGGGTCCACTTCATGCCAGAGGACAAATCGTCCGTGATATCTCTTATCTCCTTTAGTATTCAACACAAAGCTGTCGTCGTAGAAATCGAGCGTTATATCATCCTTATCCACTCCAGGAAGCTCGACTGAGATCTCATAGAAATCTCCTTTATCGCGAATATCCGCTAAGGGCTCCCTTCCCTGAGTGGGTTCTATGCCCCTGTAGGACGGCCTGATATTCCCGAACTCCTGAAATATCGGCTCCTTGCCGGGCTCTTGAGTATAGGAGAAACCGTAGACAAAGGGGCCTACCCTCTCCCGGACATCACTCTTTGGGCCCTGAACAGTTCTTGTCAGCTTCTCGAACTCCTTGGGCAGATCGGACCCGAACATCCGGACCATATTTCCTAGGCCGCCTCTGAACCACTCCTCATCGCTGCGATCTATATCAGCCGTAGGGTACCTGCCCTTATGGGTTCTGGGGGCAGGGTTCCAATCGCTTCCACCATACATTCAAAATCACTCACCTTATACTAACCTCACCATATTATTATGCGGCGATTAGATATACTTTTTTTGGTAAGATGCATATAGAAATTAGAAAAAATTCGCCAGGCTTGACTGGAATTGCCCCGATGTCAAATGAGAACAACTCTTCCATTTACTGCGAGGTGTTTTCAGCCTGCTGCCCATCCCATCTACAGCCTCATCAAGGGTGGAGAAGGTCTTCGGAACTTCGCTTAGAGCCTTGCGTGCCACATCCCTTACCACCCATACACCCAGAGGAGCCCAGTAGTCCTCCGAGATCTCCCGAACTGCCAGGGCAGAAGCCTGCCGTCCCGTCTTGGCGAGATGCTCCAGCACCGCCAGGCGGGCGGCATAGTAGCCTCCGGCAAGAGAGCTGTACTCCTTCCGATCTCGCAGGCCCTCGCTGTCCGAGCCTATCCAGCTCTCAGGAGCCCATAGAGATCCAGACATCCAGATCTCTATCAGCTCGAAGCTGTAAGTTCTCGGCAGAAGAAGTATCTCGAAATGGTTCCCCAGGCCTTCGCCGCTGTAGAGCTGAAAGTCGCTTATCAGCGGCTTATCGACTACCGTATCCTTCAGGGCCTTACCTGCCATGTCGTCCGAGGCTGTAATGGACCAGCGCGTCGGAACGAGCTTTCTCCTCTTGCCAAGGAGGCCTAAGGAGAGCAGCCGGGAGATGTGCCCTGTGTCTATGCCTGAGGAGTAAAGCTCACCCACTGCATCGGCGGCTAAAACGTCCTTATCCGCAACTATTTGGTCCACCTTCCGGGGGATGAGAGGGTTGGTAGTGATCTCCAATCCTTTCAGCTCACCTGAGGGGCCTGAGGGCGAGAGGACTCCATCGAACTGGAGCTTTCCTTTGGGCGGCTTGAGGAACGCGACCTCGGCCCCCACTGGCGCAGAGGACATGGCCATCTGCTGGCAGCTCTCCAGCAGCCGCCCCGGAATAGATGCCTCTTTCACCTCCATTCTGGCCTCGGAGCGGACCAAGGAGGACCTAAGGGCGATTATCTCTCCTATGTCCATTCCAAGGGATGGCTGAGCAACAGTCTCGCTGGCGGGAAGCATCGGCCCGGCACGAACCATTGGGTATCCCTGCCTGCCCACGAAGACCTCAGGAGGCGAGAGCCCTTCCATGCGTTTCCCAATTTTGGGCAGGGCAGATATCTCCTCCAGCCTTCGAAGAATTGGGCAGACCGGCCGGCCGCAGAGGCCCCGGCCCTTGCAGGTGACGCATTTCATTCCTTTTAGGTTAGTGCTTTATAGGATATATCCCTCACTTCCCTCATGGAACCCATGGAGCCTATGAAGCCTATGGAGAAGCTGATTCCGGCAGTGGCACAGGACTGGAAGACAGGGGAGGTGCTGATGCTGGCCTACATGAACGACGAGGCTCTACAAAAGACGCGAGAGACTGGAATTGCCCATTACTGGTCCAGGTCCCGAAAGAAGCTCTGGCTGAAAGGAGAGTCCTCGGGACACTTCCAGCGAATAAAAGAGATACGCGTGGACTGCGATGAGGATGCCATACTGCTGTTGGTGGAGCAGGAGGGCGGAGCCTGCCATACCGGCTACAGGTCGTGCTTCTACCGCACCATAGACGGCAAAATCGTGGGTGAGAAGGTCTTTGAGCCCGATGACGTTTACTGAGAAGACAGAGCAGAGATCTTACAGACTATACCATAACCCCCTGCTTAGGGCAGAGGCCACCTTAGAGGAAGGCAAGGTCAGGGTAAAGGTCGGCGGCCTTCTCTCGATCCTTCCGGGAATAAAGTCCGCCGTTGGATTGATCGACGGCCAGATCCCGGCCTGTGCAGATGAAAAGCTCTATCTATCCACCTGGATTCCTCCTGTCCCTAGCCTGGCATTCGACCGCCTGGCGCAAAGCCGCATGAGAGCACAGATGGGCATAAGAACTCCAGACCAGGTGACAATATCCATAACCGAGGAGTGTCCCAACCGCTGCATCCACTGCGCCCTGCCGGACAGCGGCCGAAAGCTCCGCCTTCCTCCAGAGACTGTCAAAGATATCATCGGTCAGATACTGGATATGGGAACGACTCTAGTCATCTTCGACGGTGGAGAGCCGGCGCTCTACCGAGAGCTTCCAGAGCTTGTGGGGGCGGTGGACGAGAGGGCAATCTCCACACTGTTCACCTCGGGCGCGGGATTCACCGCACCTCTTGCTCGACGTCTGAAGGAGGCCGGACTTTACGCCGTTAACGTGAGCCTGGACTCGCCCGTCCAGGAGGAGCACGACACCATGCGCGGCCGGCATGGGGTTTTCAAGGATGCCATGGAGGCAGTGGAAGCTGCCCTTCAGGCAGGGCTTCTGGTAGATATCTACGTCGTTCTGAGAAGAGAGAACATACAGCACCTTCAGGAGTTCCACCGCCTGGCAAAAGAGAAAGGAGCACATGAGCTTACCTTCTTCGAGGTGGCGGCCACTGGGAGGTGGTCGGGCAAAGGGAAGGTCTCCCTGACGAAAGAGGACCACATAGGCCTGGAGAGCTTCGTCTCATCTGCTGGAGCGCCAAGGATATTCTCTGTTCCCGAGGCCTACAAGCTCTTCGGATGCTTCGCGGGAAAGAGCTGGATGCACATTACCCCCGCAGGCGAGGTTTACCCCTGCGCCTGCCTGCAAGAGAACTGCGGGAGCATCTACCAGGAGCCGATAAGGAAGATATGGCAGCGAATGGGCCGACTTCCATACGGGGGAAGCAGAAGCTGCCCCGTTCGCAAAGATTGAGTTTTTATTCCGATTTAAGGATGAATTGCTATTTTTATTGCAGCCCAAAAGTCGATTCGATTCAAAATAAATTTTTGTTTAACCATTAGAGGATCAATAAATCTATATAGGACATTAATCATGAACAATGTCCGATCGAATTATGGAATTAACTCCAGTCCAAAGAGACATATTAACCGCGCTGATCAACATTCACCGTGTAGAGGGGCGGGCGGTCAAGGGCGAGGAGATCGCCGAGCTGATAGACCGCAACCCAGGAACCATAAGGAACCAGATGCAATCCCTGAAGGCCTTGAACCTGGTGGAAGGAGTTCCCGGTCCAAAAGGAGGCTACAGGGCCACGGGTGCAGCCTACGAGGCGCTCAACATCGATGCCACGGGCGATGTAGTGGAGGTGCCCGTCATCAGGAACGGAGTCCTGGTTGAGGGCGCGACTGCGAGCGAGATAGTCTTCAACAAGGTCATGCACTCCAACCAGTGCGACGGCGTGATAAGGGTCATCGGCAATATCAGGGACTTCAATATTGGAGACGAGATAGAGGTGGGCCCGACACCCGTCAACAAGCTCTACATCAGGGGCACAGTGCTGGGAAGGGACGACACCATGAGCAGGCTCATCCTACACATCGAGGAGATGATTTCCGTACCTAAAGTCTCCATCAAGAAGATTGCCCGCCGCGCCGTGCGCATCCCGCCAAGCGCCTCCTTCAGGAGGCCTCGCGCATTCTGGTACATAATGGCGTGCAGGAAGCCCTGGTGGACGACAGCTCTCCAGGACTTATCAACCTGGTAGACGTAACTCGCGCTGTGGCGGACGGCAGGACCAACCAGGAGGTCAAGGAGATCATGACCCGCGGCTTCCTGACCATTGACTCTGAAGAGCCCATCTACGAGGCCATAAAGATGCTCGGCCGGACGGGCGCCAGCCAGCTGGTGGTATCCGAGTCAGGCGTGCTATGGGGGATAATCACTCCGGGAGACCTTATCAGGTCGCTCACTCCGGCCTGATCTCCGTTCCTTCGTGATCCCCGAAAATTCCTTTTTTTAGATTTTCTATTTTGCTTCCCAGGACTACGGCCGTGGGGATATTGCTGCGCTCGATTATCTTGGCCGCCAATGGGTCGATGGGCGATCTCGATCCAGCCTTCATCTCAGTCTCCATGGCCATGCGAACGAGAGCGCGAGGCGTCATGACTTTGATCTTCTTTGCAGAAGGATCGATCTCTGGATCTGCAGTGTAGACGCCGTCCACCGAGGTGGCTATGATCAGCTTATGGGCATGAACGCGCTCTGCAAGCATTGCCGAGACTGCATCTGTGGTCTGGCCAGGTGAGAGGCCGCCCATCACCACAATCCTGTGTGTGGACTCAGCTGCCTCGGAATAAGAGGCGGGAATCTCCTGGGGCGCGGCGTCGCCCAGGGCGGCGACAAGCAGCATGGCGTTGAGCTTGGTGGCGCCTATTCCTATCTGATCGCAGAAGAGCTCGCTTGCACCAAGGGCGCGCGCTTTCTCGATGTACTCGCGGGCGATGCGACCGCCGCCCACGACTACGAAGATTCTGTGCTCTTGCGACAATTGCTTGAGGGCATCTGCGTACTCCTGCAGGCTTTTTGCATCACGGCCTGCCAGGATGGAGCCGCCTAGAGAATAGACAAGTATCATAGCTGAAGCCCTGCTCAGAAGTTGAATAAAAATGTTCCCGGTTGCGGGAAAGCGTGAGAAAAGCTCTCTCAATTATACGGCAAGAGATCTGAAGGTTTTCTGCAGATGAGAACTCATTCCTACCATCTCTTTCGCCAAGTCTACTCCTCTTTCGACCCGCCTTCAAAACCCTGGAATGTCCGCAGCGCCGAGGCCAGCACTTTTGTCTGGCCGATGATTGCCGCAATAAATATGGCATCCAGGATCTCGTCCTCGCTTGCCCCGGCCCGGTGTGCTGCGGCCATGTGCACCTTCAGGCATCTATCTGCGCCTGCACTCGCAGCCGCGGCCACAGCCAGGAGCTCCGCGGTCCTGGCATCCAGGCTTTTCGGGCGCAGGGCATAGAAGTCCTTGAGGGAAGAGAAGATCATGAACTCCGGGCGGCGGGCCATGACCTGCAGGATGAATGGAACAGTGCCCAGCATCTTTTCGGTGTCATCGAAGATGTCCTCCTGGAGGGAGGGGCTTTGCTCCAGAAGGGCTTTGAGAAGGTCTTTGTTTTCGGGTTTCATCTTGGCTTTTCATCTCCTTGCCATTGGGTGAGAAATTTCCTGGCCTGCTTTGTATTGGGACTTTCGATCTGCTTGAAAATTGTGAAAGCTGCCATTATGTATTCAATTGGGGAAGAAAAGAAAAAAGTGTGAAGGTTCTAGATCTTATCCAAGAACCTTTGTAATCTCGCCGAAGATCGCCTTGATATCGCCCACGCCAAGGACGGTCTTCACAATTCCCCTCTTGTTGTAGTAATCGATCAGGGGCTGGGTCTGAGCGTGGTAGGCCTGGAGCCTCTGCTTGACCGTCTCCTCGGTATCATCCGCCCTCTGGTAGAGGTCAGCGCCGCAGGCATCGCACTTGCCGGGGACCTTGGGCGGGTTGAACTGGACGTGATACGTGGTTCCGCATTTGCACATTCTGCGGCCAGTCACGCGCTTGATGAGCTCCTGGTCGGGAACATCGATGTTCAAGACTACATCGATCTTCTGGCCCAGTGCGGGCAGGATCTTGTCCAGAGCCTCTGCCTGGGGCATGGTTCTGGGGAAGCCGTCCAGCATCCAGCCTGCCTTGACATCGTCCTTGGCCAGCCTGTCCTTGATGATATCGATTAAGAGCGAGTCGGGAACGAGCTTTCCTGCATCCATGTACTTCTTGGCCTCAACACCTAGAGGCGTGCCGTTCCGAACGTTCTCCCTGAGGATGTCTCCGGTGGAGACGTGCTTTACCTTGTACTTGTCGGCGATCATCTTGGCCTGTGTGCCCTTTCCAGATCCCGGTGGACCGAGCAGAATAATATCCATCTCATACCTCCTGTTCTCTCTGACCAAGCAGCTAGAGCCGCTTGTGCCCAGCGGGGTTGAGGTACAATCCCATACTTTAAAAAACCTTTCTCAGCCTATCAGCCCACCAGGACTACCAGGCTCATCATGGTGCCCGCGAAGATGGGAATGGTAAGGTTGTCGTCCAGGCCGCGGTTATAAAAGACGAGGGCTATAGAGTCAGCTATTGTTGCCCCAACGGCTCCTGCCAGATAGACCTGAAAGGGAAGGTTGGTTATGGCTGAAGAGAGATAGCCAATGGCCAGGCATGTCAGGAACATGGCGGTGACTATCGGAAAGGGCTTTATCCTCCAGCGCTGGTTGCTGCCCCGCACGTTGGCGTTCTCAAGGACAGATCCCGCCAGGCCGCTCACAGCATCCCCTAAGGAGAGCATGAGCATGGCAGTTACGGCGATCATGGGCTGGAAGACGACCACAGTGATCAGGCTGCCGAAGATGTAGTAGATATAGCCCGCCACCTTGTCCTGCTCCTGGTCTCTGACCTCGGGCAGGCGTATTCTGCCCTTGAGCCTTCCCGCCTCCAGCACCAGGGCTACAACCAGGGCGATGGCGATCATGGCTGCAGTGTAGATCTTGCCGAAGATCAGGATGCCTAAGGGGACCGAGAGGCCGGTTAAATGGATCAGCTTTCTCCTGATCTCCCGCACAAGCTTTGTGCGCCACTGGGGGTCGATCTTCCACAACTTCTGTCTCACCTTGAAGACGGTTCTTTAGCTCTACGCCCTATCGCTCTTCCTTATGCCCTTCCCTATGCTTTTCCCTATTGCTCTTTGGCCGGAGCGACAGGCGCGCCAGCATCCTCGAACTTCAGACAGCCTGAGAGCAGGGATTGTACCCTGTTCGCCAGCCCATCGACTGGAACCCTGATCTGGCGCATTGTGTCCCTGTCCCTTATGGTGGCTGTGCCCTGCTCTATGGTCTCGTAATCTATGGTGACGTCGTAGGGAGTTCCCACCTCGTCGTTGCGGCGGTAGCGCCTGCCGATGGAGCCCGAGGTGTCGTAATCAACGCGCAGACCCCGGCAGCGAAGCTCATCCAGGATCTTCCTGGCTGGAGCCACCAGCTCTTTTCTGTCCATTAAGGGCAGGACAGCGACCTCAATAGGGGCCACCGCGGGCTTGAACCTGAGAACCGACCGGGCCTCGCCATCCACCGCATCCTCGTAGTAGGCATGCTCCAGCACTGTGTAAATTATCCTGTCTATGCCAAAGGATGGCTCGATGACGTGGGGGACGATCTCCTCGCCCCTGACCTCCTCAACCACTGTCTCATAGGAGACTAGAGAGGGCTCAATCTCAATTGTCTCGCCGTCTACTACTACTTTTATCGTCTCGCCCTTCAGCTCCTCGGGGCCAAGAGCCTTGATTGCGTCGGCCACTGCCTTGGCCTTGCCCTTGAACCGCGGTCCGAGAGCCTTCATATCCGGCTTGACCACCAGCTTCTCTCTCTTAACGGGCGAATCGTAGTTCACGAATACGGTGAGGTTGACCTTGCTCTGGGCGGTGTGGGCCATGAGGTCGTAGTCCGTCCTGTCTGCCACGCCCACGATCTCTATCCAGCCCAGGCGGTCCAGCAAGACCTCTGCATCCCAGCAGTCAGCCGCATAGTGGGCCATCTCGTCCGACTTGTGCTGCCTGAACCTCAAGCGCTCCGGGGAGACGCCCACTGCCAGGAGGAACTGGTAAGTTCTGGCCACATAGTAGGCCAGCGTTTCGTGAGCGATGACTCCCCGCTCTACGGCCTGGCCAAATGTCATCTCCTCCTGCTCGCCCCTCTCCTGCGCTGCCTGAGAGTAGAACTTCATGCTGATGTCCTTAACCTCGCCGAAGCGGGGATGAGTTTTGTCCCTGGGATCGATGAAGATCTCGGCCTCGGCCTGGGTGAACTCCCGCAGCCTTATGACGCCCTGGCGGGGAGAGATCTCGTTTCTATAGGATTTGCCTATCTGCACCGCCGCGAAGGGCAAGGAGTCGCGGAAGTAGCGCAAAAGGCGGGGGAAGTTGATGAACATTCCCTGAGCGGTCTCAGGCCTCAAGTAGCCGACCATCTTGTTTCCGGGTCCTATCGCCGTCTTGAACATGAGGTTGAACTCGTAGATCTCAGACAGCTCTCCTCCGCACTCGGGGCAGCCGATCTCGTTCTCTTTGATGACCCTGTAGATCTCCTCATTGGAAAGGGCGTCAGGAACCTCGATGATGTGCTTGATGAGGTGGTCAGCCCTGTAGATCTCCTTGCACTCCTTACAGCCCGTAAGCGGGTCGGAGAAACCGCTCAAATGGCCCGATGCCTGGTAGATCCCTTCAACGCCGATCGTAGGGGCCTCGATCTCAGCAAAGCCCTCCTGAATGACGAAGAACTGTCTCCATGTGTCCTCGATGCGCCTCTTTAAGGGGGCGCCTAAAGGGCCATAATCGTAAAATCCCGCAGCTCCGCCGTAGAGCTCAAAGGCGGGCCAGAGGAAGCCCCGTCTACGCGCAAGCTCGGTCACCTTCTCGTACTTGTCCATGCCAATCCTCGCTAGGGTTTTAAGAGCATGGGGGTGATTTAATCTTTGTTATCTTGCGTCAGAGGATTCACAGCTAATTGTCCTTGATGAGTTCTATATGTCAACTACCATGGCCTAAAGTCCGTGGCTTGCGACTACGCAAAAAGTCGTGTCGCGGTAGGGTGGCTGACTCTTCATCTGTCATGCTATCGCCTAGACCAGTTGCCCGGCCTCATGCCTCCGATGAGCTGTCCGTTTCATTTGCTGGTACGAGTCAGTTAAGCCGTTTCTCTATTCTGTATCGCCATAGTGATGCAGGGAAGTGCCCAACCAGGATCAAAAGCTGGTCTGACTCTAGCAATAGACAATATAATGAGGATTTTATAGCAAATATAGTTAATGGCAGTAGGTACGCGCTCATCTCCGGAAACGACCTTCTTGCCTCCTGCCCTCAATCTGGAACTGAGTAGTGCATGTGTGCAAAGGGCCACTGGTCGCCGGACTCCCTCAGCACCACGCTCATCTTTCCCCCCCAGCCAAAGCATCTCATCGCCCACTTCGGCTGAGATAGTGCAGTCCCCTGCACACCAGTCCATGTTGCCTTCGCGAGCTATCTTCAGGGTCCCGAACTCTACGGAAAGATCGCCGCTACTTGGCGAAGTCCCTCTGAAGCTGGCTACTTAGCTCCGACAAGCTGGCGATCACCTCGTCGGGGCCTGATCCAAAGCCGAAGAAGCCACTGTCCATCGCGGCCATCAAGTAATCTAATCTTTTTTGGAGTATCCCCGGGCATACCGGAAGAAAACGGCAGTTACAGCTGCCGTTGTACCAGCATCGATAGGCATAAAATAACATGTAGAGCTAGGGTATTTGTAATTAACCATCTTCGTGAAAAAAGTAAGATAGTACTAATTCAGAGACCCAAAAATGCACAAGGTGGTCGCTGGGGCAGGGGTTGGCTGCCCCAAGGATATGGCTTTTAGCCAAGAGCTGATACGATCAGAAGAGTCCCAAAGGCGGCTGCCACTGAACAGAGGAGAAACACATCGCCGTACTTGTGCTTCATCAGCTTTTTGATGCCCTCCAGGATCGTCTTCGTGCTCTCGATATTGATTCCCCCACTCCCCATACCCGCAACTCCACTCACCCTTTGCATGACCCATACTTGGCAGGGAGCATTTAAGTAACTATTTTTCACATTGAGGTTTTATCAATGCCCTTAACCCTAAATTCGGATCATGTGAAATCCATATAACCCTCATGGAGGTTAAAAATTGCCCCATGGCGGCTGCAAAAATTAAAGGAGAGGGATGCAAAAGCCAGGAGATGTGGGAGTAGAAGAGAGATTTGACTTTAGCCCACTACAATTGCGACAACCAACGATCATAGAGCTTTTGCTTTTAGTCGATTGACGTCGACTGGAAATCTGAAGACGCTAAACGCCGCATCCATGTCTACAGAAAAATAGATTGCCGCGCTTTAGAAGGATAAAAGGATAAAGAAGAGATGAAAAAATAGGTGCGCTGGGAGTTAATCACTCTATCTTGACTTCCTTGCCCTTTCGCGTCTCCTTCTTATCCAGCTCTACTGTCAAGACACCGTTGTTGTAGGATGCCTTGGCGCTGTCCGGGTCCACAGAGGACTCAAGGTCAATCATCTTATAGAACTTCTTCTCGTCGTTGGTCTTGATCTCGATGCTGTTTTCGGCCACGTCGAGCTTGATCTTCTCCTTATCAACGCCCGGAAGCTCTGCGTAGATCTTGTAGCGGTCCTTCTCGTCCATGACGTCTACCAGCGGCTCGCGGCCACCTGAAGGCTCAATGCCCCTGTGAGATGGCCTGATGTTGCCGAACTCCTGGAAGACGGGTTCCTTGCCGGGCTGTGCCGTGTAGGAGAAGCCGTATACGAAGGGTCCGTACCTGCGGCTGACGCCTGCGGGCGTCTGCTCCTCCCGCACGAACTCCTGAAACTCTGAGGGCATGGACGCCTCGAACCTCTTGATCATCTCCTCAAAAGGCAATCTGAACCAGTCCTCTTCAGGCTTCTCTCTTCTCTCGAAGGGCAGCCCCTTGGCAAAGCTCTCGAATATATCGAATATGGATGGATATCTCTTGTCCCACATATGATCTCACCTAACAATCACTTCTACATACTAACCCAAAGATAGTGATGGGATATAAATTTTTTGTCCAATAGAGAAAAACTTAACCAAGCCTTCGAGAAGCAATAGCAGGTGATGTGCAGGCAAGATGAACGCCGATCCACGAGCGCCCTACTCAGAGGAGCATGCCGCCTGTGGCGGCCGCCTCATCCTGCCTACGGATGTACGCGAGGCCTCAGGCGAGACAGCACTGGAATTGGACACAGCGCCCCTTTCACGGGGACCCGGCATCGGATGATGATGGGCCCTGGCTCCCGCAGCTTTAGCCTCGATACACACCTGCACCGCCTATCCGCTGCTCACAGTGGGCATCAAGAGCTTAATCGGCCTGTTTGCCCATGTCATATCAGCGCGAAGTGCGGCAAACTACTTGTTTAATCGTTATGGATATATCTAGTTTTCGGCAAATAGGACGTTTCTGCACGGCAACCTTCAAGAGGTAAGAGGTAATAAATAATAATAGTATTTGCTCGCGGCACGCTTTTTGAGCAGTCTGGACGGTAGGACGGTATCATCATGGCAGAAGGATTGGTGCAGTTTGAAGTTGAAGTCCTTGCTCTGGATAACATGAAGTCCAGGGTTGTCTGGCCAGAATCTTCCGGCCCCTGGATCGAAGGCGGCCTAGAGGATCTGGTGGTGCATTTCACCTATGCCAGCTGGACCGCTTATGAGCTGGGATGCTCGATGACTCTGATTTTGACCAGCAAGGATGAGAGACTCGGCCAGGCGGTGGCGGATATGATGACCAAGATGATCGAGCCATGGGAGCCAGTTCAGATGGCAGAGATCAGGCTGACTCGTGACGCCCTTGACGAGCTGAAGAGGGATCGGATCGGACCCTGAGCGAAATTCAAAGAGATATGAAAAAAGATTATTTTAATAGCCCGGCCAGGATTCGAACCTAGGTAGGGAGGTCCAGAGCCTCCTGTGATTGACCGCTACACTACCGGGCTTCACCTCCCCCCTTGCAGCACGTGGTTATTAATCTATCGATCCATCGATAAGCTAAAAATTCCCGTCGATGCGCGCGTCCACCACCGCGTGCAATACTCCGGGAGAGTACTTCTTGACTTTATGCATCGCATTATCTCTGCCTTTCGCCCCGACGCCTCGGCGGCTTTAGTCACATCATTAATTGCCGCCGCAGGGTAAAGCCAGGAAGGAACTGTCTGGTGGTAATGCAAAATGCCCCCAGGCCGCAGAGCCTCTATCCCCTTTTTCAGATAACGGTCTGTAGTGCCCACATAGCCCATGACCACGCGATCTGCCTCGCCGATGGGTGCCATCTCTCTGCAATCGCCTAAAGTGGGATCTACGATCTCATCTACGCGATTTTGCCGCATGTTCTCCTGGAGGTAGCTGTAGGCCAAGGGGTTGAGCTCTATGGCCATGACTTTTCGGGGGCGGGAGTGGACGGCCATGGGCAGGGTGAAGTAGCCAATTCCTGCAAACATATCCACCACGAACTCGTCTTTTCCAAAGTGGCCCATGCGCATGCGTTCTTTCAGGTTGCCCTGGGAGAACATTATCCTCAAAGCGTCCAGCCGAAGATCACGCCGTTCTCCCTGTGGACGGTCTCTGTATCGCTGCCGGCGATGACCTCGCGCACGGGCTGCCGAAGCTGCCCTTCAATCCCAAGGTCTCGCAGCACCGTCTTGCAGCGGGGATAGATGGAGAGCAAAGCCTCGCCAATCCTTCCCTTGAGATGCTCCAGCTCGGGGGGATTTTTACGATTATTATCTCCCCTAAAATATACCAGCCCCGCGGAAGCAACCTCAGCTCCTGAGGTGTCACCTCCTCTCTCAAGAAATTCGCGAAGGCTAGGAGTCCTCTTGTAGAACTCCGGCAGTTCCTGGCAAAAGGCCGGATAGCCAGGGAGGGGGACAATGACGGGGATCTCCACATAGCCCCCTCGGAGAAGGACCTTACGCCGGTAATCGAGACTTCTCTATGGCGATGACGCTGACTCAGTACCGCCTCAGCCTCATCTTTTAAAACGCGTATCGCCAGGTTATCGCTTGGGCTGTAGCTCTGCTCAAAGTCCACGCCTTCATGGGTCAGGTTGAACCTGAGAAGTATGGTGTCGTCCTTGCGCGTGACGAAATAGTCTTCGTCCGTGAACCACCAGGCCGAGTCATAGCCCTCAGGGACCCCCAGGCTCATAGTAACCGGAAGAGACGTCCAGTTTCCTGACAGGTATATCTTGACGCTGGCATCGCTGCTGGAGTTCAGCCGGACGAGGGTGTTGGCAGCATGGGAGATGGTCACCACTCCGCCCCGGGCACTGATGCTGCGATCTACGTTTGGAGGAAGCATCATCTCCATCTCGTTTTGCATCCCATCGGGATTCTGGATATCCAGGCCCAGATAGCTCTCGTTGCTGGAATTGGAGAGAACAGTCGAATACTTGACCAGGCTAGTGATGGTCGCAGGCTCAGGGCCGGAGAAGTATAGGACTGCACCCGTTGCCAGCAGGAAGGCCGCAAAGATTAGCACCATGGGAATCAGCCTCGTCCTGTCTTTCATCCATCGCGAAGGCCCGGGCTCTGTCGGCGGCGGCTTTTTTGGCTCTGGAGCCGAAGCGGGTGAGGGCTCTTCCGCCTTCGCGAGGGTTCAGGAGCGAAGGGCTCAGGAGCATGGGCAGGGTACTCGTGGCTTCAGCCCGTTTGATCTCTGCGGGCTTGGCCTCTGGGGTCCCGGCCGCCTCAATCACGGCCTCTTCCGAAGCGGAGCTTTGGGCCCTTCCGCGACCATTTCGGCAGATGCGGGCTCTAGTTCCTCGCCCTCCTCGGGAGCCTCCAGCTTCTTCGCTGAACTCTTCTTTGATCCCGTCTTTGGGCTCTTCCAAGCGGCGCGGGGGTCTTCCTCCTGCTGGGAAGGATCACCGCCCCTTCCTCGAAGTTCAAGATCAGATCGCTGTAAGTGCCGGAGGCATCGACAAACCGAAGCGCTCTAGGAACGAGATATGAGACGCCGGAGATCTTTACCTCCTCGAAGAACTCGGTGTTCTTCATCAGCCGATCCTTAAAAGCATATACGGCTCCGCTCTCCATCTGGGCGTCGATCTCGCTTAAGCTAGGGAAACGGTCTTCCTGCGCGGCCAGCTCTTTTGTGGCTTTGACATAGGCCTCGAAGAAGACTCGGCTCATTCTGTTGAGCCTGTTCGTGTACCGCCTGTCGAAGAGAAAGGAGAAGCTATCCCCTTTTAGCTCCAGGCTCTCTTCGCGGGCATGCCGCCAGGCAGAGAAAGAAACGTCCATCACAGGACCATATCTCCAAACCAAATAAGTATTTTATGTCTGGCTCGCGCACTCTTGACATTAGCCATAGGGCTTGGTGCAAGTAGAGACCTCATATCAACCTCGTATGAGAGGTATCTTTAAATCTCTATTGAAGGAGAATAAGGAGCCGATGAAGCAGTTGGGAATACTACCCATTCTTCTGCTCCTGGGGGTGGGGATCACCAGTGGGCCAGCAGCTGCAGAGCTGACGGCCAGCCAAAGCGTGCCATCGCTGGCAGCCGTAGGGGAGACAGTACAGGTAACAGTGATGCTGACCTACAACGGTGGCAACGCCACGCAGGTCGTAGTCACTCCAGGGCTTCCTCCAGGCGTAGTGACGGACCTTCCTGGAGGCCAGTCCGCAGCAGCTGTATCCTGGGTCCCCTGCGCCCATCAGCTATCCCATCAGAGCAGTACAGAGCGGGACATACACAATCATCTCTCAGATAGCATACGCAGAAGACGGAACCTGGCGAGAGCTGCTGCTGGAGGCTCCTTTCACAGCAGAGGGCGAGATAGCACCTCCGCCACAAGAGGAGGTCAGCTCCGTACCCGGCAGTGAAGTGCCAGAAGGGACCCGGAATCGGAATGCCCGGTGGCGAAGCTCCTTTAGAGTGGAGTCCCTCCCGAAGGAGTTCCTCCTGGAGGAGCCCCTTTAGCCCAGGGCGGACCTGAACTGCGGCTGCAACACGGACCTTTAGGGGGAATCCCATTCAGAAGAAGTTCCTCCGCCTAGCGATAACCTCTCCGCACCAGTTTGAGAGATCACTTAGGAACAAAAGTAAAAGTGGGAGCGCTAAAATTTTATCGCGCCCTTTTATCTGTTATTCTTCTTTTCATTACCCGATTTATCTTCAAATCATCTCTGGTGAAGATCGACTCCAAACTGTAACCTCTGGCTTCCAATGCCTCTCTTCCGCCCTCCATGCGATCCAGGATTGCCAGGGCCTGTACGGGCTGATAGCCAACGGCAGCGATGCGCTCGATAGCCCGCAGAATTGAGGCCCCTGAGGTCACAACGTCCTCAATGACCGCAACGCGAGCGCCCTTCTCCAGAATAGGACCCTCGACAAAGCTCATGGTGCCGTGTTTCTTGGGCTCCTTTCTCACTATCAGTGCGGAAAGATCTCTTCCCTGGATGTGGCCCAGAACGGCTATGGAGGCCACGATTGGATCCGCGCCCAGGTGTGAGGCCGCCTACTGCAGAAACATCGGGCCGCATCATCTCCAAGAAGAGCTTTGCAGTCAGATAAGCCCCTTCAGGGTCAAGCGTCACCCTCTTGCAGTCAACGTAGAAGTCGCTGGTCCGGCCCGAGGAAAGGGTGACCTTTCGCACCTCTAAGGCCTTGGCCCGCAGCAGCTCCAGAAGTCTATCTCTCTCGTTCAATCTCTCATATCTCCTTAATCTAAAAAGAGGGCTTCCATCTCAAGATAATAACCTTTTCTCGCCCTTGTGCGCAGATCGGATATCGCGAAGCCTTCCAAGTCCGTCCCGTCCAGCAGGAAGATCCGGGCATCGTCCATGTCGGCCAGAGTCAGTATCGGCCCGCGTTCATCTTCAGTGGCTCGTTTAAGGGAAGGCCGCCGCATAGATCGTTAAAGGCGGGGACGATGACCATCTCAGGGGCTGACATCCCGCACAACCGTACTGCCGCTCTACGGCTGCAGGAGAGAGGGAGGCTCTTGCCCAGGCTCTCCTGTTACGTGAGGAACCATGGGGTCTTTGAGCCTTACAGCAGGATGAATGTGTCCCGCCACCAGAAGCTCTCGCTTGAGAAGCTTCCTATCAGGCCAGGTGTGCCCGTGGAAATAGCCTACGCCATCGATGACGAGGCCAGATGAAAGATGGACCCTGGAGCCGTTAGGGGCCAGATCCGCCAGGCCTGCATCATGGTTTCCCGGAACTATATCCACTCTGACCTCCTTTGCGAGGGCTCTAAGAAAGCGAGGGATCTCCTTTCGCTCCTGCCAGCTCGTCCTGGGGACGTTGTGCTTCACATCCCCCAGAAGGAGAAGCCGATCAGGCTCAATCTCGACCAGAGATCTCTACAGCCGCCTTAAGATCTTCTCAGTCTGGCTGGGGATGCTGATTCCTCCCAGCCACAGCTCGTACTCCAGACCCAGGTGAAGATCTGCAGCCACCAATACCCTCTCTTTGCCCTCCACCAGGAGAAGAGGCTCTCCGAATACGGGAGTGGCAAACACTGAGTGGCCAGATGCATCATCTCCAGAAATATCAGGCTCCAGCAGCTCTTTCAGCTTCGAAATGAGCTGATCTATGCTGCTTACAATGCAGATGCAGGAGAACTCTACCATTGCGTTGGCCCTGGACTCGAGGGCCTCTCCCGCCTTTCTGAAAGTCAGTCCTGATCCCCAGGACCTTTCCTCCCCGAGCGTAGTGGTATCCTACCTCCCAGGCAGTCCCGTCGTCCACCTGCGGCCCGTCCAGGATGGCGACTACGATTTGGACACTGGTCCAGGGCCCGCAGGTTCTCCCTGAAGATGTTCTCCAAAGGCCCTGAGGCGATCTCATGGGGCCAGATGACCTCCGCCCTGGGAGCGAAGCTCTCCTCTATCAGGCCTTTAACTCGTCCTGCCCACTCGATCTCAGCCTGGCTGAAGATGGGCCCGGAGAGGTATATCTTCACTTGCATGCTAGTTATTTCCAACTCCATGGTTATCTGTTACAGGAATAAACCGGGTTTGAATATAAATCCTGGCATCGCTCTGGAACCTCATCCTTCCGCATACAGCTCCTTTCTCCTAGCCTCCAGTGCATCCTCTAGTCGGCCAGTGTACTGCGCAGCACTCAAAACGCTGACACCATGCTCTGCGGCGCAGTCGTACACTTCAGGCATTCGCTCTTCGTAATTCCTGTCCCTCATGAAGTGATGGTCCACAATGATCGTCTTGACAGATGTCTCTTTTATTATCATGTTTATATTCGCGATGGATTTTAGCAGGCTATCCCTGGAGTATCTGTAACCCAGCATGTATGTCATGGGCCCGTCCAGTATCAGCAGATCGGGGTTCTCTCCGATTATGAAGTCCGCCTGCTCCTTTACGGCAGGGCCCTCTACATCGCTCGTGTAAACCACCTTTTCGCCCCTGTAAGATAGCGAGACCTCTATCACATAAGCATGCTTCTTCACATCTTCCCAGGTCTCACGCATCCTCTGCTGCTCCAGTCTGTGAGGCGGCAGGCCGTATCTTCTAGGCCCCAAAGCCACAGCTGGATCTATCAGCACCTTCAGCGCCTGCCTCAATATACGTGGCCATTGACCGCACACCGAAGCTGTCGAAAGCCAGGGGCATGACCTTAAGCCTCTTCAAACCCTTCCTCATTATAGAGAATGTATTCAGCGTATAGCCTCATGTAACTATCTTCTGGCGGCATTTTCTGGCGGTACCTCCTGACGGCATCTCCTGGCAGGACCAACCAGCCTTAGGCGGTCTTTTCACGTTTATTTGCCATAAGCAGAAAGCCTTATATTCGTCAAATGTCGCAATAATTAGAAGGTGATTTTGTTTTGGGCATAAGCGATGTCATACCCGTTCCCGCTGCAATCGACGAGGAGATTGAGAAGTGGACTATTTTTGGCCAGCCAGTGGCTGAGGTCTGGTTCACGACTACTGAGAAGATCCATCAGATCATAGAGATGGGGCCCATCAAGAACGTCTTCAACTGGGGCAGGAAGAACTCAGTGTACTTTTTGATGCAGCCCATGGGGTGCTGCGGTGTGGAGATGTTCGTCTTCGGGGCTGCACCCTATGACAGCGACAGATTTGGGTGCATACCGAGAAATACGCCACGCCAGACCGACGTGATGATAATCTCAGGCTATCTCACAAGGAAGTACCTGCCAGTCTTCAAGAGCCTCTGGGATCAGATGCCAGAGCCCAAGTGGTGTGTGGCCATTGGCGAGTGCGCCATCTCTGGAGGGCCCTTCTACGATTCATACAATATCATCCAGAACACTGCCGATTACTTCCCAATCGACGTATTCATTCCCGGATGTCCCCCTCGGCCTGAGCAGTTCCTGGAGGGCTTGATGAATCTTCAGGAGAAGATCAAGCAGCGCAAGGACAAGAGAGGAGGCTACTAGAGCCAGACTCTTTTAGGCTGTTTTCAGGCTGGCATAAGGTCTAAATCCCTCAGATGGCCATGAGCAGTCGATAGCAATGAGTTACCTGGAAGAGATACAGAATCGCGGACGCGAGGCCAATCCGTTCTTCCGCCTCATGGACATAGATGTGGACTCTTTTGGCAAAGGCGAGGCTGAACTGTCGATGGAGGTGCGGCCGGACATGCTCAACGGAGCCGGCTGGCTTCAAGGAGGGCTCTTCACGGCTTTATGCGACGAGTCCATGGCTTTAGCCCTCGTCACAGTCCTGGAAGAGGGAGAGCGCATTGCCACAATATCCGAGAGCACATCCTTTCTGCAGGGCATAAGAAAAGGAAGAGTAGTCGCCAAGGGAAGAGTGGTCAAGAAAGGACGGCATGTGGCCTTTACAGAAGGAACAGTAGAGGACTACGAGGGTCACGTCCTTTCGCAGACCTGCGCCTCGTTCACAGTCATCAGCCCGCACTGAAAAAGGCGGGATTTCATCGCTCTTTGCTCAGCTCAGCACTCAGCCTGCAGGATGAAAGCCGGTCATGCCCTTCTCGCCCAGCTGGAGCCTTCTCACTGCCTCGCCCGCAGCCAGGGCATCCTCTGCTCTTGCCAAGACTCTCACCTTGCAAAGCTGTGTCCTCTTTCCACAGGGACAGCCGCGGGTTTTGGCCCCTTCTGGAGCATAGAGGTGACGGCCGCAGCTGCACCTAAAGACTATGAACATCAAAAGAGGTTAAGGTTAAATCACTGGGGCGGCAGGAGCACCGCGCTGATAGTCCCATCCTGGCCAGGCCGGTTGGTAACAACGGCATCGCCTAGCTCAGTCTTGATCACAGCGCCCTTAGTGATTATGTTCCGTCGGGTGTAGTGGAGGTTAGCTTTGTTGTTCCTGACGGTCTCAACTTTGACTTTCTTGGTGGTCCCTGTCTTGGGGTCTGAGACGCTGGCGATATTGCTGCGAAGCAGTCTCATCTTCTGGTTTCCGCCCAAAGTCTCGATCTTCTTGGCCCGAACCTCAGCGATAGTGGTATCGCTCTGCTCCCGGCCTGTCTCGTACTTTCTCTTGCCCCTGGCGAGAATCAACTTGCCGCCCGTGGGCTTCCTTCCGAATTTTCCTTGCCAACGCATTTTATAATTCCTCAGATCGCAGATTCTCTTTGAGGCACGATATTTAACCGTTTTGGTTCTTGCGGGTGTGTCTAATATGCTAGGCATAGAATATATCTTATTTCAAAACTAATTGTTGACTTATGCATCGAGAATTTTATTAAGAATCAATATAGATTGCTTCAAATGATAGACACACTCTCTGCGATCGATTGTTTTTTATTCAACCTGGTATCCACATTGCGCCAGGTTGATCATCAATGTCAGGTTACTGGGACCCCCACATGGAGCGCATGCCTCTCGCAGAGCTGCGTACCCTCCAGGAGGATCGGCTAAAGTCTATAGTGCGTTATGTTTACGATCACTCGGCCTTTTACAGGCAGAGGTTCAAGTCCGCCGGCGTTGAGCCGGGAGATATCAAGAGCCTTTCGGATATCGTCAAGCTGCCCTTCACCCGCAAGGTGGACCTGCGCGATACATATCCAACGGGCATGTTCAGCCTCCCCAAGAGCTCCGTTGTCAGATACCACGTATCCAGCGGAACAACCGGCAAGCCAACGGTTGTAGGATATACCAAGGGCGATATCGAGACCTGGACTGAGTCCCTGGCGAGAGCGCTGACGTCCATCGGTCTCGGCCGGGACGACGTGGTCCAGGTGGGCTACGGATACGGCCTCTTCACGGGCGGCCTGGGGCTGCACTACGGCGCGGAGCGCATCGGGGCAGCAGTCCTGCCTACGAGCACCGGCAGCACTGAGCGCCAGATAGAACTCATGCAGGATTTGGGGTCCACGGCCATCGCCTGCACTCCGTCCTATTTCCTGCACATGATCGAGGTGGCTGAGAAGATGGGAGTCTCCATCAGGAATGACACCCAGCTGAAGACCGGCATCTTCGGGGCAGAGCCCTGGTCCCTGGAGACCCGAAAGCGCATCGAGGACGCCACGGGCATTAACGCCTACGACATCTACGGCACATCTGAGATCTCCGGCCCTCTATTCACTGAGTGCCGGGAGAAGAACGGCATCCACGTCTGGGGAGACATGTTCTTGACAGAGGTCTTGGACCCGAAGACCGGAGAGCCAGTCGAAGATGGGGAGCGTGGAGAGCTAGTCTTCACCACTCTACACAAGTTCGCCCTTCCGCTCATAAGATACAGAATAGGCGACCTGTCCGTCATGAGCAACGAGCCATGTGAATGCGGCCGCACCCATCCGAGGATCATGAGAATTCTGGGAAGGACCGATGACATGCTCATCATCCGCGGCATCAACGTCTTCCCAAGCCAGGTTGAGTCAGTCCTGATGAACATCCCGGAGGTAGGCGACCACTGGGAGATAATCGTGGACCGCAAGGGGCCCTTAGACATCATGACTGTTCGAGTAGAGCTGACTGAGTCAGGCTTCAGCGATAAGATCGCAGACTTAATGAGCTTAAAGAAGAAGATATCTAAAGAGCTGAAAGGGGTTTTGAACATCGCAGCTGATGTGGACCTGGTAGAGGCTGGAACGATCCCAAGGTCCATGGGAAAGGCCAAGAGGGTGACGGATAAGAGGAAGGTGTAGGAGGGGTAAGAGGAATGGCTGAGATCAAGCAGATATCGCTCTTTGTGGAGAACAAGCCTGGTAGGACGGCCAAGGTATCCAAGACGCTCTCGGACGCGGGCGTGAACATCCGGGCGCTTACAATTGCTGAAGCTGGCGACTTCGGAGTCATCCGCATGGTGGTGGACGACCCTGAGAAAGGATACAAGGTTCTGAAGGAGAACGGATTCACAGTCTCCACGACCGACGTCCTGGCGGTGGAGATGAAGGATACTCCTGGCGGCCTTTACGAGATCGTCAACACCCTGGGAGAAAATGGCGTCAACGTGGACTACGCTTACGCCTTCGTCACGGCCAAGGCGCAGAGGGCCATGCTCATCCTGCGTGTGGACGACCTGGCCAAGGCCAGGCAGGCCCTGAGCGGGAAGGGCGTGAAGATAGCGACGAAAGAGGAGATCCAGGCGATTTAGGCCTGGAATCGTCTTTTCTTTTGGTTCCTCGCTGTTTCATGTGGGTTGGCTCGAAATTGGTTTGCCATTGGGGACAGCTATCTTTCCGGATTCAATAATCGTCGTCGTTCTTTATGCGCTTTGTGCCTTTGTGTCTTCGTGGTGGCGCACTTCAGGAGAAATAGGATCTAGCTCTTTTCTTTGCTGCCGATATTTTCTCCTTGGTAGACTCCAGAATAAGTCTTCTCCGCAGCCTTATCCAATCGCACGAATACCAGCTGCATCAGCCTTGCATTCTTCTTGAGCCTCAAACCCTGCGAATTGTATACTACTAACAGGCTCTGGCTCCGGCCTCTGTAGCCCGGGTCCCACAGCGCCGTCTCCAGGCTAGCGCCCATGCGAAGCAAGCTCGACCTTGGGCGGGCCATGGCAGCCATATCCTTGGGAATGTCCACGATCTCGTTGAATGTGACCAGATAGGCTCCAAGCCCAAGATCGACCCAGCTAGATGGGTCGAACTCGACTACTTCCGTCTCAGGGAGCCTGCGCTCCTTATTGTCGAATGCCAAAGCCCCGGCGGAAAGGAAGCGCTCCACACGCTGCAGCGTCAGCTCAACGCCGCACATCTGGGTCTGCGCCTCCGGATCGATCATGGCCTCCACGCGCCGGGAGGCCTCGGCTCCTGTTAAAATTGTCAAACAAAACCACCTCAAATCGGGTATCTTTTAGCAAAAATTCGCCCCTGGCCATAAAGATTGCGCACTTCAGAAAGGGCTATTAACTAACCGGACCATTATAATAAAGGGTGCATGCAGTGTTCGAATACCTCTACCTCCCCGTTTCTATAATCATCCTCATTCTCATAGTAGTAGTTCCAATCATCTTCATCTACCTCTTTCTTCGTCTATCGGAGACGGCCTTCGAGATGGTTGGCTTCGACCACTGGCATGCCTCCCTGGCGGTCTTCGGCTCGGTGTTGGGTAGCCTAGTGGACATACCTCTTGGAACCGTCCCCCTCTCCGCCTATCCTGAATGGTACGTATCTCTGGCCAGCGCGTACCCCGAAGAGGTCTCCTTAAGCTTTCATCCCGTCTATCTGGCCGTGAACCTGGGAGGCTGCATCATCCCCCTGGTCGTGTCCACCCACCTCCTGCTTCGCGGCAGGGCTCCGGCAGGGAAGGCTTTCTTGGGAATAATGATAGTTGCAATAGTGACCTACATCGTGGCCATGCCAGTACCAACGGAGGGAATCGTCCTGCCCTTCTGGCTTTCGCCTACTCTGGCGGCGGTATGCGGCCTGGTCCTGGCCGGGGGCTACAGGGGAGCGCCGGCGCTGGCCTACATCAGCGGCACAATAGGAACGCTTCTTGGCGCTGACATCTTCATGCTCCTCACTCCGGGAATCCTGCCAGCTCTTTCTCCCCTGAAAGCCCAGATGAAACCGCTCTTCCTGTCCATTGGAGGAGCAGGAGTCTTCGACGGCATCTTTTTAACGGGAGTTCTGTCAGTGCTGCTGGCAGCAGGGATTGTCTGCCTCTTTCGCGGCTCATGCGATGGCGTCAAGGTGCAGGAGCCAGAAGAGGCGAAGTGACCAACTCAGAGAGATAATGCCAAAACCTATATCGCCACCCCAATGAGACTTAGCCCTATCACTATCAAAGCACCGAATATGCCTCCGATGGCGCATATCAGAATGGTTAGCAAGCTGTAGCTTATGCCCAGTCCGAAGAGGTTGGCAAGAAAGATTATGGCCAGTCCCATCACAGCATTGACGACGAAATATTTGATGGACCTCATGATCATCAAGAAACCGAAAACTATGGCTAGGCCCAGGATCGCCAATCCCAGTAGTTCCCACATGATCACCTTTTAGGGCGCCCCATCTATTAAAAAGTCTCTTTCAGAGCTTCAGCGGCTCCATCTCGCTCTCCAAGCGGTGAAGCTCTTTCGTGTCCAGTGAAAGGGGATCGATGTGCACCAGCTCTATGGCGTCTTTTAGAGCTATCTCGTCCCTCTGGGATTGGATGAACCGCAGAACTGTCTCGTAGTTGCTCTGGGTTATGAGATACCCGAGCCCCTCCAGGAGGATGACTGGATAGTTCGCCCTGGAAAGGAACTCTGAGATCATGCTGCTAAGCCTCGGGAAGTTGGTCGGGTCCACAGTCCGGTACCCAGGCTCGCTCTTCTGTGTAAGCCAGATGACGGTCTGTAGAGGTATGTTATATCTCTCTTGCAGAGTCTCGGGGTTGTATCTGCTTATGCACAATCCCTCCATCCCGTGGTTCACCAGCTCTGAGAAGAGCATCATGCTTTTGGCAGGCTTCTCTTCCTCTATGACATAGGTCGTTCCAGGTAGAAGCGTCATCTCATAGGGGCTTCTGCCATAGCTCTTCATCAGGTCGCCTACTGCAGTCATGATTTCGAAGCTCGGATCGTACTTCTTGATGATCCTGGCCAGCCTCCTGACAGCCACAAAGAAGGCACGGCGGGTGAGCACCAGGCCTGGAGGGATGTTCAGGGCGGAGCAGGGCCGAAGGGCATTTCGCATGTCGGGCTCGCAAGCTGCGCCGTAGGCTTCTGCCTCCGGGCTACGCGTCACCTTAGCGCCCTCGAAGAAGCCTCCGCCGGCTATGAGAGAGTTCGCTTCCTCTATTACATCGCTCCTATTAGCCTCGCTTAAGCCCGCAAGCATCGTCTCGGAGAAGACCTGGAACAGGTAGGCCGACAATGGCCCTAGGGTGAATATCATCTCCTTGATCTCGCTTGCATCTCCGCTCAGATCCTTATGCACGAACTCCGGCCGCTCTTTTAGGACCAGACGCGTCCTTCGCCCCAAAACCTCTAAATGATATGCAAAATCCAGCATCTCCCTCTCGGGAACTGCGCCAGCGCTCTCCCTGACCAGGTGCTCGATGCTGTCGATGAGAACTATGCTGTTCCTGCTGGACTCGACAAATGACTTTATGGTCATGAAGAGCAGAGGCAGATTCTTCGGAGAGATATAGCGATCGCTGCCCCGTTCATCGCTCAGCTTGATGATGGGGGTCTCCTTAAAGCCCCATCTCTTCCGCACCTCCTCCGGGTCGAGGTGAGTTATGCACAGGCCCTCTACGCCGTGGGTAATCTGATCGGTGAAGACCTCATATGCCTTTTCGGGAACGACGTATATCCTGCCCGCCTCCAGGGCGTAAGCCGGCTTTGTGGCCTGTGCCGCCTCCAGGACTGGCTTCACCGGAACTGTGTCCTCCACGATCATCCTCGTGGCCGAGGACCCAACAGTGCCGGTCAGGGTCTTCTCGAACTGGCTCCACAGCTCCAGAAGCTGCCTGGCATCTATGCGCTCCCGGGTGGTGTTCAGGCGTGCCAGATCTGCATCCACCAGCTGCTTTGCCCTCTCTTTGCCGATGTAGATGGCAAGAGTTGACTCAAGCTCATCCACAGTCCCCAGGCGGATCTCTCCCCTCTGCACCCCCATGAGCGCGGCCTTCTCACCGTTGATCTCCACAAACCTGTTGGTCTGATCCATCTCTGCAGGGCTTGGCCGAGACATGAGGGATACCAGGACGTAAAGGCTGCAGTTGACCAGAAGAGTCCAGAAGAGGGAGTTGGTCCACATATCCACATCAAGCCCGAAGAGGTCTGTGGGCCTAAGGAAAGATATGCCGAAGGGCCCATTTTTCACCAGGTTGGTCAAGACGCCTTCTACAGCTACGGTGGGTATGAGGGCGGTGTAGGTCCACAGCAAGAAACCCGATATCAATCCGGCGATAGCACCTTCCCTGCTGCCTCTCTTCCAGTAGAGGCCCCCCAAAGCTGCAGGCGCAAACTGGCTGACAGCCAGGAAAGAGACGATCCCAATCTCTGCCAGGATGCTGTAGGCAACAGCCCGCGAGTAGAGGTAGCCCAAGAATACCACCAGAAGGATGTTGAGCCTGCGCATATTCAGCAGAAGAGATGGCAAGTTCCTGCCGCCACCTATGCGGCTCAAGAGGTAAGGCATCTCCAGGTCGTTGAGCATCATTGTTCCCACAGCCACCGACTCGACGAGAACCATGGCAGTAGCCGCAGAGACCCCTCCTATGAACACAATCAGTGCGAGCAGATCCTGACCATGACTGTAAGGTATGGTTATTATGAAGGCGTCCTCAAGGCCTGGAGTATTCAATATCAGGCCGCCCCAGGCGATGGCTGGGACGAAGAAGTTGATCGCCAGAAGATATAGAGGAAATAGCCACATCGCCTTGCGGAGATGCTTCTCGTCCAGGTTCTCCACTACTGTGACATGGAACTGCCTGGGGAGGAAGAGCACGGCAAAGAAGGAGATCAGAGTGAGAGTGAACCATAAGGTGTACTCCACATCTTCCAGCTCTGCATACGCCGGGTTGGTGGCGATCAGGTTGGACATCCCGGAGAAAATGGCTCCATAGCCTCCGAAGATGCCGTAGGTCACGTAGATTCCGGCCAGCAAGAAGGCGACGAGCTTGACGACCGACTCGAAGGCCACAACAGCAATTAATCCCTCGTGGTGCTCCATGGGATCGAGGTGCCTGGCCCCGAAGATGACGGCGAAGATCCCAAGCAAAACGGCCACTACCAGCTTGATCTCCGCCTCTATTCCCAGGAATATGTGCGGCCCGCTCAGGATCTCCAGAGAGGTGGAGATGGCTATGAGCTGCAGAGCCACATAGGGAGTGATCATGACTAGGGCGAACAGAGCTACCACGGCCCCGATGGCATAGCTGCGGCCATAGCGGAAGCTGATGAAGTCGCTTAGAGATGTGAGGCGGAACTCCTTTGAGACCCGGATCATCTTTCTTATGAGGACCCAACCCAGGAGCATGGCCAGTGTCGGGCCGAGGTAGATGGGCAGGAACTCCAGGCCGGTGGAGGCCACTCTACCAATGGAGCCGTAGAAGGTCCAGGCAGTGACGTAGACGCAGAGGGAGAGGACGTATACATAGGGGTTGGAGACAATGCTTTTCCCTGCCAACCTTCGGCGCACAGCGTACTGCGCTATGCCGAAGAGGAGCAGCAAATAAAGAACCATCACCGCCAGGGCTACATGGGGGCCGATCAATCTGAGGACCCCCTATCGAACAAATAGGAGATTATTATTATCAGCAGCCAGACAGCAGTCACATATACAAGTGTCGCGGGCACACCCAGTATATATTTCCCGGCTACAATTGTGAGCACAGGCCAGTTGAGCAAGACGGCTCCTACAATGAATAAAAACGCCCAGAACTCTTTCTGCCAGAACAGATCCTTTACAAACAGAGCCATAGCTACAGACCCGGATAAACTGTCAGTCCCTTAGCAGATATATCTACTGCATACTTTCCCAGGTGGTGGGCAGTTCCGCTCATCTTCAGAACCTCGATCGTCCTCTTGCGAACCTGATTGACCTCGGCATTCTGGAGAAGCACGACGCCATCTGCAACCTGTGCGATCTCCACTGGATAGGGCGTACCAGGCATGGACTCAGCCGTGACCAAAGCCACCGCCATGTGCTCTTTGACCAATGCAGACAGCTTCAGGATGAAATGCCTGCAATCCTTTTTGAGATGGCCTTCGACCACAGAGAGGCTATCTACGGCTATTCTTCTGGGACGGACCTTCTCCATCTCCGACTGGATGACGTCCATCATGGCTCCGGCCCCTCCTGCCCCTTCAGTCTTCAGCTCGATGAATTTTATCTCTTTATCGAAGTAATCCCCTTCCACGAAGTCATAGGTAGAGATGAACTTGAAGGCCCATTCCGGCGGCCCCCCGAAGGTCAGGAAATAGACCCCCGGCTCGCCCTTCTCCGCGCCCTTGCAGAGGAACTGGGTGCAAAGAGTGGTCTTGCCCGAGCCCACATCCCCTGCCACCAAAGTCAGGGATGGAACCGGCAGCCCGCCCCCTATCATCTCATCCAGTCCGGGAATTCCGGTAGGCATTCTCTCGATCATGCGCTAGATTACCTTCGTGCTTTAGTCCCCACTTATCGCTGCAAATACGGCCTTTGCCTTTCAGGCAATTCAACGGCCTATCCCAGAAAATTATTACATCCTTATCTTATTTGTTTTTAATGTACATCACTTCTACGGACTCCTTTTATATCAGTAACCCCCTCCTCCTGGGGGTGAGACGATTTGATCCTTAGAACTCATTATACAGGCGAGATAACTCCAGAAATGGACGGCAGAGAGGTGACCCTGTCCGGCTGGGCTCATGAGACGCGCGACCTGGGAGGCATCGCCTTCCTGGTCTTGAGGGACCGCGAGGGGTTTGCTCAGGTAACCCTCGTGAAGAAGCTGGTCGATCGGCCCATGTTCAACCTGGTCCGCAAAAATATCAGCAGGGAGAGCGTAGTCCAGGTCAAAGGAATTGTCAAGGCCGAGCCCAAGGCTCCCAGAGGATTTGAGATCATCCCCTCTGAGATCAAGGTCTTAAGCCTGCCGAGGTCCCTCTGCCCCTGGACCCGACGGGAAAGGTGGACTGCGAGCTCGACACCAGACTTGACTCCCGGTTCATGGATATTCGCAGGCCCTGCATCCTGGCAGGCTTCGAGATCGAGAGCGCTGTGCTACAGGAGCCTTAGGGATTATTTCTACAGCCAGGAGATTACGGAGGTCTTCACCCCAAAGATTGTGGCTGCAGCTACAGAAGGCGGAACGGACCTCTTCCCCATAAGCTACTTCGAGAGGGAAGCATTCCTCAACCAGAGCCCTCAGCTCTACAAGCAGATGCTCATGAGCGCTGGAATGGATCGCGTCTTCGAGATCGGTCCCATATTCAGGGCAGAGGAGCACGACACCCGCAGGCATCTGAACGAGGCCATATCCATCGACATAGAAGTGAGCTTTGCCGACGATAAGGATGTCATGGAGATGCTTGAAGGAGCCGTGGTCTCTGCCTACAAGTATGTGGCAGAGAACTGCCAGCGACAGCTGAGCGCGCTTGGCCTGGCCGAGAAGTTCCAGGTTCCAAAGACACCCTTCAGGAGGATAACCTACACTGAGGCCCTGGAGCTGGCCAACCAAGCAGGCCGTGCACAGATGCAGTGGGGCGACGATCTGGACACCGAGACTGAGAGGTTTTTGGGCGAGACCATCGGAGAGCACTACTTCCTCACCGACTGGCCGTCATCTATCAAGCCCTACTACACCCTGCCTTATGAGGACAAGCCAGAGGTCTGCAGGGGCTTTGATCTAATGCACCCACGCATGGAGCTCGCCAGCGGAGCGCAGAGGGTTCACGAGCACAACATGCTCGTAGAGCGGATCAAGGAGAAGGGGCTGGATCCAGCGGGCTTCGAGTTCTACCTCCAGGCATTCAGGTATGGCATGCCGCCACACTCAGGCTGGGGTTTAGGTTTGAGCAGGCTTGTCATGACAATGCTTGAGATGGAGAACATCCGAGATGCGGTGATATTCCCGAGGGATCGCAGAAGGCTGGTGCCTTAGGATCGAGGATCACTCATCCTCTCTTTTTTCAGATAACGAGCTATACATCTTTTTGGAGTTATTCCTGTATCTCCCAAAACTCCTGCCGGTTTTTGACGAGATGGTGCAGGGATAAGCAAGCATAATCATCCACCCCGTAAATAATCCATAGGTAATCACGCCCAAAGTTTCAAGCGAACTCACTAAGAAACCTTTATAAATAAGGGATTGATATTTAATAATTAATAGCGATAATGTTCGCAAAGGAGGGAGATTTATTAGAGGATTTACTGCATTAGGTTATAGTCTATCTTTAATTTTTGTAATTGTCCTGGCAACCACTATCTCAAGCCTGGCCTCTGATCAAGCCGTTTTTGCGAAGGATCTGATATATATAACCGAGCAGTTTCCACCCTACAACTTCCAAGAGGATGGCAAGCTGCAAGGCATCTCGGTAGATCTCCTCGAGATGGCTTGGGAGAGAATGGGCGTAAGACCTGAACATGAGCGTCATCGAACTTTTGCCATGGAGAGAGGGTTATCAAAGGACGCTGGATGAAAATAATGCTGTTCTCTTTTCGACAGCTCGTCTACCGCAAAGGGAGCAGCTCTTCAAGTGGGCAGGACCGATTGGGCCTATAAGGAATGTGTTATTGGCAAAAAAGGATAAGGATCTTAATATCTCCTCAACAGAAGATCTTAAAAAATACAGGATAGGGGCCATCGCCGAAGATAGTGCTGTCCAAATGCTCCTGGATAAAGGTGTGAAGAAGGAGGATCTGGTGCTCGAGGCTACTTCCGGCCAAATTATCGAGTTGTTACAAAACGGGAGCATTGATGCCTGGGCATATGGAGATACTGCTGGCATTTGGCTGATTCAGAAATCGGGTGCAAATGCAAGTGATTATGGAGTAGCCTACGTGCTTGGGCAGACCGATTATTACTATGCATTTAACAAAGAAATCCCCGATTCTCTCGTGCAGTCATTCCAGGAAGCTATAGATTACATCAAGAGCAACAAAAACGCGAACGGAGTAAGCGATTACGAAAGGATTCTAACTAAATATATTCCCACGATGCACGTCACAAATAACACGGAAGAAATTATGGAAGAAAACGAAGTCATGGCCTTTTTGAATGAGGCCGTAACCTACGCTAAAAGATAACGGCAAGGAGAAGGCTCTTCAAGAGTTCAACAACCACTCAGGATCATTTGTCCGGGGAGACCTCTACATCTTTGCCTATGATTTCAACGGGACCAATATCGCCCATCCCATTATGCCCGATTTAGTTGGACAAAGAGGCCTGTTGGACATCAACGGCGTAGACGTGGTCGGCCGAGAGCTTGCATTGGCCAGGAGAGGCGGTGGGACCATGTATATTGTGTTCCCAAATCCTACCCACGAAGGTAAAGAGGAGCTAAAGCAAATCTACATTGAGAATGTTAATGATAGTCTATACCTGGGCTCTGGATTATACCTCTCTGGCATTTCCGCATCTTTCAATCAGGAGGAGAGAGATGAGCTTGTTGCCTTTGTGGATGAGGCCCTTAGATTTGCCAAAGAGAACGGCAGGCAGAAATCTCTTGAAGTTTTCAATGATCCAAGCGGCAATTTCACGAGAGAAGGACGTTACATCTTTGCCTATGATTACGAAGGACGAACTCTGGCCCTTCCTTACCAGCCCGAGCTGATAGGCACAAACCGTATCGATGTCCAAGATCCCAACGGAGTCGATTTCGTCCGGCAGGCCATCGACGTGGCCAGAATGGGGAATGGTTTCCTATATTACGTCTATCCCGACCCATCCAGAAACATGACTCCGGCGCTAAAGCTCAGCTACGTGGCGAACGTCGATGATACCTGGTTCCTGGGCTCAGGGATCTACGCCAAGGGCGAGGAGCAGACAGGTTAATTTGGTTTATTGAAAGGTGAGCATGCAGGATCATCTTCTAAATGCACGAAGCGATAATAAATGAAAACAAAGAAAGATACGGAATGGTTTACATTCAGCTCTGTCTTAGTGGCGATTGCAGTTGCCATGCTTTTTTGCGCCAATGCTGCTTTCGGCCAGGCTGCGCCTGAAGGCAACGCATCCGACATGGACTCTGCGGCAGATATACTCTTTATGCTGCTCCAGATACAGGCTGATGTGCAGGGGAGCCTGAATGATCTGGACTTAGACGTGGCAAATGCATCTCAAAATCTCTCAGCAACAGGCCTGGAAGGAGCTGCGGCGCGTGAAGTTCTTCGAAAGCTGTTAGAGACTAACTCAAACCTGGTCGAAGCAGTGACGTTCAGCAAAGAGGGGAGGATCATCATAGCCGAATGCAAAGGATGCGAGGGCGGTGAGGGCGCTGATATAAGCAACCAAGAGCACATAGCCCACGTCTTGAAAACTAAAACTCCGACGCTTAGCAAACAGTTCCTATTAGTAGAAGGATACAACGGCACAGCTCTTGCGTATCCCGTCTTCTCCCCACAAGGTGAGTTCCAAGGCGGTATCAGTACAATCATTGAACCTGATAAGTTGCTGAATGCCGTAGTAGCTCCCACGCTTAAATTTGATACCTACAATCGGAGCAACATTACCGACTACAGCTTCTGGTTAATGCACTTAGATGGCCTAATTGCCTATGACCGCGATGCAAGCCAGATAGGGAAGTACCTATTCGAAGACCCGCTTTATAAGCCGTACCCCAGCCTCCTGGACCTGGGACATAGGATCGTGGCCGAGAGGTCGGGACATGGGTACTATAGCTTCCAAGTCACTGAAGGCGATAAAAGGATAGTGACCAAAGAGAGCTACTGGACAACGGCTGGGCTTCATGGCAGGGAATGGAGGCTTATCGTCACCAAGATAATGCCATGATGGCTCATGCAACGTAATGATGAGCAGGATTAAGGCGCCTGCTCATCGCTCTCCATGCATTCGCTGAATTTCTATTGGCCTGCCCGCGCCGCCTCTCTTAATCTATTCTTCACGAACTCCCGCTCAAGGCTCGCGAGGAACCATCCGACCTTTGGCCCCTGGCGGTCGCCTAGGAATGCCAGGTAGATGGCCTGGAAGAACTTCTTGGAATCCAGACCCTGTTCCTTGGCCACGTTGTAAACCTCGTCGTGGATCTCTGCAGCAGTCTTCTCGCCTATCCTCTCTGCCAGGATGCCCAAGGCATTTCGCTCCTCAGGTGTGAGGTTGTTGACGGCTGCAGGAAGCTCCGCGCATACCTGGAACTTGACGTAAGCAGGGGCATACCTGTCCAGCCATGTCTGTACGTTCTTTGCCCTGGCAATGATCACTTCCTCGCTGGAGATATCATATCCTGACCTCTGCAGTGCTTTGAGCAGCTGCACCTCATCTCCACGGGCGATCTGCACCGCCGTGACCATGTGCCTGAAGGGAACCTCGAATGGCCGTCCTTCGCCGATGCTGGAGAGCTCCATCGCCCTGGCATCACCCTTTCTCTGGTCGTACTCGTCCACTAAATTGATCAAGCCCATGCCGGGGTCGAACTCTATGTGCTTCTCGGGCTTGTTCCGAATTATCAGGTAGCGCAAGACCTCAGGCGGCACGACGTCCAGCATCTCATTTATGGTGATGGCAATCCCAGTGGAGCTGTGCATGGCGCCTACGCCTTTTAGGTGAATCCACTCGTAGACGATCGGGAATGGTGCCGGATAGTTGTAGATCTCCTCGCTGATCCTCTTTCCAGTATCGTAGGAGCCCCCGGCTGTGGCGTGGTCCTTGCCGAATGGCTCTATTGTGACCTCGAATATGGGCCATCTGGCCGGCCAGTCAACCCGCCAGACCAGCTTTCCGCCGCCGCGCATGGACACGATGCCCTTTGAGCCGCACTCGCATTCATACTCCACAGTCTCTGTCTTTGGATCAAAGCCGGTTACCCTGGTGGTGTTTGTGCGTCCGCAGCACTCGCAGATGGCCTGGAAGGGGCTCCAGTTCGCGGGCACTTCGCGGCCTGAGACCTCCTTCAATATGCGAGCGATATCGTCCCTTCGCTGCAGTGCAGTCTTGATGGCTTCCACGAACTTTCCTTCCTTGTACATGACATCCGCCCGATAGACCTCGGGCTTGATGCCGAGCCGCTCCAGCGATTTTAAGAAGGGATTAAGGAAGTGGTCTGCGTAGCTGCCGCAGCAGCCCGTGGGACAGGGTATCTCCGAGAGGGGCTTGCCGATGTGTTCTTTAAAGCTCTCGGGAAGGAAGGGGTAGAGCCTTCGCAGGCGGTCGAAGTTATCCGCGATGTAAATGAGGCGCGCCTCCACGCCCCTGTCCTTAAGGGCGCGGTATACGGCGTCGGCAGTCATGACCTCGCGCATGTTTCCTATGTGAACGGGGCCTGAGGGCGTGATGCCCGTGGCTATGGTATGAGGGCCGCTGTTCTCCAGCTTCTCGGCGATGACGTCAGCCCAGTGAATAGTCATGAGCTAAATTCGATGCAAGATCGGAATATTAATTTTGCCCTGAGCAAACTAGATCTGCGAGGGCTTTTTAATTAGAAGATCTTTTGGAATTCACGATGACATCCCTCGACCGCCCTTCCATGGACGAGTACTTCATGGAGATCGCCTCCGTGGTAGCCAAGCGCTCCACCTGTCTTCGAAACCAGGTAGGCGCTGTCTTCGTAAAAAACAAGAGAATTCTGACCACCGGCTACAACGGCGCTCCTGCCGGCCTGCAGCACTGCGATGAGGTGGGCTGCGCCCGCGAGGGCGTGGCATCAGGCACGCGCCACGAGCTCTGCCGGGCGGTGCACGCTGAGCAAAACGCGATAATCCAGGCGGCCCTGCACGGCGTCAGCATCGAGGGATCAACGCTCTACTGCACCCACCAGCCCTGCATCCTCTGCGCCAAGATGATGATTAACGCCCGGATACGCGCCGTTATCTACAAAGAGAGCTACCCTGACGAGACTGCCCTGGACTTCCTCGACCAGGCCGGGCTGGAGGTCCGCAAGTTAACGGAAAAGATTTAGTAAATTGCACCCTTTAGCGAAAGAACATGTTCGGGACGAAGGCACATCTTCGGGATATCAACGATCATCTCTTCATCGAGGACGTGGACTCCGTGGGCCTTGCCAGGGAGTACGGCACGCCTCTTTATGTAACCTCCGAGACCAGGCTGCGGGAGAACATTCGCGCCTACCACAGGGCTTTTCCGGAGGCGGACAAATACTTCGCAGTCAAGGCCAACGGCAACTTAACGGTTCTTAGAATTCTGGCCCAGGAGGGCATGGGAGCAGACGTCTTCTCAGGCAGGAGAGCTCTACGTGGCCAGGCTCGCAGGAGTGCCCAAAGACAAGATACTTTACAACGGCAACTCAAAGAGCGAAGCAGATCACAAAATGGCCCTGGATGCAGGTGTCCGGATGTCCGTGGACTCGCGAGAGGAGCTGGATTTCCTGGCGAAGACGGCCCAGGCTGGCGGGAAAGAGGCGGAGATCCTCTTTCGGGTCAACCCGGACGTCTCTCCCAAGACCCACCCAAAGATCGCCACCGGCCTCAAGACATCCAAGTTCGGCATCCCCGCACAGCAGGTGGCAGAGACATACAAGAAGGCCATGGACCTGGCCGGAGTCCTGCCCGTGGGCCTGCACTGCCACATAGGCTCACAGATCCTGGACACATCGCCCTTTGCAGAAGCTGCCGGCAAGATGATGGATATCGCCGAGGCCGTTTTAGAGAAGGGGGGAGAGATAAAGATGATAGACCTGGGCGGTGGCCTGGGCATACAGTACCACCCCGATAATCCGGCGCCCGCCCCAGAGGACCTGGCGGCAGCGGTCCTGCCCATCTTCAATGACAGATGCCAGGACTTAGGGATAAAGCCCAAGCTCATCCTGGAGCCGGGCAGGAGCATAGTCGCAGATACTACCATCATGCTAACAGGCGTAAACGTAGTCAAGAGGGCGCACGTGAACTTCGTGGCCTGTGATGCAGGCTTCAACGTCCTGGCCAGGCCGATGCTATACGACTCCTACCACCACGTCATCGTGGCCACTAAAGCAGGACAGAAGGCGCAGGAGGCCCAGGAGACCTACACAGTCGTTGGCCCCATCTGTGAAACGGGAGATGTGCTGGCAAAGGACAGGAAGCTGCCCGTTCTGGAGAGGGGAGACGTCCTGGCCTTCTTGGACGCAGGAGCCTACGGCTTCTCCATGGCATCGCAGTACAACGGCCAGCCCAGGCCAGCAGAGGTGCTGGTGTCCAGATGCGACGCAGAGCTGACGAGAAAAGCGGAGGACTACTCGGCCCTTCTGGCGGGTCAGAGGGTTCCTCCCAGGCTGATGTGGTAGGCTGAGAGGGAGAAGGAGGGATAAGGCTGCAAACCATGAGCGACGAAGAGATCAAGAGATCCATAGAAGCCGTCCAGAGCCTTTTGCAGCCTCTGCAGAAAGGCGAGTTCTCTGAGAAGCTCTACAAGGTCTCAGTTTACTTGCAGTCCATCAGAAGAGCTGGGATGCATGCCGCTCTGCCCTGCAGGCTCCGAAGAAAGAGGATGATCCCGAGAAGCGCCACAAGGCCGCGGATGCCAGGATCAAGAGCTTTGAGGCTTCCGTGAAAAGCTCGCTGCGCTTCGCCCGCATCAACCTGGAAGCAACCATGATAGAGGCGCTGGACGCTGTGGCAAGAAAGCCGAAGAACGCCAGCAAAGCCGACGAGAAGAGGAAGGCTGACGCTTTGCAGAGGGCTTTCGACCGCTTTCCCGATCCGACGGTAACTATGCTCGAACATTACCGTACTACCTCCGATCCCCTGGACAAATATCTGGTCGCGGGGCCTTGGGGGCACGAGTACCTGAAGAAGAGGCAGATCGATTCAGAAGGCTATTACCAGGGGATATGCGGCATGCTCTCGTGCGAAGACTCTGCGGCGGGAAGAGTGGTTCTGAGCTACGGCAAGCTGAACAGGGCAATTGATGCTGTGGAAGAAAGGGCATTGGAGTAGCTGGGTGGGACATCGCTTGCAAGATAGGTTTGATGCGTTACATACTCAGCCTGGTTGAGGAAGTTACGTAAGTGAGATGGTTATTGCAGGTTATTCGACTTTACAATCAGGACAATTCCGGTGCTTCGCCCATTGATATGCGAAAATTAAAACAAACAGCCATATTGCGCCGATGAGATAGCTACCTACAACATCGCTCGCCCAGTGCGCCCCAAGAAATATGCGTGAAGGTCCGATTAGAACAATCAGTGCAGCACAAATAGTAATGATAACCACCCGCACCCATCCAGTAAAGTGTATCCATGCAAGATAGGCGAAGAATCCAAAGAAGACGACAAAGAAAATGACATGCCCGCTTGGGTAACTGTATTGGTTGATGCTCTGTATGATCCCGGTTGTATTTTCAGCTAGAGGGAATGGACGCGCTCGATGTATGATCGCCTTCAGAGCAAAAGCCAGCAATGTGCTACTGGTTGTCACAAGCACAAAGATTGCCTCCAACCGTTGGTGCCGAAATGCGAAGATCGCCATAGCTACGACGGTCAGTACCATTGGAACATGTCTATCGCCGAGGCTGCTGACATAAAGCATTAAAATGCTGAACAAGGGCCTTGGCTCTTCATGAAACTCATTGTAGGACGCCTGGTCAAAAGGCAAGACTGTAAACTTGTAGGCCGCGTACGAGAGTGCGATTGAAAACGCAAATAATAAGACAAATGCTAGGCCGATCTTTCTATTCATTATTTTTCCCTTTGTGCGCCGTACTTGATTATAGCCCGCATTTAAATATTCTTTCGACAAACCACGTGTAATAAAATGATAACAGGGCGGTTACCCTGCAAGTTCATGTATTATCCACCTTCGGAACTGAGCCAATGGCCTTGTGGAATAAATAAAATGATAAATAAAAATAGAGTTTTATTAGATTTTTATTCTCCGAACTGCGACCAGCTCATTTCCACTGTACCCTTTTAATTCGATGAACGACATCGCCCCGCGGGGAGGTCGTTCTACGACAAACTGGGCGGAATTATTGAGCACATCGAGGCTTTGTTGAGGCCTGCCGCCCGCAAAGACATCGAGCCTTGAAATATTCTTGGTCTCGACGCTGACATCGAGTTTTCTGTTAGCTGAAGGGCTTACCCTGGCAGACAGCATATGCGCAGGCATTCCAGCCAGTATCTTCGCAGCGTGGTTGATTAGATCGACGTTTCCATTAAGTACGTCGTCTTTGGTCATATCATGTTTATGAGTTGGGACAACCCCTAAATCTTCCAGAGGCATTCCTTCTCTTTCGTTGACTCGCAAAAGGCGCCTTATCGAGACCCTCATGCCGCTTCCATTCGTCAAGGGCTTAATTGGAGAATCATCGCCCATGATCATTCTTATGAGCTCATGCGTCCAAACATTCGGCGCCTCCGGCTCCAGTGTTCCAGTTTGTTCCAAGGATTGGACCCACTCCATTGTCCTGGAAACCTGCTGCGAAGATATCCGTTGCGCTGTAGCAGAGGGCATCCGTAATGAGAATAACCGGACCGTGGTATCTCTGGCCCATATTATTGCAGGCATCCTCTGGCGTTATGGGAACGCCTTGCGAAAATACGGCCCCTGTTTCAATAGATTGCTCTATAGATTTAAGCCACGGTGACAGGTCTTGAGAATCCCGGCGACACAGCTCAAGAGACAGAGGCGTATTGATAAACTGAGCTGGCTCAGGCTTGATCCAGTGAGGCGTCAAAGTCTGCAATAGACGCTCACTTGCCCAGATGAGCCCGCCGCCGTTGTCCCTTACATCAATAATAAGGCCATTCTGAGGAAGAATCTCTGCTAGACGAAGAATTTCGGCGATGAATTTATCGGCATTATTTACATTAAATGTATAGATGCGAATATAGCCGAAGGCCCCATGAGGAGTATCTGCTCTTTGAGCTTTTAACACTCCTGGCATTGAAGTTTCCAGGGCATCTGCCGGTGCGGCACGCGAGATTTCGCCCTCTGCGATCTTCTTCTCAGCGACCAATGCATGAGGAGCGAACAGAGCTTTCTTGGCATCCTGGATCGTCTGTGTTTTTAGGTCATTGCCAAGCGACTTTGCCTCACCAGTTGTGGAGTTGGGATCTGTACCAACAAACACAGGCCTAAGCGATGTAACTATCCAATTCTGTTTTAATTCAAGCTCTTCTCCACCCAAAGATCGATAAACAATGGTAACCCATTCCTCATCGGGAGGCATGGTTACAATCATTGGGCGAATCGTCATGCTGTCGAGGCCTCTTGCATGACGTGCTTCAGGATTGCTGCCCGCCTGCCGGTCCGAGTTGATCTCTACCGCCCGATCGATAGGGGTTCCATTCCAATAGAGCACTTCAACGCCGATCTCGAATTTTGGATGGTTGAATCCTTCTACTAATTTTGAAACTACATATTTTCTGTTCCCGTCTTCGAAATACTCTTCAATTAGGAAGGGGAGGAAAGCTATTTTATCACCAAAAGGAGCTGGCAGCAGGTAGTTGGTGTGTAGATCTCGAAGAGAAGTAAAAATTCTTAGCATTTCCTTGTGGAAATTAATTTCACTGGATGCCTTATCTTCAGGCGTTTGACTAAGCCGATATTTGATTAATCTCAGCTGCTGGACCGGGTCAATTGCGTGCATGGCACGCTTGAGCGGCATATGAACATAGAACATCTCCAGCAAGACTAATGCTTGCTCAACCAGCAAGGACCTATCTTCGTACGAGAGCATTCCGGGAGTGTTTAGAAACGTTTTTAGATCTGTTGTGTCTGCGAACTGAGGTTTGATATCCTTTTCAAGGCTCTTCAAAAATTTAGCGCTGCCAAACGAAGTTTTTTCCATTCTCATAGAACTATCACCATCCACGTCACCTTATCCCTGAGGATATGGCAAATAGCTTTAGAAGGAATTGAGAGGTTAGATAATATATGTTTTTCGGCAGATGCAACGTTCAAGGATGCAAACCGGGAGAGGGATTTAGAAGGCCACTCTTGCTCTTTCCAGAGTGAGAAGCCGAAGAGCGCCAGCAAAGTCGACGAGGAGAGGAAGGCTGAGGCTCTGCAGAGGGCTTTCGATTGCTTCCCCGATCCGATGAAGATAATGCGGGAGCACTTCCGCTCAACCTCCGATCACCTGGATAAATATCTGGTCGCGGAGCCTTTTGGAGGGGATCGAGTACATCATAAGGAGGCTATGCGGATGATAACTCAATTTTATTCCTGGTAATTTTTTTCTACTAGATATATGAACACACATAACAACAGCGAACTCATTAAAACGCCCACAACGCATTCAACGAACATACAGGCTTCTTTGTTTATGGCCATCATATTTATATCATAATCTAAGAATTTTTGTAGTTCCTGGATTGGCGACGTAAATATTATGAAAGTAATTAATAATATCCTCCAATACTTAATAAAAAAGTTATCCGGAGTCATACCACACCTCTGCCGTAATGAAACAAATTATCCTCATGATTTACATCAAACAGATAAATGTAAATTACCTAGTTAAGAATAAATACTTTTAGAACTATCATTTAGTATTATAATACCGAATGTGAAGAAATTTTATGTAGTTTATTAGCAAATCCTGAGGCCAGAAGCTTGCTTTATACACCCTGTATCTTTTTTATCAGATTACTTCTCTTTAGCCTGTTGGCCATTTTCTCACCCCACAGTATGCTGCGCATTCGAAGTGAAATGAGGATCGCGATGCATATTGAGATGGTGATGAGTGTGAAACCGCATATTGCGAGGGGTCCAAGAGATCCGCTTTGCCATAAAAGGTCAGAATAAAACGGCCTGTAGGCCCTGAATCTAACCCCAGCCAATCCTCCAGAATTCTGCCTTCACTTTCGCCCCGCCCCCTTATTCTTTTTCTCCTAATAGTAATCATCATTATCCAGAGGCATTTATGGGCCGATTATTAGCCATGCATTTCTATCTTATACATACTTTCCCTAACCCAAAAAATGATTTACTGTTATCATTTTCAAGAGCAAAGTATTTATCATTACATGCCCTAAGTGCATACTATGGCAGGAGTCTTGGAGCATCTGAGATGGCCTCCCCTCCGGAGGCAGATGGTGGTTCCCCGCACAGGAATCGACCTGGCTTCTTTAGAGCTTGAGGCGGCTAAGGAGATCCTGAGCGAGATCTTCGGCGCAAAGCCTGGAGAGGTGGAGGAGATGATCCGTCAGCGTCTGGAGGATCGAGATAACCTCTGAATTTCGAATTCCCCTTTTTGGTAAATGTGAAATATTTACAGCCCCTTAAGATTATCATGATACTCGGCATATCCGGCAGCCCAAGGAAGATGGCAACAGAGCACATCCTGGGAGAGGCCCTGAAGATGCTGGAGGAGAAGGGCTTTGAGACCCAGCTCTTTACCCTGCGGGGCAAGAACATCAGCCCCTGCAGGCACTGCGACTACTGCCTCAAGAACGCTGTGTGCATCATCAAGGACGACATGTACCTGCTCTATCCCCTGATCAAAGAGGCAAAGGGCTTCGTGATCGCCACGCCTGTGTACAACGGCGGCGTGAGCGCCCAGATAAAAATTGTGATAGACAGAACCCGAGCATCCCTGGCAGCAGATCCCAAAGTCCTGCGCAACAAGCCCGGCATGGCCATAGCCGTCGGAGGCGACCGCATGGGGGGCCAGGAGCTGGCCATACAGCAGATCCACGCCTTTTACATCTTGAACGGCATGATCCCTGTGAGCGGCGGCTTCTTCGGAGCCAACCTGGGCGCCACCTTCTGGTCCAAAGACACCCTGGAGGGCGCTAAAGAGGACGAGGAAGGATTCAGGTCCTTGAGAAAAACCGTGCGCAGGTTTGCCGAGACGGTGGAGTGGCTGGATAAGATGGGAAAATAATTATCCAGTAAAAGGATAATCTGTGTAGGAGAGTTGGTATCATGGTGAAGGAAGCTATGCGCAGGAAGATAGCATGGGGGATTACCGGCAGCGGCGACCGCATCGCGGAGACGGTCGAGGTCATGAAGGGGATCCAGAAAGCGTACGAGGACGTCTTGGACGTGCGCGTCTTCGTCTCCAAGGCTGGGGAGCAGGTCATCAAATACTACAAGCTGTTCAACGACCTTGAGAAGAACTTCGACAAGGTCTGGGTGGAGATCAACGCCAACTCTCCCTTCCTCGCCGGCCAGCTTCAAGTAAAGAGGTACGAGTTCCTCTTACTCGCGCCCACAACATCGAACACCGTGGCCAAAATCTCTTTGGGCCTTGCGGACACCCTGCTCTCAAACGCCGCCATCATGGCCCAGAAGGCATTTGTGCCCACTTACATCATGCCCTGCGACTACAAGCCGGGGATCATCACCACAATCCTTCCCGACGGCAGCGAGATGAAGCTGCGGATTCGAAAAGAGGACGCAGAGCACGTCGAGCGGCTGCGCCAGATGGAGGACATCACCGTTATAGAGACCCCAAAGGAGATCCCCGCCATATTCGAGAAGCATTTCCCCAGAAGGTAAGAAAATTTCAAGTTTTCAGGTCATGCCCTTGATCAGCGAATATCCGAGTAGAGTCAGGGCAGGCAGGGCAGCACCAAAACCCGGGCTCTTCTTTGGGCGCTCGTCATAAGCAGATCCGCTCTCTGAGGCCAGTGGGCCGGATATGCCCATAGAGCTTTCGCCGTTGATCTCCAGGGAGATCAGATCACCCTCTCCACCAGCATAAATCCCGGTCACAGCCAGATCCATCTCACAGCAGTTGAAGTGATCTCCCAAATGGAGGACTGCCGAGTCCAGCGTCTCATTCTCGCTGTAGATGCCAAGCCACACCACGCCCTGCTGGGGGTCCACGTCCTCGACCACCAGCGTAGTACCAGCTGCCAGGTCGAAAGGCTGCTGCGCGGCCAGGAGAACTTCTTCTGCAGCAGATGGCAGAACCAGCCCTGCCAGGATAGCGATGAAACATAAGGCCTTGATGCAAAGCCCCCTCTTGATTATCATTGCCATCCTTTTGACCATCACCAGTGCCTCCTGCCGGAGTCCTGCCGGAGACCCCTGGCTGGAAAGGATTTATTACTTATGAATCTATCGTCGGTTAACACGCGGTAGAGAAAAGGTAACATTGGTGTTTCTATGAAGGATGTAGGCATACTCGTACTGGGGCACGGATCAAGCCTGCCCTACAACCGTGAGCTAGTAGAGGCGCTCGCCAAGATGATCAGCAAGAGCCATCCAGGACCTGTCAAAACTGCTTATCTCAACATGAATGAGCCCCACATACCAGAAGGGCTGGAGAGCTTTTCTGGCCTAAATGTGAGCAAGATAGTGGCCTTGCCGCTCTTCCTGGCTCACGGGGTTCACACCCGCGAGGACATACCCAGAGAGCTGGGAGTAAGTGAGCACAGCCGCAAAGGAGTGGTCAAGATAGACGGCAAGGACGTGGAGGTAATCTGTGCCGAGCCCCTGGGCGTGGACGAATGCATCGCGACTTTAGCGTACAAGCGGGCAGAGGAAGCCATAAGGTAGCCGTTCTGGACACAGTACACGGCGCGAAGACGATAGCGCAGCGGATGGTCTGCTGCGGCCTGGAGGCCGAAGCCCTTGAAGTATACCACCATACGCATAGCGTTGCTCGCTATGACCTGGTGGTCGCGCCGGTGCACCTCCCGCCCGGAAATCCTGTGCTGGCCGAGGCCAGACGCCTGGGAAAGAGGGTAATAACCCACCATCAGGCCGTGGGCGAACTTTTAGGACATGAGTTGGAGTCTGACCCGTCAATCAAGGTCTTCGAGGTTACGGGAACACACAGCAAGACAACGACTGCCCTTCTCTTATCCAAGATGCTCTCTGCCAAAAGATTGGTCATATCTCACACCACCCGCGGCATAGAGCTGTGGTCCGGCGGATCGAGCCGCCTGCTTCGCCAGGGCTTAAGCATAACTCCTGGAAACGCAATTCCCGCGATGACAGAGGCCGTGTCCCATGAGGCAGACGCCCTGGTCTTAGAGATCTCTTTAGGAGGCACAGGCCTTGCAGACTTCGGTGTGCTGACAAGCTTCTCTGGAGACTACATGATTACCGGAAGAACGAAGTGGGCCAGCACTGCCAAGCTGCAGATGGTCGCTCTCGCCAAGAGGGGCTCCAGATTAGTGGCGAATACCGATGTCAGAATCTCTCCGGACGTCTCCTTTGGTTCAAACGGCCAGGTCAGGGCAGAGCCTGGCAGGATTCATTTCGGAGAGATCGGTCATGATATCAGGTTAGGCGGAGATCTTGACTTCCCCAGCTACCAGACGGCCCTGGCAGCAGCGGCCGCAACCGCTCGTGCCGCAGGGATCGATGCCGACGAGATCGTCTCTTCCCTGGAGGGCTTCGACGGTTTTGGCGGCAGGATGAAGATCGACCGCAGAGAGGGCCTGACCGTCTACGACTGTTCCAACTCAGGGCTGAAGCTCTCAGACGTGAAAAGGGCTCTGGATAACGCCTCCGGAGGAATGCTTGGGATGGTGGTGGGAGAAGAGGCTGAAACGGTCTGCGAAGGCATGGACGTCCCCGGCCTTGTAGAACTCCTGAAGGTTCGAAGGAAGGAGATAGGCCATCTCGTTTTGGTCGGAAAGAGGCTAGAACCTTGGGCGAAAGAGCTTGAGGCAAAGATTGCCGGAGATCTCGTAGCCGGAAGGGAGACGGCCATTGACCAGGGCGTAGATCGGCTGCTATTATGTGTGAAATGTTTCAGGTGATTTGATGTCAAGCGAAGTTCCAAGAGAAGTTCAAGACATACAGATACTGCATCCGAGGCCGAGCTCCATTGTTGCGGCCCTGTACACTCTACGCGATTTGGGCGCAGATGTGGTGATACTCCACGGACCTAGCGGATGTTGCTTCAAACATGCCCGGCTCCTGGAGGAGGACGGCGTGAGAGTTCTGACAACTGCGTTAGACGAGGCGGGCTTCGTCTTCGGTGGCCAGGACCCTCTCGTTAAGCTGCTTAGAAAGGCCAATGAGCTATTTCATCCAAAGATGATGGCAGTGACTGGAACTTGCAGCAGCATGATCATCGGCGAAGACCTGCACCAGGCAGTTCTCAGCGCCGACCTGGATATACCTGTCCTGGAGGTGGAGGTTCATGCTGGCTACAGGGACAACACCCGGGGAGTTATCATCGCCCTCGAAGCCGCTTTGGAGAAGGGAATAATAGACGAGGCCGAGTTCGAGCGGCAGAAGTCCTTGCTTGAGAAGGCAACAGAAGTGGAGAGGCTTTATGGTGCTGCTAGCATGGAGTACCTGGCACCTGAGAGGGGCGACATCAAGTACGAGGTCGCAACCAGGCTTCTGGAGCTCATACGTGCGGGCAAGCGCGGTTTAAACGTCCTCAACGCCAAGAAAGAGACTGCCTACATGTTCGCAGATATAACCGCCGCCGTCTCTGAGATCGCAGGCGACCAGGTGGACACGCTTGCCAATCTGGACGAGAATGTCGGCCTTCCCAAAGTGAGAAGGGATGCAGCCAACATTGCCCGCGATCTGAGAGAGCGCGGTGTGGCTTTCGAGCTGATCGGCGGCCTGGACGAGTATCCTGTCGCAGGAGAGGCTGTGGCCCGATTCATAGAGAAGGGCAAGTACGACTTCGCCGTTATCTCTGGAGTGCCTCATGCCGTTCCAGCGTCTGCGCTTCAAGGCATGGAGATCTTCTCCGTAACCAACGGCCCCAGACAGGTCAAGCCTCTGCGCGATCAGGGCCATCAGCATGTGGTGGTTGAGCTGGACTTGCACCCCAAGACCATGGGCGTCACATCCCTGGTGGAATCGGAGTTCGGGGCCACTCTGAGAGCTCTGGATAAAGCTAACGCTAAGTGACATTTCAGCTCTGAAAAGAGCAAAAAATTTTTTAAAAAGCTCTTGGAATCTCTGTCAGCAGCGCATATATGACGAAGCCTATGGTGCCTATGATGCCAATTCCGGCCATTGAGACCTTGGCGATCATCGTGAACTCCTCTCGAGTGGGCTTCCTCGCCAGTCTCAGGACACGGAGGTACTCCTCAATGTTAGTGGAAGGCACCGAGAGGCCCATATCACTGACCATCTCGTCTAAGTCGAACTTCTCTTTGATGTCTAGCTTATTCTTGAGCTGCTGGAGCTTTCTGTCTGTTCCGTTGGTTCCCTCGTTCATTCCTCAGATTGAATGGGGTCTGGTATAAAAAAGCTTTCGATCAGGTGATAATTTTTTGCTGGGAGTTGCAAGAGCGGCCAGCACAGTAAGGAGAATCGCAGGCAGGTTAGGATGATTCAAGCCATCGCTCTCCTCGGCAAGTATATCTCGGCAGGTATATTATCCTCCTGAGCACTATCTGCCAGAAACAATAACAAGAGGATCTATAAAATGAGCTTTAAATCATTGATGGCCCTTGCGGCCCTAAGCATCATCCTCCTCATCCCTTCCGCCATGGGGGACTATCAGGTCTTCGCCCTCTGGCATTACAATGTCTCTTTGGACTTCGGAGCAAAGAACATCACAGTAGAACCCCAGGCGACCACCTCGGATATTAACAGCATAACGCGCGGCATGATCTTCCGGGGTGACAGTGCAGACGATTGGGGCGCAGTATACCTAATGACCAAACGCGAGCCTGTTCCCACTGTTCTGGAGGACTTGCTGCGCCGGCTCATGAAGCCCACAACGAAAGCCGTAGAGGTCGACCCAGGCCTGTTTGCAGGTGTGAGCGGCCTTATCGCCGCCGGTGATGCCAGGGTTGAGCACGGATTCGGCCAGCGCTGCTACGGGGCATCTGCCATCATCTCCCCCCCAGGCGTTGGAGAGAGCGTCACAATTACGCTGATAGGACACTTCAAAAACGAGAGCCTGAATGAGCAATTGATCAAGACTGCCCGCGTCGACTATGCCCCGCCCTGAACCGCCCTGAAATCCCCTCGTGGGATGACGATTCTTTTTATTTTATAAAGAGGTTCTCCGCAAGCATTATCTAAGGGATTCGCTTTTAGTTAGGCGCGGGGTTAGTTGTATGAAGCTTAAATGGTTAGCATTATCAATCTTGCTTGTACTTATCGCGATTCCAGCCCAGGGGTCTACCCAGGTTTTGCCCCTCTGGAACTACAACGTCTCCCTGGACCTCGGGAGCAAGGACGTCACAGTGAAGCCGCTCTCTGTCAGCTCCAGCCTGGATACAATAACGCGGTCTATCATGGTGCAGGGAGAAAACGAGACGGACTATACCACCGTATACATCCACGAGTACACAAAACCACAGATGCTCGACCTAGAGGATAGGCTCTGGAAGTTCATGAAGACCTATTGCACCATGACTGAGACTGATCCTGGTGAGATCGCCGGCATGACAGGGTTCGTGGCTACAGGCTACGCCCGCGTGAAGCACGGCTTTGGAAAGCAGGTTTGCTATGGAGGCATAGCCGCTCTGCCATCAGGGGCAGTGGCCCAGAGGGACTTCGCAATCCTGGCGCACTTTAACAACAGGACATTAAACGAGCAGCTGGTGAAGACTGCCAAGGTCGAGTATGTGGGCAAGATGGTCGCTATTTAGGAAGTTATCCCGAAAAAGAGGATGAAGTTGCCGTTTTTGGATAAGCACTAGGCCTGAGAGGCAAGGCCGCCTTTCAGGTATTCTCTTACGGCTTTTGTCACCTCTGCGGTACTGCAGCTGCCGCCCAGATCTGGCGTCTTCCTTCCCACCTTCAGGGATAGCTGGATGGCCCCCTCTATTCTCTCCGCCAAATCAGGATCGCCTAGCCATTCCATCATCATGGCCGCGCTCCTTATAGCCCCCACTGGATTGGCGATTCCCTTGCCGGCTATATCTGGAGCGCTGCCGTGGATGGGCTCGAATAAAGCATATCGATCGCCCATGTTGGCGCTGGCGCACAGCCCCAGGCTGCCAACGATCCCTGCGGCCTCGTCGCTCAGTATGTCCCCGAAGAGGTTGGTGGTGACGAGAACATCGAACCTACGCGGCCTTACTACCAAGTTGTAGGCACAGGCGTCCACCAGCATATCCTCATAAGGAATGCCCCGCCGCTCCGCGACCTCCCGGCAGGTCTCGAGGAAGAGGCGATCGCTCTTCAGGACGTTGGACTTGTGGACGATCGTGAGCTTCTTCCTCTTTGAAGCCAGGTCGCAGGCCTTCTCCGCGATCCTCTCAGAGCCGCGGCGGGTGATCACGCGCACCGTCCTGGCCTCCTCCTCGCCCACCTCCTCAATGCCGGAGTAGAGCCCTTCAGTGTTCTCCCTGCACGATGATGAAATCCAGGTCTGAAGAAGCGAAGGGACGGATGTTGGCGTAGAGGTCCAGATCCTTCCGGACTCTAAGAAGGACGCTTTTGTAATTGGGGTCGGGAGGCGTGGTTATGGCCCCGAAGAGCACGCAGTCGCACTCCTTTATCCTCTCCAGATCATCCTCGTCCAGGGCCAGGCCGGTGCGCTTCCAGCGGTTAAGTCCCACCTCGACGAAGACCCTTTCGAACTCCGCGCCTGCCGCATCAAGCACAGTCAGGGCGCTCTCCACGACCTCGGGGCCTATGCCGTCTCCGGGGACCACTGCTACGGTTGCGGTCTTAGCTCTTTGACCAGGCATCTTACCGCCTCTGCTATCGCCCATGGGCCGTCACCCCAGTGTACCACTACGCCTGGGTGTCCGTTCTTTTTGGTCAGGCCGCGTCGCTCAGACTTGCAGCACCGGGTTATGAAAGGGCCTGAAGGCTGCATGCTCTTCAATGGACAGATGTTCATGAAATCATGCGATTTGCCAGGATATCCAGCCAGGAAGATCTCCCTTGAGACGTCGCATCCTACGATCTTCGGCGCTTCATGCACCACCTTATCTGAGTCCAGGGACCGCCCCAGGCCTGAGGCCCGGCAGGGATAATAGACCTCGTCGCCCTCGAAATCCCTCAGGTTTAGGATCCGGGGCAAAAACCTCACTGCGAGGTCCCCCAGGATGCCGCAGCCCTCAAGCCTCTGCAGAGAATAGATCAGCCAGGGCGGGTCTGGGGGCGAGACGTCCAGGACCTCTATCTGTTGGATCTGGCCTAGGTCGGGCTCGTGGACGAAGGTGATGTGCTCATCCGGCCCCTGAAAGACGACTGTGCTGGCCTTCTGCGCCCTGCAGATCTCGTCCGCCAGCTCTATCAGCAGGGCGCGGTTCCTGGTATCCACCTTCTGGGGGTAAAAGGCGATCTCTGTGCCTGAGGCAATAAGCTCCAGCTCATCCACATCACGCATGAACCCCTGGCCCTTGCTCTTCACTGAATAGAGGCTCGGACCGTCGCGGGATATCAGGTACTGCGTTGAGAAGTAGATTTGGTCGCCCCGTCTCTCCTGGTCCTTTATCCCAACGAATTTGTATTCTTCGGGAAAGATCATGCCAATCCTTTCTGCTTTCTCCTATGAGCCACCAGGCCCCCATCCTGCAGTATTTGCAGCAGGAAGTCGGGAAGCTTCGTGCCCGGATAGGCCTTTTCTCCAACCTTGACCGCTCCTTTAGCCAGGTCCACCTCAACCGTCTCTCCCTCTACAGCCACCACATCGGCCTCGATCAGGGGCAGCCCGACGTTTATGGCGTTCCTGTAAAATATCCTGGCAAACGACTTGGCTACGACCGCCGAGACTCCCGCCTGCTTCAGGGCCAGAGGAGCTTGCTCCCTGGATGAGCCGCAGCCAAAGTTTTTCCCTGCCACAACGATGTCCCCCCTTCTGACCTTAGAGGCGAACTGGGGATCCAGACCTTCAAGGACGTGCTCTGCCCAGAGAGATGGGTCCTTGGTCCGCAGGTACTTTCCCGGAATTATCACATCAGTGTCCACGTCATCTCCGAAGACCCATGCCTTGCCCTTGATCATAATATTAACCTCGTTACTTCTGCAGTATATGGTTTTTCCGCTGCAAAAGGATATTATATTCCCTGGAGGCTTTAGTTCTGGTAATTTGGAGGTGATCTGGCTGCTGGAGATTAAAGATCTGTACGCCAGTATAGGCGGCAAACAAGTTCTCAAGGATGTCAACCTTACATAGGGACCGGCGAGACCCACGCCCTCTTCGGGCCCAACGGAACGGGCAAGACTACGCTCCTAAATGTCATCGCAGGAATTCCCAGGTATGTGGTTGACAGCGGCAGTATAACATTCAAGGGCAAGGATATCACTCACATGTCCATGGACGAGAGGGCACGCCTGGGCATAGGCATGGCCTTCCAGAGGCCGCCGGCCATTCGCGGCCTGCGACTAAAGGATCTGATAAAGATCATCAACCCCCAGGCGGACGCCGCAGCCATTCTCAAGAGGATGGACTTCGAGGGTTTCGGCGACCGCGATGTGAACCGCGGATTTTCAGGCGGCGAGGTGAAGAGGTCGGAGATGGTTCAGCTCCTGGCACAGCAGCCGGATTTCGTCATGCTGGATGAGCCGGACTCAGGAGTGGATCTGGAGAACATTAAGCTCATCGGCGAGGCCATCAATACACTGACGCAAAAAGATATCCGCCCAAGCTCCAGGACCAAATCGGGGATCATAATCACCCACTTCGGCCACATCCTGGAGTACATGAAGACCGACAGGGCGCACGTCATGCTGGACGGGAGCATAGTCTGCAGTGGCAACCCTTTGGAGATCCTGGAACAGATAAAGAAGAGCGGATATGAGGGGTGTGTAGCATGCCTGTGCCCAGCATAGATGGAGAAGGCCCGAAAGGCGAGAGAGAAAAAGGCCCTCTACGGTACTGATGTGGATCTGGAGAGCTATGAGTCCGAGGCCAAACCCCACGGAACCGTAGAGAAGGCTGAGGAACTCCCCAGCGAGGTCAAGAAGGCCGCCCTGGATGTGGGAGTGAAGCTGGACGCCGAGTCATCCGGCGCTTACGTGCAGATGGACCAGACCCCAGTAGTTGCCAAGTCGCTCTACGAGGGCGTGGAGATCATGGACATGGCCTCCGCCCTGAAGAAGTACGACTCCCTCCAGGACTACTGGTGGAAGCTGGTGGCGCCTGATGCCGACAAGTACACAGCAGACGTGGCAGAAGCGCCTCCGGCGGGCTACTTCATCCGCGCCAAGAAGGGCATGAAGACCGTCTTCCCTGTCAAGAGCTGTCTTTACCTTGGATCCACGAACCTGAACCAGCGCGTGCATAACGTCATCATCGCCGAAGAAGGCTCTGAGCTTCATGTCATAACGGGCTGCACCACGCCCTCGCACGTGCAGCGCGGACTGCACATAGGCGTCTCGGAGTTCTTCATCCAGAAGAACGCCAAGGTCAGCTTCACCATGGTTCACAGCTGGGGCAAAGAGGTCGAGGTGAGGCCCAGGACGGGAATTACCATCGCTGAGGGCGGCTCCCTCTCCAACAACTACATCCTTCTTCGGCCCGTCAAGACCATCCAGACCTTCCCCACGGCCACCTTAGCCGGCCGGGGGGCTGTGGCCAGCTTCAACACGGTTATCTACTCCACCATGGGCAACATCGATGTGGGCAGCAACGTCAACCTCAACGCCCCAGATACCAGCGCCGAGTCCATCTCCCGCGTGGTCTCAGTGGGCGGCGAAGTGATTGCCCGGGGCAGGATGACCGGAAGAGTTCCGGGTGCGCGGGCGCATCTGGAGTGCGTCGGCCTCCTTCTCTCGGATAAGGGCAGGATCTACTCCATCCCTGAGCTGGACGGCAGGAGCAGGGATCTGGACATGTCCCATGAGGCAGCAGTTGGAAGGATCTCAGAGGAGGAGCTGGAGTACCTCATGGCGCGCGGGCTGACCTCAGAGCAGGCCACAAGCGTCATCGTGCGCGGCTTCCTGGATGTGGAGATCAAGGGCCTTCCCGAGGAGCTGAAGCAGGAGATCAAGAACATCACCCAGAGGGAGGATCTGCGCGGAGCCTGATCCGCCAGCCTTCCTTTTGGCTTTTTAGTTCCTGAATTCAGAAAGGCCGCTTCATACAGGCATTAGGTTAGGAGGCCAGTCGCCCATGAAAGGCTTTCTTATGCGCGTGAGGATTTTTCTGGACATCTTCCAGGAGGCCTTCGTAGAGTGGGGCAGGGATCACGCCACCCTCTTAGCAGCAGCACTGGCGTATTACGGCCTCTTCGCCCTGGCTCCTTTAATGATAATAATATTAATATTGATAAATTCATTATTTCATCAGAGTGAGCAGGGACGGGCTATAGCGCAGCAAGTCCAAGACCTGGCCGGCCAACAGGCTCCGCCCGTGGTGGGAGAACTAATCGACCAGATTGGAAAACAGGCTGCATCATTCAATCTTACCATTCTCAGCTTCCTGATTCTTATCATAGGTGCTACAGGATTGTTCGTGCAGACAAAGACGGCCTTTCGAATCATTTGGCCCTTGCAGACGAAAGCGGAGCCAATGCTTGCAAGCAGGTTGAGATCCTACCTCATGTCCTATGTCCTTTCCTTCCTGCTCATCACTTTCGTTGCCATTCTGCTTCTGGCGTCCTCTGTGGTCACCGCATTTCTCATGCCCTTTGGCAGAATAATCGAGGATCTGCTCCCAATTCAATTTGGCCTGCTGCGACTGGTGACACTTACCATCTCCCTGCTGATAGTAACCATTCTCTTTGCGGTCGTGTACAAGACCCTCTTCGATAATGTCCAGCTAGGTTGGAGGGATATCTTACCCGGCTCGGCAATAGCAGCCCTTTTTCTGGCCATCGGCAACTTCTTCATCGAGATCTTTGTGAGCATCGTCAATATCGGCTCAATTTATGGGGCGGCAGGGTCTCTGCTGGTATTTCTATTCTGGATCTACTATTCCGCCCAGATATTCCTCTTCGGAGCAGAGTTCATCAAGGTTTCAAAGAGGAAGAAAGAGATATCCAAGTCTCAAAAAGTATAAGGCTGCTCCCAAGCAGCTTTCGTGCCTCGTCGATAGCTGCCACCTCGTAGGCCCGGCCTTCGAATACTGCTATCACCTTGCTTCCCAAAGAGAAGTAGTCGCCAAGCGTTGGCTTCGCCGCCATCAAATCGAAGTATTCCTGGCGGAGGAACCCGATCTTCTCTGTTCCTCCGCCCTGGTAGGCGGTATTCTCGAACTAAAAGGCGCTGCGCTGCATAAATCAGAGTTCGTCTCACGACTACAACCAGGGCAATAAACCCTTTGTGTGTTCTTTGTGAGCTTTGTGATCTTTGTGGTGGATTTCGTTTTGTCTCGCCGCGTCCCAAAAGAACTGGCTCAAACCACAAAGCTCACAAAGATCACAAAGGGCGCACAAAGCATGTTCAATTCGGCTTCAGATCCCTTATAAAAACTTGTTAATTGGAAAATCGGTATTCGCAGATTATCACACCGAGTTATGGAACACAGCATCTAAAAGGTCTTTGTCACCGAGGCTAAAGGTTCATTCGCTCTTCTTGTGCTCGTAGTCCTCCTTTATGGCCTTGGCCATCTCCTCGTCCGCCTCCACGATCAGAGCACCCATGTAGCCGCAATTTTTGCAGTGGTAGACATTGCCGGTGTAGCCTCCGGCCTCTAAATAGAGATCTGTGCTGCCGCAAACAGGGCAGACCTCTGAGGGCTTCTTGGAAGACATATACCCGACTATTCTTGCACCACACGTTCAATCTTTTGGTAGTGTCTGTAATTAGAAGAGCTTCATCAGCTCTTCAGCGATTATTCTGTATCCGGCCTCGTTAGGATGGTCCAGGCCCGGATAAGACCAACGAGCCCAGCGACGTTCCCCGGCGCACCTGCCGCATCCACACCTCGTAGACGTCCACGAACCCGACATCCATCTCCCTAGCCACCCGCTCGATGGCCTGATAGTAATCCAGGACCAGCCCGTCATAGGGAGGCGTCTCCAGTGGCTGAGATGATAGTAATAGTATCTCAGATCCCGGGCCCGCCCGGATGCGCCGAACCATCTCCACGAAGTTCATCTCGAACTCCTCCAGCCCCAGGCGAAGCACGCAGTCGTTGATGCCGAAGTTGATGGTAACCAGGTCGGGCTCGTAGGAGAGAACAGACCAGTCAAGGCGGGCCAGGCCGTCCATGGTCGTATCCCCTGAGACGCCTGAGTTGATCATCTCTACCTTGGCCTCCGGGTACTTCTTTTGAAGCCACTCCATCCAGAAAGAGGGAAAGCCCCGCCTGACCGCATAGCCAGCAGTTATGGAATCGCCAAAGGCAACGATTGTCACATCGCAGCCGCTCTTGAGATCCTCTAAAGTCCTGGCCACAAACCTTCTCGGATCATCCGCATCTGCCATAAAAAAGATGAGTCAGCAAACTATTGGAGCTTTGCCCTTTGCTGCACCCTCTGCGGCAGCCTTCACCGCTTCTTTCATCTCCCTGACCAGGCGCTCCAGACGATCGATCTCACCTTTGGCGATCAGGTCCACGCAGACCGAGCCAACGATTGCAGCGTCCGCTCCGGCGCGAATCATCTCGGCTGCCTGCTGTGGAGTTGATATTCCAAAGCCCACCGCCTTGGGAACGCCGCCGGATGCGCGGGCGATCAGCGTTCTGGTGTCTTCGAGCACGTCGCTTCTCGCGCCCGTCACGCCCGTGCGGGCGACCAGGTAGAGGAAGCCCGATGTCTGCTCCTGGATCATCCTCAGCCGCTCAAGAGGAGTGTTGGGAGCCGCCAGGAAGATCAGGTCAACGCCGTGCTTCTCGCAGGCCTCCCTCAGCGGCCCTGCCTCTTCAGGGGGCAGGTCTGGAACTATCATCCCAGAGATGCCGCTTCTGGTGCAGTCCTGTGCGAACTTTTCCAGACCTCTGGCGTAGATCATGTTATAGTAGCCCATGAATACCTTGGGAATATCCACATCGGCTTCGGCTGCCACGCGGAAGTAGACATCTGTGTTCATGCCAGCAGCAATCGCCCTTTGGGCCGCGGCCTGGATTGTCGGGCCGTCGGCTATTGGATCGGAATGGGGCAGACCCAGCTCGATTATGTCCGCTCCTGCACGGGCCAATCGCTTCACCAGATCCGGCGTGCTCTCAGGAGTGGGGTCCCCCGCGCAAATGTAAACTATCAGCAGGGGCTTATGCAGAAAAGCTTCAGAGATTCTCATATTCCATCACCGTGGCCAGGTCTTTATCTCCGCGTCCGGAGACGTTTATTATTGCCAAGTCGCCCAGAGCCTCGGGCTCTCGCAGGGCGTAGCCCAAAGCGTGAGCGGATTCAAGAGCTGGGATGATTCCCTCAAGCCTTGAGAGAGCCCTGAATCCCCGCAGGGCAGTTTTGTCATCTGCCATCTTTGCAGTCACGCGGCCGGTCTGTGCCAGATAGGCCAGCTCAGGCCCCACGCCGGGGTAATCCAGGCCCGCGGCTATTGAGTAGGACTCCAGGATCTGACCGTAAGGGTCCTGCAAGATCTTCGTTAAAGCGCCGTGCAGCACGCCATCCGTGCCGCAGCCTAAAGAAGCGCCATTGTCCGCGATCTTGTCAGTCTTTCCCAATCCCCGGCCTCCTGCCTCCACAGCGATGAGCCGGACGTCGTCCTTCAGGAAGGGTGCAAAGATCCCCATGGCGTTGCTGCCACCGCCCACGCAGGCAACGATTGAGTCAGGCAGACGGCCTTCAGCCTGGAAGTATCTGCTCCCTGGCCTCCACTCCTATGATGCTCTGGAAGTCCCTGACCATTGATGGGAAGGGGTGAGGTCCGGCTGCGGTTCCCAGGAGGTAGTGAGTGCTCTCGAAGCTAGATGCCCAGTCCCTCAGGGCCTCGTTGATGGCGTCCTTTAGAGTTCGAGAGCCCGATCTGACGGGGATTACCTCTGCTCCCATCAGCTCCATGCGGTAGACGTTCATCTTCTGCCGCTCGATGTCCACCTCGCCCATGTAAACTTGAGTCTCGAAGCCCAGGTTGGCGCCAACAATTGCGGTAGCAACGCCATGCTGGCCGGCGCCGGTCTCGGCTATCAGACGGGTTTTTCCCATGTTTTTTGCAACCAGGGCCTGCCCCAAGGTGTTGTTGAGCTTGTGCGCTCCGCCGTGGACCAGGTCTTCCCTCTTGAGGTAAATCGTCCTTCCCAGCTCTTTGCTCAGGTTTCTGGCATGATAGAGGGCTGTCGGCCTGCCTGCGAAGTCCTTCAGGAGGCCGTTCAACTGCGCCTTGAACTCGGGGCTTTCCCTCAGGCGCTCATAGGCTAAAGAGAGCTCTTCCAAAGGCTGGATCAGAGTCTCAGGGACGAAACGCCCCCCGTATTTTCCGAACTTCACAGTGCCCGCTTCAACAATCTGGCTCAAAGAATCACCGACATCAATGTATGACTTATTACTATGATGTACAGAGAAGTACATCATATTTAAGCCTTATCGCCTAGACTCTGAACTGCCAGATCTTCGGGCAGCTTCCCTGTCAGGCTCTCGACCCTCTGCTCTGCGCTGTCCAGCTTGCCCTGGCATAAAGAGACCAGCTTCATCCCCCTCTCGAAGAGCACCAGGCTCTCCTCCAGAGAGATTCCTCCGTCCTCAAGCTTTGTCACTATTCCTTCCAAATCATCCAGAGCTGCTTCCAGATCGATCTCATCCCTCGCCATCACCTAATTCCCCCTTTTCGCTATTCATTACCCTGCATCTCAGCGTCCCGTCTGGGAGCACGATCTCAAGAATATCTCCCGGCAGGACGTCGCCTATCCCGGTCACAATCCCTCGCGAGGACTTCACTATGCAGTATCCACGGTCCAGAGTGCTCAAGGGACTCACAGAAGAGAGGCGGCTCTCGGCCATTTCCAGCCTGCCGCGCAGAGCGTCAAGCTGATCCTGCTGTGCCTCACCCAGGCGTTCGCCCAAATAATCCAGCCGCTGGCGGGCGTCTCCCAGAAGGACGTACATCCTCCGCGCAGAGACCCCTCTCTCCAGATACTCCAAACGCTCCTGCCTTCTCTCCAGGAAGGACCAGAGGGCTCTTACCATCCTCGTTGAAATGAGCTGCAGATCAGCCCTGATCTCCTCCATATCAGGGACAGCCACCTCAGCAGCGGCCGTGGGCGTGGCCGCCCTCACGTCGGCCACGAAGTCGGCAATTGTCACATCGGTCTCGTGGCCTACGGCCGAGATGACTGGCGAGTCGCACTCGAATATGGCCCGCGCCACGACCTCTGAGTTGAAGCACCAAAGATCCTCGATCGAGCCGCCGCCCCGGCATACTATTACTACGTCCGCCCGTCCCCGAAGGGCCGCTATGGCTTGAGCTATGCTCTCAGCTGCGCCCTGGCCCTGGACCTGCGCCGGGGAGAGGATGATCCTGGCAGGATAGGAGCCGATGATGCGCAGCACGTCTCTTAGAGCAGCTCCGTCCGGCGATGTGACGATGCCTATGCCCTTTGGATACTTCGGCAGAGGTCTCTTTCGCTCAAGATCGAACAGGCCTTCAGAGGATAGCTTCTTCTTCAGTGCCTCGAACTCCAGGTGACGAAAGCCTAAGCCTGTGTCGAGCTTGACTCCCCTGGCGATGAGCTGGACTCTGCCCTGGGGCCTGTAGACGTCTATATCCCCAAAGACCAAGACATTTTGGCCGTCTTTCAAGTCGAAGTCCAGGCGTAAGCCGTGGTTCCTGAAGAGGACGCAGGAGAGCTGGCACTCTCTGTCCTTCAGTGTGAAGTACCTGTGACCCGACCTGTGGTTAGTGACGTTGGAGAGCTCTCCTTTTGCCCAGAGGTCGTGGAGCCTGGGATCTGCATCCAGACGGCCCTTTATCCTTTCGTTGATCTCTGAGACTGTGAATATCTGGGTCAAGCTACAATTCATTGGAAGGGCAGCATATTTAACTCTTAGGAGTGGAGTGGGAAGTCCCCGGCCTTCTGGCCATGGGATGAAAGCGGAGTCCTCCCTTTGATTACTTTCGCTCCGAACTCAACTGATATATGTAGGAAGCGAGATATAACAAATCAAAGATGATCAGCTACAAATATCCGATATTTCCAGACGTTGTGACACAGCGAAAGTTAGCTGAAGCATTGGATGCTTGTAGGTGGCTTTACAACAAACTTCTTGAAAAGATGAATGAAGCCAAAGAAAACGGTATTAAGCTTACGAAATACGAAACTCAGAACATGATACCGTCTCTGAAGCTTGAGAATCCAAAGCTGAACCTGGTCTATTCCAAAGCTCTTCAGATGGTGAACTACACACTGCATAGCAATATTGCGGGCCTAGCTGCTCTGAAAAGAAACGGGTACGAAGTTGGCCCTCTCAGGTTCAAAGGGTATGGTTGGTATAAGACTCTGAACTATAACCAGTCAGGCTTCAAGATAGATCAAGATCATAGCAGGCTGCATCTTTCCAAGATAGGTGATATCAAGATCAAGCTGTATCGAAAAATCGAAGGCTGCATCAAAGCTGTCATAATCAAGAGAGAAGGCAGGCAGTGGTTTGCCATTGTCCAGGCAGATCTTGAACCTGAACCATTACCGGAAACTGGAAAATCGGTAGGTCTTGATGTTGGCTTGATGTCTTTCGTTGTGGACTCGGATGGCAATTCTATTGAAAACCCCAAATATGCAGATAAGTCCGCCAATAAGCTGGCATTGGCTCAAAGAAGGCTGGCAAGAGCTGAGAAGGGATCGAACAACCGAAAGAAAATCAAAGAACAAATAGAGAAGATTCATGCCAAGATCAACCATCAGAGAGACGACTTCCTACACAAGCTATCGAAATCCTATGTCAATAACTATGATAACATTTGTGTTGAAGATCTTGATGTCAAAAGTTTGAAAGAAAAAGGCAAAAACAAGGCAAAGCATCGACACATCCATGATGCTTCATGGTCCAAATTCATATTCATGCTTTCGTACAAGGCTGAAAGTGCTGGTCGAAGGCTGATCAAGGTAGATCCTAGGAACACCACTCAAAGGTGTTCCAACTGTGGAAGTATTGTTCCAAAAGATGAATCTATCAGAGTTCATGAGTGTCCTTACTGTGGATTCTCATGTGATAGAGATTACAATGCTTCCAGAAACATACTCATCGCAGGGATGGAACAGCCCGTTGCGCCCATAGAGTCAAAACCGCTACATCGCATACCTGCGATGCAAGTTTTGGCAATGAAGTGGGAAGCCATGCCCTTCAGGGCGCGGTAGTTCACCATCTATCCAAGCGGATCGAAAATATTGGAAATAGAAAGGAACAGGCGTTAGCAGCAACAGCGAAGGGCTAACTTTTTTGGTTTTTTATTAAGATAATCTTATATATGTTACTGCCGACGGCAAAACCCAGGATAATCCGGCGTTTTGGCCCGATACGTCAGAAGCGCCAATAGAGTTCACAGAAATGAAATCAGAGTTATTGGCCCTTGCTCTGCTCATCGCCTTCGTCGGCTTCATAAACACCCATGCGGGCCCGGACGCAGGCGAGAGAGCTACACAGTCCATAGCCTTTCTGGCCGATGGAGCTTACCCGACTTGGATAGACTTATCCTGGATAGATCTGCCCTGGACAGACCTGCCCAAGATAGACCCCTTCTGGAAGCCCACCCCTGGAATCCAAGCCCTCCTCTTCGGACTGCAGGCGGCTGGCTGCATCATGGCTGTGTATTTCCTGCGCCACCGCAAGAAGAGCAGCGACCGTGAATGGGATTGAAGGCGCATGTATCGAAGGGCGCAGGCGTTGGAAATCTTCAGGCCGGGCCTTAATTAAACTTTTTTGGTCTCTAATCAAGAAAACTTTATATGGCATGGTTCCAATCCAACCGTAGGTGTTGTGATGCATATCATGGAGGGGTTCCTGCCTCATCCCTGGTGGGAGATCTGGTTTGCACTTTCGCTTCCTGTAGTCGTTTACGGAGCCTACAAGATCAATCGGCTAATCAACGTTCAGCGTGAGGCACTTCCGCTGCTGGCGGTATCTGGCGCCTTCGTCTTCGTCCTCTCTTCCCTGAAACTTCCCTCTGCCACGGGAAGCTGCTCACACCCCACGGGCACGGGCATGGGAGCGATTCTCTTCGGCCCGAGCATAACCTCAGTCCTGGCAACGATAGTCCTGGTTTACCAGGCATTTTTCCTGGCCCACGGTGGTTTGACAACCCTCGGAGCCAACGTCTTCTCCATGGGCATAGCCGGGCCCTTTGTGGGCTATCTGATCTACAAATCCGCCATGAGATCTGGCCTGAACCTTTACGTCGCCGTCTTTCTGTCGGCAATGCTTTGCGACCTCGCCACCTACGTGGTCACCTCCATCCAGCTGGCGCTGGCCTTTCCGGCAGCCTCCGGAGGGGTTCTGGCATCCTTCAAGGCCTTTGCCCTTGTTTTTGCAGTGACCCAGATTCCCCTCGCCATAGTGGAAGGAGTGGTAACCGCCCTGATGTTCAAGTACATCATTGCCGCCAGAAGCGACGTCCTCTTGAGGTTGAACGTCGTCTCGAAAAAAGCGCTCAATGAGGTAAAGGAGGCCTCACTATGAGAGGAGAACTCATAGCTCTGGCAGTCCTGGCAGTCTTCTTTATGGGCTTCATCTTTGTAAACTCCACGGGAGAGCACGAGTGGGGAGGCGCTGACGGCGAGGCGGAAGGCGTCATCGCCGACCTCACGGGCGGAACCTACCAGCCGTGGATCAACCCCGTATGGGAGCCGCCCAGCGGCGAGATAGAGGGGCTGTTCTTCAGCCTGCAGGCGGCCCTCGGAGGGCTCATCATCGGCTACTTCCTTGGATACCATCACAGAGCAAAAAAAGCCAACTGAAAAAAAGATGAATGCACGACCTTCTAGACGATTATGCCCATTCAAACGCCCTTAGAGACGTAAATCCCAGGCTAAAGCTGCTCTTCGGCCTGGGCTCCATCCTTGTCTGCGTCTTCTCGACATCGCCACTGGCCCCTCTGGTCGTGGCAGCGACCATGAGCGCAGCAACCATTATTCTGGCCAAAATCCCGGCCCGGTTTTACTTCAAGCTGCTGGCGGTGCCTCTGGTTTTCGTCCTCTTCAGCTCCGCGGCCGTGATCTTTCTCCAGGGAGGGGATGTGCTGTTCACATTCAACATCTTTGGCATGAATCTGGAGATCTCCCGGGATGGTCTAAACCTGGCTCTGTTGCTCCTGGCAAGGACGCTTGGTGGAATGTGCTCCCTCTTCTTCATAGCCCTGACCACCCCCATGATTGAGGTCTTCTCCATCCTGAAGTCAGTGGGCCTACCCAGCTTCTTGATTGAGCTTTCCATGCTCATCTACAGATACATCTTCGTGCTCCTGGACCAGGCTGCTATGATCCACAGCGCCCAGACCATGAGGCTAGGGGGATCAAGCATGCGCTCCTCCCTCTATTCCTTCTCTATGCTCACAAGCGTGCTCTTTCTGAGGGCCTGGGAGCAGGGTGAGCGGCTGATGGTGGCCATGGACTCCCGATGCTACAACGGCCATCTGGACGTGATGGAGAAGGATCTGCCTACCCCCTGGAAAGGACTGATCGTCGCGTCCTGTTACCTTCTGGTTGCAGTGGCTATCGCCTTTTTAACCCAGGACTTTCATTTGATCTGAGACGCCCATGACAGCAACAGCAGTAGCAGTGCTCGAAGCCAGAAAAATCCGATACGCTTATGCCGATGGCCCCGAGGCCTTGCGGGATATAGACGTAGCCATAAAGGCGGGCAGGAAGATTGCCCTTGTGGGCCCTAACGGAGCTGGCAAGTCCACCCTCATGCTCATGTTCAACGGCATTCTTCGGCCTAGATCAGGAGAGGTCCTCTTCAATGGCATGCCCTTGAAGTACGATTCACCCTCCCTGAGGGAGATCCGGCGAAAGGTGGGCATGGTCTTCCAGAACCCCGACGACCAGATCTTCGCACCCACTGTCTACCAGGACGTGGCCTTCGGCCCCATGAACCTGGGGTTCCCCAAGGAGAGGGTGGACAGATACGTGGACTATGCCTTATCCTACGTGGGCCTCTCAGGATACGAGAGGAGGCCGCCGCACCACCTGAGCGGCGGGGAGAAGAAGAGGGTGGCAATCGCCGGAGTCCTGGCCATGGAGCCAGAGGTCATGATCCTGGACGAGCCCACATCCAACCTGGACCCGGCAACGGCCGAGGAGATGATGGAGATGCTCGATGAGCTGAACTATGGAGGAAAGACCATCATCATCTCCACCCACGACGTGGAGCTTGCCTACCGCTGGGCAGATGAGGTCATGCTCATGGAGAGCGGCAGGCTGCTAAAAGAGGGATCGCCATCACAGGTCTTCGACGACCATGAGCTGATCGCCAGGGCGAGGCTGAAGCTGCCATTGATCATGGAGATCTACAAGGAGCTGGCGAGCAGGGGCGTGCTCAACGGCTCCAGGCCGCCTGGAAACGTCCTGGAGCTGACGGACATCGTAGAGGCGAGGGCCAGAGGTCGCGTCTATGCGAACCCCCTGGGCAGGATATACCTCTGCAACGTCGAAGAGGTAGATCCAGGTGAGATAAAGGACTTCATAGAGAAGAGAGCCGTGGACAATGTGGGCGCCATGGGCACGAGCGCCAAGGTGATGGCGGAGAGAGCAGAGATCAGGCTTGATTTCACCTATGGGGTGATTGACAAGTCCATACTGAAAGCACTCCTTGGAAAAAGCTCTCTCATCATGACCTCCGGAGGCATGGTGGATCATGCTCTGCAGAGGGTCAAAGAGTACGGCAGAGAGGCCAACATAAGCCTTGAGGCCGTTTGCCTGGAAGGGGACGGAAAGAAAAAAGAAGGAAAGGAAAAGCCGCAGATCCGAAGTGATGAGTGATGAGCGGGTAGGGGAGTGGGGGTTAGTAAAAAAGATGAGTGTACCCGCTCACGATTACAAGACTTTTCGATCGTATAAATACTTTTCTGACAAGAATTTAAAACTGTTTTTTCCCATCTGGCTTATAGGTCTGCAGGGCGATCTTAGCTGCATAGGCCCCGGCCACGAAGCCTGCATCCACGTTGACAACCGTCAGAACTGAGCAGGACTGGAGCATCGATAGAAGGGCAGCCAGGCCTCCTCCGCCTATGCCGTAGCCCGTGGAGACAGGAAGCCCAATCACTGGGGCATCCACCAGTCCAGCCACCACCGCAGGAAGTGTGCCCTCCCTGCCGGCGGCAACTACGAAGGCATCCATGTCCCTCATCTTCTCCAGGCAGGGAAAGAGCCTGTGTATACCCGCAACGCCCACGTCGTACTCCGAGACGACCATGCAGCCCATCTCCTCTGCCACAACCCTGGCCTCTTCGGCCACTGGGATGTCCGCTGTTCCTGCCGCCAGTATGCCCACTCGGCCGCGCGGGGGCTTTCTCTCCCCAAAGCGAATGACCACAGTCCTTGCCCGGATGTTGTGCTCCAGCTTTGCACCCTGAGGAAGAGCCGTCTCCTCAAAAGCCCTGATCTGCGCCTCTGAGATTCGAGTGATTATTACGCTGCCAGTCGCCTCTAAGTGAGCCAGGGATATCTTCACCAGGTCGTCCTTGTCCTTACCTTCAGCAAGTATGGCCTCAGGAATGCCTATCCGCTCCGCCCTTCCTGTGTCCAGCTTGGCAACCGCGCCCACAGGCCGACAGCTCAGCTGCAAAATTTCGCAAAGCGCTTCATCCATGGAAATTTTCCCGGAAGCGTAGCCATCCAGGAGGTCTTTAAGGCGATCTCGCACGCCATATTCTTCTCAGGATAAGCATAAAGGGTTTATCCCCAGGAAGGAGAATACAACAAGATGAAAGTCAATGCGGACCTCCACATCCACTCCCGTTTTTCAGCAGCCGTCTCAAAGGACATGACCCTGCCAGAGATAGCGCGAGAGGCCACAAAAAAGGGAGTGAAGGTTGTAGGCACAGGAGACTGCCTTCATCACAAGTGGCAAGAAGAGATCAAAGCTCTGCCAGAAAGTGAAGGGCTTTTTCAGCTGGACGGCATCTACTATGCACTCACGGTGGAAGTGGAGGACGCACACCGCATACACCATCTAATATTCGTTCCCAGCTTATCAAAAGCGGAGGAGCTAAGGGAGAGTTTTTCGCCAAAATCATCCACGCTGGATAGCGACGGTCGGCCGAAAATTCACCTGGAAGGCGCAGAGATAGCAGATCTGGCCCTGGAGGCAGGCTGCCTCATCGGCCCCAGCCACTCCTTCACGCCCTGGACCGGCATCTATGCCCATTACAAATCCCTGGATGAGTGCTACCAGGAGCACGCGGATGAGGTCAGGTACATAGAGCTTGGGCTTTCCGCAGACACCGACTACGCTGACAGGATAGCAGAGCTTTCCAGCAGGACGTTTCTCTCCAACTCCGATGCCCACTCGCCAAAGTCCAACAAGCTCGCAAGGGAGTTCAACCAGCTGGAAATCTCAGAGCTTAGCTTCAGGGATATCTGCCGGGCCTTAAAGAGAGAGGGAGGCTGCCATCCAACTTTAAACGTGGGCTTCTACCCCGAGGAGGGAAAGTACAATCATACCGCCTGCACCAGTTGCTACACGCAGTACACTGCGCAGTCAGATGGAGGAGCTGAAAGGGAAGTGCACAGTTTGCGGCGGAAGGATCAAGCTGGGGGTGAAGGACAGGGTGGACTCCCTGGCGGACTACCCGGAGCCCCGGCATCCTGCCCACAGGCCACCTTATCTGCACCTCATACCCCTGGCCGAGATCATAGCCATGGCCCTTGGCGTCAAGAGCCCTTACACCGCGAAGGTTCAGAAGAGCTGGAATGAGCTTGTCCAGGACAGGACTGAGATCGAGGTGCTGGTGGAGGCGGATCTTTCGGAGCTGAAGGCGGAGCCGAAGGTAATTGAGGCTATCGAGGCTTTTCGTACTGGCAAGGTGATTGTGAAGCCTGGTGGTGGGGGGAAGTACGGGGAGGTGGCGCTGCCCCAGGGTGTGGCGAAGGAGAAGCAGAAGTCGCTGTTCGACTTCTAGCCAAAAGGCACGCATTTTAAAACTCTTGCTCATCAGGAGATATGCAGCTTGCGCACGAAATGGTAGGTCTCTCAACAGGAACACTGCAGGAATAGCACGCAGCCAAATCATCTCCCGAGCAAAGAGCACTATAGTTCAGATCGAAACAGGCCGGCGGTTTCCATCCGTTGATGTCACCGTCCTTCCCTTCATTCACTTCGATCTCTGCGCTTGCCTCTGCCGATGCCGAATCCGCGCTGCCCACCGCGTAGGCCTCGACACAGGCCCTGTTGACAAGAACGCCCCTTTGAAGCGCCTCTGCCCTGTACTCTATAGCCTTCGTCTGGCCTGGCAGAAGATCAATTATCGTCCAGGTTACCCGATTAGAATCGGAATCTGAGGGCTGCAAAGAGGAGCTGAGCATCCTCATGCCGCTTGGAAGCCTATCAACCACAGAGGCGGCCATTGTGAAGTTCCAGGGGTTCTGCAAGATTATTCTGTAATCTACGATGTTATTCGTTCCCGGCCCAAGAATCGCCTCTTTGGATACCAAGATATCTGATGTGCTGCAGGGCAGCCAGCTCAGCTGGATGACTGAAAAGTTCGCAGCTGAAACCCATTGGCCATTGTGGCCTCCTATGGCCTCGACTCTGTTGACTAGGCTCTCCACATCCCTTGTGACATTCAGCTCCAGATCAATGGAAGAGCTGCCGCCTATTCCCAGGCTGAGCAGGGTCCAGTTAGCATATCCTGGCGTCAACTCTGAGGGCCCAACAGATGAGCCGATATACTCCGTGCCCGGCGGAAATAGATCCCTAAGATAGATCGGCCCGAGGGCCGCGTTGCCGTCGTTCTTGACTGTGATGGTGTATCTGAGGATACTGTTGTCTGCAAGATCGCAGCTATCGGCGAGGTAGATTGACAGATGAGGTTCATTGTATTTGGAAACGCCTGCCAGAAGGACCCTTCTTGTCAGGTTGTATTCTCCGGCGAACTCGTCTGTCAGGTCCAGCTCGGTTGACTCATTCTTGTCATCTTTGTAAGCAATCCTGAACTCAGCCCTGCCGGAGAAGTTGGCCTCGCTCTCCAGCTCATTTAATCCCCTGAGCACAGCCTCTTTCTTCAAATGCTCTGTCGAAAAGAACTTCTCTCCCAGAAAGCTGCTGTCCCCGCGAGCCCACAATCCTTCTTTCCATTCCAGAGAACTTGTTAGAGAAGCATCAGCGGCAAGAGGATAGCTCATAGCTTCGTGCTGAACGTCGATCTTCTTGGACAGGAAGCCTGTTGAGGACTGAACCGTCTCCTCCAGATGAAAAGGCCCTGTTCCTGATTCATAGCTCCTCTGGCGGTTCCACACACGCTTGTCCACAGATGCGTAACCTGCACCCGAGACGGACTCTTCTGAGAGCACGTTACGGCCGTGCTCCTGCATCCTTTCCTGGACCCTGAAGCTACCTGTATAATCCTCCTGGGACTCGAAGATATTCTCTGCGCTTTTTGTTTTTGCGCAATCGCAGGCCTTCTTAGACATGCTGAAATGAGCCGGACCGTGGAAATCCGAGACTAGGCTTATCTCCGAGCCGTTCTCATCCAGGTGGATATTGTCCTCCGAGTCCAGGTCCATCACATGCCTGTAAGACTCAATGAAGGACGATCCAGTTATGCCGTTCCTGGCGCTAACAGACTCTGACCAGCGGGAGGCGAAGCTCTCCGATCTGTTTCCCTGAAGCTGAAAATCAGTGGGCTGATGGTGTGCTTCCAGGAGCTTCTCCAGCTCCAGGGATTTATTGGACGAGAGGTAACTCAAGCTCTCCCGGTTCTCATAGCTTCCGCTGCCGTGCTCCCTGATCTTCAGGTCGGTTCCAGCCTCACCGATAACATTTACCTTCTCGGTATCTGAAAGAGGTGGGCCTTCATCCGATGTCACATAGACCTTGTTTGTGAGCACGTAGGGATTCAGAGAAGTTGTGTAATCCCCCGATATCCTAACGAAGCCATTCCCTTTTATCTCCTGGTGAGACGTGAACTCCACGTCCTCTCTTGGCACGCGAACAACCAGCTCTATCTGCACACACTCACCGGGGTCTAGGGCATCGAAGTTCCAGATTCCATCCTGCAAAGGAGGAGAGGCGTAGATCAGCTCCACGCGAGAGTCGAAGACGTCTCTCACAGAAACGTTGGTCGCCTTCTGGCCTCCGTGGTTGCAGACCTTTATGACGTAGGCGACCTCTTCGCCCCTTCTCGCGGCCTTCTGTATGGCAGTCTTGTTGATATCAAGCCTCGACCCGTTCAGAACATCTGTGTAAATTACGCCTCGCGCCGGAGAGATCTCAGCGCTCTCTATCGAGAAGCGATTTACCAGCCGAGTCCCGTTTGCCACGCTCTCATCGACAAGGGCGTTTATCTCTATGCTGTGCGGCCCGTCCGGCATGAGAAGGGGAATCGTCCAGGTGTTGTTTCCCGCATTGCCGGGCGGATTTGAGGAGATGAAGAGCAGGTTTGGGTCCAGCTCATCGACTATGGTCACGTTTCTGGCTGCAACTGCGCCCTGGTTCTCGTAGGTTAGAGTGTAGGTAAGGGGCTCGCCCACGCTCACGGGATCTGGATCGCCATGCTTTGATATAGAGAGCCGCATGACGTTTATCCGAGAAGAGGCCCTTCTCAGGTAGTCGTTTACTCCGCCCGAACCATCCCGTTCTCCAGGGCCGTCTCCGGGCATGCTACTCCAGGTCAACGTAGCGTTGTTTCCGAGGGCATCGCCGGGCGAGGCCTGGGATATGGTGGCGTTATACCTCAAGAGGGCCTTCCTGCCTGCATTCCAGCTCAAATCCAGAGATTCAAAATGCCATTTCAGGTCTATAGGATCAAATGTTGCTGGCGGACCAGAGAGGACCACGGCCGAGCCTGGGGAATAGCTCAGGCCCGAAGGCAGCATGTCTTGAACATCGGCATCAAAGGCAGGCGAAGAGCTGCTCGGGGAATGGAATACCAAGAGGGTATAGGTTATCTCATCACCAATATCCCCAGCAGAGGACGACGCTGCCGCTTCCAAAACAAGGTCGGGCTCGGACAGGATCAAACCTCCGGCCTCATCGCAGTCCGCGTTCGATCCGTCACAAACCATGCAGGCCGTTCCTCCTTCCAGCTGCAGGCCGTTCTGGTTCTCGGGCGTATTGGCAACAGTTGCGCTGTAACCGAGTTCTATGCTTGAAGCGGAGACTTCATCTCCGAAGAACCAACAGATGCGAGTCTCCGAAGATCCACCGCCCGCCACATCCAGAACCTCCTTCTTCAGACTGGCTCCTCTGCAGTAGAAGCTGCCAGCTTTGTAGATCAAACTCGGAGAAAGAGAATCGTTGATCCAGAGATTTCCCGCACCGCTAGGAGGCAGATCCGCCTCTATCTGAAAGTCCGCCTCTTCGCCTATCGCAAAGTTTCTGGGGCCATCAGGCTGCTTACGTACGGCAGTTCGTCTGCCTATCTCCGACCTGCTGCTAATCACCTGGCATGGGCCGCATCCCCAGCTGGCGTTTATCAGATTGTAGTAGTAATCGCTTGAAGATAGGACTCTGGCCCGCAGTTCAACCTCAGCAGCCTCCGCCGGCCCGAGAGATTCGTATCTCCAGTTTGGGCCTCTGCCTGGGGAGTCGATGCTCAAGAGCTTCAGGTCTCCGCTTAAGGAGGCGTTGACCAGGATATCATGGGCTGTGCCGTTGCCATCGTTTTTGATGGATATCCTCCAGCTCACCTCGTCCCCTTCTGCAGCCTCAAACCTGTCTGGGATACAGGATATGCTCAAGTTAGCCCTTTTGACACTGAGAATAGGAGACTGAATTGAGGATGAGCCTCCATTGCAGGAGACCTCTGCACAAATGGGCTGCCCGCCTCTCGCAGAGCACCCCGCTGCCAGCAAGAACTCCAGGGTCATAGATTCACCCGGATAGATGTCATAGACTCTGCCCCCGTTGGAATCCCCCTCTGTGGAGGTCTGAAATGTCCAGTCAGGATCAGCATCCAGATCCTTTCCGTCGGAGCTGCGTGCCCAGCAGCGATCGTCGTCTTCTTCATCCGCAACACTCGGGGTGCAGTCCACAGTCTTGCCGGAGGGATCGTGAAGGCAGAGGCCCACAGTTCGGGAGTTGATAAGGGTGCCGTTAGTCCAGGCCACGATTTTATGCCCGCCTGGAGAAATAGACGCATCCTGCGGCAGGGTCACCACTTTTCGGTAGTAGCTGTCCACAAGCCGCCACCCGCCAATTTTAACCTCGCGAGAAGATGGGTTGTAGAGCTCGACCCATTCCTTTCCCTGATCAGGGCCTTCTGGGTTTTGCTCGAACTCGTTTATCACTACGTGACGGCAGGACCTCAATGATGGGCTCAAATCCCATCGCATAGATCGTCCCTGAAGGGACGGCTCACACTGCGAGCGCAGTCCAGCCAGGGACACCTCTGAGCCCCCAGAGTAAAAGAAACCCTCAGGGAGCTCAACTGTGGCGGAGAGCTCTTCGGCCCGCTCATCGCTGGACACTACCAGAGCATAAACCTCCGGCTCACATAGATCGATGCTTTCGGGAAGGGAGATTTTCACCTCCATAGAAGCTGAAGTGGTAGCGATGAGAGCGAGCGATAAAGCCCCCAGGAGCAAGAGAAGGCATAGTCCAGCAAAGATGCCAGAACTGTATTGAATATTTGGTTCGGATAAGAGGGATTGGCTGACGTGCCTGTCCAGGATTCTTCCGGGCTTGATAGATTGGGAGACCCCAAAAGCGACATCTTCAGATTCAATCAGCATCATACCTACTTGATATCAGAATATTCAGTACTGATGTCAAGTAAGTATACTTATTTAACTATTTCTATCTGTCATATCGATTAGAGGATGGATTGGTACAGCTTACAAATAAAAATGGTGACATAGATTGGCTTAGCGCCTTCGCCGCACCCTCGCCCTGTACTTCGGCCAGGACTCGTATCTCGCCGCGCCGCTCTTGGAGAAGCTGTCGGCCACGCTCTTGGCCACGGCCTGCTCTATCCTCTCATCGCGCGCCTTCTTCTCAGCAACCATCCTCTTCACTACGAAGTAGTTGGTCACGAAGAAGACGGGCACGAGCAATATGCAGATGAGGATAATTTGCCAGATTTCCATAAAAATAACTCGACTCCAGAATATAAAAGCATCACATGAACTTGGCGAGCAGTCGCGCGTAGAACTCCCTCTCGGACCCTTCCGTGGTCCTGACCAGCCGGTCCAGTATGAGCTCGGGAGTGCTTCTAGCCAGGTGGTTGTATCTGGGACTGCGGCCCACAATGAGGTTGTTGTTTTCGTCTAGGCCAGAGGCCTCTATTCCGTCCACGCGCACCGGTGTTTCAGCGAATCTGCGGATGTCCTCGGCCAGGTGGCTGACGAAGACTGACACAGATCCCAGTCTTTGCAGGTCGTCCAGCATGCAGGCGATGATTCGCGCAGAGGCTCCGGGCTCGGTTATGGCCTCAAGCTCATCAGCCAAAACCAGCTTCTTTCTGTCGTTCTCAACTACTGCGAACTTGCGCATGGCTGTCTCGAAGGCTCCGGCGGATAGAGTTCCCCGGCTTTTGCTGAAGTAGTACATCTCCTGGAAGACGCCCATGCGGCATTGTGCTGCAGGAACTGGCAAGCCCATGTGCCCGAGTATGACGATCTGAGATATGAGATCCAGAAGAGATGTCTTGCCGCCGGAGTTCACGCCGCTTAAGATGGCCACCCGTTCAGTGTACTCGACCATTCCAGTCTCCCCTAAGGAGTAGCTCACCGGCTCGGCCCTCTCAAGGAAGAGGTTACGGCCATCCGAGAAGCCCAGGCATGGCTCATCCACCATCTCCGGCATGCAAAGCCCTTCGGCCAGGGCGAACCTTCCCAGGGCATAAGAGAAGTCGAACTCCATGATGCTTGCGATAAGATCATTTGCAATCTGCTTCTTGTCTGCGAGACCGCGCGCCAGCTCTCTCTTCGCCTTAAGCCCTCTGGACTCGATCCTGCTTCGAAGGTCCTGTTCGAATGCGTGCAGAGCCTGTCTGTTCACCTCCAGAGGATAGCTGATCTCGGAGGGGAATATCTCGTCTAACCAGATGGAATCGGGGCCTGTCAGCTGCAGATCAGAGGCGGCTTTTGCCTTAGCCTCCTTTAGCACCTCCTGAAAGACGCTTCTCATCTGGATCTCGAACAGCTCCTTTGCACCCTCGCCTCTGCTCACGAACTGGAGGAGATCCGAGCCGCCTAAGGTAATAGTGCTGGACTCGATCCTCTCTTTCAGCCTGGAATTGGCCCAGGAGACGACATCGGTTATGTAGCGGCCGAGGGTTGAGAGCAGCAAAGAGAGCCGTTTCGCTTCAGAATCATCATCAACGCCTAGCCGCGAGATTTGCCGCGCAAGGCTGTCCAGGTCTGGGAAACTGGATAGCCCCGCCTCTTGCAGACACCGCGCGACCCCGACAGCAGCGCTTAGCGTCTCCAGGTTATCCCTGTAAAATCCCAAAACCGTCTCGGGAACCAGATACCAGTCATCCAGAGAAGACCCTGCGCACTCCATGCAGGCAGGGCTGTCGCTATCCTCTCCTATGAGGATTACGTGGCTGTAACTCTCCGCCAGGTCCAGAAGCTCTCTTTTACTCTCTGCCAGGTGGATGTCTATCAGCCTGTCCAAGCCCCGGGCCTTCAGCTGAGAAAAGGCCTCCGTATCTCCGACAGCCAGAGCCCTATCCCTTATGCGTGACTGGGGCCTGTCACGCAGAGGCTTAATCCTGCTTAGGTGACCGTCTATGCCGCTCTTCTCCAGCCTTCTTGCCCCGTCAATTGCAGCCTTCGCCATTCTCCTGTTCTCGTCTATAAGAGATAGCGAAGACGACGGAAAGAGAGTGCCAATCCGCAGCCTGGCATAATCGGTGTGGGCGCAGCTGGCGATTCTTGAGATCAAAGACTGGTAGATGGCTGCCGCCTCGTCTGTGGCCAGAAAGTCGTCGGGCTTTTGTCCGTGTCTAATTCCCGTGGCCCACTTTGCGAGGTAGAGCGCCTGGCGCTCGCTGACCACCTGCATGAGGCCAACTACATCGCCCCTTAAAACTGCACTTAAGGCCTCATCCTCACTACCGTAATGCTCCATTAGGCGTTCCCGAATGCGGGAACCTACGCCCGGCAAATCCGTCAGCTTCAAACATGCTAATGTGGCCAGGAATATAATATAGCTGTTCCGGCGGCAAGAAGGTTGATATTCGGCTACGCAAAAAGAGGCGGTTTGTGCTGCTAAACCGATTGCTTGGCCTGGGGGAAGAGGAGAACGTCTTCCTGGCTGAAGAGTCTCTTGAAGATCTGATAAATTTGCCAGTTACCTCAGAGATACTGGAGGAGGGGTTGGAACATGAAGGCTGCATAGAGATCGATGGGCTGGCCATAGCCCTTCGCCTGACAGAGCCTGCTGAGTTCTGGCTGGTTCTCACTGACAGGTACGCAGAGAGAAAGATTCTGGAGGAGCACTTTGGGCATCAACTGCGCGAGGGCTGTAAAAAAGTAAGCGCTACAGAGAGCGAGTTCTTCACCGCCCTGACAGAATACTACGCCAATTCCCTGGCTGGCGAACTGCTCTGCGAGAGCTGTAACGTAAAGGGGTCTTTGCTCTATGTAGAGGAGAGAATAGGTAGGCTTGAGGACTTCCTGAAGCCTTTGATTCCCAAGGACAGAAGCATCCTGGAGATCTGCTGCGGAAACGGCATGGCTACCCAGGCGCTGCTTCGTTTAGGCCATGCTCCCTGGTCTATGGATTCTGATCGCTGCGACCTCTGCCAGGCCTTAAAAGGCGGCATGCTCGACCCCAGCAGGTCCTTCGTCCTGGATGCCAGACTGCTTGATAGCTTCTTCGAGCCCCAATCCTTCGACGCCGTCGTGGGGTTCATGGTGGGGCTCATCGACATGAGCAACTGGCCGATATGGAGAGAGATCATACTTCGGTCCTCGCGCCTGGCCAGAGATCTCATATTATTCACAGTTTATACTGAAAAAGAAGCGAAGCTCATCGCGAAGGCTTTGGGCGAAGCAGGCTGGAAGGGAGAGGTAATCGATAATCGCGACTCCAGGGGAATTTACGACCAGTGGGCGTATCTGGCCACAAAGGACTCGTGACGGAAAGGTTAATACTATCACAAGACGGGACTTTGATCAGGTGAGACTTATGTCCGAGTTCAAGAAGCGAAATGCCGAGAGAAAGGGCGACCAGAAGCAGGAGAGCAGAAGCAAGAAGCTCATCGAGGAGAACCTCGAAGACCTCAGAGACATAAGTGGAGAGGAGAAGTGAGCCAACGCCCAGGATAATCTCAGGCAGGAAGGTCTCTTGAGCGCTTTGGGGACCAACCTAAAAGACGGCCAGAGTGCCGGAGCAATGGTGAAGCGATGGTGACCCCGTCCCCCTCGATGACATGATTGAAAAGGGGGAGATCACCATGGCCAGGGTGATATCCTAATATCAATACCTGATATCAATATCCTCAGGCTGATGGGACATCGGCGCTTAAGCCTCGGCTCAACTCTTTTAGCTTCTCTATGCTCTCCATCGTCTTGGCCGACTCCCGCCTCTTCTCTTCCTCAAAGTGCCTGATGATATCGCCCAGAGATATGGTGAGCCTGTAGACCTTCATCGGCCTTCCTTTTCCGTCCTTCTTTATCTCCCTCTCCTCCACCCAGTTGTTGTTGCGTAGAGTGCGCATGGCTATGCTGACTTCGGGCTGCCTAAGGTTAGAGCCGATCTCGATCTCGCGGGAGGTAGCCTCCTCCACGTTGGCCAGATAGGTGATCATGCTGGCTACGTTCCTGGGGATGCCAAGCTCTCTTAGGACCTCCACAAACTCCCGGTCGGTGTCGTCCAGGACTTTCACGGAGAACTGTCTCATAATGACCTCATTCTATTTTTGTATATAACAAATACTTTATGATATAAATAGTTTATTTCGTCGTGGCTTATTTATGTGTATTATAAGATTATCCGCCCAGGCCACCACAAAATAAAAATTTGCCAAAACTTTGTGCGCCAGGCAGGCGGTAAAAAACCATAGCACTCGACCATTCTGATGCTAGCCTGAAGAAATATTGTGCGACTAGGATAATAAGAATAATATGGAAACCGAAGTTCACCTGCGGGGCCAGGCATTAAGGATAAGATGAGAAGTTAGATATATCTGCGACTTCACTTTTCAGGGCCATGGAAGTGAAGCTTGATCCCTGGGGCGCAGTATACGTAGACGATTACTCAAAGCTCTTTTCAGAGTTCGGGATATCCAGCTTCGATGAGATCCTGTCTCAGATGGAGAGCCCTCACAGGTACATGAAGAGAAGGATCATCTTCGGCCACCGCAACTACGACTCTGTTCTTAAAGCCATGCAGCAGGGTAGACCCTTTGGGGTCATGAGCGGCTTCATGCCCTCAGGAAGAGCACACTTCGGCCACATGATGGTCATGAACGAGATCATCTGGCACCAGCAGCAGGGCGCAGATGCGTTCGCGGCCATAGCCAACATGGAGGCCCATGCTGTCAGGGGGATAAGCTGGGAGAGGTGCAGGGAGTCTTGGAATAAACGAGTACATCCTCAGCCTGATTGCCCTGGGATTCGAGCCAAAAGGCCACATCTACTTCCAGTCGGAGAACTTCAGGATGAGAGACCTGGCCTTTGAGCTTGCTGCATCGGCCAACTTTTCTGAAGTTAGCGCCATTTACGGCTTCTCTGGCGAGACCAGCATCGCCCACATGGAGAGCGTCATGGCCCAGAGCGCTGACATCCTGCATCCCCAGCTAAAGGAGTACGGCGGTCCAAAGCCGGTAGTGATACCCGTTGGAGCAGATCAGGACCCCCACATAAAGCTCACAAGGGACCTGGCATACCGCATGAGAAGGTTCCTGGTTGAGCGGCGCGGCGACTACATCAGCGTCCGGGGAAAAGCAGCGGGCGATGATCTGATGAAAGCTGCAGAGGCGGCGCTGAAGGATGCAGGCCTACGGCAAAGTCAAGAGATACGAGGAGCACATCGACTGTAACAGAGATCAAGGACATCGAGTCCCTCACCACAGGCGTTCTGGAAGAAGAGATCGACAGGCTCATAATAGGAGTGGAGACCGCGCACGGAGAGTACGGGTTCATCCCACCGGCATCCATCTACCACAGGTTCATGACCGGCCTTACAGGAGGAAAAATGTCATCCTCCAAGCCTGAGAGCCACATCTCCCTGACAGAAGACCCAAAAGATGCTGCTAAGAAGATCATGAGGGCCATTACTGGCGGCCGCCAGAGCCTGGCGGAGCAGAAGAAGCTGGGAGGCGAGCCTGAGAAGTGCTCCATCTATGAGTTCCTGCTTTTCCATCTCTCTGACGACGACAAAGAGCTTTTGGAGCTGGACGCAGAGTGCCGCTCCGGTAGGCGCATGTGCGGAACCTGCAAGAAGGACGTGGCCGAGAGGATCGAGCGGTTCCTCCGAGAGCACCAGCAGGCCCGCGAGGCTGCGAGGGAGAGGCTGCCGGAGTATGGGATTAAGGTTTAGAAAATTTAAATATTCCTTTTAAAATAAACATCTGTAACTATTCGCGTTTCTAAAGGCATCTAAACGGCAGAGAAGCTCATTCATAAGTCTCAAAGAGATCAAGTGACTATAGATCACTTAGCAAGCCTTTATTAAGAATAAGAGCGATTCAAGGCACAGATAGCACTCCTTTAAGAAATAGCTAAATCTTCGGCTTTATCGAAGCCTGCAGGAGGTAAGATTAATGGAGAGGGTAGACTGTCGGAAAGGCTGCATTATGGGGAGAGGATTTTTCATGGCCATGATGCTCATCCTCACAGCAGCCCTGATTTGTCCCTTTGCTGGAGCTCAAGCCAACGGGACAACGGTTAATGATACTGCAAAAGACTCTGTGAGGGCTGCCTTTCAAGATAATATCATGAGGGATTTTTACCAGAATCATCCAGACTTGTTCTTTGGGTCTTTCATAATAATGCTATTGGCGCTGGGAGTCATTACCCTCCTCGGTTTGCTCGCAGTCTATCACGGCATAAAGGAATTGGAGGGTGAATCAAGCGGGAACAAGAATTACAAAAGCATCTTCATCATCTTAGTAGGGCTGATCGTTTTCCTGGCTGGACTTTACTATCTGACAACTTTATTCTTTCAGCCATTTGTCGTTCCCCAAGCAGATAGCACGGATTCAAAGGCGCACCCCTATGTGGGCTCTAATAGGCGTCAGTGCTCTCGTCTTTTTTATGCTAATTGGCATTGGCACATGGAGAGGTTCGATTGAAAAGCTGAGGGACATGGATCAAGGTCAGATAAGGAGCGCCATTGCTGGGACGCTGGTCTTCGGCTTTATCATGCTGACCTTATTTTCGCTATATTATGGAGTTACCAAGGACAACATAATAGTAGCTTCAGTATGGCAACTTCGTGGGCATAGTAATAGGATTCTACTTTGGAGCCAGGACCGCATCTCAGGCTGCCAGCGAGGGCGCTGATATCGCCAAAGGACTGGTAGACGATGGAAAGGCCACAAAAAGGATAAAATTGGAGTCTGCGAAGCTTCTTGACGATAAGAAGAGCCTAGAGCTTTACGTATTTAATGGCACAGATAAGCCCCTGGATCTAAGAGGGGTCAATGCAGGCGATCAGACTGCTACGGCCCTGGATAAGACGACGTTGGAGAAAGGAAAAGCAACTAAGATCGTCGCAGGATTCGATTCCGAACTAAAGAATGGCAAATACAGGGTAAGATTGAGCACCAAGAGCGGTGAAAGCGCTGAAATCTGCATTATGATCGCTGATGGAGAATGCGCCCCGATAAAGTGCAGCGAAGTGACTGAGGGTAGCGAAGCACCAAAAAGAGCGCCAAAAAAGTAGATTAAATAAACAGAGGATGGTGACAAATTCTCACCACGACATTTCGAGGCCTCATCTAAGGTTGATGGCACTCACCATCCTCTTTATGCTTCTTCACCACCAGTATTTCTTCGATCTCTGTACTCGGATAGTTCCCCGTCTCATCCTTCTCCAGGTACTTCACCATGTCCCACACGTTAAGCAGCGCTACAGAGACCCCGGCCAGTGCCTCCATCTCCACACCCGTTCTTCCAACAGAGGTCACAGTGACCGTGGCCCTCACAGCTCCAGGCTCGATCTCGAAGTCCACATCGAGGCCAGTGATGGGAATGGGGTGGCAAAGGGGGATTAAGCGGGGAGTATCCTTCACAGCCATGATAGCCGACAACCTTGCAACAGTGAGGACGTCACCCTTCTTCACCTGCCCCGCCCTTATGGCCTCTACAGTGGACTCCTTCAGCCTGATCAGGCCTGTGGCTGTTGCAGTCCTGTGAACCGTCGGCTTATCCGTTATGTCCACCATGCCGGAGATCTTCTCTTCGCTCAAGGTTCCAGCCTCATGGCCTCGGGGATCTTCTCCACGACATCTGTGGCAACCATCCCGAAGTCCTTCTCCGGATAGACCAGGTCGCCAGCCCTGCCGTTGACAAAAGCTGCAGCGACCGCAGCCCGAAGCGCAGTAGTCCGGCAGTAGAAAGAAGCCGTCACCCCTGCCAGGACGTCCCCAGTTCCGCCAACAGTCATTCCCGGGTTTCCTGTTGTGTTGCCCCTTATAACATTTCCATCTGAGATGAGGTCTACCTTGCCCTTGAGAAGAACGACCAGGCCCGCCCCCCTGGCAAAAGCCCTGACGGGATCTATTCGCTCCCTATAATCGGAGGGCAGCGTCACTGAGCTTATCCTCTTGAACTCGCCTGCATGGGGCGTGACTATGCCCTTCAGGGGCAGATCGGGCTGCAGGGCATCGGCATCTATAACAGTCTTATCGCATAGCGGGATTATCTGAGCCAGTGCCTCCAGTGTCTCAGGATGGCGTCCCAGGCCCATGCCCATCACTACCACGTCGTGTTTTGGTATGAGATCTTCGAGGATGCCCAGGTCATCGGGGCAGAGATGATCTGATGACAGCTCTCTCACTATCAGGTTGGGGGAGAAGCCTGCAATTGTTTTTGCCGACACCGTCTGGCGTGGCAACAGTTGCGATATCCGCCCCCGCCCGGAGCGCTGCCATGGCTGTCAGGGCTGGAGCGCCGGTGTAAGGCCCGCCGCCTATCACTAGAACCCGGCCGCTGTCCCCCTTATGGCTCTCCTTCGACCGGGTCCCTACCAGCCAGAGGTCCCCTGGCCCCACAAAGAACTCCGCCTGGGAGGGTATGCCGATGTCCACGACCTTCACCTCTCCGGGCAGGTCTGGCTTTGGCCTGTGGAAGGTCACTGTAAGGTTTGGCCGGACGACTTTGTTTGTCCCAAGGCCGCTTGGCACATCCACGGAGAGGACCGTCTTGCCGGAGGAGTTGATGGCATCTATTGCTCCCGCCTCCAGGCCTTTGATTGGGACCGCGAACTCCCGTGCCGAAAATAGCGTCCATAACGAGATCGCAGTCCCTGAGGGACATCGTCTTCAGGGTCGCCAACCTCCACGACATCAAATCCAAGCCCCTGAAGGATATCCCAGTTCCTCTTAGCCTCCTTCGTGGAGATATCCCTGGACCTGCCCAAAAGGTATATAGTAACCTGAAAACCCACCAGGTGGCGCGCCGCCACAAAGGCGTCTCCCCCGTTATTGCCGCGGCCGGCAACTACGGCAATTCTTTTTCCCGGAGCCTTAGCAGCGACCTCGCGAGCCAAAGCCGCTCCCGCATTCTCCATGAGCTGCAGGGGAAGCAACCCAAAGTATTTGCAATTGGCATCGATGGCCTTCATCTCTTCAGCCGAGATCTGCATCATGATGCAAAATAGGCCAGAGGGACGGATAAAGGTTCTCAATTGAAAGGATGCACACCAACTGCCGGGCCCACTTAGAGGGATGGTCAAAGGAGAAAGCGATGCGTACGAATATTTCTTACTTTGAGTCAATTGTCATGGACCTTATTTTTTACAATCTATTCTCAAATTACTAATAATATATTAGGTTTTTTGTTTCATAATAACTTATTTACTATTGATTAGAAAAAGAACAGTGCTCTTCATATAAAGTCGAAATCTCTTAAAAGAGCTGAGGGAAGGCTGCTGATATTGCCGACTTCTGAAGTGGGCAATATCAGCAAATTAATATAAGGAGGTATCTGAATTGAAAAAAATAGTATCTGTAATTGCGATCTCAGTGCTTATGCTGCTTGCTGGCTTCCAGGTTGTAGCTGCAGCTGCAGTATGCCCAGCACCTGACGTCCCTGAGCTGCCCGGAGTTTGCCCAGCACCTGACGTCCCTGAGCTGCCTGGAGTTTGCCCAGCACCTGACGTCCCTGAGCTGCCTGGAGTTTGCCCAGCACCTGACGTCCCTGAGCTGCCTGGAGTTTGCCCAGCACCTGACGTCCCTGAGCTACCTGGAGTTTGCCCAGCACCTGACGTCCCTGAGCTACCTGGAGTTTGCCCAGCACCTGACGTCCCTGAGCTGCCTGGAGTTTGCCCAGCACCTGACGTCCCTGAGCTACCTGGAGTTTGCCCGATGCACCTGTAGTAACGTCCCTGAGCTGCCTGGAGTTTGCCCAGCACCTGACGTCCCTGAGCTGCCTGGAGTTTGCCCAGCACCTGACGTCCCTGAGCTGCCAGTAGACTGCTGAGATTTGAGCATATAGATTGCGAAAGCACATCAAAATAATCAATAACATTTTAATTTTTTTGTTTTTAATTCGGCTGCATTTCACAAGGCCTACATTAACAGCGGGATAGTAACTTGTCCCAAGACAGTCTGTTGTTATCTAAGAGGTTCTCAGGATGACCTGAAGGGATAGAGAATTTGTCAAGCCGAATGCCTTTTAGGATGAACCCTTGACATAAGTCTCTTCGATAGCCTCAGGTCAGCCCCACACAGTCGCTCAAAAAAGTTAAGGTTTGGAGGACGTTAACTCTTCTTGTCCCATTTTATAGTAAGAGACGCTATCATTCAGGTTATTCCTTGCCCGGACCAGATAATGAGTTCTTCCTGGTCTCATAGAACTTGGACATATTCCACAAGAACGCGCGCAGGTTTATCAGAGCCTGAAAGGTATTGTTATACGCGCTCACATAGGCAGCGGGCGGCTTATTTGTCTCTAAAAGAGCTACACTTTGGGAGGTCAATATAAAGATGGAGCTAGTAGCCACCATGGCGTCCCTTTCAGATATAGTCTTGTTGACATAATTCTCCAGAACGCTGCCAGAGTAGTTAAAATCCTCCCTATACATGGATTGTACCGTGCCCAGGAAGCTTCTATAGCTGGACTCGTTCATCAATGCTGCCCCGCCGTTCATAGCTGGCTGGGAAGCCGAGCCTAACTCTCCGACATTTCCAGATGCAGTAGCATTATCTACTGCACCAGATGTCCAGGCTAGGCTAAGCATTGCCAACAACAGAACAGTAGCCGTTATTCTCTTCAACATATGAATCCTATATGTAGCTTCGGCTTATTTAATTAAATATGGGGTAGGATTGTGGGCATCGAAAATGCAATCACAATTCCACTCCTTGGGCTTCACGAAGTCGGTATCGGGGGAACAGCACCCCAGCCCAATTTCTTCTCTGCTAAAGTTGAAACGATGTGCGCTCGGATATTGTCCTTGATATCCTGAAGCTTCCCACATACTCTTCGTCAGAGTACGCATTATCCGTTCTATATCCCAAGCGAGAGTATCTATCGGAGAGGGATAAGACGCGAAAAGCTGTGGCGCTGCTCTTCAAGACGTTCTCCTCCACTAGGCCGGGTGCGACGTGTGCTCTGATCAAGGCGTTTGAATACACGCCAACATACCTTGCAGCCTTGGAAAGGTTGGTTGCATGGTAGTTGGTGCATATTTTGTCTTCGTTATTGCTGTAGCTATTTCGCGTATAGATGCCTTCTCCTACGTATGAGATCTCATCATCGGTCCGAACCAGAGTGGGCATGCTCTCGTTTATCTCCGCATAATAGTTGTCCTTTGCAGTTTGGGTTATGTTTATTGTACCGTTACCATTTTCCGTATCGTTGATGTATTCCGCGCCGTCCACGTTCTCTGTTATGTAGACCCAGTTAAACTTGGCAGATAAGTTTAATGTGTTCTTGGCAGCCAGACGTCCCTCCTTGGTGTAGGTGATCTCCTTGAACCCAATGCCAGCGAATCCAGGCACATTCACATATTTTGATGAGTTCCCTTTCCCGCTGCATTCGCTCTCGGACTTAAAATTCAAGACTTCTGTATATTTGCTCCGACCCCATTTGGTGCCGTCCACATCTACGCCGATGCTATAGCCCACCTTTGCTTCAACATGAGGTGGCAAAATGAAAGTCAGAATTAATAAGGATACTGCGACAAACAGCAGTACCCTGAGCAGCTCAGACCGCGCCATTACATCCAACCTCTCGAATTATCTAGTAATCTCATAGGACATATATAACTCTTTTGAGATTCCGATAAACCCGAGAGGAGATATATGCATAGGCCCTGCAATTTTATCGGCCAGCCCTACCGACTCGCCCTCTATTGCAAAATCCACATCTCTATTCCCATTATATCCATTAGCGCTCACCATGCTCTTTGCGTGGTCCTCGTCGCTATCAACGAGAGTATCCCACCAATATATCGCAGGAAGCATCAGTTCTGCTTCCAAAACCTCGTCTCCCGTAATGAGGGATGCGGAGATCTCGAAGGGAAGTCCGTCGTAGGTCATCGCAATACTATGATTAAACCTTCCGGAATCATCCTCTGTTATCTTGCCACGCCCGTTGGAGTGCAGTTCATCAGCGCTATTCTCGATCGATCCCTGATACATGCAAGAGTCGGTTAAAACTGACTCGTTTACAACGGCCAGAGGATTGAAATATTCGGCATCGGACACAGCCATATTCAAAGGTGTAAGACACATCTGAATTAGCATCTGCCAGATTACCCGCGTCGAACTCCTTTTCGAGGCTCAACTGCTCTTTGGCTATAGTTATTAGCGAAGTTCCAAAGTCGCCATCTTCTGAGTCGACAAGAATATCGTCCATTAATACGCCTAAAGCCTGTGCCGTCAACTAAGTCCGCATCTGCGCTGCAAGATAGGTACTGGGGGTAAATATTTGCCTGTTGTCGTAGTTTACATTTTTAACAACCACACCTTCGTGTACAGAGCCTCCGCCAGTAAAGTATTCCGCCTCTGTGATCCAGACTCTAGATTATATGAGATGCCTGTTGTATCCGTTGCATGGTCTGCCAGTTGCCAAGCTCATGTGATGATTGAATTTCTCCTCAGCGCCAGCTTTGAGGTTGACGCCAAAATCCTTCCCTCCCCACGAGTGAGGATCTGGTTGCTAAATAGCGCCATCTCATCACTGTCGCCAATGACAGAATCTGCCTCTGCAAACAGGGAATCCTGGTAGATGCTAACGCTATTTGCATAATCTACGTTGTGCAGGTGCACATCGTCATCTACTTCGCCACCTTCTGTTGAGTAGCTATGAGATATGCGGACGTCTCCTGACGCCGCAGAAATCGACAATATGAGGACAACAAGGACGCAAATTGGTCTAATACAAATCACCTCACCCACTCAGTTACCGCCTATAGAGACCCTCTCTCCCTCTCCCCATTGGCATGAAATTCCCAATTCATCGTTAGACTCAGAGAAGCGCATATTACAGCCTGCAGAATAGCCTATCCCGTGATCTTCGCAATATGTGCTGAGCATCTCCAAATCCTGTTCAGGCATTTGTTCAAGATTAGAGCCAAGACCTAGCGCATTTAGATCGAGGTCTTCTGGAAACTTCAGAGAGGTCCACCACTGGGCTTTAGGCTTAGAGAGGTTGTTAGCGTCGACCTGTATTTCGCCGTCATGGTTCATTACGACGTTGGATTCGCTGGGCAGGGTCAATTGGTTGGATATTTCCAGACTGGTGGTGTATTTTTGCCCGTCTTCATCGAATAAGATCAGATTGGCTGAGCTGGTCATAGAAATATCCTGAACATCGGAAGCTGCTAACTTCGCATCGTGCACCTTGTGAACGCCGGATTGATCGATGCCCAAGATTTTCGTCATATCTCCATATACTGTCAGAGCATCGCCTCCGCTGACTTTCGCTGTGAGGGCATCATTGGTCTTCCACTGATCTATCGTGGATGCCGCAGACCCACAAAGGATCACGAGTACCGCGCCCATAATCAAAGCAGTTTCTTTCATTAAGATCCTCCTTATTAAATAAAGAAGGCGAAACCTTTTCGTTTCGTCCTTCATAACACGATCTTGCGGGAGAGAAGCCTACAGATTTGTGATCGCCGAGGATGCCTGCAAATCTGTCCCTCCGGCCATGTCATTATCGCTCTTTTTCAAGGCGATAGCGTGAGATAGAGAATTATCACATGCCAAGAACATTGGCAATCTCTAAGATCTGCTGAGTTTCCACAGCACCAACAGTCAAACTGTTGCTCTTCGCATACATCTTAGCATTCTGGTTGATATCATTGCCGCTACCGCTGATTGTCGAGCGTGTTTCTATGACATGCTTAATTGTAGAGCTGGTCAAGGAGTTATCATCGGCCTTCTGGAGGATTTGCTGATACGCATTATTCTTTGAACCATAAGCGCTGACGTTGCCTACAGTCTGCTGCCATATCTTAGACCCTGTCAGAGAATTACATACTGCCTGCTGCTCGACGCTTTGACCCACAATATTTTCGCTTCCCACCACAGAGGCTTTAAGCACCGAGAACTGCCTTATATTGCTCAGGGTCAACATATTGTCATGAGAATCCACAGATGTGCTCTGAGATACTTCATTGTTGTTGCCCACAATTTCGGCCTTCTGGGCGGCCTCCTGAGACATGTTGCTCATCGTCATGCAGTTATTATAGGCATTCATGATTGAGATTTTGCTCTAAATAATTGCCATTTCCAGTTAGCATTGCCCACGATATACCCCACTTGAGTGAGGCTTGAAGGCAGCTCCTTCAGTGCCCATCAAATGTGTTGTCGTTGATACAAAGATCCACATTCTGTTCAATATGGTTATTATTTCCATCGACAAAAGCGACAGCATCGGCAACCTGAGCAAATATAGACCTCCCCAGTTACAGAGTTGCCTTCAGCTTCTTGGTGAATATCGATAGAGACCTGATTGCCGTTGCCTGTTGCTGCTGCTGCGGATATCAACAACATCAAACCAACAGCTATTGATGCTATGCGATCCTTCATAACTTGCCTCCTCATGGCTTTCCCCAACACCCTTCGATAGGCCATGCCCTCTCGGGATGTTTACAATAAATTTGTACTGATCTCTAATAAAATGTTATGAAACTATATTAAGAAGACATTATCAATAGCGCAGCTAAGGATTTTAATTTTGTAACTATATTGCGGATGATATCATCCTTAATGAAGTTATAGAACTAAGCCTCGAAGTATAACGTCGCAATATTATGTACTATGTATAGAAGACCGGATGCTGTAGCGCTCTGTCAAAATAGCTTATCAACCTTCTATCAGTTGGAAGAGCTCTATGTTTATGGTCTTGAACCATTCGTAACGCTCTCTGCCTAGCGGAGTCAGCTCGTATACTATGATCATCCTGGCGCCCCAAGGCTGTTTTATCTCCTCTACATACCCTGCGGTCTTCAGCATCTCGATGTACTTTTCGGCAGATGTAGTCTTTAAGTTGGCACATTGAATCACATGGGTCTTCAATGCTCTGCCTCTTGATTGTGATTTAGAAATACACTCGAGGATCTTGAGCACTATCTCCACATTAGGCCTATATCGAACCATACTGCTCTCTGGAGGCTATTTCCCCCATCATTGGTATGTCACATTATCATATATAAATCGTTCCACAACATATATTAACTCTCGATAATCAGCCACTCATTAGGATAGATCGATAGGAATTAACTTGCCTCCTTATGGGTCTATCCTCCCCAACATATCTGATAATAGGTATTTTTCTCTACAGGGAAAGTAGCGGATCCCAAGAAATGCTGGATCGGAATTCACCTTGACAATAGAGATACCCTTATGCCTTTTCCAGGAAGGCTAAAGCAAATATGCAGAAATACGAGAGAACACCAGAGAGATGACTATGCCCTCTCGCGATCATCAGAATATCTCAGCGACCCATGCAGATAAAGAGTGGTGGGCTGTATATGCAAGGAATCAGCAAACCATATGAGACACAAGCGTTTAGACAAGATTTTTGGACAATGATAGATATATAAGATTGCTATGACTGTTTGAAATCTTTGAAGATAATGAATATATTAACCATCTATGGATCAAAAGTGCTTTTTCTAAGTTTGTAAAATTAGTTATTTAGAGATAAATATAGGATAGTTTCTGATCATGAATCCGATAAACTTTTATTGCTTGATGAATCTAAATAATATTGCTGAGTAATGCAATATAACGTGCCGAATTATTAATTGCCTTAAATATAATAGTGCGAGAAGGCAGGAAGTCGGAAAGCGGAGTGGGAGCATGAAAAGAAGTAGACATATGATCATTTCCCAAATCTTAGATATATGTATAAGTGGTGCAAGCAAGACCAGGATTGTGTATCAGGCCAATCTCAACTTCAGAACTGTAAATCCCTATATTGATCTACTGATTAAAAATAACTTAATTAAGGTAAAGCCGGGGTCAACAGTCTTATATGAAACAACGGATAGAGGAATAGATCTCTTAGAAAACTTCAAGCAAATTCACAATGAGCTTTCGGAGCTATGAGTAACCCTCTAGGACTGTAAGCTTCAGAGGGGCACTGGAGGACAAAATAGGTTAACAACGAGGAGAAGTTGCTGTTTTTTTGATTTATAATATTCATTTTGTTCATTAATATCATAATAGCTTTTTTGAACCACACAAATAGACGCTGAGCTAAGTCCTTAAGATTATACCTTAACTTAAGTCCGATAGATTTATATGGTCTTATGGATCTAAACAAAATTGCTGACTTCAGGAAATGTAGCCCTTTAAGATCAATAGAAATATCCTGGGAACTATGGAAGGCAAGCTCGACGGAGGGGAAACGGAATGAAACGGAGCAAAGACATGATCATCTCGCAGATTTTGGATATTTGCGTTGATGGCGCAAGCAAGACCAGGATTGTGTATCAGGCCAATCTCAATTTCAGAACTGTAAATCCCTACATAGAGCTGCTGACAAAGAATGGATTGCTGGAGATCTCCAGCAGACCGACCATAATTTATAAAACGACCCAAAAAGGCATAAAGATGCTGAAGGATTTTAAAAGCATACAAAACGAGCTGCCAGACCTTTATAATAACATGAATAATAACATGATATTGAAAGAGAAACAGGGTTGAACCGCTGCATTGCGCAGGCCCTGAAGGGTTCTTGTTTTCCCTTAATTGCCATCTTTTGTGGAGTATAATCGCTCTTCAAGATAAAGTCTCTGCAAGATAAAAGTAGCCCGGGACATTAAAAAGGTCCCGCAACTCCTATTACCATGATATCTTCTTTCGGTAGTGATTTCTTACTATTATGGACAGCATATTCGTGCCCAACACAAGGGCGATTAACACCAGAGCAGTTCCCCATGCGTTGGCCTCCACGTCCCAGGCGCCCAGGAAGTAGATCAGGTTTAGAAGGTGATAGTCCAGGTTGTTCACAGGCTGGAAGACATTGGGAATAAACCCGTAGATCATCTGAACAGGGGTGGCAGTGAAGGTCACAGCCGTCCACATTATGGGAGCGGTTTCCCCCGATGCCTTGGCCACACCCATGATTATGCCCGTCAGGATTCCCGGCATGGCCGATGGTATGACCACCTTTTTTATCGTCTGCCATTTGGTCGCCCCCAGAGCCATGCTGCCCTCCCGCAGGGAGTTGGGCACGCTTTTTAACGCCTCCTGGCTTGTGAGAATTATTGTTGGAATATTTATCAGGCCGAGGATGACAGAGCCTGTGAGCAGCGATACGCCAAATATCGTGACAAGGAACGCCAGGGCGAAGAGGCCAAAGACTACAGAAGGCACTCCATTGAGGACGCTTACAGCAATGGTGATAATGCGGTTAAGCCCGATATTCCGGGAGTATTCGTGAAGGTAGATGGCTGCCCCAATTCCGAGCGGTGCAGATACGACCATCGCCCCCAGGACCATCCAAAGGGATCCTACGATGGCAGTGCTTATGCCTCCTGCCTGGCCCAGCTTCCTGTGGGGCTGCGTCAAGAACTCCCAGCTTATGACCCAGATTCCCTTGTAGACGATTATGAAGAGGATTCCGCCCAGGATGAGAAGCGCGAACACTGCTGACAGCCTGATGGCCAAGAATACAAGTACTTCTCTCCCTTTTGGCTATAGCCGTAGAGTATGTTGATGGCATCCTTGATGCCCAGGATGCTGGCCACGAACACCAGACAGGAAAGGATGAAGGAATAGCCGAAAGATGCACCCAGTCCCAGAGGCCTTTCGATCACAAACCCCGGATGCAGCGTTGCCTGTAAGACCAGAAGAAGAACAGCGGCTGAGAAGAGAAGATCGATGAGCAAGCACGGAGGGCTTTTTCCTTGGGACTGATGCTCTGGATATCCTGCAGTCCAGAGAGGAGGCTAACTGTCGTCAAGATCGAGACCGCAAGAGCCGCCTCCCACAGAGGCGCAATGATGCTCAGATCCGGCTGGAAGACGAGGCACGCCATTGAGGATACGAACATGAAGCGATAACGGCCATGGAGACGGCCAATGCGGGCCTGATCTTCATTTCAGTATCCTCCAAACTTCTTCCTGATCCTTGCCCGGGCCAGGTCGGCCATAATGCTCAAAATTGACACCACTATAAGCAGGACAAAGCCTACGGCGAAGAGGACGTGGTAATGCAGCGACCCCCGGGCCACTTCCCCCATCTCGCCTGCGATGACCGAGGTGAATGTCGCCCCCTGGTCGAAGATATCGAAGATGGGCGTCGGTATTCTAGCCACATTTCCCACCACCAGGAGGACGGCCATGGTCTCCCCGATTATGCTGCCGATGTTCAGAAGAACGGCAGCGGTTATGCCTGATGAGGCTGCAGGTATGGTCACATGCCTTATCGTCTGCCACCTGTTGGCCCCTAAGGCAAGAGAACCCTCCTTGAACTCGCTTGGAACCGCCCGCAGCGCATCCTCGCAGATGGTGGTGAGGTATGGGTATGAACATTATTCCAAGCAAAATCGCTCCCGCCAGGATGGACCGTCCCGTGAGCATATCCAAGCTATCCTGCAGATAGGAGACCAGAATTATCACGCCTAAAAAACCGTAGACTATGGAGGGAACGCCGGCCAGAAGCTCTATGGCTGGCTTGAGGAGGGCCTTGCTCTTGGGACCGGCCAGCTCTGCCAGGTAAATGGCCAGAGGAAATCCGATGAGGATATTGATGAAAAGGGCGAGAAGGGTTATGATTAGGGAGTCCACGATCAGGGGCATCATGCCGTAGATGTCCCCCGCCGAATGCCATTTCTGGCCGAAGAGCAGGTGGAAGAAATCCCAAGCTCTGCAAAGGCCCTGAAGCTCTCATGGATCAGGAAGTAAAAGATGAGAAGCATCACGAATATGGAGGCGATGGCGGAGAAGAAGAGAACGGCCTCAATGGATCTTTCCCCGATCTTCCGTCGCAACCGCATCCCTGGCAGACCCATACACCAGGGCAAATCACATACTCAGTTAAAGCCCTTGTCTATATTATCTATATAGCAAGATTATCAGCTAAGTATTCTATAGAGATGTCTTTCAATGAATGAATTTTCAGCCGCCGATCCTGCTCAATATCTCCTCAGGCTCATAGCGGATCTTGATCATGCGGCTTCTGCCCCTTTTGCCAGCGCCGGTAAAGTCGGTATTTATGAGCCTGATGGCATCGAGCTTGTTGAGGATCTCATGAAACCTTGTATATCCTGCCCCAGTCTCCTCATGGAAGCGGCTGAAGAGATCCCCGGCGCTCCAGGTCTCCTGCTCTGCTGCCAGCCGGAGAACTTTGAGCTCATCCTCTTTGAGGGATTTAAGGGCATATGTGAGATGAACCAGCCTGGAGCGCTCGTATGAGCTATCCACGTCCTCGGCTGAGATGGACTTGGAGGCGCGCCTCTCTGCCAAGAGCCCAGATCTCTTGAGCAGATCTATGCCCACGCGAAGGTCGCCGGACTTCTCAGTGTAGTCCACGATCTTCTCCAGCAGGTCGTCTGAGAGGACTCCGGGATAGAATCCCAGCATGACCCGTTTGCCCAGGATATCCCTGATCTCCTCGCGCGTGTAAAGGGGAAAGGGTATCTCCTCGGCCTGAAAGACAGAGACCACCCTTGGGTCGAAGACATAGCGCAATGTGGGCTCACTCAACACTGCAATTACGCCCATCCTGGCTCCAGGGCAGGTCTCATGTGCCCTTAGAATGGAGTAGAGGACGTGGTCCACCTCCTTCTCGTGGAAGAGGTAGTTTATGTCGTCCAAGGCCACCACAAGAACCTGATCGTTATCTGCAGAGTGCTGGGCCACCTTCTCGAAGATGCGCTTGAAGGATATGCCGCTGGATGGCGGCGCGTGCCCTACGACCTTCTTGTAGAGCTGGTAGAATACTGCATACCTGGTGTAGTCCATCTGGCAGTTGACATATACAGGTATGACCTTGCTGGAGTGGGCCTCGATCTCCTCGAAGAGCTTGGCGATGGCAGTTGTCTTTCCGGTGCCAGGCGGGCCAAGACACAGGGCGTTTACTGGCCGCCCCCCCTGTAAGGCAGGCCTAACACAGAACTTGAGGCTGTTCATCTGCGCTTCGCGGTGGAGGAAATGCTCGGGCAGATGGTCGAGCTCAAAGAGGTCCCTGTTCTTGAACAGGGTCTCCTCCCACAGGAGCATATCAGGTTTCATCATCTCGCGAGACTCACTCGTTCAGTATATTTTGTATCTCCCTCTTCAATATGGCGCTCACCAGGCTCCATCTGCCTTGCCCCTAGCTCCTTCATGACCAGGCCCATGAGGGGCCCTGAGGACCTCTCCCCCTTGGACCTGACGAGGTCCGCCTTGCTTGCGACCACCTGGTGCACCACGGATTCCACACCTGCTTCGTCCACGCCTGCAAGGCCAGCAGCCATGGCAGCTTCGGACTGCGCTCTTCTCAGGGTGCTCTGCCAGAGCTCTCAGAAGCTCTACCAGGCCTTCCTTAGCGACCTTACCCTGGGAGACTAAGGCAAAGCTGTCTCTATAGTGCTGGTCCGTCAGCCTGGCCACAGGAACGCCTTCGCGGGCAAGCTCAATTGGTATGGTCTCCAGGGCGCGAACAACGATTGATGGCTGGACTTCGTAGCCGGCCACTAGCTCCTCGAAGAGCTGGTAGTTGGGAGAAGCTGCCATCACCCTGGAGAGCTCTTTGTTCAGGCCGTACTGCCGTCTCAAAGCGCTCCGCTCTCTCTCTAAACAGCTCCGGCAAAACGAGCCCGTCCAGCATCTCTTTAGTTACGACCACAGAGGGCACATCGGTCTCAGGGTACATCCTGGCAGAGCCTGGAAGAGGCCTCATGTACTCCGAGGCCCCGTCCGGAAGGGCTCTTCGCGTCTCCTCAGGCACGCCCTTGAGGGCCTCGCTTGCGCGCACAATCACGGCCTGAAGAGCCTTCTCTGCCCTATCCTTCGGGCCGGTTACCATGACCACGCAGTCATCATCGCCTGCTGCAAGAAGTGCCTTTACGGACTCTACCTCTTCCGCAGTTATGCCGTAGGCAGGAAGCTCATCTGTGTGGAAGATCCCGCCCACTCCTGCGCGTTTGGCCCGATCAGACATCTCAGTGCCCAGGCGGCGGCCGGGCTGAACCTCTCTGCCTACGAAGCCCGTCAAAGCCCGGGCAGCCTGCAGGCCAGGACCACCCCGCCGCTTTTCAGCGACCTGACGAGGACCTTGGAGCCGGTGGATGCGAAGAGGGTCTGTTACGTCCCAAATCCTCGGGTCTGCGCTGGCATTTTTGCTCTGCAAAGCATCTTTGATCTCAAGCAGCCCGACCTGCCTCATGACCTCCAACTCAACGATCTTGTCTATGAGGTTAAGATCCTGGACGCCTTTGACCTCCACGCGGGCCGCCTCTGGCAACTGAGACGTTGACGTCCTGGCGGATGGTTCCAAGCCCCGCTTCACGCGGCCCGTGGAGCGCAGGATCATTCCCAGATGCTGGGCCACCTCGCGGGCATGAGCAGGAGAGACTATATCGGGAGCCGTCCCTATCTCCACCAAAGGAATGCCCAGGCGGTCCAGAGAATAGACCAGCTCGTCGCCTCTGTCATCTATTATGCGCGCTGCCTCCTCCTCCAGACAGAGAATGCCCATCCCCACAGGTCCGCAGGATGTATCGATGCTGCCATCAGATCCTACGTAGGCTGTGCGCTGAAAGCCGGAGGTGTTGGAGCCGTCTATCACCGTCTTCCTCATTGTGTGGACCTCGTCCACGATCTTCATCCTCAGCAGACGGGCGATGACAAGCGTGATCTCCAGCGCCTCAGGATTTATCTCGCTTGGGGGCTCTTCATCTGCCTCGACCAGGCAGGTGGTATCATAGGACTTGTAGAGGAACCTTCGCGAGACCAGGACCTCCTCCAAGGCGGCACGGTCTATCTCGCCAAGCTCGCTCCTGGCAGGCCGGAGGTAACGGAAGAACTCAAAGTTGGAGTCCTCCACTTCTCTGATGCTTCGTAGGGCAGCCGCAGAAGAGCTTGGAAGCGGTATCGAGCTGCTGGTGAATCTCTATGCCGCATACAAGGCCTAAAGCGCGGTAGTCGAACTCCTCAGACGTTTCTTTTGGCATCGATCACCTTTCAGAGACGGCGGGGGGTTTAACCCTTTTGACAGCCTCTCTTATGTCCTCGGCCTTGACCGTCTTTCTCTTGGCGTGGTTGGCCCAGCCCACAGCCTCACGTGGCTACCTCTAGGCCGTAGCTCTCCAAGACCTCTGCCAGAGCATCCCTTGCGCCTTCGCTGACTCTTTTGGCTCCTGCCTCGCGGATGAGCCTGCTCACCGGGGCAACTGGAAGTATCGGCATCTTTGCTCACCTCATAAACCCAGACTTTGCAGCCAGAAGAACCTGAAAAGGGAGTCTTCTTGATCTACAAACGCAAATATGCATTTTATTCTCTTGTAATTCCATATATATATTTTTCGCAGCGCAAAGGCCTAAAATATCATGATGAATTCGCTTTGATTAAGTAAAATAAATCCTTAATCCTTCAAAGGCGGTTAAATGAGATCTTTTTTAAAATACATGCTGTTTCTGGTTCCTAGCTGTTTTGTATGGGTGGATTTGAGGCGGGAGAACTACGGATTGAAATCCTTTGATGCTGCGGCTCGAAATAGCGAAGAGTCGCATTTATTTGGGTCAAAAGAGAGCATTTGCCATTGAGAGGAAGAAGTCAGTGGATAGGAAACGTTTTTAGGCTGCAAGAGGAAAAGATGGGGGAAAAGCCAAGAGGAGCAAAAGATGAGCACCTTCGCATGTAAAGCAATTATATACAAAGGATCTGGAAGACGTGTACGGTCCCTGTGGATGCGGCATGGACTTGGCCACCCTCCCATGCTCCTTCCCAGGAGCTGGCTCATAGAAGAGCGCCCTTCTGAAGTGGAGGACCACGAGTTTGGCAAGGGCTTTGATTTCAGGCGCGTCGCAGGCTTCAGCTGCAACAATGTCTTCGAGCATGAGATGGATGGGATGGAGTATCTGGCCAACTTCTCCTGCTGCAGGGAGTGCGCCGAGAGAGCCGTGCAGTGCGGCTATGCGGTATGGGCTGACAAAGAGTATCCCATGACGTTGAGGTAGCTCATAAACCGCCTTAACAGATCTAAATATTTTAATGGATCACAGTTATTCCAGGAGGACGAGGCTTGAACTACAGAGTCTACTCAACCAAAACCTGCCCCAAATGCGAGCAGCTCAAGAAGGCACTGAAAAGCGCGGGCATCCAGTTCGAGAACCTGGATATGGCAACCCCCGAGGCCCTCACAGAGCTACGGGTAAACGGCGTCTTCACCCTCTCCGCCCCTGTGCTCCAGGCAGGCGAGAGCTTTTACACCGTCGAGGACCTTTTCGAGGGGGAGAAGCTAAAGGATCTAGGACGGTCCTGAGGCCTGAGACCTAAACTCAAGGCCTAGTGCCCCTTCTACTCTGGAAGCAGCGTGAAGGCCTAAAACTCCTTTCCCCTCACCCTTTTATGTCGAAGACCGCTGTGCTCGCCACGTGCATCACTGCAAATGTCCCTGCCTGGATGGGGTCTGTCACCACCATATCTGCCTGCTGTGGAACGGATCCTGCCATCTTCAGGGCTATGACTGGTATGCCCTCTTCCTGGAGCTTTTTGACCTCCTCGGTTATGCGGCCGCCCATGAGGGCTCCGGCCAAAACGAGTATTGAGGCCCTGTGAAGGCGGCTCACAGCGCTCACGGCATCGGCGATGGCTTATTCTCCCACGAGGGGAATGGTGTCCACGCTGATCCTCTCGCCACGAAGGTTGTGACGGTCTGCCTCGTTCACTGCACCTACTGCCGCCTGGGCCACCTGGGCCCCTCCGCCTATTATTATCACCCTCGAGCCGTAGATCTTCTCGAACGACGGGTGCACCGATATCTCGCAGATAGCGTCCATGCACTGGAGGTCCTCCACCATACCCTCCATTGGCCCGTCGATCTCCATGTAGACCGATGCCTTTCCCGGTTTACCCCGCGCTCTATCACGAACTGCTGGGTATAGACGATGTTTCCGCCCCTCTTTGCGATGACTCCAGCTATGTCGCGCAGCATTCCCGGGCGGTCAACGCAGATGACATTTATTGCCGTGCTCATGTCTGCCTCTTTAGATAGAAGGGCACTGGCAAACTTTAATATGACGAGTGAATACCTCTCTGGCGATGGAATTTTGTCCCCAATGCAAGAGCATAATGGTGCCAACCCAAAGCAGGGCATTATGGCCTGCAGGAAGTGCGGCCACACCAAAGAGATATCGGCCAGCGATAGGTATGTGAGCAAAACGAAGCAGCAGGATCGCGAAATTCCCGTTCTGGAGGGAAATATACAGCTGCTTCCCACAACAAACGCCAAATGCCCCGAGTGCGGCAATAACGTCGCCTACTGGGAGATGAAGCAGACCCGAGCGGCCGATGAAAGTCCGACGCGCTTCCTTACATGCACCAAATGCAGATATAGATGGAGAAGATACGAATAGGATTTAGGTTAAAGTAAATAATATTGTTCTCTCCCTGGAGGCTCTACTAGGATGTTCAAGGCAGTAATCAACGCGGAAACTTTGCGCGATGCAATCGAAGCCGTCTCTTCTCTGGTGGACGAGGTTAAGTTCTCCCTATCTGAGAAGGGCATAGAACTGAAAGCTGTAGACCCCGCCAACGTCGCCATGGTATCTCTCAAGATCGGCACTGAAGCCTTTGACTACTTCAAGGCCACCGCGGGAGAGATAGGAGTGGACCTGGTGCGCTTGAGCGATGTCCTGAGCATGGCCGACAAAGGCGAAACGGTGCAGCTGGAGCTGGACGAGGAGAGCCATAAGCTGAAGATTGGTGTTGGCTCCTTATCGTACACGCTGAGCCTGATCGATCCTACGGCCATTCGAAAAGAGCCCAGAATCCCCGAGCTTGATCTTCCTGCGCACGTCATGCTGCCTGGAGGGGAGCTTCGCCGAGCCGTAAAGGCTGCTGAGAAGGTGAGCGATCACGTCATCCTGGGCGTCTCCGACGAGGGCTTCTACATGGAGGCCAAAGGCGACATAGACTCGCTCAAGCTCAAGATTCCCAGCACAGAGCTTTTGGGCATGAAGCCGGGCGAGGCCAGGTCGCTCTTCTCTCTGGATTACTTAGAGGATATGAGCAAGTCCATAGGCAAGGCAGGCGAGGTGACCCTTGAACTTGGCATTGACTATCCACTCAGGGTCCACTTCAGGATAGGCCAGTCTGTGGAGATCAACTACCTCCTGGCTCCGCGCATTGAGCAGGAATGAGGATCTCGGACTATCCATTTACACAGGAAGCGGCAGAGCACGTAAGGCAGGCAGGCTACTCTCTGGATAGCCTGCTGGAAAAGACCTTTTTTAATCCCGTCAGGAACAGAGCGGCAGAGCGGGTTCGAGGGGCGATTGGAGGCGAGATCCAGGACAATTCGCCCCGGACAGATGCTGAACTTCTGTCTGAGCTGCTATCCTATCCCCTGGCAAGAGTCATGATCTCCTGCCTAAAAGACGACCTCCTGGTCAGGCGTTATGCACTGGCTGAAGCCAAGCTGGCCCATAAGCGAATGCAAAAGGAGAAGGAGAAGGATCTCAAGAACCTGGCCGAAGACATGGGGCTTCACCTGCAGGGATCAGAGCCCTGGAAGATCCACTTCACGGAGTACATCCGCGCAGCTCACAGGATGCATAGCCCCCGCTGGAAGCTGGTGAACAGAGACCTCATAGATGGGTTTCTCACTGTGACCAGAGATGAGACTATGCGCCTCATGGAGGAGGCGGCCAGAGATAGAGTCATGAAAGGCCTTCCCCTGGAGGTCGATGAGAAGATATGCTCCCGACTTGAAGATTACATGAAGCCCTTAAGGCCGGAGCTGGAGAGCCTGAGAGCCAGACAAAGAGTAGACCTGGGGCAGAGTCGAAGAGGGAGCTTTTCCCCCCTGCATCAGAAAGATGCTTCAAGAAGTCTCTAAAGGCGTAAACCTCGCCCACTCAGCGCGCTTTGCCCTGGTCAGCTTTCTTCTGCAGATCAACATGACTCCAGAGCAGGTGATCTCTCTCTTCAACACCAGCCCTGACTTCGATCCCGAGAGGACTCGCTACCAGGTGGATCACATTGCAGGCGCGAGCGGCACGAAATACAGGCCACCGTCCTGCGCTACAATGGCCACTTACGGCAACTGCCCGGGAGAGGATGATCTCTGCAGGAGAATAAAGCATCCTCTGGGCTACTATGAGAGGAGGCTGAAGTTCATGCAGATGCAACCCTCAACCCAAAGCCAACCCCAAACCAAACCCACGGCCTTTAAAAGGCCGTCCTCTCCAGAGAGGACAGAAAAGATTTCACCGCAGGATGGTCCAGCTTCGAAGACCTGACCAGAAAGTAGACTTCATCCTCGACGAGGGGCAGGAAGCAAAGCCCTGCCTGCTTCGCAGCAGCCTTCTCGCCAAAGCCCAGGTCGGAGAGGTTTTTGGCTACGGCTGCGGCAACACTTGAATGAGTTCTGGCCAGTCGCGCGTACTTGGGGTCCGAAATGCCAGCCTCATTTAGCACAGATTCGAATAAGCGCCTCATCTCAGAGTCCCTGTGCCAGCCCACAATGCGCCCTTTGCCTAGATTTTTCAAATCTATCTCCTCTCTGGAGATCACGCCTAGGTCCCTGCGGTATCCCTTTACCAGTACCGTTTCTGGCGAAGGCTTTTGCGAGCCGGATATGCAGGCCATGTCAGCTATGCCGTCCTCGACTGCAATCATTCCCCGCAATGATCCCGTGTTTAGAATCCTGACCTCAAAGGGCAAGTCCTCGGCCAGCTGCTCCAGGAGAAGGGAGTTCTCGCCTGCCACCACCAGGTCTGGATATGAGGGCTCTACGAAGGTTCGGACCTCAACTATCTCGCCGGGCTCCAGGTACTCGACGTCGGCCGGAATCTCTATCACACCGTCGGCTCTTGCAAGAGTGGTGATGGAGCCGCTTCCTTTGTCCACAGGATAGACCCTGTCGCCGGAAAGGCCTACGGCCAGCATCTGATGGCGGCCCTCGGATCGAACTGCTTTTGCCAGCCTTCCCTTTGCCCTGTGACCCTGGGACTTCAATCCCAGAGCCCTGCAAATCGCTGGAGCTGCCAGCTCTGCAAAGACGGTGAGAGCGCTCGTCGGGTAGCCCGGTAGGCCCAGGCAGGGCTTATTCTCCACGATTCCAAACAACGTGGGCTTGCCGGGCTTGAGGTTCACGCCGTGAAAGACCATCTCCCCGATCTCATCGAGGACCCGATAGACCATGTCCCCGGCTCCGGCAGAAGTGCTTCCACTGATAAGGATCATGCTGCACTCTTTGGCCATCTTCTTTAGAGCCTTAGCCATGGCATCTCCCTCATCTGGCAGTATGCCGTATCTCACAGGGCAGGCGCCGCACTCCTCGGCGGCAGCGGCAATTGTGTAGGAGTTTATGTCGTAGATCTGGCCAGGGCCTAAAGGCTCTCCGGGCGGCACAAGCTCGTTTCCGGTGGAGGCCACGCCTACGTTTAGCCTTCTCACCAACACGTCTTTGCATCCCACGGCCGCAAGCACTCCCACCTCCCGGGGAGTGAGCTTGATTCCGGGAAAGAGCACTGCTTCGCCTAAGGATATATCGCTGCCAGCTGCCTGGGTGTTCTCTCCTGAATGGACGGTCCTGTGGATCAGGACGTCTTTGCCCTCGACTGCGGCGTTCTCAACCATGACAACGGCGTTCGCGCCTAAGGGCATCATGGAGCCCGTAGAGACCTCAACTGCTTCGCCAGCGTCCACCCGGACCTCAGCCAAAACGCCCATTGGAACGCTGCCCGCCAGACTGAGGCGTAGAGGCCGGTCCTCCCTCGCGCCCAAAGTATCCTCAGCTCTGACTGCATAGCCGTCCATTGAGGCCCTGTTAAAGCCCGGAACGTCGGCCCTTGAGACGATCTTCTCTGCCAGAACCCTATCTAGAGCGCTGCCCAAAGGAACGATCTCCTCGTCTGGCACTGGGAGATAAGAGAGCACTGTATGCCTGGCATCTTCGAGGGAGAGAAGGCTGCGAAACTCCTTGCGCATATTACTATTTCCTAAAGCAAGAGATATAAAATCAGAGCCTTGCAGCCCTCTGGCGCAGAAGATGGTCCGCCAGCACCAGCGCCATCATGCTCTCGGCCACGGGAACAATCCTGGGGGGAATGGCAGGGTCGTGTCTTCCGCGAATCTCAATCTCCGCTTCCTCGCCCAAAGACAGATTCACAGTTCTCTGCCTGCGGGAGATGGAAGGCGTGGGCTTGACTGCGATTCTGCAGACCAGCGGAGCGCCCGTAGAAATGCCGCCCAGTATTCCTCCGGCGTTGTTGCTCCCGAAATCTATCTTGCCCTCGCGAAGCGTTATGGGATCATTCATCTCGCTTCCGCGCATGCGAGCACTCTCAGAGCCTGCACCTATCTCCACAGCCTTAACGGCCCCGATGCTCATGAGCGCCTTGGCCAGGTCGGCGTCCAGCTTGTCGAAGACAGGCTCGCCAAGGCCCGGAGGCACGCCTTTCGCAACAATTTCCACCACCCCGCCCAGGCTGTCGCCCTCCTGTCTGGCTTCATCAAGCGCCTGAAGCATCTTTTCTGCGGCTTCAATGTCCGGACAGCGCACCGGGTTGGACTCGGCCAGAGATTTTAGTTCAGAGAGGGGTGCAAGTGGAATGGCTGCCTTGATTCCCCCCAGCTCGATCACATATCCTACCAGCTCGATTCCATCCGATGATAGAAGCTTTCTGGCAATCGCCCCCGCAGCCACGCGGCCCACCGTCTCCCGTGCCGAGGCCCTGCCGCCGCCCCTGTGGTCCCGCAATCCATACTTAATCTGGTAAGTATAATCTGCATGTCCCGGGCGGGGTTTATTCCGCAAAGCATCGTAGGCGCTGGAATCGGCATCCCTGTTCCAGACGATCATGGAGATGGGCGTTCCTGTGGTCTTGCCCTCGAATATTCCGCTCAAGATCTCCACTCGATCCTCTTCTTTGCGCTGAGTCGATGCCCTGCTCTGGCCTGGACGGCGTCGGTCAAGCTCTTTCTGGATGTCTTCTGCCGCCAGGTCAAGGCCTGCGGGGCAGCCGTCCACTACCACGCCTACAGCTCTGCCGTGGGATTCACCCCAGGTGGTGACGCGAAATATTGTGCCAAAGGTATTGCCGGACATGGGAGATCACGTGGATAGCCTTTCGAGGTATTAGCCGAAAAGCTTTCTGATAGCCCTGTATATCAATCTCATGAACTTTAATGCCCTTTGCCCCGATATCTCCTCTTTTTTATAGGCTCTGCCTCCAGGAGCGTAGACGCAGACATGACTAATTTAGCATAATTTTTATAAAAAGCGAAACCTTTATAAAAAATGAAAATGGATTATATTAGCAGGAGGATTAAAATTGAAGGGGACATCCAGAAGAGGAGAGAAAAGAATGGCAGAAAAAAAGAGTTCCAAGTCAGGAGGACGTGGCAGCGAGTCCTCAATGTCAGGAAGTCGCGGAGGACGCAGCAGAGAAGAGACTTTCAGGCAGGGCGAGACACCCGGAGCAGGAGAATACGAATGCGTAACTTGTGAACCTTCCTGGAGGGTGACGCTCGACTCCGACGACAAGCGCCTCCCGCCCTGCGGCAGATGCGGTCCGGGAACGACTGCAGAATACGAGAGGACAAGATGAGGTCGTTCCTGGGAACGGCCTCTTGCATCAATCAGCTTTTGCCTTTACAGCATCGGCTATCAATGATGCCACAGAGACTGTGCTTACAGCCCTGTCCAGGGTATCCGTAGCCAGCACCGCCTCCACGCCTGAACGGCAGAGCTTGATGACGGCTGCACCCGTCAGCACGGGATGGACAGCCGCCAGATAGACTCTTCTTGCTCCCTGCTTCTTTAGAAGCGATATGGCCGTGGCCATGGTGCCGCCCGTCGCGATCATGTCGTCGAATATGACCACATCCCTGCCCCCGACATCCATCTCCTTAGGGGCCATGGAGACCTCTGTGCCGCTGTGCCTGGTCTTCTCCAGGTAGTCGCACTGCACGCCCAGGCGCGCAGCAGCGGCCTTTGCCATGGCCATTGCACCCTTGTCAGGAGATATGACCACAGGATCCTCCAGGCCCAGCGACTTGATCTTGTCGGCCAAGAGGTACGTAGCATCCAGGTTCTCAGAAGGACAGGAGAAATGAGAGAGAATTGTTCGGGCGTGGATGTTCACCAGGTAAACCCGTCCGTTGCTCAGGAAGGGGTTTAAGGCAGTAGCTACGGCACGAGCTGTCATTGGCTCGCCGGGCTTGAATATCTTGTCCTGGCGAGCGTAGCCGAAGTATGGTATGACTAAAGAGAGATTTTTGTCCCTGCATACGTCCAGGAGCTGAAGCAGGTATACTAGATCCCTGTTCGTGGGAGTAGACTGTATTATTACTACGCTCTCGTCCAGCCCAGAGATCACCTGGGTGTAAGCCTCTCCATCTGGAAAAGCCTTGTAGTCGCATAATGCCAGTTCTTCGCCTAAAATGGCCGCCACTCTTCCAGCCAATAGCTGTGAGGCCGGCCCTCCGATAATCATCAAAACCACCTAGCTGCTTACAACCTTCATACTAACCTTGACCGAGGGGGTAACAACAGCGCCCACAGCGCGCACATCCTTCCCCACCTCGATGTCCTTTAAAAGTTGGAAGATATTTCCCGCGAGCATCATGGACCTAATCGGCGATGCCACCTCGCCCGGAGCCACATAGAAGGCATTCTTCGCCTCCACAGAAAAGTCTCCGGATATGGGATTTGCTGTGTGTGCCCCGATAAAGCTGTTCACGAGAATCCCCTTTGTCCCTCTCAGGTCTCCCATGAGGTCAAAGGCCTCAGGGGAGCTCACGATCAGGTTCCTGATGCCGACCCTTGGAACCTCTGAGTAGCCGGATCGTACAGCGTTTCCCGTGGAAACAGTTCCTGCTTTGCCTGCCGTGTAGCTGTCGTAAAGGAAGCCCGCCAGCCTGCCTTCTTCAGCCAGGACATTCCTCCTAGACGGCACGCCCTCTCCGTCGAAGGCTGATGACCCTATTCCGCCTGCAAGGAGGCCATCGTCCGCTATACTAAGGATTGGGGAGAAGATCTCTTCGCCAACCCTGCCAGACAGAGGCGACCGCCCCTTCTGGACGTTATCCGCATAGAGGGAAGGGACAAAGGCGTATTCCAGAAGCTCTGTGAAGGCCAGAGGCCTGAGAAGCACATCGAAGGTTCCGCTCTCAGCCGCTACGCCGCCCAGAGAATCTCTGGCCATCTCTGCCGCGCTCCTCCCAACCATTTGAAGATCGCCGTAAAAGGTGCGGGAGTTGTGGAACTCGCTTCCTGTGGCCACGCCGTCTCTGCGCGCTATGGCGTCCATTGAGGCGTGCATAGAGGTCTCTTGCTCTTGAAGCTCAATGCCCCTGGAGTTCACCACGAACTCTGTCCCAGAGACGCAGGTTACTCCTCCGGATACAGGCTCCGCTCCGTCCACCTGGAGACAGCCCTGGAGCATGCCGGCTGCCAGGTCCAGACACTCCTCAGGACCGATTCTCGCCAGCCGGGAATCAAAGACATTCTCAGGCTGCAAGACATTCTCGGGGAGAGGAAGCGAGCGCCATGATTCATCTCCGTCCCGGGCACGAGCCGATCGCACTGCACTGCTCGCTACGGCATCAAGTCTGCTCATGTCGCTGGTGCTGGAGAATCCGACTGCGCCCCTGACTACAGCCCGAAGGCCAAGGCCTCGGTGGAAGCTCTCGCTTGCCAGCTCGACCACACTTTTGCGCAGGTCTACATCTACAGACCGCCCGCAGATACCGAAAACCTCTGCTTCCTCTACTCCTTTGGCTAACGCCTGTGCCAAAAGCCTGTAGGCGTGCTCGATTAAGCCATCGGCCGAGCTATCCGATGTACCTGAGGTCCTCATCGCCACCGCACTCGTAAGGAGCCTGGGCTTTCTCCATCTCCTGGAGCTTGCCCACGATCTTCTCCATCTCTTTGGCGCGATCCTCTAAGGCCTGCATGCCAACATCGATCTTCAGGGCTTTAGAGAGGACACGCAGCACTTCCTGAGCAGCTTTCGGGTCCACCAGGTATCCGCTGGTCACGCCCATGAGGCAGACGGCCTCGATATCGCGAAGGCCGCCAAGGCCCAGCAAGAGGCCGGAGACGCCTATGATCCCGCCGCCAGGCTCATTCTCCTGGAAGACCACTTCATGCTGCTTCATCTCTTCCACCAGCTCGATCCTGTTGGCAGCCCCCAGGACCATGGGCTTGTCCACGAACTGGCCCGTGCCGTAGCCGCCCAAAGCATAGATGCGCTTTACGCCCAGGCTCTCGGCGATGTCCAGGAAGATGCCAGTCAGCTCGTAATGCCCTTCATTTGTGGCGCTCTGGTAGTCTCCTATGAGCAAAAGCAGATCAGGCTCGCCCTCTTTGCCCTTGTAAGCGTAAATCTCATTTCTGACCTGCTTGATGAGGCCGTCCTCCAGCACCATCACCTGCGGAGGAAAGTGGGGAGAGTAGATCTCCATGATCTTCTCTGCATGCAGCTCCTCTATCATGTGCTCTGCTACCAGCTTTCCTACATGGCCTACGCCGGGCAGCCCCTCTACCAGCAAGGGGTCCTTCAATGGTATATCCTTAATCTTGCGAACTAGAGTCTCTTTCATCTCGCCTCCTGGTTCAGGGCTCTTCTATACTTTCCATAAGGGTCTTCTGGAGAAAACCTGGCAGGCTTTGTAGTAATAGTAGGAGACCCGCACACCGGGCAGTTGGCCTTCAGCGTGTACCTGCAGCAGGCTGTGCACCTAAGTATCCTCGATCTCATGCCTCTCGGTGGAAGGTGCCCTCTCCGCCGTGCTGCTCGATGTATTTCACTGCAGACTGAGCCGCCTTCTTGAGAACAGACTCTGCGTGCTTGTAATCAGGGGCGGTCACATGTATGCGGTAGCGGGGCGCACCTATGTAGGTTATGCCTAAAGATACGTCCTTGTCTTTGACGCGCTTGGCCTGCTTCAGGGCTTTCCTGATCACCTCAACCCCATCAGGGGCAGGTGAGGTGAGATCTACGTAGCCGCTGATCTCTACAGAGGGTATTTTGACGTTGTCCCTGGAAAGCACTGCCAGAGCCTTCACGATCTTCCTCAGTCAGGCCCATATCTGCCAGGGCATCCGCCCCAGTTATGGCCGCTCCTCCAATGCCAGGTAGAGGCTGTCATAAGAGCCAAGCAGGGCATCCTTCACGCGCTTCAGATCCTCGGGCCGATCAGTATAGGCCATCTGCAGCCACTTCCAGGACTTCTGGTCGGCCTTCCACTCCTGAATCTTCTCTCTTCTCTGGTGCTCGTTCACGTCCTTCAAAGAGAGATCGATGTGATGGCGCGATCTGTCAACACTTAAGACCTTGCAGACGATCTTCTGCCCCTCACGGACGTGGTCGCGGATGTACTTTATCCAGCCGCTGGCCACCTCGGAGATGTGGATCAGCCCTTGCTTGCCTGACATACTCGTCCATTGTGACGAAGGCTCCAAAATCCACCACCTGGGTCACAGTGCAGACCACGAGGTCTCCAGGCTCAGGCCAACCCTCACGTTGCATCGATATCACTCTAGCACTTCTACTACTTGGGTCTTAATCTCCGCCTTTCCGCCCGTGGGCTCGGCCAGCGTCCTTCCGCAGACCAGGCATTTCACGACGGTAGAGGCGTTGCCGAAGATCACCTGCTCGTTCTCGCAGTCGTTGCACTTCACCTTGACGAACTTGGATGGCAGGTTTATCCCTCCACCAGATCGAACTTGCCCGCCCTGAAGCCGGCACGGTTATGTGCTTTCTTGCAAACGCTGCATCTGTAGCGCAGGTTCAACCTCTTGGTAGGCTTGTCCCCTCCGGGAACCTTTGAGAACTTGCCCTGGTTTCCTATTCCATTGGCTCTGAGCTTCTGCCTGGCGATATGGGTCATGGATGAGGCCCGGCCCTTTTTCACCCTCTCCACAGTCTGAGGGGTGTGCTTGTTGCAGAAGGGCAATGAGCATTAAGCTGTTTTGGCATCTTCACTCGCATCATCTCTCGATCTTAACTTGAACGCTAATTTTTTGTTGTGCAAATTCCTGGCGTGAACCTTTGGGAGCGCCACCACATCGTCCTTGGCCAGGAGGTAATTCCTCCCGTCCACTCCCACGAACATAGGAACGCTGTCCAGTAACCGCACGATCTCGTATTCCTGGGATATATCTTTTTTGCCCGTTAAAGGCCTTTCGGTGCGAGCAATGTGGGCGAGGATGGTCTCGCGGCCCAGGTGGATGGCAGAGAGCATCTGCCTGTAGATATCTTCCTCCTCCCTGGTCATGCCCTGACAGGTATCCTCTTTGGAAGCAGATCGGGCGTTTCTTACGGCCTTGCGGACGATCTTCTTCATCCTCTGGTCGATAAGCTTTGTCAGGCTGCCCCTCTCGCTCTTGAGAGTATCCTGGAGGATCTGGGCCTCTACGCTGTAGTAGTCCTCAATTTTTGAGAGCTCCTGCTCCAGGCCGGCAAGATAGATGCCTACCTGCTGATAGAAGCTCTTATCCAGGGCTTGCAGCTCTGCTGTCTTTCGCTCCTCACGGAGCGTGTTGGCCAGGTCCACTTCTCCCTCCTCTCTGCCGGCCTTTAACGCGGGCTTGGTATCAGGGATCGGATACTATATAGATTTTTCACTCGACTAAAGCTTTGCCAAGCTCTGCGACCCCGCGAGCCATCAGGAAGACGGCCACATGAGCCGGAAGCTCGGTTCTGCCCTCGGCCAGGCGGTAGCTCTCGCCTTTTATCTCAGTGCCAAAGGGCTTGAGAATCTCCAGGGAGACGGGTTCGTCTCCGAAGACCACTGCGTCCCAGAGGGGATCGAAATCCACCAGGCTCGAAAAGGTCAAGGGCGTTACTCTGAAGCCCGAGCCTCCGTGAAGGCTGCCAGGACAGCGGATGAGCCTTCGCACGTCTGCTGTGACTGGCTCGTCGGTCTCGCCGCCTAAGACATATACAAACTGATCAGCAAGATACCCCTTTGATAATATGGTCCCAGTAGTATTCCAGTTTTGGAGTGCCTTTGAAGCTATCTAGATTTCCGGCTCGGATATCATCCAAACATCCGATCGCTCTTAAGGCATTGATAGAATTGGCAGCGCGGATATCTTGGACCTATTCCCTTTATCCCGGTAAGTCTGTTTACCGCGTCTTCTTCTCTTAAGCCGCGAATTTCTTCGGCAAATCGCAAAATCGCATGATTGAATTTCCCGCCCCATCCAGGCGAAAACTCAGGCGGGCATCTTAGAGCATGTACTCGGTCTCAACCGACGTCGCCTGTAATCACGACTTTGAATTTTAGTTTACTCTTTATCTAGCCCTCTTCCCGCCAGGTAATCCACGATCTCCCGCGCTCGTCGCTCCCGAGGTAAGGACTATCGGATCTCGTACGTGGATATGGTATCCCCTGCCCCCAGAGAAGGCCACGCTGATGTTATTCTCTGAGAAGCCGAAGTCTGCCGTAAGGAAGTTCAGGAGCTTCAGAGTCTCCTTCTTCACCAGTTCCAGCATATCTCTGTAATTCTTAGGGGCTTGCCTCAGGTGATCGGCGTCGAGATCGAATATCAGGTCGGCCCCTTTCCAGATCTTCTCCTTCATAGTAGGAGCGCCGGGCCGCTGGTAGTAGGCGGCAGAGTGATAGACGTGTGCCGGGATCATTGCCCGAACGTAGTCGGCCAGCTCGCCCCTGTTGAGATATGACTTGTGGCGGCGCATGCCTGAATCGTCGAAGAACAGGAAGCCCCATTCCCTGGACTCAAGGCCAGGCGGGACCTCCAGTGAGGCCTCCAGGTAATACTCCCTGAACCTCGAGATCAGAAAGTTCCTGGTGAGGGCGTTCATATCTCCCACCTCAATATATCTCCGGCCTTCTATCCATAAAGCAAGGCATCTCTCTTCGTATCCTGTCTCTCTCCGACAGGTCGATCTCCCCCAGGATGACGGCCTCCCCAAAGCCCGCCTCGGACAAGACATCTCCCCAGGCATCGATGATCATGGAGCTGCCTCCCTCTGCGAAGTTGCAGGCCACGTGCGGCAGCTGGTTCTCTATGGCCCTGGCCAAACAAAGCGTCCTCCAATGCGCCCTTCTGGAGGCCGGGAACTGGGCCACCGTGACCAGGAAGTCCGCACCCTGTAGAGCCAGAGAGCGCGCAACCTCAGGGAAGCGCAGGTCGTAGCATAACTGAAGCCCAATCTGGCCTCTCGTGGTGGATACGGCCGATATGAAATCGCCGCCGTCGAAGTGCTCTTTCTCAGGCCCGAAGGGATGGATCTTTGGTCTGATCTCCAGGCCGTCGGAGTCCAGGCAGAACCCAAGGTTGAGCCTTCCGCTCTGAAGAGAGCCCATGATCAGGCAGTCATGCTCCTGGGCCAGCGCACGGAAAGGGTCAAGAGTTGGATAGGGAGGATAGTCCTGTGCCTCAGGCCGGTAACAAAAGCCGGTTAGGAACAGCTCAGGAAAGACCAGGATCTCCGCACCCCGATCTATTGCCTGACGGGCCATATCCAGGGCGCGGCTGGCGTTATCCTTGCGTCTGCATAGCTCTACTTGAAGCTGGAGGCAGGCGGCACGCATGCTAAAAAGAGGGCCAGTCCGTGTATATTAAAGTAGTACTCGGTATCGACAAAACTCGACAAAGCCAGAAAACGGCACCTCCTGCAATAACCATATCGAATCATTATAATTTGAAGAGTAATACCGCAAAGAATATCCCTTTTGCAAGCAGCCTTCTCCGCTTATGGCCGGTGTTTCCAATGAGATCGCAAATAGAGAAGCAATCCCCTCAGAGGAGATACTGGAGAAGATAGCCAACGGAGAATCGGTAGACTACGACGGCATCATAGTTATTGGCGATCTCGACCTGAGCAATCTGAGCCTGCGAAAGGGGCTCAGGGAAAACCACCTTTTAAAGCGCTTCCCAATTATCATTTCCACCATAAGAATCACCAACTCGCAGATCGATGGCCAATTGAGATTGGAGAAGTCCATATTCGAGGAAGACGTCGATTTCACCCAAACAGAGTTCAGAAATGAGGTGTCTATGGCTGAATCGCGCCTAAAGGGGTACGTCTCTTTTAGCGGGTCGAAGTTTGCTGAATCGGCTGACTTCAGCGGGTGCAGGTTCGACGAGTTTGCCGACTTTAGCGGCTCCACCTTCGGGAAGGACGCATACTTCCTGGAGACCATCTTCAACGAGGACACCAACTTCAGGGGGTCGGAGTTCAGCAGAGATGTCTACTATGGCGGTTCTATCTTCAAGATGTATGCCGACTTCAGCGAAATCACCTTTAGTAGATATGCCTCATTCAGAGCGTCGCTGTTCGAGGGCTATGCCTACTTCAGCGAGTCACATTTCAGCAGCGACGCATCGTTTAGCGCGACGCAGTTCAACAGCGATGCCTCCTTCATGGAATCCAAGTTCGAAGGAGACGCATCCTTTCGCGGCTCCCAGTTCAAGGGATACCTCTCCCTCATGAGGTCCCGGTTCCAGGAGATCGCAGACTTCAGCAAATCCCAGTTCGGCAAGGAGGTCTACCTAACAGAGGCCAGGCTGAACAGCGTAAAGCTCGACTGGAGTTCTATTCGAGAGCAAGTCATCTGCGATGGAGCCACGTATCTGTTGCTGATCAAAATCTTCAAGGAGCAAGAGCAGCTGAAAGATGCGGACGACTGTTATTACGAGTACCGAAATAAGAGCCGGAAAGCCAAGGAATGGTCGGACAGCTCGAAGATCCTGGACTACATAGCCAGCCTCACCTGCGGATACGGCCTGCGCCCCATTCGCACCATATATTTGAGCCTGGTTCTGATAGTGGCCTTTGCAGGCATACTGATGCTCGGAAATAACGGCGTTTCGTTTTTAGATGCCGTCTATTACAGCGCATTAGCCTTCATCTCCGATCCCACGGGACCAGGACTGCCAGGAGCTTATGAGTATCTCTTCATGATGGAGAGGCTGCTGGGCTGGCTACTTATGGCGCTCTTCCTGGTAACTTTGGGCAGGATCATGATTCGATGAAGGAGAGAAGAGGGGTTTTGGGGCCGAAGCCGCACCAAACCCCAGGGCATGTGTTTAAATAGTTACCACCAGGAGAGGATGCCAGATGGACCGGAAGACCCGCGTCTTCGGAATCCTTGAGCCCGGAGACGAGGACAGCAAGTACTTCGACCCCTTCATCATGGGCCTCATAGTGCTAAACGTAGTAGCTGTGGTGCTGGAGACTGTTAACTGGATTTACGTTCGCTACGCTACTTTCTTTCACATCTTCGACCTCTTCTCTGTTGCCGTATTCAGCGTGGAGTATGTTCTGCGCGTCTGGAGCTGCACTGTAGATCCGCGCTTTCGTAGCCCCATCCGTGGCCGGCTGCGCTACATGATCACGCCCATGGCCATCATCGACCTTCTGGCCGTCCTGCCCTTCTACCTCTACTTCATTCTCCCGGAGATGAGGTTCCTCCGGGCGGTTCGGCTCTTCAGGCTCTTTCGGGTCCTGAAGCTGGCCCGCTACTCCGAGTCGCTGCAGACCTTCGTGGATGTGCTGAAGCTCAAGAAGGAGGAGCTAGGGCTGATGCTATTCTCCATCCTGATTTTATTGATAGTCTCCTCCAGCCTGATGTACGAGGCTGAGCACAAGGCCCAACCTGAGGCATTCTCCAGCATACCCGCGGCCATGTGGTGGGGCATTGTGACGCTGGCAACGGTTGGCTATGGAGACGTGTACCCTAAGACGCCTGTGGGCAAGTTCATCGGCTCGATAGTAGTAGTACTTGGAATAGGGCTCTTCGCGCTGCCCACAGGAGTGCTGGCGTCAGGCTTTGCCGAGGTGCTGCAGAGGAGAAAAGAGGAGAAGAAGGAGCTGACGGTCTGCCCCCACTGCGGAAAGAGGATAGGTGAGGATGCAGAGGCAAAGTAGTTCAGCTTAAAGGCATTGGTCTAAATTTCAAGCAGAATGGCAAAGCCTTATTTAAGTACGCAAACAGGTGGGCCAATTCCAGGAGTTAACATGGACATCCCGTTCACGGTTGAACAGTTCTTCAACGTATTTGAGGCGTACAACACAGCGATCTGGCCAGCGCAAATCATTGCCTATTTTATAGGCGTTGGCGCTATAGCACTGGCGTTTCGCGAAAACAGGCTTTACGGGCGCATTGTCTCGGGAATCCTGGCTCTATTTTGGATCTGGATGGGCATATTCTATCACATGGGATACTTCAGCGCCATAAATCCCGCAGCATGGACCTTTGGGGCCCTGTTTATCCTTGAAGGACTCCTATTCATCGTCGTTGGATCAATCCGGGGCAGGCTTTCCTTCGGCTTCGATTTGAAGCCTATTCCGATAGTTGGCGCCATATTCATCCTGTATGCGATGGTCGTGTACCCTTTGCTGGGACTGGCGCTGGGCCACTGGTATCCGCGGGCGCCCATGTTCGGAGTAGCTCCCTGCCCGACCACGATCTTCACCTTTGGCCTGTTGCTCTGGGCCAAGAAACCCGTTCCAGCCTACGTTCTCGTGATCCCTTTGATATGGTCGATCATAGGCACCATGGCCGCAATCAGTCTGCAAGTTCCTCAGGATTATGGTCTGGGCATTGCCGGGATAGTCGGCACGCTTTTAGTTATTCTGAGAAATCGAGATCTGAAAAATGAGGCCAGGTAGGAGCATCTCATCTCTCCATCGCCTTTCTCCTCATGTCCTCAGGCATCTTTTCTATAGCATACCGAAGCGCAGTTCTGGGCATCTCCCCCTTCCGTTTCATTATGTAGTCGAAGACCTCTTCCTGGTGGCTCTTGCTGGCCTCTTTCAGCATCCAGCCGTAGCCCTTCTGCACCATGTCGTCCTTGTCATTCAGCAATATGTCCGAGATCTCCAGCACGTCTTCCAGGAACTTCCCTTTTCTGGCCGGGAGTATGAGCGTTACCGCTGAGGCACGCCGGAGCCAGCGGTTCTCGGATCTGGCCCAATCTTTCAGATTCTTTATGTATTCAGGGTACATCTCTATGAAGGAGCCGACCGCGTGGTTGCAGAGGGTGTCGCACTTTGCCCAGTTGTTGACGTATTCTCGAACCCATCTCTCGAATACCTGGAAGTCAGCTGGCTCGTACTCTTTCCTGAGATAGTAAGCCCATTCGAAGGCAATGAAGGCCTCTTCGCTGTAGTCCGACTGCAGGAGATTTTCGCATATAGAGAAGATCTCTGCTTTCTCCTTGCCTTTGATATCTCGGAAATATTTCTTTGCGATATTTCTGACAATTGCGGTCTTCACTCCGTAGAACTTTGCCTCCTCCTTGAAAAAACGCTGAGCACCATCCCTCGTCTTCTCGTCTACGTTTCGCACCAGCTCTTCCCTAACGGCCGTCAGGACTTCAGGTTCCATTGACACCAACGCCCCATATCCATTATCATCAGCGATCATTTTTGATCAGGAAAATCGATGAAGACCCCGCAGACAAGCAAAGAGAGGCGATCGAGCTCCTCGTTTGTGGCAAGCCGATCCATTCCCAAATTGCCAAGCCAAAAGCGGGCAACACTAGGCCCATCATTGTTCTCCATACCACTCATAAATACATTCAATATGTAAATCAGCATACCATCCAGATCATTTACCTTGGATTTGGCATAGATGTAAACCCCAGTATGGGATCGAAGCCTAAGGCTTAGGGTTTTGATCTTGTTGTCCAATTCCATTGAAGCAGGGCAATTGCAAAAACAAATCATTCTTCTATTATGCACTGATTCATCAATGACTTCCTTCTGAAGATAAGGAAATATTCTGCAAGCCGATGGTCGAACTTCATAGATGCTGCAACCTATCTCTATGTCATAGAAGGGACAGTGCATCTCCCTATTCTTCTTGATCGCCAGATCGCCTTCTTTGAATCCATCTTTCTTCGGATTCTGGAGCACATCGATATAGCTCTCTTTGAAACTATGATCGCTCATGCCCAGGTGCCTGGCTATGACCTTACACTCCTCGTCATCAAGCGAGATAGGGTTGCAGTACCGACAGCATTCCCCGCAATGTTTACATCTTATCAGAATTTGCTTGGCGGTTATGGGGAGCATCATGCCTGGTGCCTCTAAGAAATGGATCATGGCCCTTTTAAGGTCCTCTCTGCTGATTTTTGCATAGTTGGGTTGGGGCAATCGTTCCAAATCCGAAAGAATGTCATCGATATCTGCAAAGACAATTTCCATTGGCTGCTCCATTGGTCGCACAGAAAATTGCAGCTAATGAGCCTTAACTCTTTCCAGCAAGCCCATCAAAATTCTCCTTCCGGCACATCTATTCAGAAAGGGCGAGAGGAGAAGAATTGCTGCAGAGATGCGATGATAGCAGTCTCTTCTGAACTGGATTTGAACTCGGATCGGATCTAAACACGCCTCTGCATCCAGACTACGTCGAACTCCTGCCCCTTCTTCCACCCGATCCCAACAAAGCGCCCGCACTCCCGGAATCCGTGCTTTTTGTGGAACGCCAAGCTAGGTCCATTGAGGGATGAGATGCTCGCCAGGATGGACGTAATGCCCATTTCCTTGGCCTCGGCCAGGAGGCGGTCCAGCATCTTTCCGCCGATCCCGCTTCGTGTGTGCTCAGGAGCTATGAAGTAGGTGATCTCTGCAGTTCTTGAGAAAGCAGGCATAGGATTATGAGGGCGCAGAAGTCCGAAGCCTAAGATCCGGCCGTTTTCATCTTTGGCCACCAGGAAGGGATAGCCCTGGGACACGTTCATGAATATCTCGAAGAACTCGTAAGGGACCTTGTTCTCAGGATAGGCAGCGAAGGTGTTCTCCACGTAATAGTTGCAGATATCTATTATTGCCTTTCCATCCTCGGCCAAGACAGGTTCCAAACTGAAGTTCATTTTCACATCCCCCCAAATTTCCAACCGCCCGCGGCATAATCCCGAGGGCATGCGAAGTTGGATGTCTGGATACTTCATCGATTTAATTCTGTCCCCCCAGTGCGAAGGTCGTCCAAGCTTTCAGAGAGGCCCATCTATCTTCTTTTCGCTCGCAACCTATATCTACTATGTTCTACTATGTACATACAATGCAGCTGAGCTGTAAATGCGGTGCTTCATGGGAATACAAGGGCAGAGCAGAGGTCTATGCCTGCTGCCCCAGGTGCAAGTCCAAGGTAAAGATTGACACAGACGACGGACCCTTAAGCCTCGAGCGCTGGGCGGTGCGTGTTCCAATTGAGATTCGCATGCCGGAGGATCTTGAAGGAGCAGCCAGGGAGTTCTTCAAAGGCAGACGGCCGGGGCCCTACAGCCACATCGCCCTGGCATCGGTTATCAGGCACAACTTCAGCAACTACGACGAGCTGATATTTCAGCTGGAATACAAGTCACTGCACTGCAACAGCCATCCCAAAGAGGTCATGGCCGCTCACCAGACACTCCGGGAGCGCTTCGACAGGCAGATATGCAAGCTCCTGGGCCGGTGCCCGTGCGGCCAGGTCTTAAGAGACGCCCAGGGAAAGCCCGAGAGCTAAAGGCTTGACCAAATGACCAACAACACATAACACACGCATAGCGGAGCTGCCGGATGTTCAATGAAGAAGGATGTCTGAAAGATTGGAGGTAACTGGATATGGCAGGACAAAAATCAAAGACGGACAGGTTCACTGAAGCCCTTGGCGAGGATGTAGACTCAGCATTCAAGAAGCTGGCGTCAGAGATCCTGAATGATGGAGCTCTCTCTGCAAAGGACAAGGCCATTATCGCCCTGGCATGCTCTGTCGCTGTGAAGTGCGAGCACTGCGTCCAGAGGCACAAGGAGACGGCCCTCAAGGCCGGCGCTGGCAGAGAGGAGATGCTGGAAGCAGCAGCTGTAGCAGCGCTGGTGCGTATGGGCTCTGGCTTCAATGTGGCCTCGATCCTGCTGGATGATTTGGAGAATTAGCCGACAAAATGTGGATGATGAAAAGAGGGTGAAGTGAATGATTGGAGGCATAAAGTGCCAGAACTGCGGCAAAGAGGTCTCAGAGGAGGATGTCTTCACAACAGAAGGAAAGACCCTCTGCGAAGACTGCTACATCGATGTGGGGCATAGGATCAGGGTCTGCGACCCCTGGGGCGAGAGGTCGAAGAAGATATTTCGGGAGAGCCATGGACTGGAAGGAACGGAAGGCTTGACAGATCTGCAAAAGGAGATCTACGAGTACATCAAGTCCAAGGGCAAAGCCACAAAGGCAGAGCTCATGGAGAAGTTCAAGCTCCCTGCAACAGAGCTGGAGAATCAGTTTGCCATCCTCAGGCACTGCCAGCTCTTGAAGGGCAAGAAAGAGGGAGACATGGTGTACATCGTGCTCTGGTAGCACGGAACGGACCGCGTTAGGCCGCATGCGCGTCCTTGAGGAATGACTTTCAGCCTTGCCTTTATCTTTTCGGCGTGTAACCTCTAAAGTTAAAGAGCATGGGAGAGATAAACCTTGAATGGGATCATGATTCGAGAAGAGAGACCTGGAGACAGGAGAGCGATTCGTCAGGTCGTTGAACAGGCCTTCGGCCAGCAGGTCGAGGCCGACATCGTGGATAGGCTGCGGGAGAACTGCCCCGACATTCTTTCCCTCGTTGCTGTCCAGGAAGAGCAGATTGTGGGCCACATCCTCTTCAGCCCGGCCCGAATTGAGGGAGAGCAGATCGTCGAGGGCACGGGGCTCGCGCCCGTGGCCGTGCTGCCAGCATGGCAAGGCCAGGGCATAGGCTCATTGCTGATACGGACAGGAATAAGGTAGAGCAGATAATGATTCTAGGCGATCCAGGGATGACGAATTTATCAGGAGTTGCCTACTATCGAAGCGAGTTCGACGAGGCGATGTAGAAGCCAAACAGTTGGTCAACTTTCTGGAATGGGTCCCACAAAGCGTTGAGAAAGTTTTTTAAATTATTAAAGAACTTAACCTCTGGAGAACTGCAGCATCTGATAAAGCATTAATTGAGGATGTATTCATATTATCAGATCTCCAGCAAGGTCTGCAGATCCACTCAAAATGGGGAGCAATCTATGTTTTATATGGCCAATAAGCTCGGGGCGTGGCAGGTAGACGGTGATGAGAAGAAGGGAAGGGCTTCCTTCAAGCTGTTCTTCCCCCGAGGGTTCGATCCTGAAATTGAATCCATCCGGGTTGCGGGCAATTTCCAGGGTCTGGCTCCAGGCCGGAAGGATTGGGATTTTCCTAACGGCTTTCCACTCACCCGCGACGATTCCCGCTCCGAGGGCACTTTCTGGAGCTATACTACCAGAAACATGCTCGAAGCCGGATTCTATCAATACAAATACCTGGTCCAATTCACCGACGGCTCAACGAGGATCGTCTCAGATCCCTGCACCCGCTACGGCGGAACCGATAATCAGAATGCCGCCTTTGTCATTGGCGGCAGCAGGCCTGAAGACAATGAGGTAAGGCCCCTTAAGAGCGGACGTAAACACCTTCGAGATCTCATCATCTATGAGATGAACATCGACGATTTTACAGACGAGTATCGGGGAAAGAGAGCTCCCCTCGATGCAGTCACCGATAAGCTGGACTATCTGGCCGATACGGGCTTCAATGCAGTTTTGTTTATGCCCTGGACCGCCTGGAAGAACCGAGAGTTCGACTGGGGATATGAGCCCTTCCAATACTTCGCTGTAGAATATCGCTATGCTAATGACCTCACCCAGCCATCTGAAAAGATATCGTGGCTGAAAAAGCTGATCACAGCCTGCCACGATCGAGATATCCACGTCATTATGGATGGGGTATTTAATCACACAAGCGTGGATTTTCCCTACAAAAACCTGTACCGCGACCCAGAGAAGTGTCCTTATACTGGCGATTTTGGCGGCAAGTTCTCTGGCTTGCAGGATCTGAACTTCAATAACTCGTGCACCCAGGAGTTTGTCCGCGATGTGTGCCTGTACTGGATAGACAACTTCAAGATCGATGGCATCCGGTTCGACAACACCGTCAATTTTTATGTTCCTGGAGATACCAAAGGCCTGTCACAGCTGCTCCAAGATATTCAGAGCTATCTTGGCCAAAAGAGCGAGACGAACTTCTCGCTCACCCTCGAGCATCTCAGCATGGACGCCGCAGACCTAACCAACAAAACAAAAGCTACCAGCTACTGGGACAATGCACTCTATGAGCGATGTTTCGATTATTTGTGGAAAGGGCAAATTGATGCTCGATTCTTAAATGCCCTTAACAACAGGAGATACCTGCAATCAGACGAGAAAGTCCCCACCTCGTACATGGGAAATCACGATCACTCACAGGTCGCCTGGCAGGCAGGAGCCAGAGACAACGCAGGCGCTGCCAAATGGTACAGGACCCAGCCATATGTCATCGCCCTTTATACCAGCACATCCACCCCCATTGTCCATAACGGCCAGGAGTTCGGCGAAGATCACTGGGTCCCAGAGAATGATGGAGGGACTGGAAGACGGGTGATTCCAAGGCCGCTTCGATGGAAGCTGGCCAACGACACCATAGGAGCTGGTCTTCGCAATCTCTATGAGAGAATGGCGGAAATCCGGAAGAGCTATTCGGTCCTGCGAAAGGGTGCTTTTGATCCCGACTATTGGGAAGAATGGCAAACTCAGTTCAATCCCGTCGGATTGGGCGTAGATGTTAGTAGACAAGTGGCCGTTTACCGACGCTCGGGCCAGGATGAAAAGGGATTGATGCAATATTTCATCATCGTCCTCAACTTTTCCGATTCACCTCAGCAAGTTGCAGTGAATTTTCCCGAAAACGGGATATGGACCGACCTGCTGAGCGAATTCAATGGCAGCTGGAGACCGCTCATCCAGGACAATTTCCTTCAGTTCGAGGTAGGTCCCCACTGGGGGCATGTATTCTTTAAAAGATCCGAATGATTAATCAGCATTCCTCGGCATGTATACACTAAAAGCTAAATATAATGCAGTAGATAACCGATTCTCAGTTTTTATCAGAGGTGATGAAGTTGGCTGACAAGAAATTTTATGCCTTACCGGACCTGCCCTATGCCTATAACGCCCTGGAGCCCTATATCTCAGAGACACAGCTCAAGATCCACCACGACAAGCATCACGCGGCCTATGTAAACGGCGCAAACGGCATCCTGGAAAGGCTGGACAAGGCCCGGCAGGCCGGAACAGATGTGGACGTGAAGGCCACATTAAAGGAGCTCTCCTTCAACGTAGGCGGACATACGCTGCACACACTCTTCTGGAACAACATGGCGCCCAAGGGCAAGGGCGGCGGAGAGCCCGGTGGCAGGCTAGCGGATGCCTTGAAGAGCGAGTTCGGCTCTTTTGAGAGGTTTAAGAAGGAGTTCACCCTGGCAGCCTCAAGCGTGGAGGGCTCTGGCTGGGGCGTCCTGGCACTATGCGGAAAGACGCAACGACCGATGCTGATGCAGATAGAGAAGCACAACGTAAACGTCGCCCCGCAAGAGAAGCTTCTCCTGGTCCTGGACGTTTGGGAGCATGCTTACTACTTAGACTACAAGAACGAGAGGCCCAAGTTCGTGGAGGCCTTCTGGAACATAGTGAACTGGGACGAGGTTAACAAGAGGCTGGAAACGGTATTGAAATGAAAATTTTTAAGCCACAACTATTTTTTCAGCTTACATAGAGCATTTAACGATAGACCTTCAGCAGTCGGTGCAGCAAGGACTTAAGGAATGGTAAACTAAAAATATTTTTAAGCTTGAATGCATAAATGATAAGTGGGGAATTAGAATTCCAAAAGCAGCCATGAGCAGATTCAGAGCCAATTTATATACAGCGTTAGCGCTGCTTTTAATCATCGGCATCGTGGCCTTCGTCTACAGGAGCTGGATAGGCCACGCCCTGGTGGGGCTTGCCGGCATCGTGCTGCTGGTTCTAGCCCTGGTTGAAGGAGCCATGCTCACGGGAAGGATTCAGAAGGGCAGCAAAAACCCTTTCACGCTTCACGGAAGGGCAGGACTCGTTCTATTCTCCATTTTGCTTGGCACCTTCTTCTACGGCCTGTGGATAAGGCTTTTGCATGAGGAGCCCTTGCTTAGATCAGTCCATGGATGGCTGGGCCTGATCATTGTAATCATAGCAGCACTTCAGGTCCTGCATAGCATGATGGCAAAAGATAGGACAAAGCTTCGGCCCATGCACAGGCTCCTTGGCTACTCCCTCGCGCCCCTGATAATAATCGAGGCGACCTTAGGCCTTTACGCGGGAGTGACAGATGGAGGCAAAAGCCTCGTCCTGGTGCACTCTCTATCCGGAGGCCTGGCTGCACTGGCCCTGACATGGGTAATTGTAGAGATGCTGTATCTCACAGAAGAAGGCGTAGCCAGGGCCAGGATCGCAAGCTACCTGGCGTCGTTCTTCCTAATAGCAGGCTGCTGGATAGCAGGAGGTTACAATTATCGCACCGCGTACGGCACCCAGGTGAGGCCAGTTATTCTGGCGGGCCTCACTCCCTGGGCCCACCTCATAGTGATGGAAGCAAAGGAGCACATCTTCATCTTTCTGCCCATAATCTCCCTGGCCCTCTCCTTGACCCTGGCAACCTTGGAGGGGGATGCCCTCTTGAAAAATCCAAAGTCCCGGCGTGCCCTGGCAATGGTCGCTTCCCTGGCGCTCTTCATGGTCCTGATCATCTTCTTGATGGGAGCCATAATCTCCAACGCAGGGAAGGTAGGGCTGGAGGTCTAATATGAAGTCTGACATGAAAGACAGATCCGCTACATTCATCGCATCCGCCGCGATTTCCGTCTTTCTGACAGGCCTCATCATAATCGCCCACGACATCTCCGGGGAGCTAAGGCTGTCCCTGACAGGCCTGACCGGCCACCACTGGACATCTGTGAGCCTGGTCTCCCTAGCCTTGTTTGTGCTGGTCTCGATAATTTTGTACGTCTTGTTTGGCTCGAAAGAGGCACGCACCGCATTGAAGGCAGACGATCTCAGGATCTGGTCGATTGCGCTGATAGCAATAACCTTAGCCATGATGCTGGGAAGTTTAATCGTGTATATCTATCACTACGTTGCAGTCTGAAAGATGCTGATTAGGCTATCCCCCAGCGGAGAACCATAATCGCGTAACTCTCGCGAAGCCTGGTTGTAGAGCCGAAAGGATTTGATTTAATTATAATTATTATGATCATCCAAAAGCAGAAAGCAACCCCCATACTCGTTGAAAATTGGCAATACGACCGTGAAGTTTTCTTATTTTAGTTATTTATCCATTGAACCCAAAACGGTCATGAGCGGACCTGCTGGTGCAAGCGAGGCTAAAAGAGAGCTTGCGATTACTTTCAACCCGCGCGGGTCGGGTTTAATACCCTTAAAGACAGGCGTTTACTTTATTACTGTGATGAGAGATACTTACTGAAAAATTTTAAGAAAGTCTAGAGCGCAAAGCCAATAAACACAGGATGAAATACTGCTCTGATAGATTGACGATCGAGAGGATTCATCATGTTCATGTATCTTAGAGGGGATGGGAGTTGAGCAACAGAATCATCCAGCAGACCCTGGAAGGGCTTTCCGTTTCCGCCATGCCCAGGGTGAGAACCACAGACGGGCATCTCTTGGATTGGGACAGAGAGGCCATAGCCAAGCAGCTCATGAAAGAGACCAAGCTTTCAGAGCAATTTTATAAAGTTCCCAGCATAACTGAAGAAGAGGCCAAAGATATCGCCCGCGAGGTGGAGCGCAGAGTCAGATGGATGAACGTAAAGTACCTGAGCGGTCCTTTGGTTCGCGAGATCATGAACGTCGTCCTCCTGGAGAGGCATCACACCGAATGGAGGAACATCTGCACTCGCGTTGGAACTCCTGTCTTCGACGCCCACTTAATCGATATAGGCACGGGCTTCGAATCCAAAGAGAACGCCAACCTGCAGGAGAATGCCGAGACCTCCCACAAGAAGAAGGCTGACAAGATCAGCAAGGAGCAGTACCTCTTGCTGCTGCCCCCTTACCTGGCCGACCGCCACCTGGCAGGGGACCTGCATATACACGACCTGGAGTATTTTGGAACCCGTCCTTTTTGTCAGGATTGGGATCTAAGATACTTTTTTTACTACGGATTGATGCCTGATGGCCTCGGAACCAAAGCAAGTGTTGCAGGACCAGCCAAAAAGCCAGAGGTGGCCATGCTGCATGCCGTCAAGGCTTTAGGCAGCGCCCAGACCAACTTTGCCGGAGGTCAAGGCTTCTACAACTTCCTGACGTTCATCGCCCCCTACCTACAGGGACAGAGCTACGACGAGATCAAGCAACTCATGCAGATGTTCGTCTACGAGATGACGCAGATGATGGTGGCCCGAGGCGGACAGCTGGTCTTCTCCTCTGTTCAGCTCACGCCCGGAGTTCCGACGCTCTGGAAGGATAAGCCAGCCGTCTACTCGGGCAAAGTCTGGGATGGCACGAACGCCCCGAAGAGGACATACGGCGAGTTCGAGCGCGAGGTGCGCCTCGCCTTTAAGGCCCTCATGGAGGTCATGCTCTCCGGAGACCACTGGGGCAAGCCCTTCAACTTCCCCAAGCCCGAGATCAGCATTGAGCCCGATTTCATGAAGGAGGATCTGGAGTTCAACGCAGCACACCCGGAATTGCCCACGTACCAGGACCTCTACCTGCTCACGTTTCAAGCTCGCTGCGGAGTACGGAACGCCCTACTTCGACAACCAGCTGCCTGCCTACAGGGGTGCGGGCAAGGGGATATCATGCTACCAATGTTGCGCTTATCAGTTTGCTGCTACTTATGATAGCGACTCCACGTTCGAGGAGAAATTGTACTTCAAAGATGGCATGCACTTCTCCATGGGCTCCTGGCAGGTCGTCTCTCTCAACTGCCCGCGCGCAGCCTACCTGGCCAGGGGCGACGATGAGCTCCTATTTGAGTACCTGCGTGAGCTTATGGACACCTCTGTGGAGATCTTCAAGGTCAAGCGCGAATGGATGAACCAGATCCTAAAGAGCCACAGGATGCCCTTTGCGACACAGCAGCCCCGCGATCCCATAACAGGCGAGCGAGGCTCAGTGGCCGTGGGCCTTGAGGGCCTGGTCTACACCATAGGCGTCGTGGGCGTGAACGAGATGGTCCAGTTCCATACCGGCCAGCAGATGCACGAGTCCAGAGACGCCTGGAAGCTGGCTGTGAGGGCCATGACTGAGATGGAGATCTATGCCAAGAAATTGAGTGCCCAGCACGGCATGACCATTGCCCTGGCAAGGACCCCAGCAGAGACCACTGCCCAGAGATTCGCGGTCTCGGACCTCATACACGAGGAGTTCAGGGAGTGCGCCGAGAGAGTGGTCAAAGGCGATCTGCAGTCGGTGAAGAACCTCCAGAGAACTCGCGACCTGCCCGTCTATTATACCAACGGCACTCACCTGCCGCCAAGCGCAGATGTCCCCATCTTTGAGAGGGCCAAGCTGGAGCACGTCTTCTTCCCCATAGTTGACGGAGGAAACATATTCCATATCTTCATGGGCGAGGCCACCCCTGATCCCCAGGGTCTGATGGACTTCGGCATGCGTCTAGCCAGAGAGACGCAGGTCGGGTACTTCACCTTCACCAAGGACATGACGGTTTGCCTTGGCTGCTACAAAGTCTCTCCGGGCCTGAAGGATAACTGCCCTAACTGCGGGTCTTCAGAGGTTGACCACATCAGCAGGATTACAGGCTACCTCCAGGCAGTCAGCGGATGGAACAGCGCCAAGCGGCAGGAACTGAAGGACAGAAAGCGCTACAACGATCTGACATAGCTAGGTAGCTAACGAAAAGTATATATCGGATATACCTACTGGAGATTTGCCAGTGAGGCAAATTGGAGGAGTTAGTAATGCCAGCAATAGTTAACAAAGAAGAGTGCGTAAGCTGTGGAACTTGCGTCGAGGAATGCCCCGAAGAAGCAATCACCCTGGACGAAGAAGAGATAGCGACAGTCAACAAAGAGAAGTGCACCGAGTGCGGTACATGCGTTGAGGCCTGCCCATCTGAGGCCATCAGCGTAGAGTAACTGCGCCCCTTGTAACTTTTTTTAGATACTTTTTCTTTTGCTTTCTCTTTCGCGCTCTTTTGCTTTAGTCTATTTCGTCTCTCACTATTCCTTATCTGCCAGCTTGTCGTAGAACTTCTCCCAGTCCAGTGTCGTGGAGACGCATCCCGATTGGGTGAGGGGCACGCCTAGGGCGGGTATATCATAGCTGTAGCAGAGATCCAAGCCCTCCTTTATCTCCATCTGGCATCCTACGCCTACGATTGCCTTAGGCCGGTACTTTTTCATGATCCTCTTTATGAAGCTGGACCCGGGAACTATGAAGAACCTGTACCCTAAGCCCTCTGCATATTTCTTGGCATCTCCCACTTTGCAGCGCCCGCAGTCCACGCACTTGATCCCCTCTGGCGTGAGCTTGGCAGGACATTCTGTGCTGCGGACGCACTGGGGCATGAATATGAACCGTTCGTTTGGGGGAACGCGCAGGAACTTCTGGCGGTTGATGTAGTTCCTCAGGCGCACGCCGACGTCGTCGATATGGAATCGTCTGCTCTGGCGACCCAGAAGATGGCCTTGATGACGCTCTCCAGAAGGCTTATGCTTATGAGCATGAGCCTGGCTGCGAAGAAGTGGCCGGTCTTGAACGAGTACAAGTATCAGCAGTGCCCCCAGCACTGACAGCAATAAGATAAGGAGGGCTACAACGACAACGGCCTTGCCCAAAGGTAGAAGGCCGGGTCCAGCTGCACTGGAGCATGATCCGAACTTGCACGTACAGCTTATAAACCTATTACCCGAGAGCACGGCGCAAGTTTTTTATCCCTTGTGGCAAGGAAGTTTATGCCTTCGCATTTATGAATTTAATGAGGATTAAAAATGGCCAGAATGCACAGCAGAAAGAAGGGATCTTCCAGGTCGAGGCCTCCTATGGGCGCGAAAGTGCCTGAGCTGGTCTGACATATCTAAAGAAGAGCTAAAAAAGATCGTGATGAAGCTGCACGACAGCGGCATCTCTTCGAGCCGCATCGGGCTTACCTTAAGGGATCAGTATGGAGTTCCAAGCGCCAAGCTCGTATTGGGCAAGAACCTGAACCGTTTTATGAAGGAGAACAACGCCCTGCCGGAGATTCCGGAGGACCTCGGCAACCTTATGAGAAGAGCTCTGCACATCCGCAAGCATCTGAAGTCCAACGCAAAGGACGTTCACAACAAGAGAGCCCTCCAGCTCATTGAGAACAAGATCAGAAGGCTAGTTAAATACTACCACGATTCAGGGAGGCTGACAGCGGGCTGGGAGTATAAGCCTGAGACCGCAGAGATTCTCATCACATGAACAGGCTTGAAAAAACTGCAGAAGATATTGCCAAGTCGATTTTGCGCTGCGACAGCATGCGTGTGATCTCGCATAACGATGCCGACGGGATCACATCAGCAGGGCTGATCTGCAACGCCCTCCTGAGAGCAGGCATACCCTTTCATGCCACAATGCTAAACAGGCTGGACGGGCCTGTGGTGGACTCAATCCAGGGGCCCGTGGTCTTCTGCGACATGGGCAGCGGCAAGCCCGAGCTAATATCGCGCGTGAAGGGAGAGTGCTTTGTCCTCGATCACCACAGGCCAGTCGGAACTCTGAGCTGCAAGCACCTCAACCCCCATCTCTTCGGCATAGACGGAGCCTTTGAGCTCTCAGCTGCTGGCACCGTTTACTCCGTCGTGCGCAAGATGGGCGATAACTTTGACCTGGCGGGCCTGGCGCTCGTAGGGGCCATGGGCGATAGACAGGCAATGATTGGCGCCAACAGGGCAATCCTTGACGAGGCCGTGGCTGCGGGCGCGGTGGAGATCAGAGCAGGCTTGAAGATGGCTGAGGACGGGCCTGTAGACCAGGTCTTCGCCAGCTCTGTAGAGCCTCTCCTGGACTTCACCGGAGACACTGCAAAGACCAGGGAGTTCCTGAATAGCCTGAGAATCGAGGGCGACATTCAGGCCCTGGAAGGGGAAGACCTTTCAAGGCTTGCAACAGCCCTGACCCTGAAGCTCCTGATGCAGGGCAGCTTCGCGGCAGACTCCATTTTAGGGGAGGTCATACGCCTGAAGAAAGAGGTCGTAGAGAACTCCCTGGAGCTGGTGCAGCTCCTCAACGCCTGCGGAAACAGGGATGTTCCAGGCATGGGCCTGACACTCTGCCTGAGGGACGAAAGTGGCCTTGGAGACGCAAGAAAGCTGGCTGCGGAGTACAAAGGGCATATCCTGGCAGAGATCAGGCTCCTCAGAGATGAGCATCAGGAGATGAAGAACATCCGCTACCTGATGCTTAAAGACGGAGAAGCGGGAGCGGTGGTGGCTGGCCTTGGGATAAGATACCTCTACACAGATATGCCCCTGCTGACGCTGAACCATGAGGAAGACAAAGTCAAGATATCCGCACGTGGGAACAAGCTCCTTGTAGCTCGCGGCCTGGATCTGTCCGCAGCACTTAGAAAGGCGGCAGAGGCGGTAGGCGGCAATGGTGGTGGGCATACCATCGCCAGCGGTGCCGCCATTCCGACGGGAACAGAGCAGAAGTTTCTTTGCATGGTGGATGAGATAGTGGGGGAGCAGCTGGGAGGCAAGGCAAAGGCATCTTCAGCCGGGAGCGCAACATGATAAAGGCCAGGCTGGTCTTTAGAGGAAAGAACGCCAGAGAGGTTGCGAGGTCTCTGGAGCCTGACAACCTGCCGAATATGCGCTTGTCCATTGAAGAGAACTGCTTTTGCCTGGAGCTCTCGGCAGAGAAGATAGGAACAATGCTATCCACGGCCGATGATATATTGATGAACATCAAGGTTGCAAAAGAGACTTTAGTATCTGCGGAGGAGAGATGAGATTCCACTTAGAGGCGAGCTTTCGGCTGAGCGCTGATGCAACACCTGCAAAAGACGCAATTTCTGACTTCTTTGCCGGAGCCGGCCCGATGCTTCAGAAGGGCGCTCCAGAGGGACAGGGCGCAAGAATTGTCCAGTGGAAGCTGGCGGGAAACAGGATAGACCTGACGATCGAGAGCGATAGATACGTCCGGGCTCATGACGCCCTCCTAAGGCTGCGCCGACCATTATCTGAGCTCTTGGGAAAGCAGTACCGCATAGGAGTGCGCGGCTTTGACATAAGCAAATTCGAGATCGAGGTCGAGTCAGAACGCGCCATAGAGCACAAGATTCCCTACGTGCGGGAGATAAAATATGAGAACGGAGTGCTGAAGCTCGACCTGGATGTAGGTGAGGGCGGAAGCTTAGGGCAGTCGGAGATCGAGAACCGCATACCTGACAGGATAGTCACCCTCCTGGAGGAGAAGATCCAGTCCTATGGAGGAAAGAGCGAGCACTGGGAGCTTATGTGGGAAAGCGCCCCCAGGGAGCCCAAGTTCAACAAAGACCCTACAGAAGAGATGGTCAAAAGCGGCTGGATCAAGCACGGCGCGAGCAGAGGCCAGTGGATCTACGGGCCGGAGGCTACGCACTTATTCAGGACTTTTGAGGGGATCGTCCTGGAGGAGATCATCGAGCCGTTGGGCTATCGGGAGATGATATTCCCAAAGCTTGACACCTGGGACGTCTGGAAGAAGTCGGGACATGCTCAGGGTGTCTATCCGGAGATATACTTCGTCTGTCCCCCCAAGACCAGAGACCCTGCTTTTTGGGAAGAGGTCATGGACTACTACAAGGTCACTCACGAAGTTCCCCTGGAGCTGGTCAAGGAGAAGATCGATGTTCCCATCGGAGGAATGTGCTATGCCCAGTGCCCGACCTTCTGGGGGTTCGTGCAGGGAACGACGCTTCCAAACGAGGAGCTGCCGATCAAAGTCTTCGACAGATCTGGCACCAGCCACAGGTACGAGTCCGGAGGAATCCACGGCATAGAAAGGGTGGACGAGTTCCACAGGATCGAGATCGTATGGCTCGGCAAAAAGGAGCACATACTGGCCGAAGCCGAGAAGCTGAAAGAGAGCTACAGGCACATCTTCGAGGACATACTGGAGCTACACTGGAGGATGGCCTGGGTCACGCCATGGTTCATGGCCCAGGAAGGCAAAGTGGGCCTGGCAGAGGCGAGCGGGACAGGGACGATAGATTATGAAGCCCTATTGCCTTACAACGGCAACTGGATAGAGTTCCAAAACCTCTCCATCATCGGCGAGAAGTACCCCAAGGGCTTCTCCGTTAAGTCTCAATCCGGCGATGCCCTCTGGTCGGGCTGTAGCGGCGTGGGCCTGGAGAGATGGGCATCGGCATTCCTGAGCCAGAAGGGCCTGGACATGGAGAACTGGCCAGAGGCCTTCAGGAAGCGTTTTGGGGAGATGCCGAAAGGGATCAGGTTCCTCTAATCATATCACCATTTCTCAGCACATAAGGCCCTGTTTTTCCGGCAGGAGTCCCAGAGCATCTTCTTTTTTGGGGGCTTGTAAGGCTGAGAGAAGAGAAGCGGACTATCTAGCGAGAGACTCTCTTCAATCGTTCTGCCTTAGTGGTGAGGCAGAATCATCACCTATTTTTAGCATTAGTATCATAGTATTATCCGTCAAAGATGGCAAGCTACAATCAGCTCTCCCAGGAGGCCCTGCAGGAAAGGGCGAAAGAGGCCATAGCCCGTCTCGAAGCTTGCGAGATCTGCCCCCGACACTGCAAAGTGAACCGCCTAAAAGAGGAGAAGGGTTTTTGCAGAATAGGCCGCAACGCCCGGGTCTACAGCTATAGCCCACACTTCGGAGAGGAGCCGCCATTAGTCGGCCGACACGGCTCAGGCACCATCTTCTTCTCCGGATGCAACCTTTCTTGCGTCTTCTGCCAGAACTACGACATCAGCCAGATACACAGCGGCCAAGATATTTCAGCCGAAAATCTGTCCAAAATGATGGTGCGCCTGCAGGACCTGGGCTGCCACAACATAAACTTCGTCACGCCCTCGCATGTGGTTCCCCAGATCCTGGAGGCGCTTGTGCTGGCAAGAGAAGAGGGCCTGTCTGTTCCTTTAGTCTACAACAGCGGAGGATACGACCGCGCGGAGACGATCCGGCTTTTAGAGGGCATCTTCGATATCTACATGCCCGATGCCAAGTACGGCAGGGATGAGACTGCCCTGAAGTATTCCAAAGCTCCGAACTATACGCATTACATGAAGACGGCCATAAAAGAGATGCACCACCAGGTGGGGGACCTGTCGATCGACGAGAATGGCATAGCCGTCCGGGGCCTTCTGGTACGTCATCTAGTCCTGCCGGACGGCCTGGCGGACACGACAGAAGTTGTCAGATTTCTCTCTAAAGAGATCTCCAAGAACACCTATCTCAACGTCATGGCCCAGTACAGGCCGGAGTACAACGCCTGCAGTTACCCTGAGCTAGATAGAAGAATTACACTGAAGGAGTACAGGGATGCAATCGACCTTGCTACCAGGGCTGGCTTGACGCGCGGACTGGGAATCTATTAATCTCCACGCACTACATTATAAAGGGATGAAACCCTTCGAGTACCTGGAGCACACCGCCGACATCAAGTTTCGAGCCTACGGTAGAACTCCGGAGCAGATGATGGAGAACGCCGCTACAGCTCTCTTCAGTTCCATGACCGACCTGTCCAAGGTCCAGGTGAAGGAGACCTGGAAGGCAGAGCTAAAAGCTCCCGACCTGGAGCAGCTGGCCTACAACTGGCTCTCTGAGATCGTCTTCCTCTTCGAGACCGAGTCTGCCGCCTTCTCCACATTTAAGGTCAAGCTGAGCCAGAAGGAGGAATGGATGCTGGAGGCTGAGATTGGCGGCGAGCGGCTCGACCTGAAGAGGCACGCCTTCGACAACGAGGTAAAGGCCGTCACCCTTCACGAGTTTCAGGTGAAGAAGAACGACATGTGGTGTGTACAGGTAGTTCTGGACGTGTGATTTAATGCTCAATAAAGTCGATGATAATATTTACGAAGTCCCCATAGGCTACCGCCCCGGCATGAGGGTTCCGGGAAGGGTCTTCGTCTCCCCGCAGCTTCTGGATATGGTAGAGCCGGGAACGATAGATCAGGTTGCAAACGTTGCCACCCTCTCAGGCATAGTGAAGTACTCCATGGCCATGCCCGATGCCCATCTGGGCTACGGCTTTCCCATCGGAGGCGTGGCCGCCTTTCGTGAGGACACCGGAGTGATCAGCCCAGGCGGCGTCGGGTTCGATATAAACTGCGGTGTTAGGCTGCTGCAGTCAGATCTGGAATCCAAGGAAGTCCAGCCGCTGATATCAACCCTTATCGACAACCTATTTGAGGCCGTGCCCTCAGGCCTAGGCTCCACTGGAAGGCTCCATGCCAGCGACCAGCAGCTCACAGAGGCCTTTGTCTCAGGAGCCAAATGGGCCGTAGACGAGGGCTACGGAGTGAAGGACGACCTGGTTCACTGCGAGGAGAACGGAAACATGAAAGGCGCTGACCCTGCGCAGGTAAGCGTGAAAGCCCGCAAGCGCGGAAGGCCCCAGCTGGGAACGATTGGCAGCGGCAACCATTTCCTTGAGATCCAGAGGGTGGAAGAGATCTTCGACGAGGAGAAAGCGAAGCGCTTCGGCCTCTTCAAGGGCCAGATCACAGTCATGATCCACTGCGGCTCCCGGGGAGCTGGCCACCAGATATGCACAGACCACCTGGAGGTCCTGAGCAGGGCGGTGCACAAGTACTGCATCGATATCCCCGATAAGCAGCTGGCCTGTGCGCCCATAGGAACTCCGGAGGCAAACAATTATTTCGGGGCAATGGTCTGTGCCGCCAACTACGCCTGGGCCAACAGACACATCATTGCCCACTGGACCAGGGAGGTCTTCGAGAGGTACTTCCCCGGATCGAGATTGAATCTGGTCTACGATGTGGCCCATAACGTGGCCAAGATCGAAGAACACGAGGTAGACGGGAAGCGGGAGAGGCTCTACGTGCACAGAAAAGGGGCCACGCGGGCCTTTGGCCCCAGCCGGCCGGAGGTTCCGGAGGTCTACAGCGATGTGGGCCAGCCAGTGCTTATACCGGGAAGCATGGGAACGCCCTCCTATGTCCTGTGCGGCGCAGATAAAGCCCTGGACTTGACCTTCGGCTCAGCCTGCCATGGCGCAGGAAGGGTCATGAGCCGCAGCAAAGCTATCAAGACCTTTGCCGGAAGAGACATCAAGGCAGCCTTAAACCGTGAGGGGATAGTGGTCAAGGCCAATAATCCCAAGATGCTGGCTGAAGAAGCGCCTCAGGTCTACAAGCCCTCCAACGAGGTGGTGGACGTGGTGCATAACCTGGGCATTGCGACCAAGGTGGCGAAGCTTGTCCCCTTGGGAGTCTCTAAGGGATGAAGCTGCGCGTGGTCCTGGTCGAGCCCATGTACGACGGCAATGTGGGCTCTGATATTGCTTTTTGAGGGGCTGCAGGCGTCTTTTCCAGGATGCTGTGGCTCTCTGCCTGATGACTTAGGGACGGCTGGCGATGGGAAGCGTGCTGAAGTCCTCTCAGGACATGAAAAAGAAAATAGGGGGATTAGCCTGGCGGTTCTGTTGAATCTTGTGGTGGTGGCCTGGTAAAACCAATATCAATCAACCGTCCCAAATGCCGTACCACCAGAGGATGCAACAGAATAGATTTACTTATTCTCTCGCACGAACTTCAATCCATATGCAGTAAGTGATACAAACTCAATGCCGGTCGATTGAGGGTGTCTCTGTCCTTCATCCTTGACATATCGTGTGTTTTCTGCAAGTTTTCCTAGGCGCTCTTGGAGTTCTTTTCTGTCGAGAGGTGGTCTGAGCTGTTTATTGATCTCTCTCCCGTCCTGCGTCATAGTTCCACCTGGAGCCATTGCATTAAGTATTTTAATATCAATATCGTCCATTTATTTTTCCACCTTTAATATACCTCCTGTATGTTAGATCACCGTATAACACTTCCTACATCACCCAAAAAGGTGAATATCTGCATCGCTCTAATATACCTGGGGAATAGCAATGCAGCGAGTTTACGGAACTATAGCCGATGAACTTTTAGTCCAGATTGATGAAGCTGCCCGCACCGCTGAGATGAGCCGGGCCGCTTGGGAAACGGCCAGCTAGACTGCAGGATAGGCCCTTCACAGCAGCCAGCGGATAATGTTTGTCGCCGAGGCCCCCGTAGGGCCGAGGGAAGCCACTGGCCGCAGCCAGGGGCCGCAAACTTTATCCCTGGCGTTTAGTCCCCCCCGCTCCACCCGGAGGCACGTGGCTCTGCCTACCTGCCTCCCAGAAACTGTCTCAACATGTTTACCCGATCAGGAGACAGAAAGGGTGCTCCTGTCACGAGAAAACTTATATCCTGGGAGCCTAGTCGTCTATTGAGGTGAAAAAGAGGCTGATGCACCCGAAAACCGCTGCCAAGGTGGCGAAGCTTGTCCCCTTGGGAGTCTCTAAGGGATGAAGCTGCGCGTGGTCCTGGTCGAACCCATGTACGACGGCAATGTTGGCTCTGTCGCTCGGGCAATGAAGAACTTCGGCTTTCACGACCTGGTTTTGGTCAACCCCTGCGAGATCGACGACTTTGGGAGGGCCATGGCCTCTCATGCCAGGGACGTGCTGGAAGAAGCCAGAAAGGTCTCTAACCTTGAGGAGGCACTTGAGGGAGCAAACCTTGTGGTGGGGACGACCGGCAAGAGGCTGGAGAACGAGGAGAGGCATCTGCGGCTCCATCTACGCGTTCCCTGCCTCACTCCTGCAGAGCTGAGGGCGAAGTTGGACGGAAAAGAGGGCGAGGTGGCGCTTCTCCTTGGAAGGGAAGATGTAGGCCTCACCAACGATGAGCTGATGATCTGCGATATGGTGGTCTCCATTCCCACCAGCGAGGACTACCCCATCATGAACCTCTCCCATGCCGCAACCGTTCTCTTTTACGAGCTATCCAGGGTAGAAGAGGGAGAGAAGGGCCTGGCCAGCAGAGAGAGCCTGGTCCTGCTGCTGGACAGGGCCGGAGTCCTGCTTCATGAGGTCAGCTATCCAGAGCACAAGGTGGAGTACATAATCCTCATGTTCCGACGCATATTCGGAAGGGCAGAGCTGACGGAGAGGGAGGCCAGGACAATTCTAGGTGTGATCAAGAACATACGATGGAGGATTGGCTCCTGCCAAGAGGCTGCTGTTTCTGAAGAAGAATCCTCAGAGCCAGCATTACAAGTGGATGAGCCTTAAGAGATCTCCCAGGCGGCCATGATCCTCGCGGCGTTCACGTAGTCTATTCGCCCCTTGTACTCCAGGATTAGCACGCCTTCAGCCATGCCCACCACCTTGCCGCGCAGCCGCTCACCGGGACCGCCGCCGAAGTAGAGCTCCACATCTTTATTGAGAAGTTTATCGTAGAGGAACTTTTCCATCATGCCCGTATCTCCTAGATGATATTAAAATTAAATAAGAAGTTATAAGAGATAAGATTTATGGCAGGCGGTAGCTGAGAGGCTCACTGTATTTGTGAACAAAATCGCCGCGTATTCCAGGCCCCTTAAGTTGCCCAAAAATAGAAGCGCGCCAGATATCTCCAGCGCCAATATTCTCAAGATTGGTGGCATTAATTTTATATGATTAATATTATCTAGGCCTGCAGCAGCCCCGAGACGTTGGCTCCAGCGCCTTGGCGGTCTTCATGGCAGCCATGGCTTCCCGGCCCTGGCCTAATGACTGCAGAGCCAGAGCTTTGTTATACCAGGCTCCGGCGAAGTAGGGATCAATAGCTATGGCCTCATCGAAACACCTAAGGGCCTCATGGAACTTCTTTTGCTGGCCTAGGACCATGCCCTTGTTGCACAGGGTATAGACGTGCTTGGGGGAGATCTTGAGGCTCTCGTCGAAGCACTGCAGTGCCTCTGAGTATCGGCCCAGGTTGGCGAGAATTATACCCTTATTGTTCCAGGCGTCTACCAGAGAGCCGTTTATGCTCAGAGCTTTATCGTAGGCCTTGAGGGCTTCTTCCAGCTGGCCGGAGTTGCAGAGCTCGTTTCCTTTATCCAGCCAGAAGCTCGCAGATTGAGTGTTCTCAGAGGGTATCATGAGAAGGGAGAAAACCAAGTTTAGGGATGGCATAATCTCAAAGAGCCATTCTGAAGGCAAAAAGGTTTCGAGAACCTAAACAACTGCTCAAAGGGCCTAATCCAGACGCTTGGCTTTCTTGAAGGAGTCCTCCACAGCCTCGCGGATGATGTACCCGCCCTTGTGAAGTATGGTGTCTCCAAGCTCAGTGTCCCTTTCCATAGAGGCGGTACAGGGATAGGCATGATGGGCCTCGGAGATCCTCTCCCTGATATCTGGCTGGTCTGGCTCAAGGCCCAGGAGCCTCTTGGCCACGAACCAGGTGGAGCCGCAGGGCGCAGTTCGGATTACGTTGGCGGCAACGATGTGGTCTTTTCCCTCCCTGCTTCTCTGCACTGCTACTTCGATGAGGGGGTCGCCTATTCCCGCCTTCTCCAGAAATGCGGCGATGTTGGGCTTGGCTGGATCGGGCCTCATGGCGCAGAAGGGCTTGGCGAAGGCTACCTCCATGCCTAGTGAGGTTGCCAGCTCCTCAAGCTGCTTTCTCTGGCCTAAAGGAAGCTCCTGCGGCCTCTCGGAGCAGCCGACGATGCCCTTGACTCCCGCCTCCTTCAGTTTGGGCAGGAGCCCGAAGAGTATGTCGGGATGGACGTTCATAGCCAGGGCGATGTCCGCTTGAGGGATATCCTTGGGCAAGTAGGGCTCGACGTCGTCTATGAAGTCCCCCAGGCTGGCAGGATCGGGCATCTCCACCAAAGATACTATGTTCTCCGCATAGCCGGGCCGGACGTTTCTGCACTGTGTGCAGGCCTCGCCGCAGGAGATGCAAAAGCCAGAGTAGTTGACGAGGTTGCCTACCACGCGCTGCGCCGAACTCGCCGCTGTAGAATACTATTAGCTTCAAAGCCCTTTCACCACGCTACTAACACGACGTAAATTAGGCAATGTAAGGAAGAGCTGACAAATAATGTTTGCGGGCTTTGCTACAGGTTGCAAAGCCCCAGAAGCTTTCAGGCAGAGGTAGCAGAGGTTTTCCTGGACATGAGGGACAGCTGGTTGCGAGCGGCGTAAAGGATCGCCCCGAACCCCAGGCTGACGGATATAAGCCCTATCAGTCCGCCCACGAAGGGTATCAGGAAGAGTATGTTCAGGACTACGAAGCCGATCACGAAGAGAGCCATATCTCCGTATTTAAGGTTCAACCTGGAGCCAATCCACCTGCCCAGGCTGAAGGAGACGAAGATCCCGGTGAGCATCAGAGCCACTATTAGGAGGAAGAGGGCGATTAGAGCAATGGGAATTCCTATGATGGTTATCGCCACTATTACTATGGCTATGAAAGCGGCAATCATTAGCACAAGCCCCAACACTGTTGTGACCACGGGCGATCTCCTTATCTCCCCGTCCACGGCAAAGAAGAGGCTGGGCAGATATCTGAGCAGTATCAGGCCTAAGATCAGATATCCCAGAGCCATAAGCAGGCCGAAGAGGCCGATTCCCGCCAAGGCTCCGCGCCTCTCCTCTTCCCTGGGCCTCTCTGTCTGATAGAAGTCCACACTCCCGGCGGTGCCCGTATTCTGGAAGTTTTCGGCGCTTACAGTAAGCGTTCCATTTATATCGCCCGCATTTACCACGCTGCCGCCAGCTATTAGGGCATCCTTTGCCACTACCGCGCTCGGAAGTATGTTCACCTGGCCGCCAGCGGCCACAAGGTTGGTGCCGATGTCGCCGCCCTGGTTGACGTTTCCGCCTGCGGCCACGACCTTTCCTCCCACATCAGAGTTGATGTAGACCTGTCCGCCTGCGGCGAAGACGTCACCCTTCACGGGTGCGTTGACGTTCAACGTGCCGCCCGCGATCGTTGCCGAGTCCACTGGCGCATTGATGTTCACCATGCTGCCTGCAGCGAAGACGTCGTCTTCGATCGGAGTGTCTATGGTGACCACATCATCCGAGAAGGTCCGCAAGGCCTGTGCGCCGGATGAAAACAGTATGAATGCCAGCATTAGGATAATAATATTAGATAATTTCATCAGATTCACCTAAAGAAGTTAAGGATCTTCTCAAATAAATAACCTCTTAGGGTTACCCTTAGCCGTACCTCTCCTCCTTCCAGGGGTCCCCACGATTGTGGTATCCGTGGGACTCCCAGAAACCGGGCCTATCCTTTGAGGTGAACTCGACATCAGTAACCCATTTGGCGCTCTTCCAGAAGTAAAGCCTGGGCACGACCAGGCGCACGGGATAGCCGTGGTCGGGCGTCAGAGGCCGTCCGTTGTGCCTTATGGCGAAGAGCACATCCTCCTGGAAGAAGTCCTCAAGTGAGAGATTGGTGGTGAACCTTCCGGCAGCGTGCACTATGGCGAACCTGGCCTCTGGCAGAATCCTCACCAGATCCTTCAGGGCCGAGGTCTGCACGCCCTCCCAGTTGTTGTCGAGCCTGGACCAGCCTGTGACGCAGTGCACGTCCGAGAGAACACGAACGACCGGCAGGGCTGTGAACTCTGCGAAGCTCAGGCTGCGTTCACTCTCCACCAGGCCAAAGAGCCTGAGGCTCCACTGCGCAGGGTCTATCCTGGGTACGCCGCCGTAGTGCAGCACAGGAAAGTCCTCTGTGACCCTCTGGCCAGGAGGGACTCTGTTCTGTCGCTTTGTATCCGGGCTCTTTATAACGGCGTCTTCCATCGCAGATTCACCAGACTTTCAGCGAACACACTGTACAAATTTCTCTATTGGCCCGTGATATTATTAATATCATTCTCCCAGGGGCAAGGCAGATATCCAAGACGTATGATATCGGTTCAGGACATGGTCTTTAAAAGATTGCCCGAACTCCTCTCTCCTGCTGGCTCGCCCGAGGCACTGAAGGCTGCCGTGGCCGCTGGAGCAGATGCCGTTTACATCAGCGGCAAAAGATTTGGGGCCAGAAAGTTCGCTGCCAACTTCGGCGAAAAAGAGCTGAAAGAGGCGATAGACTACGCACACCTGAGAAGCATCAAGGTCTACGTCACGGTAAACACTCTGATCAGGGATGACGAACTGCAGGAGGTCGCTCGCTACCTCCTCAGCCTCTACGAGATGGGAGCAGACGCCGTTTTGGTGCAGGATCTGGGTGTAGTCTACCTGGCGAGGCAGATCGCCCCTGAGTTGGAGCTGCACGTCTCCACGCAGATGACAATACACAACAGTGAAGGCGTGTCCTGGGCTGCTCAGCAGGGGTTGAAGCGCGTTGTTCTGGCAAGAGAGATCACTTTAGAGGAGATCGAGGGCATGGCCAAAGCCACGAAAGCTGGCATAGAGGTCTTCGTCCACGGAGCACTCTGCTACTGCTACTCTGGCCAGTGCCTTTTGTCAGCGGCCATAGGCGGGCGCAGTGGAAACAGGGGCATGTGTGCACAGCCCTGCAGGAAGCCCTACGTCCTTTTGAAGGGAAGCATTGACGAATACGGCCGGCCCATGAGCCTCCAAGCCGTGCCCTTGAAGGAGAAGTTCCTCATCTCCACCCGCGACCTCTCAGTATACAGACACCTGGACAGGATAGTGAAGTCTCCGGTTGAGTCCATCAAGATCGAGGGAAGGATGAAGTCCCCGGAGTACGTGGCTACGGTGACCAGCATCTACAGAAAAGCCCTGGACCAGATTGCCAGGGGAGCATGGAAGCCCTCCGAGGAGGACGAGCAAGAGCTGGCTTTAGCCTTCAACCGAGACTTCACCCAAGGATACATCCTGGATGCTAAAGACATCATGGGCAGGAAGATGTCGGACAACCGCGGGGTGCTCATAGGAATGGTGACCTCGTACGATTCTCGAAGAGAAGAGGCTGCAGTAAAGCTGACAGGCTCCCTTGTTCCGGAGCAGGGCGACGGCCTGGTCATTCTATCCCCCGGGCAGGAGGTGGGCATGGTGGTTCATTGGCCCGCACTAAAAGACGGCCTGCTCCGATTGAGAACGCCTGAGAGGGTCAGGCCGGGGGCTAAAGTCTACATGACAAGCAGCACTGCACTCTCCCGAAAGGCAGAGAAGATCGTCTCAACTGCCAGGAGGCAGATACCCATCGACCTGCGCGTCTCCTGGGAAGACGGAACGCCGATAGTAGAGGGCACGTTAAAGGGAGGCAGACACATCGAGGTTAGAGCAAGCTTCAGAATGGAGAAGGCGAAAAGCCAGCCCCTGACGAAAGAGCAGATCGAGGCTCAGCTGAGCAGGACGGGAGGGACTCCTTTTGTCATCAGAAAGCTGGAGATGGATTATCCTGGAGACCTCTTTGCCCCCTTAGGAGCCTTAAACCAGCTGAGGCGCGATCTGCTGGTCAGAGCCGAGGAGGCAGTCACTCAGGCTCACCTTCCCACCCAGAAGAAGGTTGCGGAAGCGCAAGAGAGGCTGGAGAGTTTGGCTCTGGAGGCGTCCGCTCCCAAGGAGCTGCGCGTTCCATCCCTGGCGGTTTACGCAGATAGTCTGGAGGCCGTACGCGGGGCAGCAGAGGGCGGATGCAGGCGAATTTACTTCGAGCCCGACATTGATGAGGAGAAAGAACGCGGGAATAGGACTCTGGACCTGCTGCGGGAGGCAAAGACCCTCTGCCCTGAAGCTGAATTGATCTGGAAATGGCCAAAAGTTACCAGAGACGAATTTCTGAGGTTCGCTGTGCCGCTGCTATCTAACGCAGCGGCAGATGGAACAATGGTTGAAGGCATGGGCGCAGCAAAGGCTGTCCTGGCAGCCAGGCCAGATGCCCGGCTCTATGGAGCATCTGCCCTGAACATCTGGAACCACCTTTCAGTCCGGCAGCTGGAGCTGGAAGGCTTCCAGAGGGTCACTCTATCGCCAGAGCTATCCGCGGACCAGCTGGCCCTCCTGATCTCCAGATCGCGCCTGGGGCATCCCTTGGCCCCGGAGATGGAGCTGATAGTTCAGGGAAGCCTTGAGGTCATGACGACTGAGGACTGCATACCCTGTCTGGCCGAGGGAGAGGCCGAGTTCTGGGGGCTGCAGGACTTTCGAAGGGTGTTTCCCCTTCGCCTGGACGGAGAAGGCCGGACGCACATATTCAACTCTGTCGAGACCTGCCTCCTGGACTTCATGCCCGGGCTCTTTGATATGGGCCTGGATGGGATTGCCGTGGATGCCAGAGGAAGGACAGAGAAGTATGCCCGCGAGATGACGGAGATCTACCTGCAGGCGATAGAGCTGACGGAGGAGGGAGGCCCATCTCTGGAGAAAGACCTCAAGGCCCTAAAAGAGGAGGCCAGGGCCAGGTCTCTTGGAGGTATTACCACGGGGCATTTCCTCAAAGGCCTGAAGGAAGAACTATCGTAACAGGAAGTCTACAACTCAGACCTCAACTCCAAGCCGCTCCCCCATTATCAGGTAGAAGCTGCCCAGGCCCCGCCAGCCTTTCCAGGCCTCTGCAGTGCGACGTGCCTCTGCGCCGGAGATCTTTCGATCATCGTAGTAGTAGTGAGCTATTGCCCTTCGAAGCCCCAGGTCGTCAGCAGGGATGGCATCGAACTTCTGCATTCCCCTGACCATTGTAAGCTCCGCAGTCCAGACCCCAACTCCTCGGATCTTGCAGAGCTCTTCGATTATTTTTTCGTCGGCTAAAACCTTCAGGCCTTCCAGATCCAGGCCATTGACCACTAGCCTAGAGACATCCCTCACGTACTCCGCCTTCCTCTGGCTAAGTCCGCAGCTGCGCAGCTCCTGCAGAGATGCTTCGGCCAGCCTCGTCGGACTGGGAAAGGCATAGTAAGTCTTTTCGCCCAGAATCAAAACATCTCCAAAGGCCTCGGTAAGTCTTCTTTGCAGGCTCCAGGCAGCCTGCAGTGAGATCTGCTGCTCGACTATGGAGTCGATCAGGGCCTCGAAGACGCTCGGCGTGGAAGGGCTTCTCAGGCCGCGCAGCGCTCTTGTGAGCTGCGACATAACTCTGTCGCCCTTCACAGCCTCGTAAAAAGGCGGAAGGTCGAGGTTGAGGTTGAAGATACTGCGTACCAAGGCATCTGCAACCATTCCATCCGCCTCCGATAAATCCTCGTCCGGCTCAAGATCTACGGAGAGCATCGGCTCATCAACAGTCCCGAGAGAGCGCACTGTAGCCAGGGCCAGCCGCTCCTCCAGCCTTACGACCTGCCAGTATCTGCCTGCCTCGTACCTCCTGATCCTCCAATCGCCCTCCGAGAAGAGGCTGGCAGAAAGATCGAGATCGAAGGGCGGAAGGGGCCTGATAATCAGCTTCATATCCCTACAACTACGACTGATCCCCGAAATCTTTGCCTGATATGAAGAGGCAGTAGCCGTAGCTGATGGGACCCAACTTCGTGGTCTCACAGGGAAACTCGGGGCATTCGAAGCAGAGATCTACGCCTTTATGAAAAGCGCAGGTTGCAATAGCGCACATCCTGTTCTCCTTTGGCCTGCAGCCCTCAGGGCCGTTGGGGCATTTTCCTCTTGTCATTGTGGGACACTTCTCACAGGCTATGCCGCAGACGCCTATCTTCATAATATACCTCTTAGGCATTCATTAGACCCGAAGTATTAACCCATTTGCTCAAAAGCCTCTCGGAAGTAAAGATATTAATGCTTTCAACGCCACTAATATTTTGTGGAGGATTATGGAAACTGATCAGCCCGAGAAGATTCCCATCTACTTCGCCGAGTCCGGCGATGTGAGAACGGTGGACAAAGTCAAGAAGACAGATGAGGAATGGCAGAAGATCCTCACGCCGATGCAGTTTAAGGTGGCAAGAAAGAAGGGAACAGAGCCGGCCTTTACAGGAGAGTACCACGACTTTCACGGCGACGGGATCTACGAATGCGTCTGCTGCGACACAGATCTCTTCGATTCCCGCGCCAAGTTCGAGTCGGGAACGGGCTGGCCGAGCTTCTATGAGCCCATCTCTGAGCATAACGTAAGGGAGGAGACCGATCTTAGCTACTTCATGGTCAGGACCGAGGTGGTCTGCGCCCGGTGCGACGCCCACCTGGGCCACGTATTCGACGACGGGCCGCCGCCGACATACAAGCGCTACTGCATGAACTCCGCCTCTCTTAAGTTCGTCGAGAGGGGCAAATAAACTTTTTAAATTCGAGAATAAAAGACCGGATAAAAGCAAAAAGCAATCAAAGGACGTAGTCCACTACTACTCGGTTCTCGCAGACCTTGTGCACGAATTCCGCCACTTTAACGTGCTCCGGATGCTTCTGATATCTGAAAAGCTCTTCCTTGCCGTCAAATTCGGAGCAGAGAACCAGGTCGTAAGCAGCGCTGGTATCGATGGAGTTGATTCCCACCTCGAAAAACCTTATCTCCTCTATCTTTCCGGGCAGGGCCTCGAGTTTCGATTTAATCCTCTGTATATTTTCACCCTTATCTGCGCCCTCGGCAGAGTCCTTCATCTTGAACATGGACTATGTGCTTTATCATCCCTGCAACCTCCTCTAGCCCCCTGAGCGGTCATATTGTGAGTTTATAATTGTTTGCCCTGAGGGATGAGACAACAGAAAAGGAAAAACTGAGAGGCTAACCGGGACCTCTGCCAGGAAAATCAAAGCTTCATAAGCCTCAATGGTGAGGCGGCGTAAACTTTTCCATGCTGCTGTTCACGTAGGCAGTCTTCTGCAGCTCTTTAACCAGATGTGCAGCCTCTACTCTGTATTTGATGTGCGTTTCACCGCCCTCTTCAGATCTATGGATCAGCCCGTAAGACTCCAGATCATTGAGGATCTTCGAGATTTTATCCTTGGAGAGACCGTCCTTCTCCGAGTACTTCATCACCCGGCGTTCAGTGCTGTTGGCATAGGGGTCCTCAGGACCCCCCAAGCTCCACAGATCTATGATCTTCCCCAGGACCTTCTTCTCATCTATGCTCAGATCCTTCTCCGTCAGTTCTCTATGGACCAATTAAATCACTCCCAAAAATATCCAATGAGGATTCTGCTAGCTGACAGCTTAAAGGCTTCGGCGTCCAGATGCAGGCCTAAAGATGGCTGGCTTCAGACAGGTCCTTGCCTAAAAGCATCTCCTGCACCCAGTCCCAGTCGTGCTCGTAGACGTGGGCCGATGAGCTTAGGGTGGAGATCGAGCCGGGGATTGCGCCTACTTCCCCTGAGACGTGCTCCAGAACTCTAGCCAGGCCGTAGAGGTTGGCAGGATATGCGCCCGCGAAGTCATGGCTTCTAAAGAAGACCGACAGGTTCAGGCGTCCGTCGCGCAGCTTGAAGTCGTCAACTATCATGCAGGGGACCTCGTCGCGGACCTCGTCTAGCGGCGGAATCCAGGTCACGGCCGTGGCCCGCCGGTGGAGGGCGCAGCCTTGAGGCGGCGGACGACCTGCTCGATCTGATCCATGGGGGCCACATTCGGCAGTCCCCAGCTTCGCAGGCGGTTGCCGTAGGTGTACTCGAAGCCGGGGTTCTCGGCGCTTAAAAGCTGCAGGGCGTACTCCTCCAGACGCTCCTTGTTCCAGGAGTACTCGTGAGGAATCATATCGCTGTACGGGTTCTCTACTACTACCTGAAGGGATAGAATCTCCCTGATCTTAGTCCCCCGCTCATCTGTAATCTCCTGGCCCTGCCGCCAGATCAGATTCAAACCCCGGTGCCAGGCATCGGAGATTGTCCCGGCCCGAATGAACCTTCCAAGCCTTGCCATGAAATAACAAGAAAGCAGAAGATGTAAAAATAGTTATTTCGGAGAAGGGAGCTATTTCCCGGACTTATTTCTTGGACTCTTCCAGCTCTGTCAGGGCCTCAGGCGGAAGCGCCTTGACTATGTCGGCCTTTTTGACGCACCGAGTGGCGATTCCGTATTTCTTGGCCACAGGCCGAAGCTCGTTCATGCTGTACTTTTCGGCGATCTCCTCAGCGTCCATGGTTTTGGCCATTGGCATCCCAGCTACTTAAGTATTTTTCAGACCTGTCTTCAGGAGATCATGGCGGCCAGATGATACAGCTCTATTCCAAGCCCGCCGTAGCTGAGCTTCACTGCGATCATGCCGCTTTGAATCAATAGCAATAATAGTATGAACGCCACCTCCAGCAGGACCAGCAGAACTAAGAGCGGGCCCCTAAGGCCGGGAGTCCGCACCACCTCTATGAGGAAATCCCACAAAGTCCTTCCCACGACCATTTTATCATCCTGCAAAATCCGCACAGCGCATCGGAAGAGGTTGTTATCACAGCTAATAAACTCTTAGAATGCGAGCAGGGCGAAAGTAATCTAAGACTGGAGCAGTAAGGAAACATAAATGAGCGACTTCGAGTGGGCTCTCACGGCCGCGCTGAACAGCTTCTTTGAGAAAGAGGGCATAGATGCCATCGCGTACAGGCTGAAGCAGTCGCGCTTCGTCTCCCAGGTGATGGACATCCTCGTTGACTCAAGGCATCCGGAGTACTACCTGGCCATCGAGTGCAAGAGCCTAGACGCCCGCAAGGCCAAGGCCCTCTACTTCAAGCAGCACTTCAGCTCCGCCGCGGGCGGCCATCAGCTCGCGCGTGAGACTGAGTTCCTGACCCGCTCCGGCCGCCAGGGGATTCTGGCCGTGGAGCTTAGGCACGGCGTCGGAAAGCCAAGGACTGCTCACTTCATACCCTGGGGCCAGGTCTACCAGAGCTATGATGCAGGGAGAGTAGGCCTCACCCGGGAGGAGATCGAAGTCAACCCGGCGCTGGAGAGGACGGGAGGGGCTTATGAAATCTCAAGGCTTGACATCGAGAGGATATCCGGCTACTACGATCTGGCAGTAGATCAGGACTCCCTTGAGGACATCGCGCCTGAGGAGTGAAGGAAAATAGAGCAGCGAAAGAAAAGTTACTTCATTTAACTCTAGACAAGTTAACTTGCATCAACCTTATATTCCTGCTCGCATTCCTGAAGAGGCATGAAGCTCCCAGGCACGGCGACACAGGAGGAGAACATCCACATTGCCATGGGGAAGCTGAACATCCGGCCCGGCATGGTATTTCTGGACATCGGCTGCGGCTCCGGATCCGTCTCCCTGGCCGCCTCTCGCTGCACAGAAAAAATCTACGGGATAGATGTCAGGCCGGAGGCGGTCGTTGCCTCCAGGTCCAAAGTCCCCGGGGGCAAGTTCTTCGAAGGAGAGGCCTCAGAGATTCTGCCCGACCTCCCTTCAATTGACAGGTGCTTCATCGGAGGCACGCAGAGCATCGAATCCTTCTTCTCACTGCTCATGGAGCGGGCCTCGCCCGACTTCGTGGTCGTAGCCGACCTGGCGAGGATAGGCATAGCCCATAAAGTCGTTGAGCTGATGAAGAGGGAGGGGATATTCCAGGAGCTTTTACAGATTCATATCTCCAGGGGCTACGACCTGGCTGGGGACGTGGCCCTTCGGCCTGTAAACCCCATATTCATGGTGGTGGGAAGACGCTGATAGGAATATCCTTGGGTCCAGGAGACCCGAAGCTCATGACATTCAAGGCAGCCGAGGCCCTTGCGAGCTGCAAAAAGGTCTTCGTGCCCGGAGAGATGGCAGCAGAGCTGGCCAGACCCTACTGCGATCCTGAGATCCTGGAGTTCCCGATGATCGAAGACCCGGAAGAGCTGGAGAGGATCTGGTCTAAGAACGCCGACCTGGTGGCCGCTTTTGCAGCTGACGGCCTCGCGGGCTTTGCCACAATTGGCGATGTGAACACCTTCTCAACCTTCAGCCACCTCAAGAGAGTTGTAGTCTCGAAAAATCCCGAAATCGAGGTGGAGACCATTCCGGGCGTGGGCGTGGTTCCGGCGTTAGCGGCGCGGTTTGGCGAGGCCCTGGACAGGTCGTTCCAGGTCTCTGACGGCTCTCAGGTGGATGCCATTATAAGGATGAAGGCCACCCGGCCGAAGAAGATGGCCGAAGAGCTTGCCCTTCAGGGGTTCGAGGAGTTCGTTTTGGGAACCAGGCTATGCACCCCCCAGGAGAAGATATTGAGAGGAGCGGCTGAGGATATGCCTGAGAGGAGCGACTATTTCAGCGTTCTTTTGGCCAGGAGGCGTAGATGAAGATCTACTTCGTGGGCGCAGGTCCCGGGGACCCTGATCTGATCACGGTTAAGGGAAAGAGGCTGCTGCAAGAGGCCGACCTGGTGGTCTACGCCGGGTCTCTGGTCAATCCCCAGCTTTTAGACGGCCTCAAGGCAGAGATGGTGGACAGCAACGGCCTATCTCTAGAGGATACTACTACTAAAATATTGGAGGCCCTGAAGGAGGGCAAAAAGGTGGTGAGACTGCACAGCGGAGACCCGTCTCTCTACGGGGCCATTCTGGAGCAGATGAAGCCCCTGGAGAGGGCAGGTGTGGAGGTAGAGGTAGTTCCCGGAGTCTCCTCCCTGTTCGCGGCCTCTGCTGCCCTAAAGACGCAGCTCACGCTAAAGGGCGTATCCGAGTCGCTGATCGTCACCAGGCCTGCAGGCACAACACTGGAGAGGGATGAGCTGGCAGCTCTCTCCAGACACGGGACGACGCTGGCCGTCTTCCTGGGTGTGGACAAGATCAGAGACGTGATGAGAAGCCTTGACCGCCCCAAAGATACTCCTGTGGCAGTGATCTATCACGCCTCCTGGCCCGACCAGAAGGTGCTGATGGGGACCCTGGAGAACATCGCAGAGAAGGTCGAGGCAGAGGGAATCAGCCGCAGCGCCCTAATCATCGTGGGCGGCGTGGTGAAGAGGACGGATTTTTGGAGGTCTCATCTATACAGAAATCGGTCGCAGTAGTAGTATTTCCACGAGACAGCGATTGTGGCGAGAAGATCTGCCAGGCGCTGGCCGAAGGCTACCGCCCCTCTCTTCTCCTCTATGAGAAAGAGAAGATGGAAGATATCCTGAAGGATTTCGACCTCCTGGTAATGGTCATGGCTACAGGAATAGTTGTGAGAAGCATCTGCCCACACCTCAAGGACAAGTGGACTGACAAGCCGGTAGTAGCTGTCGATTCCGCCCTGCGCTGTGCCGTTTCCGTGGTGGGCGGGCACCACGGAGGAAACGACCTGGCATGGCGATTGGCAGAACAGCTGCATCTCTATCCTGCCATAACCACTGCCACCGATGCCTCGGGCAGGCCGAGCCTAGAGGGAACCGCGAAGGCCTTGGGCGCAGAGATATTGAATAAAGAGTCCTCCAAGAAAGTGAACCTGGCCTTTCTCAGCCAGGATGTCCCGGTGCTGAGGCTGAAAGGGCCAAAGATAGTGGTAGTAGATGACGACGTGGCGGTTTTGAGGAGAAGAGGGCTTGTGGTGGGCCTTGGTGCGAGAAGAGGCGTCGAGACAGAGGAAGTTATGGAGGCCATTAGATCTGCTCTGAAGGAGACCGGCAGGAAGATGGAGGAGATAGGAGTGCTTGCAACGGCCTGGCTCAAGCGCGACGAACGCGGAATAACAGAGGCTGCCAGGGCCCTGAGTCTCGAGGTCCTCTACCTCTCACCAGAGGCCCTCAACGCCCAGGTTCCAACCACACCTTCCAGGGCGAGCGACCTCGGCCTGGCGGGCGTTGCCGAGCCTGCTGTCCTGGCGCTGGCTGAAAAGCTCATCATGCCCAAGAAGGCCTACGGGAGGGTGACTGTTGCCCTTGGGGAATAAGCTCTCAATTGTGGGCATTGGTCCTGGCGAGAAAGGTTTACGTACAGCCCAGGCCGAGGACGCCATAAAGAATGCTGACTTCGTAGTCGGCTACAGGCCTTATCTTGACCTGATAGCAGACCTCTTACCGGGAAAGAAAGTCATCTCCAGCAGCATGGGAAAGGAAGTAGACCGCGCCAGGGCTGCCGTAGACCTCCTGGGAGACGGCTCCGTGGCCCTTGTGAGCAGCGGAGACCCCAACATCTACGGCATGGCTGGCCTTGGGCTGGAGATGGCGGGCGGCGCCTTGGATCAGGTGGAAATCGTTCCAGGAGTGACCTCTTTTACGGCCGCTTCATGCAGGGCGGGCCTGGTCTTTCGCGACTGCGTCGCCGTTATCAGCCTGAGCGACCTGCTCACGCCCTGGCCGGAGATCGAGGGAAGGTTGAGGATGGCAGCAGAGCATGGGATGCCTGCTGCGCTCTACAATCCCAAGAGCCGAAGACGCGACTGGCAGCTGCTAAAGGCCCTGATGATATTCGGAGAGGAGACGGCTGCCCTTGTGGCAAAGGATGTGGGCAGGCCGGGGGAAGAGCTGTTCTGGACGACTGCAGGAAGCCTCCTGGAGGACGAGGCCCTCAGGGAGAGGATAGACATGACAACGCTTGTCATCCTGGATGGAAGAGGAGCCTTTCGAGGAGAGGCCCACCCAGAAGCTGGAATCAACATTGTGGGCATAGGCTCTGGCTGCAAAGGACAGCTTACAATAGAAGCAGAAAGCCTCCTGAAGGGCTCTGCTAAGATTTTCGGGGCACAGAGGTATCTGCAGCTGATAGATGATGTCTTTCCAGGAGAGAAGGTGGCTCACAGCGGTCCCTGCCCGGAGAGGATGGCAGCGCGCTTTCGTGAAGCCTCTGCCGTGGCCGAGAAAGGCGGCAAGGCCTCCATCCTATCGGGAGGGGACCCGAGCATCTTCAGCTCTGCCTGGAGGATACTGGAGGCGCGCGGGACCTGCAAGGTTCACGTCTCCCCAGGGGTGAGCGCCTTCTCTGCCGTGGCAGCCAGGGTCGGAGCCCCGTTAGTGAGCGACTTCGCCCTGTTCTCGGGACCAGACGATGCAAAGAGCGCCGCTTCAATGGCCGGAGCCGGGTTCGCAGTTGCCGTCTACAACGCGCGGGGGCACGAGATCCAGTTCATTCTTCAGGAGATCGATCCAAAGAGGCCCTGTGCCCTTGCCAGGGACGTGGGCCGGGAAGGCGAAGAGGCGATGGTGCTCACAGCCGAGGACCTCCTGGAAGCAAAGCCAAGCGGTTTTAGGTTCACTCTTCTCATAGCCTCTGCCCACTCTTACATTAAGGAAGGAAGGATAATTGCCAGAAGAGGATATGAGACCAAATACAGCTACTGAGCGGATTGGATGACAAAAGAAGATGGGACGACGGAAGAAGGGATGACGGAAGAATACACCGATATAGGCGCCACTACTCCCGAGGCCATGGAGATCAGCAGAAAGAGCCGCCGGATCATATCTGAGCTGATCGGTGACGAGACTCCCGATGACAGAATCAGGCAGAGGTGCGTGATTGCCACAGGCGACCCGAGCGTCGCCGGGATACTAAAGTTCCTCCACAGCCCCGTGGATGCAGGCTTTAAGGCCCTGGAGGCGGGGGCAAAGATCTTTGTGGACATAAGGATGGTCGAGGCTGGAGTCGTGAAGAAGGGACACAAAAGCGAGGTTGTAACCTTCATAGGCAAAGGCGACGACATTGCCTCCTCTAAAGGCATAACCAGGACATCGGCTGGCGTCATGGCCCTGCAGGGTGAGTTGACCGGGTCCATAGTAGTAATAGGAAACGCGCCCTCGGCTCTTCTCACCTTATGTGACCTCATTGAGTCCGGAAAGGCGGAGCCTGCGCTTGTCATCGGCGTTCCTGTGGGCTTCGTGAATGCTTCTGAGAGCAAAGAGAGGCTGAGGGAGATGATCATCCCATCAATATCCACTGTGGGAACCCGAGGCGGCACACCCATAGCTGTCGCCGCAATAAACGAGATCATAAACATGTATGCGCGCCATCGTTGACCCAGTCACAGGCTTCGAGATTCCCGATGCCTGGATGAAGCTTTGCAAAGATCGGGACGTTCTGGACAAGATCAGGAGCGGCCGGTGGGTTCTCCTCGCCGACGGAAGGCTTCTGAGGCGTGGGCTGACCACCGGGACCACTGCTGCCGCTGCCTGCAAGGGCGCAGTGATCTCGCTTTTTCTGCCCAGAGATGATGTGGAGGTTCCTACACCCGCTGGAATAAGGGTCTCTCTGCCGGTGAAGGCCCGCGAAGGATTCTGTGTTGCCGTCAAGGACGGCGGCGATCACCAGTTCGATGTTACCCACGGGACCGAGATCGTCGCGTCTGCCAGCGGCTCTGATGAGACGGAGCTGGCCATAGGGAAGGGAATAGGGATGATTGGAAACGCGGGGCTTTGTGCACCCCGGGGAAAGCCGGCCATAAGCCAGTCCGCAAGGCAGCAGATCCTGGAAGCAATCGCTGAAGGCATCGAGGAGACAGGCCTGAAAGGCGCAAGAGTTGAGCTGAGCGTGCCCTGCGGCGAGGATCTGGCCTTGAAGACTTTGAACCCGAAGCTTGGTGTGATGGGCGGGATATCCATCCTGGGCTCGACGGGCTTTGTGGAGCCCTGGAATGAGCACCTGGGAGAGAGCCGAAGCGGGGAGACTAGAGGCTTAAAGAAGGTGGTTGTGACGACGGGGCGAACAGGCCTTAAGTTCAGCCGCATCCTTTTTCCAGACCACAAGGCCGTGCTCATAGGAAGCCAGCTCAATCTCCTGGAGTTCGAAGAGGGCCAGGAGAGCGTGCTCTGCGGCCTGCCCGCATTGATCCTCAAGTGGTCCTGGCCGGGGGTCCTGGATGAGACAGGCTGCGGCACTGTGGCTGAGCTGGTGGAGAGGATGCCGAATCACGAGAACATCGCTTTAGCACTGAGAAAGGCAAAGGAGATGCTGCCCTTCACGAGGATCGTCCTCCTCCATAAAGACGGAAGGGTCTTTAGGGATTTGCCATAATAGATCTGCAGTGATTTGGGATATGCCATGATAATAGTAGGAGTGGGAGCGGGACCTGGGATGCTGACCCTCGATGGCGTAAAAGCCATAGAAGCGGCAGAGCTGATCTACGGCTCAAAGAGGTCCATAGATCTAGTCAGAGGCCACATAAAGCCGAGCTGCTCGGTCAATATCATTGAGGACTACAGGAAGCTTCGCGAGCTGCCGGAGGATGCCGTCGTGCTGTCCACTGGCGACCCAATGCTAAGCGGCCTGGGCTATCTGCCGGGCAGGGTAATACCCGGCATATCGAGCCTGCAGGTGGCCTGCGCCAGGTTGAAGGTCAGCCTCCTTAAGGTAGTCCCTATAACCGTCCACGGCAGGAGCCTTGACCCCGAGCCGATAGCTTCAGAGCTGAGGAAGGGTAAGTGCGTCTTCCTGCTCACAGACGAGAGCACAGACCTGGAAGGACTGTGCAGCTACCTTGAGGCCAGGGAGCTGAGGGAAGACGTGGCCGTAATGACAGACATGGGCTATCCTGAGGAGAAGATTGTGCTCGCAAGTACCGATGCGCCGCCAAAAGCCCCAGGCCTCTCCTGCGTCATGATAGGCCGCTTCCGGTAGAGGAAATAGAGGAAAAGGAGTGATTAGGAGAGGAGATAGGAGTGATAGGAAAAGAAGAGGCCTCCTATGCCTTCAGACCTAAGCCTTCAAGCCCAATCCCTCAGGCTGCAAAAGGGATCACGGATTGCAGGCCTTGCAGGGGAGGTAGCCCTGTCTTTTAGCCTCCTCTTCGTTCGCGAAATAAACCTTGTTCTCAGGCCGGATCTTGGCTGCGTAGCGGCAATCTGGTCGGTGGTATTTGTTAGAGGTGGTGCTGCCTACAAACGCCCCTTCCAAAGAGGCCTTTGCCCCGGCGTCCGATGCCTCAACTTCCTGACCTTCGGAAGCTTCCTCTGGTTCGCCGCCTTTCTGGACCAAACCCTCATCTAAACCCTCATCTTCAGAAGGCCTAGAATCCGAAGAGACAGCACCGCTCTCTTCTGTGTGTTTAGAGCCCTTCTCGGATTTCTCTAGGTGGCCAGACGAGACTGACTGCTCCTCTTCCTCGGCTAGAGGAGGCTCTTCCTGGACAGGAGGTGGCTTAGGCACAGGCTGCGGCTCAACAAAGAAGGGCTCTATCATTCGGCACTGTCTGGTCTCAGATGCCATCTGCCCCTCAGGGCCCGATACATCGAGGATGCAGGCGTAGCTCCCAGGCCATAACCTCATGTTCTTCGAGATCTCGAAGCTGCTGTCCCTGTTAGGCATAACATCGATCATCATATACTTCGTGCTGCATAGCGGCCGGCCGTCTTTGAGGAGGGTGGCATTTAAAAGAATATAGGGAAGAGATCTGTTGCCCCAGAGCACCAGGCTGCCCTTGGCCTTGAAAAGGCGGCTGCCAAGCTCGGAATCGTAATCTATCTCCAGGCGGACTGGCGTGGAGGGCGAGGTCTCCTCCGAAGGGCTTGATAAGGCCTTCTCCTGAGGGCCGCCGTTTTGTATGCAGCCTGTCATGCAGCACATGGCCAAGATGAGAGGCAATAATAGTAGAGATATTCCACACTTTCTTAAGAAATTTAGGAACAATTGGTCAACCCCTTTGTTTCCAGTGGAACCTCTGGAAGTCGAGATGGATTCTGCAAGGAGATAAGCTTTATCTATGGATATTACCTTTCTAGGGCTTCCAATATATTCACAATCCCCTCTATGCAGCCCAGCTGCCTACGCAACTTGGCGAGATCGCCTTCGCCCTCCACGCCCTCGGTGAGATCTTTAAGCCTGTGCAGTAGAACACGCCGAAGAAAGTCCTTCGCCTGGCCAAGCTCGTCTCGACCTGAGACTTCGGCCTCATCCTTTTGCAGAACGGAAGGGGCAAGTTCCTCTCCCACAGCCCACAGCCTGCGCCATTCTCTCGGCCTTCTCCTCTTGAACCAAGGGCACTTCAGGGGTGGGCCCTACGCTAGCTGCCAGAGCATTGCTCTCTCCCAGAGAGCATGCCGGGCAGATGATCTCTCCCTTACACCGGAAGAGCGGCGCGCCGCAACTATGATGGTTAGCAAGCATTGTGCACCCCTGTTCCAGGAGTTTCGTCATCCTCTTTAGCATCTCTTCTTCGTCCATGTATCTCACCACAGGCTGGCCCTACCAAATACGTTTAAATACAACAACTATAACATCACTGCTTACCAACTAGGACGGATACTGTCATTAACCTTTTTGCCGTCTTCGAGTGCAGGTGGTGATTCTACGACAGCTGAGAAGGTCCTTAAACAATGCGTTGAGGTCTTAGAGCGCATCATGAGCGACGACGCTGTCCCGAGGAATATCAGGCGTTCTGCTGAGAACATCAAGGTCATCCTCATGGACGAGAGCGTGAACGAAGCAGTAAAAGCTGCTTCAGCCATATCTATATTAGACGAGATAAGCAACGATCCCAACATCCCTCTTCATACCAGAACTCTGATCTGGAATGTGGCCAGCCAGCTGGAGACGATACCTGTCGGCTGAGCTTTCCGCAGTCCGGGTTGATTTAAAATCACGAAGATGATGATTTGATCGCAGTCATCGAAAGTGTCAAGCAAGACTTCTCTAACTAAGGTACTAAGCCTGAGTCCGGGAGACAATGAGAGGGACCGTATGATTTCCACTGGAACTCCTGATTGGGCCTGCAACATGGCTGGCATTTTACGCCAAAAACGGGCCCGGGCTCCTTGCGACTCGTGAGCTGTAGATGGAGATGCAAAAAACAATCTTCTCAAACGTGATATGTTCTGCCATAGCAGCTTTTCTTCTCAGGCAAATTGCTCAGGGTTGTAGCTCTAAAAGTGTCAGCCCTAAAGGTGTCCACTTTCAGCCTACAAAAGCCCTACAGGCTGAGAGAAAAGCCGACGCATCTGCTGCACAACCAAACCTGACAAAAAGCACATGAGTGACGTCCATCAATCTTTTGAAGGCCAGACCAAAAATAGATCCGCCCCTTATTTGTCATCAAAGATTTTTCTCACTCTCAACTTTGGGCCGCGTATCTTGAATTTTCTGTAAATTGATATTAATAAGGAAGGCCCTGTATCCTACCTGTCTTAGCAAACTGGAGGAAACAGGACCATGATACCCAAAGAACTCCTAGAAGATTACCTTATCGATCAAGAAGATGGACTTGAAGAAGCTTCTGACCTGGTTCTTGAATCTGGTAATGCAGTTTGAAGCGATGGAGCAGATAGACGCAGAACCATATCAGCGAGTTGGTTCTCGAAAAGCTCATAGAAATGGTTACAAAGAAAGATCTCTTAAGACGCGAGTTGGAGAACTTAGACTAAAGAAGCCGCAGTTTCGCGAAATTCCCTTCCAAACGAAGGTTTTTGACAGATATTCGCGGGTAGAGAAGGCTTTGATTAATGCCATAGTCGAATCGTACCTGCAAGGAGTTTCAACGAGACGAATTCAGGATATCGTTTCTCGACTGGGAATCGAAGAATTATCTGCGTCAAGCGTTTCCAGGATCGCCAAGGAACTGGATGAAAAGGTTGAAGAATTCCTCAAAAGACCTATTGAACATCCGATTCATTATCTCTTTGTAGATGCAAGCTATTTCAAAGTAAGAACTGATTCAAGATATGTTACCAAAGCTTTTCTGGTCGTTATGGGAATCAGAGACGACGGTTATCGCGAGATACTGGGCGCAAGGATAGCCGATGGCGAAGATGAACTCTTCTGGTCAGGGTTATTTCAAGATCTGGCGGACCGAGGATTATCTGGAGTAAAGCTCGTGATATCGGATGGTCATAAGGGAATCCAGAAAGCAGTCGAGAAATCATTTCTAGGCGCTTCATGGCAGATGTGTCATGTGCATCTTGTGCGAGCGGTTCTGAGAAACGTTGCCAAGAAATATCATAAGGAGATTGCGGATAAGACTCAAAATAGCTTTAGAAGATGAAACCAAGACGCAAGAACTGATTCTAGAGCTTGGAAGACAGAGGCTATTCCAAAGCTGCCGATACCCTTGAGCATTTCCGATTCAGCTTATGGAATTACAGGTCGTTCCCCAGAGAGCACTGGAGAAGGATCAGGACTACAAACGGACTGGAAAGGATCAACAAGGAGCTGAAAAGAAGAACAAGAGTCGTAGGAGCATTTCCCAGCGACCAGTCATTCATGAGGCTGGGTGTATCGATACTGATTGATATCAATGAAGAATGGATGACAACTAAAAAGTATTTATCCATGGATACGGATTGACTTGTGGGATAACAGGGCCGCCAAATTTACAGAAAATTCGGCACACTTTCAATACCAATGACTGGATCTACTATCTCTTTCATAATCCTAATATCAATTTTTTAATATCGTATTGATAACATGAACTCCATACTCTCGAACTTCTCCGCAAGATTATCCGTCGTAAAGCTCAATTACACGAAACCTCTATCGTACGATAATTTAAAAAATCTTACTAATAAAATGATGATACAACCTAATTTTTTCATGAATTGGAATTGCAGGGACACAGACTAAAGTTCCTTAATTCAGCCGTATAGAAATCTTTAAGTATAAGTAATGATATAGTTACCAACGGCTAAATTATTTTCATTATCTATCATGAGAAATCCAGCTAAATTTATTTCATCTCCACTGGAAACAATGGGGTGGGGGGCAAATGCTCCACTGGAAATCAAGGGGTGTTCACCATAACTCTTAATAAGTCCTGGCTCTATGAAAAATCTGTTCGAGGGGAATTATCGTGGTATCTATCTCGGGAGGGTTATTTGCCGATCTATTAGCGCAAGGCGGCATATTTCAGATCAGAGATGTCTTGCGTCCAACCTATACGCCTAGTGAGCTGCCGCATCGGGAAGAGCAGATCAACAGCCTGGCATCTGTCTTGGTTCCAGCACTGAGAGGAGAGACGCCCTCAAATGTCCTCATCTATGGAAAGACCGGCACGGGAAAGACGGCTGTTGCCAAGTATGTGGGAAAAGAACTCGAAGAAGCAGGTTTTGGCGCATGAAGTGCTCTGTCATCTACATCAATTGCGAAGTAGTGGATACTCAGTACAGGATCTTGCCCATCTGGCCAGACACTTCGATAAAGAGATCCCCATGACCGGCTGGCCAACAGATCAGGTCTATGCCGAGTTCAGAAACGCTCTGGACGAAGAGAAGAGAGTAGTAGTGATAATGCTCGATGAAGTGGATAAGCTGGTCAGAAAGGCGACGATGTTCTCTACAATCTCTCGCGCGTCAACTCCGACCTCCTGCGATCACGAGTCAGCATCATCGGCATATCCAACGACCTCAAGTTCACCGAGTTCCTGGACCCCAGGGTGAAGAGTTCCCTGGGAGAGGACGAGATAATCTTCCCGCCTTACAACGCGGAGCAGATCAGGGAGATCCTGGAGCAGAGGGCCAACCATGGCCTTTAAGTCCAAGGTCCCTGAGGAGGATGTCATACCCCTCTGCGCAGCTTTTGCTGCCCAGGAGCATGGCGATGCCAGGCGGGCGCTGGATCTCCTGCGCATCTCCGGCGAGCTGGCAGAAAGGGCACGCTCTGCAGTCGTCACTGAGGATCATGTCCGCTCGGCGCGGGAGAAGATCGAGCAGGACAGAGTGGAAGAGGTGATCAAGACCCTGCCCACTCAATCCAAACTGGTGCTCTACAGCATCGTGCTCCTGGAGGAGCAGGGCACGAGAAACATCACCACCAGTGCCGTCTACAACATGTACAAGCAGCTCTGTCCTATGGTGGAGACCGACTATCTGACCCACAGGAGAATCACCGATCTCATAGCCGAGCTGGATATGCTGGGGATACTTCACACCATTGTGGTGAGCAAGGGTCAGATACGGTCAGGACCAAGGAGATCACTCTGAGCGTCTATCCGGGAAAGCTCAAGGCCACTTTATTGCAGGATTACCGCCTCAAGGTTTTGAGCAACGTGAATGTGCCCATGCAGGCCAGGTTTGGGCTGTAGATCTCTCTTTTTGAATCCTCATTACCAGAATCGAAAAAAGCAAGATCGTATCTGAGCTTTAAGCAGCTCCCACGCAGAGGGCCAAAAAAGATGAAGGCTAAGGTATTAGTGCTACAATCCTCTGCCGCTAAAGAAGTCATTTAACCTAAATCCCTCTAGATGGCCCATAAAGCTTGGCAAATCTCCAAAGAAGCCTTCGTTAAAGCCTGCATCCCAGTTTAAATCCTCGCTATCTATTTCAGGGTAAATCATATCTGTCTGGGTGCTTGAGTTCATATCGCTAAGGTTATTCGAGCTGTTATTTGCGAGATAAGGGCCTATGTAGCCTTCGGCGTCGATAAAGAGACCCTCTCCGATATCCGAGCTGTTATTGCTTAAATTGCCTGTATAGCTCCCTTCACTCGCATTTGCAAGATTTTCACTCGTATTTGCAAGATAGGGACCTATGTAACCTTCTCCGTCGATAAAAAGGCCTTCTCCGATACCGTTCTCTTCATTACCATATACCCCTGATATGAAGATGGCCATCAGTAATACAGTCATTAATGTTTGTAATAGCATAACACTTTCACCCCACTGGACCGGAAGATTCTTCGTTGATTTATATAACTTTGCTTATCTATTTACTGCTACTATTACGTATGCTCCTGGCTAATAGGATGGTAGAAGTCATTGCGAGAGTCAATGGATGATTGGAATCCTATGGCCATGAAAGGCAGTTTATCCGTGTGGAGTGGAAGACATGGCCAGGATAATCAACAGCACCCTAGATATCCGAGATAAGGCCATCATAACTCTCCTCGCGAAGACGGGAATAAGGCGGAATGAGTTCATCTCCCTGGATGTATCGGATGTGGATTTAGTTGAGAATCGGATCAGGCTTAAACCCACAGCGAAAAGGAGCAACCGAACCGTGCTCTTTGATGATGAAGCGGCCTTTATCCTGCGAAGGTGGCTCAGAGCCCGGGAAGGCATTAGCCGGTGCAAATCTCCGGCCCTCTTCCTGAGCACATGGGGCCTCAGGGCTTCTAGGAATGATATTTACCTGGCTGTGACTAAGGCGGCTGAGCGCGTGGGCTTGCATAATCCTAAGTCGGAGAGGATGGAAGATCACTTTGGCCCGCACTGCTGCCGACACTTTTTCACAACTCATTTGAGAAGGGCAGGGATGAGACGCGAGTTCATCCAGGAGCTTAGAGGGGATAGCAGGAAAGAGGCTATCGATATTTACGATCATATAGATTTGAAGGAATTAAAAGAGGCTTATTTGGCGTGCATTCCACAGTTGGGGGTCTGATTCTTTTTTGTGCCGGATTAGTAGTGCCGCATCTTGAGATGATATAGGCCAATCCTTTTTAGGAAGGTAGCCACAATTGATGATATGGCTGAAAAAAACCGAGCCCAAGGCAAAAGCAAAAAAGCGATGACCAAAAAAGCAAGGCTAGAAAAGAAGAAAGTGAAGTCATGAGTGAAGCCAGAGATAGAAAAATGAAGCGTAAGCGCAGATTCGAAGAAGAGAAGGCCATTAAAGTCATGAGAGCTTGCAGGTTCAGGCGGTTTGATGAGAATAGGTGAGCCCTTCTTTTTTTGCGCTCAAATCGTTCTATGATATTCTTGAAGGAATTGATGAAAATGTCATAGAACAAAATCAGAAAGGGGTGGATGGGCGATCCCTGTCTTACTTCGGGTCGTCTGCTTTGGCATCTCCCCCCACATATTTCTCGTCTGAAGTCTTCCATTTTTCGAGAAACTCCTCTTTGGTTATAGGCCGCTCTTCGCCACCGTCTTTGGATGGGAGGCAATGAGATGGTTGTGACTATCGAGGATCGACTCTCATGGGCCCTCAGTCGCATCCATGAGCTGGAAGAAGAACTCGAAGAGACCCGTGATATTGTTCGTCGATTAACCTAGGGTAATCCTGTTGAGTGGGAGGTATAAATGTCAAATCTCCATATTATTATTTTTAATATCACAAACAGAGCTAAAAAGGAGAGCACCAAAAGAAAGCAGTGAAAAATTGGCTTTTTGGCTCAAAGGCGCTAAAATGCGCCGATCGGGATTCGAACCCGAGTTTAGGCGTTGGCAACGCCTAGTGATAACCGCTACACTATCGGCGCATATGCCCGCAAGGGGCATCCCCCTCTAATTACCTTCTAGTCTAAAAACATTGCGGGCTGATGGGGCAATAGATCACTTCTCTTGAAGGGCGCATACCCTTTATCTACCATGAGCCAGACCGTCTTAGTGGTGAGTTCGCTTGCATGATGTCGTGGTCGTGGGCGCAGGTCCTGCAGGGCTTACGGCGGGAATGTACTGTGCCAGGGGCGGGAAGAAGACGCTGATCTTGGGTAACATCTACGGCTCTCAGCAGTCCATGGGAGGCGTATATGAGAATTATCCCGGCTTCCCGGATGGCGTAATGGGCATAGAGCTTTCTGAGGCAATGCTGGCTCAGGCACAGAAGTTCGGGGCGGAGTACCAGTCGGAGCGGGTCGAGAAGATAGTCCAACTGGAAGATATGTTCCGCCTTAAAACTGAGAACTGGCAGTATGAGTCCAAGGCCATCATACTCGCCACGGGTGCAGCACACCGCAAGCTTGGGGTTCCTGGTGAGAATGAGTGCATTGGTCGGGGAGTGTCCTACTGCGTACACTGCGATGGCGCGCTCTTCAGGAATAAGAGCGTAGCTGTTGTGGGCTACGGCAACGGCGCCGCCAGAGCGGTCCTTTATCTGGCAAATATCGTCAACAAGATCCAGCTGTTAAGCCCCCGAGAGAAGCTCGGGGCGGAGTCGATCTACATGGATCGATTGCAGAAGCTCTCCAACTTTGCTGCTACTTATGGGGCAGAGATAACTGAGATATCAGGTGGGGAGACTGTGAAGAGCGTCGAGTTCGTGGTAGGATCAACCCCCCGATCTTTGAAGGTGGACGGAGTCTTCATAGAGATGGGCATGAAGCCCAGCACAGAGCTTGCCGAGGCCCTTGGCTTAGAGCTCACCCCGGGGGGCTTCGTGAAGGTGAACCGGCTCAACCAGGAGACGAGCATGCCTGGAGTCTTTGCCGCCGGCGACGTCACGGGTGGACGCATGCAGGTAACTACAGCCGTGGGCTCCGGCACTTCGGCGGCCATAAGTGCCATGCAGTATCTGGGATGAACCATGGCTGTAAGCGAAAATAAGCGGCTTGAAAAGCGCCTGGACCCAACCAGACCGGTGTCCATCTGGAGAGGACAGGACCTTCTGAACGGCAGGACGGTTGAATCTCTCACTGTCATCCTCAGGACCGTGGGGTGTAGATGGAATCGCTGTACTATGTGCGGATATGCGAGCGAGGGCGCGCCGGCCACGGCTGAGGATCTCCTGGCCCAGTTCGACAACGCTCAGCAGAGGCTCTCTCCTGATGTCAAGGTGATGAAGATCTACACCAGTGGAAGCTTCTTAGATCCCCGGGAGGTTCCCTACCCGGTCAGGGACGGGATTCTCGATCTTCTGAAGAGCGCGGGCATCGAGCGATTGGTCATCGAGTCCCGGCCGGAGCATATCAATTCTGAGAGGGTTGAGGCATGCCTCTCCTGGGTGGAGACGGAGTTCGCGATCGGGTTGGAGACATCTAACGACCTCATCCGCCAGGAGATAATCTGCAAGGGCTTCACCTTCCAGGACTATATTGAAGCCTCGGAGACGGTTCATGAACAGGGTGGAAGGGTCAAAGCATATCTCTTGCTCAAGCCCCCGCACCTCTCGGAGGGCCAGGCGTTGAGGGATTCCATAGCCTCAGCCAATGCAGCCAGAAGATACGCGGACGTCCTCTCCTTGAACCTGTGCAATGTCCAGCGAGGCACCTATGTGGAGCGTTTGTGGGAGCGGGGCGAGTATCGCCCGTCGTGGCTGTGGTCTGCAGTAGAGGTTTTAAGAAGCGTCGAAGGGCCCATCATCTGCGATCCTGTGGGCGCTGGAACAAGGCGCGGGCCGCACAACTGCGGCAAGTGCGATGCGTCTATAGCAGAGGCAATTAGGAATCATGCGCTGACCCAGGACCCGGGCATCTTCGAAGACCTGGATTGCGAATGCAAACGAACGTGGCAGAAGGTACTAGAGCTTGAGGAGTCATCCTTTGGATCCGCGCTAACATAACGCGGAAATTTAGTGCCCTTAAGTCGAATTTTTTATGGCCCCATGACATGATCCACTTGTTGGTCTGTTCAACTTCTTCAGCTCAGCCAGCTGTTTAATAATTTATTCATATAAGGTAATAATAAAATAATAACACCCAAAAATTTTATATCTATAGTCGACTAATTACTAATATCTTTATCCGACCAACGATAGTAAGGAAGGCAATTTTATGGTTACGGAATCGGATGTCAATAAATTAGTTGAGGATGTAGAAAGGATAACAAAGCGAAAAGAGATGGATTTGTCGTCCGACGCAGATTTGAGCATTGGCATAATGAATCTAATCAACTTAGAAGAGCATCTGTTCTTTACGGCGATGGAGACGGGTAAAGATGATTATCTCGACACTTTGCAGGAAATTAGGCGAATGAGGGTGGAGCTTCTCAAGAAGATCGTCAAAGAATCTGAAGGCGAGGTTTGGTGTATTAGCAAGCACCTGCTTACAGCCGCCATGAGATTAATGGAAACTGGGACAAAACGGCTTGATGAAGGCAATAGAGACGAGGCAAAATCCTTATTCGAAAAGTCATACCGACTGTACTCGTTATTCTGGGAGATAAACTCTCGCACCATATATTCAAAAATTGAAAAAGAGAAGACGGCTATTCCAGAAAAAATAGAGGTGGAAGCGCCAGCCAAAAAAGAAATTGAGCCTGAGGAGAAAGTAGTATTTGTCCCTGTATGCAAAGAATTGCTATAGAGCTTACCCTAAATCGGCTAATATTATTGAAGCAGGAGTATTATTGGGGCAAGAGTCTGCTTAGCCTTTGTTAATCGCGATTAATGAAGATGTCGATTCCTAATCAATAAAAATGTCCGCTTCTTGTTCAATTTTCTGAGATAAATTGAAATATTAATAATCATATACTTAATACGGCAGGTAGAGATGTTTGAAAAAGTATTAGTTCCCATTGACATAGAGCGTTCTCCGAGAGTACTAGATTGCATCAGGCAGCTTCCTAACGTAAAAGAAGTTGTGCTCTTGAATGTCGTTGTTAAAGCCCCTTTGGTTGAAGTTCGGGAACCTTTGGCTGAGTTAAGAAATGCCGAAGCAAAGTTAGAGGAGCTGGCAAAATACCTTGGGAGGGCCGAATTCAGCATAAAAACGAAGGCTGAGATAATGCCTGAGGAGGAGAGCGTATCGAGTGCGATTCGTAGGGTTGCAGATGAGGAGAACGCCTCTTTGATCGTTATGGGCATCAGGGATAAGAGCGATGTGCAAGGCACTGTGCAGAGCACTATGCAGGGTGCTGTGCAGAGCAGCTCTCTTGGAAGGGTATCTCGAGACGTTCTGTGCAATGATGATACGCCCCTCCTGATAATACGTCATAAATCACTGGACGAGGAAAGAGCGTTACATGAGGATCTCTGCAGCCATATCTTTGCAAAGGTGCTCCTGCCAACAGACCTCTCTGAGCCAGCTAGAGCTGCAATCTTTTTCGTTGCCAAGCTGAGAGGGATTAAAAATATGGTGCTTCTGCATGTAGTTCCCGAAGGCGGGTCGAAAGAAGAAATGGACGCCAAAGTTAAGGCTGCCACCAATGCTCTCAATGCCCTCGCTGAAGAGCTGGCCGGTAAAGAAGGCCTGAAGGTAATGCCTCCTCTCGGGGTACGATTGAGTGAGGCTGCTTTGCGATGCCGCATCTGCAGCAAAGGTCTAGACATAACCTGTCATGTCGTGGTCGGGAATATAGTCCAGGAGATAAACGAAATGGCAGATAAGGAGAATGTATCCCTGATAGCCATGAGTTCCATAGGGAAAAGCTCTCCTAGTGGAGTTCAAGTAGGGCGCGCGACCTATGATGTCGCGAATACAGCTACCAAGCCTGTCCTGGTGACACGAGCGAGTAAAGTGCCTATGTTTAGATAGCTAGCTAATCCCGAAACTACAACTACTTTCTCTTCATAAGGCGTTAGCGTTAGATTCTTTGTGGTACAAATGCCTCCTGGTGAGTCCATTTTCATCCTTATGGGTGACCTTAAGTCATGCGCGTTTCTTTGTGCAATTTGTTCCTTTGTGGTGAACTGGCTCTTACTCTAAACTGCAAAGACGCAAAGGCACAAAGAGATTCTTGGGCTTCGTGCACTTTCGGGATGACCTTGACTTGAATGCCCATCACCTGCAGCCCTGTGGGCGCAGAAACGAGACGCGGACCGCGGCCTCACAACTGCGGGAAGTGCGACTCTGCCGTCGCGGAGGCCATCAGGAAGCACGCTCTTAGCCAGGATACAAGCATCTTTTTGGGGCCTGGACTGCAATTGCAGTGCGGCCTGGCAGAAGGTCATCGATATGGAAGACTCCGCTTTTGGAGCTCCCTTGATTTGGTCGTACGCCTTTAAAATACCACCTAAAATTTTTATTTCAATAAGCAATCCCTGAGATAAGTGGGCCTTCTCTCCCAAACCGTCTCAAACTAGGAAATTTCTAATCTTCGTGAGCACAATTAAAGATTCATTTATAATTATTAAAACCGTCTGTTTCTGATATGGTCTTTTCGCTTTTTCAGATAAATTGAAATATTAAGAACCAGAGATTAATACTATCAGGTGGCATGAATGTTTGAAAAGGTTTTAGTTCCGACGGACTTCTCAAAACATGCGCATAAGGTCATCGAGTGCATCGGCGAGATTCCGGGAGTGAAAGAGGTAGTGCTCCTAAACGTGGTTGCCAGGGACCCTCTGGCAAGGGTCTGGGACCCGGTGGCAGAGGCAAAGGAGGCTGAGAAGAGGCTGATGGAGGAGAAGAATGCCATCTCCCTTCCGAGCATAATGGTCAAGGCAAGGGCCGTCTCTGTGCTGGAGGGCGAGACGGCATCTGCCATCCAGAAGGTGGCAGAGGAGGAGAAGGTCTCAATGGTTGCCATGGGAGCGCGCGGAAAGAGCCTGATTCAGAGCGCTCTCTTGGGGAGCGTATCGAGGAACGTCCTGCGCTATGGCGACACCCATCTCCTGATCATGCGTTACAAGGCCATCGAGGGCGGAGATATGGGAAAATACTGCACCAGGGTACTGGAAAAAGTGCTCTTCCCGACAGACTTCTCCCAGCCCGCTGAGGCTGCGCTTTCCTTCCTGAAGAGCCTGGATGGCGTCGATCAAGTGGTGCTCTTAAGCGTGGTCTCCAAGGGCGAGACTCAGGTGGAGATAGACGCCAACGCCTCTGCAGCCCAGGAGAAGATGGATGCTGCATTGAATGATCTGGTGCAGGCGGGCAAGAACGTCAAAGCCCTCGTAGTCATAGGGAACCCCGTGGACGAAATAAAGAAGGTAGCCGAAAATGAGGCTGTATCCCTGATCGCCATGAGCTCCCAGGGAGCTGTGGCCGTAAAGAAGGGACGGATTGGGAGCACCGCCTACGATGTGGCCAACTCTGCGAACAGGCCGGTCCTCATCCTGAGGAGATCTAAGATAGCGCTGTATTACGTTTGAGCTATCTTAGGATCTGTTCTTTTTTAATTTCAGCCCTTTTTGTTTTTAATTTATTAATAGAATGATAATGGCCTTTTAGCGTTTTTTATAGATATAATAAGCGGTTTCACCCTTGATCAACGAAGGAAATGACCGGTTTACGAATTTTTCTTTATCAGTTCTCCCTTTCTTCAATTCATATCGGTCTGCTTTGAGGTCCCTGATATTAAATGCTTATACTGACCCAAATAAAAACCAAAAGCATTTAATATGGGAAGAGCATCCGACTACCAAACTCTCTATTCAAGAGTGGATGTAGGATTAAGATAAAAGAGGTGGTCGCATGGTTATGATCTTAGGGGAAACTGTTACCCCTGTAGATATGGCTTTGTTCCTTATAGCCTTGATAGTGCTGATATTCCCCTTTAAAGTAAAGATAGTTGAAAAGAACTTAGAAGTATTTCTATTTATCATGGGCGCGGCTGCAGTCACTGTGACCAGCAAGTGGTCAATGGAGCTGGTCAAGCTGGCAGCAGAAGAGCCCATATTGAAGGGCATCGTGCCCGCAGTGCTGGTGGCCGGCCTCATATTCTTCTACGGCCAGAAGGCCTTCCAGAGCTTCATGAACGGATTAGTGAAGAAGATGAACCTGGGCGTGATCATCTTTGTGTCCACGGTCGTCCTCGGGCTGGTGTGTTCAGTCATCACCGCCATCATATCCGCATTATTCCTCTGCGAGATCGCCAACACACTGCCCTTGGATCGCAAGAACAAGATCAACTACGTCATCATCGCCTGCTTTGCCATTGGTCTGGGCGCAGTGCTTACCCCTCTGGGCGAGCCTCTCTCCACAATTGCCATTACCAAGCTGCAGGGCGCACCCTACTACGCTGATTTCTGGTATCTTGCAGAGCAGCTGGGCGTACTAATTGTCCTGGGTGTTTTGGCATGTTCTATCTTCTCTATGTTCTTCATCAAGAAGGGCGGAACGGTGGAGAAGATGGGAGAGGGCAGCGATGAGGGAAGCATTAGGGAGGTCCTCATCAGGACCCTCAAGGTCTACGCCTTCGTAGCTGCACTCTTCTTGCTCGGCGCTGGAATGGAGGTTATCATCTTCAAGTACTTCACCAAGATCCCGGATTACGTCCTTTTCTGGGTGAACATGATATCCGCCATCCTGGATAATGCCACTCTAACTGCAGCTGAGATCTCTCCTGCCCTATCCCAGAAACAGATCAACGCAGCGCTCTACGGCCTGCTGATCTCAGGCGGCATGCTCATCCCCGGCAACATCCCCAACATCATCTCCGCCGGAAAGCTGGGCATCACCAGCAGCGAGTGGGCAAAGCTTGGAGTGCCGCTGGGCCTGGTGCTCAACGCCATATACTTCGTGATAGTGTTCGTGCTGGGAATTAACCCCACCATCACCATCACACCCTAAGCGGTGCTTTTAGCATCGCTTTTTCTATCTTTTTTGAGTATGGGCTGCAAAAAATGCAGTAGCGTGGGGCCTTAGGTTCGTTCCCTAGCCAATACTAAAAGACCATCTCGTTTAGAAATTGCTGTCAACTGGTGGCAGTTATTGCTTCAGTTCTGAGATTGCCTGATGCGGGAACTCTTTGACGAGCGTCTACTACTCCTGACTGGCATCTTTTCCTTCCCTCTTACTTCGCTGCCAAAGGAAGTACCCTGCCAGACAAAGAATAACGCCTCCCATCTCCATGGCGAGGACAGTGTTGGTGTACTGCCCAGCGAACAGGAGACTCCAGGCAACGATCATTGCCGCCAGGCCAATTAATATTAATAATACTGCAACAGCCTTGCGAATCATACTTGTGTTTTTGTCCATGATTGCCCCTGCAATGGCTGATGCGCACCAAGATATAGTATCTTCGCTAGTACGAAACATTTCAAAGCCAATCCTCAGAAGCGTTGGACTTTACGCTCGGGGAGCTTCTCTGGATTGACGCAGGCCTGGCGTGGTTATGTACCATCTTCCTTTTCGTCCTTTGAGGAACTCCTGGAGCTCAGGGTAGCCCTTGAAGCGGTGTGTCTCTCCTGTGTCCAGGTTGACAGCAGAAATGCCTTCTTCCAGGACCAGGCCCTTCTTCTGCAACAGCTCTTCGATCTCCTGCCGAAGCTTGCTCTTCTTCTGGATAATCTCTTCTTCCTTGGACAAGAGATGCCACCCTAAATCTTCGATTCCCTGGACTTGTTAAGCGCCCACCTTATGTAGTCCGCGGCCGGGAACTCGTGGACGGAGGTGGCCACGATCAGGCCCTCTCCGTACCTGCCAAGCACCAGTATCGCCCTGCCCTTCCCGTCCTTTAGAACTGTCTCAAAGCCCTCCCCCGGGATTAAGTAGCCATCGCACTCCGGCGTGAAGGTGCAGAGCATGCAGGAGCACTCATGCTCAGCTGGAGCGACCTCATGAGAGCCGTACTCGCATACGTACCTCAGCTTGAGGGGCAGCCAGTCGTAATCGTGCTCCGGGACGAGGGGGCCGAAGACCGTGAGAAGGCCGCCGCGGCGCACGAACTCGGCTATGTTCAATCTCCCTCTCTGTAGCACAGGAAGAGTCTTGGAATACTGGGGGTTGGCAAAGCCCGTGGGGATCATTATCATCTTGTACCTGGGCAGGAAGGGGCTTCCTAGCACGCTTGGCTGAAGGAAGTGGTAGCTCGCGCCCAGCTCCTGGAAGAGCTTCTCGAAGAGGAAAGTCCTGTCGCCTATGAGCGCTATATCTGGCATATTGCTATGAGTTCGCCGCGCGAGCTGAAATTCTTTATGGTTTTAGCCCGACTTTTCAGAACTTTTTCCATTAAGTTTATTACTATATAACATCGGAATATTGGCTGAGATATATATGGAACAAGAACTGATGAGGATTGGCGTTTCGTTGCCTGAAAAGCTGCTGAACAGGTTCGACGAGATAATTCTGCAGCGAGGCTATTCCTCCCGCTCAGAAGGAATAAGGGATGCCATCAGGAACTACATAGTGCACTACGAGTGGATGAGCGATGTTCAGGGGGAGCGCGTGGGCGTCATTACACTGGTCTACTCTCACTCTCAGAGGGGCCTTGTGGACAACCTCACAGAGATCCAGCACGAGTTCGGCAGCATAATCCAGTCCAGCCTGCACGTCCATCTGGACCACGACAACTGCCTGGAGGTCGTGGTTCTCAGGGGCGAAGGCCAGGACGTGAGAAAAGCTGCTGAGAAGATGATGTCCCTAAAGGGCGTCAAACACGTCAAGTTGACCACGACCTCCATGGGCAAAGAGCTTTAGTCATGCCTTTTGCCATGCCTTAAGTCATGCCCATAGTCATGCCATCCTTTTGCCCCGGCCCATCCGCAGGCGTCTACATCCTGGAGACAGATGGGCAGACAAGGCTTGCAACCATGCCTGTTGAGCCCTGCTCCATCTACGGCGAGCCTATCGTTGAGGGATATCGGCTCTGGGACCCATTCCGGTCGAAGCTGGCCGTCCTTCTTCTAAAGCTTAAGGGTCGACTGGATATCGGTCTCTATCCAGACTCCAGGGTTCTCTACCTGGGAGCGGCCACGGGCACGACTGTCAGCCACGTCAGCGATATACTGCAGTGTGGCATCGTATACGCAGTGGAGTTCTCGCCAAGGGCCATGCGCGATCTGCTCCGCTTGGCAGAGTCGCGAAAGAACATCGTTCCAATCCTCGCAGACGCGGCCCGGCCTGAATTGTACTCTGCCCTGATGGAGCCCGTGGATATGATCTACCAGGACGTGGCTCAGAGAAACCAGGCAGAGATCGCCGCCAGGAATGCGCGGAGGTATCTAAAGCCGGGAGGCACTTTAGTCCTCATGATGAAGACGCGGTCCATAGACGTCACCGCGTCTCCCAAAGACGTTTACGCAACAGAAATAGAAGGACTGAAGGGCCTGGAAATCCTGGAAGTCCTGGATCTTTTGCCATTCCACCAGGATCACTGGGCGGTGCTGGCTAAAAAAGTCTAAAGTCTATGATCCTCTTCCTAGGATCTTGTTTATCTGGTCCGCTATGATGTTTGGAAGAAGCCTGACATAGCCCACCAGGGGAATCCTGACGCGCGCAACGCCAATCACCCAATCATCTCTGACAGGCGTGAGATAGCTTATGCCCTCGCCGACGAAGGTTCCGTTATCTACCTTATAGATTACAAGTCCTGTATTTCTGTCCAGATAGACGCTGTCTCTGCCTACTTCCATTATCTGGTCTTGATGCGTCCTGATATAGGACTCATTGGCCATGCCGAAGATTCTTCCTGCCTGCTGGTCGATCACTTCGTTGTGATCTCCTTTGGTTATGTAGCCCGGGAAGGGCGCGCCCCGGCCCTCCCTCCCACATGGGCTCTCCCTCATCTACGTGGCGCAGGGCGCGGTGGATGATGGGTGTGGCCTTCTCTTGCGGATAAGGCACGCCCAGGAGCATCTTGATCTGATCCAGGAGGTTTAAGGCCTCCTTGCCGTAGGGGCGGTAGAGAACGACGTCTCCGGGAAGGTTGAATGCCTTGTATCCCGTGTCCTCTGCCTCGTCCCAGGGTATGATCTCTGTCCTGGATGCTCCCTGTACTACTATTATATCTCCGATGTTCAAGTTCGGCACCATGCTGCCGGACTCTACGGCCACCATTGGCGTCCAGACGCCCAAAATGAGCTGAGATAAGAGAGAGATTGCTCCCACAACTACGGCCACGAATATGATGTCCTTGACGAACCCGGGAAGGGGAAGGCCCTCAAACCAATCGCGGATCTTCATCAGCCATCTTTATCACTTTGTACGCTCTTATACTCCTTTCGATGCTGGAGATATCGCGGACTCACTTCTGTAAGAGCCTCGGCGCTGGTCGAGACATTGTGCAGAGATTTGCAGAAGAGGGGTATCAGCTGGATCCCGAGGCTCTGGCCGCAATCCACAGCTATCGGGGATCAAGAGATGATCTCGTCCGGCGAATCATAAGCAGCCTCGACGCTTCTGTAGCTGTGGTCAGGGCCTCTCACGTATCCGGCCTGATGGCAGTTCAGTCTCGCGCATCGCCTCCGTCGCGAGGGCAGGCCTATGCTCCGGAAGCTTTGGAGCGCCCTGTATTTACTCCAGCACGTCTTCCTGTATGTCTCTCTGTGGGTACTCCTCCTGCCATCGCTGCGTCTTCGCCTGGCGTGGTGTTGAAGGGCGACATAACCGGCAAGTCCACCTGCATAGGCGAGTACAGCGACTTCGTGAGCTATTTTCGCGACCGCTACTCGAAGATAAGGGAAATCCTATCTCGCAGGCTGAACTCCCGGCCAATAGAATCCCTGGGCAGGAGCACAGCGGGAAGGGAGGTCTCCCTCATAGGCATGGTCATGGACGTTCGGAACACGTCGCGCGGAAACAGGGTAATCGAGCTGGAAGACCCCACAGGCATGATAACCGCCATAATCCAGAAGGACTCGGAGATATACGACCAGTCAAGCAACATCCTGCCGGACGAGGTCTTGGGCTTGACGGGCGTATCCGATGGCAGCGGGAGGATTTTTGTCAAATCACTCATGTGGCCTGATATGCCGAACCAGACCCAGCCGCTGGAGAAGGGAGACGGCTACGCTCTCTTGCTCTCGGATCTTCACGTGGGAAGCAAGTACTTCATGGAGGATGCCTGGCAGAGGTTTGCGGCCTGGTTAAACGAAGAGGACGAAGATCCTTCAGGCATGGCCTCTCAAGTGAAGTATCTGGTGATCGCGGGGGATGTGGCAGACGGCATAGGCATATATCCAGGACAGGAAGGCGACCTTGCAATAAAGGACATCTACGAGCAGTATGAAGCAGCAGCAGGATATATCAACAGCCTTAGAAAGGGGCTTTCAATCGTCATCTCCCCCGGGAATCACGACATCGTCCGCCAGGCTGAACCTCAGCCTGCCCTGCCTGAGTCAGTTCAGAGGTTCTTCAAGGGCGATATCCTCTTCGTTGGCAACCCAGCGTGGTTGACAATAGGTGGAACCTCTCTTCTGGTCTACCACGGCAGGAGCATCGACGACCTCGTCCTCAGGATACCTGGGCTCTCTTACGCCGCTCCGGAGAAGGCCATGATAGAGATGTTAAAAAGAAGGCATCTCTCTCCCGTCTACGGAAGCCGCGTATCCATCGCTCCCGAGCATGAGGATCACTATGTCATCTCTCGGCCTCCTGCCATACTGCACTGTGGTCATGTTCACACTGTGGGCATTGCGCGGTATAAGGGCGTAGCAGTGATAAACAGCGGCACCTGGCAATCTCAGACCGAGTTTCAAAAGAAGATGAACATCCAGCCTCACCCTGCTGCAGTTCCCATAGTCGATCTCGCGACCATGAAAGTGCGAAAGCTGCTCTTTGCGTAGAAAAGTTTTATAATCAGTTCTGTCTATTATCTTCTGGGTAATAAGTCGAGCAGCAAAGAAGGGGCCAGATGGAAAGGGTAGTCCATCTCTATGCAAAGTTCAATTCAGAGGCCTATGGTTTTGATCTGAGACAGTGTAATCTTTATTCGATTGTATACTAGAAATATATTTTTAATGTATAATCCACCATCCTCTCAGCCAAGATTATTCTTCTCATAAGTATGGGTCGCCCAATGTCGCGTCCTCTCTTTCCCGTCGGATGCCGGTTATATTATCGGGACCTTATGAATAATATCACGATTCCAAACGCTTCATCGCTGCAAGCGAGATCTCCTGCGCGCCTACGGGAGATATTTATGATAGAATTGGAGGGTGTCTCATTTTAAGCCTTCTATGTCTTACCAAAAAATATAAGTATAATCAAGGTGAACACATGTCTATATTAAAGGATGTATGGGGTGAGACTATCGAAAAAATAGGCGTATTAATGGTGCTGGCAATTGCGCTGCTATCTGTTCCTGCGTTGGGGCAGAGTGCCGTCAACGGTGAAGGAAATGTAGACATCCTGGGGGATGGTATAATTGAGGCAGAAGGAAATGTCTTCCAGTTAGATTTATTCCAGGATACCAACTTCGATTCCGTGAACGTGGGAAACGATAAGGCATTGGCCATCGGATGGATTGCAAAGGATTATGCCAACGCCGAGAACAACTTGGAGATCAAGAAGAACCAGGACTCTGGAGAATGCAACTGCTGCGGCGAAATCGACCCGGTCCTCGGATGCAGCGATTGCTGCTACAAGGTCAACTTAGAGCAGATCAAAGTTGGGAATAGGGAGGCCATGGCCTTTGGATTTGCCAACGCCGAGAACAACGTCAAGATAGTGACCAATCAGCAGTGAACTTCGGGCCTCTTTGGCCTGTGATGATGTGATATGTTGAGGACGCCTGCGCTCGCCAGCGCCTTGCTGGTGGGCATTGTCTTTCTTTTGATTTTGAGCGCTTCATGCCTGCCGCCTGCTGCAGCAGAGCCCAACTTTAACCAATCGCTTGAAAAGATAAAAGATTTTCATAATCACTTCAAGGACCCATCCTTCTTGAATAAAGGCCGTGGTGATCTTTCATCGTCGTTCGCGAATGAGGCCGGCATTTTCAGCTGCCCCACCTGGCAGACGGGTGGCCTGGTTGCTATTGACGGCAATAAACATAGAAGCGTTGCCTATGACGGGCTGATTGGGCCCACTTCTCCTAGCGCTAACTTTCTGGACATAGAGGTTAGCAGGATAACGGTCATAGCCATAAACATGGTCAAAGGAGGGAATGCTGTAGCCACATCCGATATAGTTCTAAATCCCGTTCAATATCTGGGATTCTCCTCTGAGGCAGAGGTCGAGGAGAAGCTGAAATGAGGCTCTCTTCCTGACGCTTGGGCAGCTCTTTTTCGAAGCGACACTTGCAGCGGAGTTGGCGATAGCCTCATATTAGTTCACTTATATTTTAATTATCTCTCACCGATTTAGCTCTTTTCGATCCATGTAAGCCTAATGCTATCTCCTGAATAACATTCCTTATGCTAAATTCTCTCCAAAGAATATCCAATAATTTCTTGATCTTAACTCCAGGATACACCAAAACGTATAAATATAATAGGAAGATATTTATGACTTAGCGAAAGGATTTATGGGGTGAGACTATCGAAAAAGTAGCAATACTCTTTGTGTTGGCCATGGCTGTATTTGCAGTTCCAGCTATGGCGCACAGTGCAGCCGCCGGCACCGGTGGAGTCGACATTCTCGGTGACGGGATATTCGAGACCGAAGGAAGCGCTTTCCAGTTCCCGGACAGTGCAGATACCAACTTCGATTCCATTGAGGTCGGAAACGACAACGCTCAGGCCATTGGAATCGCTGCGGGGACGTGGCCTTTCCACAACGACAACAGCGCCATCGCCAGAAATAATCTTGAGATCAAGAAGAATCAGGATTCTGGAGATTGCGAGTGCTGCCAAGCCCTTGATCCGTCCTGTCCATGCGAGGACTGTTGCACTAAGTACAACGTAGAGCAGATCAAGGTAGGCAACAGGAACGCTCAGGCCATAGGCATCGGAGCTGGAACAGGACCCTTTGCCCAGAACAGCGGGGCAATCGCCGAGAACAACGTCAAGATAGTGACCAACCAGCAGTGAATTTCGGGCATCTTTTCGGCCTGAGATGATTCGATACGAACAGAATGCTAAAACCCGCCGGCTCCATGCTGGTGGGATTAGCCCTTCTTTTTAGCGCTTTATATCTACAGGAAGGATTGGCAGAGCCATGGCTACTTCGGATATAATCCTCAATGTCGTCCAACTTCTGGAAGGACCTTCGTCTGAGAAATGGATCGAAGAGAAGCTCATGTGAGGTCGCGCCCTCAGAAATCTATTGCTTTTCCAATTCTCCCCATCTTTCTGATATATTGAATTTAAATTATATTCGATAACGGGCGATCGATAATAATGGACATCCTTAATTTGCGATATTAATTGGCATTCTTAATGAACGACAGCAAAAAATTAAATAATAATAATGCGTATTTCTTAATAAAATAACTAGGGGAGTTGGTAGTATTAGAAAAACTATATTGATGCTGCTCCTGGTCGCGGTGTTTATAACTCCGTCCTTGGCGAGCTATGAGACAAAAGAACCTGTTACTGTGTCTGATAAGAGTAAGATCATCGATGGCGAAAAATACCAGGAGAAGGGTTTCCCTTATGAGCATTGTGACAAGTGCGGCGAGAAACACTATTGCGACGGCAAATGCGACGAGTGCGGCGATATCTGTAAAAGCTACGAGTACTGTCCCAAGTGCAGCATGACCTATGCCACTACGGGTTACGCTGACGGGTACTGCGATAAATGCGGTTCCTCCTGCTACTCCAGTGAGAATTGCGACGACTGTGGCGAGATACACTACTATGACGGATACTGCGACAAGTGCGGTGAGAAGGCCGACTACAACCGTTGCTATGAGGACTGCTACATCAAATCCACCATCTACGAGTATTGCCTCAATTGCGGCGAGAAGTACTACTGCGACGGCTTCTGCGACCACTGTGGAGAGAAGGCTTATTCCTACAAGCAATGTCCTCAGTGCGGCACGAAGTACGCCATAAGCCCTGGCGGAAGCATGGTCTGCGATAAGTGCGGCTCTAAGTGCAATTACTACGAGCAGTGCGATAAGTGCGGATATTCTCATGCCTATGACGGCTACTGCGAGAAATGCCAAAATAAGTGCTTCTTCGACAGGTGCAGCTACGTCTACTGCGATAAGTACTGTTATGAGTACTCTGGCAAGTGCGTCGATGAACTCTGCCCCAACTGCTCTGAGATGAAGCAGGAAGAGGTCTACGGCAAGAGCTTCACCCCTGAGATGGCGACTTCCGGTTGCAGCAGTGGTCAGTGCGCAAAGGTGCACTGAAGAGAGGAGAAATCTTTTGCAAATTAGGGGGAGATCGATCTCCTCCTAGCCGCCTTTTATGGCCAGTGTCCAGAGAATCATTATGGCCAGGGCGACCAGCATCATGAGGAGCGTTGTCCTGGAGTCGGACCCGACCACCAGGGGAATGGGCCCTATCATCACCACTGCTCCTCCTTTTATTATCGAGGCTTTCTCATCTCCTATGCTATCGCCTTCTTCCCTGTTCCTCTTTTCTGGCAAGATCAGCAGAAAGGAGAGGGCCATGAGCATTATGGCCAGGAACATAGAGGCCAGGGCCATCTGCGGACTGGAACCGAAGACTATTGGGATGGGGCCGATGAGTATCACTCCTCCGTATGATGCGTTGCCCTGCATCGCAGCCTGAATGAAGAATAAAAGGACGAGCATCAAGCCCGCGGCGACGAGGATTGCTCCCAACTGTCTTCTCATCTGGTCTTTCGTTTTCATCACAAACTATAAGGGCATTTTGAGCTATCCTTCTCGCGATATGACCATCCAGAGACCTAGAGGCACCAGGGACTTCCTTCCTGAAGAGTCCTGGCGCAGGAGCGCCGCGCGAAAGGCCATGCAGGATGTGCTGGAGCGCTGGGGATACCAGGAGATATGCACTCCTACATTCGAGCACCTGGAGCTCTTCACAGTAAAGTCGGGCCCCTCTGTCGTGGAGGAGATCTACTGCTTCAAGGACAAGGGGGGCCGCGACATTGCTCTCCGGCCGGAGTTGACTGCGCCTGTGATGCGCATGTATGTCTCTGAGCTGCAGAACGCTCCTAAGCCCCAGAGGCTGTACTACTTCGGCAACTGCTTCCGCTACGAGCGGCCTCAGAGAGGCCGATTCAGGGAGTTCTGGCAGCTTGGAGCAGAGCTGATAGGCGGGGCGAAGCCGGACTCGGAGGCTGAGGTGATCGCTCTCGCGGACCAGATGCTAAGGATGATCAATGTCAGGGGCGATATCCACGTCGGCTACCTTGGGCTGATCAGGTCAATCCTGGACAAGATTGGTGGCGAGCATCGGGCCGCTGTCATGAGGATGATCGACAAAAAAGAGCGAGAGGCGCTAAAAGAGTACCTTGCGGATATCGGCGCGGACCATCTCGGCCTGCTGGAGCTCATCGGCCTGAAGGGCATGGGCGCTCTGGATAGGGCTGTCGAGATATCTCGGGACCTAGGGCGTGTAGAGGCTAAAGAAGCATCCTCTTCGGGCGTAGAGGCAGTCGCAGAGGGAGTATCCTCAAAAGAGGGCAGGACCTCCTCTCGCACGAGCCGAAAAGTGGGCGCAGAGCTGAAGCTAGATGAGTTTCAGGAGATGATCGGCCTTCTGGAGGCTTACGGCGTTTCGGCCGAAATTGATTTCGAGATCGTGCGCGGCCTGGAGTATTATTCGGGAACGGTCTTCGAGATCTACGCTGAGGGTTTGGGCGCGCAGAGGCAGATCTGCGGCGGCGGGACTTACGAGCTTGCCAGCCTATTCGGGGGCGCTGAGATCTCGTCCACAGGTTTTGGCCTGGGCTTCGATCGAATCATGGAGATCGTGGAGCTGGACGTGAAAAAACGTGCGCCTGTGGTCATAGTCTATACGCCAGACGTAAAGGCCGAGGCCGTAAAAATAGCCAAGGATCTGCGCCAGAAGTTTCCTGTCGTCGTGGACGTCATGGGCCGGGGCCTGGGGGCCCAGCTGAAGGCGGCAGCAAGCGCCGGGGCAAAAAGCGTGATAATCGTAGGAAGAAGCGAGCTGGACTGTGGAAAGCTCACGCTTCGTGACATGGTGAGCGGCCAGCAGGAGAGCCTGAGCCTGGAAGAGATAGCGCAGAAGCTAGGCGAAGAGTACGCATGCCCCTGAAGGCCGCGAGGCATCTAGGCTGATGCCAGCTCTATGCTCCTTTTTCAATACTTTATTCAATGCTTTTTCAGGCCGAAGACGCGATTATGAGCGCGCTGAAGGCCAGGACCACGCAGCAGACCAGGATCAGATCGCTATGCTTGTGCCTTAATAGCGCCCAGATGATCTCCGCTGGCTTTGCTAGTTTGTTGTACCCCGACATTGCCCACACCCTCAAGATTTCATATCTTAATCTGTAGTCCTGATTTAAATAATTATTTGTGTTGGAGTAATGGTTGATATGTCGGATTCTAAATCAGCATTTATCTCCTGAACCAGAAATACGCCGCTGGCCCTGCTGATGCATTCTTAAGCCCTTTAAATTTGGCTCCTCGCTATTTCCTGTGGGTGAACCGAAAGGAGCCAAAGAAGTTTGGGTGTCTTTGTGCCCTCGGTTAGAACCTCTCCCGAAACGTTCACCACAAAGACACAAAGGCACAAAGCGATTGCAAGCGCACACGCACTAAGGTAACTTTCCCCACACAAAACAGCGAAGAGCCTTAAATTTTAAAATAAAATTAGTTTAAAGCAGCCCCATGTTCTCCAGCTGCTGCCTGCACGATGCGCACTCCTTCTTCGCACTCCTCTGGGGACTTGCCGCCTGTTACGACCAGCTTGCCGGAGCTGAATATCAATACTACTACCTTTGGCTGCTTGATCCTGTAGACCAGGCCGGGGAACTGCTCAGGCTCGTACTCGATGTTCTCCAGGCCAAGGCCCAGAGCGATGGCGTTTAAGTTGAGATCGGTCTTCAGGTCTGCAGAGGCCACAATGTTCTGAACGTGGATCTCGGGGTTGAGGTCGATGTTCTCAAAGCCAATGGACTTGAGCGTCTTGGCCATGTTGGTGATGACTGTTCGGACGTCCTCGACGTTCTTGGCGCCGGTGCATACCACCTTGCCGGAGGTGAAGATGAGAAAAGCTGCTCTTGGGGACTTGACCCTGTATACTAGGCCAGGGAACTTTTCCTTGTTGTACTCGGCTCCCTCAAGCTCTGCCTCGATCTTGTGCAGGTCGAACTCGTCCGCCAGCTTGGTAGATGCCACCACGTTCTCTATATTTATTGTGGACTCCATAATCCAGTATCTCCATTCTACCTTTATATACTGGGGGTATATAAACGTGAGTATTTAAGGTTTATAAATTGCTTATAAATCGTATATAAATCGCTTATAAGTCCTATTCTGACGATAGATCTCGCGATGGTCGCTATCGGCTCAGCTTAAAAATGGAGAAAAGTCCAAGCCGCCGATGGGATTCGAACCCATGAACTGCTGATCTTTCGGAGTTCTTACGAATCAGCCGCTTTAACCGGGCTAAGCCACGGCGGCGCGTTAAATGCTCATATCGTTACGGATTTAAGCGTTGCGATTGTGCTGCAATCAAGCGCTGCGCTCCGGGAAGCTGGCCTGCGCCTCTCCCTTTTCGATCTTCCGTACCTCCTCGGCCAGCTGAGGCAGGAAGGTCCCTATATCCGTCACGAGGCCGATTGCCTGGGCCGATCCCCTGTCCATGAGCTTTGTCACTGTGGATGGATTGATGTCAACGCAGATGGTCTTGACAAAGGAAGGCAGCAAATTCCCAACCGCAATGGAGTGAAGCATCGTTCCAAGCATGATCGTCATGTCCACACCTCGAAGGGCCTTGTCCATGGCATCCTTGGCCTTGACAGTATCCGTGATAACTTCGGGCAGCGGCCCGTCGTCGCGGATGGACCCCGCAAGGATGAAGGTAATCCCCTTCTGCACGCACTCGTACATGATGCCCCCTTTTAGCTTCCCCTCGGCTATTGCGTTCCTGATGGACCCGCTGGCCATGATCTCGCTTATGGCGTAGAGGTGATTTCTATGTCCTCCTGAGATGGCGTTGCCAGCGCAGTTCATTCCAAGGCTTGTGCCGAAGAGCTGGCGCTCGATGTCGTGCACTGCCACGGCGTTTCCAGCCAGTAGCACGTCTATGTACCCGTCATGAATTAGCTTCGCCAAAGAGGGCGCAGCACCCGTGTGGATCACTGCCGGTCCGCAGACCACGGCTATGCGGCCTTTCTCTCTCTTGGTCCTGACGATCTCTGCAGCCAGCTGTCTCACCAGCTCGCCGCTGGGCCGCTCTGAGGAGACCTCGTTGGACATGAAGCCGAAGATGGTCTTCTCCCTGGGCCTCTCGGGCGGGACGACCTTCACTCCGGATGTTCCAATAACTACCCTGTCGCCCTTCTTGATGTGGCCCATGGGCGTGCAGACAGCTCTGCCCGTCCTTAAGGACTATCAGGCAGTCCATGTGGTTGCTCTCCACCTCCACCCAGGAGCCGTTGTAGCGCACATAAGTCGGGTGGTTGGTGGTGGAGTAAAATCCCCTGGGAACGACCATATCTCCAGGAGCCACTTCCGTCTTCACGTCCTCCATCTCCACCAGCCGTGCTCCGAGGGCATGAAGCTCCAGGAGTATTCTGTCCAGGTGGGCATCATCGTCGCCCATCACAGTTATCTGCACATAGCTGGTGTCGTTCTTCTTCTGGCCTATCTGGAAACTCTTGATCTCGAACTCGCCACCCATATCCATGATCTTGTCCAGCACTTTGGTCAAGATCAGCGAGTCTATGAGGTGGCCTTCCATCTCGATGTCTACTATATCGCTCATAAATCGTTACCTTTTACCACATCTCACCCTCGATGAGCGCCTGGGTCTTATCGTTTGTGCTCATGATCAGCCGGGTGATTCTCACCAGGTAGCCGTCATCGTCCGGCTCGGGCTGGTCGAAGATGGCCCTCATGCCGCTCCTGCGCAGGTGGTACTCGAAACTCCCGCGCGGTCTGAAGGCTTCTAACCCTTATCTGCACATGCTGAACTATCTGCTCTCCTTTCATCTTTCTGTTGATCGTGTCCACCAGGGGCAAAAGGATGCTCTCGCCGATGCGTAGCGCCCTTGTCCTTCTCTCTTCCTTCTGACTCGTTCCACTCTACAGACTGGAAGCCCTCTCTAACTGCTCTAGAAACGAAGAAGTCCAAAGCATAGTCGTTGTAGTACCTGAAGGCTACCTGCCAGGTCGTTGCAGTTGCTCTCAGAGCTGGTGTACTTGATTGGAGTGGCCCTATTCTCCGGATCCTTTATGACCACACCCTCGCGGCCTCTTTTGCCGAGCTGCTTCACGATCTTAACAATTGGCGCATAGGCGCTCTGTGCCCGAAACTCGCCAAAGAAGGCTGTGGCCTTTATCCCGTACTCCTTGGCGAGCTCGTGGGTCTTATGAACTCCCTGGGTGCTTTTGTTGTTCTTCGACGAGATGTCGAAGAGATAGAAGTCTATTGAGTCGGTGGGATAGATCTCCTTCGGAACATAGGGGTTCTCAGGGCCCACCATCTCTCCGCAAAGCACAGTCTCGGGATGGTCCTCGAATATTGCCTCAGGCAAGAGCCTGCGCGCCACCTCTGTTGAGTAAGGACAGATGAAGCCGCCGCGGGTTAGGGCCACGATCTCGCCGTCAATGCTCGCCACGCGCACGTTGTGGCCGTTCATCTTCTCTTCTACAGCCACTAAATCTGAAAAATGTTTCTTTAAGGCGGGAGCGAGCATCAGCGCCCTTCTTATCTTCGGGTAGCCGTAAACGATCTCGCCGTTGTCGAATATTACTGTCCCGGCCTCGATTCCTGAGGCGGTCTTTTCAAACCTCAGGAGTCGAGGCTCGGGCCAGCTCGATCTCTTTACCACTGTTTCCTGGAGGCTTTCCAGCCTCTCTTTGGATATTCCAAGCTTGTCTGCAACTCTTTGCAGATTCATCCAGTCATCCGGTCCTCACCAGGTAGTCGATAAGAGACCTCCTGGTGATCATCCCCACAAGCTCGTCCTTCTGGTTTAAGACCGGCAGGCCGCCCCTGTTCTCGGAGAGTATCATATTCTTGACATCCTCTAAGGGCGCATCCATATAGACGTACTTCACGTCACGGGTCATGACATCCGAGACCAGGATGTTGTAGATGCGAGCATACTGCTTGCTGGCAGTCTCGTTTAAGTCCCTGAAGGCACGCAGGGATTTGGCCACATCCCTCTCAGTGAGGATGCCCACCAGCCTTCCAGCCTCCATTACGGGAAGCCTTCCCACATCCCTGTCAAGCATCATCCTCCTGGCATGGACCAGGCGGTCGTCGGGGCAGATTGTCAGGGGAACCCTCATGGCATCTGCGGCCTTGCCGTTTATGTTTACGGCTGCCAGAATCTCCCTTGGCCTGACCCATCCAAGTATCTTCTCCCCGTCAACGGCAACGAGAACTGAGGTCTTCTGCAACAGGACCATGGCGTCCTTCATGCTCATATCTGGGAGGACCTTTATCACGGCATCAAGAGTTGCCGCAGCCACGTGAAGCGAGGACGCAGGCATCCCCAGGCTCTTCCTGGTTCCAAGAACGCGGGCGATCTGCCTGGTAGTAATAATTCCGCCAAGCTTGTCCTTGTTGGTCACCAGGAGCCTCCTTAAGTCCTGCTTCTCCATCATGTCCAGGGCATGGCCTATCCGCTCGGATTTATCGATGGTCACAGGCTCAGTCATGATGTCTTTTACCTGCATCACTTCCACCTCCCTACCTCTGCCGTTATCTCATCCGCAGAGAAGTAGCCGACAATGTCGTTTCCCTCAAGGACGGGCATGCCGATTATCTGCTTCTCGGCGAGCGTTTTTGCTGCATCCACCGCCTTGATCTCCGGGTTGATGGTTATGATGGGGGCGGTCATTATGTCCTCGGCCACGAATGGCACCTCTCTTATGTACCTGTACTGTTTCCTGCCTGCTGTGCTCTCCTTCCGGGTCATCTTGATGCTCTTAGTCTCCATCTCATCTTTTGGCCCCATCATCTCTGAGAATGTTAGGCCTGAGCGAGTGATTATGCCAACAGGGGACATATTGTCCTCGTAGACCAGGACGCGGCTTGCGCCCTGCAGGTTCATCTCATCCAGGACGTGGGTAATGGTGTGATGCCTGTGCACAGTCACTATCTCCTTGTTCATCAGGTCGCCCACCTTTGCCTTTATGTCCTGCTCTGCGAAGTATCGGATCATGTCTCTAGAGGTGATCATGCCCACGATCTCCCCGTCTCTCTCCACAGGCAGGCCGCTTATGCCGTTTTCCACCATCAGCTCTGCCGCCTGGGACATGGTAGCGTCAGGATAGATGGTTATGGGCGTCTCAGTCATTACCACCTGTATTGGAACCTTATCGATGGGACGCCTGCGCCATTCGGGCGCAGCCTGGTTCAGCCTGTTGGTTATATCGTACTTGGTGACGATGCCGACTAATTTACCGTTCTCCAGCACAGGCAGCCGGCCTATGCCGTACTTGAACATCAGGTTCCTGGCTCTCTGTATGGGCTCGTTCTTCTCTATGACGTATATGGGCGAACTCATGTAATCTTTGATTTTCTTTACGATCATGATAAGATCCCTCTGTTTTCGGCCAGCGCTCTAACGTAATCCCTCTCAGTCAGGATTCCTACCAGCGATCCTCTGTCCATGACCGGCAGAGACCCGATATCGTTCTCCACCATCTTCTGGGCGGCTGTGCCGAGATCTGTCTTCTTCTCAGTTGCGACCATATTGCGCTTGATCAGGCTCTTGATAGGCAGGTTCATGACCTCGCCTATGTCGCCTGTAACCACCTTCTCGAAGGCCTCGCCAGATCCCATGTACTTCATGATGTCCGATGCCGTCACCATGCCCATGAGCACTCCATCCTGAACCACGGGCATCCGACGGAAGCCCTTCTGAATTATCATTCTGGTCATCTTCTCGATGGTGGTATGTGCCGGAGCGGTTACCACGTTGGAGCTCATGAAAGACTCCACGTTAAAGCCGGTCTCTATGCCGGCGGTGAAGCGCACGAAGTCTTCCTCTGTGATTATGGCCTTGATCCTGGTCTCTTCGTCAACTATCGGAAGGCCGCCCACGTTCTTCTCGTACATCAGCTTCAGGGCGTCGTTGAGGGAGAACTTGTCGCTGGCGTAAGTGAGCTTGGTGCTCATGATCTCCCTGATGTCGGCGTTTATGGCTGTGAATATGTTGCCGCCATACTTCTCGCTGAGGAGGTTATGTCTCAGGCCTCCTCCCAGGAAGTCCACTATGTCCACGGATGTGACGAACCCGATGAGCCTGTTGGTTCCTGCATCCGTTATGGGCAGCCTGCTGAAACCATAATGAATCATGGTCTTTATGGCCCCCATGATGGTAGTGGTAGGTGGTACGGTGACAACGCTAGGCGTTGCCAAATTCAGTACCTCGCCGGAGCGCTTGGCATGCCTGGAATCGAACTGCAGAGGTCCCCTATCCCCTGAACCGGGGGATATGGGCATTCTATCGTCTTTCTGTGGAATTCTTGTGACGTCCTTTCCGCTTGTTGGCCCTCTCATCTTCACTCACCCAGGTAGCTTTTGATCAGATCGTTTCTATCCACTATTCCCACGAGCTTTCCCTCATCCATGACTGAGATTCTGCCGATGTCGTACCTCAGCATAGTCTCAATGGCCGTCTTCAGGCTATCGTCTGGCTTAATGCTGTACATTGGAGTGCTCATCAGCTTCTGTACGGGCAGCTGCGTCGAGTCCACCGGCCGCGTCTCGCTCTCCTTGCTTATCCTCGCCCAGCCCCTCTTCAGTATGTCAAACCTGGTGATCATGCCTATGGGCTTATCCTCCCTGATTACGGGCAAGCCCGTAAAGTCCTGCTCGACCATCCTGTCCCAGACCTTGGTTATGGGGTCATCAGGGCTGGCAGTAACCACTCTGGTGCTCATAATCTCACTGATCTGCCTGTTCGGTACCCTTTCCGGGTCTATGTTCTTGAAGACATCCAGAAGGCTGACCACGCCCTTTAAGGCAGGACTTTCCTCTGATTCTATCACGGGAAGCAGTGTGCTCTTCTCTCTGAGCATGAGCTTGGCTGCATCGAGCATGTTCATCTGCCCTGTCACTATCGGAACCTTGACGACATAACCGGCTACTGTGACATTGGACTTCGTCGACGTCACGCGCAGCATATCTTGCGTTGTGACGACTCCCACCACGTGCTTCTGGCCGTTGACCACGAGCAGACCTCGCACATGGTTATCTCTGATTAACTGACGTGCCTTGGTCAGAAAAGTGGAATCCTCTACGTAAAGAGGATCTCTGGACATAATATCTTCTACCAACATGATAAATCCCCTGCAGTCCAGCAAATAATTCTACTTGTTTCCGTCCCTGCAGCTCCAGCAGAGCAATTCGCCGTTAACGCTCTCAAGGGTATCTGAGAGCTGGCCGCAAACCTCGCAAATTCCGCGCACCACCTCCCTGGACTCCTCGAAATGTATGCTTTCCCGGTGCATCTCCAGGAGATCGCTGAGGATATCGGAGAGGCCGAGAGAAGACCCAGAGACCAGGTCTGTGTCTGTTATAATTCCCACCAAACTTCCGTTGGAGATCACGGGCAGCCGTTTCACTGCCGACTTGATCATCAGGCTGGCTGCATCGCGCAGGCTGGCTTCGGGAGCAATGGAGACCAATGGCGCGCTCATGACATCGCCCACTTTTACGGACCTGGGATCAGCTGCTTTAGAGATGACCTTCTTTACAAGATCCCTCTCAGTCAGTATCCCTATGGGCTTATTTTCAGATACCACTATCAGGCTGCCTACATTTGCCGAACCCATCTTCCTGGCAGCATTCAAAACGTCTAGGTTGGCATCGGCTGTAATCACTGGGCGGGTCATGATGTCCCGAACTGGAATCTCCGTCTCCATAGCCATACTCTCCGTGATTGCTCTATAACCTTATCAAGAGCTACAGATATAAAAGGCTACTGTGGCCTCATAAAGGTTAATATGATTACTATTATATTTCTCTCGCTCAGGCGCATTTTAGCGTAATTGGGCACTTAGGCCTGCAGACCTTAGGCCCGCAAGCTTTGGACTTGAGTGCACTCACTCAGATATGTGCTTGATTATGTGCTCAAGCTCTGCCTAAGATGAGCTCCATGCCAAGCCTGGCAGCGTTGGGGGACCCGGGCAAGCAGAATATGGGCCTGCCTTTATGAACTCCGGCTGAAGCCCTGGTAAGCATGGCCCTGGTTCCGACCTCTTGCAGGCTTCGCCACCTGAATATCTCCCCAAAGCCTGGGAGGGTCTTCTCGAAGAGAGGCTCCACGGCTTCCAGCGTCAGGTCCAGGTGGGTCAAGCCAGTCCCACCGCAGATGACGACGGCATCGGCACTGCTCTTTAAAACTGCATCCCTGATGGGCTGGATGCCGTCTGGCAGAAGCTGATAGCGGGCTTTGTAGCCCGCTGCTTCGATCTTCTCCAGGATGACCTCTCCGGATAAGTCCTCTGCCTCTTTTGGATGGGTGACCGAACCGTATCTTTTGAACCTGGAAGTGCTGGCGATCAGGACGTCTATGATCATATCTATGCCGTCTCTTTTAAGAGGATAAAATTTTTCCCATATCCCTGCCTTGTCGTTAAGGAGGATCTGAAGAGAAATGTCGCTTTTGGCAATAGACGTGGGAGCAGGCACTCAGGATATCCTGCTCTACAGGGAAGATATTCCTCTGGAGGGCTCGACGAAGATGGTGCTTCCAAGCCAGACGATAATAGTTGGGGGCAGAATAGAGCAAGCAAGGGCTAAAGGAAAAGACATCTTCCTCCAGGGGCCGACCATGGGGGGCGGAGCATCTACTGCGGCTGTGCGGTGGCATCTGGCAGCTGGCCTGAAAGTCTATGCAACGCCCTCGGCCGCAGCGACCATAAACGACAACCTGGAACGCGTGGCGACCTTGGGCGTCATAATCCAGGAAGATGCTCCTGATTCGGCTGAGGTCATAGAGACGGGGGATATAGATATTCCTTCTCTTAAGAAAGCCTTCTCCCTCTTCGACCTCGATCTCCCTGAGGATGTGGCTGTAGCTGTACAGGATCACGGCTACTCACCCGAAAAATCCAACCGGCTGGTCAGGTTCGAACACATGGCCGAGGCGATACGGTCCGGAGGCAAGCTCGAGGCCTTTGCCTACCGGGAGCCGCCGGAGGCCATGACCAGGATGCTGGCCGTTAAAGAATACCTGGACAGGATGGGCTTTTCGCCGGTTCTGATGGACACGGGACCTGCCGCCATCTTCGGTGCTGCCCTGGATCCCCGCTGCCGTGGCCCCTCTCTGATCGTCAACTTCGGCAACGGCCACACTGTGGCAGCTCTGCTCTGCGATGGTCGCATTACAGCCCTCTTCGAGCATCACACCTCTCAGCTTGCGCCAGATAAGCTTCGGCATTTCCTGGACGGGCTTTGCAGAGGGACCCTGAAGAGCTCCCAGGTCTTCGAGGACGGCGGCCATGGGGCTTATATAGAGTGCGTGCCCGAGGAGGTAAAATCCACCCTGGTAACAGGCCCAAGGAGGGATCAGTTCCTTTCGTCCGGAGTACTTGACGGGGCAGTGGCTGCTGCGCCCGGAGGCGACATGATGATCACGGGCTGCTTGGGGCTAATAGAGGCATGGACTAAAAAGGATGATCTATGGAGATAGGTAGAAGAGCATGGAGATAGGCAGAGGAGCAGAGGCAGTCATTACTCTGGAGAACGGCACAGTTCGCAAGTGTAGGCTGCCCAAGAGCTATAGGCAGCGAGAGCTGGACGAGCGCATAAGGGAAGAGCGCACTTTGAGGGAGGCGAGGATAACCTCCGAGGCCAGAAGGCACGGCGTGCCCACGCCCATAATCTGCGATGTATCTCAGTTTGAACTGGAGATGGAGTACGTCGAAGGAAAGAAGCTCAAAGATATCATCGACCCTGAGCTGTCGGAGAGAGTGGGCGAGATGGTGGGCAAGCTGCATAAAGGCGGCATAATTCACGGGGATCTTACCACATCCAACATGATCCTTCGGGGGATCAGGATCTACCTCATAGATTTCGGCCTTGCCTTCTATGATCCTTCGGTCGAAGCCCAGGGAGTGGACGTTCACGTTTACTTCCAGACTTTAGAGAGCACCCACGACCGGCCCGAGGATCTGATCGAGGGCTTCAAGAGGGGATACTCCCGAACCTATGGGGGAGCAGATGCGGTTCTAAAAAGGGTGAAGGAGATAAAGGCCCGCGGCAGATACCTGTGACCTCATCAGCAACTTTATCTAGGATATCGTCATTAGTTCAAATTTAATTCCAAGGTGATTCGCCATGGCAGAAGATGATGTTGTGTTCGTCGGCAACAAACCAGTGATGAACTACGTGTTAGCTGTGGTTACCCAGTTCAACAGTGGCGCAAAGGATGTCAGGATAATGGCAAGGGGCAGAGCGATCTCGCGTGCAGTGGACGTGGCTGAGGTCTCCAGGTCACGGTTCCTGCCAGACGTGACGGTGAAGGGAATTCAGATATCAACTGAGACCCTGAACACAGATCGGGGAGAGACCAACGTCTCTGCAATAGAGATTACCATTGGGAAGTGAGCTTTAAGGTTGACAGAAGGAGCAACCAGGATCGGAGTGATCTCCTCTGGCAGAGGCGAGAACCTCCGTCACATAATAGCGGCCACACGCTCCGGATATCTGCCCGCCAGGATCGCATTAGTTTTAACTGACCAACGGAATGCTGGCGCTCTGAAGATTGCAGAGGAGTACGGGGTGAAGGCTCTTTATCTCGATCCGCAGGGCTTGAGCCGTGAGGAGTACGACCTGCGGCTAATTGAGCATTTAGATGCAGCGGGGGTGGATCTGGTGGTTCTAACGGGTTATATGAGGATTCTGTCTCCTTCTTTTGTAAAACACTACAGGAATAGTATCCTGAACATTCATCCAGCTCTCCTTCCATCTTTCAGAGGCGTGAATGCCTTCCAGCAGGCTCTGGATTACGGAGTACGGTGGACGGGTACTACTATTCACATAGTGGACGAGGAGGTCGATCACGGGCCCATTATCTACCAGATGCCCGTGCCGATCAGAGAGAACGACACTCACGAGAGCCTGAAGGCCAGGATTCAAAGGGCGGAGTACAGGGCCTACCCCCGTGCCATAAAGAAGTTCATAGAATGCAGGCCGAAGGTAACGGGCAGGAAGCTGGTCTTTGAGGAAGACGTCACGAAGCCAAGATAGCTGTCTTGGTGAGGAACGCTTCGTGCCTTCTGGTGGTAAGGTAGTAGGTGGTAAGGTAGTAATAGCCGCGAGAGTTTCACCGCAAAGCCACAAAGGACACATTGGACGCGCAAAGACCATCGAATCGAATTCGAAGACTTACCGGCTCAAGGTTGAGGGTAAACAGGCAGGGGATCAAAATGGAGAACTTATGGGCGCCCTGGAGGATAGATTACATCCTGAGCAAGAAACCTCCGGGCTGCATATTCTGCGATAAACCTAAGGAGAACAAGGACGAAGAGAACCTCATTCTCTACAGGGGCAAACATCACTTCATAATCATGAACGCTTATCCCTACAACAACGGCCACATGATGGTGGTTCCTTACAGGCACACTGCAGCGCTCTCGGGCTGGTCCCCGGAGGAGCAGCAGGAGCTGATGGATCTGGCGGATATGGCCGTGGAGCTGCTAAGGAAGCTCATGAGGCCTGACGGCTTCAACCTGGGAATAAACATGGGGCTCGTGGCTGGGGCAGGGGTGGCGGACCACATCCACTTGCATGTCGTGCCGCGCTGGAACGGGGATACGAACTTCATGCCTGTGCTGTCGGATACGCGAGTTATTTCTGAAGCCCTGAGGACAACGTACGCGAATCTGAGGAAGACTCTGGCGGAAATGAAGGAAGGCCAACGCTGATCTAAGTTCTAATCTTTTCTAAATATTTTTGCTAGCATCCTGATAGTAGTAGCTCATTTGAATATTGGAACTTTTTAAATTTCCACGGCTGAAAAGTCATGGCCCCATTGAAGTTCATATCCGACATCAACACTAACAGCGAGGGCATCCAGCTTGTCTGCGAGAACGTCTTCAGTCACGCCTTCAATGATGAGCTTGTCGCTCTCCGTCATTGCAGTCGAAAGTGGTGCAAAAGCCATCAGAACGATGGCCAGGGCTATCAAAGGTTTAATGTTCACAAAATCTACTGTTTGGCCGGTGCCTATGTCGGCTTGCCAGCTTCCAAAAAGAGTAGATCAGCGAGCGCCGATCTTGGTTTTTATGTCCTTAATCTCTTGTTCAATCCTGCCGATCTTGCTACTGACAGGCTGGAGATCTTTTACGGCTTCAGTGGTCTCGTCCTGCTTATTGGGCATAGACGAAGTATCCTCTTTAACTTCTTTCAGTATGCTGACGGTCTCTTCCTGTTTCTCAAGTATTTTATTCAAGGCAGTGATGCCCTTAGCAAGCTGCAAGTTCATATTCGTGATTGCTGTTCTCTCAATAGAGGGCACGCGTCCATCGAAGGGCTCGCTTCTCACACTCAAAACTTCAGAGCCTTCCGGTCGTCTTGTCTTAACCGCCTCCTCAAACTCTCGAACGCATTCTTCCTCTCCTTCCGCCTTGACCCGGACTGCCTGTTTACCCTCCACTTCGGTATTTCGCACTCCGACCCCATCAAGTTCGAACTCGTCAGCCATTGCTATAAGAAACGGCCTGTAACCTATATCATGAACTTTCGAACCGATTATTGTGATCTTGATCTTCATCCCATCACCTATTATGCCATGAAGAGATAAGTAAACTTCTGTCCGAACGGAAGCTTGACGTGGATAATTTCCATGGCTGAAAAGTCATGGCCCATTGAAACAAGAATGGCTGCGATGATATTCGAATCGAGAGCCGCTTTATCGGGCATCTCGACCCTCCCGGATCATCGCTGCAGCCCCGATTCTATTTGGCTTCTGGTGCTTCCTGATCTCCTTGGCCTCTGCTAAAAGTCGCTGCTTCTTTTTCTCTCTAATCATTCTCTCTACCAAACCCCCATATCTAAACAGATTACCTCCAAGCAGTCATCCTTATGGCCTTGAACTGCATTATATTATGGAGGAGATCAAATTATGGATGCGATCAGCGAGGACGAGATCTTCCGCGCCTATGCCAGCCTTAAATCCGCCAGCCAGCGGCTATTTGATGCCAAGACAAAGCAATCTGCTTCAGAGAGAAAGCTGCACGATTATGAGGCCTACCTTCTGGTGAGTGGGAAGATCGACGGCAAGAACGAGGAGATAAGGGGGGCACAGCTTCGGATGCTGACAGCCGACCTGCGCGCCGAGCTCCATCCTCTATCTGAGGAGGTCAGCAAGGCACAGCACGAGTACGAGCTTGCCCGCCTGGACGTGGAGATGCTTCTGACTGTCATAAAGTTCCTGGCGGCGGTAGGAAGGCCGCTCTCGCCCATGAGCATCGAGAAGATGCCTTCAGCCTGAAAGACATTAAGGCTCTTCGCTATTTCGAGTGGCTAATTGCCTTCATGTTATAGCGATATTTCATGGCAATCGATGTTCCCAAGATATTGTGCTCTTTGTGAGCTTTGTGAGCTTTGTGGTTAAAATAGTCAACTGTTTGTTAAATCTAGAGCTTATTAACACCACCACAAAGCTCACAAAGCGCACAAAGGACTCACAAAGAACGGCGAAGATTATTGAATTTGGAAAGATCAGCGCCCTCGATGGCCAACCAATTTCTAGTCCACCCACACGAAACAGCGAGGAACCGACATTAATTCCTCCTGCTTTGTTTGGCATAGCCTTACTCCGGGGAAAGCTACTTATATCGTGGAATAGGCAGCTTTATTCCGGCGAGGGAAAATGAGAATTCACTACCTGCAGCACGTCCCCTTCGAGGACCTGGCGAACATCGAAGCCTGGGCTAAGAAGAGGGATCACGAGATCTCCGGCACGATGCTCTTTCAAGATGAGCCCTTCCCAGACCTGGAGGAGTTCGACTGGCTGGTTATCATGGGCGGCCCAATGAACATCTACGAGCACGATAAGTATCCATGGCTGGTGCGGGAGAAGGAGTTCATACGAAGGGCAATAGCTGCAGATAAGATCGTCCTTGGAATCTGCCTGGGTGCCCAGCTCATGGCCGACGTGCTGGGCGGCAAAGTGCGCAGGAACGAGCAGAAAGAGATCGGCTGGTTCCCTGTCAGGCTCACGCCTGAGGCCATGAGTTCGCCGGTCTTCAGAGTGCTTCCCGAGGAGTTCGTTGCCTTCCACTGGCACGGCGATACCTTCGATATCCCGCCAGGAGCCAGGCGAACGGCAGAGAGCCTGGCCTGCAGTAACCAGGCCTTCGAGATAGGGCGGGCAGTGGGCCTTCAGTTCCATCTGGAGTCCTCCATGGACAGCATAGACCATCTCATCCTGAACTGCAGCGACGAGCTGAAGGACGGCAAGTACGTGCAAAGGCCCAAAGAGCTTCTGTCGCACCTGGACAGGTTCCCTGAGATAAGGGTCCTGATGGAGGTCTTCATGAGCCGCATGGAGAAGGTGCTGGGGAACGGGAGTTAGATTGGTCTCCTCGCTATTTGGTGTGGGTGAACCAGGCATGGCAGGAAATCCTCCGTGTCTCTGTGCCTCTGTGGTGAATTCGAAAGCCTGGTGCTCACCACAGAGACACAGAGGCACAGAGACAAAGAGATTAATGAGCCAGATGTGTCTCTCTACCCACGCAATTAGCGAAGAGCCTTAGACTGAGATCCTATCCCTCTTTCTCTCCCTTTTTTCTCCCACTCTCAATATCTCTGAGAGAAATCTATGGTATTAATAATATTTTACTCACTTTGCATAGATAGCTATTTACGTAAAAATTTGTATTATTAATCGATGATCTTCCAGATCCTGGACGCCAACTACTCCTACGATTCCCATAGAAATCCGCTGGTCCAGCTCTTCGGCTCGACCCCTGAGGGGAAAAGCGTCACCTGCAAGGTGGCAGGCTTTAGGCCTTACTTTTATGCGGGCGTAGAGGAAGGGGCGCTGGAAGATGTGGCCGATGAGCTGCGGGAAATGGGCCTGGAAGTAGAGGCAGTGGATCGCTTCGAGCCCATAGGCTATCAGGCGTCTCCTAAGAAGATGCTCAAGATAACGGCTCAGGACCCAAAATCTGTCAGAACTCTCAGGGATCAGGTGAGGGATCTTCCCGGGGTTAAGGCCGTTTACGAGACCGATATCCTCTTTCGTAACCGCTTCATGATAGACCAGGGCCTGGGTGGGATGTCCTGGGCGAAGGTCGATCTGCCTGACTGGGCTGGCGGACAGGCGTCCGGACAGGCACCTATGGTGAAGGTGGAATCCCTCTCACCGCTGCAGCACGAGGCAAATGCGCCTCTGAGGTACATGGCCTTCGATATAGAGTGCCTGCCCCTGCATGGAGAGATGCCAAAAGCCGAGGTCTCGCCAGTCATCCTCATCAGCATGGCCTTTGAGCCCGAGTACAGAGGCCAAAAAGACCTGGTCTTGGTTGGCAAGAGGATAGACTGCCAAAGGCCGGACGTCTTGGCATGCCTGGACGAGACAGATCTTCTATCCACCTTCGTCTCCATCCTCAGGGAGTACGATCCGGATATAGTTGCGGGCTACAACTGCAATGAGTTCGACTTTCCGTACATCGATACTAGGGCAAAGCAGCTAAAAGTAGATCTTCAGGGCTGGCAGAGACGGCAGCTCCTGCTATCTGCGAAAGATCGTCAACACCACTAACGTCTCCATCACCGGCCGGGTGGTGGTGGACCTTCTTCCCCTCATCCGCTCCTCCTTCAGCCTTAAGCAGTACACCCTGAGGAACGCTGCCGCAGAGCTCCTCAAAATGGAGAAGTACGATGTGGACCCTAAAGAGATCGAGGCTTTGTGGGCCGGGGGCGGCGAGGGCTTGAGGAGGTTTGTGAGCTACGCCAGAAGAGATGCGGTTCTGGCGCTTCACCTGCTCCTGGACCTGAAGCTCATGGACAAGTACGTCGCCCTCTCCCGGGCCAGCGGATCTCTCCTGCAAGACATTGTGAACGGTGGCCAGAGCGGCATGGTGGAGAACCTTCTCCTGCGAAGATTTCGGGAGCGAAACAGGGTTGTGCCTCCAAAGCCTGACTCCGAGGTCTCTGAGGAGCGCTACGTGGAGAACGAGGACCTCAAAGGCGGGGCAGTGCTGGTCCCTGAGAAGGGGCTCCAGGAAGATATAGTGATCCTGGACTACAAGTCCCTCTACCCAACCATCATGATGGCCCACAACCTCTGCTACTCAACAGTGGTCACGGGCAGAGACGGATCACCTGTTGGCGACCACACCATAACTCACACAATAACTGCTCCCTCGGGCGGCAGGTTCGTCGCCCCTGACGTCTCTCCCGGAATTATGCCCGGAGTGCTGCGGGAGCTTCTGGACCAGAGGACTGAGACGAAGCGTCTGATGAAGGCCGCAGGCGAGGAAGAGAGGCAGTTCCTGGATGCCAAGCAGTACGCCATGAAGATACTCTTAAACAGCTTTTACGGCTACTCAGGCTACGCCCGGGCAAGGCTCTACAGCCTGGCGGTGGCCAACGCCGTCACAAGCTTCGGGCGGGAGAACATCATCAAGACCAAGAAGATAGTTGACGATATCGGCTCACTCTATCTGGTCGAGGGAAACGTGGTATCCAAAGACGGTCTGGCCTTTGGAAAAACTGCTGCCAAAAGCTTCGATCTCTCAGTGGTCTACGGCGACACAGACAGCGTCTTCGTGAGGATCAAGCCCTCGCAAGGTGAGGTATCCCTGCAGGAGGCAGAGCTGATAGGCCGAAAGATCGCGGAGACGGTCACTGCCAGCCTGCCCGAGCCCATGGAGCTGGTCTTCGAGGCCTTTGCCCGAAGGGCCATCTTCCTGGCCAAGAAGCGCTATGCTCTGTGGGTCTTTGAGCCCTCTGGTGAGGCCTGGAAGGACCGAATCAAAGTTCGTGGCATGGAGACAGTGAGAAGGGACTGGTGTGAGCTGACATCCAAGACGCTGAAGAGGTGCCTGGAGCTGGTCTTAAAAGAGGGCAAGGTGGACGAGGCTGTGGATCACGTTAGATCAGTAATCGGCAGGATTCAGAACCTCGACTTGGCAGAAGACCCGGAGATCCTGGGCGATTTGACTTTGACCAGAAGGTACACCAAGAGCACTGCCTCCTACAAGAACAAGCAGCCCCACATCCAGCTTGTGGAGAAGATCAAGGGACGAGGCGGACAGGTTCCTGGAGTTGGTGACAGAGTTCCTTTCGTGATAATCAGAGGCAAGAGTCGTCGCAAGAATAAGGAGCTGTTCGTGGATAGGGCAGAGGACCCGCAATATGTTCTGGAGAAGAACCTGCCACTGGATACCGAGTACTATGTGGAGAAGCAGATTCTTCCGCCGGTCTTGAGGATATTCGAGACCTTTGGAGTTAATAAGGACCGGCTCTGCACTGGACGGGGGCAGAGCAACCTGCTTTGCTTCAGCGAGTCAAAGCCGCAGAAGCAGAAATCTCTCTTCGACTTCTAGCCGCCCAGCATAGCCTGATAGAGGTTCCAAGCTCCCAGGGCCACGAAGTTCACGGCTATCGCTCCAAGAATCAGCCCCATGATCCTGGTCATGACCATTATCCCAGTTATCCCCAGGGCTCGGTCTATGTACTCGGAGAACCTGAGGATGAAGTAGGTCGCTAGAAACGTCAGGACGAGCGCCGCCAGGACTATTGCCTTCTGGGATAATGTGAATGCTGCTCCCATTAATACTACTACTGTGGTTATGGCCCCTGGACCTGTGAGAAGCGGCATGGCCAGGGGAAAGACTGAGATATCCTCTCGCAGGTTGGCGTCCCTGAGTTCTGCCTCAGTAATCTTCTTCTGCTGGCGGACGCCGCGCAGCATGTCTATGGCCACCAGGAATAGCAGGACGCCGCCCGCCACCCTGAGAGAATCCACTGTAATGCCGAAGAAACGCAGCACCAGATCTCCGCCCACTGCGAAGAGCAGGGCTATGGCAAAGGCCACAGACGTAGTTCGCCAGTAGATCTTCTTCTTCTCCTCTGTTTTCAGCCCTGATGTGAGGGAGATGAAGACCATTGTGGCTTCAATTGGGTTTACTATTACGAATATGGAGGCGAATGCGTAGGCAAAGTACACCAGATAATCGTTGAAGGCCACGATGTCTATCTCTCCTTTGAGGCCCGCTTAGGGCCTTCGCTATGGCCGTCGCTAGGGTCTCCGTTAAGTAGCTTCATCATCTTCCCCGAGACCAGGGCGAGGGTGCTGGTAAGGCCCGCTGCAAGCATGGCCTTGTTTCTGGATCGTCTGCCAATAGCCAGTCCAGCCAGAGCGCCCAGGAGAAGCGACGTCGGGTACTCGGGCGCATCTCTGAGCAGATGGCCGATGGGGTTTTTGCCCGCGTCTACCAGGTCTCTGTGGAGCACCCATCTGTCCGGGAACTCGTGGACGTGAGAGCCGTGCGGCCCCCTTAGCTGCCTTCCTGCGCCGTCCACCATCTCTCCTAAAATGGTCTCCCGGAAGCACTCGGGAAGCTTCGGAAGGGATTCCCTGGGAAGGGTGTACCTCACGTGACAGGGCAGAGTCTCGATCCAGGAGCAAAACTCCCGGCAGTTCCCTTTGCACTCCATATTAGGAGAATCGTCATTCTTGCTTAAAAAGATAGCCGGAAGGCTGGAACGGTCGAGTCCTCTGGCAGGAACTCTTCCCATTGGGACTTAAAAAAGAGCTATCTACTGACGCCTAAGCATGATGCACGAGAAAAGGAATGGCGTTTTATACTCCTTAGGCATTGGCATATCCGTATGAATGCCATGCCAAAGAAGCTAGCTGTGTTAGTAATAGCTGCGTTCTTCCTGCTGGCAGGAGGCGCGAACGCCGTGGTGGCTGTCCACGAGGGAGATAGCATCCAGGCGGCCATTAATGCCGCAACGTCAGGGGATACCATCGAAGTCTACAGCGGCACGTATCAAGAGAGCATCGATGTCAACAAGCCGCTAACCCTGAGGGGCATAGACTCAGGAAGTGGAATGCCCTTTGTGGATACTGACGATGGTCCTGCCATCGTTCTATCTGCAGACGGCATAACCCTGGAGGGCTTCTTAGCAAGGAGTTCTAGCAGCTGGGGAACTGATGCAGGAGTCCTGGTCATCTCCAAGAACAACGTCATCAGGAACAATGCAGCCAGCGGAAACGGCAACGCGGGCATGGTATTTCTGGAGTCCCATAACAACACCATCATCGGAAATACGGTTGAAGGAAACCGCAACGAGGGCCTATCCCTGAAGAACAGCAGCTACAATCTTCTGGAAGACAATACTGCCAATGATAATAGGTACGGCATCAAACTGCAGGGTTCCCAGGAAAACACCATTAGGGGAAATATCGCCACTGGAAACAGGTTTGATGGCATATATCTGGAAGGCTCTGCAAAGAACATCGTGGAGTACAACTACGCAGGAGACAACTGGGGCGGCATATCCCTGGATAACTCCCGGGACAACATCATAAGGAGAAACGATATCCTGGACAATGAGGAAGGGATCGATTTAGCTTACCGCAACAGCAGCGGCGATGTGAAGTCTGAGGGAAAGGGCGTCTACATCTCCTACAACAGCCAGTCCTCAGAGTCCCGCGGCTATGCAAACAACACCCTCTACCAAAACAACCTCTCCAACCGGGAGAACGCCTATGACGACGGCCTCAATCGGTGGGACAACGGCAGGGTGGGAAACAACTACAGCGACTTCAACGATCCCGCCGAGGGCTGCGAGGGCAGAAAGATCTGCGACGAAGAGTACAGGATTTCTGGCGGGTCGAGCGTCGACAGGTTCCCCCTGGCGGCTTCAACCAGTCCAAGGGCTTCCGGCGGATCATCTGGCTCTGGTCCGGGCGGGTCAGAGCTACTGCCGACAAAGTACAGCTTCCTGCCAGGAAGCGAGATGGGCGTGAAATTCACGGCCCCCGTCAATTTCGAGGCATGGGCCAGCCTGGCTAAAGGAAATGAGACCTGGGGAGACCAGCATCTGGGCCAGAATACTTCAGGCAACCTCAAGTTCACTGCGCCTGATGAGGAGGGCTCCTACAGACTGCGAATGTACGATAAGAACGGCACTGAGATCCTCTCTTTCCCCTTCAATGTGACCGTTCCGCGAATAACCGCCTCGCCCTCTCCAGCCAGCACCTGCGAGAAGATCTACGTCTCCTTCTCCGGAGCGCCGGGGCTGGAAAAGGACTGGATAGGCATGTACAGGCCGGGCGGTGCAGATGCGATCTCCTGGCAGCAACTAAGTGGCCGCCAGACAGGCACACTGGCCTTCTCCACGACTGAGGCGGGCGCTTACGAGTTCAGGATGTTCGAGAGCGAAGGATCGCAGCCACTGGTCACCAGCGGCGTCGTGCAGGTGGAAGTCAGATTGGGGATTAAGGTGATCGCTGAACCATCGCACGTGGCTCCGGGCGGCACAATCACTGTGACCTTCTGGGGAGCACCAGCTTCAGGCTCTGGCGTTTTGGGCATGTACGGCATAATGCGGCCTGATAAGTTCCACGTCGAGAAGAGGCGCATTGGCAGCAAGAGCTGCGGCAGCATGACATTCCGCGCTCCCTCGCAGCCTGGGCAGTACGACTTCAGGATGTTCGGAGATGATATCAACCGGCCGATCCTGGGCTATAGCAACGTCGTGACCGTGAGCTAAAAAGAGCTCTTAGCGCTCTCGTCCTGCTGCGCCTGCTGCGGCCATAAGCCGGGCGGAGCAGCTTTGGCAGAGCTGAGAAGGCTTCTTCTCAGCCTCTGCCCTGCTCTCGGAGAGGCTCATGATGCATCTGTTCCTGCAGTGTTCCAGGCCGAGGAGATGGCCCACTTCGTGCAGGGCTTCCTTGACCAAAACATCCGTATCCAGGCCCGCAGCCGATAATAGGGCCGACTTTTCTGTCGAGCAGCCGAAGACGGGACCTATCTCGGGATAGAATATTTCGCTATCCACCAGCCAAAGGGACCTCTCAGAGCCCGATGCCTTGCCAAGGTAGTTCAGAAGCCTGGCCGCGTTGAGGCTCTGCCCCCGGAATGGAACGTAAAGGTAGCCGCAATCCTGCACCCTCAGGCCGAATGGTGCGTAACACTCTTCAATAGCGCTCTTGAGAAGGGCGACCTCCGAGAGAGAGTTTCTGTCGCGGAAGAGGAGCAGGATCATCCTGAATATATTGGGCAGAAGTGGTTAAAGAGCTCTTCCAGGGGTGATTTCTTTAAGGTGAACTTCACAGTTAACTGCGATGGATCTCGAAACCAAGGCCTGTCTTCTCTCAGCAGGCACCGTAGAGCTTTCCGAGCCTGCGGCTTTAGGACAGTCATCTACCGCCGGTCCCGGCGCGGGCGGCCAATCGATCTTCTTTCGCTCCGGAGAAAGAATTGTCAGGCTGAGCGTTGTGGAGCGCTCAACGCTTCGGCTGGAGAGGCGCGGCGAGGGCGTGGCCCTCATGCAGGGCGAGAAGGAGATAGCGCGCGGCCGTTTGGTGGAGCCCCTCTTTCACTGTCCAGAGCAGGCCTACATCACCGTCTCTGAACGCTGCATCTACGACTGCAAGTTTTGCGCAGTGCCCAAGCTGCAGGGAGGTACAAAATCCCCACAGAGTGTTAGGGAGATGGTTGAGCAGGCAGCAGCTACTGGCCGCCTCAAGGCCATATCGCTCACCAGCGGCGTGGAAATATCGCCTGAGCACGAGGCAGAGCGCGTCGCAGGGATCGTTAGGGATCTTAAAAGCTTCGGCGTGCCAATAGGCGTCTCGGTCAGCCCTTTCCCTGGAGTGAACAGGATACTGAAGGACGTGGGTGCGGACGAAGTGAAGTACAACCTGGAGACCGTAGATCCTGATCTCTTCACAAGGGTCTGTCCAGGCCAGAGCATGGAGGCCATCAAGGAAGCCCTGGCCGAAGCAGTTGGGATCTTCGGCAGGAACAGGGTCTTCTCCAACGCGATAGTGGGCCTGGGTGAGTCTGACAGAACGCTTCGCTCTGGAATAGACGAGCTGGCTGAGATGGGCGTGCTGCCGGTTCTTCGGGCCGTCTACCCTCATCCTCTGCGCGTCGGGGAAATAGAGATGAACAGGCCGTCGGCGGAAAGGCTGCTCAGTCTGGCTCGATACGCACGCAGAGCCCTGGACAGGCACGATCTGCGCGGTGACATGGCCCTGACGGGATGCTACCGTTGCACAGGGTGCGATTTGGTGCCGGGCTGTGACCTCTAGGGGCGCTCAGGACTCAATATCTTCATCACAGATCAGGCAGGCCTTGTCATCATAGCGCCTTGGTCTATTTCATCAACAGGTTTTAAGAGCGCTCGGTTGGGGCTCTCTGAAGGCTAGATTGTTACTCCCACTTCCCTTACAATCCTGCATCTCAAATATCGGGTTCTTCCATGATCGCCGCAACAGGCCTTGACATATCCTCGCCCGCATGATAACCGTACAGCGCTTCAAGGTCGGCCTCGATCGCATGCATGAAAAGCGCATTTGGAATATCCACGGGGCACAGCTCCTCACACTGGCCGCAGTCTATGCATGAATCGGCAACGTGGGAGTAGCGCAGCAGATGGAACCCAAACTCTGGTGGGACCTTGCCAGGGAATGAGGTGATATAGGGCTTGACGGTATTGAACAGGGCGGGGCATACCTCTACGCAGGTGTAGCATTTTATACACCGGGCAGTCTCTTCCATCATCTCTTTTAGGCGCTCGCGGCTGTTGCTCAATGGTGTAAAGTCTCTCTCGCGCCATTTGTCTGCCAGGTTCAGTATCGAATTCTCCCTTCTTCTGCGGGCCTTGATGCAGGCGTCGTCGGGAACGTCTGTTCCTATGGCCCCGGCCTCCAGGGCACTGTTGACCAAATCTGCTCCACGCCCGCTGCATACTTCGACAAATGTGGCCTTTCCCGTTAGATCCGACCTCACACCCCATTGCCCGCAGGCGAGATCCGCCTGCCTTGGGATCTTCATCTTGCAGCGTCTGCAGTTGCTTCTTCTGCCATAGCCGCGTTCTTCAAGTTCCTTGATTGGGAATGTCCTTATGCAAACCGTCATAGGTGATGTGGAAACGCCCCTTGTACATCGCCTCTTTTTCCACCGAATAGGGATCTACCTCAAAGATCTCGGATGCTATGCGCCTCATCATGGCAGGGGTAATGGACCCTCCGCAATTTAGGCCGACCATCAGCACATTATCCAGATTCAGCTGCCCTCTCTTTGCCTGCTCGTAGACCCCCATCACATCGCATCCCTTAAGGGCAGCAGCTACCTTCAAATCTTTCGCGCCATTCAGGTACTTCCCGAAAAGCTTCGAGAGCAGAAGCGTGCCACCATAGATGGATCCAGCAGTCTCCACAACCTCGTCAGGGTCTGTGATAAAGACTGGTCTCGCGTCGAATATGTCTGCGCCTTTCTTGACCGCAAGCACCGCATCCACCATGCCCTCCTCAAGGGCAAACCTCAACAGGGCTGTGACCGCCCCTCCTGATTCGCCCTTTTCTCTGCTCAGAGGATCGCTGGCCCAGGCATATATCAGATCGCCCTTTGCGTTCAATCCTTTCACCCAATATCCTTTTCCTTTATCTTTTCGACCTTTACTGCACACGCTTTATATTCAGGGATCTTTGAGACGCTGTCAACTGCATTGTTGGTCAGGATGTTGGCTGGGCACTCCTTGAAATGGAACGGTATGAAAACCTCTCCAATTTTGATGTCTTCCGTCACCTTTGCAGGAATTTCTATCTCGCCCCTGCGTGATGAAACCCGGACCATATCGCCGTCGTCTATCCCGAGTTCCTCTGCATCTTTTGTATGCATCTCCACCCAGCCGGTCTTGACTTCGTTGTCCAGTCTCCACCCATCACTAGATAATAGGATGTTCCCCTCATAACAAAAGATGGAAGCTCTACTCTAGGGACTCTCTAAGGCTTGTTCTATTTAATGCATCTTTTGTTATGAGGGAACATCCTATTATCTAGTGATGGGGCCTACCTATGACCCCTCAAAAATAGTAGTACCAATGGATATTGCACACTTGTACTTATTAAATCCAAGTGAAATATTTTTAATGAGGTGGCATGCCCATTGGATTCCCTTATCATAAAGCATGTGTCTTGCTAGCCTTATTTATTTATGGTTTTTCCTTTTTTCCATGATTTTCCTAAAAGAGTGGCAAGTGGAGGCCACCATTATACCTAAATGTTAGACTATTTCCCACTTTTTACACCTAAGTTCCATCAAAACTGCAAAAAAGGGTTGGGACTTAATACATGACATTTGGCTCAACCTATCACTAGAATTAAAAAGTAGCCAACAAAATCCAATTTCGTTATTGGCTTAACATTATAACTACAAGAGTAAGGCGGGGGCCGAGATGTGGGCCCCCTAGGGAAGGAGGGAGGTATGAATGACAAATAAAGCTAGGAAGATGGGAACACGGGCACAAAGGTGCTTGAATAAAGTGAAATCATTGTCCTAGATTTTGAAGAGGAGCATTAACTGTG
>CAWJYS010000004.1:0-206871 GCA_963847095.1 Methanotrichaceae archaeon | reverse complement strand
CCGATCACCACAAAGACACAAAGGCACAAAGAACTTATTAGGCAATTAGTCAAAAGAGGAATTATAGTTCGCCATCAGGCCGATCAAAAATCTATTGGAGGCTCTCAGGGAACTATCTTGGAGATGGCCAGCTCCAGGATATCCTCTGCTCCCGCCTTCTTGAGCTGGGGTATGAGCAGGTTCACCTGCGATCTGTCCACCACAGTCTCAGCGGCGTAGTAGCCGGAGTTGTAGAGCTTGGATATTGTGGGGTTCTTCATGCTTGGCAGAATGGCGATTACGTCCTTGATCCTGTCTTCTGGAACGTTCATTGCCAGCAGGACTTTGCCCCTGGCCCTGATCACCGCCGAGAGAAGCGTCTCTATGGCCAGGATGTCCTCGCGCTTCTCTGGATCGGCCCAGCTCTTCTTGTTCGCTATCAGCTCTGAGGTGGACTCCAGCATCACGTCTATGATCTTGAGGCCGTTCTTCTTCAAGGTTGAGCCGGTCTCGGTTAAGTCCACCACCACATCTGTGAGCTCTGGCACCTTGGCCTCTGTTGCTCCGTAGGAGAACTGAATCTCGACGGGTATGCTCAGGCCCTGGAAGAACGATCTGGTCAGGTTGGGATATTCTGTGGCCACGCGGCTTCCGGGAGGTATATCGCGGGCGCTGTGGATATTTTGGCCGTCGGGAACTGCCACCACCAGCTTCACCCTGCCCGGTCCCTGTTTGCCGTAGTTCAGTTCGCAGACGGTCTCAACAACAGATCCGGACTCCATTATCCAATCAGTGCCTGATATCCCCAGGTCGAAGTAGCCTTTAGCCACGTACGCCGGTATCTCCTGGGGCCTGAGGATCTTCACCTTGCCTATACGGGGGTCCTTGATCCTGGCGTTATATTCGCGCTCTGTCCTTCTGACCTCAAGGCCAGCCTGCTCGAAGAGCTGCAGCGTCTGGTTGAGAAGGCTCCCTTTTGGAATTGCGATATCGATCATCCTTGGGTAAGAGCTTCCTAGACACATATTTTTGCCTTTTGCTCCGCAGGGGATGATTCCTCTGGCCTCACGATCGAAGGACGATTTGGCTCATAATATTTATAAATAATAACAGTTATAACCATTCCTGGGGATGTGAAGGGGAGAGGATCATGCCGTCTGCTGTCGTGATCTCGGATACTCATTTTGGCCTGGAATCATCGACTTTAGCAGACCAAAAAACCGTTGATAGCCTTTTCAGGGAGATCTGGAGGCACGGACAGGGCTGCGATGAGGTGGTGCTTTTGGGCGATATCTTCGACTTCTGGAGGGTCCGGCCGGAGAAGGCCATACGCGATTCGAGATATTTCTTTCAGAGGCTTTGTGAGCTGGACCTGAAGGTAAAGTACGTGGTGGGAAACCACGACCACCACCTGACTGTCATGAGCCAGGAGAGCGATTTCCTGGAAAGGGCAGCCAGTGGGGACCTCTATCCTATCTACACTCCCAACCTGCGGTGGAGCCAGTCCATAAACGGCCTGCAGATGGAGATGCGCTATCCCACCTACAAGGCCAGATGCTGCAGCAGGGTCTATCTGTTCACCCACGGCCATCATCTGGACGGCGTCCAGGCCTTCTCCATCTCTGTTGTGGAGCAGCTGCGAAGGCTCTCTGGTGAAGAGATATCTCCTTCAGACCTGGAGATGATGATGACATATGCCTACGAGAGCATCTACCGCTCAAGCTACATCGGGGAGATGGTGGACTTCGAAGAGCGGCTCTGGAAGGTCTCGAGCATCTTTCACCGCGCCAAGTCCGAAATACTCAGGACATTGCGGTTCACGCCGGTGGAGAGGCAGTACGAGGCCATACTGAAGTTCATCCGCGACCAGGGGGCTGGAAAGGTGGACTGCTTCGTATACGGTGATACTCACAAGGCAGACCTCTTTCAGAGAAGGGGCGGTCCCATGGCTGTCAACACCGGCAGCTTTACGCGCGAGGCATGCAAGGGACCTGAAGATCTGCCCAATACCTATATGGTCATGAGCGAGGAAGGCCTGGCCCTGCGGCAGCTGGGCAGGCATGAGCCTCTCTTCCTTTGCGAGTACCTCTGAGGCAGATTCTGCTGTCAAGAAATTTCTTATTCTTTGCAGCCCTTAACCCTCATTGATGGAATTTCGCCAAGTCCTAAAAGATCGAAGGTCAGTAAGACGATACGAGAACAGGCCCGTTTCCAGGGAGACTATTTCAAAGCTGATAGATGCCGCAGAGGATGCGCCCTCCGCCGGAAACCTCAGGGCCAGAAAGTATGTGATAATAACCAGAAAGGAAATAGCAAGGGCCCTGGCCATGGCGGCCTATGGGCAGAGCCAGATAGAGACAGCGCCTCTGATCATAGTAGTATGCGCCGATGTTGACCGCTCTTCGAGCAGATATGGTGACCGGGGGAGCCTCTACGCCATACAAGATGCCGATGCTGCCACCATGTGTCTTCTTTTGGCGGCGCACGATATGGGCCTGGGGGCCTGCTGGAACGGGGCATTCGACGACCAGATAGTGAGAGAGGCCCTCGGCCTGGAGGAGCACGTTCTCCCTGTGGCCATCATCTCCCTGGGCTGGCCCGCGGAGTCGCCAAATGCGCCGCCCAGAAGGGCAGCAGAAGAGCTGGTGAGTTGGGTAGAGTGAGTTCGTTGCGGAATATTGTGGACGCCATCCTCTCCGGCGAGATCGCGAGCGAGGCCGACCTGGAGTCGCAAAAGAAAGACTTTGCCTCGAAACACCGTCTCTCCTCCCTTCCCAGCAACGCCGATATCTTGGGCCAGGCCTTGCCGGAAGAGCGCGAGAGGCTGAAGATGCTTGTGCGAAAGCCCACGCGGACTCTATCAGGCGTCTCCGTGATCGCTGCCATGACATCCCCCGCCCGCTGCCCTCACGGAACCTGCGTCCCATGCCCCGGCGGCATAGGTTGTCCCTCTCCGCAAAGCTACACTGGCCGGGAGCCCGCAGCTCTTCGCGCCGGGCAGCATAACTACGATCCCTATGAGCAGGTCAGGGCGCGGCTGGGACAGCTGGATGAGATCGGCCATCCCCTGGATAAAGCAGAGCTGATCATTATGGGCGGAACCATCACCTCAAGGCCTTTGGGCTACCAGCACTGGTTCATAAAACGCTGCCTGGAGGCCATGAACGACTACCCCAGCACACCGGAGGAAAGGCCGGGGTGGAGATCTTTCCAGGAGGTGGCGCAGGCCAACGAAAGCGCGCTTGTGAGAAACATAGGCACCACCTTCGAGACCCGGCCTGACTGGTGTCGTCCAGAGCAGGTAGAGCGCATGCTTTCTCTGGGCGGCACCAAAGTGGAGCTGGGGGTTCAGAGCATCAGGGACGAGACCCTTCTGAGGATGAAGAGAGGCCATACGGTGCAGGACACAGTAATGGCCAACCGCAGCCTCCGGGAGGCGGGGATGAAGGTCGGCTTTCACATGATGCCGGGGCTTCCTGGCACGACTCCTGGGGAGGATCTAGAGGTATTTCGAGACCTCTTCTCTGACAGTCGCTTCCGTCCGGACTACCTCAAGATCTACCCTACTCTAGTGGTAGAGGGAACAGAGCTCTATGAGCTTTACAGGCGGGGAGAATACCATCCTCTGGGGGACGAAGATGCAACAGAGCTGGTCTCCCGCATCAAAGAGTTGCTCCCTCCTTACGTGCGGCTGCAGCGAGTGCAGAGAGACATCCCCGCGCAGCTCATAGCCGCGGGGGTGAAGAAGTCCAACCTACGCCAGCTGGCAAGCCTGAGGCTCAAAGGGCGCGGCGGAAGATGCCGCTGCATCCGCTGCCGTGAGGCGGGCTTGAGGGGCGTGGTCGAGGGCAGCTTCGAACTAAAACACGAGGTCTACGAGGCCTGCGGGGGAGAAGAGCACTTCTTCTCTTTCGAGGATGAAGAGGAGACTCTGCTAGGGTTCCTGCGCCTGCGCCTGGGCAGGTCAGCCCGCGTCAGGGAACTGCACGTCTACGGTCCGCTGGTTCCCTTGGGGACGAGGAAAGAGGGGTGGCAGCACAGGGGTTATGGGGCAAGGCTGGTGGAGGCAGCTGAAGAGCTGGCCAGGGAGAAAGGCTATGGGGCACTGGAGATCACCAGCGGAATTGGGGCCAGGGGATACTACAGACGGCTGGGATACGATCTAAAAGGGCCTTACATGGCCAAGGCCCTTTGAGCCTGTATTGTCGGGGGATGAATTATTCCTGCCTGGAAAATTTGCTGCAAGAACCAGAGTGTGTCTATCATTTGAAGCAATCTATATTGATTCTTAATAAAATTCTCAATGCATAAGCCAACACTCTTAAAAGTATCCTTGTAATAGTTGTCTCTTCGAGGATCGACGAAAAAGAGCGTGGCTGAAGGGAAGCCCTTCCGCCATGAAAAGGTCAAAGGCGGCAGAGCATCCCTTGGAAACCTACAGTTTATCCACTTCTGCCTTGACCAGCCTGTGAGCCTCGGCAGGACCAGCCCTTCCTTTAGTCTTCTTCATAACCTGGCCCACTATGTAGTTCAATGCCCTCTGGCTCCCTGCCTTGTAGTCGGCAACAGCTGCAGACGACTCTGCTACTGCCTCCTTCACGGCCTTCCCCACAGCCTCGTCCTCAGCCTTGCCAAGGCCCCTATCCTTAACTATCTCCTGCGGAGAGCCGCCCTTGTCCAGGAGGGTTCTGATGATCTCCACGGCGCCGTCTTCCGTGATCTTGTTAGCGGCGAGCATGTTCACTATCTCGACCATGTGCTCTGGAGAGAAGCGATCAATGCCTTGGTCGCGGTAGTTCAGCTCCCCTTTCAGCACATCTGCCACCCAGACGGCAGCCGGCTTTGGTGGAGCCTTGGCAGCCACGGCCTCATAGAAGTTAGCCACTTTGATCTCTGATGTCAGTGACTTGGCGTGGTCATCCGCCAGGCCGTACTGCTTTACAAACCTCTCCCTCTTGGCATCCGGCAGCTCGGGCAGCTGGGCTTTTACCGCCGGCACCCATGAAGCGATGCGTAAGGGAACCAGATCGCACTCTGGGAAGTAACGGTAGTCGTGGGCTCCCACTTTGCTTCTGATGGAGACGGTTATGTTCCTGATCTCATCGAAGTGGCGGGTTTCCTGTACAACCTTGATATTGCGGCGCTGCAGATTCTTCTGACGGGTGATCTCGTAGGAGAGGGCCTTCTCCACTCCCTTGAAGCCGGAGATATTCTTAACCTCTGATCGGTCTCCTCCTTTCAGGGAGATGTTGGCATCTACGCGCATGGACCCCTCCAGAGAGCCATCGAAGACGTCTAAGTACTCGAGAATGCTCTTCAGCTTATCCAAAAAGGCGCGCGCCTCCTTGGGAGAATGCAGATCGGGTTCGGTCACGACCTCTAGCAAAGGCATGCCGCAGCGGTTGTAGTCCACCATGGTGTACTTGGCCTTGTCAATGGTGCCGGCGTGCACGAGTCGCCCGGGGTCCTCCTCCATATGTGCTCGATTGATGCGAATATTCCTCTCAGCTCCGTCATCGCCCCTGATCATGATGCGACCCTTCGTCGACAGGGGATAATCGTACTGGCTGATCTGGAAGCCTTTGGGAAGGTCGGGATAGTAGTAGTTCTTCCTGTAAAAGAGCGTCTCCTCTTCTATCTGGCAGTTCAGGGCCAGGCCGACTTTGATGCCGTACTCCACAGCCTTCTTGTTGAGCACGGGCAGGGACCCAGGAAGGCCCAGGCAGACGGGACATGTGTGTGTGTTGGGCTCGGAGTTGTGGTAGGCAGTGGAGCAGCCGCAGAACATCTTGGACTGCAGGCGGTTGAGCTGCACGTGAATCTCCAGGCCGATGATGACATCGTTCTCCATCTAGACCACCTCCGGCCTCTTCTCGTGGAAGGGCGTGGCCGCCTCGAAGGCGTGGGCCGCTCGCAGCACCGTGGCTTCGTCGAAGTGCTTGCCTATGAGCTGAAGGCCAATGGGCAGATGATCGGCGAAGCCGCAGGGCACGGATATGGCCGGAACGCCCGCTAAGTTGATTGGCACTGTGAATACATCTGCCAGATATAGCGAGAGCGGATCGTTGATGCGCTCACCGATCCTGAAGGCGGGAATGGGCATTGTGGGGCCTGCCACGATGTCAACGTCCTTGAATGCTTTCAGGAAGTCGTCCTTTATCAGCGTCCTCACCTTCAGGGCTTTTAGGTAGTAGCGTCCGTAGTAGCCGGCTGAGAGGGCATATGTTCCCAGAAGTATCCTCCTCTTCACCTCGGGGCCGAAACCCTGCGACCTGATCTCTGAGAAGGTGGTATGCCAGTCCTTATCCTCGCCAACGCGAAGGCCGTACCTCAGACCGTCGAAGCGGGCCAGGTTGGAGGAGGCTTCGCTCATGGCTATGACGTAGTAGGCCGCTAAAGCGTATTTTGTGTGTGGGAGGCTGACCTCTCTCCAGGATGCCCCCAGGCCTTCCAGGACGGATATGGCGTCCCAGACTGCTTTCTCCACATGCTTGTCCACGCCCTCTCCGAAGTACTCCTTGGGTATGCCGATCTTCAGGCCCTTCACACCATCTCTCAAGCTGGGCAGGTAGCTTCCCTTCTCTGCCGATGTCGAGTCCCTCCAGTCGTGGCCCGCAATGACCTCCATGAGCATGGCCGTGTCCTCCACTGTGCTCGTGAGCGGTCCTATTTGCTCAAGCGAGTTGGCGTAGGCGATTAAGCCGAATCTGGAGACCAGGCCGTAAGTGGGCTTGAGGCCCACGATTCCGCAAAATGAGGCAGGGCAGCGCACTGAGCCGCCTGTATCTGAGCCCAGAGCACAGGGGGCTTCGTCTCCTGCAACGCAGGCTGCGCTTCCGCCGCTGGAGCCGCCTGGCACACAGTTCAAATCCCATGGGTTTCTCGTCGGGCCAAAGCAGCTCGTTTCAGTTGAAGTTCCCATGGCGAACTCATCCATGTTGGTCTTGCCCATGATGATAGCGCCCTCTGCCTTCAGCCTCTCGATGACATGAGCATCGTAGGGCGGGACGTAACCCCTCAGAATCCTTGAGCTGCAGTTGCTCTCAATTCCGCGGGTGGAAATGCACTCTTTTATGGCAATGGGAACGCCTGCCATCAGGCCGCCCCATGGCTTACGATCGAACTCCCTTGCCCGGGCCAAAGCGCTCTCCTTTGCCAGAGTTGTGAAGGCGTTGAGCCTGCTCTTCTCGATTTTTTCAAAGAGCTTGCTTAGATACTCCTCAGCAGACTCCGCTGGAAGCTGTTCTTTCAATTGAGAGAGCATGTTCACACGATCCTCGGGCTCTTGAAGTAGCCGTTCTCCCTTCTGGGTGCATTCTTCAGCGCCTCCTCCTGCGAGAGGGACTTGCATGCCGCGTCCTCTCGAAAGACGTTGGACAGGTCCACCACGCGGTAAGTGGGCTCTACATCCTCTGTATCAACCTCGTCGAGCTGGTGGAAGTAATCCAGAATGGAGTTGAATTGCTCCACGAACTCATCCTTCTCCTCATCCTCTATCTTAATGCTGGCAAGCCAGCTGATATGCTCCACATCTTCCCTGGTGATCATGGAATCCCACACGGTATTGGCAGCTCACGGGCCGTCGATGGCATTTTTATTGATTTTATAATATTGCTCGCCTCTGGCATGCAGGCTCGCCGCTGGCCCTTTTATATTCGTTCTCAAAAGCAGACCACCTCATGGGATATAAAATCTCTTTCCCGTGACTTCCTCCCTGGCCTAAAGACCGGGGCTTCCTACTTCAACGATCTGCTATTGCAGTATCTCGATAGGCTCTTCCCCTCAGTCCGAGGGTGACAATGTTTAAGCTGGCATTGATATCTCTGTCTATCTCTAGCCCACAGTTAGGGCAAAGATGAACTCTATCTGCCAGTGTTTTTGGAACTATTATACCACACTGAGAGCACTTTTGAGACGTATACCTCGCATTCACCAGTTCTACCACTTTGCCAGCCTTTGCAGCTTTGCTCTGAGTGAACTGGATTAACTTGCCCCAAGCATGGTCTTGAATATGCTTTGCTAGGTGATGGTTCTTCAACATTCCCTGGATATTCAAGTTTTCAAATACAATTAGATCCGCTGAATCTACAAGCTTCCTGGATACCTGATGTAGGAACTCATCTCTATGGTTTTGGATTTTCTGATGGAGTCTAACGACCTTGGTTTTAGCTTTTTGATGGTACAAGTCTTGATCTTGCCTTCTACTTCGCGATGTTTGAAGATCCTGATAGAACCTATCTTGGAGAGAGTCAGCTTTGAGCCTTCAATCTTGTATCCTGTGCCAGCATCGGGATACGTGAAAGATTTATACCAACCTTTGCCCTTGAACCTGGGATAACCTGGTTTCTCTCCTGCCTTAACCCTTCTGAAAAAGGCTTTGAAGGACTTATCCAGCCTTCTTAATTTTTTTTTTAATCAGTACGTTTTTTATGCACTGAAGCTGCAAGATGTCAGCCGAAGGAGATAATTCTCCATCACATGATGCCTTTACCCGTCTTTTGCAAAGACAGCCTCCCGATACGGAAGCGTTATGGGATGAAGTAAAGGGCATTATTCAACTTCAAAAAGGTTTCCTGATCATCGATGATACTATTTTAGATAAGCCATATGCCAAAAACATGAGCTTAGTATATCATCAGTGGAGCGGGAAGCATCATCAATTGGTGAACGGTATCAATATTTGCACGTATCTCTGGACGATGGTAACGCGATAATTCCTGTTGACTTACTAATCTACGATATAGATGTTGACGGCAAGACGAAAAACGACCACTTTCGTGAGATGCTTTATCAGGCAAGAGATCTAGCATTTCAGCCCCGAATCGTTCTATTCGATAGCTGGTACGCCAGTATCGAAAATCTTAAAACTTTACGCAAATCGCATCCTGAAGACAATGGGCATAAATGCCGCTGAAGTTGCCGTTTTTTCTTTCGGCGGTAAACATAGCAGCCTGATCCTCATATGTTCTGCTAACACCTTCAACCTCGTAAGCAGTCTTTCTGTCAGCCAGCGCCAAATTATAGAGATGTCTACAAGTTTCGAGAGTTAAGTCTAACATAGCCTCCTGTTGCTTGGTTGGATACATCCTGAACTTGTAGGCAGTCTTCATTTGTTTTCCTTCTGAGTGTGTTTGAATATAGAGCTTTGGAACGCAGAGCGAAAGTAATCCAGGAAGTGTACGGATTTACTTCGGCCTGAAGACCGGAGTTTGCGTCATGCTCTTTCCTATCAATATTTTACTTTTGAGGGCAGGAAGGCAAACAAGAGGAGCATCGACGGATTTTTGTACTCATCAAAGGAACATCAAACCAAAAAGCACTTAAATGGCCTCAAAATGTCATCCAACTCGGCTTTCGGCGGCAACTTGGATCAGATAGACCCCTTTGACCCAGGGGACTCCAACCTCTGGAGGAAGGCAGAGTACCTGGGCCGCTACCTTTTTGCAGCAGATTTCTTGAGGCAACATCGGCCGAGCATCGTGGCCGACGTCTCCTGTGGAATGGGATACGGCACCTTTGAGCTTTGCGGGATAGCCAGGACCGTCATCGGAGTTGATAGCAGCCAGGAACTGATTGAGGCGGCATCTAAAAGGGGCAATAGTCCCAACGTCAGGTTCCTCAACAAAGATCTAGATAGCGAAGATTTAGCTCCAGATATCGAGGAGGGGTCTGTCGATGCGGTTGTGAGCTTTGAGACCCTTGAGCATCTGGTCGATCCCAATAGAGCCGCATCCCAGTTCTCCCGAATTTTGCGGCCGGGCGGCTTCCTCATATGCTCTGTTCCAAACGTGCTGTACGAGTCGGGCGATAGCGCCGGCCTGCCAAGGAACAAATCCCATAAACAATGGTTCAGCTTTGGGTCGCTTTGCAGGATGGTGGAGGGTCAAGGGATGCGGGTAGTTTATAGGCTGGGACAGTCATGGTCAAAAGCGCTTCATAGAAGGGAACAACAGCTATCAAATGCCAAGCGGATCGGACGAAAGCTCTCAGACGAGCCGTCAATGCATTCTCCCGAGATGATCCGGTGGCTTTCATATGTTGCGGCCTATCCTACTGTCGAAGACGTAGACGGGTCGTACTCGATCATCATCGTCGCTCAAAAGAAAGTCGACTAAACAATCATTGGGCCCGGGTGGCATCTCCTGCGATTGGCAGTGGACGGCGCATTTAATGGCCATTATGTCATTATGCCATTATGGCCATGATGTCATCCCAAAGGTGGCCCAAGGATAATTTTCTCTAATTCCAGGCGACTTGCGGACATATTTCACATCCGAATTTCATCTACTTACGATACTAATTTATATCGATTAATTACATGCAATAAGTGCAGTTCAGCATCGAAATTCGAAAGGAGGCGGACAGATTCATGAATAAATTTATATCCATATCCCTGGCAGAGATGAAAATAACTTTGTGGAAGGGACTTCCATGAATTGGAGAGACAGCCTGGCAGGTCTCATGGGCAATGGCAGGCTTCCTCCCCTGCCAGAATCGTTCCTGTTTGGCGTAGCCACAGCAGATCACCAGTGCGAAGCTTACGACCCAGAGCATGTCGACATCCGCGATGTGTGGGAACGGGTGAGAAGTCCAAAGGCAGCGCGCGGGAAGGCAACCGATTTCTGGAACCGCTACGAAGAGGACATTGAGCTGGCGCAAAAGCTGGGCTGCACTGCCTTTCGATTCTCGATCGCCTGGTCCCGCGTCGAGCCCAAGCCGGGCAAGTTCAACCAGGCCGCCTTCGATCATTACCAGGACCTGATCGAAAAGATCATCTCATGCCATATGCAGCCCATTCTGACGTTGCACCACTTCACCTGGCCTGTCCACGTGGAGCAGCGCGGGGGCATGATCTCAGATGATTTTCCGTCTATCTTCGCAGGCTACGTAGCAGAGGTCGCCAGGCGCTTCGGCAAGGATGTGCCTTACTGGGTCACGTTTAACGAGCCGAACCTGCTGATCGGCGGCTACTTCAAGCCCTGGTGGGACGCAAACTATGCCGCTCCTCCAGGACTGCCCCCGGAGACGACGGCTATTGAGCAGGTTGAGGCAGTGGGCAAGCTGGTTCGAAATCTGTTCCTGTCTCATAAAGCAGCCTATGAGATCATCAAGATGGCAAATCCCAATGCCGAGGTGGGGGTCAATCAATATTTTTACGGCCTGCCTGGATGGCTGCAGCAGCTGGTCAACAGGAACGTCTTAGGCATAAGGGGGGACGAGGAATTGCTTAGGCAAAGGGATCGCCTTGCCCTTCGCCCATCTATTGTCGGGGAAGGCGTCCTGGCCGATCTGTTTTTGCAGGGCAAGGTGGATGTGGCGATGGCAGCCCTGACACAGACCCCTGAGCGAGATCAGCAGGTGATGTTCTCCGAGGCCTATTTCGTTGCCAATCAACAGCTCTTGGTCAGAGAAGACAGCAGTGCCGCGAAAGCTAAGGACCTGGGCGACAGGGCGATCGCGGTTGTCAAAGGCTCTGTCTCAGAGAAAGACCTTCCCAGGCTCATGCCCGGCGCAGATGCTCTGGTCGTCGACGATTATGATTCTGCACTGCACGCCGTTTTTTCGGAAAAGGCAGATGCACTGCTGGGCGATAATGCGATTCTGTACGGCTTGATGGAGCGTCACCCTGGGATGTTCAGGCTGATAGGCGATCGACTTACAGATGACGAACGCTACGCTGCAGCCGTTGCACAGGGCGACGGCGATCTGCTCAATTTGGTCGACTCAGTCGTTCGGGAATTCAAGAGGTCGCAAGGAGGGGCAAAATGGAGGGCAGAATATGAAAGGCGCACGGGCCAGGGAGTTTTGGAGCCTTTCAGGGCCATCCGGGCGCTGACCATAGCCGGGTCGAGCATAAAGGCAAACGCGAGACCGAGGGAGGAGTCTCTTGGTCCAACGTCAAAGGCACCTGAGGGAACTGCGCTAAGGCGCATCCAGGATCGCGGCTATCTCAATGTAGCAGTCAGGCAGGATCTGCCCGGCTTTGCCTGCTTGGACCCGAGTACGGGCGAGCTTAATGGGCTTGAGATCGAGCTGGCGCGAGCTCTTGCCCGGCAGATATTCGGCGATGCCGACAGAGTGCGCTTCAGCCCGGTGACGACTGAAAAGCGCATCCCTCTGCTGCTTCCCAGGCTTCCCTTCCTGGAATCTCTCCTTAAACAGTACAGCATACTCTCCTCGATGCTCATGACCAACTGGTGGTACCTGGGGATGGCGGGCGAGCTGGACGAGTTTTTATGCCCATCGAGCTGTGCCGGCAAGCTGGATTTCGTAGGGCTCGATTACTATTGGGGCATTTCAGCTCTGCGGCCTGAGCGAATTTTGCGCCTTATGGATGCAGCCTATCGGCATTTCGACAAGGCGCCGGTTTGGCCGGGAGCCCTTAATGGCATCCTGAAGGATCTGCAAAGCATGTTCCCGGACAAGCCCTTGATCATCTTTGAGAACGGCTCTGTGGAAGCAGCAGATGGCATGGACAGGGCCACGTACATTCGCGAGCATGTCAGAGAAGTGCAGAGGGCAGTTCATAGCGGCATAAATGTGAAGGGATATGTCGCTTGGGCATTGACCTCAAATCGCGAGTGGGATTGTGAATTTTGCGAGGCCAGCGACTTCGGCCTGTTTCATATCGACCTGGATGACGATCCTTCATTGAAGCGAAAACGCACTAATGCTGCGGACGCGTATCAACAGATTATCCAAAATCGGGCTGCATGAGGCGCTCCTGAGGACAAATCGGTGTGCGAAGTCCCCTCCCTCTCCGCACATATCTAATTTCACATCGTTGTATTATCCTCCTCTTTCCCCAAAAAAGAAACCTCTATATACGCTAAAGAGCCTGATGTACGAAAGCCTGGCCATTTTAGCGATGACTTGGCAGAGGTAGGTGGAGGGAGAATGGTGAGCTCAGAACGTAATGCCTATCTTATCACTCTGCTCGTCTCCATCCTCTTATTGCTGCTCTGGTGGCATTCGGTAAACTGGTATCAGGGACAGCTTTTGATAAGCGAGCGCGATCAGGTCGAGGCCCAGCTGATCCCTTACGGCAACGCTCTGGCCACATCCATCAACCAGCGATTCTCCCTTCTCGAAGGCCTGAACGCCTTCGTCCTCACGAAGACCAACCACACCGGCTCGCACTTCGCAGGGGATTTTGATACCTTCGCCTCAGGACTGTACGCCAGCACATCGGGAATCCACCATTTCGTGATAGCGCCGGACGGGATCGACAGCTACGTCTATCCCATCAAGGGAAACGAGTTCATCTTGGGCCACAATCAGCTCAATGCCTCAAACCCATCCATCCGGGCAGACGTTTCGCGCGCCGTCTCTTCCCGCCAGATCGTGCTTAGCAATCCTCACCGCATGAGAAACGGGGATCTGGGGGCCGTGGCCCGCAAGGCCGTATATGAGGGAGATGAGCTTTTTGGGCTGGTAGCAGTTACCATCGATGTTCCCACCCTCCTGCGAGAGGCCGGCATTGGCTCTGGCCTGGAAGGCCCTGATGTTGATGTGGCCCTGAGAGATGGAAGCGGTCATGTCTTCTTCGGAAATGACTCTCTATTTGGTCTTTCTCCAGTCGTCTACCACATCAGTCTGCCGGAGGGCTCCTGGGACCTGGCCGCCATCCCGCCAGGCGGATGGTTTGCATCTATAGAGAAGCCTCTGCTGCTGTTTCAGTGGGTAGGACTTCTCCTTCTGGGGCTGCTCTCTTCTCTGGCCTATCTGATAAGCAGCCGTCATTCCTTCCTTGCAGCCGAGGTCCAGCAGCGCACCGCTGATCTGGAACGAGAGCTCTCCGAGCGCAAGCGGTCTGAGGATGCCCTGCACAACAAAGACCGTCTTCTGGGGGCCGTGGCTCTGGCCACAAACATCCTCCTTACTGAGATGGACCTGAAGTCGGCGGTAAATCAGACCATAGAGCTGTTGGGCGAAGCTGCGGAGGTAGACCGGGTCATGATACTGGAAAGTTGTTCGGTTGAGAACGAGTTCGTCGCTAGAAAGATTTTCCATTGGTCACGCGATCCCTCGGACAATGCGAATATTCCTGCAAAGTGCCGTCCCTATTCCCCACGCTGGCACGGAGATCTCTCCTCAGGACATCTCATCAAGGGGCTCGTACGAGAGGTTTCTGAGCCGGAGAGGACCTGTCTGAGGCAGCAGAAGGTCGTCTCCTTCCTGGCCATTCCCATTACTGTGGAAGGCCGGTTCTGGGGATTCATCCGCTTCGACGACTGCAGTTCGTATCGGCTCTGGGGCGGTTTCGACCTGTCCATACTCCAGGCAGCCTCGGCATCCATTGGGGCCGCCATCTCCCGGCGGCGGGCCGAAGATGAACTGCGAAGGTCCAAAGAGGCGGCCGAGTCGGCGGCGCAGGCCAAGGCGGAGTTTCTGGCCAATATGAGTCACGAGATCCGGACGCCTCTGAACGCCGTCCTCGGCCTGACCAGGCTCTTGCAGGAAACTGATCTAAGTTCGGAGCAGCGCGAGGATATTGAGATCGTCCGCAGCAGCAGCGACTCCCTTCTGGCAATCGTGAACGACATCCTGGACTTCTCCAAGATCGACAGCGGCAAGATGGTCCTGGAGCACCAGCCCTTTGAGTTAAAGGCCTGCCTGAAGTCTTCCCTGGACCTGGTCGCAGCCAGGGCAGCTGAGAAAGGCCTGGGGCTGAAGGCCCATGTAGATGAAGATGTTCCCCCTGACTCTGTCAGGGGACGAGCCCCGGCTGAGACAGATACTGGCCAACCTCCTCAGCAACGCCGTCAAGTTCACAGAACATGGGACGATCGAAGTCTCTGTCAGCGCACGCATGGTTGAGGCCGGAATGCACGAGATCGGCTTCTCTGTGACTGATACGGGCATAGGCATCCCCGAAGAGGCTATAGGCGAGCTCTTTCAGTCTTTTCGCCAGGTAGATTCATCGACCACTCGAAGGTACGGGGGGACCGGCCTTGGGCTGGCCATAAGCCGGAAGCTGGTTGAGCTCATGGGCGGAAAGATCTGGGCCGAGAGCGAGCCTGGCAGGGGCTCAGCCTTCCACTTCACAATAATCGCCGAGGCAGCGAAGCCGAATTCTCTTCTTCCTGTGCCCATGAAGTTGCTAGTCTTCAAGGAACCAATCTAATGATAGAGGACCTCCTCTACGACTCTTGCTGGCAGAGGATAATCCCGTGAATCAAAAGGTGGCCCTACAGATGCTAAAGAAAATCGGATACAGGGCGGATGTGGCTGCCAATGGGCGAGAGGTGCTGAAGGCTCTTGAGACGCAGCGTTACGACATTGTGTTCATGGACGTGCAGATGCCGGAGATGGACGGCTTTGAGGCCACCAGGATCATAAGGAATAGCTTTAAGGCGGAAGATCAGCCGAGGATCATCGCGCTTACCGCCCATGCTCTGAAGGGAGATCGCGAGAGATGCCTCAAGGCTGGGATGGACGATTACATAAGCAAGCCCATCCAGCTGGAGGAGCTGCGCAGCAAGCTATCCTCTCTTTCAGAGTAATTGGAGAGATATAAATAATTTCAATGCACAGTTATTATTATGTTCCCCAAAAAAGAACCAGTCCCCGGCCTGCCCAATCTCGGAGATAATCTGATAGTGCCCGAGCGCCCTGAGCTCCCTGAGATTAACCCGCCGCCGCCGTATGTGAACCCCTTCAATCCCATCCAGGCATCGCTGGACAGGATCGAGGCAAAGCTGAATGATATCGATAAGCGGCTGAAGGCAATCGAGGGCAAGCTGTAACCTGACTTGTTTGTATCTCATAGAGGGCATTACCCCTCCTTTTCAGCCTCCCGCAGTGTAACGGCATAAAGAAGAGCTGTCGGCTTAAGTTCTTCGTCGCAGGGCATCCTTTTTAAGCCCAGTTTGCGAGCCAAACGCGCAGCCTTCTCCCGTCCGAAGTATATCTCCATGCCCTTTTGGCGGAGGAGGATGCGGAAGAGCTGGATCTCGGGTAGGTCTGACTGGAAGGTTCTCACAAGTTCGCTCTTTGCCTCAGGGTCGTTCCTGATCTTCGTCCCGAACTCCTCTATCCTGGCCCTGAGCTCTCGGTCGGATGGGCACTCTGGGAAGGTGCTGAACCTGCCGTTCTCCTTGCAGAGCAGCAAATTCATCTTTGAGAGGTAAAAGGCTGCACTGCACACCTGGGGCTTGACTGAGTGGACGGCGCATCCCGGAAGGCTGGCGTTGTAGAAGGGACAGTGCTCTTTCTCAGCCTTGCGGATCATTCTGGCGTTTCCCACATCCTTGCCCTTCAGTGCATGGGGCCTGGTGTATTCGATATTGAACCTCTTCAGGCTTATGCCCAGATGCTTTGCTATCTTCCTGCAGTCCTCGACGGATACGGCAACTGTATTTTCGTCCCTGCAGCACCGGCCGCACCTCTGGCAGGACGAGAGAATGTGTAAGGCGGCATTTCCGCAGAAGTAGGGCTCGTATTTCTCGGATATCAGCTCGTTCATCTCCCCCTTTACTATCTCCAGCCGATCCAATTCCGACGGCGGCAGAAGATCCTGCAGGGCACAAAGGGTTTCCAGCCTGCTGTTAATTTCATCTCTCAGCGCTTTGTCCACCTTAGATCTCTCCCTTCAATCACGATTCCATAAGCTGAACCAGACATCCCTTGCATATTTTACTTCGCTTATCCAATCCATACTCCTTCAAACCAGATAATGAGCTTATCCTAAAGGGCAGAAGCGTGAAATATTGTCTGCCCCAGGCGAAATAATTAATAATCATCAGCTTATTTCTCTTGAAGAAGCAAGATGAGCGAACTGCGTAAATTTGTTGCTCCAGAATTTGTTTTCGGCATAGGTGCTCGACATCTGGTTGGACGCTACTGCTAAGAACTTTGGGGCTCGTAAAGTTCTGGTGGTTACCGATCCAGGGATCATCGAAGCAGGATGGGCAGACCAAGTGACCGACAACCTGAAAGCTGAAGGCCTGCCGTATACAGTCTTCTTCGAAGTTACCTCTAACCCCCGAGCGCAAGAGGTCATGGCCGGAGCAAGAAGTTATTCGGACGAACACTGCAATATCATCGTAGCAATAGGCGGCGGTAGCCCGATGGATTGTGCTAAGGGCATAGGCATTGTCAGCTCCAACAAGAAGCACATCCTGGAGTTTGAGGGCGTCGACCAGGTGCCAATTCCAGGCCCGCCTTTTATCTGCATTCCAACTACTGCAGGCAGTTCTGCAGACGTCTCACAGTTTGCCATCATCAACGATACAGAGCGTATGGTCAAAATAGCAATCATCAGCAAAACAGTTGTCCCTGATGTAGCCCTAATTGATCCGGCAACAACTACCACAATGGACGCTCACCTGACGGCCTGTACAGGCATGGATGCCCTGTCTCATGGAATGGAAGCGTTTGTCTCTAACGCTCACTCACCCATTACCGATCTGCACTCCATGGAGGCTATCCGCTTGATCGCAGCCAACCTGCTGCCAACCATTGCGATGCCTGAAAACATCGATATGCGCAGCAAGATGATGCTCGGCAGCCTGCATGCGGGACTGGCTTTTTCCAATGCTAGTCTGGGGGCAGTCCATGCCATGGCCCACAGCCTTGGAGGATACCTGGATCTTCCTCATGGCGAATGCAACGCCCTTCTCCTGGAGCACGTCGTAGCCTTCAACTTCGATGCCGCTTCAAAGCGTTATCGGCTGATCGGCAAGGCCATGGGCTTGAACTGTCTGCTGGAGATCCTGGAAGAACAATGTCCTCCATCCTTGAGGAGTTGACCGGCTACGCAAGCTTCAGGCATCAGACAGGACGCTCGGCCAAATCGGGGTCGCCAAAGCCGCATTCCAGAGCTCGCAAGGAAGGCAATGAAAGATCCCTGCATAGTGACCAATCCCCGCAGACCCTGCCAGGGGATATCGAGGCTATCTATGAAGAGGCACTCTGAGCCCGTAGAAGACTGGGACGCTTTGCGAGAAAAGATCATCGGGCTCGGAGAGCGGTCGATTCGGAAAAGCTACTACCCAGAGCTTCAGCACCGGCTCGTCGATCTTGAGAGGTTCAGGGCACTTCTGGATCAGAGCAATGATGTTATTTTTCTAATGCAAGTCCCATCCGGGCGCATTGCTGACGTTAACAGGTCTGCATGTCTTCAACTGGGCTACTCTTACGAAAGACTGCTCGGCTTGTCTTTTCGTGAGCTTGTTGTGCCGGATGCATCAGAATGGATAAACGAGTTCCTCTCCGATGGCTGGAGAGACGCCGATTGGAAAGACGCCAGCCTCCAGAAGACTGCTTCCACAATCCTGCGAAAATATAACGGCGATCGGATTCCTGTAGAAGTCACTGTATCTCTCGTCGCCTTCGATGAGGCACTCTATGCAGTTGTGGTGGCTCGAGATATAACCGAGCGAAAGTTAGCCGAAGAGGCACTACGAAAAGCGAACGATGAGCTGGAAACAAGAGTTCAGAAAAGGACTGAAGAGCTGCGTGCAGCGCGTCAACAGCTCATGGACATGATCGAGTTTCTGCCTGATGCCACCTTTGTCATAGATCGGGATAAGAAAGTAATTGCCTGGAACCAGGCCATCGAGGAGATGACGGGCATGCATAAGCAGGACATCCTCGGCAAGGGCGATTATGCTTACGCTATGCCCTTTTACGGATCGCCAAGGCAAATATTGATAGATCTCATCGACCTGCAGGACGAAGAGATCGAATCCCTCCACTACACATGTATAGAACGAAAGGGAGACAAAATATGCGCCGAGACCTTTTCCCCGGCTCTCAACGGTGGCAAAGGGGCATACTTATGGTGCACTACTTCAAAGCTTCTTGACAACAAAGGCAACTGTGTCGGAGCTATCGAATCCATTCGCGACATCACCGAGAGGAAGCGCACTGGAGACGAACTAGAGACCGCCAAAGAAGCAGCCGAAGCCGCAGCTCGTGCCAAATCCGAGTTTCTGGCAAACATGAGCCATGAGATTCGGACGCCAATGAACGCAATCATAGGCATGACCGGCGTCTTGCTCGACGACGGCCTGACGCAAGATCAACGAGACTTTGTGGAGACCATCCGCAGCAGCGGTGATTCGCTGCTAGCCATCATAAACGATATTCTGGATTTCTCCAAGATAGACGAAGGAAAGATGGAGCTTGAATGCCAACCCATCGATTTGCAAAAAATCATTAAAGACTCATTGGGTCTTGTGGCTCCTAAGGCCAAAGAGAAAGGCATTGACCTTTGCTACTTCCTCGATGACCGGATTCCTCTGGCAATAGCAGGAGATCCGACCAGGCTCGGTCAGATCTTAGTAAACCTCGTCAACAATGCGGTCAAGTTTACAGAGAAAGGTGTTGTAGAGGTATATGCAGAGCCGGTTGAAGCGACAGCCAAAAGCCACGAGATTCACTTTCTGGTTAAAGACACTGGAATTGGCATACCTCGAGATCGAATCGACCGCCTCTTCCAATCCTTCAGCCAGATAGATGCCTCCACCACGCGCAAATACGGTGGAACCGGCCTTGGGCTGGCAATCTCCAAGAGGCTGGTCGAGCTTATGGGCGGACGGATCTGGGTCGAGAGTGAGCAAGGCCGGGGCTCAGTCTTTCACTTCACCATTCTGGACAAGAGCGACACGGGCAGGCCAGTCGACGCCAGCAGACCAATCGACGCCAAAAGGCCTGTTTCACAGCCCAAGATAGATCTGCAAAGGGCCCAGGACCATACTTTACGCATACTGCTTGCAGAAGATAACGTGGTCAACCAGAAGGTAATGTTGCGGATGCTGAGGAAGTTAGGCTACTGTGCGGATGTAGCGGCCAACGGGCGCGAGGTCTTGCAGGCACTGGAACGCCAGCCCTACGATGTGGTCTTCATGGACGTCCAGATGCCAGAGATGGACGGCCTGGAGGCGACAGGAGCCATTCGCCAGAGATGGCCTTCCAATGGTCCCAGGATCATCGCCATCACAGCCTATGCGTTGAAAGGCGATCGCGAGATATGCCTCAAGGCAGGGATGGACGATTACATCAGCAAACCAATTCAGCTGGAGGAATTGCGTTGCAAGCTTTTTTCCATCGTGGGTTAACTTAATTAATTGCGCTATTCTAGGAACTCCAAGCATCATGCCCGACCTGCTCTCCGCCCTGCTCATCATTGCCGGCCTCTGCCTCTTTGAGACCATCAGCAGCATAGACAACGCCATTATCAACGCCGAGGTCCTCTCTACCATGGGTGCCCGCGCCCGCAGGTGGTTCTTGATCTGGGGGCTGCTCTTCGCAGTCTTTATCATCAGGGGCGTCCTGCCCTGGCTGATCGTATGGGTGACTACCCCCTCATTAGGCCCATGGGGCGCGCTGATGAGCACGTTTAGCAACGATCCGTCGGTGGTAGAGGCCGTAGAGAGATCGGCACCCATACTGCTCATAGGAGGCGGGACGTTCCTGGTATTCCTCTTCTTCCACTGGATCTTCCTGGAGCCCAAAGCTTTCGGCCTTAGAGGAGAGTGCTTCATCAGCAACCAGGGCGTCTGGTTTTATGCCGTAGTCTCCATTCTTCTGACAATTCTGGTCTACCTGGCTATAAACAAAGACCCATTGATGGCCCTGGGAGCGGTGACGGGCTCCACGGCCTTCTTCATAACCCACGGCTTCAAGCAGAATGCCGAGGAGAACGAGAGACGGCTCATGAGCGGCGACATGTCCGATATGAGCAAGATCCTCTACCTGGAGGTCATAGACGCCACGTTCTCCATAGACGGCGTCATTGGAGCCTTTGCCTTCACCCTCTCAGTTCCACTCATCCTTCTGGGAAATGGCCTAGGGGCCATAGTCGTCCGCCAGATCACCATTGGGAACATCGAGAGGATCAAGAGGTTCAGGTATCTGAAGAACGGAGCCATGTACTCCATCCTCTTCTTAGGCACGATTATGATCGCAGACAGCTTCGGCCTGCACGTGCCAAGCTGGCTCTCGCCTGTGATCACCTTCTTCGTAGTAGGATACTTTTATTACAGGTCCTTAAGGGAGATGAAAACCTCGGCTATGCCCGGTTAGTGTTATGCAGCTGGCGACATCCTCATCCTCCCTTTTGTGGCTCTTCGCTGTTTAGTGTGGGTAAAGGCATACTTGAGCATTTTTTAGATTTCAATCGCTTTGTGTCTTCGCATCTTTTGTGACGAATACTTACGGGCTCACCACAGAGAAACCTACATGACCCGAATGTCACCCGTGAGTATGAAAATCGTCTTTGTGCGCCCTTTGTGTTCTTTGTGATCTTTGTGGTAGATTTCGTCTTGTCTAGCCGCCCAAACGGGATAAATTAAACCACAAAGCGCACAAAGATCACAAAGTACTCACAAAGGGATCTAGAGATCTGATGGACACTGCTTGGAAAGGATTTTCGTACCACACAGAGGCACAGAGGGATTTTATTATTTGAATCGCTCAGCTTTTCGATCTCTGTGTCTCTGTGCCTCTGTGGTGAACGTCCGTCAAAACTCTACCCGAAAGCCCGAAGATTTCTCAGGCACATCTTGGTTCACCCACAGGAAACAGCGAGGAGCCCCTTTTGTGAGGGGAGAAATGGTCACGGATGAGGGAAAAGTCACTTCATAAGTCTGAAGACCTCGTCGGTCAGCATCTCGAAAGGCCTTTGCAGCAAAGGGGCACGAGGCCCTAACTCTTTTTGCATCATGAACTGTACCTGCCCTTTGAAGATGGCAAACTTCATTTTGGCCTCGGAGAAATCCGCCTTAAAGACGAGCACGTGATCGCAGAAGGGACTGTCGGGCTCCTTCCAATCCCTGGCTATTCTGTCTTTAACCCTCTCGTAAAGGGCAGTTCCTGGTAGTGGATAAGGCATGGTGAACGATAGGTAATCAACTGGAAGAGATGTCGCGAATTTTATGGTCTTGAGTACAGTGTCATCGGTCTCACCGGGATAGCAGAGGATGAAGAAGGCGCCGGTCTTCAGCCCGGACGATTGAGCGGCTTCCACGGCTCTCCGGGCATCGCTGGTCGTGATCTTCTTGTTCATGAGCCTCAACACAGAATCGTCTCCCGATTCTATGCCGAAGAATATTCTGCGGCAGCCTGCACGCTTCATCGCCTCGGCTGTGGTCCTGTCTATCGAATCCACCCTGCCAAGGCACTCCCAGGGGAAGTCCAGCCCTCTGGAGAGGATCTCATCGCAAAAATTCAGCAAGCGCTTTCTGTTTAGGGTAAAAACATCATCTGCGAAGTGAATCCTATCGTAGCCCAACGACAATGCCTCCTCGACCTCGTCCAGGACGTTCTGCTCTGATCTCTCGCGGTAAGAAACGCCAAAGACAGCATTGCTGCAGAACTCGCAGCTGAAAGGACAGCCTCTGGTGGTAATAACCGTCGTAGTAGAGTAGCCAAACCTCTTCTTCCAGTGATCTATGTACATCTGATTTGGAAAAAGGTCTCTGGCCGGGAACGCTATCTTATCCTGATCATCCTCCAGATCGCGCTTGGAAGTCAGGACGACCCGGCCATCTTGCCGATAGGCTATGCCCTTTATGGACCCTAAGTTAGGCCTGAAATCCGATCCGCTTTCGTAAGCCCTCAGAATCTCGACTGCAGCCTTCTCTCCCTCGCCTACGACCACGACATCAAAGTCGTTCAAGAACGCCCCTGGATCTGAGGAGGGATGTGGCCCTCCAGCTATGAGGAGCCCGCTGTGGCCTCTTAGATGCCGGGCGAACCGGAGGCTCTCTTCGCGCATGGTTACCATGCTGTAGATTCCCACAATATCGGCGTCCGCGTCTAGAGCCCGCTTCAGGGCATCGTCTTTATCCAGGAATGTGCAGTCGAGAAGCTCTGGAATGCATCCCGCGCTTCTCAGGCTGGAGGCGATGTAGCCCAGGCCAAGGGGAGGAAAGCGGAAGGTAGACCTATCGTGCTTTTGCCGGAAATAAGGATAGATTAGAAGAACCGAAGTCATAACGCCTCCGGGGCACAGGGGTAGCAGAAACATCGGCCTTCAGGCCTTCCGACTGTGCCTCGATTACATCGAGGCTGCCATCGATGTAGTCGTGGCACGTCGGAAGAATCTATACTGCAGTCCGGATACCGTAGAGGAGCGTACCCCGCTGTTGCAGCATACTGAAATCTATTTAGCCCTTGAAGACTATCTTTAATGGAATGCTTCAGACCTTGATGGTTAAGCTCGATCCCTCTCCAGAGCAACACAAGGTGCTCTGCGAAACAATGAAGAGGTTCAATGAGGCCTGTAATCACATAGCAGAGACTGTTTTTGCTCTGCATAGTGCCAACAAGGTTGAAATCCATAAGACAGTTTACTATCCTGTTAGAGAACATTTTGGACTCTCTGCACAACTTACTATCCGAGCCATTTCCAAGGTCTGCGAAGCCTACAAGAGAGACAAATCTATCAAGCCAGAATTTCGGCTCGATGGCGCTATCGTGTACGATCAACGCATCCTCTCCTGGAAAGGGCTTGAAAAAGTATCTTTGATCACACTTCAAGGCAGACAAACTATCCCTGTCCGATTTGGAGAATATCAGAAGGCCAGGATGGATAGGATTAGGGGTCAAGCCGATTTGATCCTCGTCAAAGGCGTTTTCTACCTTTGCGTTGTGGTCGAAGTCTCTGAAGCTTCTCCCTACGATCCTGTTGGAGTTCTTGGCGTGGATCTTGGTATCAAGAATTTGGCAGTAGATAGCGATGGCGAGGTACATTCTGGTGAGAAAATCCAGAATGTCAGAGCTAAATCGGATACTCTTAAGGCCAAGCTTCAAAGCGTAGGAACCAAGAGTGCCAAGAAGCATCTTAAAAAGTTGTCTGGTAGAATGGCAAGGTTCACTAAGGATACCAACCACCGTATCTCCAAGACTCTGATTACGAAGGCCAAAGACACCTGTTCCCTGATATCCCTCGAAGATCTTGAGGAAATCCGGAACAGGACAACGGTTCACAGGTCGCAGAGACGCAATCACCACTCTTGGAGCTTCGACCAACTCAGAGAATTCGTGACCTACAAGGCCGCTATAGTTGGCGTGCCTCTGGTCTACATCGACCCTGCCTATACTTCTCAAGAATGCCCTATTTGCCATTGTATCACTAGATCTAACCGTCCCACAAGGGATGATTTTGCGTGCACCTGTTGCGGCTTCTCTGGCCCGGCAGACGCCGTCGCAGCTCGAAACATAGCTGCAAGGGTAGCAGTCAACCTGCCTATCGTGGCGCGATTTTTTGCGCAGCCGCAAGCCCCGTCCCTTTAGGGCGGGATAGTTGACGTCCTGCCTGTGCCTATTGTTATGGAGTATGCGAAGCTCTCTGTTTCAGGCGGCAGGACGTAGGCCAGGCCCGACCAGGCCAAGCGCTTGTAGGCCAGCTCCCTTCCACGAAACATCCTGGCTTCTTTTGCTTTCTTCAGCGTGAAGGCGATCTTGTCAGCGGAATTTACGAAAGACGCCTCTTCTGCGCACGTCTCGTCCCAGCTTCCGATATCATCCCCCTGCAGAATCAGGCCGTCAGAATCCTGATAGGTGTCGAAATAGTTCGCTCCCTGTTCGTTCATGACTACGACCTCGCTGCATCCCTTGGCTTTAGAAAACGCCAGATCTACCCGGATTTCGCAGCCCTTCAGAGTGTAGATCGTCCTCACCAAGCCGACAGGTGGTACTTCGGCGAAGATGTCCTCCAGCTGGAAGACCTTCCTGCAGAGCGATGATGAGAATGTCAGCCCTTCTCTCAAGGAGGGATGGTCTCTATGCAGCAAAGAAAACGCATTCCTTGCTCTGTAAAAGGAACGGCTCTTCATAAGCCTGCCCATCCGGGTCGTTTTGGCTGAAAGGTTCATCACGTAATCCGCTATGACCGAAGTGCTGTCATCATGCTCTACGATCCTGGCTCTCCAGCTGCCGGGAAAGATCGCCTCCTCTCCGAACTTGAAGACGGGTGCTCCAAAGCCGATTCCTTCCTCGGATAAGTCTCGATCTCCGCATCCTAGGACAAGGCCTTTCTGGATTCTTGACGCAGGATATCCAGAAGCACAGGGGTCTACGGTCATTAGGTACGCATCTCGAAAAGGCCTTAAAGGAATGATTTCGCCCATAGATCCTTACAAATATTTAGGGTCGCTAATGCTATAAAGATTTTTAATGGAGATTATCCCGAAACTAAAACCGCATCAAACCCTTTGTGTCTCTATGTCTTGCTATGAAAAACCTCCAATAAATGATAGCATGCAACTCTTTTTCATCTTTCGGGCGCGATTCAAACGCCTGTCAGAAAGAGAATTCATAGTGTTTTGTGGTGGACACTTACGACTTCACCACAGAGGCACAGAGACACAGAGAACGAAAACATGGGGCGATTTCGGATAATAATATCAAAATTACTCTGTGTCTCTGTGTCTCTGTGGTGAGCGTCATCTAAGCTAACCGCAAAGGCACAAAGAACTTAACGCTAATGGCCGAAGTCGTGAATACATGGTATCTCAGCATTATTATTTCAAAACCAATTCGAAGAAGACTTAAATCATAAAGCCTTCATTTGCTAGGGAGACCTGACAGATGAAAGAAGCGGATAATGTGCCGGATATTTTCCCATTGCTTAAAAAATACTTTGGGCATGAGTCTTTTCTCCCGCCGCAGGAGGAGATCATAAAGGACGTTCTGGCAGGCAGAGACGTCTTCGCCCTTCTCCCAACAGGCGGCGGAAAATCGCTCTGCTACCAGCTTCCTGCTCTCGTTCTGGATGGCCTGATCCTGGTGGTCTCGCCGCTAATCGCCCTCATGAAGGACCAGGTGGACGGCCTGAGGAAGAAGGGAATTGCTGTAGCCTACATAAACAGCACGCTCTCCCCATATGAGATCCAAAAAATAAGGGCGAGCTTATTGAATAATGATGTTAAGATCCTTTATGTTGCCCCCGAGAGGCTGGTTCTCTCTGAGTTCTTGTCCTTCTTGACTCGCCTGAAGATAAGCCTCATCGCAATCGACGAGGCTCACTGCATCTCCGAATGGGGGCACGAGTTCCGGCCTGCATACCGGCAGCTAAAGGTGCTGAAAGATCTCTTTCCAAAAGTTCCTCTGATGGCCCTGACAGCGACGGCTGTTCCCGAAGTCCAGGCGGACATAATAGCCCTGTTAAAGCTCAAGGAGCCGGCCATCTACAAGGCCAGCTTCAATAGGAAAAATCTGGTGTATCACGTCGGGCCAAAGGCTGACGCCTACGGCCAGCTGCTCCAGTATTTGAGTGACCATCTAGGTGAATCCGGTATAGTTTACTGCTTCAGCCAGAAATCGACGGAATCTTTAGCTAATAAGCTCCAGAAAGTCGGCGTCCGAGCGCTGCCGTACCATGCAGGCATGGACCCTGCGCGAAGAGCCGAGACCCAGGAGATGTTCATAAAGAACGATATCGATATCGTCGTAGCGACCATTGCCTTCGGGATGGGAATCGACAAGCCGGACATCAGGTTCGTGATTCACTACGATCTTCCAAAGAACATGGAGACATATTCTCAGGAGACTGGAAGGGCCGGAAGAGACGGTCTACAAAGCGATTGCATACTCTTCTTCGGCTACGGAGACACTAAGAAGATAGAATACCTCATAGGCCAGGGAAACGATGAGGAGCAAAAGAGAATCTCCTATGTAAAGCTGCAGGACATGGTGAACTTCTGCGACAGCCACGAGTGCCGCCGCAAGGCGTTGCTGGGATACTTCGGAGAGGCCTACGAGGAGGCGAACTGCGGTAGCTGCGATAACTGCTGTCAGGCTCCGAGGGAGAGATTTGACGGGACGAAGATAGCCCAGAAGATTCTAACTTGCGTCTCCCAGGCCCACGAGAAGTTCGGAGCAAACCACATTGTAGACATACTTCGCGGCTCCAAAGGCCGCAAGATCCTGCAAAACGGGCACGATTCTCTGAAAGCCTATGGATCCGGAAGAGAGTATCCGGCCTCTTTATGGCTGTCTTTTATAAGGGAGCTAATCAAGCTAGGCTATCTCCAGATAGAAGGAGACGCGTACCCAGTTCTAAAGCTGACTGAGAAGAGCTATGATCTCCTCTTCGGAGGCGAGGCTATCATGCTGACGAAGCCTGCCCAGGAGATGGCGATGGCCAAGACAGCGCATGATAATTTCAAAGACCGCACTAACGATCTCTCTGATTGTCGCTCAGACGGCAGTATGAACCAGGGACTCTTTGAGAGCCTGAGGGCTTTGAGAAGGCAGGTGGCAAGCGATGAAGGAATTCCACCCTACATAGTATTCCACGATTCAAGCCTTAAGGAGATGGCAACCAGGCTTCCGAGGAACAGGGCCGAGTTCAGGTCTATCGAAGGCGTGGGCGACAAAAAGCTGGAGAAATACGGCGATATTTTCTTAGAAGAGATCGATACCTACTGCAAGAGGAGCAAAGCTCCAGAGCAGGACAGCCCTGTCTCTGTTCAAGACAGTTCGTCAGAGGAGACGGCCGGGACGGAATCGGAGAATCCCTCGCCAGAGATATCCTGTCCGGACTATGAGACCGCCTTCGACTCCGATCCTGCTCTGACAGACGAGCAGGGAACGGATGCTGAGGACGATCTCTTTATAACATATAATAATATTGATAATAGTGTTATAGAAAGATTAAACCGCCTGGAGCAACAGGTAGAAGAGCTAAAGCTGGCGATTGGCGAGATAAAGGATTGTATCATGGCAGAGAAACGTACAGATAGCGTACCCAAGCGAACTGAGCTGATTAACCAGCGCCAAAAGAACTGAAGTGACTTCCTCCCTTGCCCCTAAAGGGGCAGGGCTTCCTGTTTCACAGAGTCGGTGTTCCGATCTCTTTACAGGCTCTGCCCCTCAGTCCGAGGGTGACTATATTGACACTGGCATTGATGTCCCTGTCCATCTCTAGCCCGCAATTAGGGCAGCGGTGGACTCTTTCTGCCAGCGTCTTGGGGACCATTTTACTACACTGAGAGCACTTTTGAGACGTATACCTAGCCTCTACCAGTTCTACCACTTTGCCAGCCTTTTCAGCTTTGCTTTGAGTGAACTGGATCAGTTTGCCCCACGCATGGTCCTGAATATGCTTTGCCAGGTGATGATTCTTCAACAATCCCTGAATATTTAGGTTCTCGAATACTATTAGGTCTGCTGAACCTACAAGCTTTCTGGATACTTGATGCAGGAACTCATCTCTGTGGTTCTGGATCTTCTGATGTAGCCTGGCGATCTTAGTTTTGGCTTTTTGGCGGTTACTTGATCCCTTCTTCTTTCGAGATAGGTTCCGTTGAGCTACAGACAATTTCTTCTCGTCTTTGATGTAGTACTTAGGATACTGAATCGTCTCCCCCGTGGACAGGGCAACTAGGCTCTTCAAACCTACGTCTATACCAATGGCCGTCTTCGGTTCTATCTGAGGGACTTCTTCTATCTCAGATACCAAGATAGCATACCAACGTCCAAGCTTATCTTTCTTGATGGTGCAGGTCTTGACCTTGCCTTCCACTTCACGATGCTTGAATATCCTGATAGAACCTATCTTGGATAGCGTTAGTTTTGAACCTTCCAGCTTGAAACCGGCCTGTGGATATGTGAAAGACTTGTACCAGCCTTGGCCTTTGAACCGAGGATAGCCTGGTTCTTCTCCAGCCTTAACTCTTCTAAAGAAGGCCTTGAAAGACTTATCCAGCCGTCTCAGGACATCTTGAAGCACTTGGGAGAAGACGCCATTGAAATTACCGTTCTTCTTCTCAGCAGTCAACATTGCAGCCTGATCTTCGTATGTTCGACTGACGCCTTCAACCTCATAGGCGTTTTTCCTATCTGCCAAAGCTAAGTTATAGAGATGCCTACAAGCTTCGAGTGTCAGGTCTAAAATAGCTTTCTGTTGTTCGTTTGGATAGAGCCTGAACTTGTAGGCGGTCTTCATACCTATCTTACGATGTATCGTTGGGAAGATATAGCTATTGAGGGCAGCACGAAAGTAATAGTTGATCGGGAATCGTATGGCATTCGTCCCGCCCCTTAAAGGGCGCGGGTCCTCTGCCTGCTTTTCTATAAGCGCCCTGAGCCTGTTCTCTACGAAAGATCGCTCCAAGTTAGTTATAGCCTCGAATCAGCAGTCCCTCAGGCTGGCCTTAGCTAGACATGACATCTTCCTGAGCCTGCCTCTTAGGTAGTTCTCTGACATTTTCAAAGCTTCTATGATAATATGCCAAACTAAAAAGGGGAATTCTAGGGCTTATTTCATGCTTGAAAATATTGAGGAGTTGGAAAAAGCTAAGTACTTTATGTGATATATAATTAGTGGGAGGCCAACTTATGAAATTGGTGGTGAAAACAGTCTTTCTGTTAATATTATTTGTATTCATGATTGTGCATTCTGCAGTAGCTTATGACAGCGCTATAATATCAAATCCACAGCTACCTGGGAGTTTCCTGTATCCGACCTGTGATGGATACTGTGGGAGCAGGCCTGCTCAGATTTCTGTGACATATACTATAACAAACACTGGTGACAGTGCACGTTCATTTTGGATGGGTTATTCAGCAAGGCCTTTTAATGGAGTTCAATGGCTTGATGTACCAGCAATACAAACACCAATACTTGATAGGGGGCAATCCTATACAGGCACACTAACTTTAGACTTTCCAAGTAATGCGCCGACGTGCTGTTGGTACAATATTGATATTGGAGTCTGGTTAGATATGGCATCGAATGGATTGCTTATCGGAGAGCGTGACCACGAAACCTTCTACAAGGCATTCTTTATGACAAATTGTATGACGCATGGGCCGGGAGACACTATCACCTGTACCCCCGGTTAATTAGGTTCTGTCGCATATGGGGTGTTGCAGCAAAAGTGGTGGTTAATAGATAGTGGTTTTCACTATCACCACCTTTTAATGCAACAGTACAGAGTTGAGAGACCATTTTTAAAAGAGTTAAGGCAAAAGAATTGCTCAGGCCAGTACCGATATCGCCTGAACCGGCCTCTTGCTCTTCTCCATAGTCCCGTTAAGCGCAGTTCGCATCTCCTCCTTCTGCGCCTCCTGGATGCTGCCGTTCTCCAAAAGGTCCTCCATCATGCCGCTTAAGATGTCATCCATTACCTCTACTTTGGAGCAGAGGCGAGACCGCTGGGCATAGTAATAACCGATCTGGGATTGAAACAATGTATTGATCGTTACCTGCTCGCTGTTCAGAATAGGAGCAAGCTCATCGTCAGCCTTGTTTGCAGCATCCTTGATCCTGTTATATAAGCTGAACCAGGAAAGGATAGCCGGAGTCTCCAGCCTCTGCAGCTTTGGCATCATTCGCCCGAACCTCTGGGTGAGCTTGATCAGCTCCTCGTTGGCGGATCTCATGGCGTCCTGGGCGCGGGCTAGGTCTGAGGCGTACTTGGCGAACTCGGGATTCTGATTCTTGGACATGTATATCACCGGGATTTTGACCTATTCTGATACGGAAAAGAGGATGTAACAAAAGATAAGGTAGAGCCGGGCAGGGCGAAAGTAATCGAGGTATACCCTTAATTACAAAGCATGCCTTCACAGCTTTAGGATATGAATGATAGTAATGAGCAGATCTCCCGAGTGCGCCGGATCTGCCACGATCTCTGCGCCTCCTCGTGCGTGGACCAAAAGCGCCGTGGCCAGCACGAGGCGCTCCTCCGCCAGCGGCTCCACTGGTCTGTCCTGAAGAGAGAGGAGCAGTTCCAGAAGATCGACCAGGGCGAGAAGATCCCCTTCGACATCGCTTTGCCACTGCCTGCCCGCGATCCTGATCAACCGGAGTCTGACCAGGGAGTGAAGCTCTTCTGGGAGAAGTTCGAGTGCCAGAACTGCGGACGGTGCTGCTATACTCCTGGTGCGGGCCTCTACCTGGAGACGGAGGATTTCGAGCGGATCGCAGAGCGTGTGGGGAAGACGAAGCTAAAATCGCTCTGCCGGTATGATAAAGACCTCAAAGCCTGGGTGCTGAAGCAGCCCTGTCCTTTCTACGACGCCGAGAAGAAGGAATGCCAGATCTACGAGATCAGGCCTCTTACCTGCACCAAATATCCCCTCCACCCGCCCCTGATGGAAATGCCCTACAACCTCGCAGTAGACGCATTCTGCCCAGCAGCGCGCCAGTTTGCCAAGGAGACCCTGGGCTGGTGGATAATTTGCGAGAACAATTGGGCCAATATTCTTCGAAGACTTGACCAGGATCGAAAGTGATACTGCTTCCTACGACCCTCTGCAACTTCTCTTCTGGTTAGCTGTTAGCTGGCCGCCAGCCCAAAATCGTTCAGGTGCTCGCCTCAACCTGCCATAAGTTGGGATAAAGAGCGGCGAAACCCGCGGCATTCACCTGGAGTTCAGTTACGAACACGCCGCCCGCGCTTTCATAGCGATAGGTTGCCGCGTCGATGCGGCGGTAGAGCTGATCGAGCGGCTCAAGAGTGAAACTAGGGAATCGCAGCCAGGCCGCCCGGACCTTTGCCTCCTGCCCGATGGCAAGATCCAACCGCCGTATCGGCAGCATGTTGGTGGACGAGCTGAAGGCCAGGTCGATATCGATGCAGCCAGCCACCTCTGGACACTCTCGTCCATTGAGCCACCAGCGGCGAGCGGAATCAACGGAGAGTTCAATCTGAATCTGACTCGTCTCCAACAAAGCCGCCTACCCTTCCAGACAGAGTTTTCCATTCCGAATTGCAGATCACCAGGTAGTTCAGATGGCACGGCTGTTGATTGTGTGCAAACACCGCAGTTCCGGCCAGATGCCAGTTGGAATCTTGGAAGGACAGCCGACAGAACTCATGGCCCGGCAGATCCAGCCTGCGCCAGAGCATCGATCTAGCCTTCACCATTCCCAGGACCTTCATTGGGCAAGTTCCAGGCAAAGTTGTGTTCCCATCCATTCGATTCTGTCAGAGCGCCCCTCTTCATTGAGGCGGTAATGATCGGCATCATACCACTGAATCGACTTCGGCTCGCTTCCCGCATCATAATAATCCAGGAATTTCTCCTTGGGGTAGAAGACATCTTGAAGGCCGAACTGGAAGAAGAGGGCAGAGGGTGCGGCGTGGCCTACATAATGTATAGGGTCGATCGGCTCCATGGTCTGTCTGTACTCTTCCAGCCTCCGCCCCTTGAGATCAGGCATATTCAGAACTGCCACGTCGGTGAAGCTCCCAGTGCCTGCCATCAATACGTGGGCCTTGATTCTCTTCTCCACGCCTGAGAGGACGCCCCCCAGGAGAGCGCCGAAACTGTGGCCCACGTAGCCGATTCGCTTTGCGTCAACTCCCGGCGTCGATTGGATCAGATCCACTCCCCTGCGAATATCCATGGCCGTCTGAACGAACATGTTGCGAAGTTCCTCAGCGGTCATTTTCAAAGCCCGCTCTCCGAACTCTGGATAGGCCCAAGGCGCGTCGATTAACAGAGATACTGCCCCCATCTTTGCCAGAGTTATTGCCTCGTCTAAAAAGCTGGATCTGTTTCCAGGACCCGGATGCATGAAGATTATTCCCGCAAAGGGGCCATTGCCTGATGGCATCACCAGATAAGCACGAACTCTTCCGTCAGCCAGGCTTGCGTAGCTGATGTCGCGAACAGAAACACCGTTCCTGTGTTCAACGCTGCTCTCTTCTACATTGAGCGGCGACTTTTTGTTGTAGTCAAATATCCTTATCAAGTCTTTGAAAGACCCGATAGACGGGGGTAGTCCAGTCATTTAGCCCTTTCAACTCAGCCCTGCCAAATTCTTATTATGATTATACTGCTAAACAATTATAAATTTTTTTGTACATCGATTGCAGCAAACCCTTACTAAGAGAAGAATAGTCTGAGTGTGAATTTACAGTTACCGGCGCAAAGAACTGAACGTTACAGAAACATTCCCGTGTCGGCCATGTACTTCACGATCTCAGCAAAGCCCTCGCCATACTTAGCTTGAGCGACGTAGTCTGATGCATCCATCAGCTCCTGCGTGGAGTTACCCACCGATGCCCGAAAGCCTGCGATCTCGAACATGGGCATATCGCTCCCGCTATCTCCTACGGCTGCAAACTCCTTCAGATCGATGCCCACGCGCTCCGCTATACGCTGCAGGCCCGTGCCCTTGTTCACTCTTTTGTCCTTGATGTGCACTGCAAAGACGGTATCTATGATCTCAACGTTCAGGCCATGCTCTTCCGCGTAGCGAGAGGCAGCCTCCACATCGAAGTTGCGCTTCAATGCAATATCTGTGAACCTGTAGTGGGAGGACTCATACGCCTCAAGGGGAAACGCCTTGGAAAGCTCCTGGTAGGCAGTCTGGCAGACAGCGGGGTCGGCCAGGATCTCCATGTCTTTTTCGGAATGGGAGACCACGCCCCCGTTTTCGGCTATGAAGATTCTGGGCGTGCCCAGAAGCACCGATACGGCCCTGGTGAAGCAGTGAGTGTTGCCCGTGACTAAGACCACAGGCACTTTTAAGCTCCTCATGGCCTCCACAGCGGCAGGACACAGGACCCTCTTCATGTCCGTCAGGGTCCCGTCGATATCCACCGCCATGGCCCGGATCAATCCTTCACACCGTCCATGGTCACGGTAAAGATCGCCTCGCCGTCCGGCAGGTTGGGTGAGTCCACCAGCTTGGCAATGCGCTTCTCGCCCTTGGACTTTCTCAGGTAGAGCCTGAAGGTAGCCGTATGCCCGAGAACGTGACCGCCAACAGGCTTCGTCGGGTCCCCGAAGAATGTATCGGGCTTGGACATGACCTGGTTGGTCACCAGTATCAGAGCGTTGTTCAGGTCTGCAAAGCGCATCAGGTCGTGCAGGTGCTTGTTCAGCTTCTGCTGGCGGTCGGCTAAAGTTCCACGGCCAACGTACTCAGCCCTGAAGTGAGCCGTGACTGAATCCACTATGAGAATGCGTACAGGCCGATCGGAGTCCTTGACCTTCTCTGCCAGGTCCATGGCTGACTCGGCCAGGAGGATCTGGTGGTTGGAGTTATACGCCCTGGCCACGTTTATGTTCTTCAAAAACTCAGCCGGGTCCCAGGCGCTTCCATCTGGCGACGGAGGAAGGCCTCTGACCATCTGCTCAATTCTCTCAGGACGGAATGTGTTCTCTGTATCGATGATTATAGCCGAGCCGTTCAGCCCGCCCATCTCCCTGGGTAGCTGTACGTTGATGGCCATCTGATGAGCCACTTGAGTCTTGCCCGAACCGAACTCGCCATAGAGCTCAACTATTGCCTGGGTCTCCATGCCACCGCCGAGGAGATCATTGAAGCCCTTGCTGCCCGTGCTCAACTTTCCAACATGCTTTCTGCGCTCAAGGATCTGGTCTCCTGTCTCAAAGCCGCCTATGTCGGCAGCTTCTCTCGCGCCGGCTATTATCTTTGCAGCAGTGCTCTCGCCAACTTCCGCTGCAGATACAAGCTCTCCTGGGGAGGCCACTGCCACCGCCTCGATGGAGTTGAAGCCGGCCTCTCGAAGCTTCTCAGCTGTTGCCGGGCCTACGCCCGGAAGGTCCTCTAATAACTTTATTGCCATCTGTACCTCAGGACCTAATTTGCGCTTCATATTTAACTCACTTACTAGGGCGGGGCGAAAGTAATCCTAGTTCTCCAGTCGCAGCTTATCTCCAGCTCCTCGTTCCAGCCGTTCTTAACCAGGGCATCGACCAGGTCCGCCCTGAACCCCAGGTCCAGGCCATCGATCAAGTGAACGTGATCCCCCCAGAGGGCAACCCTGATCCTCCCTGTGGCGTCGGAGATGTAGATGTTGGCCACCCGCCCTGGAGTGCCGTCGCCCCTCTGAAACTCCCTGACCTCTCCTAAGCCCGTCACGAAGCCCGAGACGCTGCAGGTCATCCCAGGCTTGAGATCTGCTATGGGCATGATCTTCTCAGAGTAGCTTAACCTTCTGGTCGCTCTTTCTTACCACCGTATAGCCGCCGGTCTGAATCTCCACCTGGCCATAACGCTCGCGGGATGAGCCGTTTATGACCTCCAGGGTCTCGCCCCTGGCCAGCTCCATCCTGGCCTGCTCATTCCAGAGGTTCAGCCTGATCTTCCCAGTCTCGTCTCCAAGCAGGACAGTTCTGACAAAGCTTTTGGAGCCGTCTTTTCGCACGAACTCCCTTGCATCTCCTGGGTCCAGGACCATGGCGACGAGGTTGACCTCGCCCATATCCCTCTGTATCTCTGAGATCTTGAAGGGTTCAACCCTCGGCTTTATATCCAGGTCCACCTCTTCAAGGCCGCCGCTCTTGCCGAGGCTGACCTCAGTGCCTGTATAGCCCTCTTTTGCCAAACCCCGAATCTTTAAGCACTGATCTACTTTTATGTCTCCCGATTTTATGAGCTCTGTCGCCTCATCCCATAAAGCGACCCTGATCGTTCCAGTCTCGTCTCCGAGAGACATGTTTGCGACCCGGCCTGTCGAGCCGTCGCTTCGCGCGAACTCTTTGATCTCGGAGATGGAGAGAACCCTGCCCGTAAAGACTACTGTACCAGTCTCAGGCTTTATCTTGCCTATCTTGATTAAGACCTCGGACGCGCCAAGCTCCCTGGCAACGAGCATTGCCGCAGTCCTGCGGTCGCAAAGACCAGCCATTAGGGAGACCTTCTCCTCTATTCGGCTCTCAAACTCATCCTGCGAGATCTGGTCCTCTAACTGCCGGAAGATCTCCTCCAGTTCCTGGTCCATTCCCGGTCATCCGTTGATTGGGCAGCGCTCTACCGGTTGCCTGAGGTAAGCGGCTCCGCACCTATTTATGAATGCGTTGCACACGCGAGTTGGATCGCCGTCATCAATTATGGCGCCGTTTTCAATGAGCATGGCCCTGTGAGAGATCTCCTTCACGAAATCCAGATGATGGCTTACGAGGATAATGGTCGTGCCGTACTCGGAGTTGATCTTCTTGAGTGCATTGGATACCTCCCTAAGCGTTATGGGATCAATGTCTCCAAAAGGCTCATCCAGGATCAGTATCTCTCGGTTTCGCTGCCAGTAGAATGGCCAGCGATGCCCTGACCCGCTCCCCTCCGCTCAGCTGCTCGGGCAGCTTCCACGTGACATCGGGATCAAGTGACATGAGCTCGAAGACCGGCTCAGCGAACTTGCGGGCCTCTGTTGTCGGAAATCTGGGGAAGAGGTCCTTGAAGATATCCTTGGTCAATCCCAGCTGCCTCAAGAGCAGCCCTGGCATCCTCTTCGGACATATCTGTGAGGGTGTAGAGAACATCCAGGACCTTATCGCTGATGCCCATCTCCTCCGCAACCGACCGGGCGTGTTCTATCACGTCCTGGCCCTTTACGCCCAGCTGATAAGCTATCTGCTCGAGAATCGTCTCTCCGGCGTAGAGGGCGAACTCCTGGTACATGATGCCCAGGCCGCGACGCACGTACATCCTCTCCGGCGAGTAAGTCACCATGTCCACCCACTTGTCCTCATACCTGTAATACACAGCGCCTTCATCCGGCATCCTCAGGCCCTGCATGATCTTTAGCAGGGTGGTCTTTCCTCCGCCGCTGCTGCCGACGAAAGAGGTAATCTCTCCCTCGTTTATGTCGAAGTTGAGATTCTCCATCTTCAGGATTTCGCCGGGACCGACCAGGTAGTTGCGCTTGTAAAGCTCCCTCACTTTTAAGAGGGGCTTGGCATCCGGTCTCGCAGCCAGAGGCTCAAGCTGTCCGATGCCTGAGAGGAATTTATCCAGCACCTCTCTAGGTTTGCCCTCTGAGACTATCTCTCCCTTCTCAAGCCAGATCAACCTGTCTGCCAGGTATTCGTGCACTTCAGGAAGATGGGATACTACTATTATCGTTAAGTCAAGCTCTTTCTTGACGTTCTTGATGGCATCCAGCACCTCCTGCTTGGTAGCGGGACAGGCCATGGTCGCAGGCTCGTCCAATAGAAGGACCTTTGGTTTCTTAGCCAGCTGTCTGGCTATGAGGAGCCTCTGCTTCTCTCCGCCGCTGAGGATAGTGGCCAGCTGCAGGGCTTTCTTCTCCAGGCCCACAAGCCTCAGGTAGTACATGGACTCCTCGTAGATCTGGTCGTAGTTGGCGATCTCCTCCACAGGCAAGACCTCGAAACCTGTCATGCGAGAATAAACCCTGCGAACCACGTTCTTCAGGGCAGATTCCGTCCAGAGTGCGAAATCCCTCTGAAGGTGTATGGCAGTGATTGCCATCTGTTGTCTGGTAACATCCTCTCCCGACTCGGGGGTGACGGTGATGCCGTCTATAACGATCCTGCCAGAGTCGAAACTCTCCATGCCTCGCAGGATCTTCATCAGGGTGCTCTTTCCTCCGCCGCTCTTGCCCACTAAGCCCAAAATCTCTCCTGGGCGAGCAGAGAAGCTAATATCCTTAAGGGCCACAACTTCCCCGTTGTCAAGCCTGTAAGTCTTGGATAGATTCTCGATCTGGAGCAAAACAAAACCTCCTATCTTACTTTAGTTCCCAATTCCACTTTTTCATGAGGCCTGAGAAGCACGGCCTTGCCGCCAGTGTCCGCGGCTAAAAGCATGGCCTGGGACTCCACCCCGAAGAGCTTGGCAGGCTCAAGGTTGGCCAGTACCACCACCTGCATTCCAATTAAATCCTCGGGCTTGTAGCCCTGGGCGATTCCCGCCACCACCTGGCGTTTCTCAGTGCCTATGTCCACCATTAGCTTGAGAAGCTTGTTCGAGCCTTTGATTGGCCCAGCCTCTTTTATCTCCCCTACCCGAAGGTCCAGGGACTGGAACTCCTCGAAGGAGATCTTCTCAGACTTTGCCTCCTCCTTTATGCCTTTCTCCCTGGACTCAGCCAGCTTTATCCTCTCTTTAAATACCCTGTCCAGCTCTTTCACTGTTACGTCTTCCATCTTGCCAAAGAGGATCTCCGGCTTCCCCAGGGGCTGGCCTGAGGCCACGGGCACGAGCGCATCCTGGAAGGGCTTCTCGCTTACTGTGCCCTCCAGGCCCATCTGTTTCCAGGCGGCCTCCATCTTGGTGGGCATGACGGGCTCCATGAAAACTACAAGGGCCTTTGCGATCTGCAGACAGCTCTTTAGAACAGATCCCGCCAACACCTTATCGCTCCGAACGAGCTTCCAGGGCTCGCGGGACTGGAAATAGGTGTTGCCAAAGTCGGCTAACGCCATCACGCTGTCTGTTGCCTTCTTGAACTCGTACTCCTTCAGGCAGGAGGTGACCTCTTCGAGTGTCTCCTCAATCTTTATCATGACCTCGGGGTCTATATCGCCCTCAGGGACTTTCCCTTCGAAGTTCTTGACTGTGAAGGTCAAAGCTCTGTTGAGGAAGTTGCCGAAAGCCCCCACAAGCTCAGTGTTCACCTTATCTGCGAAGATCTTCCAGGCGAAGTTGACCTCCTTGGTATGGGAGGTGTAGCTGGCCAGATAATAGCGCAGCAGATCTGGGTGCAGACCCTTATCCAGGTAGTCATCCTGGACCCAGATGACATAGCCGCGGGATTTCGAAAACTTCTTGTCGTCTATCTTCAGCATTCCGCTGGCAACGACAGCTGAGGGCAGAGTGTAGTCTGCCCCTTTCAAAATGGCAGGCCAGAAGATGCAGTGGTGGTAGACGATGTCCCCTCCGATGAAGTGGATGATTTCGGCCCCGTCCTTCCAGTATTTCTTCCAGTCAGCATTGTTCTGGGCGCACCACTCCTCAGTGAAGGCGATGTAGCCTATGGGCGCATCCACCCAGACGTAGACTACAAGGTTGTCATGTCCCGGGAAAGGGATGCCCCAGGACATATTGCGGGTTATGCACCAGTCCTTCAGCTCTTGGCGCACCCACTCCGTGGCATAGTTCCTGGCGCTGGATGTTCCGCCAAGGGTTTCCAGGTACTCCAGCAGGAAATCCTTGAAGCCCGATAGCTTGAAGAAATAGTGGGTCTGCTTCCGGTAGTCTGCTTTGCCTCCGCAGACCTTGCAGACGGCGTTTTTGATCTCTCCTGGCTCCAGGTGTCGGCCGCAGCCCATATCGCACTCGTCTCCGCGGGCGGGCTTGCCGCAGTAAGGGCATTCTCCTTCCACGTACCGGTCAGGCAGGAAACGCTCGCATGCAGGACAGTAGGCCAGCTCTATCTCCATGGGGTAGACATAGCCGTTATCCATCAGTGCCCGCATGATCTCCTGGGTGCGGTTAAAATCAGAGGGGTTATGAGTGCTTCCGAAGTGGTCGAACTGCACGCCCATGCCCTTGAATACAGAGTCGAAGTGCTGGTGGTATCTGGCCACAAGCTGCTCGGGCTTGAGGCCTTGCGACTCCGCATTCACTACTATTGGGGTCCCGTGGGCATCAGAGCCGCAGACGAAGAGGACATCTCTCCCCATCTTTCGGAGTCCCCTGACGAAGATGTCTGCGGGCACATAGGTTCTGAGGTGGCCTAAGTGGCACGGCCCGTTGGCATAGGGCAGGCCGCAGGTTACCAGGGTAGGAGCCGATGACAATGAGAACACCGCTTCGGTTTATGATGTAAGGGGCAGATATAGGTTTCCCAACTAAGAATAAGACCGTTAGCCAGAAAAGCTATTGTAAGTTGTCCATGATTCAAGGAACCGCCTAATTATTCTTAAGCTTCCCATGGCCGGGCCGAGATTCGTGGCAACTTCTACAGAGGGTCTCTAAATTATTTGGACTATGAGACCCTCCTAGCCCTCTTGGTTTTATATGGTGGACGTGAAGTTCTAAGCTGGATCTACCACAGGATTGACAAGTCAAATTATCTCTCTTTCTTATCACTCGTGCATAATCTATCCAAGGTTGACTATTATAAAGATCCGAGCCATTATATTTTGGTAGCTGATCCTTTACAGTTTCGTAGAAACGATATGCTTGCTGCAGCCCTTCGTATTTATTACATTGGGAGCGCGGAGGGTCACGAATACCCCGACCTTCAGGTCGGGGATGAAGTGAACCCTCGCCCTTTTTTCATGCCCTTATAATCGCTAAGACATTACTTCATTTAAAATGAGGATGTTCTTGGCACTTTAGCCACAGGTGGTGCCACCCACCTATGGCTAGGATGTGATAAGCGTTGGAATTGCGCAGTTTTAGCCATGGCTATGGTCAGGTTACCTACCACATCGTGTTAGTGCCTAAGTATAGATACAGGATATTCTACGACAGGCGAGTTAAAAAGGATTGCGAGTTGATCCTCAAAAATATTTGCATAGAGCAGAGGTATAAGATTCATGCCTTAGAACTCGCAGAGGATCATGTTCACTTGTTCCTTGAATTCCATCCAAGCACTTCTCTATCAAAAGCCGTTCAATACTTGAAAGGAGGCAGTTCTTACAGGATGTTCAAACTTCATCCTGAATTGAGGAAACGCTATTGGGGTGGAAGCCTTTGGTCAAGTGGCAAATTCTTTCGATCCGTTGGAAATGTGACTGCTGACACAATCAAGCACTATATTAAGGAATCTCAAGGAAAACCGAAAGCAAAGCTTCAATCGTGTAGATCAAGGGAACCGGGCCAACGAAGATTAGACGATTTCTGAATTCATGAAAACCGGGAGTGCGGCTCGGGGCATATCCCAAGCATACCCCACCCTTTAGGGTGGGGTTTTTGATTTTTATCGTAGTTTAATGCGCTCGTACAATGATTTTTTACCTGTACTAATGGCTCCGAAGCTACAGTTCCGTGATATTGGTATCTTTTTTGTACAATTTCATTTTTCTTATGTTGAGTTGGATAACTTTTTAGATTTTCGCCGTCAGGTGTCGAATTTAGGTTATTTTCTGTTGCTACTATGACTGGCTTTTTATCGGCTGGTTTTGCGGGTATATCCAATACAGTATTTTTCTTAGCATTCTTAATATAATCATCAATAATTAAGTAAATAATAGCAGTAAATATTATAAGTAATACAACCCAAAATGAAAAGGGATAATTTGTATAAAAAGTTTTGATTAAGTTATAAATATAGCTTAGAATTATTAAAATAATAAGTAGAACAAGTCCTTCTCCACGATACCTGTAATACCCATACATCAAGCAACAGTGATTTTTTGTGAGATAATAAATTCGTCGCTTAGAGAGCATTATCGATTTAATTCAAATCAGTAGATAATATTATTTGATCATCGAAAGAATTAAGAAGCGGCAACGTAACTTAATTGCGAGTTAGTGTCATGTATATTTCGATAAAATTTGCCAAAAATTTAAGGGATGCACTAAAATTAGCGTTATCTTTAGAAATCATCATATTAATAATAAGTATACTTTACATAAATCAGCTGCCAACTATAAACGAGCTATCTTCAGATACATTTAGCCCTCAAATTGTTAACTCAAATATAACGTGGATTGCGGAAACTTATGATAAAGACGGAGATAATATATTTTACAGATTTTACCTAAAAGGTCCATCAACTGGCGGTATCTGGTGCCCGACAACCGATTGGATTAATATTAATAACTGGACGTGGCATACATCATATAAAGACCTTGGTGAGAGTCAAGTCAAAGTGCAAATAAGGGATGGAAATCATGCTGGAACTAACGAGTTCGACCATGAAAAGACTGCAAGCTTCAGCATTACTAAACCGTTGCTGGTAATACGCAGCTTGATACCATTGCTCTCTAGCCCGCAAGCTGCAGGCTCGGAGATCACATGGACCGCAGATGCCCACGACCCTGCCGGAGGCAGATTATATTATAGGTTCTCACTGATCGGCCCCTCAACTGAAGGACGTAGAACCCTGATGAGAGATTGGACTAGAGATAACAGTTGGGTCTGGGTGACGAAGCCGACAGAAGTAGGGAACTACCAGGTATGGGTGGAGGCAAAGAGAGAGGAGAGTACTGATTCAGAAGCGTATGAATCCAAGAGTTTTACCCTTACCAATTCGCCACCGAAGAAGCTAACCTTAAAGCCTGATAAAACCGATCTGCAGGTTTATGGGACTGCTATAACCTGGATGGCTACCGCCTCAGATCCTAATAGCGATACGATCTACTACAGATTTTTATTAAGCGGCCCGTCTACCGGCAATACCTGGAGAATCATGCAGCCTTGGAGTACAAGCAATACCTGGAACTGGGTGACATCGTCGCTAAGTATAGGTGATAACGAGATTAAAGTTCAAATCAGAGATGATTATTCAGGAGATCTAGAGGAGTTTGATAAAGAGGATACAGCTAGCTATACGATAGTTAGCGAGCAGCAATCCCAAACTAGTCAAATGTCGCCCGCATCACCTCCACAAGAGGTTGATTATACTCCTGTGGAATATCCTCAAGCACCAATTAAACAACTAACAACAGCTAATTCGCAAGGAGCAGGCTATTCATCCGCAGGGTCAATTACTTCGCCTTCTGATCAAACAGGATCTAGTCAGCGAAACTACAATTATGAGTCTAGTCAAATATCCCAAGTGGGCCAAACGCCATCTGAAAATAACCCAAAAGACTTCTCTACACCAAACGCTAATTATGACCCTACTAATACTGCTGAAAAGCTGATAGATGAGGTAACATCCAAATTTTCAAAGTAGGATTTAGTTACAGAAATTCATTATATTAATAATTAAAGACATAAGTAATTCATTGGCAAACTGTATATAACCGTAAGGATAAGACCTAATCAATTTAAGCAATCTCTGATAGAGAGATAATATAATCCAAAGGGGGTAGTCAGGTTTGAGGTATCTTGCCTTAGTTTTTGCGCTTACACTGGCCCTGGGCATGTCCCAGGCTTACCCGCTGCAAGGCGGAGATGAGAACGTTAAAGCCACGCTCTTCGGAGCAGTTAGAATTCCACTGGAAGATCAAAATGCAACAGAAGAGATCCTGAAGCTCGATATCAGCCTCATCGGGGCCGAGAACGCCACATACGAGCTTGTGGATGACGATAGTCTCGCCATGCAGCCGAGCCTTTACAAGAACCTTCAGCCCGGAAGGCAGATGCTTTATTTCATAATTCCTAAGGACGATCTCTTCAAGCTCCTGAAGGTGACGCCTGTCGGAGGATCGCCTTTCAACATTAACTGGTGGGCAACTCCCAAGGGCACTAACGGAGATGTACTCCTCAGATACTACGGAATCACCGACTGGATCTGGGACTCGGATCAGCAGGCTGTAGTCTTTGAGCTGCGAATAGGCAATAACGGCACAGCGCCGTTCTATATAGGCCCTGAGAACTTCACATTGATTGACCAATGGGGCTGGAGTTATTATCCAGTAGTCGGATTTGAGCCCATGGTGATCGAGCCTCAAATGGCAACGGGCAGGGTAAAGGTAGGCTTTAGCGGCGTCTCGATTCTGAGCAGACCACTGCGCTCGCCTATGATTACACGGCCCCTAACCAGATTATCATAGACCTGGATAAGGGCGCGGAGCAGCTTTCAGATGCTCAGGTCTATGGAGGCAACGCATCCCAGGCTGTGCCTGCGGCGACTGCTGACGACCACAGCAACTGCAGCGTCTGCTGTTCCTTCTACCACTATGCAGGCCGTAAGCACTTCGCAGAACGAGTCTTCTTCCGCAGCTGAGGAACAGACAAATGAAAGCCAGCAGAACGGGACTGCGCAGAACCAGACAACGGCGACTAAGATCCTCTCTTTGAAGGATCAGATCAACGCCAGCAGAGAGCGGCTGAAGGGTGTGGGCGAGGATGCGCCGGCTGATGGTCAGTCAACAGTTGGCAAGAAGATTAGCTCCAGCGTAGATGAGACGAAGGAAAGGCTCGCGACGGCCAGGGCTAGGCTGAAGGAGAACAACCAGACAACTTAAAGACTATAAGCTACTTCCTTATGCCCAGGAAACCCTGGGCCTTCTTTTCATAGTTACACTTTGAATTCTAGCCTAACCTCCCGAAAGGTTAGGCGCATAAGTTTAACGCTTGAAGTATTTCTCTTTGTTTTTTTGTCATTTCAGTGACAAATATCTGCCCATCAGCCAAAGCAATTTTTCTCAATTTCTCTAATTGCAGGAGGAGAAGCTCAACGGAATATTTATCAAGCAGCCCTGCGTCCCTCATCATGATAATCAGTCGTGTCCTGATGATTAAGCTAAGAAACGCAATAAAAATAAATCCTTTTGTTGTTTTATCGCTGTGAGTATTCAATGGAAGTATGTCAATTTCATTTTTCAAAGCTTTAAAGCTCTTTTCGATTTCGTCCCGCTCGCGATATAGCGAAAGGCACTTCATCCAGTCAAAATCTCCCGAATAAAACAGGATGTACTTACCCATTTTGTTCATTCGTTGAGCGGCTGCGTTCTGCTTAATTGAAACATCAAAATGGTCATCTATAACTTGCCAGTCAAAATAGTTTCCAAATCCATGCGCTTTTTCTTTAAATATCACGAATGGATTACTGTTCTTCTTTAGGCGAACCTTGAGTAGTTCTTCGCGAATATCGTACAGCCTGTTCAGGAGTGTCCGTTTCTCATTTTGTTCGAGTTTAGGATCATAGTATGTATATCCCTGAACCTCAATCGAGTCCATTTTGTATGTTATCGGCTTGGCAAAAATCGGATCTTTGTTAAATTTATGAAGATATTTTACGTCTTCAATATCTTTTTGTGTTTCCGTAAGAAGATGCTTCAGATCATTCAATTGCAGTTTAGCGGCCATGACAAATGAAATTCCATTATGCATCAATTCACAAAGATTGGCTTAAACTGAAGAATCCTCGATCCATAACAGCGATATAATTTTGGATTCCATGTGCCTTAATTTTTTTTAAAGTTCCGGAAAGTGTACTGACATCAGAAATGCTGCCGGGGAAGAGATCATACATCACAGGTATGCCGTTATCCTTATCCAGAATCAGGGAAAGATTGATTTGTGGGAGTGCTTCACCATCACGATTGTACCCGTATTCAAGAAAGTTTATTAGCTGTGAGTAACTTGACAGGCTTGTAATATCGTAAATGAGAGTGTCTTTTGTGCCTGTTCCTTCGATAAGCTGCGACATGAATCGGTCAGGGATATTGCTTTCACCCAATCTGTAAAGAAGCTCACTTAATCGCTGACCAGATAGTTTGATTTGAGGAGAATCGAAAGCAAGAACTGTTCCTTTGTACCACGAATCAATATTCTTCATTGCCATAGGCCGTATGATTCTGTTGAATGCCAATACACGGATCATGGAGACCTCTGAAGAGGGCAACAAATTCTCTAGATAGCGGTCTATTTTAAGCTCCGCCATGATTGATTGGAGGACGAATATGGAACCGTAATCAAACGAGGACTTAATTGACATCGATTTTGTTTTCATAATCTCTTTGACTTCGTCTGCGGCGGAGCGCATCTTAACAGGTTGGCCATCGACATTTCTACCTAAATATTTTGATTTGTGTCGGATTTGCTTTTTCTCTCTATCATAGTAGGGTGTTTCTTCATACCAATATTCGATCCCATTTTTCACTTTGATTCTTTTAGTGGATTTCATTATGCGCCCCAAAATAAATAGGCGCAGGCACAGTCCATAATTACAATCACACTAAAATATATTAATAAGTTCTAGCCAAAATTTATGAAGCTGATTGTTTATAGCCCATTAAAGGATCTCAAAAGAGGATGGCACAATATTGGAGGAATATTATAGATGAGATTTGCAGCCCTGGCACTGATGCTGACGATCGCTCTCGGACTGGCCCACGGATATCCCCTGCAAGGAAGCAATGGAGCAGTCAACTGCACCATCTTCGGAACTTTCAAGGAGCCCTTCACGCCGGGTAATGCCCACGCCGACAAGGACGTGGTTCTGAGCGTGGACCTGGGCCTGGTCAGAGCCAACGCCAGCGATAACTCCTTCGTCGAGGCTGTTTATATCCTCATGGATGGCAACGATCAGTTCTACAACAATCGGCCGGAGTATACCAGAGACCTCCAGCCAAGCCGCTGGCTGATAGGCTTCGTGGTCCCCAAAGAGACCATCGCAAAGAGCCTGATGGTGGACCCATCCGCAGATACCTCCGGGGGAGAGCAATTCGCCATTCCCTTTGTAGAAACGGCCAATGCCAGCAACGGAAAAGTAAGCCTTCATTATTACGGCATCGTGGGCTCGAAAGTGGAATCCAACCGCAAATCCATCGAGTTCGACATCGGCATACTGAACAACGATACATCCAGGCTTCTTCTGAGCTGGAAGAACTTCAGTCTCATCGACCAGTGGGGCTGGAAATACGTCAGCAGGGCCTATAACAAATACAGCAGAGAAGGATTTCCGGCCGTAGAGCTGCAGCCCAACGAGACCCTGAGGTCGCGCCTTTTATTCAATGCCATCTCTCCCCTGAGCAGGCCGGTGAGTCTGGCCTATGAGTACAACAATACCAGTGCAATAGTAATCGATATCGATCCCGAGAGGGGACTTCGCTCCAGCGCCACCCCTGGCCAGGGAAGCGAGGCGTGCTGCAGCCAGCCCCAGGCGGAAGCCGCTCCGGCAAACCTTGCAGGGTCGATAAAGGCCACAAAAGCCAGGCTGGCGAAGGTGAGAGAGAACCTGAACTCGTCTGCCTGAGATGGAGATCGCAGTGAGACGGGAATCGAAGTGGCACAAGAAGAAAAATAGCAGTCATGAGTATTTCCAAAGAGGATCATGGTCTTAACGCTCCTCCATTATATTCCTTCAGCGATCGCAGCTCTCCTGACAATTGCTCTTCTCATAAACAAAAGAAGAGCTCACAGAGGACTTGGCGTAGCCATGGTCCTCGCAGGTGCACTTGGGTTTTTGGGCTTCATCTCCAGCGGGGATCTGCGATTTTATCCTCTGGATTTTCATGTCCTTCACTCTTTGTTTGGCTTGGCGGCGTTTCTATTGTCCGCCTGCGTTCTCGTTGACCGCATGTACCTTCATAAGATCCCGCCGGATAAGCACTGCTTCCTGGGGTACGGGGCTGCATTCCTGGCAGTCGTCTCCCTGTTGACGGGAACGGTGATTCTCACAGGCCAAGTGATCCCGGAGCCGGAAGCATATTTGGCCGTGCAGGAGCCGGCCTTTGGCCCTCTGCCTGAAGTGGAGGCTGCAAAATATCTCGGAGTGGAGCTGACGCCGCTTCGCCTGCAGGGCAACAACGCCATACTGGGCACGCAGCATATCAATCGCACCGAGTATAGGCTTAATGTCTTTGGCCTCGTGGATAGAAATCTCAGCATCAGCTACGAGGAGCTTCTAGCTCTGCCCGCCTACTCTGAAGTTGTCTATATGCCCTGTGTGGAGGGGTGGGGATTTAATGCCAAGTGGACTGGCTTTCGGGTGACAGATCTGCTCAATCTCTCCGGCCTGAAGCCTTCTGCAAATTATGTTGTGTTCCATACAGAGGAAGGCTACTCCACCGGCCTGCCTCTGGATTACCTTCAAGAGGATATGATCCTCATGGCCTACGGCATCAATGACCTCACACTGCCTCCGGAAAGGGGTTTTCCACTTCAACTGGTAGCCAAAGATCGCTACGGATACAAGTGGGCCAAGTGGGTAACGGATGTGGAGGTGACGGATAAAGAGTCAAGGGGCTACTGGGAGTCGAGAGGCTACAGCAACAGCGCTAAAGTAGGCGAGTTTCCTTTCGGATAAAAAAGGAGACTGGCTGGAGGAGGGCCCCCAGGTCTCAGGTGGGAACGATTCTGGCGTGCTTGGCCTCATCCGGCAGGACAAACGGCTTCTCCTTGTCGAAGTCGCTGAAGGTCATCATCTTCTTGGATTCCATCTCAACCCTCAAGTCTGGGACTTCCTGGGGCGGGTGGAGGGATTCTGGCGTCAATGCGAACTCCATCTCGCTCTCTAACCGTATGAGCAGGTAGTCCTCTGCCGAGATCCAGGCAGTCCAGATCATCTTCCCGTCTTTTAGCAGGTTGTCATCTTCGGCCAGATCCATGCCTGTTTCAGGAAGCGTCACAGGAGATACAGAGCAGGCTGAAAGCGCCTGAGATGCCAGAATTCTCTGGCTGACCTGCATGTCAGGTACAAACCTCAGCTTGTAGCAGTTCTCGCCGTTCATCTGCTCGCTGTCTACCAGCTCTATCTTGGACCCTACTATCATGTTTGTCATGGTCTTAAGCTGATCTCTCTCCTCTATCGCTCTGGCTGAGTTGAGGACTGCAAGCTTCGTCCACTCATTGTTATCGCAGATGTAAAGGGCATCATCGATGAGGTAGGTTTCGACCTCTCGGTTTGTGGCTCCACCCTCGCCGTTTGCTCTAGTGGACTTAACAGAAAGTTTGCATGCCAGATCTTTCAGGTCCAGGTACCCCTCTTCTTCTTCGCAGCTCGACGAATCCTGGGCCATGGCCTGGTTGTTGCTCTGGAATGTTGCGCACGTTTCGTAATTTCCGGTGTAGCAGTAGGACTCTATGTTCCTAAGAGAGCTTGCCATCAATCTCTGCAGGTTCTCTGCATGGCTCTTCTGTGTAGCGATGGCGCAGGTGGGGCAGGTCAGATCGCGCGGGCATGACGGCTCGCACTCGGAGCCTGCCACGCATCCAAATCCGGTGGGACAGCTCATGCTGGTTACGCAGCCGCTGCTAGTGGGGCAGTAAACGCTTGTGGTGCATTCGCCGAAGGTAGGGCAGATCAGCGCAGTAGGACAGTCGCTGCCGGAAGGACAGGAGCTATCAGATGGACAGCTGCTGTCCGTGGGACAGAGGTCGCCGGTGATGATACCATTGCTGCTGGGGAATTGCGGATTGATCTCACAACCGCCGCCCACAGGACAAGTGCTGCCGGTCGGGCAATCACTCCCCGTAATGCAGCTAGTTCCCGAGGGACAACCAGATCCCGTGGTGCAGTCGCTGCCGGTGGCACATCCAGTTCCTGTGATGCAGCTGGCACTAGTTATACAATCGCTGCTGCTCGGGCAGTTGGCGTTGGTGGTGCACCCTGAAGTGGTTACACAGTCGCTGCTGGTAGTGCACTCTGAGGTGGTTATACAGCCGCTGCTGCTCGGGCAGTTGGCGTTGGTGGTGCACCCTGAAGTGGTTACACAGTCACTGCTGGTAGTGCACCCTGAGGTGGTTACACAATCACTGCTGGTAGTGCATTCCGATGTGGTCATACAGTCGCTGCTGCTCGGGCAGTTGGCGTTAGTAGTACATCCCGAAGTGGTTACACAGCCACTGGTGGTTGGGCAGTTGGTGGTGGTAGTGCACGCTGAGGTGGTTGTACAGCCGCTGCCGGTCGGGCAGTTGGCGGTGGTCGTGCACCCCGAGGTGGTTACACAGGCACCGCTTGTCGTGCACTCGGAGGTGGTTACACAGTCGTTGCTGCTCGGACACCATCCGCCAGTTGCACAGCCGGCACAACTTACACACTGAGTCCCTCCGCAACCGGAAAATGAGACGCATTGCAGGCCAGAAGGACTGCCAGCACCGGAAATCTCGTTGGGATCTGCGGCAGCGCCCAATCCGATTAATATTAGGAAGATGATATTCGCTACGGACAATATGAACTTAAGCCTTATAATTATCCCACCTACTTTTTTAATAAAAGCACTCTTTGGATTTCTAATAAAGATGTAGGAATAGACCCTTCTAATATCGCATCATTATGTGAATTATAGTACAGAGATACGTAACTTTATTAACTAAATTATTAAGATACTTTTTGGAGAAATGTATTAAGAATTAACGAAGCTTCTTAATATAGAAAAATTTATTGGAAGTTCTCCTGCTGTCCAGGCGCTAGCCTGTACCATTCATAGAATGGTTGATTAGTAATAATAATATCTATCGGCATCTCTAAGATGCAATATCTGCTTTGGACCTACTCCAAGGTCTTAATCACCTCATCCACTTGCCATCTAACCTTAACCGATCGCCGTAAATGAGCGATATGCCCTTGAGGGTTGATGATGAAGGTGGACCTCGCTTCGCCGTATCCCTCTTTGCAGCTTTGCGCTCATCCCATGGCTCTTCGCGAATCCCAATTTCTCCAAACGGCTTCAGGAGATGCCCGCCATTACCAGCATAAAGAGCACCAGGTCATAGGCGGTGTGAGTAATGGCGCAGGTGGATGTATTGGTGTACTTTCTCAAAAAGGCAAAGGCCATGCCCGCCAGAAATACGGAGAGAAGGGCATCCCACCCATACTGATAGGCGTGAAGGGAAGCGAAGAGGAGGGAAGGCCATATCATCCCGAACCTGGGCTGAAGCACACCTCGCACGGCCAGCTCCTCGCCAACTCCCGCTGATATAGAGAGGACGAGGGCGCCTAGAGGCGTGAGAGCAGATTCGAAGAGGATCATGACCAGCTCAGGATCGGTCGTCTGCCAGCCCATCATCTCCCAAAATGCCCTGACGCCCTCATCGATGATGGAAAAGGCAACAACCATAGCCAGGGCGAGGACCAGCGCAATGAATACCTGGGTGGCTGTTGGCAGGACTAAGGCCAGGCGCTTTAAGGCCTGCTGAAGATCCCTCTTTAAGAAGAGCCCCACCATCATAAAAGACCCGAAGATGGTCCAGAAGAGGGAGTAAGTGAATAGCTTGAGCGTCTCCGCCGTCCCCATCTGCATCAGATCCAGAGATTGCAGGACAGAAGGGGTGAGCAGCGGCGGAGTTCCAGTAGCCATAAGAGGCACCATGGGCAGGAGGGTGATGGCCGTTACCATGACCAGGGCGAGGGTATGCACAAAGGACCGTGGGTCCAATGGAAGATGCCTGGCACAGATTATGCGGAACCCCGGAAGAAAGCCCAGCAGGCTGATGAGGGCTGCCAGGAGACACAGCCCTGCCATTCTCGCGGCCTCCTCCCAGGGGATATTCTCGAGTCCGGATGTATCTGAAATGCTCAATACCCCCAGGCCGAAGGAGAAGATGGCTATTGCCATTACTAAGAGCAAACACCATAAGACTGCAAAAGGCCGGACGCGCCCGTCCTTCTCCCCTAAATAGGCCAGCATAGCCAGAAAGACAAAGGGAACGACCTCGGCAGAGCTCTCAATGAACAAGGCCAGCTCATCTCGTGCCGCCTCTGAGATTATGAGGAGAAGATAGAGCGCCATCAGTAGAACGGCATACGCCAGCAGAGATTTTGCATTTAGTAGATTAGCTTTGTTCATAAGCGAGTTTCTTAAAGAAATTATGATAGTTGCCCGTATTAATAAATTGTCTTTCCAATATCCGGAGGGCAGATTGCCGGTAAGCTCTTCGGCTAGGTAGTATGCTGTAACCTCGCTGTAACCTCGCACTCATCGGGCCACTTGCATAAGACAGCAGGCGCTTCGTGAGCTGTTCCATAAGATATCCTCGTCCCGACCGGCTTTCAATAGACTATTTATGTTATGAACTCAATCCCGGCGATTATCAGCTTCCGGCTGTCAGATATAAGGGGGACTGTATATATTGGACCGATCTACAAGGGGCACGAGCCTTTCTGATCTCCCACCTGCACCTCTGCCACAGGAGGAAGAGCGTAGGCCAGAGAGGCCGAGGATCACAGTCATAGACTACGATGAGTACCACTATCATGAGGCAGAGGTCAAAGATGTGAGCGAATGCTTCGTCTTCAAGGAGAAGCCCACAGTCACCTGGATAAACATCGACGGCCTGCGCCAGGTCGACATCCTGGAGAAGCTCGGAGCGTGCTACGGCATTCACCCCCTTGTGCTGGAAGACATTCTCACCGACCAGAGGCCGAAGATTGAGGAATACGAGCACTACATATTCATCGTCCTCAAGATGATTTACTATGACGAACAGAAGGAAGAGGACACGATAGACGTCGACCAGGTGAGCCTCATCCTCGGACCGAACTTCGTCATATCCTTCAAGGAGAAGGAGGTGGACGTATTTGATCCCATTCGCGAGCGTCTGCGCACAGGGAAAGGCAGGATAAGGCGATTGGGGGCGGACAACCTTGCCTACTCCATGATCGACGCCATAGTGGACCACTACTTCGTCATCATGGAGAAGATGGGAGAGAGGTTCGAAGATCTGGAGGATGCAGTGGTGGCCAACCCCGATCCATCGACGCTTCCTGAAATCTACAACCTGAAAAGAGATATGCTTTTCTTGCGCAAATCCGTCTGGCCCCTGCGAGAGGCCATCAGCAAGATGCAGAGGTTGGACTCTCCTCTGATAACGGAGGCTACGAAGATCTACCTGAGAGATGTGTACGACCACACCATACAGGTGATCGAGAACATAGAGACATTTAGGGATATGTCCGCCTCCCTCCTGGAGACGTATCTGTCCTCTCAGAGCAACCGGCTCAATGAGGTTATGAAGGTACTCACCATTATCTCCACCATATTCATTCCACTGACATTCGTCACGAGCATTTACGGAATGAACTTCGAATACATGCCGGAGCTTAGATCTTCCTGGGGCTATCCCATCGTGGTCACCATTATGCTAGTCTTGGGCTCTGTGATGCTGGTCTACTTCAAGAGAAGGGGATGGTTCTAGCTCTTTCCACTTGGGCACAGCATCATCTCTCGTTTTTCATCTCAGTTTCGTCGGAAATAAGCACCTATTTTGGCTACTGAATCTCAGTTCGTAGGATTATGCCGTAAAAACTTATATAAAAAGTAAGCTTTATAGTGCAATAATCTCAGAGGGGCGTGCGATGATGAAAAATAATTTGATATATATTTTACTAGTTCTAATATCACTATCTATATCAGCATTAGCTGGGGAGAAGGTCTCTTCCATGGCGTCTGATGAGTCTCCAAAGCCCGTCCGCATGGATTCTACGGATATTGATAAGCTCTTATACGGATATCCTGCTGAGGGCTATGGTGAGATCACAAAGGGCCCAGAGAAGCAGATGATAGACGAAGATCCACTCGACGACGTCAGAGGTGACGATCTGCAGCAGATCTCGTCCACCAGCTATGAGGGCAGCTCTGCAGGATCGGACTGGATTGATGCCCTGACGATGGAGAGCTTCACAGAGGACATGGGCCTTCCAGAATTAAACGAGGTCGTCGTCTCTGACTACAAAGGTCTGCTTGGCAAGATGGCAGGTATATCTCCTGATAGGGTCAGCAAGACAAAAGTCACAAAAGCCCTGCACATCATGGCGGTAAAGGGCAGCGATTCTGAAGACTGCCGCAGGACTCTGACCTCCGCAGACCAGAAGATTCGATGCAATATGGATTCTACGGCAGATGCTTTAGAAAGGTCCTCTCTTACATCTAAGAATCTCCTCAAGCAGCAAAGTCAGTTCCTGAACCGAATACAGCTGAAGGCAGAGCTGTCTATGAGCCCTGCTTTGGCCTAATGGCCCTAGAATACTTACGGGCTCACCACAGAGGCACAGAGGCACGGAGGAAAACTGGAAGACACGAAATGCTCTGAGCCTTCGGATAATAGTATTTAAATCCTCTACTTCTTGTGCCTCTGTGGTGAACGTCTGTCTGCTGGATACTTACCGCGAATACACAAAAACTCCTCATGCTCCTTTTGATTCACCCATAGGAAAATAAGAATTACTCCGTTTTGAAGGGGCTAGCCAAGAATCTTCTCGCAGCGCTGCTTAATCCGCTCCAAAATGTCCATGTCATAAGGCTGGTGGGTGGGCACCATTATCTCGCCCTCCATCCCCGAATAGTCAGGTGCGGCCAAAACCCCATCCTCTGAAATGGGAACCCTGAGATCGCGGGCTATCTCCTCGATCATGAGTGTAAGGGGTCGAATTGGCCGGGAGGTCTTTGCCCTCTCCCGGTACTGCTGCAGCAGAGCGTCTATCTCCGCTGCCAGGGGCTCGATATCGCCACTGCTGCAGGCATGACACATTCTCTCCGCGCTCTCTTTTAGCTGAGAGAGTGTGCGCACCCCTGCCTCAATCACCTCTCCTGAATAATGCTCTCTTATCTTCTCTGCATAGCCCGGAGCCGCTACCAGCAGATCTATCTCCTTTAGCCGCTCCAGATCCGCCTCACCGGGCTTGTAGGGATTGACGACCAGGAAGTCCAGACCCAGCCGCATGCCCAGGCTCTCGTACATCGGCGTCACACCCAGGGGCTTCTTGTCTCTCATAATCGCCCGACGAACGGCCTCAGGGCCCACAGAGCTGAGGCCGAAGTATTCCGAGAAGGCCCTGGTAGTAGTGATAATCTTTGTCCTGCCCTGCCGTACAGCGCTTATCAGTCCCATCCGTTCCAGCTCTTTTACATGGGCGTAGCTCTTGTTGCCCCGAATCTCAGCCAGATTGCTCTGCTTTAGGGGCTGCTTGTAGGCGATTATGGCCAGGGTTCTGATGAGGGGGGCTTCTATCTCCTTTGGGGCGATGGATATGATCTGCGGCGTCAGAATAGACCTGACCTGCATGGCGTACCCGTGCCCGCCTCCGTTTCCGTCTCTATCTCCAAAGCTCCTGATCTCCAGGCCGCCTGAGCGGGAGGCGTACTCACGGGCCAGCTCCTCAGCCAGGGTGCTGGCTTTCTCCTCGGATATGCCGGAAAGCTCCGCTAGCTCTTTGGGAGAGAGCGTTCTGCCTGAGGCGAAGAGAGCAGCCTCGATCACGGCCTTGGAATCCTGATACGTCAAAGACATTCCTTAGGCTTATACTGCGGTGCGTATCTGGCTTTAACCTTGTGCCAGATACGCGAGCTTAGTTGACTGTAAAATCCTTTGTACGTCCTTTGTGAGCTTTGTGCTCTTTGTGGTGGGATTCTAGTCCGTAGTTAACTACAAAAGCTCACGAAATTCCACCACAAAGCTCACAAAGAGCACAAAGGACGCACAAAGAACGTTTGAAGCTTAAGATCTCCTGATGACTAAAAAATGAGAACTAATTAGTTTGAAGAGGCTGCTAGAGGAAAAGCTAAAATGAAATGTAGCCTCTAGAGCCCTCTCTTCATCGCTGCGCTTTGCTGATCGCCTTTAAAATGCCCTCTGTACATAAATTGCAGCCCTTGGCATGATCGGCGATATCTGCCACGGATATTATGCCTACGAGCTTATTGCCCTCAACTACTGGCATCCTGTTGTATCCGTGCTCCCCCATCATCCTTGCGACCTCGCACATGCCCATATCTGGGCTGCAAGTGAGGGGGTTCGTGGTCATGAACTCGCTTACATTGAACGTGGCCGGATTCTCTCCGGCAGCTACTACCTTTATCGTTATCTGCCTATCCGTTATCAGTCCCTTCAGAATTCCCTGATCTAAGACCAGTACTGTTCCCACATTTTCCGATAGCATCTTCTTTGCAGCGTCTTTCGCTGTGGACATAGGATTTACTGTAACCAGGTTCCTGGTCATCTTGTCGCTTACTTTCATGCTTTCGCTTACTTTCATAGTATCATCCAGATATATTTATGGCAGTGTTGAATAAATAATTTGCGACTTTAATATTTTATCGATAATGCTGGATTCGATTCTTCTTTCAGCCATGATGTTATAATTATAATACTAGTAAGCGCTATATCCATAGATCAAAATTCGAGAAAACGGCCAAATCTCAATAACTTAAGGTTAGTATTAAATACTTAGTCTTACAAGATACAAAGGATGGTTGATTTCAAGACGAGACTTGAAGAGGCTAATACATTAGCTGACATCTTCGAAGTAGTCAAAGCAATAGTACTCAAGAGCATGAAGAAGAGCCGTGGCGGATTGATGCTGGGCATGGCCAACCTCGGCAACCATCCAAAAGGCTTCTTGGGCGGTTTCTTTACCGTTGGCTCAAACGTCATAGTCCTGAATAAGAATCCCCTGCAGAGGATTACAGAGACCAGACCAGAGCTGTATAAACCCTATGCATTTCACGTTCTGCTCCATGAGTACATCCATTCGCTCGGATTCCTGGACGAGCGCATGGTTAACTCGAAGGTTTACGAGATCACAAAGGATGCTCTCGGAGAGGAGCACCTTGCTACACAGATAGCAGCCAGCACTGAGAGCTTCATTCAGCACTTGGTGTATCCTGACACGGCATGGAAGGCGGATGATGACAGGATGGAGCTGGAGAAGGATTTTGATAGGTCTAGTGTGTCGTATATTGCGTAGGGATTGAGAGGGGCGTTGGATAATCTAAATAGCAGTGTTTCCAATCTGCTGTAATTTGGAATTGGTTGTGTCTAAAACAGGCTGATTAATATCGCTATTCTTGAACGACATAACCTAAATTACAGCAATTTTGGCACGCTGCTTGTGAGAGAAAAAACATTTTAATAGAAGCTATCTACTCGCTCCCCTGAAATCCTCTACCTTTGCTTCTGCGGGACCGATTACTTTCTCCTCTAGAGATGCAAGCAACTCTTCTTGACTCTCGTATTGGTATGGCTCTAACACGGAGTTATATCTCCTGATGTGTTCGAATAACGCATAGCTGTGACCTGAGCGAAGAACTAGCGGCATAACCGGTACAGAGGGCAAATTCGGAACTATACATTGAAGCTCTGCAGGGATGCTCTTGGCATCTGTGATATCGGCAATAATAAACCGGGCCATATGGGCCAGTGTGGAGATAGTCTCTGTGAGGTCACGGCTTGCTGGCTCATCGAAATCGAATCAACGGCAGATAGTCGCGTTTTCTTAGCTCTTCCCGAATGGCATCCAATATGGCCTTTCGTTCGTGTGTAAAGCGGCCCAATATCAGTACTATCTTTGAGGTTATCGTATCGATTACATGCCGGATCTTCTCATTATGGAGAAGGAGGTAAATGAACTGGGCGACCTCAAGGTTATCAACCGTTAAAACAGGTTCACGAATGCTGGTAATAATGAGAATCCTTCTGAATAGAATCCTTCAATTTTACTCCCCAGGCAGAAATACCGTAGACCTTACAGCCAGAAAGGTTTGCGCCTTCTAGGTTTGTTTGGACTAGGTCAGCCATGAAAAGGTCTGCTCTCTGTAGGTCCGCTCTACTAAGGTCTGCCATATTGAGATTTGCCCAAGCGAAGTTTGAATTATTCTAAGGTTTGCCCCACTGAGATTTGCCTGCCCAAGGTTTGCATTATAGAAGCTTGCCCCATTGAGATTTGCATCACTCAGGTTAGCATGACCAAGGTATGCGTTAGAGAAGTGTGCCTTACCCAGGTCTGCTCCGCTGAAGGTTCTGCAAATCCGAGTTGCGCATTACTAAGGTCGGCCTCATAGAGGTTCGCCCATCCGAGATGTGCATTATCAAAGTCTCGCTCCTCCAAGATACGCTCCACTTAGGTTTGCCCACCCTAGGTTCATTCCCTGAAGGTCTGCCTTATTGAAGACTATGTGCATTTGGGGATTATCCTTTCTCCACGTGTTCCCATGCTGCCACGCCTTGTCGAAGGATAATGAGCTGTTCCTCATTGGCCATAAATTTCGAGTGGTCCTATGTTTTCGCCGTTTAAATTTGTGGCGGAGAAAATGAATTACTCTTTTCAAGCTCGAAAAAGCTTTGGTCTTCGAAGTATTCATTCGATAATAAGGGGACCTCCAAGGCCCTGACAGAGTCATATATAATGAGAACAAATTCAGATTCGAGTCAAGACCCAAGTCAAAAGGAACAAGGCCCTAAGATCTTGGATTGCGCAGGCTTTGATTACGAACTGGTGGAGGACCTGAGATCCTTCGTGGTGAAGCTGGAAGAGGTTTGCCACGTATCCTGCGTATTCTGAAAGCATTTATATCAGATTTCATAAATCGAACTAATCAGTTAAAGTGGGGTACCCAGATGGATTCATGTCTTCAAGAAGAGGCCGTGGCTGAAAACTATCTAGATGAAATCTATGATTGGGGTAAATTCGAGCTTTTTGTAAGAGAACTTTATAAATCTGATGGAGACTTGGTTGTAGAACATAATATAACAGAGATAGGTAAATCTGGAAGAAAGCACCAAATCGATGTAAAAGTCACTGGAAAAACGAAATTGCACACATACGTAACACTAGTTGAATGTAAGAGATGGAAAAAGAAAATAGATGGAGACATTATAGATATCCTAGCAGCTAAAATTGAAGATCTAAATGCTTCAAAAGGAGTTATAATAACCTATACAAAGGTTATGAAAAGGGAGCAGAACAATATGCAAGGTCTAAGAATATAGACATTTTTATACTTTGTGAACTAGAATCATTAGAATGGGGTTTTCCTGGAAAGATAATAGAAATTTTCCTGTATATTTGCCGAAAATGTGAGGAAATATCATTCCCAGATTCCAAATTACTACAATCAAAAGATCCCATTTCTGGAAAGATTAATTTGGAAATTAACTATTCTAAAGATGCACCACGAGATGATGTAGACTATTCTTATATTCTATCAAGAGTTCATTGAGAGGGCCTCATATTTTAGACTTAGTATTTAGCCAATGCATAAAAGTTATAAAATCCATAAGTGATCATATACAATTAATAAGTGGTGATAAGAGTAAATCCAGTCTATTGATTGATAGCAAAATAGAAATAGATGTTACAGACTCTGAATTCAGAATTCTGAGACTTCCAGGAAGGAATATTAAAAATAGATAAAATTGTCTTTCAGCTTAGAACACTTGTTAATCAGGATTTGATTCGCCACGATAGGGCAAAAAATTATGACTTAGCTTTGATAATAGAGAATTATATAACTAAACAAAGGAATATCATATCTCGACATAAGTATTGCGTCACAATTAGATTTATCCGATGAATTGGAGATAATAACTCCAGAAAAACAATTAAAATTTGAAAGAGCAAAAGAAGAGATCCATATCTTCAGAATCTTTTTCACTTTTCCATGGGATTTTGAACTTAAAGGAGATGAAAAAATTGCAAAGACAAATAATATTAAAATAAAGCTTTTAAATAGACAGCTATTGTTGGATCTAACTCTCTTTTATGTTTATTGATTGATATATAAGGATTATTTCTGCCAATGCATTAGGCAGAACAGCTTCCTCAATTATTGCAAGAGGAACTTTGCACAAAAGGATATCCTCCAATTTATAGCGAAATTCAAAGATCCAATATTAATAATATGATGACTGATACTAATAAGAATTGTAGGGGTTCCCATACCCACTTATATTTGCCTCTAAGGGTTGCGATTTTATTATACATATCTCCAGAAGATGTATCTCTTCACTAAGTGATAACTATCACAACGATAAATTGCATAATAAAAAAAAGGGAAAAAGATTTTTTGAATCGTTGGATCGTTGTTACACTGCAGCATCCTCCCTCGTAATGCTGATTATCCTGCTTGCTACAGTTTCGTCACGGCTAAACTCCACATCGATTCCGACATTGCGCAGAGCTGGAGCCAAGCGTCTTATGTTACCACTCAAGGCATTTGGGGCACGCGGCCATCCTGCAGGCGGTCTCTTAACGCTATTGCCTGTCATAGTGTTAAGAAGTGCGAGCAACTCCGTCGCGGTTCCAGACCAAGCTCCATTCCTAAGCTCCAGGAAGGGCATCAGGCTTACGACTACCGGATCACCTTCCAAGGAATCCTTGACTGGCATGGTCCTATTAGCCTTAGATGCAGCCAGGAATTGAGGGCTCTCGTCACCTAACGCCGCAGTAACTCACTTGGCAATGTTCTGCCATCCTTGGAAGCCTACTCACCTTGATGGTTCTATCCTCTGCAGGCCAACCACGACTGCATCAAGCAAAGCACCCAAGATTCCGAGCTGAATTGCGCCCGAACTCCTTTAGGAGATCGGATTCAGGACGGCGCTTTTCCTCTGTAATATTCTGGGCATCGTAATGTAGATCGACCTGTCCAGAAAGGTCTTGCCTGGTAACAATATCCTCGATGCCATTAAGGATAATAGGTCTGCAGACATGAATAATCGTTTCGTCCGCATCAGAGTATAGCTCTCTCTTCGCGAGGCCACCACCGGTTGCCAAGTTGCATAGGCCATGACCCCCTGGAGGCGTAGTATAGCTTAGCTACGTAATGTTCTGTTTGCTTACCACACTTCTCCAAGCTAAGAAATCCATTTAGCGCTAACAGATTGATGTTTAGGAAATCGTTACTCAGGGATGCTTCCTAATAAACAGCTCCCCAAATATCTCCTCCTGCTCCAGCCACACCTGCTTTCTCTGCGCCATGAACAGCAGGGACACGTAGTTCATGACCTTCTCGCCCTCCTTGATCTCCCCGAAGGATACCTTCTTGCTTGCAGTGAACATATCGTCCAGGAAGGGCCCCAGAACCTTGATCCTGTCCTCGATCCCCTCCTCGTGAGACAGATCCAGGGCTTTCTCCGTTGGAGTTGGCCACCTCTCCCTCATGGCCTTTCTTCTTCCAACCATCTCAGCCTTCTTCAGCTCAGCTATCAGCTCCTCTAAGGTGACAGGCCGCTTTGTGTGTCTCCTCACGGGCGGTCGGGGAAGGCCCTCGATCTTCTCTTCCTCTTCGAAGGGCTCCTCCTCAGGCTCCGGCAGGGGCTCCTCCTCTCGCGGCCCCTCCACTGAGTCTGACTTCATGCGGAGAAGGATGCTGGCGTAAAGCAGAGTGCGTGCCGGGATGCGAAGGTCCCTCTTCTCCAGGGAGTCGATGTACTCCAGGAACTTCTCAGTGGCCCTGGCTATGTCGATATCCCAGGGATCTATCTCTCCACGCTTGGCAAGCTCCACCAGCACTTCCGCTGGCTCGCCGAACTCGAACTCCTCTCGTTTATCCTTCAAATCCAATGAAGGCTCTTCTTCTTTCAAGACAACCTCAGCCTAGAGCAATTCCAGTCACGCTGGAAATGTTGTTCTCCTGCATTGTCACGCCCACTGTGTACTTCGACTGCTGGATCATGGGCTTTCGCAGCGATACTACTATGAACTGGGCCTGGGCCGCGATCTTCTTTATCAGCTTGGCCACCCGCTCCACGTTCACGCCGTCCAGGAACATGTCTATCTCGTCCATGGCGTAGAAGGGGGCAGGCCTGAACATCTGTATGGCGAAGATGAATGAAAGGGCGGTAAGGCTCTTCTCTCCTCCGGACATGGCCTCCAGGCGGTGGAAGGGCTTTCCGGAGGGCCGGGCCTTGATGGTCATGCCGCCTGCGAGGGGGTCCTCGGCATTCTCCAGGATCAGCTCTCCGTCGCCCTTGGACAGCTCGCGGAAGATCTCCTTGAAGTTCTTGTTGATCTCGACGAAGGAGGTGAGGAACGACTCTCTTTTGAGCTGGTCGTACCTCTCCAGCTTATCGACTATCGATGCCCTCTCGCTGCTTAGGGTCTCGCGCCTCTCCTGGAGGAAGTCGTGCCTGGTCTTCACGTGGTCGTACTCCTCAATGGCTAGCATGTTTACGGGTTCAAGCGCCCTCATGGCCTGCTCCATGGACTTGATCTTCTGGGCAACGATCTCGCTCTTGGGCGGCTCCTGGGTTGAGTCCACGCCGCAGGCCTCGATCTCTGTACGCAAGCTCTGCACAGATGCCCTTATCTCCTCTGCTGCAGCTGACGTGGCCGCCAGCCTGGCCTCGATCCTGTCCCTCTCGCGCTCAGCCTGGTCCACAGCCCTCTGAGCTCCCAGGGCCTGATCCAGAAGCTCTCCCCTTGCTCCCTTTCAGGCCGTGCAGCTCTACCTCGATCTCTGCCTCTCGGGCCTTTGAGGCTAAAAGCTGCTCCTCCAGCTCTGATATCTTAGTGACTGCAGCCCTCTTTCGCTCCAGGGACTCGGTCTTCTGGGCTTCAAGAGCCTCTCGCCTCTCCTGCAGCTCTTTCAGCCTCTCGGCGTTGCTCTCCTCTCGGATCTTGTCCTTCAGGATCTCTGCATCGATCTGGGCCAGCCTATCCTGAAGGCGCTTGATCTCTGCCTCTGCAGCATCTGCCTGCCTTGTCAGCTCAGGAATCTCAGAGCCCTCTAGCGAAGCCTCGATCTGGGAGATCTTTTGCTGGTGCTCTTTAAGAGACGCCTCAACAGTCCTTATCTCCCCTTCGAGGGCGTCGAGCCTCTCCTTATAGGTTAAGGACTCGCTCTCCATCTGGACGAGCCGCTCACGCCTCTCCAGAATTGACTTCTCAAGCCGGGGCCGGGCGGACTGAAGCTCGTCTAGCCTGAAGGTCTTCTTGGAGATGGCCTTGTTCAGGTCCTCCACATCCCGGCTTATGCGGGAGATCTCCTCCTCGATCTGGTCGAGCTTGTCCATCTGTTGGCTTCTCTCTCTCTCTGCAGAGGAGATCTTCTCAGAGAGCTCCACCAGCTTGCCGCCCTCTTCGGCAGCGAACTTCATCCTGGACCTGTAGTGGCCGCCGGTCATGGCTCCGCTCTTCTCCACCAGGTCACCGTCGAGGGTCACCATGCGGTAGCGGCCCATGAGCTCTCTTGCGTCTGAAAGAGTCTCCACTACCAGCGTATCTCGAAATACGTACCAGAAGGCTGCGAAGAACTTGGGGTCGAACTCCACAAGGTTGAGGGCAAAGTCTATGACTCCAGGCCGGTTGGGCTTGGAAGGAAGGCTTCCCTCGTCCAGCTTGTTTAGCGGCAGAAATGTGGCCCTGCCGATCTGAGACCTCTTGAGGTAGTCTATGGCGTATGCTGCGTCCCCGTCCTTCTCAGCCACAACGCTTTGCAGCCGGGCTCCGGCCGCCACCTCCAGGGCTGCAGAGTAGCGGGAGCCCACGTTTCCAAGCTCAGCAATAGTTCCGTAGAGGCCTGGAAGCATCTGCCTCTTCATGGCGGATCTGACAGCCTCTACGGCCTTGCTGTACCCTGACCTGTCCTCAGCCGCCCGAATGCGCCCTTCCGCCCTGGCGTACTCTCCCTGAAGCTTCTGCAGCTCCCTCTCGATCTCGGCTATCTCTCTTCGGGATCGAAGCCTTGCACCCTCCAGGTCGTCCCTGTCCCTCTCCATCTCCAGGGCTTTGTTGTTCAGAGCTGCAAGTTCAGATCTGATCTGCTCAGCCTCGTGGTCGGATGTTGCCAGAGCATCTGAGGCCTCTTTGATTCCAGAGGCCAGCTCTTCTCTCTCAAGGCCGCCCCTGCGAGCGGAGTCGAGCAGCCTGTCCCTCTCTCGAACATGGTCTCCCAGGCGAGCCTTGGCCTCTTCCCGGAGCTGCCTTGCACCTGAGAGGTCATCTCGAAGCTGCGAAAAAGCGGCATCCGCCTGTGCAATCTTCTCCTTGGCGGATGCGAGGATCTCCGTGTGATCGTCCAGCTCCCCTCGAAGGCTCGCTCCACGAAGGCTTGCATCTCTGCTCTTCTCCAAAAGCTCGTCTACATCCTGCTGGAGACGTCCGGATTGCATGAAGCAGGACCTCTGCTGCTCTTCAGCCCCGGCTGCGGCCTTTTCGGCCATCTCAGCCCGGCCTGTCTCCCTGGCGATCTCCCCTTTCAGCTCCTCGATCCTGCGCTTGACCTGGATCTGCTCGTCCTCTCCCTTGTGGTTGATCTCGGAGCTGAGGCTCTTCAGCCGCTCTTCTAAAGACGCCAGTTCAGCCTTCCCTGATACGGACTTCTCCAAAAGCTGCTCGCTTTTCGTCTGAAGGCCGCTTTGCTCCTCCTCCAGGCCGAAGAGATCTGCGGACGACTCCTTGAGCCTGGCCAAAAGCAGAAAAGCTTCCTGCCTTCGAAGCTCATCGCGGTGTGCCTGGTAGGATAAGGCGCGGTCTCTCTCATCTTTAAGCCGTGCGACCTGAGCCCCAACCTCCTCCAGGATCACGTCCACCCTGCCGATGCGCTCGCGCACCACGTCCAGCTCTTCGAGGGCCTTCTTCTTCTTCTCGTCGAACTCCGATACGCCCGCTATCTCGTCTATGATCTTTCGCCTCTCAACAGGCGTCATCTCTATGATGCGGGTCACATCGCCCTGCATTACGATGTTATACCCTTCAGGGGTGATTCCGGCCTTTGTGAGCTTGTCCTGAAGCTCGCCCTGGCTGCAGGATTTCCCGTTAAAATAATAAGAAGAAGCGTATTTATCGTCCTTCACCTTGATCTTCCTTGACACCTCTATGATGTCCTGGTCCAGGGGAAGGGTGCGGTTGGTGTTGTCCAGCCTCACTGTGACCTGGGCATAGTCGGGATTCTTGCCGTTATCTCCCTTGTAGATGAGATCCGGGAGCCTCTCGGCCCTCATGGCCCTGGAGTTGGAGAGACAGAGAGCGAAGAGCAGGGCGTCGACTATATTCGACTTGCCGCTGCCGTTTGGGCCCGTCACTGTGACGAAGTCGTTCTTCAGAGGGACCCTGACGCTTTTGCCAAAAGACTTGAAGTTCTTGAGATCTACCTCTTTGACGTACAAGGGTTACCTCCGTCTGATCATGACTATGGCGTCGTCCTCCCGGCTGACTACGTCCATCTTGCCAAAGGGCTTTTTATGCGGTTCTACAGGCATCATCAGGGACTTCAGAACGCTTTTCATCTCTTCATTTTGCTTCCTTTGGTCGAGAAGCTCCCTGGTCAGGCGCTCTATGGCCTCATTCATCTCTGCCATCTGGTCCTTTAAAGACGTGATCTGCTCGCAGTAATACGAAAGCTCCTTCTCAATCTCCTCTCGAAGGGATGCCTGCAGGTCTTGGATCGCCTGCTCCTTCTCGCTTAGCTTCTTCTCCAGCCGCCTGGTCAAGATGTCCCTCATGATTCCTCTTGGATCGTAACCGCTAGATCATTCATCCCCAACTTAAGAATGTATTCTAGGATGTATATATCGTTTTCCCATCATTTATCTGGTCCTTTGCAGCTCGATATTCTCCCACACAGTAGCAATATATATTGACAGATTATTATCACATGGGCCAACCATAAATGTGAGATGATCGAGTTCCTGCTCTTCATGCTCAGCCTCCCGGTCCTCTACTACGGCGTCGGACTTCTTACTGGCGGCGCTCTGAAGGGCCCCTGCTTTTTCTGATATACTGTGCTTCGGCCATCAACCTGTTGTGAGCCCAAAATCTATTTACCTTCCAGCAAAGCCCTCTTCAGACATGGAGATACTTGCCGACGTGGGAGGAAGGCCGGGCCTGGATTGCAAGGGCTTTTGCAGCTACTGTTATTTCAAAGGCGTCAAGGGCGTAAAGCCATTTGGGTGCAAGCACTGCATGCCCTTCAAGAAGGGCTGCGACTACTGCTCCCGCGCCATAATCGAGGGCTATCCCGGATTCAAGCCCCTGGACCAGGTCGTCTTTGAGGTGGCCCAAAAAAGCTTCGGCTCTATTCCAGATAAAGTGACCATAAGCGGCGGAGGAGACCTGAGCTGCTACCCCGATCTCCTGCCCCTGGCCAAAATGGTAGGCCAGGGAATAGTGCCCATTCATTTGGGCTACACCAGCGGCAAGGGCTTTACAAAAGGAGACGAGGCCAGAGCCCTCATCGAAGCCGGAGTCATGGAGGTCTCCTTCACAGTCTTCTCCACCAGGCCGGAGCTGCGCCGCAAGTACATGCTGGACAGACACCCTGAGGCCGCACTCTCCAACCTCAAACTCTTCTGCGAGAGCTGCGACGTCTACTGCGCGGCAGTGCTAATCCCAGGCATAAATGACGGGCCAGAGCTGGAGAAGACATGCCAAGACCTGGAGGAGATGGGCGCTAAAGGCCTAATCCTCATGAGGTTTGCCAACGTCCGCGAGCAGGGGTTAATTCTCGGAAATGCGCCCATAATGCCGGGCATAACTCCGCATACGGTAGACGAGTTCAAACAAATCGTGACTGAAGTTAATGAAAAGTTCAGCTTCAGAGTCACGGGCACGCCCCTCTGGGACCCGGAGACAGGCGCTCCTTTCGCCCTGGCAACGCACAAAGGCGAGATTACCCGGCTCCCATCAGTGGAGAGGTCGGCTACTATTATCACCAGCTCAGTTGCTCATCCCCTTCTATCGGCCATATTCCAGGAGCTTGGCGGCAAGGTTAACGTCGTCTCAGTGAACAAGGACGTCGGCTGCCTAATTACCATAGAAGACCTAGAAAGTCTGGACCTCAGCGATATCAAGGATACAGTGATCATCCCCGGCAGAACCATGGCCCACGAGAAGGAGGTTCGGCAGTTGCTCTGTCGCGATGGCCGGAAGAGAATGGTTGTCAGGGGTCCGGATCAGCTCACAGTGGACGGGGAGATGAGCATCTCCATGAGCAAAAGAGATGTCCTTGACCTGGAGCTGGAGGCCTTCAAGGAGCTGATAGAGGCGATTAACGCCCTGGGCAGTTAGCCAGCTTAGACTTTGAGTTTCTTTAGTCCGCCCCTCCGGTTCTCTGGCCTCCTGAACTCCCAATTCTCTATCTTTTTGCTGCAAATTCGATAGTATGATATCTAAAGCAAGCGAAGATAAATGCAGGTGTATCGAAGATGAGGCCAGGATTCATTGCTTTGCTTCTGAGTCTTCTGGTGCTCCTTTCCGGCTGCATCCAGCCTCAAGAGGAGCCGAAGGTCTCGGAAAAGGTAGTCTCCGAGGAGTGGAATCCCGACGGCATAGTGGGCGAGAACGAGTACTCTCGCAGCATGGTCCTATCAAGCCCGGCCAAGCAGGGCTATTCGGGCGGCGAGATGGAGATCTTCTGGAAGAACGACCAGGAGCACCTCTACATGGCCCTAAAGAGCGCGACCGATGGCTGGCTCTCAGTAGGCTTTGAGCCCTCTGAATGGATGAAGGACGCCGACACGATCATGGGCTTCGTAGAAATGGGAAGGGCGACTGTAGTGGACGAGTACTGCACTGGCAACTACGGCCCGCATGTTGAAGACACTACGCTTGGAGGCACGAATGATATCCTGGCCTCTGGCGGCAGACGAGAGGGTGGTTATTCTGTCATTGAGTTCAAGAGGAAGCTGAACACAGGCGATAGATTCGACAAAGCCTTCTCATCCGGCCAGAGGATCTCCATGATCTGGGCCACGGCTGATAGCAACGATCACGATCTCAAGCACAACGTGGCCTTTGGAGAGGCCATCTTGGCGCTGGAAGAAGTAGGGACGACTAACATCACAGCTGCAGGTCTGAGCCCGCGAGAAGTCGAGGGCATGCGGTTCATATGGGAAGAGGAGAAGGTAGCCCGGGATCTTTACGTCTCTCTCTATGAGGAGACCAACCTCAGCATCTTCACGGATCTGGCCAGATCTGAGCAGAACCACATGGACCAGGCCAAAGCTCTCCTAGATAAGTACGGACTGGAAACCCCAGTTGGGGATGAGCCAGGGCTTTTCTACAATCAGACTTTGAAGGGACTGTACGACGACCTTCTGGCTCAGGGCATGCAGTCTCCACAGGAAGCACTTGCGGCCGCTGTGGCCTTTGAGGAGATCAGCATCAGGGACCTTGAGATGGAGATCTCAGCGACTGATTCTGAAGATATCCGGATCGTCTACGAGGGATTGCTTGCAGGGTCCCGGAAGCATCTGAGATCTTACGTAAGAGACCTGCAAGATATGGGAATACAGTACTCGCCACAGTACCTTGGCCAGGAGGAGTTCGAAGAGACTGTAAAGTAAAAGCGCGGTGATAGTCTCCTGGCCGAAAATATGTGGGGATACTATTTATATCATTTTGATATTATATTCTGCATTAAACGCATTATCCCCGGCTTCGCGTTCGTCGCGGGTCCCGATTGAAGCCCAGGCATCTCCATGCCGAAGGACCCCATCATCTCCCTGTTGAATCTATCGGTTATCTCGTCGAATATCCTTTTATAGGCAACACAGTGGGGATCAACGCCCAACACTTCGCCGTCGGCAGGCACTATTGCATTGTAGGGGCATCCTCCCCGGCAATATCTGATGTGCTTGCATCTCTTGCACTCCCTGTCCACATACTCCTTGAACTGGTGCATGAGCTTCCAGGCATCTGACTGGGATAGGTCCTCAATGCTTGGATGGTCGCGGACATTGCCCATGACGTATTTTGGCATGCCCACAAAGCGATAGCAAGGATAGATGCTCCCTTCGGGGCCCACTGCAAAGGTGTTGTCCATGCAGTTTACGAAGGTGCATACAGTGCCCCTGCCTGTGAACACGCATCTGCAGTAGTCGTTGATGTTCCTGACCTCAACTCTGCCCATATTCTCCAGATACTTATCCAGAAGATAGACTAGCAGCTCTCCGTACTCTTTTGGATCAAGCGCCCATTTCTCAGGCTCTTTCCCGCGTAGAGATGGCAGCGCTGGATGCAGCTTAAGGGTCAAGCCGTTTTCCATAAAATAATTGAAAATATCTTCCTTGAACTTAACAGAATGGGATGTGAATGTGCAGATGAACTGAACATTTAGGCCGTGATCTTTGGCGATCTCGTAGCCTCGCATCGTCTTCTCGTAGTATCCTTCAGACCTCTGCAGGTCGTTTAGCCCCTGGGGACCATCCAGACTGGAGCCGATGGGAATATTGTGCTCCGCCAGGACCTCTGCCAGCTCGGGGGTGAGCTTCCAGAGATTGGTCTGCAGGGCAAAGTTGGGCTCCAGATGGCTTAGGTCTTTTGAGAGCAGTGGGAGAGCTTTCCTATAGAAATCGGCCCCTGCCAGGAGCGGCTCACCGCCGTGGAATGTGAATGTAACAGGGTCGTTTCGGAAGGTCTTGAGCCATTCAACCGTTTCCTTGATGGTCTCAATGCTCATTATGGGAGACCCTTCCTCAGAGCTCCAGCAGTAACTGCATTTTGAGGGACAGCCCAGGGTGGGGATTATCATTACGTGAAAAGGCCTTTTTTGCAGCATCTTTTTTGGACCTTCTTTAAAGCATTAATAGTTTTCCTGAAGTATTCAGTTGTTAAAATGCGGCAGCCAACACTGCAGCAAACCGCGGTTTATTCCAAAAAAAAGAGAAAAGGGTTGTAAGCCTTGCGGCTTACACTGCGGGCATGACCAGGGCCCTGTCGCCTGCAGCGCGGAACTCGCGGGCGCCGCCCTTGCCAAAGGCAGTGCGGACATCGGCCCAATCGAATACCAGGCCTGGGTTGGCGAAGGTTACCTTGATCAGCGGGTTGATGGTGAAGGCGTCCATGCGGCCAGCGTGAGCAGCGCAGGAGATGCCTGCGTACTCGCCCTGGTGGCCTACGTTCATGGCGTAGTTCGGATAGTTGGCGCCCCTCATCTCGACGGGGTTGCCCTCGTCTGACTGGTAGGAGAACACGTTGGTTGGACCGCACTGATCCTGCAGGTCGTATCCGAAGAAGCCCAGTCTGCCCCAGCCTTCCTTATGCAGGAGCATGCTGAGATACCAGCCGGCAAGTCCGACCTGGCTGTGTCCAGAGGCGATGGCTGCGGTGATACCGGAGGCAGCGGCCAGGACAGAAGCCCTCTGGGATCCACCGAAGTGGTCCTCGAGAAGTGTCGGGTAGGCCTCGTACTGCTCCATGCCGTAGAGAGTAACCTCAGTGCCTAGCTCCTTGGCTACATCCAGGGTCTGGGGAGCCTTGGCGAATCCGCCGAACTTGTCGACAGCGAAGTCGACGCCGTAGTAGCAGAAGTCGTCCAGGACATCGTTGGTGTAGGCAGCTGTTGCGTACTGTGTGAATCCGACACCACCGGACATGTAGCTTCCGAGCCAGATCTGGTCGTAGAGCATAGCGCCTGCGGCGACTACGTTCAGGGAGACCTTGACTGGGTCAGCGGCTGCGGTCCTGGAGGTCTGGACCATATCAGACAGGAATCCGAAGGAGAGACCGCCGGGGTTGTTGGGTCCGCGGGCCCTTCTGGCGGGCAGCATGTCTGACATCTGCAGAACTGCGGCGTGCTTGGCGGCGTAGGCCAGGTCAGCCACAGCGGCCTCACCGGCAGCCATGTTGTAGGCGTCGATGAAGGTCATACCGAGCTGCATGGCGCTCCATCTGGAGGTGGTGCCGCCGTCGCAGGATCTTACGACGATTGTGGGCACGTGGATGGCCTGCCAGGTGGTCTTGCCGATAGCGGCCTTGAGCTGCTCTGCCTGCTCAGCGGGGAAGAGCTTGTTGATGTCGATCACGTACTGGGAGTCGATCTCGTCGGCCAGCTCATCATTTCCGGTGAAGATACGTACGTTACAGTCGTCCACCAGGCCGGGGTGAGTCTCGCACATATGCTCCTGAACCACGGCTGCGCCGGGCATGGCGTGATTGAGGATCTCGAGATAGTTGTTGATGGTCTCGGGAGTGACTTCCTTGCCGAGCCTCTTCTCCAGCACCTCGTGGGCCATGTCCAGACCTACGACTATGGTCCTGCGGACATCGTCCCACAGCTGCTGCATGGCTGGGTTGTTGACGAAGTGCAGGTCATCGCCCTCTACTACATACTCAGTTCCGGAGAGCTTGTAGGGGACGAGCTGCCTCTGGCCTAAGGGTATTCCGCCAGCGTGCACATAGGGGTTGTAGAAGGAGACGCCACGCTTGCCTGCGAGCTTGGCGGAGTACTCCATGAACTCCCTCTTACGGGCACTCTGATCGGGGCCGAGCCTCAGGTATCCGGTCTTCTGGTCCTGGAGGTTCTCCTCAACTATTCCCTTGGCGGCGAGCGTCTTCTTCTCAGTTGCGAACTTGTTATTGAGAGCCTTTATGAATAGCTTCTTGCTGTGTAGCTTTGCCATTTTATATCACCCACCTGTTTACTCTGGTCTGTATCCCCACTGGCTCCTCAGCGTCCACATGTGGTGCAGAGCCTCGACAGCCTCGTCGTACTTCCTGGCGCCGACTTCTCCGCCAAGCTTTACGCCGTCAACCCTGAATATGGTGGTTCTCTTCTTGGCCTCGGCCTCGCTCATGGGCTTGCCTACGTTGATCTTCTTATCCAGTGGAATTCCGACCTGGTCCTTTGCATAGTAGACGTTTCCGTCCTTGCCCATCTCGGTCCTGGCCAGCATATCGAACATCATGCCGTTCTCTTCCAGCCTCAGGGAGTGGCCGTGTACAGTACAGCCCCTCATGGAACAAAGCGCGACATCTGTCATCTCGCTGTCCATCTGCTTCTTGGTATAGGCCTCGAGATCCCTCTCCCTGGCCTCTATGATCTGCCTTCCGGAAAGTGTGCCTGGATCGCAGCCCCTGCAGTTGATGGCTGCCCAGTAGGACCTCCAGTATGGGATGGCCGGTGCGAAGTAGTACGAGTCTGCGAACTGGTTGTACCTCACGCGGTCACCAGCGGCAGCGCCGGGTGTGGGTGCAACGATCTGCCTGATGGGACAGTCGGGCTCGCCCATTTCCTTGAGGGGTGGGTGGGTGCTCGGGTAGTCTGCACCTGGGGCCCTGTGGCCCATGATGGACACTACATCTGCCTCGGGAATATCTCTGAGCTTCTCGAGGTTGCCGGACATGTGCTTCCGCCTGTTAATGCCAACGGAGGTGCTTCCGGGATAATATTGTGGTGTGTATGCCATATTTTATCTCTCCTCTTTGTCGTCAATGATCACTTGTTCTTCAGACAGAATAGCCAGCCTATCTTTCTTGGCCTTCGGATCGATCAGTCCCAAAATCCTCTTATCTTCGACTTGACTGCCGAACTTGGCATAGTCGGAGACCGTCAGCCGGTCGTGGAAGAACTTACCTTGCTTGATCTGGAAGGAGAAGGGCAGCGCTCGCTCACACGCCGCCTTTAAACCCACAAGGTATTTCTCGCTCTCAATCTCAAGCCTGATTCTTCCAACCTTGACGCTAAGCTCAACTGCCTGATCTCCGATCTGAACGAGGCGGTCTCTGTTCTCCTCTATGGGAGCCCCTTTGCCCGGGCCGTAGGGAACCGACCTGGGCTGGTTTGGACCATGGATCATGATCCTCACGATCCCCCCGTTCTTGTAGATCTCGTTGAGAAGGCGCTGAGCCGTCTGTGGCGTCAGGAACCTGCTGGGGAATATCTCAACCTGGACTGATTCCGTGTCTGATTTAGTGACCATGCATTCCGCCTATTTAGACTGCCTCCGCAACCGATACGATCGGCTCACGGAATTCCTTAATCTCGCCGTATATGGCACCGACCAGTCCAGATGTCATCTCAGGTGTGAACATCTGAGTGCCAGCGTCCAGCGCTATTGCTGCAGCCACGCAGGGTATGGCGAATCCTCTGGAATGCCTTGTTACCACGTGGTTGCCGTTGAAGACACCGGGGCCGCCGCCGCCGTAGATGGAGTGGCTGAAGAACGAGAATCCAACAGCAGTACCCATTACCCTGCCGAAGTCGCATCCGGGCAGAGCGGTCTCCTTCTCAATTAGATCGTTGAAGTACAGCAGCGTCGAGGACACAGCCTGTGCGCCTCTCAGAGCGCCGCAGTTGACCATCGTGGCTGCCAGCACGCCAGCTGCGCAGTAGGCGTTCCACTTGGATACATCGGTGGCCTCGTACATGACGTAGCCGGAGGGGAACTTCTTGCCGGCCTTGATGACCTTGTCCTCAATAGCCTTGGCAACTGTGGACTGTACTACTGTGCCTATGGTTCCGGTCTTGCCGTTAGTCTTAACGCAATCGTAGACCATGTTGTTGGCGTTTAAGCCCTGGTAGGCCATGCCGAGAGTCTGGTGTCTCTCGAATATGCCGAATGCGTTGCCCATCTCGAACTCGCCGATCTGCTCGTAAATCGAAGCCAGAGCGGCTGCATTCATGGCGTTCCTCTTGGTAATTGCGGCGAGGTGGTTGGCCATGACGTTCCTGAGAGCGAAGCCTAATCCCTCGTCATTCTGGGGGATGTTGAGGACAGATGCGACGTTTCCGCCGTTCATGCCTACGGTCTGCGGATACTCGCCCCAAACTGCGGCGTGGACCATTGGTGCATCCACAATGCCGACCTTGTACTGCTGGACGATTGCCTCGACTGTGGCAGCGGCTGCGCCGGTCAATCCGACCACGAACTCAGAGGCTGCGTTGACCCTGGCTATGGGAACCTGGACGAGGAGCTGCTTTCCGCCACCCAGCACCTTGACGACTGTGTCGTCGCCAGCTGTTACCTGCAAAAGCGCCTTTATCTTATCTGCGAGGGCGCCCGCATCTGCGACTACGTTGTAGTTGAGCTCGCGTCCCTTGATCTGCCTGCGGCCTCCAGCTACCTTTCCAGTCTTCAGAGCGTTCTCGACACCAGCTAGGTTAACTGCAACTGTTCGCTTAGTAAGGGCAATGAGCCTCTGCATGGCAGCGTTCTTTAGAGGGCTGACGGCGCTCAGGTCGACGTCGCTCTTCAAAAGAACTCCGCGGTCGCTATATAGGTCTATCTTGTCAGACACGTTCTTTATCCTCCTTTACCTTTTTAGCAGCAAAAACTGTAACGACGGCAAGTGCCGAAGCGAAGATATGACGGCATCCGCTAGATGGGATCATATCCAGCACCCTCACAATTCGCTACAATCTCCCGCCGCGTTCTCTATCGTCTCTTAGCTACTTAAACTTTTTGTGTGATAATATTATAACAATTCAAATTATATAAACTAGTCTCCGCCACAGTCATATAATAAAAAATATTTATAAAATATATTCTATTTATAATTCAATCTATAATGACGCCCTTCCCTTAATACTGATCCTAAATACGCCTGTAGAATTTCGCATCAAAGCTGATCAACTTTGTCTAGCGCGACAGCAGTTGACGGTCCTGTAAGCAAACGCTTTTTATTCTTCTCTCAGAATGAATTTAAATGTCTTTCATAAAAAATGGGTTCTGAAGTTTATATTATCCACATGTGCGAAAAGGGAGATTAACCAGTATAATTTGGCCTATAGTACTTGATTTTTTCAATAAGGTTAAGGCTCATGTACTATCAAAATTTATCAAATAATGATGTTAATTTAAGAACTTTCTACAGTATTAAACGAATAAGTCGTCTTCCGATGCCGTTTCGATATTCCGCAAGGAAGATAAAAAATGAACAATCTGGATGTCGCCCAAACGTAAATCGCTCTGCTCCAAAATCGGCGTCCCTTACAGCGAAAGATCCAAAGCTCTTTGCCCATATGAGGGTGGTGGCCTCATTCGTGAGAGTAGGCTAAAACCAATGGCGCTAACAGATGGCGTTATCCTTTTGTTGGGCTTCTTTCGAAAAACTTATATCGACCGCAGGAGTTGCCATGGGAGAATGCATCTTATCATCGCAGAGAAACACGATGCCGCCAAGAGGATAGCTCAGATTCTGGCCGGCTCCAAGCCCCGCTCCCATCGAGTAGGGGGGGTTGAGACCTTCAGCTTTGGAGATAAGATAGTCATGGGCCTTTCCGGCCACATCGTAGGAATGGATTACCCTCCGGGCTATAACAACTGGCAGAAGACGGATTGCAAAGACCTCATCAGGGCGGAGATAGTAACCAGGCCCATCCAGGAGAAGATAATATCTGTGCTGCGCAAGCTTGGTTCTGAAGCAGATCGGATCACGATTGCCACCGACTACGATAGAGAGGGGGAGCTTATTGGCGTTGAGGCACTGAGGATCGCCCAGGAAGAGAACCCTCGCTTAAAGGCAGACAGGGTAAGATACAGCGCTATAACCAAGAGCGAAATACAGAATACATTTGAAAAGCCAGAGGAAGTCGACTATAACTTAGCAGCCTCTGGCGAGGCCAGGCAGATCATCGATCTGGTCTGGGGCGCAGCTCTCACCAGATACATCTCCCTTACCTCAGGCCGCTTAGGCAAGGAGTTCCTCTCTGTGGGCCGCGTCCAGTCGCCCACCCTTGCTCTAATCGTTGACAGGGAGAGGGAGATAAGTGCCTTCGTGCCCAGGCCCTACTGGGAGATCTTTGCAGACCTGGAGAAGGACCTGCGAGTTCACCACGCCAAGGGCAGGATCTGGGAGAAGGCCGAGGTAGACCGGATAGTCAACAACCTGGGGCCTCTGGCTACAGTAACGTCCATTGAGAAGAAGCCCAGAATCGATAAGCCTCCTGCACCCTTCGACACCACGAGCTTCATTGCCGCAGCATCCGGCATCGGCTTTTCAGCTGCCAACGCCATGCGGATAGCGGAATGGCTCTACACAAACGGATTCATCTCCTACCCCAGGACCGATAACACCGTCTACCCTCCATCTATCGACCTGAGGGCCTTGATGTCTCTGTTCACAAAAGGCGCCTTCGGCCCTGACGCGAAGAAGCTGCTTTCGGGGAAGATGGTTCCAACTCGCGGAAAGAGGTCCACTACAGACCATCCCCCCATTTACCCCACCGCCCTTGCAGAGAAGAGCGAGCTGAAAGAGGAGCAGTGGAGGATCTATGAGCTGGTAGTGCGCCGCTTCTTTGCCACCCTTGCCGAAGCCTGCGAGTGGCTGGTTGCAAGCATTAAGGTGGATATAGGCAAAGAGCCATTTCGGGCCAGCGGCGCCCGCCTCATCGAGGCTGGATGGAGGGCATATTATCCCTACAGCAAAGCCGAGGAGCACATTCTTCCTGAGGTGAAAGAGGGCGAGCGACTGAGGGTTCTCGGCCACAGCGTAGAGGCAAAAGAGACTCAACCTCCGGCGCGCTACGGCCAGGGTAAGCTGATCAAGTTGATGGATGAGCTTGGTTTAGGGACCAAGTCCACCAGACATGATATCATAAGCAAGCTCTACGCCAGGGCTTACGTGCAGGGCAACCCCATGAGGCCTACAAATACAGCTTATGCCGTCGTAGACACGCTGCAGAAGTACGCTCCCACCATTACCAAGCCGGAGATGACTCAGACTCTGGAAAAGGATATGAGCCTGATCTCTGAGAGCAAGATCAAGGAGTCCGAGGTCATCGAAGAGTCCAGGGAGATGCTGGAGTCAGTCTTTTGCGAGCTCGAAGGGAACCAGAAAGGCATCGGTGAATCCCTCAAAGACGGCCTGCGAACCGATAAGATCGTGGGCACTTGCGAGAAGTGCGGCTCGGAGCTGTTGATAAGGCGCGGCCGTCGCGGAGCGCGGTTTATAGGATGCTCGGGATATCCCAATTGCAAGTTCACACTTCCCCTCCCCCGGTCGGGAACGGTGCTGGTAACTGACAGGCTCTGCGATAAGCACGGCATGAACTACGTAAGAATAATTAACAAGGGCAAGAGGCCCTGGGACCTGGGCTGCCCCCACTGCAACTTCCTGGAGTGGCAGGCCCGGAAAGCTCAGGAGAAGCCTGAGAATGAGACGTCCACAAAAGAGACGTCCGAGAAAGTGAAGCTGAAGCCAGAGCGCAAGGCAAAGAATAACGGTCTGGAAGATATTCAGGGGATTGGGCCAAAGACGCTGGAGAAGCTGGCCGCTGCGGGCATAAAGACAAGGGAGGATCTCCTCAAAGCCAAGGCGAAGGGCCTGGCGGAGCAGACTGGTATCAGCCCCAAGAAGATCACCGCCTGGCAAAAAGCAGCCAAGGCCTTGAGCTAAAATGGATTAATTTTTCTGGAAAAGCTCAAAAGCAGCCAGCATGGGCCTGGCCGGATTTGAACCGGCGACCACTCGGTTATGAGCCGAGCGCTCTAACCGGACTAAGCTACAGGCCCAAAAGTGATGCGCCGCCAACAGGGCTCGAACCTGTGACATTCTGGTTGCTGCTTTCCGGCGATTAACAGCCAGACACTCTACCAACTGAGTTATGGCGGCCCGAGCCTTTCCCTTAACACACAATGATTTAAGCCTTTTGATTAGAAGAGGTATTATGCGCGTCCTGAAGGAGAACCTGCGCGGCGACGAAGGGGAGATAACACTGCTCCCCGAGTCCTTAGACGACCTCTGGCATCTCAAATACCTGATAGAACCGGGAGACCTGGTATTCGCCCTGACGCATAGGAAAGTTCAAGCCATAGCGGATAAGGCCCGCCCTGAGAAGCTGGAGCGAAGGCCTGTTCGCCTCGGCATTCGTGTGGAGGACATCGAGTTCCACATGTACTCCAACTGGCTGCGGCTGCACGGCGTGATCAAGTCGGGCATAGATGTGGGCGCTTATCATACTTTAAACATCGAAGTGGGAACGGACTTGTCCATTGTCAAGTACCACTGGCGGCCCGACCAGTTCCAGAGGATCAAGGAAGCAGTTGCTGAGTCAAAGAGGCCTAAGGTAGTTTTAGCTCTGGTAGAGGAGGGCGAGGCAACGATTGGAGTCCTGCGCCAGTTCGGGGTGCAGATGGCCGCGGAGCTACGCGCCGGAAGCGGCAAAGGAGGGGGCGAGGACCACCGCGCCCAGTTCTTCCGCGAAGTCGCCGGGGCCATAAGCCAGGCTGCGGGGGAGGATGCCCAGGTGATCCTGGCGGGGCCCGGGTTCGCCAAAGAGGACTTGAAGAAAATAATAGACTCTACCTATCCCGATCTGGCCGAAAGGATCACCATGGATGATGCCTCTTCCATTGGCCGCTCCGGATTTCAGGAAGTTCTGCGCCGCGGCGCAGTGAGCCGGGTTCTGGAAGACAGCCGCATCGCCCAGGAGACTAAGCTCATAGAAGACCTCTTCAGGGAGATTGCCACCGACGGGAAAGCTGCCTACGGCTTAAAAGAGGTGCAGGACGCAGTTAACTACGGCGCAGTGGAGCATCTGCTGGTCTTAGACGAGGTAGTTAGGCGCCGGAGCCTGGAATCGCTCATGCGCGATGTCGCGAGCGCCCGCGGCAAGGTGGTGATCTTCAGCTCAGAGTTTGAGCCCGGAGAGCGGCTGAGATCCTTAGGGGGCGTAGCTGCACTCCTCAGGTTCAAGATCGCCCGTACATAGGTTATTAATACCATCCCTCATCGCTTTCAGCCGGAAGAAATGATCGAGTGCGATAAGTACGATAAGTGCGATAAGTGCCATTCCAGGGCCATAATATTCCAGAAGTACTCTGGAATGCACCTCTGCTCCGCCCATTTCGATGAGGATGTCCGCCGAAAGATCAGAGAGAGCATACGAGAGACAGGCATCTTCGCGCGACGGGCGCGCGTGGCCGTTGCCTTGAGCGGCGGCAAGGACGGTTCCACCCTCCTCTACGTTTTAAAAGACCTGTTCTCCAGAAGAAAAGACATAGAGCTTGTAGCCATCATGATAGACGAAGGAATCGAGGGTTACCGGCCCAAGACCCTGGGCTTTGCGAAGGCCCTGGCAGAACGACTCGATGTCCCTTATGTGATCAAGAGCCTTAAGGAGGCCTTCGGCGTGACGATGGACGAAGTCGCATCCCAGGAGCACGACTTGGCTCCCTGCAGCTTTTGCAGGGTCATGAGGAAGGACCTGCTCAATAAGACGGCTCGCGAGCTGAATGCAGATGCCCTGGCCACGGGCCACAACCTGGACGACGAGGCCCAGACGGTTCTTCAAAGCTACCTTAGAGGAGATATCGATAATCTCTTCCGGCTCCAGCCCAGCGGGCTTTCGCGGGGGATGGTTCCGCGGATTAAGCCCTTGCGGCGCATTCCAGAGAAGGAGACGGCGCTTTACGCCACTATACACGGCCTCTCCTCCTTCGACTCAGGAAGCTGTCCTCATGTGGAAGACGCCATGCGCCTGGAGGTCAAGAACATGCTGAACGACTTCGAGGCCAGACATCCAGGGACCAAGTACTCACTGCTCAGGAGCCTTGACCGCGTACTGGGTCTGCAGCCTGATTCTTCCTCTTTGGCTACCTCTTTGGCCACGCCATGCCAGAGGTGCGGCGAGCCCTGTGAGGGAGAAGTCTGCCAAAGCTGTCGAATGCTTTCCAGGATCATTCGGGGGAAAAGCCTTTAAGTGCAGATGGGGAAAAATTGGGTGCGGGCCTCGGTAGCTCAGCTGGTCCAGAGCGATTGACTTGTAATCAATAGGTCGCGTGTTCGAATCACGCCCGGGGCTTAATTTGTGAAGGCTTTCTATGAGTAAGAGCACGAGAACCTGCCTGGTTCTGTTAATAACGATAATGCTGTTCTCGCCCCTGTCGGCGGCCCTCCCTTCGGCGTTCGAAGAGGACCACTCGGGAGACGACCTGACTGAGCTGGAATCGATGCTGTCCGGGGAGCACAGGGGCTCGTCATACAGCCAGGGACAGACAGACCTCTACCGTTCATCGCAGCCATCGCAGGCTTTTACGGGTCCGGCTTACGACCCGCCTTACAGGGATGTCTTCAAGAACGACACATACTTTGGCGATTTCATCCGACAACTGGACGGCGCCCTTGCGCCAGAGATCAATGGGACCTGGAACGAGCTCTACAAAAACGGCACGCTCTACCAAAACGTCTCAGAGAAGAAGGCTGTGACGCCAAGCAGCCATTTCATAAAACCGATATTGATCGAGGAACCGGATTTCTAAGCCCTATTTAGTTCTATGAGCAAGACAACCCTCAAGAGCAGCGCGCAGATCTTCCATAATTAGAGGCTTGCTCATATAATCATCCATCCCTGCTGAAAGGCACATATCCCTGCTATACTCCAGGTTATATGCCGTGAGGGCAACTATATGCGGCTGCTCTGTAGATAGCCAGCGCTCGCGGATGATCCGTGTAGCCTCTAATCCATCCATCTCTGGCATCTGTATGTCCATGAAAACAATCTGGTAGGGCTGGCTCTCCAATGCCTGTATAGCCTCCTTGCCGTTAACGGCTAAATCAGCGTCATGCCCCAATCGTTTGAGCATTTTTTGCGCCACTTTTTGGTTGATTAGATTATCTTCGACCAGAAGTATTCTTAAGCAGTGATGATCCCCCTCAGCCATAGCAGTTCACCAATCCATAATCTAAACTGTTGTTATAAAATGCATATAGAAAAAAGCTTCAGGACCAATAGACCATAGCACATATCCTAACAGGTTGTCAGAAATGCAGGCTAGTAGGATCAATTCTAATTTCGCTTTTCCGGTCTCTCTGTCTACTCGACCGTTAATAGTACTATGGTCAGGCCCTATACCGCGATAGTATGAGTAATATTATGAACCGGGCAGATCATGAGCTGAGCAGGCATTTGGCCTGATCATCAATGCAGCACTGGATCGATGGACTTTGCCGCGTTGAAGTACATATATGCTCTTGACGGTATGCGCGAGATTCGACGCGCGGGTTAGGGGCTTTAAAAATTGCTTCACGAATTGGCTCTTGAAAAATGGGGGTAAGGATTTTTTTACAGTTATCCTTTTACCGCCACCCCAGAGTTACTAAGTAAATTAGCATTTAATTCCTGATTCAGGCTCTCCTCATTCGCTTTACATCGAGCCTGGTCTTGCATCTAGGACATGCCTTCGGCTTACTAACTCGGGTCTCCCATCCGTAATTGCATTTAGGACATTTCATCTGTTTCATATTAATAAGGTTGTAATAAGAGTATTAATAACTTTCCATTGATATGAATATACTCATCTTTTTGGAGCGCAAAGCCTATAATTGGATGGCAGCAGTAAATACAGGATTCCATGAAAGAGATTTTGGAGATCCTTTCTGAGAACGCCAGGGCAACTCCTGCGGAGATTGCGGCCTTGATGGGCAGGCCCGTGGAGGATGTGGCCAGGGAGATCAAGGAACTTGAGGACTCAGGCGTCATAAGGAAGTACGTCACCCTGATAGACTGGGAGAAGCTCGAGGAGGCTTACGTCTTCGCAGTGCTCGAGCTGAAAGTGGCCTTGCAGCGCAAGACCGGCTACGACGCCGTGGCAGAGAGGATCGCCAGATTCTCGGAGGTGGAGTCTGTCAGGCTGATCTCTGGAGACCACGACCTCTCCGTCACGGTTAGAGGAAAGTCCATGAAGGACGTAGCCTACTTCGTGGCGGAGAAGATCGCGCCTTTAGAAGGTGTTCAGTCAACCTGCACCCACTTCATACTGAAGAGCTATAAGGAGCACGGCGTCATCCTCATGGACAGGCCCAAGCCAAAACGGCTGGTGGTGACCCCATGAGGATGCAGCTCAAGAACGTTCCTGCCTGGAACTCTGAGGCTCACCTGTCAAAGATAGTAAAAGAGATGCCGCCCTCAGGCATACGCAAGTTCTTCGATCTGGTGAGCGAGATGGAGGGCGCAATCTCCTTAGGCGTTGGCGAGCCTGATTTTGTGACGCCCTGGCACGTGCGCGAGGCCTGCATCTATTCTCTGGAGTCGGGATCGACCTCTTACACATCGAACAAGGGGATGCCTGAACTTAGGGAGTGCATCTCCGAACACACCCGAACGGACATGGAGCTGGATTACGATCCAGGAGACGAGATCCTCATCACCACCGGCGTCAGCGAGGCCGTAGACCTGGCTTTTCGGGCCACCCTCAACCCCGGAGACGAGGTGATAGTCCCAGAGCCCTGCTATGTGGCCTATGTGCCTGACATAATTCTGGCCGGAGGAGTCCCTGTATCCGTGCCAACCAGGCTCTCGGAGGAGTTCAAAGTCAGATCTGAGGATATCGCCGCAGCCATAACGGATAGGACCAAGGCGATAATGCTGAGCTACCCGAACAACCCCACTGGGGCGGTCATGACCCGCGCAGACCTGGAGGAGATCGCCGATGTGGTTGTGGAGAACAACCTCCTCGTCGTCTCGGACGAGGTCTACGGCAAGTTGAGCTACAGCGACAGCGGGAAGCACGCCAGCTTTGCACAGCTGGATGGTATGCAGGATAGGACTCTCATCTTAAACGGCCTGTCCAAGTCGCACGCAATGACCGGATGGAGGATCGGCTATGCGCTGGGCGACCCGGCGATCATTGGATCCATGACCAAGGTCCACCAGTACACAATGCTCTGCGCGCCGGTCATGGCACAGGTCGCAGCTTTAGAGGCTCTGCAGCGGGGCGAGGACGAGATGCTGCACATGAGGCACGAGTACGATTTGCGCCGCCGAATGTTCGTCTCAGGCCTAAATAGGATCGGCCTGGACTGCTTTGAGCCGAAAGGAGCGTTTTACGCCTTCCCCTCCGTAGAGAGCACTGGCCTCTCCTCAGAGGAGTTTGCAGAAAGGCTGCTTAAAGATCAGAAGGTGGCCGTAGTTCCAGGAAACGTCTTTGGGCCGAGCGGAGAAGGGTTCCTGCGGTGCAGCTACGCCACTTCGCGCGAGGAGCTGATCGAGGCGCTGGACAGGATGGAGAAGTTCCTGGGAAGCCTGTGATGGGGCTTCCAGGCAATATCTTTCCGGAGGTAGGGGGTAGGGCATGCTCAAGTCCAGGTTGAAACCTGAGGATACCGACCGGCTTGTGAAGCCGCTGGCCAGCTTAGGGCTCTCTCCGCTGGGGTGGACGATGCTTGCAATCCTTCCCGCTCTGGCAGGGTTCTTCATGCTCTACCGGCATAGCCTGGCGTGGGGACTTCTGCTCTTCGCCCTGGCCGGAGCCGTGGACCTGGTGGACGGGGCCGTGGCCCGGGCCTTGAACCAGGTAACAACCCTGGGGGCATACGTGGACGGCGTCCTGGACAGGTATGTGGAGTTCCTGCTTTACCTGGGCCTCATGCTCTACCTGGGGCCAGGAAAGTTCTTCGGCCTTTCCGGATACATCTGGATGATGCTTCTGCTCTTCGGGGCGCTCATGACCACTTTTGTCAGGGCCTACGCAGATCACCGCGGGCTGGTGAAGGACCAGGCGGAGCTGAAGAAGATGGGCGGCCTGCTGGAGCGGGGCGAGCGCCTGGCACTGCTCTATCTGGGGATGCTGCTAGCCATATTCTGGGGAGTGCAGTGGCTTGAGGGAGTAATAGTATTAGTCGTCCTACTGGCGAACCTCACGGCGCTGCAAAGAGTGCTGTTCGCGGTGCAACACGGCAAACGTTAGGGATTATTTGGAGACTGCTCGATACTTTTATCATTTCCCCCGCTAGGTCATAGCCCGAGATGTCCCAGGAGACGCGCCCTTTTAAAAACAGCAATCTGTTCTCCAACCACTATCTGGAGAAGCTGGTGCAGACAAGCCCAGAGTGGCGGGAGGCAGAGCCTGGCAGAGGCCTTTGCCCGCGATCAAGGAGCTTTATGAGCGCAAGGCGCGCGTCCTGGAGAACTACAACGAATCCCAGCTAGAGGAGAACTTCATCAGGCCGGTGCTGCGCATCCTGGGGCATTACTTCGGTGTGCAGGGCAAGGTTGCTGGCAAAGGACCGCACGCCGGACTATGCCTTCTTCCCGGATGAAGAGAGCCAGGATGCGGCAGAGGCCCATGCCTGGGGAGGATTACTACCGGCGCGCTGTGGCGGTGGGCGATGCCAAGTCCTGGAAGGTCTCTTTGGACAAGAGCCGCAAGGGCCAGGGAAGCTTCGAGATGCAGAACCCCAGCTTCCAGATCGACGTCTATCTGCGGGACACGCCGCCCAAGTGGGCAGTTCTTGACAACGGCCGGCTCTGGCGGCTATACCATGAGACGACCAGCTACAAGCTGGATAGCTACTACGAGGTTGACCTGCCTGCCCTGCTGGCTGCGGGCGACATGGAGGCCTTCAAGTACTTCTATCTCTTCTTTCGGCGGGAGGCTTTCCCGCAGACGGTGGACGGGGACTCTTCCTGGACCGGGTGCGGGAAGGAAGCGTGGCCTACGCCCAGGAGATCGGCGAGGACCTGAAGGAGAACGTCTACATGGCCATGAAGATCCTGGCAGAGGGCTTCCTGGCCGACACGGGCAACGGCGCTCTGCGCTCAGTCTGAGGATGGCGGTAGAGCGGGTGCAGGAGAATTGCATGCGGCTGCTCTACCGATTGTTTTTCATCTTCTATGCGGAGAGCCGCAGCCTGCTGGACACTAATAACAAATACTACTACGAGCTTTCCCTGCAGAAGCTGAAATTCGACGTGGCAGCAGCGGCTGGACAAGAGCGAGCCGCTCCTTTCCGTTCGTTACTCTTACTGGGAGAGCCTGAAAAACCTCTTTTGCCTGATCAACGACGGCAGCGAGTCGCGCGACATCCCAAAAGAAGAGTTTTACATCCCTGCCTACAACGGCGGGCTCTTCGACCCGAAGAAGAATTCCTTCCTGGAGAGGAAGAGAATCGGAGACTCTTTTTTGGCAAAAGCCATCGACCTTCTGGCCCGCTCGGGCAATGGCTCCGAGAAAGGATTCGTGGATTACTCTACCCTGGAGATTCGCCACCTGGGATCGATCTACGAGGGCCTTCTTGAGTACCGGCTTCGCGTCGCGGACAAAGATATGGCCGCGGTCAAGGAGAAGGGCAAGGAGATCTGGCTGCCCCTTGGCCGAGGCCGGAAAGAGAAAAATGCTCGACAAAGCCCGGGCAGGCGATATTATCCTGGCAACAGACAAGGGCGAGCGCAAGGCCACGGGCTCCTACTACACGCCCGACTACATAGTGAAGTACATCGTCAAGAACACCATCGAGCCCCTGGTGGAGAGGAAGCGGGAGGAGTGGCTGGGGTCGAACCGGCCATTTGCGGAGTACGTGCTCTCCATCAAAGTCCTCGATCCTGCCATGGGCAGCGGCCACTTCCTGGTGGAGGCGACGGATCAGCTTGCACGCTGGCTCGTCCAGGCCTGGGCCACGGCCCGACCCGAGGAGACGGAATCAAAAGATGTGGCGGAGCAGGACGTGCACTGGGCCAGGCGCGAAGTCGTCAGGAACTGCATCTACGGCGTGGACCTGAACCCGATGGCCGTAGAGCTGGCCAAGCTCTCCCTATGGTTAACCACAGTGGCCTCCAACAAGCCCCTAAGCTTTTTGGATCACCACCTGAGGTGCGGCAACAGCCTCATCGGGGCAGAGCTGGAGAAGCTGGTGGTCCTTCCTGCCGCCAAAGCCGAGGAGCAGACACCGATCTGGAAGTTCGTCTTAAAGCAGCATACCGACAATCTTCTGCAGAAATACAGCCTCATGGCCTCACTGCCCGACGACAGCCTAAGAATGGTGAAGTGGAAGGAGGAGCGCTTCAGGGAGATCAGGAGTCGGAGCTTTCCCGCCGGCTGAGGGAGCTGGCCAACGTCTGGCTGTCCACTTATTTCGGCAACAAAGTGAACGATGACGATTACTACGAGCTGCAAAACCACTTAAACCCTGAGAAGTTCCCGGACTGGGGAGGCCTGCGGGAGAAGGAGTGGTTTATAAGAGCGCAGGAGCTGGGGCGGGAGAAGCGGTTCTTCCACTGGGAGATGGAGTTTCCGGAGGCGTTCCAAGGGGAGTGCGCGGGATTCGATGTGGTAATCGGGAATCCGCCGTATGTGAGGCAGGAGCGGCTGAGGGATGACAAAAACTACCTTGAGAGTAAATACAAAACGTATCACAGTATCGCAGATCTTTACATTTACTTTATCGAACGTGGAGTTTCGCAGCTTAATATTGGCGGTATCTTCTCTTATATCGTGGCAAACAAATGGATCCGTGCAAACTATGGCGAGCCTTTAAGAACGTGGATGAAAAACCAAAACGTAGAAGAGATAGTTGATTTCGGAGACTTACCCGTATTTGAAACGGCTACTACATATCCGTGTATTTTACGCATATGCAATTCTCTGTTGAAATCCAGTTTTAATGCCGTGCAGGTTGAAACACTTAGCTTTGATAATTTGAATAACTATGTTTCAAAACATCGTTATGCAGTAAATCGTGCATCCCTAGATGACACGGGGTGGTCTCTAGCCAACGAAATAACCCAGATACTGCTAGAGAAGTTAAGAGCTTTAGGCGTTCCATTAAACGAGTATACAGGTGGGAAAAGCTACTACGGAATTAAAACTGGTTTTAACGAGGCATTTGTTATCGATAATAATACTCGTAATAAGTTGATCGAAGAAGATCCAAAAAGCGCCGAATTGATTAAGCCCTTCTTGGCAGGAAAAGATATTAAAAGATATGAGCCACCAGAAAGCAATCAACATTTGATTTTAATACCTAATGGCTGGACTCGAAAGAAATATTCAACATCGAACGACGCCTGGGCCAAGTTTAGAGAAGATTATCCAATAATCGCTAATTATTTGTCACCTTTCGCAGAACTAGCTGAAAAAAGATACGATAAAGGTGAGTTCTGGTGGGAGCTTCGGGCTTGCGATTATTACGAGAATTTCGAAAAGCCAAAGATTTTTTGGCCAGAAATTGCTCAGAGTGCAAGATTCACATTTGATACAGCTCATTTTTATGCTAATAATAAGACATACGTATGTGTTTAGCTACTCAGCTTTAACCTTAGCATTTGTAGACTATCAAGTCCTTGTTGTGACCATGTAGCCAGCACAGTCATGAGCCGTTCATGAATCGAAGTCCCTTTGTCGTTACGCAATGTCCCGATAATCTTTCTCAGGACAACATGTTCTCGAATAGCCCTTTCAGCTCTGTTATTTGTCGGCTCTACACCTGGATGAATCACAAAAGTGAACCAGTACTCAAAGCCATTGCTAATTTTGCCGATGAGCTTTCTGACGTTCTCATTTGCGTACTCACCCTTGATCATCTGGTTGAGCATTGCTCTTGCCATATACCATATCACACTTCGAACTTCTGGCGGAGGGTCGTTTTTCAGAGCGTCTGTGATTCTTTCATAGATACGTTTGAGTGCTCCATGTATTGGAACCGCCTCAGGAATCTTCTGAGCGAGATCCTTGGATTCTCTAAGTAGATGTGCCCAACATCTCTGTATGTGCTTTGTGAATTTGGCATATGGTTTCCAACCATCACAGACGATTATTCCCTTGAATCGCCTGGTCAAAACCTCTTTCAGGACTTTCGCGCCTCTGCTGTTCCGAATCACGACAAAGGTTTCGGAGGGTGTGGTGAATACCCAGATCCAATGCTTCTTACCCTGAACATCGATTGATGTTTCATCCACATACAGAATCTGGGCTTTCCGAACCCTGTTCAGGATAGCATCGTATTCCGATTGGACCGCATCGGCAGCACGACGAGTTAGATCGAATATTGTGGCAGGGCTTATATTCAGCCCATATAGTCTTTTCAGTGCGTTTTGGATCTTCCTGTGTGGTAACCGATCTTCATATTTCAGCAGTGTTGCCTGGGCAATCGTGTTGTTACCGAATTTACCTTCATCAGGACAACTTACATCGGTTGCAGCAACAACTTTTTGACAGCGTGAGCATCTGTAATGCGCGATTCTATATTCGGTAACGGTGACAGGTTGAGGTTCAGGGATTTCCTCTATGATCTTAGATTCTATCTTGAAAGGACTGCCAAGCTTTGCACCGCAATCAGGACATCGATCTGCTGTAACTTCAACTTGCTTATCAGGCTTAGCAGTTGGTCTTGTCAAGCCTTTATGGCCACTCTTCTGACCAGGCTTTCCCTTGTTACATTCATTCCGATCCTTTTTGCTATTGCCGCCGCGTCTTAGACTCGGTGGAGTATGCGCGTTCTCGTATTGAGCCAATCGGGCTTCAAGTTCTATTATGCGTCCTCTAAGCAACTCATTCTCACGTCTTAATTGGTCAATCGTGTCTAGAAGTTGCTTGATGATTTCGTCTTTATCCATACTCCATTTAGAAGCGTATTAACGTCGTATTATATGAGCTTCATGATTGAACCGATTTTAGGTCGATCTTGACGACTTAAAGATAGGAGCTAAACACGTACAGACATACTTTATTCCCGTAGGAGACTTTTACCTCTTGGGGCTTCTGAATTCCTCTTTACTGCGTATTTTTATCCATAACATGTGCACTGACCTTCAAGGGAACAGTTTCAACTTTTCTGCTATTTTCGTTGAACGAACGCCCATCCGCCGCATCTCCTTCACCACCCCCGCGCCCGAACGCGCCCGCCTTGTGCAGGAGCTGCAGGAACTTTACCGGTCCGGGAAGTTCGACGATATCCTGGCGCGTGTCGAGTCCTGCCTGCCCAAAGACTCGCAGGGCAATTTCATCCCAGAGCAGGAGAAATCGGATGTCGTCCACGACTTGCTGGCCTTCCTCGCAGAGCAGATGTTGGATATGAACAAGCAGAAGCAGCAGGAGATCCGGGGCTTCCTGGGCTGGCTGGAGGGCTACATCGGGGCCAAAGTGGACGACCTCACGCCCAAGACCAAGCTGCAAAGCTATTACGACTACGGCTATGAGGATTTCATGGCTGTGCTGAAGAAGAACAGAAAAAACTTCAGATCGATCCAGCTCGCCGGGAGCCTGCCGAGGCGCTGGCAGCGGAGTTTCAGGACATCGGTGGGGAAGCTGCGGCCGCTAAGGGAGATGATCGAGGGGACGGACGGGCTGATCGATCAGATCGTTTACAGGCTGTACGGGTTGAACGAAGAGGAAATCAGAGTGGTGGAGGGGAATGCAGGCTAAAAGAAAGCTACTATTATGAACCAATCATCCCGATAAGAATGATTCCAGCGTCTTCTGCGGGCCAAAGCCCGCCCAATCCTTCAATGCCAAAGCGATGCGTTCCATCGTCTTGGGATGAGGCTTGAACTTCTCAGTGGATCTGTAAACGCCTTCTGCGTCGTCGAAAAACAGATAGTCCTTCATGACACCCTTTACCAAGCCATCCATCTCCCGTTTCACGCTGTCTTTGAGCTTAGATTTGGCAGGGACGCTTATAGTACTCGATACCCTCTCCAGGCCCTCGTCCACAAGCTGCACAAGGTTCTTTCCGCTGCATCCCGGCTCAAGGAGCTGCATGACGATCTCGATGAGCCCTCTGCGGATCTCCAGCGGCCTCATCTCTGGAAGCAGAGTGATGGCTATCTCTGGAAGCTTTCTCAGATCAGATCCACGCGACTTCACCAGCGCATCCTTAAGCGACTGATTATAGATGTGTTCCTCTTTCATTACCTCAAGACGATCTTTTACTACCAACTGGCAGTAAGGCCCGTCATCCACAAAGGATAACCTACTGCTAATAACATCTGGCTGCACACCGTGAGTGAGAAGTCCATGCTGAGCCAGATACCTGGGATCTATCGATAAATAAGACCGCAAATTGGGCTCTTTGGAACCGGACTGGGTAGTTATTTCCACAACGAGCCATCCGGATTCCCCACAACCCACAATATCTGGAGTTCTGTCTTCGCCCTTCTTGGTCAAGAATTGAGCCTCGACCACGTAATTCATTCCGGCTGCCTTAAAGGGACCTACAAACTTAGGCCGATTATGCTGATGAAATAGCTGTATCGTATTTCGCCACAGGACGATTCTATCGTCGTAATTCAGGCGAATATCTCCACCCCGTCATGATAGATGGAAGCTTTACCTGAATTGTCTTCCCCTTGAACTACAGCTAGCCGAGGAGCACCATTGACGCAGCCCTTGCCAGGGATGGTGAGGTAGACAAAATTCAGGCCTACATCCAATAAAACCCTATCCCATGTGTGAAGATCAATGCCCTTGAACCGCCGGAAATCTGGTTCGGATTCTAGCTCCACAAGCCAAAGGTTCATATTGCCCCGCCCTTTTGCTACAGTACTTGAGAAGGCGTCCAGATTCAGGTCTACACTGAAATCGATCTCAAATGGAGCCAAGGTTTTATCCCGGAGGCAAGTAGCCTCTTTCAAAGCGTCTGCATAGTGATTTGCCATCTCTGCGATAGAGATCAGCACTTCATCCACATCTACAGCCCGATTTATGGTAATCTTTCCGTTGCTATACCATTCCGCGGATACGACGACCGATCCTCCCGATTTCTTCTGAAATCTTACACTGTAGATGGCAAATTTATCCTGTGCCATTCCAAGTATCTCATCCAGCCCTTTCACGTAACGATTCGCGCCATGCCAAGCCTTCAGGCTGAAATTTCCTGCACTTTCTTCTGGAGATAAGCCATCGGAAAACCTTAGCCCCATCCCTCTGCGGCTCCATCCATTCAATTTCTCCCAATGCAGGAGATGCCCTCGGGACAGCCAACAACTATCAAGACCGTTTGTGTTCTTGACCCAATTTTCAACGATGTAATCCGATTCCTTGGCATCCAGCAGACTATAAAGAATCCAAACGCGATCTCTCGTTGAATCCAGAAAGAGCGTATTGGGCGAATCAGCATCCTGACTTGAATACCAGCCTGCAGTATCGATCTGCCTCCATGCGCCAAGAGGACTCACAAAACTATCAGGTGTCGGTTTGTTGCTCTCGATAAGGTATGCCTTAAGCTGGGTTGAGTAAGTCTTCCCAAATGCTTCAAGGGATTCTTCGTTGCTTTCGAATCCTGCCTGGAGCAATTCTTTGAATTCCCTGAGACTGTGGACTGGACGCATTATTGGTATCCCATTTTGACCAAGTGTTTTATATCAATAATACTTGGTGTAGCTATTTAAGATTTGGCGATATGAGACTAAGAACGAAAGCTAGAGGCGAATCTGAATTGCGGGTCCGTGGATTTGAGGCTCTGAATAGAGCGTTAGGTCCCGCTGAAGCTCTCAGGTTTCTAGCTCTCTTCCACCGCGAGCCGACTGATTACGTAGAGATCTCTAAAAAGATCTACGAAGGGCAAACAGTGGATGAGATGTTTAAGAGGGCTAGAGAACATTGGAATGACTGAATTTAGCCGTCTCCAGCTTCAAACCCCATAAGGCCGATTCACATAGGGATTCATCCAGTCCTGCATGTAAGGCCCGTATCCCGGCCAGTTGTAGTTGTAATAGTAGTACTCGTATGGACGGTAGCTATAAGGCCAGTAGGCGGGATAGTAATCGCTGTTGAGGAATCGGTATGCTTCTGCCTCCCAGAGCATCTGCTCGTAGTACTCCTTGCTGGGGCAGGTTCCCCTGTAGAAGGACCAGACCTCGCAGTAGGTCCCATCCGGGAAGTAGCAGTTCCCGTTCTGGGGGCATCCCCCATGGTTTACGCAGTAGGCCTCTGCCTCATTCCTGGCCACGCACTGGCCGTATCCGCCCATTCCGACAGCCCAGGCGGTTTCTGCCAGACACGCCATCGTCAACATGGCCAGAATTATCAACCGGAAGTTCTTCACACATATCCCTCTGAAAGCGTATGTCGATAATCTATGGCCTCTACTCTATGAAAAAGTTGCGCTCCCTGAGGTTTACAGCAAGGATCAAGCACACGCCGAACTACCGGCAATATATCTTGACATCATCCGAAACATTAACGGCCAAAAAAGGGCCCTTCGCTATTTCGAATGGCTAACCGCTCACTGGTTATTGTGGATATTTCTTTGCGGTCCAGGTGCTGTGTTGCATAATTCGATGTGATAATCTGCGAATACCGATTTTCCAATTAACAAGTTTTTATGAAGGACATCTCAAACCAAATCGAACATGCTTTGTGAGTACTTTGTGCTCTTTGTGAGCTTTGTGGTTTGGTCCCGTCCGCTTGGATATGGCGAGACAAGACGAATCCACCACAAAGATCACAAAGCTCACAAAGAACGACGACTATTGAATTTGGAAGGGTCGGCGCTCTCAATGGCCAACCGATTTCACGCTCACCCATACGAAACAGCGAGGAACCCAAAAAAGACAGTTTACAGGACAGTAGATCCCTGCCCGTATCATCCCTCTAATTTTGCGTACTCCTTCGCCCAGTAGGTTATTATCATATCAGCGCCAGCGCGCTTGATGGACATTAGCGACTCAAGGAAGGCCGCCCTCTCATTAAGCCACCCGTTTTGCGCAGCAGCCACGATCATGGAGTACTCGCCTGAGACCTGGTAAGCTGCAGTTGGCACTCCGAACCTGTCCTTCACCATGCGCAGTATATCCAGATAGGGCATGGCAGGCTTTATCATTACCATATCTGCGCCCTCCTCAATATCCAGCTGGACCTCCCAGAGAGCCTCCGCAGCGTTTGGCGGGTCCATCTGGTATCCTTTCCGATCTCCGAAGGCAAACCCCGACTCGGCCGCCTCCCGGAAGGGTCCGTAGAATGTGGATGCGTACTTGGCAGAGTAGGAGAGGATGGGCGTGTCGGCGTAGCCATCCAAGTCCAGGGCGGCGCGTATGGCCCCTACCATGTGGTCCATCATTCCGCTTGGAGCCACGATATCCGCCCCAGCCTCGGCCTGGCTGACGGCGGCCTCGCCCAGCAGGGGAAGCGTCTCGTCGTTGAGGACGTGCTCGCCTCTGATCAGGCCGCAGTGGCCGTGGCTGGTGTACTCGCACAGGCAGAGATCGGTTATCACAACCAGGTTCGTAGTCTCCTTAATCCTTCGCACTGCCTTTTGAACGACTCCCTGGGAATCGTAAGCGCCCGATCCCACCTCGTCCTTTTGTGCCGGCAGGCCGAAGAGAAGAACTGCCGGAACGCCCAGGTCCTCAAGGGCTCCAGCCTCTGCGGGCAGGCTCTCCAGGCTCTGCCGAAACTGCCCGGGCATGGCCTCGATGGCTCTTAGGCTCGGAGGTCCTCTCGTCCACGAATATGGGCTGTATCATGTCCTTTAAGGAGAGGCGTGTCTCCGCCACCAGCTCTCTAACCCCCGGCTTTCTAAGCCTCCTCATCCTCCTCATGTCGTCTCCTCCAGCCGGAACAGCTCTGAGAGTGACTTTAGCAGATCTGCGTCCCCCCTCTCAGCTGCACTCTTTAGGGCCTTGGTGGGCTCGGACAGGAGCTTGTTCACAATTGAGTGGCTCATGTCCCTCAGCACCTGCTGCTCGATCTCCCCCAAAGTGTGGTAAGCTCCGAGCTTGTTCATGGCCTTCCTGACCTCCTGGTCCTTTATGACCTCCGCCTGGGAGTAGAGCACCGCCAGCAGCTCTTCGGCCTGCTTCCTCTTGTACTTGGCCTTGAGAAGCCCGTACTCCTCCTCGATGATCATTTCGACCTTCTCCATCTCCGCCATCCTCTGCCTCATGTTCTCGCTGCTTATGTTCTTCAGGCTGTCAATGTTGTGCAGCACGACGCCCGGAACAGATGCAGCGGCCTCGTCGATGTCCCTTGGGTTGGCTATGTCTATCAGGAGCAGCTTTCTATCCCGGCCGTCCATCACCCTCTCGATATCCTCCTTGAGAAGAATGTAGTGGGGCGCGGCTGTTGCGCTGATCACCACATCGGCGATCTGGAGATGATCCCTCATCTCCTCAAAGGGAATGGCAATGCCGCCCAGACATTCGGCAAGGCACTCTGCAGAGCTGAAAGTCCTGTTTGTGACATACAGAGACCCGATATCCTTGGCCTTGAGTGCCTTGGAGATCAGTTCTCCTGTCTCCCCTGCACCTATGACCAGGACTGACTTGCCCTGCAAGGTCCCCCAGAATCTCTTCCGCCAGGTCTACGGCAGCTGAGCCCACTGATATGGACCGCTCATTAATCCTGGTCTCCTTACGCACGCGCTTGCCCACCTGGATGGCCTTCTTGAAGGCGGTCTCCAGCATCCACCCTGTAGTCTCCGTCTTCTTTGCAATCTGCATCAGGTCCTTCATCTGCCCCAGGATCTGGTCTTCGCCGATGATCATGGATTCGAGGCCCGAGGCCAGCCTTAAAAGGTGCAACAAAGACTCGTCGTGATCGTGAAAATCGATGATGCGAGATGAGACGCGCGCCTTCTTGGCCAGCTCGAAGAGCACTTTCTCTCCTCTTGGGGAAACGACGTAGATCTCGACCCGGTTGCAGGTCTTGAGCACCGCACACTCGTCCACCAGGTCGTGGGAGCCCACCCACTTGAGAAGGGTCTCCACATCGCCATGCCAGGCCTTTTCAATCTCGTCTATCGAGGCCTTGCGATGGGTCACCAGCATCGAGGCTATCTCGCTCATCTGAGGGTGCATGTGAGCGGGCTCTCATATAGGCCTTTTCATAGGAGACAGTAAGAAGCCTCCAGACCTCCTCGTCTTCCAGGATGTCCCAGATTATCCTGGACCTCTCCTTCTGGGTGGGCACAGATCTCTTTAGATCCCTCCTGACCTGGCCCAAGAGCACTGCCATCTCGCGATAGTTTTCGGTCAGCTCTCTATCGAGCTTCTGCCTCAAGTATTTAGATAGTGCGGGGCTTTCTGTGGTGATGGCGACGGTAATTGGACCTTTTCTGATCAGAGAGGGAATCACCACCTCTCCAGGGCCGTCAACCCTGTTGACAAGGACGCCCATCTCCCGGGCCTTCTTCTCAATGGCAGCGTTTAGCTCCCTGTTTGACGTCGCGGGCACTGCTATGAATGCGTCTGATAGGTGTTTTTCATAATCTTGGGATGCGTCCTCGCTGATCAGCTCCAGGTCACCCTCAGACGCCATCTGCACGAGGCACGGGGTGAAGTCCCTGCTCACAACCTTTACGCGGGCATGCTGAGAGAAGAGCCTGGCTTTGCGCTCCCCCACGCTTCCGCCCCCGAATATTACTATCAGCTTTCGGCTTAGGTCAAGGCAGAGGGGAAGCATCCTTCGGCCTGCCCCTTTATCAGCCCCTTCATCTGCCTCTCCGTGAGAAAGTTCCTCGTCCATCTTTCCTGTCAGCATCTCTTCCGTCAGATCCTGGCGCTTGTCTTCTTGTACTCCCTCTCGCTGAAGAGGACTCTGTACTCCTCGATCCCGGAAGCCTTTGAGAGATTGGACGCAATCATAAGGCAGTCCTCCCTGCTTCGCGAGTGCACCACTGTGTATAAGTTATAGGGCCATTCTGGAGCAGAGGCCCGCTCATAGCAGTGAGTTACTTCATTTGAGGCTGCAAAGATCTCGCCTACCCTTTCCACCTGATCTGGGGGCACTCTCCAGGCGATCATGGCGTTGGCCAGTATCCCCAAAGCCCTGTGGCCTATGGTGGCTGCAAACCTCCTTATTACGCCCTGCTCTTCTAGACCTTTCAGCCTTCTGATGACCTCCTCCTCGGAGATCCCCAGCTCGTCGCCCAAAGCGCGATATGGCCTCTCTGTGAGCCTCACCCCGTCCTGGGCGGCCTTGAGGAGCAACAAGTCGAGATCGTCCATCATCACCAGCCCCCCGGACTCTGGAAGGGGTATCTGTCTACGCCTTTAGATGGGATCTCCCTTGGCGTATTTCCTGGATTGCCCTTGACCTGGTGGTCGCTCCAGAAGTTGCCGCCAATTTTGGGACCCGCATCCCAGTGGTTTTCCCCGTTGTCGACGGCGTTCTGGAAGCCGTTCTCCACGAAGACATTGTGATAGAGGAAGTTTCCAGTGCAGTCCACGAGGTTCGCGCCGGAGACCTCGTTTCCGATGAAGCTGTTCCCTGTGACGTTGCACTCGGACGAGATGCTCATCCGCAGACCGTATTTGCGGTTCTCGCTCAGGTTGTTGCCCTCAACCTTCACCCTCTTCGATGAGTGCACGAACGCCCCCTGACCGTTCGCCCTGGCAGAGTTCTCTGAGAGCTCTGCAGAGGAGAGCTGCTCCAAGAAGAAGCCGTCCTGGCTGTTGGCCACGGCCCTGTTCTCAGTGAGGATACAGGCGTTGCTGCCCGAGAGCGCTATGCCCCTATCGTTCAAAGAGACCTCATTCTTGCCAAGGAAGCACTTGTGCGAGCCTGTGAGCATTATGCCTGCCTCGCTGTTCTGGCTTGCAGCGCAGTTCAACAGGCTGCAGAGCCTGGAGTTCATGACCGATATGCCCACATTGCAGGACTTCGCATTGGAAGCGTTCCACGTCAGGTTGAGGACGCCGTCTGCCCTAAAGCCGCTCTCCGAGCAGTTCTCGGCTCTGTCGTTCTCAAAGCGCCCGTCCGGAGATGCCAGAGCCATAAAGCCGTTCTCACATCCTGTTGCCCGGGAGTTCGCAACAGTCCAGAGCTTGCTGTTTAAGAGATGAACGCCCAACTCGCTTCTAGAGACGTTGCAGCCCTCCACGCGGCAGGAGACGGATCCGACAATGAGTATGCCTGCGCTGCTGTTGGATATCGTCTGGTTCAATACTCCCACATTCCTGCATCCCACAAGCCCAATGAAGCCGCATCCTTGAGGCACTACTGTATCTCTCCCACCTACAAGATAGCACACCGGCCTTCCATCTACCAGGTTGGAGGGATCTATGTCCTGTACGAAGAACTCCTGGATCGACTCTGCCAGCTCTGCGCTTGACTCCTCGCCTGAGTCCACGCGCAGGTTGTAGGCGTTGGACTGCATGGAGTTGTTTCTCAGCATGTTATTCAGCGAGCCGCGCAGAGAGATCCCGTAGGTGTTGAGGGCAGCCCTGTTGGATTCGATGTGATTTTCTCCGGAGTTCGCCAGCAATATGCCGTTGCCGTTCCTTGAGAGCTCGTTTTCCAGTATCTCGTTTCTAAAAGAGGCATCTGTGTACAATCCCGCGCGCTCGTTCTTCTGACAGGCGTTGTCGAACAAGCTGTTATTCATAGAACCTCGCAGGCTTATTCCCAGCTTGCCGCCCTCTATGAGGTTGTAGGAGATGTTGTTTAGGCTCGACTCCAGTACATCTATGCCGCTCATATATTGGCCGGAGAAGTTGTTCCCGAAGATATGGTTCTCACTCGACCTGGTGAGGGACACTCCGAAACCTATTCCGGAGAAGCTGTTGTTCTCGATCCTGTTCCCTGAAGAGGAAATGACTTCCATCCCGGTTGCGGTCAGGAGCCTGCAGCCTTGGACCTCGTTATCCGAAGAGTTCTCTATTCTAACTCCCACATCTCCGCGCAAAGTATTGTTTAGGACTTTGCACTTAGGGCCCTTTATCTCCAGGCCTAGTCCGGACTGGATATCGCTATCCTGCAGGGTATTGTTCCCTCCAACGATGCTAATTCCCGTGGAGCCTCCCTGAACTTTGCATCGGGCGATGAGGTTGTCTGACGACTGAAGAACAACCACTGTGCTTGAGCCGCCAGCCTCGATCGATAGGTTTGATATTTTGCAGCCAGGAGCCGTCACGACGAGCGCGCTCCCGCGCTGGCTTTTTATTTTGGCTCCGCCGAGTCCCGATATCGATAGCTGGCGGTCCACGACTACTCCGTCGTATGTCTCGGGCTTCAGCAGGATCTCATCTCCCGGCGCAGCCATGGATATCGCGCCGGGGATGGTCTTGGAATCGCCCGAGCCACCGGGATCAACTATCAATGTCCTGGCCTCGGAAGAGGCCATTAGGATCAATATGGAGAGGAGCATCAACCGTTTCATTCGGTCTCGTTTTAGACTTACGATGTATTATCTATGACGGTATGGGCAGCGAAGCGAAATCTCGATTCTATTTCAAATTGTTTAGCTTCATTTAACGAAGATCCGATCTGTAGCTAAATTATCTGCAATCCACCGATTGGTTGTTCAACTGGCAATGGCATGGCAGAGGCAAACAGGTATCATCTTTTTATGTAGTTGCCAGAAAGATAGAAATGTTCAAATCCATTGCGTTTATTTAGGGTACAGGACTGGTCCAGATGGTAGAGCCTTATCGCATACTAATCATAGAAGATGATCCCGAGCACGCAGAGCTCATTAGAATGGGTTTTCGAAAGCATGACGAGTTCTTCCTGGACTTTGCGTCTTCAGGAGAGGAGGGACTGGAGTCCATAGCCAAGAACTCCTACGATCTGATCTCCGTAGACCTTGTCCTTCCCGGCATCGGTGGCCTGGACGTTCTCGTCAGAATCCGCAAGTTCGATCCAGACATCCCGGTGGTCATGGTCTCCGGCCACGGCACAACGGAGCTGGCAGTCGTTGCCTTCGAGAACCGCGCCACGAAGTATGTGGTCAAAAGCCTGGAGAGCTTCAAGAGCCTCCCCTACATCTTCGAGAACCTCATTCAAGAGGCCAGGTTCAAGGCCCAGGAGAGGGTCATGCGCGAGCAGATCGAGAGATCTGAGCGGATACACAGGAATATAGTCGAGAACGCCCTTGCCGGCATCTACATCCTTCAGGACGGACTATTCCGGCTGGTCAACCCGAAGTTAGGAGAGATCTTCGGCTGCGCACCGGAATCGCTCATAGGAACGCCCTTCTGGCAGCTAGTCAAGCCCGACGACATGGAGTGCGTGAGCAAGCTGGAACGAGGGGAGGAATGTCCTGCTCCCGTTTACGAGTCAAAGGTGCTGCGAAAAGACGGGGACACGCGCTGGATCGAGTTTCGGACGGTTCCAATAGAATACGAGGGGCGCAGGGCCATCCTCGGAAACCTGGTGGATACTACGTCCCGAAAGGAGACGGAGATAGAGCTTCTCAGGAGCAACAGAGAGCTGACGGCCATAAATAGCATAATGGGGAGGACTGTCCAACCGGACGGCGATATAGACCGGGATCTGGGCGATTCTCTTTCGGACGTCATCTCGGGGCTGGAGGGTGTTGAGGTGGGCGGCATATTCCTGCTGGAGAATGGAAGCATAGTTCTTCGCGCCCTCTTCGGCTCAGTGGAAGACCTCATGAATTTCACAGAGGGCATGGAATCAAATGCCCTTCTCAAAGCGCCAAAGGTGCACAAATCCGATGAGGACTACACCTGGACATCAGTCCCAATCATTTGCGGCGGCCGGTCGCAAGGCGCCATAGTCATAGCCTCAATGGAGGGCGACGGCCCAAGCATACAGTCATTTCTGGAAATGGTTGCATCGCACATCGGCCGCCTCGTGGATATCGCCAGCCTCCAAAGCCCTGTACATCATACTCCTAAGGTCGAGCTGCTACAGACAGAGAAAACCGAAGACTAGAGCTTTAGAGCTTAAAGCCGTCTCCAGATGTGGCCGAACCTCTGCAGGGCAGTGATATGGCTGGAAAGCATGATGGCCGCTACCAGCCAGCCGAGAATGGGAAGCCCGGCTATAGGCTGAGGATATAGTGCGTTTGCGGCTGTCGCGATTATAATGGCTGCCAGCCTGTCCGCGCGGCCCATGATCCCCCCGTAGTAGCGTCCCAGTTGCAGAGCTTGGGCCTGGGTTCCTATGTAGCTGGTGAGCATGATGCCGATAGCTGCTAAAAATCCCACAGACCAGGGGACGTAGCCGGCGAAGACCATTCCTGCAAGTATGAGCATATCCGCGTACCTGTCTATGACATGATCCAGGAAATCGCCTTTGGGGTCGGCCTTGCCAGTTCTTCGCGCAAGAGCACCGTCCGTTAGATCAAAAAGAGCGTTGAGAAGGACCATTAATGCCGCAATATAGAGCATCCAACTCTGAGACGGCGATAGATAGTAGAATGCTGCTGCTGCGGCTGCAAAGATCAGAGAGATAACTGAGAGCTGATTGGGGGTTAAGCCCCATCTTTCGGCCGTTGCCGCGAGAGGACCTGCCACTGCCTCAGATCTGTCCCTCAGCTCATCCAGAGTCAAGGTAGTCCTCCAGCCAGTCCACCTGCCCCGGAGGCAGCCTCAGCTCTCCTTTGATTATTTTTATTACGAGCCCTGCCACCTCCTGCGGCGAGCGGCCGGTGGTATCGATCTCGTCTACGCGGCTGCAGTTTTCAACAGACTCTGCCAGGATCAGGTCCAGGGCCTCGGCCTCGAGGTTCTCTTTTATCTTCTCACTGGAGTAGCCCCGTGCCTCCAGACGCTTGCGGAGCACTTCTGGCGCCAGCCTGAGCACTATGGCCCAGTCTGCAAAGAAATGGGAGAAATGGCCCTCCAGGATGGTGAGCTCTCCTGCATCAGTATCCATCTCCTTAAGCAGCTGCGCCAGAGCGTCCATGTCCGCCTCCAGGCAGCCCCTCTTTGGATCGGTCCCTAGGTTCAGGCCCTCTTTGACCAGGGAGTTAATGTCTATGACTCTGTAGGGCAGGATGGCTGCAACTGTTGTCTTGCCAGTGCCGGGCGTTCCAGTGAGAGCTATCTGCATATCTCCCTGAAGGCCTTCAAGAACAGGTCGTTTTGCTCTGGCGTTCCCACGGTTATGCGCACGTGATGCTCTCCTGCCCCTCGGAAGGAGCGGCAGTCGCGAATGATTATCCCCCTGCTAAGGAAGTGCTCAGTCACCAAATCAGAGGTTTCTTCTGTCTGAATGTAGAGGAAGTTGGCCTGAGAGGGGTGAGATCCTATCTCTTTATGCAGGCGCTCCCTCTCCGACTTTATCCTGGAAACAGATGTCCGCATATAATCCAAATCATTCAGCGCGGCCACGCCCGCTGCCACAGAGGCGCAGGTTATGCCAAAGAATGGCGGAGCCACCTTCCTGTACTCCCGCGCGATCCATTCTGGAGCCACAGCATAGCCCAGGCGCATTCCTGCCAGGCCGAATGCCTTGGAGAGAGTCCGGCCCACTACGAGGTTGTCGTACTCCTTTGCCAGGTCAAGGAGGCTATGATTTGCGAACTCCACATAGGCCTCGTCGAGAAAGACTATGGCATCTGTGCTCTCCAGTACAGCCCGCACGTCATCTTCAGAAGTGACATTTCCCGTTGGGTTGTTGGGAGAGCAGAGGAAGACCATCTTCGTGCCGCCAGGAACCTCTGTGGATATCTGGAACTCGGGACCTCGCTTCGCGAATACAGGCGTAGCCCCTGCAAGGGTGGTCAGGATCTCGTAGTAGCTGAAGGTGGGAATATGTATCAGAGCCCTATCGCCCCTCTCCAGAAAGAGACGGGTTAAGGTGTCCATGACTCCATCCATGCCTGCGCCTATTACTACCATCTCTTCGGGGCAGCCCGTGTAGCTGGACAGAGACGTTATCAGATCTTCCGGCTCAGGATACCTCTCCGGTGAGACCTCCTGCATGGCCCTGATTGCATCAGGGCTCGGACCGTAGGGGTTTTCGTTGCTGCCCAGCTTTACTATGTCCTCGGGCTTAATTCCGTATCTGCGGGAGATCTCTGTGTAGCCCTTGCCAGCCACATAAGGCTTGAGGTTCCCCAGGCAGGGCCGAAGCTTATCGGAGCGACTCTCCAATGACCTTCACCACTCTGTCGATTTGCTCCCTGGTGACCACCAGCGGCGGCACTAGCCTGAGAGTGTGATCGCCGGTGTTGTTGAGCAGGACCCCGCGTTCGCGGGCTTTCTGCACCACCTGCTTGCAGTCCGCATCCAGGTCCAGGCCGACCATCAGTCCCAGGCCCCGGACCTCGCGAGGCCCCAGTTCTTTCAGCTCAGAGCGCATGTAAGCGCCAAGCTCCTCAGACCTCTGCACCAGGTTCTCGCGTTTCATGGCCTCAATCGTTGCCAGGGCTGCGTAGCTGACCAAGGCTCCGCCCCCGAAGGTGGATGCGTGGTCTCCGCGCTGGAATGACTCTGAAACGCTCTCAGCAGCCAGCATTGCTCCCATGGGAAGGCCGCCGGCCAGGGCCTTGGCCAGGGTCATGATATCCGGCTGGACTCCGGAGTGCTCTTTGCCAAACCACTTGCCAGTGCGCCCAAAGCCCGTCTGAACCTCGTCGAATACGAGTAAAGCTCCGGAGTCGTCGCAGATCTGGCGCGCCGCGCGAATGTAGTCGGGATCGGGCACGTAGACTCCTGCCTCGCCCTGCACCGGCTCCAGGATCACGGCGCCTGTCTCCTTTGTAACTGCGGCCTTCAAGGCCTCAGTGTCGTTGTAAGGCACGAAGGCGGCTTCGTTAAGTGGCCTGAAAGGCTCGCGGTAGCCAACCTTGTACGTCGCGCCCAGCGCTCCTAGAGTCCTGCCGTGAAAGCAGCGCTCTGCGGCCACGATCTTCGACCTTCCCGTAGCCCTGCGGGAAAGCTTCAGCGCCGCCTCAACGCTCTCTGCCCCAGAGTTGCAGAAGAAGGCCCTCTTCATCCCAGTCAGCCTTTTCAGCTCCTCCGCCAGGAGGACCTGATTCTCTGTGTAGTAGAGGTTGGATGTGTGAATGAGCACTTCCGCCTGCCTCTTTATGGCCTCGACCACCATGGGATGGCAGTGGCCAACGTTGTTAACGGCGATTCCTGCCACGAAGTCCAGGTACTCTTTGCCGTTTGAGTCCCAGACTTTGACGCCTGAGCCGCGCACCAGCACGACATCCTGGCGGGTGTAGGTCTGAATTATGGCTTCGGATTCCCGTTTGATCAGTTCATCTTTGTCTATCATAGAGACTACTTCTGGTTCAGCTGCTTCACGCGCTTCACATGTTTCACACGCTTCACAAGCTTCACATTTGCCCGTCATAGCATGCTCCTTGCAAAGCGAAGGCTGAATTGAATCTGGCGGTTAACGTCCTTGCTAGTGATCTCCATGTGGCCGGGATACATGGTCTTGACGTCCAGCTTTGTGAGGCGTTCTATGGACTTCACAAGCTCCTCAGTGCTGCCGCCGTACATGTCCGTCCTGCCGATGTTGCCATCAGGGAACACGGTATCGCCTGAGAAGAGCACCTTCTCGTTCCTTTCGTAGAGACAGAGGCTGCCCAAGGAATGTCCGGGGGTCTCCATCACCTCTAGCTTCCACTTTCCTGTGTCCAGCACCATGCCCTCTTTCAGAGTCTCGTCCACCTTGTACTCAGGGGCCTCCTGGCCGAAGAGGTAAGCAACGGTCGTGAGGTCGTCGCCCACGCATCCAAGCTCCTTATCGCTCAAGAGTAGCTTGGCCCCAGTGGCCTCTTTGAGCTGAGGCGCGGCGCCTGAGTGATCGTGGTGACAGTGGGTGAGGACTATCATCTCTATCTCTTTGGGATCGATATATTTCTGGATATTTTTTAAGGTCGGCCCGGCCATCATGCCTGCGTCCACCAGAATGGGCTTTTCATCCAGGACCAGGTAGACGTTGCCATCGAAGGCGGCACCGCTAACCTTATGCACTTCGACCATGTAGACACCTTCAGCACGGAATGTAGCTCTTACAATAAATCTGTTGGTACCATGACCCTGATGGAAGAGGCAAGCAGAGGGCGCGTGCCCGAAGAAGTGGATGCAGTTGCAAGGCGTGAAGGAATAGATCCAGAGAAGCTGGCCAAGCTCGTGACCTTGGGACGGATAGTGATTCCCAGGAACCTGGCGAGGAAGATTGAGCCAATGGGCGTAGGCGAGCTTCTCACGACCAAAGTGAACGTGAACCTGGGTACCTCCCAGTCCCTGGACTCTCCCGAGACGGAGGTGGAGAAAGCCCTGGCCGCAGTTGAAGCGGGCGCTGACACGGTGATGGACCTATCCACCGGAGGCGACCTGGATCTAGTGCGCCGCAAGGTCCTTGAGGCCGTGGGGGTGCCGGTGGGAACTGTTCCCATCTACCAGGCGGCAGTAAAGAAAGAACTCACATCGCAGGGGATGTTCAACGCTCTGGAGAGGCATGCCAAAGACGGCGTGGACTTCGTGACTGTGCACGTGGGCGTGAACAAGAACTCCTTAGAGCGCCTGCGCCAGGACCCGAGGATCATGGGCGTTGTGAGCAGGGGCGGCTCCTTGACCATGAAGTACATCGCAGAGACGGGAGAAGAGAACCCCTACTACTCCGAGTACGATTATCTCCTGGAGATAGCGAAGGAGCACGAGCTGACGCTCAGTTTGGGCGACGGCCTTCGGCCCGGCTGCATCGAGGATGCCTCAGACAGGGCCAAGTTCATGGAGTTCATAACTTTAGGCGAGCTGGTGAAGAGGGCCAGGGCCGCGGGAGTGCAGGCCATGGTTGAGGGGCCGGGGCATGTGCCGGCGGACGAGATCCAGACCAGCGTAAAGGCTATGAAGCACCTTTGCGACGGAGCGCCGCTCTACTTGCTGGGCCCGCTGGTGACTGACATCGCGCCCGGATACGATCACATCACCGCCGCCATGGGCGGCGTGATCGCAGGCATGGCTGGGGCCGACTTCCTCTGCGCCACAACGCCCTCCGAGCATCTGGACCTGCCCACGAAAGAGGATGTGATCGAGGGGACTTACGTAACGCGCGTTGCTGCCCACGCCGCCGATCTGGTCAGGCCCGGAGTCAAGGAGAGGGCCAGGGCCAGGGACCTGGAGATGGCCAAAGCTAGGGCGGAGCTGGACTGGGAAGGGCAGTTTAAAGCGGCCATAAATCCTGCCAGAGCGCGGCAGATCAGGCACAGACGGGGCGTGGAGACGGATACGTGCACGATGTGCTCGGAGCTGTGTGCTATCAGGCTGGCGAAAGAGGCGATGGAGAGGGAGAAGGGGCGGAAGTGACGCGCTCTCGAAAGCCTTTTTAACAAAGAAATTATTTAAATTAGTGAGCGGGGCAAAAGCGATGTACGACTCCGATGTGGCAGCACACGCGTCAAAAGGTATGGAAATGATTGGTCCACGTGTCGAGGGCAAGAAAAAGGCTATGAAGGCCAAGGATCTGGAAAAATACTTTGGCGCACTAAAGGATAGCGAGATTCTCGATGAAATGAGGGAACAGATCCTGAGGATGAGATATTTTTAGGATTAGAGAATGATTGTTCTCGCTTCCACAATTCTAATATTCAGTCGTTCTTTCGGCAATCCACTCGTCTGTCCTCATCACCCTGGCAAACTTCATCGCCATCGTCACCATCACCGCCCGATGCAGATCGCGATCCGAGATGGCCCCAGCGCTGTTCTGCACAGACAGCGTCCCAGTCGCATCCGAAAGAAAGTCCACCTGGAAGCCCAGATGAAACGCCTGGCGCGCAGTCGTATCGCAGCACATCTGCGTCATGTAGCCGCAGATGGCCACTCGCTCGATCCCCTTCTCCCTCAGCCACTTCTCAGCTCTGTTCCGGTAAAGCTGCCGGGAAGGCTCTTTTCTATCAGGATATCGCGTTTCCGCTTCTCGACTTCCGGGTGCAGTTTCCATTCTTCACTGCCCTTTCTGAAAGTCGGCGAATCCTTCGAAGGCGCAGTGTGCTGGATGACCGCCACAGGCATCCTCACCTTCGCTGCATGGTCCATTGCTTTGAGGATATTGTCCAAACTGCCTTCAGGAAAGGTCACTGGCAGGCGGCCGGTGAAATATTCGTTCTGCACATCGATTACCAGTAAAGCCTGTTGGTTTTGAATCATACATTCGTTCTCCTCGTTATATAGGATCGCCATTGCGTACTTATGCATCTGCCTATAAGTCTTCATGCTCAGAGAAATTAAATGCTTTCTATCCTTGCGCCAATTTATTTTCCAATCAATAAATATTAATTACTTTAGAACGTATTATTACTATCAGCCCGGATATAGCCAGAATTACCGCTACGCCTTCCAATTATCCAGCTCCGGGCCAGGAGAATTTCGTATGTTCAAGCCCTTAACCACTACCGTCATCGGCTCCCACACCGTCCCCGACTGGTATCCCGCCCTCCAGGAGGCCGTACAGTCCGGCAAGCTCCCGCCCGAGGCCTTTCGGGACGCCAAGGCCGTGGCCTCCCGCGCCGCCATCAAGGACCAGGAGGCCGCGGGAGTAGACCTGATCAGCGATGGCGAGCTCTTCCGCCGGGATGACAATCGCTTTGGACCGCCCAACGCAATGATCAACTACTTCGCAGCCCAAATTTCGGGATTCTCAGGAGAGCTACGCCCCAAGAAGAACATAACTCCCGTCGACCCCGAGGCATCCCTCCCAGCGCCCGTCGTGACCAAAAAGATTGAGCCAGCGCCTTTAGCTCTCATGGACGAGCTTAAGCACCTGCGCCATGTCACAGACCGGCCGGTCAAGATCGCCATGACAGGGCCCCACATGTTCACTCGCATCGCCTGGGACGAATACTACAAGGATCCTGAGGCCATGGCCATGGATATGGCAGCGGTGATAAACCCCGAGCTTCACATGCTGGACAGGGCTGGCTGCGACGTGATCCAGATCGACGAGCCCATCCTCTGGTTCAGGACTGAGGACCAGAAATGGGGCGTCAAGGCCATCAACGACTGCTTTTCTGGAGTAAAACACGCGCTGCGGGCCATCCACATCTGCCAGGGCAACTACAACCCAGACCCTTCCGCCCATGTCGGCCTTCGCATCTTCCCCGGAGAGTTCGAGAACGTCCTTCCCATCATTCAGGGCGCAGAGGTGGACGTGGTGCTCATGGCTTTCGCCTCCCTGAAGGTGGAAGACCTGAAGGTGCTGGCCAAGTTCCCTGAAGACAAAATTCTGGGAATAGGGGCGATAGACGTCCAGGTCCACAGGATAGAGACGCCTGAGGAGGTAGCCCGGACGATAGAGCGAGTTTCGAAGTTCGTTGACCCGGATAAGCTCTGGGTGAACCCGGACTGCGGACTGAACCACCTGCCAAGAGACATAGCCTTCGGCAAGCTGAAAGCGATGGCCCTGGGAGCCGAGCTGGCAAAGAGCAGGTTATGCTAGTTCTGGTTAAGCCGCTCGAATCGTTTATCATCATTTATCTTGTGGAGTGTCATGGATAAGTTCGAACAGAGCATAACGGACATGCTCAAGCTCTCCCTCAAAGAGAGAATGCAAGAGATTGCAGAGGAGAAAGAAATCTGCATCTGCCCTGACTGCCCGACCTACAACGATTGCTCTAAAGACGCTCAGGAGCGCCTCTTCTGCATCTATGGAGGCAGCTTTCACTGCATCACTGAGGACCTGGGCTGCATCTGCCCAACATGCCCTGTGACCGCTGATCTTGGCCTGATCCACGACGAATTCTGCCTCAAGGGCTCTGAGGCTGCACGGCGCTGGACAAGGTGGTTAATCGGCAAAAAGTAAGAAACACTTACCCTTAACAGGAGTTGTCGAATCGACAAAACCAATCGCCATCCCGCCCATAATTCAAGAACATTTTTAAATATGTTGAAGGGTCATATTTCATGGGGATTTGAATGGATAAGTTCGAAAATGCTATTATGATGATGAGCAAGATGCCCGCCGCAGAGAGGATGAAGATGGTCAAGGAGAAGACGGGCATGTGCATCTGTCCCGACTGTCCGACCTACACAGACTGCGCCAAAAATGCTCAGGAACGCCTCTTCTGCATCCACGGCACGAGCTTCGTCTGCATCTCCCAGGAGGTGGATTGTCTCTGCCCGGGATGCCCAGTGGCAGCGGATATGGGGCTGCAAAGCAACTTCTTTTGCACCAGGGGCGTAGAGGCAGCCCAGCGCTGGACGAGAGAGCTGATGGGCAGGAAGTAATGCCCCCGCACTGTTTTCCTTTGTGATACTTCGCAGATTCTAGGATTCTGGGCCGCTAGGCCCTGCATTTCACTCCACTGTAAACTGGCCCGTCATCTGCGTCGGATGTATGTCGCACCTGAAGAAATAGGTCCCGGATACAGTTGGCGCATCAAACGTGTACTCAGTCTTCGCAAGGCCAGTCACTATCTGCCCAACGGAAGATAACCTTCTCTGCAGCCTCAGTTTCATATACTGCAAAGTTATGAGGGACACCGCTGTCCCGGTTATTGAAGTTCACAGTAACTTTAGCTCCTGCCGGCACTGTTATTGTGCTCTTATCAAAGGCATTATTTTCTGCAACCAGATCTACGGTGACGCTTTGAGGAGCGGCAGCAGACCGATTTTGGGCATTCTCATTCACCATTGTAGCTGCTGCGCCTGGACCTGTCATGTCCATCTCAGGCTGGCTTTGGCGAGTTGTTCTAGCTTGCGAAGACTCGAGGAGATCCGATGATACGACATAAAACTGGCCGGTCATGACCTTGGGGTGAACATCGCATCTGAAGAAATATTCGCCTTCATCGACCGGCGCATCGAATGCGTAGGTTATTTTCGAAGGGCCGATAATAACCCGCCCCTGGAAGATGGTTCTTGTGGCGTCTGGACCCGTATATACAGCAAAGTTGTGAGGCACGCCAACGTCCAGGTTGACGAAGTTGATGAAAACTTTCGACCCGGCGATAACTGTGATTTTGTCCTTATCGAAAATCATGTTCTTAGCCAGGAGGTCTACCGTTACTCTTGTAGACGGCTGGGGTGAGGTTGTCGATATCGGCACTATGAGATATCTCGCTGCCGGGTTCGGCCAATGACACTGGCTGTTGGTTCGCCTCTACCTGGCTCACCTCTGCCATATCAAGTTGATGCCCTTCAGAAGGTGTCACGATAACTTTAGCCTTCATATAGGGATGAATCAGACAGTAGTAGTCATAAGTTCCTGGATCTTGGAAGGTGTAGCTGAAATTCTCGTTCTGTTCCATGACGCCAGAATCGAACAGGCCGTTTGTACTGGTTGCCGTATGAGGAACGGAGTCAAAATTCCTCCAGACAACATGAGTTCCGACAGGCACAGTGATCGAATCGGGATCATAGGTATGTTTCTTGATCTCTACCAGTACTGACTGCCCGTGATCGACTGCCGACCTGCTCTCTTCCCCGCTCACTTCTGCCCGCCCTCTTCTACCTGACCTCACTCCAGCACGCGGCAGGGTCTAGGTCCTCCAGAGGGTGTCACAATGACTTTAGCCTTCATATAGGGATGAATCAGGCAGTAGTAGTCATAGGTTCCTGGATCCTGGAAGGTGTAGCTGAAATTCTCGCCATCGATCCATGACGCCAGAATCGAATATGCCGCTTGTGCTAGTAACCGTGTGAGGAGTTGAATCTAGATTGGTCCAGATGACGGTAGTTCCCGCCGGGACTGTAATTGCATCTGGATCGAAGATGAAGTTCTTGATCTCTACTGATACGGTTTGCTCCTGCAAAACCGGCAGACTATCCATCCCTGATATGTTCTGCTGTGATACATTTTCGATAGCCGCAGTTGCGTTTTCTTGCGGATCAGGGAGAATAGATCCTCCGGGACTTGTTGTGTAGAGCTGCGAGTATATGTGCACACCCAGGATGAGCGATAGTATCCAGAAAGCCGCTGCCATTTGCATCGTGGGCTTTAACCTAAAAAAGGGCTTTACGTATCTCAGAAAGACCAGATTTATGTAAACCCAGAGAACTACTACCCCCAGGCCCAAGGCATGGTGGATAAAGACCTCATATCCCGATATGACACCGCCTGCTGGCAGATTCACATAGCCGCTCATGGCAGGCAGCATTATGCCAAGGATTGCCAGGATCTGCACGGGAACTATGATCCTCATGGCTGTACAGTGCTTCTTTAAGCTGCGTCTCTTTGCCAGAAAAATAGCCCCTGCCAGTGCCAGCGCAAGTATGATCTGCACTGTTATATTCAGCGCTACGAGAGTCCTGAAGTCCAAGGCCATGGTATTCTTTAAGAATCTTGAGAACTTAAGCCTTATTCAAGCTGAAGCGATACCAGCTAACATCAATCGTATCCTGGGAAGTACTCCTGTTTGACCTGGTTTTCAGGCATGCCCAAGTCTTTAAGCAAGGCCAGTATGGCATCCACCATTTTCCTAGGGCCGCTGGTGAAGAAGACGCGATTGGCGTAGTCTGGCACCTCCCGGACTATCATATCCCTGTCTATTCTTCCCGTAAGTCCTTTCCAGGCCGGGCCTGGCCTGGTTATTGTATTCACGACCTTGAGATTGGGGTTCTGCTTTGCCATGCTCTCCAAATCATCCTCGAAGACTATGTCGTCCTCGTGGCTGTTAGAGTAGAGCAGGACTATGCTCGCACTCAGCCCTTTATCCGTCGAGTAACGGATCATGCTGCGCAGAGGAGTTATGCCTATGCCTCCCGATAGCATGCAGACCCTGTCGTGCTCTCCATGAAATGTAAAGTCTCCGTAAGGTCCTCGAATCGTGACCCTGTCCCCGGCCTTTGCTGCCCCCAGAGCATTGGAAAACTCATGGCCGGTCAGCCTCTTTGTAACTTCTAGAAAATCCTCCGTCGGGCTGCTGGAGATGGTGAGGTGCTTTGTCTTCTGCTCGTCTTTATAACCCAGGGTTATGAACATATACTGGCCCGGCAGGTAGTCAAAATCCTTTGGCCTGGCGAACCTCACGGACAGGGCATCTCTGGTTCTCGACAGAACCTGCGTAACCTCGGTTTCAGCCTGCATTTCTCTCTCCCTAAGAAAGACGTATCCATCCTTTTCATATAATTCTTCCGAAGTGGGCGATAAAAGCAGCTTTATACCTGGCAAGATATTATTAATAGTACGATTTTGTTGCTACAAGTTCTTTCGAGGATAAAAGGATGCCCAGAGAAACCGTGGTAGGCAACGGCCGGTTGGCCATTGCCTTTGACAGCAGCATGAACGTCAGGGACTTCTTCTACCCAAAAGTGGGCCTGGAGAACCATCTCTCAGGACACGAGCTGAGGATGGGAATATGGGCTGACGGCGAGTTTCGATGGCTGGATAATGGCTGGGAGAAGGAAATGAAATATATGCCCGAGACCCTGGTAAGCAGGAGCCGGGCCAGTCATCCAGGCCTTGGCATCCAGATCGAGACCAACGATGCCGTGGACAGCTTCAGTGATGTATTCTTAAGAAAAGTGATGGTTAGCAACCTCGCAAAAACCCCTAGAAAAATCAGAATCTTCTTCACCCACGACTTCCACATCTATGGCGATGCTGTAGGGGACACCGTGATGCATGAGCCCTCTCTGAACGCCATCATTCACTACAAACGCAAACGTTACTTTCTGGTCGACGGGGTCACGAGCAAAGGCCTTGGAATTTACCAGTTTGCCACCGGCTACAAGGAGCTGCCGGGAAGGGAAGGCACCTGGAAGGATGCCGAAGACGGAGTTCTCGGCGGCAATTCCATAGCCCAGGGGTCAGTGGATTCGGCAGTCTCCTTCGAGCTGGACCTGCTTGCAAAGTCCAGAGGAACTCTTTATTATTGGATCGCCTGCGGCAAAAGCCTCAAAGAGGTCGTAGACCTGGACGCCGGAGTGAGGAAGACAGGAGTGGAGCAGCTCCTCTTGCAGACGGAGAACTACTGGGCCGCCTGGGTGAACAAGAAGGAGGTCAACCTCAGCATCCTGCCCAAAGAGATAATCAGAGCCTACAAGAACTCGCTGCTCATCATGCGCAGCCACGCCGACCGCCAGGGCGGAATAATAGCCTCCTGCGACTCGGATATAATGCAGTTTAACAGAGATACCTACTCCTATATCTGGACGCGGGATGGAGCCATAGCCGCCATGGCCTTCGACATGGCAGGATTCAGAGAGGCCAGCAGCCGCTTCTTCCGTTTCTGCAACTTCGTCATAGACGAGGAGGGCTTTTTCCATCACAAGTACTCCCCTGACGGGTCTGTCGGCAGCAGCTGGCTGCCATCGGCAGGCTCGAAGGGGATGCTTCCAATCGAAGAGGACGAGACTGCCCTTGTTCTCTATGCCCTCTGGAGGCACTTCCAGAAGTACAGAGACATCGAGTTCCTGGAAAGCGTTCCCAACCTGATCCTGAAGACAACAGATTTTCTCCTGGACTACCTTGACCCGGATACAGGGCTCCCCAGGCCCTGCTTCGACCTCTGGGAAGAGAGGTGGGGCGTGTTCACCTGGACTGCAGCGACAGTTTACGCTGCTCTGAACGCTGCGGCCAAATTTAGGAAGGTCATCTACGACAGAGAGCGCTATGAGACCCTGAGCAGGGCCGCGGCAAATCTTAGAGAGGCCATGCTCAAACATCTTTACGATCCTGAGAGCAACAGGTTCATTAAGGCAGTCTATCCAGACGGCTCGCGCGACCTGGCCGTGGACAGCTCTGCATCGGCCGTATTCCTCTACGGAGGCTTCGATGCCTCCGAGAAGGCCGTGGAGGGGACCATGAACTCCATCCGAGACAGGCTCTGGATCCGGACGCGAGTGGGAGGCCTGGCCAGGTACGAGAACGACGAGTACCAGAGGGTCTCCAGAGATGTTCCCGGAAACCCATGGTTCATCTCCACCCTCTGGCTGGCCAGGTGGCATATCGCCCGCGCAGCGAGCCTGGGACAGCTCAAGGAGGGGATGGAGCTGCTCACCTGGGCTGCAAGACACTCCCTGTCCTCGGGAGTGATGGCAGAGCAGATCCATCCTTACACCGGCGTGCCAGTCTCGGTATCGCCTCTGATCTGGAGCCACGCCGAGTTCGTCATCGCTGTCTGCGAGTATTTGGAGAAGCATCAGGAGATATCTTCTGCAGTGCTTAACTCTGAGCTAAAGGAGCGATGAGAATGTACCTGAGGCTCTGCGCTACCGAGGACATTCCCCCCGGAGAGATGAAGCAGTTCGATCTCAAAGAAGAGGAGATCTTGGTCGTCAACTTGGGAGGTCAGTTCTACTGCCTGGGAGGTAGGTGCTCTCACGCTGGCGCTCCCCTGGCCGAGGGCGATCTGGAAGGCGAGGTTCTCACCTGTCCCTGGCACTACTCCCAGTTCAAAATCACAGACGGATCGGTTTTGAGAGGACCGGCGAATGTGTCCCTGCGAGTTTATAAAACAGAAGTAAAAGAGGGTCAGTTGTTCGTCGAGCTGCAGGGATAGGCCCGAAATTCGGTCGTGCATTCATTCCGATGCATTCATTCCGGGTTGTGTCTCAAGGGATCTGAGGCTGCCCGGCGCTGGGCAGATGGGCTGTTGGCTAGGAGATGATACTAGGATTTTCCTTGATCGCCAAATCAGCCCTTGATAGGAACCAGGAGCACAGGCACTTTGGAGTGCCGGACCACCTTCTCGGCCACGCTTCCCAGAAGGATCTTGCTCAGGCCGCTCCTGCCGATGCTGCCCATGACTAGAAGATCCGCTTCCAATTCCTGGGAGATCTTCAGAAGCTCATCTGCAGGGTTTCCTCCCACCACCTGTTTATGGCAGACCACGCCTGCCTCTCTGGCCATATCCTCAACCTCTGCAGTGGCCTTCTCGCCTTCAGCACCCATGAGCTCCATAAGCCTTTCCTTTATCCCCGGAACGGATATGTATCCTGGAAGCTGGGTCAGCCTGGCCATATCCACCACATAAACAGCCGTCACTTCTGCACAGGCAAGCCGGGCCAGATTTATGCCCATCTCCGCTGCTTGCATGCCCGGCGCAGATCCATCAGTAGCGATCATTATATTTTTTATCATATCATTAACACCAAATATTATTTTTGTTTATTAATAGCGGCGAATGCAGTTGAATCATAATAACACGGCACATTGCCAAATACATCGCCACATCCTGCATAGATCCTCATTCTGCATGCAGCCTGCCATTTGCACTTATAGTTCTCTTATCATCGTCGCTCAGCAGGCAACCGCACGATTCTTTCGTAGCCAGAGCACAGTTGCAAGGCTCGATGTGAATGGTGACCGTAGTTCCTGGATATTGCTGCTTGATGCCGCAGGAGATCATATCCGATATCCTGTGCGACTCATCTACAGATAGACCGGCGTCTACGCGCACATGGAACTCCACGAATCGGTAGGGTCCTGACTTTCGCGTGCGCAAGCGGTGAAATCCTCTGACTGTAGGGGCAAACGCAGTTATATGCTTTTTTACGCTGTCCTCTTCATCAGGAGGCAGGCTCACATCAAGAAGGTCTCGTGCCGATTCTAGTGTGAGGTGGTAGGCGGCTCTGATAATAAGAAGCGCGACGCCAATGGCCACCATAGGGTCCACCCAGGCCAGATTTGTGCCGGGAAGAACCAATCCGCCAAGCCATATAGCGCCAAGGCCAGCCATCACGCCCAAAGAGGTGTAAACATCAGTGCGTAAATGCCATGCGTCTGCTTGCAGGGCCACCGAATCAGTCTCTTTTCCCACCTTAAAGAGCCTTCCCGATACCAGGATGTTCACGACTGCGGAGACCAGCATCACTGCTACGCCCCAGCCTGGATAATCCAGGGGAACGGGGCTCTCCAGCTTCTTTACGGCCTCGAAGATAATCCAGCCGGCTGCCAAAAAGATCAGCAACGCCTCAACGGCCCCGGATATATTCTCCACCTTTCCGTGGCCGAAAGGATGGTCCTCATCGGCAGGTTTCCCTGATGTCCTTACGGCGATAAAGGCGATCAGAGCCGCCAGAAGGTCTACGCTGGAGTGAATGGCCTCAGACAGCACGGAAACTGAGCCAATTGTTACTCCAACTACAATCTTTAGCATGGTCAGAGTAGTATTCGAGGCAACAGAAAGCAGAGCTACTGATACTTTTCTTTTATTTGCGGTTTCAATGTTGCCCTGCATGATACGGCTCCAGCTTAAACTCCTGACTGATAGTCAGTCGGATTTCATATTATATAGGTTTTTCTCTCAATATATTATCAAATATTTTAGACAGTTCGGTCAACTCTTCGGCGAAGGTAGACCACACCAGTGATGCTCGTCAAGGCTAAAATCGTCTAACTTGGGCCATTTAATCTAAAAATTTTATCCAGGATTTTCTGCAAAGCCGCATGTAGCCTCTCTTGCCTTTCCGCATCTATGTCCGGCTGATGGAACAAGAAGATTATGGCTGCTATTAAGAACTCCGCAGTCTCCTCAGGATAGTCCGTGCTCAAGGCTCCCTTCGCCATGCCGTCCTCGATAACACCAGTCATCGTAGGGGCTAGCCTTGCTATGATCCTCCTTTCCATCTTCTCATGCATTAAAGCGTTGCTCTCCTCGTGAACGTGTTCAATCAAGCCTCTCTTAGCAGTTTGAAAACGAAGAATTACCTCGGCCATATCTCTGAGCTTGAATACTGCACCCTTATCGGCCTGGCGAGCAATGCTTATGATCTTCTTCTCAGGCTCATCGATTTCCCCCTCTATCACTGCATCCAGGATATCATGCTTTGAGGCAAAGTAGTAGTAGAAAGTGCCCTGAGCTACTCCTACCTCTTTAACTATATCGCTGACTGTTGTATTCTCATATCCTCTTTCCAGAAAGAGCCTCTCTGCAACATCGATCAGCTCGTTCTTTCTCTCTGCCGGACCCTTCGTTACACGAGCCAATTGAATTGCTCCATCCAAAAATTTTTCAGGTTCCGCAGGTGGTATCTGCATATGTCTTTTCTATGACCTCCCGCCCAGGCGCGACCTCTGCGAAGATCTGGGCCTCGAAGTGCTGGACTTCTGTATTCTCGTCGATCCAGGCGTCTGGCGGAAGCCCTGCCTTGAGGCAGGTCTGGCTCAGGAACTCTATGGGATCAAAGCCCCACTCGGGAGCAACCTGAGGCAGAAGAAGGCCGGAGTTCATTCCCCGGGCGACTATCAGTCCATCCTTTCCGATTCTCACTAGCTCAGGTAGCTGGCTCTTGGGAACATTGTAGGGCTCGGGCTTTGTCAGAATTGTCACCTCTATTTCTACCCTCTTCAGTTCGCTAGGCCTAACACACGGAAACCTGGGGTCCCTTGAGCAGGCGTTGATGGCCGAGTCGACGATTGCCCTGCCCAAAGGCAGAATCGGCTGTGGGTAGCCGATGCACCCTCTAAGCTCCCCTTCTTCGTGGATTGTCACGAAGACGCCGCGCTTCTCGTCGAAGACAGGTGGGAGCCCTTTCGGCTCTACCATCACTTTCTTCTCGATGTAGCTTGTAAGGGCTTCCTTGGCCAGCCTCACTGCCATCTTTCCTTCATCCAGAGTAAGCATAATATTTAATGTATCTGGGAGATAATAAAATCTTGTACGTCTCCAATCTGCTTTTCGGAGCAATTCTGGCGAATCTGGCTGATCCGGGCTGAATGCATGGGCCACGGAAAAAAGCTCACATGGCCCAGCGAATGATGACCTAGCGAATACTATAGCATTATGGCATTTGCCAATTTTCGTTTTCAGGTCCAATTGAGCCTATTCCAGTACTCGTACTCGTGCTCCCAATCCTTCTGGTGCATCTTCACCAGCTTCTGGAAGTAGTCCCTGATCTCCTCTTGCATCTCCCTCTGCTCGATGTAGTCGCGCTTGGCCAGTATGTCCTCTGCCAGGGATTTGCCCAGATCGAAGGCCTTCTTCTCGGCTACCTCCAGGGCTTTTGGCCCTCCGGACATGGACGCGCCCACGCTCCCCGTGACAAATGTTCCGAAGTTCAGAAACAGGCCGCTTAAGTACTCTGTGACCTGGTCGGTATTGTTGCCGCCTGTTGCCACAAAGCAGCAGTACTTTCCGCTTAGGAGCTGACAGTGCATGGCATCGGCCATGCGGTCGATCATCGTCTTCATCTGTGCGGTCACGCTGTGGAAGTAGTTGGGAGAGCCCCAGACCATGCCGTCGCTGGCAAGCATCTTCTCGTAAAGGCCCTGGAAATCGTCCTTTTTAGTGCATTCTCCTGTCTTGAAGCAGACCTGGCAGGCGTTGCAGTACTTTATGTCCATCTTGCAGACATCCACCAGCTCTATCTCAGCCCCGGCTGACTTTGCGCCATCCAAAACGGCCTGTACCAGGCGCAGTGTCTGGCTATTGGAGCCGCGAGGGCTGGCGTTGATCCCCAGAATCTTCATATCAACATCTCCTCTGTGGGACTATTCTGGGCTTCATCGATTATAACCTTTTCAGACAGAATATATCTCATTATTAATGGGATTCTCCACTACAAAATCAAACAAAATTTAAATAGTATCGTCGTTCATTGTAGTAAAGATTTAAACAAAAGTGGACCAGTGAGGTGATATATAAGTATAAAGTTAGAAAAATTAAATTATCTTTGGCACGAAAAACTGGATCAAATAAAACAAGTCAAAATTTATATATTTGTATTTCAAGCTAAAAACCGCAGTAAATCCAATTAAATAGATTAGAGGGAGAGATAAATGAAATTATTCTGGGTATTGGCAATGCTCTTTATTTTGCCTGCATTGGCTTTTGCTGAGCCTGTGGAGATATCAGCAGGGCCGTATAACATTTCCTTCGATTTGGATACCGCAATGGAGTACAATGTAACCCTTCATCCAGAGGTCGAGGATAACGAGTCCTCCTGGTATTATCTGGACATAATGTTCGATAACAATACCAGGGCAGCCATCGGCGTTACTGCATATAAGGACTGGCAGTGTGCCGAATATCCGTGCGTATATTGGGAGAACCTGTATCTGCAGGCCGCAAAAGACGCAGGGGAGATCCAAAACGGCAGCGCGTCTGAGGCTACCATCGATGGCAAAGATGGATATATAATCCGCCAGGAGATTCTCAATCCGATCACGAATAGAGTCGTCAACAGCACTATCGCAGAGTACTGGCTGGATGCAGAGGAGATTGAGGGCTACGGCCTCATGGCTGCGAAGACTGAGGTGGAGATGATCAGCATGCTTCCGGAGAACCTGACAGAGGACCTGCTGAACACAATCCATATCGAGGTCAACCCACAGAGCAGCACATTGACGACCATGTCCTATGAGGGAGATCCGATGATAACCGTCAGGGATCAGACCGACGCCGACCCCCTGGGCGAAGTGATAATCCCAGAGGTTACCAGCCAGGGTCTGGCATATGTAGTGGTTTTGGACCAGGCTGGAAACGTCCTGGGCTACCAGTCTGTCGCGGATGGCGTGAACGGTGAATGTGGAAGTCACACTGAACAGCACGCCGAGCAGCCAGTGGCTCTATGCCACACTGAACAAGGGCGGGGCCGTCAGGTCCCCCTGGTGGAAGTACCCCTTTGTTCCCGATGCTGACTATACATCCAGCGTGTTCCTCAACCCGCGAGCTGTTTCTATTGACAGCAGAGGGGGACAGGCGTGGCTGGACACTGAGAGCAGCACTCAGCCTATAATTAACGGCCAGCCGAATCCCAACTATTCCAGAGAGAAGTGCATGGCACAGCTGAAGCGCGACGGCTACCCACAATCGACGGCAAGCTTCTACTGCGATTGATGCGAAGGTGAAGACGGGATATTCCGGATCTAAACCTCCGGCAAAAGACGCGCCGGACCATAAACCTCTTTTTTAAGATGCAAAGAGTTTATCGGCCATAACTTGCCTAAACTTGAGATAGTTTCATGCATGTCATGGGGTGTTAAAAAATGACCAAAACAGAGGATTTCTTAAAGGAGGCCTTTGCCGGAGAGTCGCAGGCGAACAGGAAGTACACCGCCTTTGCTGCCCAGGCGGAAAATGACGGCTTTCCCCAGGCGGCCAGGCTCTTTCGGGCCGCGGCAGAGGCAGAGGCCGTGCACGCTGCCAACCATCTGAGCGCCTTGAAGGCCATAAAGACGACTAAGGAGAACCTTCGCGAGGCCATCGCCGGAGAGACCCACGAGTTCAAGGAGATGTACCCGGAGATGATCGCAGCGGCGAAGGCTGAGGGTGCGAAGGATGCCGAGCGCACCTTAAACTACGCAAATGCCGTAGAGGAGTACCACGCCAAGCTCTATCACGATATGCTTGAGGGCCTGGAAAAGTCCAAGAAGGAGATACCCCTACTTCGTCTGTCCCGTCTGCGGCATGACCGTGGAGAAGGAGGCTCCGGAGAAGTGCCCGGTCTGCGGCGTGAAGGGAAGCATGTTTAGGAAGGTAGAGTAATCCGGGCTCATAGAGTAATTCGGTCTCCCCTCTTTTTCTTCTGATCAGCACAAAGGATTTACCTATGTCCACTATTATTATCAATCCATGAGATCTTTAGTGTTCTTGGTGCTGGCAATAACCCTCTGTTCTTCCAGCGCCTTATGCCAGTTGAACGACACCGCTACAGATGAGGATCTGAACGCCTCTGAGCTGAAGGCAATGCTCTCTGCCTCCTCTGCTAGTCTCCAGTCCTACCGATTCCTATTGGAGATGGATCAGATGACTGAGCTTGTCAACCTCTCCGACCCGGCCGTCGAGTCCCAGAGGATCGCCTCGCGTTCGTTTGGCGTCGGGGCCGTCAACATGACCGCGCGCGCTTTGAAGCTGGTCATGGCCACGGTAATCCTGCCCGAGGGCGACGAGGAAAACGCTACTGCCATGGCAATAGATGAATATCTGATCAACGACACCGTCTACCTCAGACTCGATGGCAACTGGACGAGCCTTCTGATTCCATTCTCAGAAGACGTGTGGTCACAGCAGAACACCATTGAGCAGCAGGTCGAGATGTTCAACAGCTCCAATATAACTTTGCTAGGCTCAGAGGTAGTAGAGGGGCTGGACTGCTACAAGCTTAAAGCGGATATAGACATGGCATCGTTCGCTTCTCAGCTCTCCCAGAACAACTCCTACCTGCCTCTACAGCCCATTAACTTCTCTCAGCTCTTCAATAACGCAACGCTGGAGGCCTACTACTGGATAACCAAGGACACACATCTGCTCAAGAAGAGCGATGTTTCTGAGAGCTTCGTCATTTTGCCGCAGGACCTAGGCTTGCCCTCCACGGGCCCTGAGAACCTGGAGATGCGCGTGCACGCTGATATCTCCATGATCTTCGACGGCTTCAACGAGAGCATAATGATAGAGCTGCCCGCAGAGGCCGGAACGGCAGAGGCCCTTTCCTTGAACATGACGCCAACTGCCCAGCCCGTTCCCCTCACTCAGGCTTCCGAGAATGAAAATACGACAATGACCGTCTAAGAGACCAAGGGGCCTTTAGCCCCTCCATTTTTGTTTCTATTATTTGGCAAATTTGGCAAAACGCCTTAAGCCTAACGAGCTTTCCCTCTGCGCCAGGCAACAAACAGGAGCCCCATCGCCAGGAAAGCAGGCAAGACTCCTAGACCGGGCGACTGCTGCTCCTCCATCTCCTCTTCAGTCTCATTCTCGAAGAGATCATCGTCTAAATGAGTCTTTTTCTTTGTGCTCATGGCAAGCGCGGGTATAGTCGCGATTCCTGCGGCTTTGCTGGAAAGGCCACCGCTGGAGGATGATGCCTTTGACGAGAAGCTCTTGCTACTAAATCCCGATTTTCCGCCGCCGCTCTTTCCTTTAGCATCGGCAACGGCCGCTCCTACTAATAGCAGCACTATTATTACCGCCAAAACTATCTTCCAATTCATAATATTCACCTTGGTTCTCAGGGGCTTTAGTGCCCCATACCTCCGGATCCTCCTTCTATCGGCCCCGCATCCTCGTAGCCCTGCCGCTGGCCGGTTCCAGCCATGCGCTCCAGCTTCTCCGGATAGAAGATAAGCCTCACTACGTTCTTTGCATGCTCTGCAGTGCGCTGCTTCGCCAGCCAGGCGAGCGTCTTCTCATCAGAGGCCTCGTCCTCATGCACGAAGACCTCAATAATATGTTTATTGGTCATGAGCTGGGCCATGATGAGTCCTGAGGATGCCTCGTGGGCGCACATCTTGTCCTTGTCGGCGGGGCCTGGCATTCCCAGAGCCATGACGATCTCGCAGCCCTCTTCCTCCAGGAGCTTCTTCGCGGCCACGGGCAGGTCCTTGATGCCGGGGACGGTGTAACGGACGATCTCCACCGAGGCCTCCGCTTTCAGCGCGGTTATGGCCGCGTGGGCCATGTCGTAGCGGGCAAAGGCGGTGTCGGCGATGCCGATTCGCTTCATGATCCGGGACTTGCTTTGAAGAGCTTTAAGCTCGATGGTCGCTCTATCATATCATGCTTTGTTGCCCTTCGTGCAGCTTAAACCACAATCTTTAAATATTCGTCATTTGTCGTAATAATAGTCGTTAAAAATCGTAATTAGTCAAGAAAGCTTGTTTAGAGGATTATCCGGATGATGCCCAAAATTTCCAATGTTCGAAGTGCCCTGAAGAGCAACATGTTCTTAGTCCAGTTTCTCATCGGCAGCTCGCCCGCTGCGCACCCCTATCTCCAGGATTGCGCCGCTAAATACGCTGAGCTGGCAAAGATGAGCAACGAAGTTGAAATAGGCCTGTACACCTGCGTATGGCTGAGCGGCCGGAGCTAAAGCTCTGGTTAACTCACTAAACGTTTCGTAATAATTATCTTATAGCTTTAGCTATCCGCGTTAAATCAATTATATGAGTTGCTTTGGCCTTAGGTACAGTAAGATCGTCTCTGTGCCTCCGTGTCTCTGTGGTGAACGCACGCCGAACTAGACACGAAGACCTCTCGGGCTCCTCAGATTTACCCACAGAAAATAGCAAGGAGCCTTCTTTTAGCGCTTTGCAACCCCCTAACCTTGCTGCCTTATGAGTACCTCTGCAGAGGGTCAACAGACCCATCTCCATTGCTTAGCGCCTCTCTGACATCGTTTAGCGAAAGCTCGCACTGCTGGGCCACGGCATGGAGCTCTAGCCTCGCTGCCGCCACCCTGAACTCCTCCAGGTTGGTGGCAGCAAAAGAGGCGGTGTTCTCCAGCTTGTGCTCGGCCGCCACTATCCCCACCTCTGCCATGTAAAAAGCTGCTGTCCTGGCCGCATCCCCCATCTGCCTTTGCGCCGCGGCCTCGCCAACGCTTCGCAGATGCCTGACCGCTTCGAAGGCCGTCTTCTCAAGCTTTTCCTCTGCTGCCCGGATGCCGGTGTTGCCGAAGAACTTGATGATGGACTGGACTGTGCCCTCTAATCGCTCCTGGGTAGACATCAGGCCGACAGAGTTGAGGCTTAGAAAGACGTTCCCGGCGAAGTCATCATCCTTCCTGTTCAAGGCTAGCGTCCCCACCTTGAAGAAGTGGCCCGAGATGTGGTCAGCTACCTGGGCCTTCTCGGCAGGGCGACTGTAGTAATCCCTCAAGATGCAGTCAGCGCGACTGCTTATGGCACGAAGGCCGTACCCCATGGTCTCGTAATCGTACTTTCCCCAGGAGCCCAAGACTATGTCTATGATCGGCTGAACCGGGTCGTTGTTGAAGGGCGACTGCCTGCTGAGAAGGGAGATGATGTGCTGCTTTGTTATCCTCTCAGAAAGCCGGTCGATGATGGAGAAGGGTTGAAGCAGATCGAAGGTGTTCCAGATGAAGAGTATCAGGGCGGTGAAGGCGAATATACCCATGTAATATGAGAGGGATATGTAGATCTCCAGGCGAGAGACGCTCTCCTCGTCCACCAGCTTGAGTACCCCCAGGCTGTAGACCATGGCAGCTATGTAGATGAGCATCAGCATCCAGGGATCGGGAGTCTTCATGAAGAGGTCTATCACCCTGGCAGAATAGGAGGAAGCAGCAAGCTGCACGGCGATGAGGCTCAAGGTGACAACAATTGCGAAGATGCTTGCCTCACTGCTAACCAGGGTGTTGAGAAGATATCTTGCGGTGTCTGCATCGGTATGCAGAAAGCCGAAGTAGGAGAAGACGAGGTGAGATGCGATGAAGACCGTCGACATCAGAGCCGTGTAAAGAAGAACTGAGAACAGGGTTCGGTTCTGAGGATCTCTCCAGAGGTCTTTGAACTGCACAGCCCGAAGAGGATGTCGGGGCGTATAAGCCTGTCGAAGGAATTTTCGGCACATGTCTAAAAGAGGCTCTTCGCTATAACGAGTGGCTAACCACAGGTTACTGTGAATATCCTCAATGGCTCTCCTTTGCCATGAGAATAAAAAAGAATAGAATGCTACGGCCTTTGGCCTTAGCAGTCTATGCCTTCACAAGGTGCGTTTTCCGTTTCGGGCACGGGACTCTCGTGGAACTTGATCAGCTTCTCTGTCTCGAACTGACCCGTGAACATCTCGTGGGCCTTGATGTCCTTGTAGAATATCTTATGCCACTTGGCATCGGTTCCCCATGTGCCGTTGAAGGTATTCTTTGTATCTATGCCTATCAGGTGGGACGGGTTGTAGACGCCTCCGAGACTCATGAGTTCGTCGACCAGTTCGGTCTCCCTTCCAGCATTCTTCAGTTCGTCAACAAGCTGCTCCGGTGTCAAGCCTTCTGGATTGTAGGGCGTTGTCGATGCGAAGAAAGATGTCTGCTCTTTCTCCATTTCGTTTACCGCAAACATCTCCTGTACATCTGCGCCGATGCCTCCGTAGAATGCCTTCGAATGCAGATACTTTCCGCCTACCAGAGGCGTTGCGCCCGAGTAAGTGAGCTTAGTGTTCTCAAAGAGGTTCAGGCCCGACTTATTGCCGCCGTTGACCGATGATATATTCCTCTTCAGCTTATCTGCATTCTGCGAGTAGGCGTGCTCCTGGTCGAGCTCAAGATCGCCGTCACCTGACATGACGTTGTAGTACTCAAGTGCGATCTTCTTGTCGATTATCGATGTGCTGACATCGATTACTCCCGTTCCAGATACCTTCTGGTTCTCACAGAACTGTTCATACTGCACAGGCGGTACAAGTGGTGGCGTCGCCAGTGCCGTGCTGCAGCATCCGATAAGGGCTGCTGCTATTAATGCTGCTACTGCTACTCCCTTCATTCTTCTTCCCCCTATTTTAACAGATCATACGGAGGGTTCCCAAAACCGCTAACCCATCGAACATGGGAGACGAGAGCCAACCCAATTGAAGGACGGCCTTCATCTGCATTCCGGGATTACCTCCATAAATTTTTTAAGCCATTTCATACCATGATAGGTAGGTTAAGCTCTATGACAAATCTGTGACATCTATATTATATAAATTTATCCGTTAATTACATGCTAGCTGTAGGATTGTTCAATCTAGTTCCGTGCTGCGTTGAATCCAAGGCGCCATAACTATCTTATAGTCATAATTTTATCATATTGCGGTTTTATAGAAATTACGCAATGAAAATATTTGCCCGCATTATTTTCTGTTGGATATCTAATATTGCGTATTTTCTCGTAGCACGGCACAAAATAGGCCTAAAATTTTTGATGAAACCGCCGCCCCTTCAACCTCACCCGCAGTACTTGCACCCAGGAACCGTCTCCCCGTTCTCCAGATAGAGCACCTGGCTTCGGCTGCCGTAGCGGAAGACGGTCACGCCCTTGCACCCCAGGTCATAGGCCAGGTTGTAAACCTTCAGGACGTCCCCAACGGTGGCGCTCTGAGGCAGGTTCACAGTCTTGGAGACGCCATTGTCTGTATATTTCTGGAAGGCTGCCTGCACGCGCACGTGCTGCTCGGGCGGGATGTCCAGGGCAGTGACGAAGATCTCCTTCATATCCTGCGGCACTCCTGCGATATCCTGCACCGATCCTTTCTTCGCCACCTCTGTCATCAGCTCCTGGCTGTAGATTCCTCTCTCCTTTGCAGCCTTCTCGAACAATGGCGAGGCCTCGAAGAGCTTTGCCCCCTCAAGGACGTGGCGCACGAAGCTGATGGCGAAAAGAGGTTCGATTCCGCTGCTCGTGCCGGCGATTATGCTGATGGTTCCCGTAGGCGCTACGGTTGTGACAGTGGAGTTCCTCATGGCGTCCCAGCCTTTAAGCTTCGACTGCTCGAAGACGGGGAAAGACCCGCGCTGTGCTCCTAAGCGTGCCGACTCCTCTCGACCAAGCCTGGAGATAAAGCCCATTATCTCCTCGGCTATGCTTATCGCATCGGCTGAGTTGTAGGAGACGTTCATCTCGATGAGCATCTCCGCGAATCCCATCACCCCCAGGCCGATCTTTCTGTTGGCCCTCGTCTCCTCCTCGATCTGCTTCAATGGAAACTTGTTCATATCGATGACGTCATCCAGGAAACGCACGCCCAAGGTGACCAGCTCGCCTAAGCGATCCCACTTGATCTCTCCTTTTTCCACCAGCCTTGAAAGGTTTATTGAGCCCAGGTTGCAGGACTCGTAAGGGAGCAATGGCTGCTCACCACAGGGATTGGTGGCCTCGATGATGCCTGGAAGAGGATGCAATGCATTGATCCTGTCGATGAATATCATTCCGGGGTCCCCGCCCCGCCAGGCAGAGGTGGCGATGAGGTTCATGAGTTCCCCTGCGTTCAAAGCTGCCCGCAGCCTCGCCGTTTCTGGGGTTGATAAGCGTGATATCTCCGCCCTGGCGGGAGCAGCGCATGAACTCGTCCGTCGCCGCCACTGAGACGTTGAAGTTCTCCAGAAATCCGGGCTTCTCCTTGGCCTCTATGAACTCCAGTATGTCTGGATGATCGATTCTGAGAACGCCCATGTTCGCGCCGCGGCGGCGTCCTCCCTGCTTGATCACATTTGTGGCGGCATCGAATATGCTCATGAAGGAGACAGGACCGCTGGCGATTCCCCCTGTGGTCTTGACCACATCGTTCTTGGGCCGAAGCCGTGAGAAGGAGAATCCGGTTCCTCCGCCGCTCTGGTGGATGAGCGCCATGTACTTCAGAGTGTCGAAGATACCCTCTAAAGAGTCCTCCACGGGCAGGACGAAGCAGGCCGACAGCTGGCCGAGCTCAAGGCCGGCGTTCATGAGAGTGGGGGAGTTGGGCAGGAAGAGGAGATCTCTCATCATCCCCCTGAACTTCTGGCGATAGACATCGACATCTCCACCGTAGCGGCTCTCAGCTTGGGAGATATGCGTAGCTACGCGGTCGAACATCTCGCCTGGCGTCTCGCAGACCTCGCCCTTTTCGTCTCGCCGCAGATATCTCTTCTTTAGCACCTCTGTGGCGTTCACTGAAAGCTTCAGGTCGTCCTTTATGCCCAGGTAAGCCTTGGCCGCCCGGATCTCGCTGCGCTTTTGCCGGTAGATGATGTAGGCTTTGGCCACATCTGCATAACCTGCATCTATCAGCACCTTCTCTACTATGTCCTGGATGTCCTCAACGCCAGGAATGGCTGATGGGAACTTCTCCTCGGCAATCTTCACCACGCGACCGGCCAGCTCCGAAGACTTCCCGGCATCGTCTGTGCCAACCGCTTTGAAGGCCTTTCCGATGGCAGCGGCAATCTTTTCCGGCTGAAACTCGACGATCCTGCCGTCTCGTCTTTCTAATGCTCTTTATCACCCCAACGCACCCACCATACTATATTCATCCAGAATAGATATAAACATACATGTCAATAATAGGTAGAAGTTGACATCTCACGAGGTTTGATAGATGAAGATAGCAGTCTCAGGAAAAGGCGGCGTGGGCAAGACCACTCTGGCCGGAACTCTGGCCAGGCTCTTCGCCCGCGACGGCTATAATGTTCTGGCAATTGACGTCGATCCCAGCATGAACCTGGGCTCGGCCCTGGGAATAAACAGCTCCCAAAACCGGTCACTGAGCACAAAGACCTGGTGCAGGAGAGGGCCGGCATGCCCATGGGAATGTTCAAGATGAACCCCAAGGTGGACGACGTTGTGCAGATATGCGGCTGCACCGGCCCAGACAACGTGAAGCTGGTGGTCATGGGGACCATAGACTCGGGCGGATCGGGCTGCATGTGCCCTGCCAACGCCTTCGTCAAGGCCCTCATCAGGCACGTCGTGACAAGGGAGAAGGACCTGGTCATCCTGGACATGGAGGCCGGCATTGAGCACCTGGGCAGAGCCACAGCACGCGGAGTGGACGCCATGGTCGCCGTGGTCGAGCCGGGCATGAGATCCATAGAGACCGTGGAGAGGATAATGCAGCTTGGCAAGGAGATAGGCATCAACAGGTACTTCGCAGTCATCAACAAGGCCGACGATCCGGGCCCGGTTGCAGAGAAGCTGGCTCAGATGGGCATACCGGTCCTCGGGGCCATTCCTTACGACAAATGCCTGATGGAAGCAGACCTGGCGGGCAAGCCGCCCATAGATGCTGGCTGCCCGGCAGTAGACGCTATCGTGAAGATCAAGGAGAAGCTGGAGGAGATGTTCGGCGAAGAGGCAAAAAAGAAGGCACAGGAGGCCTAAAGCTTCAGCTGGCCTGCCTTCAGTCCCTCTTTTACTATAGATCCGATGACCTTGGAGCCCGGTCCCATGATCCTGCAAGCATTTTTTGCATCTGCCTCGGGCACTACTACTACGAACCCCATCCCCATATTGAATGTCCTGTACATCTCAGCGTCCTCGACGCCTCCCTGTTCTTGCAGGAACCGGAAGATTGGCTGGGGCTCCAGGGGATCGGTTATCTCGAAGCCGAAGTCTGTAATTCTATGCAGCTTGAGAAGGCCTGATCCAGTTATGTGAGCCAGGCCGTGCACGTTGCACTCTTTGACCAGCTCCAGGATCTCCATGTAGATCCTGGTGGGCGTCAGCAGCTCTTCTCCGATGGTCTTTTTTCCGCCTGGCATCTGGTCGAAGTAAGTATATTTCGACTCGGCCACTATGCGGCGGGCCAGGGTGTAGCCGTTGCTGTGCAGCCCGTCGCTGGGAACTCCTACCAGGACATCCCCTATCCTGATCTTCTCGCCCGTCACGACCTTGTCCTTGTCGACGACTCCTATGGCCGTTCCTGCCAGGTCGAAGCCTTTTATGATCTCCGGCAGCGATGCGGTCTCTCCTCCAACGATTGTCATGTTGGATAGCTCAGCTCCGCGACGAAGTCCGATGGCGATTTGCGCTGCCTGCTCAGGGTCCACTTTTTCCACAGCCAGGTAGTCCACGAAGGCGATTGGCTCGGCCCCTATGGCGTACAGATCGTTTACATTCATGGCGATGCAGTCTATTCCAACCGTATCCCACTTCTTGATGGCATTAGCTATGAGAACCTTGGAGCCCACGCCGTCGGTGGTCATGGCCAGGGCGAAGCTTCCCATGTCCAGCAGGCCGGCATAATGCCCGATCTCCGTCATGGGCGCGCCGAAGCCCTTTCGCCTCGTAGTGAGCACAGCCTTCATGGCGTCGATGGATTTGTTCTCGGCATGGATGTCCACGCCCGACTCAGCATAGGTCAGGTGCCTCATGTCTCGCCCCCAAGGCAAAACTCGCGGTGCAGCTCCTGCACAGCGCGCTCGCCGTCCTTGCTGCTCACAACGAATGAGATGTTGTGCTCGCTTGAGCCCTGGCTGATCACCATCACATTTATCCTGGCCTGGCCCATGGCCTTGAAGACCCGAGCGGCCACGCCTGGCGTCCCGGCCATCCCTGCTCCAACGACTGCCACTGCGCATACGTCGCGGTTGTGGGAGATGTCCTTGACCAGGTCCCTTGGAAACTCAGATCTGATGGCCTCCTCTGCCTTCTCCAGCTGCTTCTCCTCGATGATCATTGAGATGTTGGCCTCGGATGAACCCTGGCTGATCATGACGATGTTTATGCCAGCCCTTGCCAAAGCTGTGAAAGCCCGAGCGGCCACGCCCGGAGTGCCGATCATGCCTGCGCCGGAAATGTTGAGCAATGCCACGTTCTTGTGCAGAGTTACTGCCTTGATCACGCCCTCCTTCTGCACGTCGCCCTGCACTATCTGGGTGCCGGGCAGGTCGGGGTCGAAGGTGCACTTCACCCTTACTGGAACTCCTTTTCTTATGGCCGGCTCGATGGCCCTCGGGTGCAGCACTTTAGCGCCGAAGTAGGACAGCTCCATGGCCTCCCGGTAGGATATGGAGGGTATGGGCTTGGCGACGGGAACGATCTTTGGGTCCGTCGTCATCACGCCTGAGGTCTCCTTCCAGAACCAGATCTCATCGGCGTCAATGGCTGCGCCGATGAGCGAAGCCGAGAGGTCAGAGCCTCCGCGGCCAAGAGTGGTGATAGTGCCCTTCTCGTCCTTGGCTATGAAGCCGGTGACCACCGGGACGCCCTTGAGGGGCAAGAGCCTCTGCGGAATCTGGCCGTAGGTCTTCTCCAGGGGCCGGGAGTCGCCGTAATTGCTGTCCGTAATTATTCCTGCCTCCGCCCCTGTGTAGGCCCTGGACTCGATTCCCATGTCCCTCAGAACGCCTGAAAGTATTGGCGCTGCCAGCTGCTCGCCGTAGCTGGAAATGTAGTCCAGGGAGCGCGGCGTCAGCTCTCCTAAGTAGCAGATGCCTATGTAGGCCTTCTCAAGCTCGGAGAGCTTCCTGGTCACTGACTCCTTGACCTCTGCTGCTATCTTGGGGTCAGTGATTGCCTCTTCTATGGCCTGGTTATGCCGCAGGGTCAGCTTCTCCATAAAAGCAGTTACCTCAGAGGCGTTTCCTTCCTTTGCAGCCTTCCTAGCACAGTCCAGAAGGCCGTCTGTGACTCCCTGCAGAGCAGAGGTGACAAGGACGATCTCGTTATCGCCGCTGAAGTGCTTGACCAGGTCGCCTACGTGTCTGAGCCTCTGGCCATCGGCCACAGAAACTCCACCAAACTTCATTACCAAGCGCGCCATCGTGAAAACCACTGCATTGCTTTTATCTCATTGATTTAAGCTTTATCTATATGGCCGAAGGCTTATATAGATTGAATCCGAGGAATCTGAGTCTTAATTTGGAATTATACCTTTATCTTAAACTTCGCGAGGCGTATTATGGGTAAGAGGAAGAAGATAGCTGAACGTGTGACGACCCTGATGGATAAGCCTGAGAAGATCAGAAACATCGGAATCGTAGCACATATCGATCACGGCAAGACAACCCTTTCCGATAACCTGCTGGCAGGCGCAGGCATGATCTCCATGGACCTGGCCGGAAAGCAGCTCTTTATGGACTTCGATCCTCTGGAGCAGGCCAGAGGCATTACCATCGATGCCGCCAACGTATCCATGGTGCACGAGGTCGACGGCCAGGAGTATCTGATCAACATGATAGATACTCCGGGCCACGTGGACTTCGGAGGCGACGTGACCAGGGCCATGCGTGCCGTAGATGGAGCAGTAGTAGTGGTAGATGCAGTCGAAGGCGCCATGCCCCAGACAGAGACCGTTCTGCGACAGGCTCTGCGTGAGGGCGTGCGGCCGGTTCTGTTCGTCAACAAAGTCGACCGCATGATCAACGAACTGAAAGTAGAGAAGAAGGACATGGCCGTCCGCCTGGGCAAGGTCATAGACAACATCAACAAGCTCATCCGCGGCATGAGCGAGGAGAAGTACAAGGCCGGCTGGAAGGTAGATGCAGCTACCGGCAGCGTGGCCTTCGGTTCTGCTCTGTACAACTGGGCCATCAGCGTGCCCCAGATGAAGAGGACGGGGATTGGCTTTGAGCAGGTCTTCGATTATTGCCGGGCCGGCAACATGAAAGAGCTGGCTGAGAAGGTCCCTCTCTACATGGCCGTCAACGACATGGTGGTCAAGTTCCTGCCAAGCCCCCTTGAGGCCCAGAAGGAGCGCGTCAAGGTCATCTGGCACGGCAACTGGGACAGCCCGGTAGGAAGGGCCATGGCGACCTGCGATCCAAACGGACCTGTGGCTTTCATGATCACCAAAGTGAAGATCGACCCCCATGCAGGCGAAGTTGCCACAGGCAGGCTCTTCTCCGGTACGCTCACGCGCGGCATGGAGCTTTACATCTCTGGTGTTGCCAACACCAACCGCATCCAGCAGACGGGAATCGTCATGGGTGCAGAGCGCGTAGAGGTGGAGAACATCCCGGCAGGAAACATCGCCGCCGTTACGGGACTAAGAGATGCCATCGTCGGCTCTACTGTTTCCACTGAACAGGACTTGATGCCCTTCGAGGTCATCAGGCACGTCTCAGAGCCCGTCATGACTGTTGCCGTCGAGGCCAAGAACATGCGCGACCTGCCAAAGCTTGTCGAAGTGCTCCGCCAGGTAGGCAAGGAAGATCCCACTTTGCAGATCAACATCAACGAGGAGACGGGCGAGCACCTGATGGCCGGCATGGGAGAGCTGCACCTGGAGATAGTCGCCTTCAGGATCCAGCGCGACAGAGGCGTGGAGATCAAGACGTCGCCACCCATAGTAGTATACCGAGAGTCCATCACTGGTGCTGCCGGGCCTGTGGAAGGGAAGTCTCCCAACCATCATAACAGGTTCTACATGGAGTTCGAGCCCCTGCCACAAGGCGTTGTCGATGCCCTGAAAGAGGGCAAGATCAACATGAAGATGGAGGAGATCGAGCGCCGAAAGATCCTCATGGATAACGGCATGGACAAGGAAGTGGCCAGGAACATCGCGGGCGTCTACGGGACCAACCTCCTCATAAACATGACCAAAGGAGTCCAGTACCTCAGGGAGACCATGGAGCTGATGCTGGAGGGCTTCGATGAGGCCCTGAAGAACGGACCCATAGCCCGTGAGCCCGTGCAGGGCATCATGGCTAAGCTTGTGGATGTCAAGCTGCACGAGGATGCTGTGCACCGTGGGCCCGCTCAGGTCATACCTGCTGTGCGCCAAGCAGTTCAGGCAGGAATACTCATGGCTGAGCCCGCACTTATGGAGCCCTTCCAGAACGTCTATATACAAGTGCCTCAGGATCAGATGGGTGGAGCTATGTCGGAGATCCAGGGGCGCAGGGGCATCATATTGAGCATGGACACTGAGGGCGACATGGTCGTGATCAAGTCCAAGATGCCTGTAGCCCAGATGATCGGGTTCTCTGGAGCCATACGCTCGGCAACTGAGGGCCGCGCCCTGTGGTCTACGGAGTTCGCAGGATTCGAGCCCCTGCCCGCCAACCTCTTGCTTGAGACTGTAAAGCAGATTAGGACCAGGAAGGGCTTAAAGCCGGAGATGCCGAAACCCAGCGATTACCTGAAGGCGTAAGACCAGGCTTTCGCCTTCAAAAAGATTTAAACGCAAGAAAAGAGATTAAGGAAAAAATAGAAACAGTGTTGGAGGAGATGAAATATGGCAGAGCAAAAGCCGCACCTCAACCTAGCATTCATTGGTCACGTTGACCACGGAAAGTCAACGCTAGTGGGAAGAACGATGTACGAGACGGGTGCTGTAGATCAGCATACCATCGACGAGTATAGAAAAGAAGCAGCATCCAAGGGCAAGGCCACTTTCGAGTTCGCCTGGGTCATGGACAGCCTGAAGGAAGAGCGCGAGAGAGGCGTTACCATCGATATCGCTCACCAGCGCTTCGACACAGCCAAGTACTACTTCACAGTAGTGGACTGCCCCGGACACAGGGACTTCGTCAAGAACATGATCACTGGAGCCAGCCAGGCAGATGCAGCCGTGCTGGTAGTGGCTGCCCCCGACGGCGTCATGGCTCAGACCAGGGAGCATGTGTTCCTGGCCAGGACTCTGGGCGTCAACCAGCTCATCATTGCCGTCAACAAGATGGACGCAACCACTCCGCCTTACGATGAGAAGAGGTACAACGAGGTCAAGGAGGAGGTCGGAAAGCTCCTGAGAATGGTCGGCTACAAGCTGGACGAGATACCATTCATACCCACCTCCGCCTTCGAGGGAGACAATATCCTCAAGATCAGCGACAAGACCAAGTGGTACAAGGGACCCACACTCATCGATGCCATGAACAACCTCAAGCAGCCCCAGAAGCCGACGAACCTTCCGCTGCGCGTGCCGGTTCAGGATGTCTACACAATCTCTGGTGTGGGCACGGTTCCAGTGGGCCGCGTTGAGACAGGCATCATGAGGAAGAACGACAAGATCATCTTCGAGCCCGCCGGCGCTGCTGGCGAGGTCAAGTCCATCGAGATGCATCACGAGGAAGTTCCCGAGGCCTACCCAGGCGACAATATCGGATGGAACGTGCGCGGTGTCTCCAAGAAGGACATCCGCCGCGGCGACGTCTGCGGACTTGTAGAGAAGCCCCCAACTGTGGCCAAGGAGTTCAAGGCGCAGATCGTAGTGCTGCAGCATCCCAGCGCCATATCCGTGGGCTACACACCGGTCTTCCACTGCCATACCGCTCAGATCGCCTGTACCGTCACAGCCATCCTGGCCAAGCTCGATCCCAAGACGGGCTCTGTCAAGGAGCAGAATCCGGCCTTCATCAAGGCAGGAGATGCGGCCATTGTGATGGTAACGCCATCGAAGCCCATGGTCATTGAGAAGGTAAAGGAGATCCCTCAGCTCGGAAGGTTCGCCATTAGAGACATGGGACAGACTATCGCGGCCGGCATGTGCATGGACGTAACCCCGCGGTAACCAAATTTTTTTGGTGTTGAATCATGCAAAAAGCAAGAATTCGGCTCTCCGGCACTAACCCCCTGATGCTGGACGATATATGCAACCAGGTCAAGGGGATTGCCCAGAGAACGGGCGTGCACATGGCAGGACCCATACCCCTGCCGACGAAGAAGATGGTCGTTCCCTGTAGGAAGAGCCCTGACGGCGAAGGAACCGCCACCTGGGACCACTGGGAGATGAGGGTGCATAAGAGGCTCATAGATCTGGATGCAGACGAGCGCGCTCTCAGGCAGCTCATGAGGATCCAGGTCCCAAAGAACGTGAACATCGAGATCGTGCTGGAAAGCTAAAGTCAGTTAGGTATCGCGGCTTAATCTTCCTCGGAAGAAGCCCGTTGCCTATATATTCCATAATTTTCCTATGTTATTGAGTTCCTGATCGTCGAGCCGCAGGAACGCTGGCGTTTGGACTCGTAGTATAGTCTGGATAGAATAGAGGCCTCCGGAGCCTCGGACCCGGGTTCGAATCCCGGCGGGTCCGTTACTGCAATTTTTTTTGGCCCAGTCTCTTTTCCATTCTTTCCTGGTACCTTTTCCAATCTTTTTCCTAATACCCTTTCCAATTCTTTTCCGATCCCCTTTGAGACCGGTGGCATCGGAATCTTTTATGAGATTGTCGGCGCAGCACACCTACATAAAAATTAGCTTTTTATACTTTGACTATGCTAAATATAAGCGGGGAATTATTAATGAAATCGATATTGTTCCTTCTGGCTCTGGGGTTGCTCTGCACCCTCGGTGCTGCACAGCCTTATACATCAACAGGTACTCAGGCGGATGTGTCCAGCGGGGCCACATATTCGTACTCGAGCGGGTATCCTTATGCATATTATGACTGGTTGTCTCCTTATACATACTATGGGTATCCGTACACGAACTACTATTACCCGTACACGAACTACTATTACCCGTACACATACAATTACCCGTATACCTACTATTACCCGTACACATACAGCTATTACCCGACATATTACAGCTATTACCCATACACATACTATTATTACTGGTACCCAACCTCGTACACTACTAGATATTACTACTATAGTGGGTACTGATCGGGCGATAACAAGGCTTTGCAGCAGCGGTTCCAAGGGCTCATCCTCTGCCGCTCATGGGGAATAATCTGGGCAAGCCATATGCTCGCCCAGAAGCCCACCATATTGCGGCCTTCGTCCTCTTCCCTGAGGCGGTGGTCTTGGATAGTCGACGGCATATTTCTCCACTGAAAGCTTCCTAGAAATTCGTGCCTGTTTTTGGCCATGATCACTCACAGCTAGGTAAACGAGGTCAACTGCTCGGCAGCGTATCCTCGTAGCGGAAAGGCCCTGGCCGAAAAAGATGCCACGAAGATCTTATAACTAAGCAATAGAATGATACATAAGAAAATAATTTAGGATATCAGGTGAAACCATGAACCTCAAAACGCCACAATCGCTAAAGACTGAGCACGAAGAGCTTCATGCCGAGCTGGAAAAGGCTAAAAAATCAGGCGGCGCCACAGGAGAGGCTGCCAGGGGAGTGGACTGTGCGCTGCAGCCCCACTTCCTGAGAGAGGAAGAGTATGCTCTGCCGCCGCTGGGGCTGCTGCCCGTCCTGGCCTCTGGCAAGGTATCGCCGGATATGATGGCGGCCGCGGACATGACGAGCAGGCTCCGGTCTTCCTTGGGCCAGATGCTCCAGGAGCATAGAGAGATCGCAGTGGCCCTCGGTGTTCTAACTGATGCTGCGAATCAGGAGGGCAAGGAGGATGCTGTCCGCTTTGCAGAGAAGCTGATGCTGCACGCAAAGACCGAGGAAGAGGTTCTTTACCCGGCATCGATCCTGGTGGGTGAGTATCTGAAGCTCAAGAGGCAGTAATTCAAGTAGGCAGCGCTCGTGTTCACAAAGGAGAACAAAGTTGCCGTTCCGCCAATTCTAGGTGGACGGGCCTTCGGGGCTATCCCGAAAAGACACAGGGCCTAAGATCCCTATTTATTCCTTTATACTTTTAGGTAGAACACTTACGACTTCACCACAGAGGCACAGAGACACAGAGGAAAAGAGAACGAAAAGCTGAGGAATGTCTGATAATGATATTAAAATCCCTCTGTGCCTCTGTGTTATTCAGAACTCTGAAGACATCGATCAGTATTTGGTGAGCGAGTGCCACCGTGGCTCTCTTCTTGCCTCTTCGTCTAGCGATATTATTGTAAATGGCGCTGTATGCGGAACCTTTCTTTTTCGAAGCCGACCAGGCCGCTTCAACAAGTGTAGCCTTGAGGAACTTGTTGCCTTTGCGGGTCTTTCCATTCTTTTTAACTCCCGCGCTCTCATTATTTCCCGGACATATCCCAGCCCAGCATGAAAGACGTGCTTCATCTTGGAATTGCGACATATCCACGCCAATTTCAGCGATGATCGCCGAAGCTGTTGTAGTGCTGACTCCAGGAATTGTCTGAATCAGATTGGATTCCCTTCTGAAAAGGGATCATGCGTTTTGCAATCTCAACATCCAGCTCCTGGATCTGCTCTGCCATGAATGCTATGTTTTCCAGATGCATCTTGAGAAGGAATCGATGATGATCGGTTAGCTTCCCGTTCAAAGCCTCGACGAGCTGATCTATCTTGCTCCTGAGCTTTCCGTGAACCAGAGCTTTGATCTCTTCTCGCGTAAGCTCATCCTTAGTCATCAATGCCTGGATCAGGTTCATTGAAGATACGCCATCAACTTTTGAGACGACGGAGGTAAGCTTGATGTTGGCATCTTCAAGGACTTTCTGCAACCTGTTCTTATCCGCGGCCATAACTCCAACCAACTTTCTGCGGGTTCGGTTAGGGTCCCTGAGTTCTGCGGATAGGTCTAGTTGGGATGAAGCTTCCCGGCACAAGGCCACAGCGCAGGAGAGTTGCAATCCATTCGCAATCGATGACATCGCTCTTCTTTCCTAGATCTTCTTGATGTGTTGAGGATTCGCTAGAACTATGGGAAACTCGTCCTCGAGGATATTGAATATCGGTTTCCAGTAAACTCCGGTGCTCTCCATGGCTACTTTTTCGACTTCGTTCTGCCTCAGCCAATCTTTCAGCCTTAGGAGATCTGAAGTCATGGTTGAAAACGTCTCTGATTTCGAATTTAGGAGGTTGATCAAGAGTACCTTTGGCAATACAGGCCTTGATCATCTTTTTATGCACGTCAATTCCACAACAACTTTTTATTATTTGCTGCATATTATTCCTCCTTGAACCGAGATAAGCAACTTTGGATAAGCTAAATTTGGTACACGTGCTCCCGAATTAGCGGGGCAACTATCATGGGTACTAAAGGTTGCCAGGTTCAGTTTCTCTGTCGGGGTTGGATTCAACCGCCAAATACAGGCGACCTTGGTATCCCGGCTCATGATAGGATAATAGGATGCATATTGTTATAGCTTTATCCCATTTTCATCATCATGGGTGACCTTAGAGTCATGTATGTTTCTCTGTGGTGATTTATCGTCTAATCTAATCACCAAGGCGCAATTATACAAAGGACATATAGAGTATACTCCTGGAAACTCTTGGCTCTTTATACTTTAGTTTCCAGAATATCAACTTACTGAGGGACTGAGATGAAAGCGGTCGAAGTAAAAGATGTCCAGAGCAAACCAAATCCTCATGGTGTAGACGCGAGAAGCATCAGCGATACGGAGAGCGCCCAGGTGGTGCACATCACGCTGCAGCCAGGCGAGAGCCTGAAGAAGCACATAACTCCCGTGGACGTGGTCTTTTACGTGCTGGATGGCAGGGGAGTGGTCGAGATCGGGGATGAGCGGAAAGAGGTTGAAAAAGATACCCTGATCGAGAGCCCCGCCAGAATTCCCCACCGCTGGATGAACGAGAGCTCTGGCGTACTCCGCATCCTGGTGGTGAAGACGCCCCGGCCGAAAGAGGCCACAAAGCTGCTATGAATCGCAGTAGTGATATTAAATTTGAAGGAGCATAATCGATGTCCGCCGAAGAGAACAAGAAAGTTGTCCGCCGCTTCTTCGAACTGGGCCCATCTCAAGGAGATATGAGCGCCGCCAAGAAGCTGCTGGCCAAAGACTTCGCCCTGCACGTGCCTCTGCCTGCAGCACCAGGAATCCAGGGCATCAACGACGTGGTCACAGCCTGCCGGGCAGCCTTCGAGCACCTCAATGTCACTGTGGAGGATATGGTGGCTGAGGGCGATAGAGTGGCTGCCCGTTTTACTGCCCGTGGCATACACAAGGGATCTTTCATGGGCCTGCCGCCCACTGGAAAGCCCATAACCATGACAGGAATTGAGATCTTCCGCATCCAGGATGGAAAGATCGCAGAGCTTTGGGGCGAGGCCAATCTGCTGGGGCTGATGCAGCAGCTGGGGATCATCCCGGCATTTGGAAATCGTGGATAGATTACCGGCAGGATGATCGTTCTTGGGAAAATAGCCCTGGGATGGCAGGCTTTGCCTGAATCCCTCACAGCACACACTCGCAGCAGTCCTGGCATCCGCACTCGATATTCGAGATCTTCCATTTCAGGGCCCAGCGCTTCATGCCCTTGACGATGTCTATGATCTCAAGGCCGCTTTGTGTCAGGGTGTACTCGCTCTTCACTGGAAAGGACGAGCCGTCCACCCTGTTCTCGATTAGGCCTTCCTTCTCCAGCTCCTTCAGCCGTGCTGAGAGCACCTTTTGGGTGATGCCCGGAAGACAGCTCTTAAGCTCAGAGAAGCGCCTCGTATGATTTATCCCTTTATAAAGCTCTAATAAGATCAGCAGCGTCCATTTCCTTGCGATATACCTGACTGTCAGGTTTACAGTGCATCCATCCTGCATGGTATACTTGTGGAAACGCTCTATGCTATATACTTTGGTATCTTTAGTATACCATATGGCTGCAAAAGAGAAACCCGACATGTTCTGCTACCAGTGCTCCCAGACCGCCGAGGGCACTGGCTGCACGCTGAAAGGCGTTTGTGGAAAAGAGGCCACCGTCGCCAGGCTGCAGGATAACCTGCTCTTTGCCCTCAAAGGCATCAGCGCCTACCTCTACCACGCCCGAGAGCTGGGCTACACCGATCCCGAGGTGGATGCCTTCATCGAGAAGGCTTTCTTCTCCACCCTGACCAACGTCAACTTCGATCCCCGGGAGTTCGTGAAGCTGGCGTTGGAGGCCGGAGAGATGAACATCAGGACGATGAAGCTCCTGAAGAAGGCCCACATCGAGACCTTCGGCGAGCCGGTGCCCACCCAGGTCAAGACAGGCACCGTGAAGGGCCACGGCATCCTTGTCACCGGCCACGACCTCAAGGTGCTTGATGAGCTGCTCAAGCAGGTCGAGGGCACCGACGTCAACGTCTACACCCACTCAGAGATGCTGCCCGCCCACGGCTACCCGGGCTGAAGAAGTACAAGAACCTGGCGGGAAACCTGGGCAAGGCCTGGTTCGATCAGAGGCAGCTATTTGCCAAGTACCCGATGGCCATCCTGGGCACCACCAACTGCTTCCTCATCCCCAGGGAGGAGTACAAGGACCGGATGTTCACCACGGGCCGGTCCACATTCCCGGGGTGACAGCACATCGACGGGCTACGATTACTCGCAGGTGATAGAGAAGGCCAGGTCGCTGCCAGAGCTGCCGGATGAGCCAGGGCGACTACGTCCTCACCACCGGCTTCTCCGCCTCCGTGGTTCTCTCACTGCAGGACAAGATCAAGGAGCTGGTGCAGGAGGGCAAGATCAAGAGTTCTTCCTGGTGGGCGGCTGCGACGCGCCCACTGAAGAGGTCCGACTACTACAGGGAGTTCGTGCAGAAGCTGCCCAAAGATACGGTGGTGCTCACCCTGGCCTGCGGCAAGTACAGGTTCAACGACCTGGACCTGGGCGACATCGAGGGCATCCCCGGCTGATCGACCTGGGCCAGTGCAACGACGCCATCGTGGCCGTGGAGATGGCTCAGGCGCTGGCAGGCCTGTTCGGGTGGGCGTGAACGACCTGCCCCTGACCCTGGTCGTGAGCTGGATGGAGCAGAAGGCCGTGGCCATCCTGTGGTCGCTTGTTGGCGCTGGGGATCAGGGGAATCTACCTGGGCCCAACGGTTCCTGGCTGGGTCAACGAGGATATGCTGCAAGGTGCTGGTGGAGAAGTATGATATCAAGCTCATAGGCACCCGGATGAGGATATCAAGAAGATGATGGGTTGAAAGTACTAGTACAAAGGCGATTCTAGGCTATCCCGCGTTCACCTTTTTATAAGCTCCCGCGAGGGAATAATTATCTGAGACTTAAGCCCTACCTTAAGGAGATTAGAGCATAATTACCGGAAATAGATGCACTGGAAATTAGTTCTGCCCTTGAAAGTCTCTTGATTATCCAACACTGCGCGACGAGTATTCTACCAGCCTAACCTCCTCAATGATCGCCAGAAGGTCTGGCAAGCAGCAGGAACGCACCGCTAGGCAATGCACAGATTGATACGGGCCACTATCTTTTATAATGTACCACTATCTCCCTAAAGATAATCGCATATCCGAAAATCTAATTAACCATGAAAAATAGTTAACGATTCTATTGTCAACCATTAGTCTCTCGGCGAGTTATTTGCTGTAAAATAACAGCAAAGCAAACACACTACAGGAGGAAACTAAATGAGTAGATTGAACCTAAAAGCAATCACATGTGGAAGGACAACTGAAGCTGAAGATGAGTTATATATATGGCTTTATTCTGGGAGCGATGGAAGGTGCATATGGGGACCTAAATCCATGAATAATGGAGACACTGAGATTATCAATGCTGAATATGATTTCGATAGGTTTGTCAATATTGATCTCGTTAACTATGATCCTTATGCGCTCCTGCTTAATCCTGATGACCCAATAGGAGGCTATACCATATATGCTGATAATTATGGCGAGCATCAAGCTTTTTTCGGTCCTGAGCTTGGTGGCGCTCGTGCCCCATTTTATACTCTATCCTATGAGGTAGTAGATTCTGAGCCGGGAAATTCGCATCGGCAAAGATATCGATTGGATCTTCTATCACTTACATGTAACGATGCACAACAGATAATTGATGGCGTATATATTACAGTGAACGATCAAAGAATCTGGCATCGCAATATGAAGACAGGCGAAACTAGGGATATCAATCAAAATATTATATTTCATGAGTTAATCAGTATCGCCCTGTGGGAGGAGGATAACCGCAATTCCGATCCATTTGGCTCATTTCAAATTAGAAGCGACGCCCTAGCAATCAATACAGGCACAAGTGGAGACCTCCCGATAAATAGGCGCCTTAATCAAACTTTCAGGGCTGATGAGGGAATAGGTGGCGATGCTCGGTATACATTGACATATATGATAAGGCAGCTGCCAAGGGAACCAAGTCCACGGCGTCAAAGATATCGATTGGATCTTCAGTCACTTACATGTAACGATGCACAACAGACTACCGATCACGTATTTATTAAAGCGAACGGTGAAAGAATCTGGGAGAGCGATATAAAGACAGGCCAAACCAGGGATATCAATCAAAATATTATATTTCATGAGTTAATCAGGATCGACCTGTGGGAGGAGGATAGGCACTTCAATCCAAATGATCTATTTGGCTCATTTCAAATTAGAAGCGACGCCCTGGCAATCAATACAGGCACAAGTGGAGACCTCCCGATAAATAGACGCCTTAATCAAACTTTCAGGGCTGATGAGGGAATAGTTGGCGATGCTCGGTATACATTGACATATACGATAAGGCTGCTAAGGGAATAGGAGATTTGTATCAGAGCGTGAGGTCTACAACCTTCACAATTTTAATGATTGGCAGATAAAACAAAGGGAGGATCTCGTCTCCATCTCTCCCCTACCCTTCCACTGGCCACATGCGCGGCGTATCTGATATTGCGGAAAAAACAATTAGAGAGTTCTTAGAACGAAATAATGTTAAGGTTGAAGGGCATGCATAAGCCCGCCAAAGTATCTCTTCTTGGTGCGTTCTATAACCGGCGTCGACAGCTCTCAAGGAATGCTCGATATCCTCGAGAGGAAGATCGAAAAACAGAACCTGACCAACGTAAAGGTCCAAAACCTCGATCTTGAAAAGGGCGATGTCCTGCAGGGGACTTATAATTTGATCGTAAGCAACATGACCCTCCACCATATTAGGGAGATCGGTCCTCTGCTCGATGCTTTTTCCAAAGCCATGGCTCTGAAGGGGTATCTCTACATTGCCGATTTGGATTTAGATGGTGGCATGTTTCACGAAAGCAATGAAGGTGTGTTTCATTTCGGATTCGACCGGGCAGCACTGCGGCAGGCCTTTGTCGATGCAGGATTTGAGGACGTCAGAGATCTAACGGCAGCGGAAATGACCAAGCCGGATGCGAAGGGAGAGATGAGACGATTCACAATGTTTCTCATGGCAGGACGAAAGAAACTTTAAGCGTATTGCTTATGATGCCTGAGTAGTTCCTGCAGATGCAGAGTACCTTGAACCGCAGCAGGCTGAGGCCCTAAGCTAGCGTTGTTGAAGCGCGTGCAGCTGCTTAGATCGTGGACGGCGGAAGCTTTAATTTTTTAATTCAAGTTACCGGTTTCAACCACATCGGAATTGCGTACATCGCGTATAATACCGCTACAATGATGACTGCTTCTAACGCGTAGAGTCCTATTAGGAATATGTCCATCTTTTCCTTTGGCTGTTCTTCATTTTCTGTCATGCTTCATCTCCTTGAAATAAATGGGCCTGGCTCCTAAGGCTAGTTGAGGTATTAGGGCTAAAATTATTTAAAAATTTCTTAATGTCATGGCCGGGGAAACATAGACATAACTTCGCCATCTCTACAGCGCTCATAGAGATGAGAACCCTATGTTCATTATTCCAACTGCCTTCTATTAGCGTCTCCTTTAGCCATTTTCTTCATCCAATCGTGCACAAAGATCTCAGCTTCTCCGCTTTCTATGCCCTCAAGTATCTTCTGTGCCACGTATTCCGCTGTATCGGCCGGGAACGGGCCACCGCCATCTGGCTCTCTGTCATTACTTCCGTCATCGCCTTGAGAATCTTTAATGGTGTTTTTCTCGAAATTTGTGAGCGTAATGTACGGATATACGATGCTGACGACGATGTTATCATCCTTCAGCTCTTCCCGTGCGGTCAAGCTGATGCCGCCCAGCGCTCGTTTTGAAGACGAATATGCACTCATGCCGGGCAAATACATCAGCGCTGTACCGGAGCTGATGTTGATGATCGCCCCTTCACCCTGACTCCTCATAAGGGGGATGACCTGCTGCATGGCAACGAGTGGGCCAACTACGTTTAGGTCGAAGATATAGCGAAGCGTATCTACGTCAATTTTTTCTACGGGAGCATCGTACCCCTGGCCAGCATTGTTGATCAGAATATCGATTCTCCCGAAGTGCTCTTTCGCTTGCTCGACCATTCTTTTGATCTCAAAGACCTCTGTCATATCGGCGGGAACTGCCAGGGAACCCGGAAGCTCTCTTGAGAGCCTCTCTAGCTTCTCTTTTGAGCGGGAAACCAGCACGACCTTCGCGCCATTTTTCGCAAGAAGCTTTGCGGTAGCGAGGCCAATCCCTGAAGAAGCGCCGGTGATGATGACGACTTTATTCAAAACGTCCATAATATCACATCTTTATTAACGGTTATCTCACCGTACACCCGTCCATTTTCCGGATGAAGGCATGCATGAGTTCTTATTGCGGGCTTAATGTAATTATTTCTTGCTTCAATTCTAGAAGTGCAAAAAGAAGAACTACTTTCAAGACAATCTACTATCTATGAGCGGCGATGATGAGGGTCTCTTGGCTTTCTTGAAGGGCTTCGGGTTCGCTGAGGAAGAACTGAGAGATGTTATGGACGAGCTTAATGCTTACAGGTCGATCCCTGGGACTACCCTTGGCAGGTACATGAATAGGATTATCAGTACCATCGCGGATGAGGAGCGACCCGCCTTCCTGAAGGGCATAATGGTGGGAGTGGCCATACGGAAGGCTGTGGACGCCTTGGGGGAGCCGGATCTGACCGATGAGGAGAAGCAGATCGATATCGAGATCGAGAGGCTGAGGCCTGGCGGGCGTTAGCAATGCCTGCGCGAGTCTAATCTTGGCTCTCTTAAACTATCCGATTGATAAACTTAAGAGAGGCATCATCTGAGAAAGACGTGTCGTTTTCATAAGCGTCAAAAGAGCTTCCATTTGCGTCTTTATCTAATTCATTTAGGAATGCGTTGAGCTTAAGGATAGGAACTATGGGGACATCTTCATAGAATTGTATCTCTTCTTCGATTAATGTAACTATGATTGGAATCGCATCTTCGCCAGCAGCATTTTTATAAAATTCTGTTCTCTCTTTATGTTGTATGATAGCCCTCTTTAATGCTGATAATCTATAACGATTGCCAGCCCATTTCTTGCATTCTATCAGAAATGTTTGGTTATTTTTCTTAGCGATAACGTCGTATTGCCTTCGTTTTCTGTTGAGCGTTTTTACTATGTTTATTTTAACCTGGAACTCATTCTCTTCAAAGATAAAGGCCGCTAGTCTTTCAAAGTTTTGCCAGATGATTTCTTTTGAAACCTTCTCTAAGTCTTCAATGCTCTTAATATCTTCGAAATTCATAAAGTGCACTTGTTACTTTAACCATCGATCTCAGCGTTCTTAAATCTGGCCGTTCTCCCATCCTTTCAGGGCGGCGTCGACGTCTCCCCAGCCTGCCCATCTCTCCGCGCCCGGCACATTGACTTCATTTCCTCCCGGCTGACCTTCTGCCTGTGCTTCTGGTCATCCCACACGCGGCGGAAGGGATAGAAGTACTCGTAGAGATCGAGGACGTCTCCTGGAGCACACCACGACTCCTTCTTCGATCACTGCCATCTTCATGTAAAGCGGCATTAGCTCGAAGATCCGCACCTCGTAGCGCTCGTCACGAAGCTCCGAGATCGCTTCCCTCCAGAGGGCGGCCTTGTCTTGTATCTCTGGAGCTACGATGCATACGTCTATGTCGCTCCTCTCTGAGGCATCGCCCCGCGCCCAGGAGCCGTAGAGCATGACGCCCAGCACCCTGTCCTGCAGGAACCGGAAGTCCTTCTTCGCTCTTGGCTACAACCTCTTCTCGATCCACGCCTCTACCTCTGCTGAGAACACTTCAATGCCGGGAAGCAGGGCCATCATGCTCTCCATGAGCAGCACGGCGGCCATGGCCTTAATTTTTCTTGCGCTCATTTCTTTTTAGGACGACATCAATATCTTCCTGGGCTTCAGGCTCGCCCAGCTCGTCCAGAAGGTCGCTGAAGCTCTCGTGGATTGTGATGGTTGCCCCTTCTCCGGGAGATCCAGGTCGCCAAGTGGTTTGGGCACTTTATTCTCGTAAACGGCCTTTAGCTTCATATTTGGACCCCCTTCGTTTAGCGGCTACATACGGATATAATAGCTCATTTTCATATCCATATAAGGAAATAATATTTATAGCTCTTGTGCTACTTTCCCATGGAGGGATACCACGAGCGGCCTTACCCTAAAACAGATTTTATTTCTTGTCGGGAAACTTGATGATTCGCCAGGAGATGACACTCCTAGGGAACGCTTTCGAAACTATCTTAAAGACAATGTGTGTGAAGTAGACTTAGTTCGAGACTATGTGAATGAGTCCCTCCATATCTCCGGTGCCCAATATAATCGCGCGTTTCAAGATCTTATTAACTGCCTCGGTCGTTTTATGGGATTCGAAGTTGTTTTTGGTCGGTATCAAGGTGTTCAAGGTCAGATAGGTTTTGATGGACTCTGGAAGTCCCCTTCAGGATTTTGCCTTGTTATAGAGGTGAAAACAACGGAGGTTTATGCTATCAAAACCTCGACTTTAATGAGCTACATAAATGAATTAATCTCTGAAAAGACTATCACTAACTTGGATCATGCATTAGGTCTCTATGTGGTTGGGAGATCCGATCCCGAGGTTCGTCAGCTAGAGAATGCAATTCTTGCAGAGAAGAGAATGGACAACCTCCGAGTTATATCTGCTGAGTCCTTACTATCCCTGGCCGAACTCATGAAGAAGTTCAACGTAAGTCATGAAGACATCTTAGCTATTCTGCGCCCATCCGGACCAATAATTGACTCTGTAATAGACCTGATGGAGCGCTTGGCGAAACCAGGGGTCACTGAAGAACCAAAGAAGGAATCTACTGAAACCGAGATAAAGAGTGGTGAATCACAATGCCAAATTCCTAACACGAATGGAACAACCGAAAAAATAACAAGTGTCAGTTCACCCGAGGAAACTTGGAAAATAGAAGAGTTAATGCGTTATCTAAATGATGCAACACCCTATCAACGATTATTGTTAGCAGCGTTAGCCCAAGCAGACGAAGGACCAACAACCAGGAAGAAGATCATATCATTAATGAATATAATTGTTGGAAAAAGACCGGCGGAAAATATCAATAAAAAGATATCAGGTCGCGATATTGCAGGGGCCAGGGCGGGCTTGAAATTACGGAGAAAGGATCTTAAAAAAGAAGATGTAATCACAAGCAAATGGGATCCTGCTGAACGAGATCGCACATATATAATTAAAAATGGTTATAAAAAAAGCGTTATGGAATGGGTAAAACAAAACAATTTGTGGGTGAAAGAAGAATTATGATAAATTGGAGTTGGAGACATGTGTATGGCCAGTTCTCAGCCTCGCAGAGAAAGCGTTTGCTGTCCGTCCATCATCTCGTTAATTATCTTCTCAAATAATCTCACGGGCGCTATCAATATCTGTAACCTTAAGCCTCGATTTGGTCGGAAGATAGTGCCGTAAGGCCTTGTCCGTAGTCAGAAAATAATCCATGTCATAAGCCAGGGCATAGCCCAAGTGGACCATATCCGTATCACTCAGTCTGTAATCCTTCTGGCTGCCTTGCCTATACCTGGCAACCAGCCGGGAACAGGCATCTGTAACCAGCTCGTTGGGGTACAGGAACTTCAGGTCGAGAGCAGCCCAAAAATCAATCAAATCGTGCAACTCATCTAGGTCGTGCCTGGCGTTTGGCATCTTTTCACCTACCAGGCATTGGATGGTGCTCTCGCCTATTACTGAAAGAGACGCAAAAATTTCGGCACTGGGTGCATTGCTTAGGTGAGTTAAAAGCCTCTGCACATCTCCTGGCCGGATATCAGATCTGGAAGACTTGAGCGAAAAGAAGAAAATATCCGAATCAATCGCTATTTTAACTGCTGGAGGCCTCATCGAAGACGTCCTCTAGGCGCTTCTTGAGATCCTCGTACTCTTCCTTTGTGATGCGCCAGACTATTTCGCCACGCATATTGACTGCGCCGCCATAAGGAAGCTTGTATCTTATCATCTCACGCCTGTCTTCCATATCCAACCTCTTTACGCTCTTTAAATATTTAGATGTTTAGTGCGGGAGCGGGGAGTCGAACCCCGGAACACCTTCGTGATAGGGTCCTAAGCCCTACGCCTTTGGCCTCTTGGCAACCCCCGCGTGTTCTCTGTTCTTTTTGGCCTTTTGCCTTTTAACCAGCTTTACTTCTCACTTCGAGCCTATCAGCCAGGCAAATACCGCCTTTGACGTGTGCAGCCTGTTCTCCGCCTCGTCGAAGACCGCGCTCTGCGGCCCGTCCATCACATCGTCTGTGATCTCCTGGCCCCTGTGCGCCGGCAGGCAGTGCATGGCTATAGCGCGCTCGTTGGCCCGCGCCATCAGCTCTGCATTCACCTGGTACTTTCCGAAGACCCGAAGCCTCTCGGCCTCCTGGCCCTCGTCTCCCATGGAGATCCAGGTGTCCGTCACCAGCACGTCCGCCCCTTTGGCGGCTTCGGCTGGCTCCATGACGACTCTGGGCTGGCCTCCAAGCCTCTTCGCCTGCTTCTAATATTTGGGCCTTTGGCTCGTACCCTCTGGGCGAGGCCACGGCCATCTCCATTCCCAGGATGGCCGAGGCCAGAATGAGGGAGTTGCAGACGTTGTTCCCGTCTCCGATCCAGGCCACGCGCAGGCCCTCCAGCTTGCCGAACCGCTGGCGCATGGTCTGCAGGTCAGCCAGAATCTGCAGCGGGTGCTCCCAGTCCGAGAGGGCGTTCATCACGGGCACGCTGGCGTATTTGGCCAGCTGCACAACGGTGTTGTGAGAGTAAACCCGCGCCGTGATGCCGTGCACGTACCGGGAGAGGACGCGGGCCGTATCGGCTATGGTCTCGCCCCGGCCAAGCTGAAGCTCTGCTCGCGCTCAGGTAAAGCGCATGCCCGCCCAGCTCCTCGCAGGCCACCTCCAAAGAGACCCTGGTGCGGGTGGAGGGCTTCTCGAAGATCATGGCCAGGCTCTTTCCCTTGAGCGGTGCACCGCGCTGCGCTGCCCCGCTCCTTCTTGAATGCATCGGCCCTGTCCAGCAGCCGGTGATGTGCTCTCTGGAGAGATCGGAGATGGAGATGAGGTTCATGGCAAATCCCTTAGGCCCTCATCCTCTCCAGCAGATCACCTATTTTAGTTATGTCCTCGCCAGACGGGGAGACGTTGGCGGCGATCTTCTTGAACCCAGGAATGCTGGTCTCGCAGACGTCGTCCCTGACCAGGTGGTTGGACCAGGGGCTGTTGGTCATGAAGGCAAGGCCGGGATGAGGGTCGTCCTCAGAGGCTTTGGCGGCGACTATTATGCTGCCCACATCGTTCTCCACCAACACTCTCCCTCCGTCCTTCACGCCCAGCTTGGCCATGTCCTGCTTGTCCAGGATTATCTGGGCGCTTAAGTTCTGGTACTCTGGAGTGTAGCGCCCCTTCTTCCCTGCCTCGTACTGGAAGATGTCTCTGAAGGTGACGATTGTCACTTCGGCCTCCATTTAGATCGCCTCCTTTATCCTTGCCAGTATCTGCTCGTCCGACATGAGATCCGGACTTCATCATCGCCTCGAACTCTATCTTCACCCCGTCCATGCGAATGGCAGAGCCGCCTGCCTCCAGGCCGTACATGGCCGAAGGGATGACAACCTTGGCAGCATCGGTGGTCAGGGACCTGCGCGGATCTATGGCGATGAGGGGAACTTTGGCCAGCCTCTGCGCAGTCTTGAAGGGCAGGGCGGAGAGGGGATCTGAGCCGATGACTAAAGCTGCATCGCAGCTCTTTGAGGCCTCGATAACGCTGTTCTCGGGCCCATGGCTGGCCTTTCCGTCGCTGAAGGCCACGCGGTTGATAAAGCCCGTCTCGTCTAAAAGAAGCTGGTTGAAGCCGCGCATGTTGTAGTGGCCCACCATTGGAACCACCTTGAAGGTGGTGATCTCGTTCAGCTTTGCCACCAGCGCCTCCAGGAGGTCCATCTTCTCCTGCAGAGAGTAGATCAGCCCGAGGCCCGGAAAGATCACACCGTACTCGGTCTTTCGAAGCACCGTCCCAAGCTCAATCATGCGCTTCTTGTCCCCGAACTTGGGAATCTTTCCTTCGAGGACCGCCATTAATGCGCCTATGAACTCTGCATCCCCTCCGGGCGGCACGCGGAAGTAGTAGTTGCTGCAGAGCTTCGCAGTAGCCGACTTTCTCACATCCACCACGATGCAGGTCCTCTCCTCTTCGTAGCTCTTCTGTCGCTTCTCACCCCTTGGATAGTAGGCAAAGCGCGATAGATGCCTGGGATGGCTGTTAGATGGATCAGCTCCCCAAAAGACCGAGGTATCTGCGAAGTTCCTGACGTCGTCGAGGGTGCAGGTCGGGAACTCTGCCCTTCAGTACCCGCTCCATGAGAATGCCCTGACAGAAAGAGGAGGTGTCGTCGATGGTGGCGTTCAGCTTACGGGCCAGCTCAATCCCCACCTTCTGGGCCTCCAGGGTCGAGTTGGACCAGCCATAGAGGAGAGGACGCTTTGCACCCTTCAGTATCTCTGCAGCACTGCCAATGGCCTCGTCCATCGAGACCTCCTGGCCGTCTACGGTGGGCTCTGTGCGCTCAGTGAACATACGCCTGGAAATGGCCGTAGCCCTTCCGGCAGAGGTTCTTGGCCTGGGAGATGGTCCCGGTCTTTAAAACCAGCTCTATATCCTCGCAGAGGAGGGAGCAGCCTGTACATGTTACCACTATATCACCTCTACACGAACTCTATGGCCTTGCTCGGGCAGGTGACCGTGCAGGCGTTGCAGAGCACCTTGTTCGGCCCGAACCTGCGGCACTCCTTGATGTTCTGGGCTTTCACCACGCCGTCCTCCACCACAAGTATGACCTTCTCGCCCTGCGGCCCGAGGCCTATTGCGCAGCGGGTGGGCTCGGCCGCCACGTTCACCGGACAGGCAACAACACAGTTCCCGCAGCCGAAGCACTTCTCGGGATGGATGATCAGGCCCGTCTCAGAGGCCTTCTCCAAAGGAGCCAGCACTTCCTTTAGCTTCTTGTATTTCTCCGCGTACTTCGGCTCCAGAAGGGGCGGGCAGTCCTCTAGCTTCTTCTCCCTATTGAGAAGGGCCACCGCAAAGGCCATGCAGGAAGCGTATCCGCACTCTTTGCAGGGCGTCTTTGGCAATAGCATGTAGATCTCCATGGCGCTGACCATTAAACTGACACCTCTTTCGAGAAGACTCAGGTCTAATCTTGGGAATTTTTCGATCGTATTTATTGGCTGCGCAAACCTTTTCATATTTATAGGCACAAAGAGTTGCTAGATGCCCTTCCAGAACCCTCTGGCCCTTCTGGGGCTATTAAGCATTATACCCCTGATCATAGTATACCTCATCCGCCCTAAGCCGAAGGAGGTTCCCTTCTCGTCCACCCTCTTCCTCCGGGAGGGCGAGGCCGAGCGCTCAGCGGTCTTGAGCCGCCTTGTAAGCGACCCTCTCTTCTGGGTGCAGCTCCTGGTGCTTCTCTCTCTGTCGGTGGCTGCGGCCGGGCCTTATACCGTTTCTACGGGAACGGCGGGAAGCCATCTCGCCATCGTCCTGGATGTCTCAGCGAGCATGGAGGGAAGCTTCGCCGAGGCACTGCGCCTGGCAGAGCCCTATCTGGATAACTACGACAGGATTAGCATCGTCATGGCGGAGAACATCCCCGTGGCCGCGCTCCAGGAGGGCAGCAGCGCCGAGGCCAGGGACGTTTTAGCCAGGCTAACGCCTCGCGCCGTGTCCTCGGACCTATCCTCAGCCATGCTCCTGGCCAGCACCCTCCTCGGCCAGGAGGGCGGGAACATGCTCGTAGTATCCGACTTCGTGAGCTGGACTGGAGACGACCCCGAAGCCACGCGAAGACAGCTTGAGGCCAGAGGCGTCGGGATCGTCTTCGCGGACTCCTATAGGGGCGGAGAGAACGTGGCCGTTGTGAATGGCTGGAATGTGGCGGGAGCGGGCTACGTGAACCACACCGCTCTGCTGCACAACTTCGGAGGCTCAAGATCTGTTCCAATAACCATCAGCGGCTCCGGCGGTTCAACAGAGAGATCAGTCAACCTCCCCTCTGGCGGAGATTTCTACCTCTCCTTGACCGCCTACCCCGGAGTAAACAGAGTCGCTCTGGATGTGAAGGACGCCATAGCCTCGGATAACGACGCCTACGTCTATGTGCCAGATGCGGGAGTAAAGAACGTACTCTATCTGGGCGAGGAGGGCCCAGCCCTGGCGGCACTTCGCTCTCTGCCCAATGTGCGCGTGCAAAGCTCTGGAAACTACGACGACTTCGACCTGATAGTGGTCTCCAGAAATGCATCTTCTGACGGCCAGCTCAATCGCTACATAGATTCAGGCGGACGAGTGGTCTTCGTCGCATCCGATAGCGAGAGCCCCGAGTACCTGCCCGTAAGGGTAACGGGCGAGTCGGAGGGCCCAGCCAACCTCTGGGTTCGCGACCAGGGATTCGCGGATGGAATCCACTTCGACGAGATCGGCCTTTTCAGCTACCCCGAGGCTGTGCCCCGCCGGCGCTCTGTTACGCTTGTGGAGGCGAGCGGCACTCCAGTTCTCTCTTACTGGCGGCTTGGCCAGGGAACTGTCGTCTACGACGGCCTGGAGAAGGATTCCGACTTCTACCTCAGGCCGGAGTATCCCATCTTCTGGCATCAGATGGTCAACTGGCTCACCGGAGTTCCTGACCTATCCGAGTCCAACCGCAAGACCGGAGAGATAATACCCCTGGGAGAGACCACCGTTGTGGATACTCCCGACGGCACAGTTACTACCACTAATCTTCTCCTGGACCAGGTGGGAATGTACCGCTTCCGCGAAGAGACGATAGCTGCGAACATGTACGACTCCCAGGAGTCCGACCTGAGCAGAGCCGCGAGCCCTATCCGCAGGAGAGTTCGCGGGCGAAGGCCGAGGGAGACTCAAGTTGAGAACGATCTGACCCCCTGGGTCATCGCCCTGGCGGCCCTTGCAGTCGTGGCTGAGCTTGCCATCATCAGGTGGAGGCGAGAGATTTGATTCAGGGACTGTACTTCTCCATGCCCCAGCTCCTCTGGGCTATTCCCCTGCTGCTCGTAGCCGGCCTGATCTACATGCGGGTCAGGGGCGGCAGCAGGCTTCTACTGGCCAGCCGCCTGATAGTGTTCAGCCTGATCATGCTGGCGGCCGCCAATCCCTACTTTGTGGAAACGCACACAGTGCGCTCCGTTAGCCCCAGCATAACCATACTGGACGACCAGACCGGTTCCATGGAGGTGTTCGACCCAGACGTTGCTGCGCGCCTTGCTCAGGTTCTGAGAGGCTCCCAGATCAGGTCCTTTTCAGGGGACGTAACTCCTCTGGGGGATAAGATAATTCAGAACTCCCTTCCTGGAGAGACCCTTGTTCTGGTCTCAGACGGCCAAAACAACCAGGGCCGCCCTCTGGATGAGGCCCTCGCCCTGGCCAGGGCGTCGAACGCCACCGTCTTTGCCATTGATCTGCAGGCCAATCGCCAGCGACTCAAGTGTGGACGATCGAGGGGACGAACACTGCAGTCCTTGGGGGGAGACTATCCCTTTACTGTAGTCGTACGCTCCTCGGGCAGCTACCAGGGAACCCTCTCAGTCTTTGCGGACGAGACGCTTATCTACACAGACAGCATCGCTGGCAACGGCACGTCCTCAATAAAGATCTCTCATGCCTTCCTGGAGACGGGAACTCACATCCTTCGGGCCAGCATTAACATGGCTCCCGACAGGCTGCCCGTGAACAACGACTATCAGAAGGCGGTTTATGTCGTCCCCAAGCCCGAAGTACTTTTGGTCTCCGAAGAATCTGATGGCCCTCTCCTCTGGCAACGGTGATGCAGGACCTCTACAAGCTCACCACCGCCACGTCCCTGCCCCCCGACCTGAGGGCTACAAGGCCATAGTCCTCGACGATCAGAGATACAGCACCGATCTCGACCGGCTGAACGAGTATGTGCGCGAAGGAGGCGGACTGGTGGTTGTGGGCGGCTCAGACTCTTACGATCTGGGAGACTACCTCAACTCCTCTCTGGAGGAGTCCTGCCTGTCAGATCCAGCCCAGCACCTTCGAAGGGGGCAAGACCGTGATCCTGGTGCTGGACATATCCTTCAGCCTCTTTGAACGCAGACCAAGGACGGCACGCCTCTGCTGGATTATGAGAAGGCCCTGGCAATGGAGCTGCTCAAGTCCCCCGACCTCCAGGATTACGATGTCGGCGCTGGTGGTCTTCGGCACCCAGGCCTATGGCGTTCCGATCCCATTCCCCTTTCGCGGGGCAGAAGCGTTCTAGAGGAGAGAATCGCCAGCCTTGCGCCAACAGGGACTGAGAACAGCTTCCTGGATATCGGCCTGCAGCTGGCCTGGGATATGCTGAACGCAGCGGCAGGCAAGGGAGAGCTGATAGTGCTCTCCGACGGAAACCTCTGGAACTACGAGGATGTCATTCGGCACTTCTGTCCAACTACTTCGCGAGATGAACACTACAACTCGCCTCATCCAGGTGCAGGCCTTTCCTGGAAAGACGGGCAAGCTGGACGATCTGGCAGCCAGACCGGGGCCGAGTATGCCTCCTTCGTCTACCCACAATCGCTGACCACCCAGGTCCAGGGCCTGCCGGAGCAAAAGCCTGCGGAGGAGAAACCCGCTGCAGGCTACTGCTATACTCTGTGGCCAACAAGAACCATTACATCACCTCTGATCTGGAGCTGAACGCCACCATAACCGGCTTCAATGATGTCACGCCCAAGCCCGGCTCACAGCGGCTGGTGGCCATGGCAGACGGCAAGCCCGTTCTCACCGCCTGGAGGTACGGCCTGGGCCGCGTGGCAGCGCTTTCTACAGATGACGGCAATCCTGGGCAGGCCAGCTCTACTCATCCCCCAACTCCAAAGTGATCTCCTCCACGGTCAACTGGGCGGTCGGCGACCCGCGTCCGGAGACCAACCGGGTGGAGGCCGAGGACGGCTGGCTGGGCACGCCCCTGCAGATCATCATCTCCAGCGATGCCCGGCCAAGCATAGACGGAGCGAACGTGGAGAAGGTGGGCGATAAGAGATATGCGGCAACACTTACGCCCGATCAGACGGGCATCTACTATGTCGGGGATTACGGCGTAGCCGTGAACTATCCTCTGGAGTACAGGGATATAGGATTCAATCCCGAGCTGTCCAAGCTGATCATGGCCAATGGAGGAAAGGTATTCACGGAAGATGAGGCCAACACAGAGCCTGATCGCCGAGGCCAGCAGGCTCTCCCAGAGGACGGTTCAGGAGAGGGTATCCCGAAGGGATCTTCTGCTGCTTTTGGCCCTGGTCATCTTCATCTCCAGAAGTCGTCTGCCGGAAGTTGAGGAGATAAGAAGGCGGGGCCGACCGCGGCAAAGCGTGCCTCTCCATGAGGTGCTTACCATCAGATTTTAATAGCATAATCCGCTGTATTGGCCTATATCTATCGGAGGTCACTGCCACCAAATGAGTTCTCAAATGTGTACTGTCTGCGGCCTTCCCAGGGAGCTTTGCATCTGTGAAGAGGTTGCCAAAGAGCAGCAAAGAATAGCGGTCAAGGTTCAGAAACGTAGGTACGGCAAAGAGGTGACTGTCATCCAGGGCATCGATCCTCACGAGATAGATCTCCAGGAGCTATGTACCTATCTGAAATCCAAGCTCGCCTGCGGTGGGACTGTGAAGGACAGCCTCATTGAGCTGCAGGGCAACCACATTCAAAGGATTAAAGAGATCCTGATAAAAAGGGGTTTTGGCGCAGATCAGATAAGTACCTGAAATTCGGATGGGGTTCATCACAAAATCCCAAAAACCGACAGGTCAATCTTAGCGCTTGCCTTCTCTTCTTTTGGAAATCCTTTTAGGCTAAATCGCTTGCTTAGATAATCCTCACCATTAGATTTTATTTACAGGAAATATCGAGAAGCCAAAAACGATTTGGGGAAGCGCAGAAAAAAGATTCAAACTACGGTTAGCCCTCGATCCCCTCGTCGTCTTCGAACTCTGCACCGCCCTCGTCGCCGATCACTATGGCGAAGATCCACTCGCTGAGCTTGGCGCAGTGCTCGGGCACGCATTCCTCGATGCAGCCAGCGCATGGTTCGAAGATCTCCACCGCCATGAGGGATTTAAATCGTCTGCTGTTGGATTTGTCCGCGTAATAAAGCCTGTAGGTCCTGATGCCCTCGACCGATTCGCCCTCCCTGGTAATGAGGTTCTCCTTGATGAGCTTGGCCACTATGCGGGAGCATTTACGGGAATCGATCTTCAGCGCTTTCCAGAGGTCGCTTTGCAAAACGCCTTCCTGGTGCGACTTTATGTACTCCAGCGCCTCCTCAGCAGACATTCTTACTCCTTAATCCTTTACTCAATTGGACTTATGAGAATGATGTTATTCCCGCGCAGGATCACAGAGCCCAGAGAGCGCGTCTTCTCGCCGCCTATCAGCTCTACGGTCTCCATGAGGTGAAGGTTTAGATACTCATCTACGCTGTTAAGGACGCCCTCCAGGACGTAGCGAGGAGAGCCCTTCATCTCTACCTGGACCTTGCTGCCTATCAAACTCTGGACCTTTTTGGTTGGAAACATGAACTTGACCTCTTTGTAATATACACTGAATAATACTTCAAAGTTTTGTGTTTGATGCCTGTTCCATTCTAATAGAAATTGAGCTATACTGCTACAACGCCCTTTACGCCCGGTACGCTTTTCTTGATCTCTTTCTCGATGAAGTTCTTGAGCGTCATCTGCGAGAATGGACAGCCTGCGCAGCTCCCCTGCAGCTTCACCTTGACGATTCCGTCTTCTATGTCCACAAGCTGGACGTCGCCGCCTTCCACGCGCAGCCCTGTCCGGATCCTCTCCAGAGCCGCCTCTACCTCATCTCTTAGATTTTGCATGACCATTTAGTCCCCTTTCACCTTTATAGAGGTAACCTTGTGCCCGATGATCGTGTACCTGATTCCTTTTAAAGCTTCCTCGAGCCCTTTTATTATTTTGTCGCATTTGTCTGAGCCGACAACCGTGTTCACCATCACGCCGGGCTCAGCGTGGTCTTTTATGGCTTTCAGGGCCATCTCTGGGTCTTCTTTCAGGCGGAAGTCCCTCCAGGTTTTCGGCGCCATGCCCTGGTACTCGACGAGGTAAAAGCCCGTTATTCCCAGATCAGTCAGAGTGTTAATCACTCTAACCAGATGCTCGTGATCGACAAAAATCTTGACCATGGTCTTCATGGATATCCCAAATTCATATCATGCCATCAGGACCTTAAATAACTTCGCCAGATCCAGATATTCTTTTATCCTTCCGATCTATTCTGCCATAGCATGGCCAAGAGAGATATCAGAGATGTGCTGCAGGACGAGGGAATCACCTTAGATGAGATAGTGTCCTCTGCCCTGGAGCTTTACTTTCCTCATCCTGGTGTTGAGACCCGCGAGAAGGCGGAAGCCGTCTTTCGTAAGGAGCTGGATCTTGCCTTATCCGATCCCAACCTGGCGCTTCTCATTTATGCGGGAGTGCTCCTGGAGTCCGAAGGCAGCAGGTCAAACCTCCCCAACCTGAAGCAGGCAGACTACGATAATGACCTCACCTGTCTAATAGCAGACGAGGTTCTGGGAATGAGCATAGCCAAGTACGTGGGCGGCTACAAAGGCGTATTCGACTATGTTCGCTACGACAAGGCCAAGCCCGGAATACTGGGAAGGCTCGGCCCTTTCATGGACGACGTGGTGGCGGGCTTAATCGGCGGCGTATCCTCTAACATGTACACCAGGGCGGTGTTGGGCTGAAAGATCTGTTATTTGCGCTCAGGTCGGGGTTCGGCTGGTTCTCGACCATTCCGGTGGGCATAAGCATGGAGGGAATAGATGCCCTGATGAGGCATGTCTATGTATTTCCCGTGGTTGGACTTGCCTTAGGCCTCATATTCGCGGCTGTGGCCCTCCTCGCCTCGAAGGCCCTGACTGCGGGGCTGGTCGCGATAGTGGTGATAATAGCCATCTACAAGCTATGCGGAATAAACCACATAGACGGCCTGGCCGACTTCGGAGACGGGGTGATCGCTCACGGCTCTTTGGAGAAGAAGGTCCTGGCAATGAAGGACGTGAACCTGGGCACGGGCGGAGGCGTCTTCATATCTGTAATGCTGCTGGCCATGTACTCTGTCATCTCCTCTCTTCCTGCAGGTCTTCTGCCCCTGGCGTTGGTCGCGGCGGAGGTATCGGCCAAGCAATCCATGATCGCCTTCGCCGCCTTCTCGAAGTCGCTGCAGAAGGGCTTCGGACAGATCATGATCGAGAAGACTGGCAAAAAGGAGTTCTTCATCGGTCTTATCATCTCTGCAGCAATGTGCACTGCCGTCTTAGGTCCCCTCGGCATTGCCGCATTAGCGGTTTCGCAAGTAGCAGCGCTCTACATGGTAGTTGTTGCCAAGAGGAACTTCGGCGGCTCCACTGGAGACGGCATCGGCGCGACTAACGAGATTTGCCGGGCAATCGCTTTGGCCGCGATCCTGACTTTAGGAGGTGTCTTACCCTGGACGCTATGGTGATGGCCGGCGGAAGAGGAACGCGCTTGAAAATGGGTGAGAAGCCCATGGTCAGGCTTCTCGGAAGACATCTCATCGATTATGTGGTCACTGCACTGGAAGACAGCTCTGTAGAGAGAATCTTTGTGGCAGCGACAGATAGTGTGCCGCAAACCAAGGAATGGGCGAGTGAGCGCGGCCTAATTGTAGTGGATACGCCGGGAGTGGGCTTCGTGGCAGACATGATCTCTGGCGTTGAGGCGGCTGGAATTGGAGATCCTGTCCTTGTAATAATGGCAGACCTGCCACTGATAACCGCTGACCTGATAGATGAGATAATGGGTGTATATGAAGGGAGACCTGAGCCTGCCCTCTCCACGCATACGCCTATCTGTCTGCACGGCCGACTTGGGCGCCGCCCCGATTCTCTGTTCAACTACAGGGGCCAGCTCATTGTGCCCGCGGGCGTCAACGTGCTGGACGGAAAATGCATAAAAGAGGAACAGGAGGATTACCATCTGATAATGGAACGAATGGAGCTGGCAGTGAACGTGAATACTGCAGAGGACCTGAGGCTCTGCGAGAGGATAATGCTTGGTGATATGGTTTGAATGAGACTGATGTGATCATAAAGGGAGAGAAGTACTCCTCAGCTGACCTGAAGCTTCTCACGGGAGAGGATGCTATCGGAGAGCCGAAGGACTACGTTTTGCTTTTGGCCAGGATATTGAGGGAACCCATGAGGCTTCCCTGGCAGCTGAAGAACATCTGCGGCATATGCTTGAACGAGGGCGACCAGAGGGACCTCCGGCTGGCTTTAATCAGAGTTCAGGTGGATGCCGATCTGAGGATGAACGAGGATATCCAGAGGTACCAGCAGAGGCGCTATGTGGCGCAGGTGATTGAGATCCTGCTCTTCAACGAGCTATTGCTGGCGCCGCGCGAGGCGGTGGAAGAGGTGGAGCTGGAGTAAGGGCTTTGATCAGGCCCTGCTATTACTTTTATTAGTTTTTGGTGCTTTAAAATAAGATGATGTTAGAAAAAATTACGATTTGCTGAGTTTAGCTAGCTATCAGCATCCACAGCCGCCGCCGGACCCACCGCCCGTAGCAGTGCTCGCCGTGAACCCTGCTGACTCTGCGAGAGGATACATGATGTTGGTGTATCCCTTGAGATTTCCTTCGCGTCTGTCTTTGCCGTAACCGGATAAATCGGCTATTGGCAACGCCGTGGGTTGCGAACTATCCATCGTTGAGTTATTCATCGTTGAGCTATTCATCGTTAAGTTATCCGAAGATAGGCTATTCGTGAGTTGATTGCCTATCATGTAAGGCTTGGCGCTGACGGATTCTGCAGATGCAGGGCTTCCCAGCTCAAAGCCTCCGAGATTAATCACCGTCCCGCCCGGCGTCCACTGTGCACAGGCGTTAAAGACGAACAGGCCGAACAGCGCCGCTGCGGCCAGCGCAACTGTGGTTTTCCTCGAAAACATAATTCATCTACCTCCTAAGTTTGTAAATGGATCTTAGAATAAACCAAAAAATAAAATAAGGGATTATGTGCCCTCTGGGGGGGCACATATTCTCGTTTACTTGGGTGGCCAGAAATCCTTCATCCAGCCGACGATGCGTCCGGAGTCTTCGGGCCGACCATGATCTTGGCCTTGCCTGCGAAGAGGTCCTCCAGCTCGCCGGAGAACTTGGCAGCCATTCCGGGCAGAACTACTGCTGGATACTTCTGGGCGCTCCAATCGAAGGCGGCCTCGTTGAAGGAATCCAGGATCTTGGTGGGGCTTAGCTGGCCGCCGGCCACAGACGCCTGCACGCCGATTCCATCGGTATTGATGGCGATGATGTAGGCATCGATGCCGTTGGATGCGACATCCGACTCCACTGTGTAGTAGGTCAGGGCGAAGTTGGTGGTCAGGAAGACCGGAGACTCAGCTCCTGGGTTGCCAACCTTGTAGATGCCGGGCTTGACCTGCACGGGCGTCCTTGGATCGGTGTAGATGTTGAAGCGCAGGTGCATGTCGGGCATCATGCTGTAGGCCTCTGTGGAGTGCTTGATCATGATGGCTCCGCCGCGAATGACGAAGGCAGCGGTGAGCACAGACTCCCAGTAGGCAGCGCGAACCGGATCATCGGTGGTCAGCCAGGCATTGATGGGCAGCACCATGACTGGATAGGCAATATCCCTCTGAGCCTCTTCGACTGCAGCACGCCGCAGGTTGACGAAGTTCAGCAGGCTTTGTTGTAGCAATTTGCCGTTGGGGGCAGTGCCTGGATCAAGGACGAGATCGGTTAAGCCCATGCCTGCAAAGGTTACGGCCATCGACTTCAGGCCATCCAGATCGAAGGGCACTGAGAGGGTCACTGGCACCTTATAATCAGAGGCGAGCTGAGCGACCTCCTTCCAGTTGTCCTTGTTGGCGGCGTAGATGAGTGGTCTGGCCTTGGCTGCGACCTCAAGTCCTGCCTTTAAAACGGCGGGATTGAAGGAGCAGAGGATGAGCGGGAAGTTCGAGTTGGCCATGACCGTCTTGACGCAGGCTGCGAACTTGGCCGGGTCGTCAGTCACGGAACGAACTGCAATCATCTCTACATTCTGCCACTTGCCGATGTAGAACTTGCGCCAGGTGGAGATCATCTTGACGCGCTCTACAAGCTTTGCCTCTTCCATGTTGTCGGCTACATCGTAGGCAAATGGGGGCTTGTTGAAGAAGGTCATCTGGTGGCGGTACATGACGTCCTCTCCACCGACCTTCACGGCCTTCTCGCCTGTGCCTACTATGACCATCTTGAGCTCAGGGGCAACGATGCTCCTCAGGGCAGCAAGCTTCTTGGCGTACTTCTTCTCTGCCAGCAGAGGTTTGCAGTCATCCACAGTCTTGGTCCTGGAGATCAGGCCCGCGGCGAATGCCATGCAGGTCTGCTCACCGCACTCTTTGCAGTTGGTCTGGGGAAGCTGCTTGTAAAGGTTAAGCGGGCTGGTTTCCTTCATTGTACTCACACCCCCATCTTGAGCCAAGCGGCAGTATCGGGCGTCTTGGCATCGATCCTTCCCATCAGGGACTGAGTGATCTCATGCACGTAGGCAACAGCTGTTGGGTGCATCATCATGAAGATGTCCACACCGGCCATGGCCAGAGAGAATCCGGTCAAAATCTCCCAGATTGGGCCTCTGAGCATGCGGTCTCCCCAGTCGGAGTCGTCCTTATTGGGTGAGCGGACCATCCAGGACTCTCTGACACCCCAGGCGTTGGTGGTGCCGGAGGACATGGGGAACGTCAGCTCATCGTCGCCCTTGAGGGCGCCGAGCCTGATTCTCTCCATGTTGGAGTAGGCGAAGTCCAGGCCGTAAGCGAGCGCGGCTGTTGTCGGGTCCATGACGATGGACTCGCGGGGAACGCCGGCGACCTTCATGAGCTTTCTGTTCAGCTCCTTTTGGGAGTTGATCTCCAGCTGTGTCCAGGCCAGGCACACATGTCCGTTGTCCACACAGGCCTTGCCTATCTTCTCCCAATCCATGTTCAGGTTGGCGGAGGCGATGAGAACGCGCTCGCCCTGAGCCACCTCTGCGGCCTTGGAGAGCACTATCGGGTCCTTCTCGGGGTTGCCCGATCCGCCGATACAGATCGGCACATCCACAGCCTGCAGAACCTCTTCCACGGTCTTGACGGCATCTTGGGCTGAGGTGTCCTTGAGGAGCGGGTCAGTGCTGATTAAGTGAACTGTTACCAGGTCTGCGCCGAACTTCTTGACTGCCTTCTTGGCCCACTCGCCGGGGCTGTTGATGACATCCTCGTAGTGCATCTTGACTGCCTTTGCCATGCCAATTGGCATGTCGAAGACGTCCATGGTGATCTTGGGTGCGTGGGGCATGCCCGCATCCGGGAAGAACGGCATGGCCTTCTCGCCGCCCAGCTTCATCACTTTACCGCGGCTTCCGCCGTCGGCTTTGGTGGCTCCGATGGTGACCTCCTGGATGGGGGTCCTCCACGTCTTGTCGATGCCGACGCTAAACTTGGCGCTGGCGAGTGCTGATGCCAACTTGAAGGCTGGCTCAGCAGCGGCTGCGGCAGCGACCATTCCGGCTGGAGCTGGGGCTACGGCCTGGGCTACTGCCACGGGCTGGAGCAATGTCTCTACTGGATAGCCCACAGCCTTGGCGAACCTGATGAGCTGCATTGCAATCTGTGCAGCCTCCTGGCCGAAGTAATAAGCAAACAGGGGCCCTACGCCGCCTGCTCCTGCGTCGATTTCAATCTCTATATCTCCCTCGATCTTGACACCTTCGAGGGACTGAACATTCATCTCTGACAATGTCTTGTTCAGGTCAGATAATGTGATCTTTCCTGCCATTCAAATCACCCTCATAGGCCTAATCTCCTGGACGACTCTGTTCATCTCCATTACAGCTGGCGAGTCGTCGGGCAGGCCCATCAATGGATCTCCCACTAAGTCTAACTTGGCTAAACTCTCATCGTAGGGAATAGTGCCGATAACCTTTAGCCCCAAGCCCTGGGCGGTCTCCAGTACCTTATCTTTCCTTCCGGGGGTGACCTTGTTCACGATCACGTACAGATCCTTGTACCGAAGCTCGATCTCTCTGGCCAGGTCGCGAATGCGCTCGGCTGTTGTCAAACCTCTCCTCGACTCGTCAGTGACCACGATGATGCTGTCGAGGTCCGGTATGGTCTTCCTGCTGAAGTGCTCCAGTCCCGCAGGCGTATCTATTATGGTCAGATCGTAATCGTTCACGGTCTTATCCATGACTGCCCGCAGGAGGTTATTGACAAAACAGTAGCATCCTGACCCCTCTGGCTTTCCCATAACCAGGAGATCGTACCCCTCCTCCTCGATCAGTATCTCAAAGAGCTTGGATTCAAAAAGTATCTGTTTATCCGTATCGGGAGGCGTAGTGTACCGGGACTGCTGCATGAACTCTCGCATGTCGCCGATGGTCTTGCCCACCTTGACGCCTAAAGCATCCGCGAGGTTTGCATCCGGATCGGCGTCGATGGCGAGAACTTTGTACTTCTTGCCAGATGTCTTCACAAGGTATCTGATGAGCATTGCGGCCACGGCGGTCTTTCCTGTGCCGCCCTTTCCGGTTACCGCTATTACTTTCCCCAAGGTTTAGCCTTCCTTACTTCTTCTGCGTCTGTGGCTTGATAACCACTTCAGCTATGTGTACGGATGCACCCCTTAGCTCTAAGATTATGCCGCCTGATCCGCCGGAAGCGGGCATGGCGAAGGCCGGGGCCGCTGCTGGCGCTGCACCTGCTGCAGCCGGTGCGGCCGCGGCTGGGGCAGCCTCTTTCTTCTTAAGAGTAAGCTTCATTATATCTCCCTCACTTTATATTAAGATAATCATACTCGTAAAGCTGAGGTCTCGTCTCCTCCTCGAAAAAGGGAGAAGAAGGCGACCTCTACTTAGCGAGTGTCACCTTGTCTATGCTTATCTTGGCGTCCTTCAGCACGAGCTTGATGCCGCCTGCTCCGCCTGCGGCCATCATGGGTGCTGCTGCGCTAGCGCCGGCTGCTGGGGCGGCTGCTGGAGCCGCTGCTGCTGGGGCCTTAGGTTTAAGTTTTAGCTGCATTTTTTCAACCCTCCTGAAACTTTTTGCTCACTCGAGAACGCCATCTTCCTGCAGGGCCTCGACGACCTGCATGAACTGGCCTTCTGTCAGGCTAAGCTCGGACTTGACGGTATCTATGTTGATATCTCCGCCGGTCTTCTCGATATAGGCCATGACCTTCTCCTTGTGCTCATCGGTGACCTCGTCGAGCTTCCAGCCCTCGGTGATCTTGGTGTTGTCAACAGGCCTGGTGACGCCGTTTACAACGGGGTGGTCGACCTTCAGCAGGAAGGTCTTGAGGGCTGCGACGTCCCTGGCATCGTCTTCAGTGGCGATCTTGGGGAACATCTCATCGGGAATGCCTGCCTTTACTCTCTCCTTGAGGTTCTTGGACATCCAGACGATCCTTCTCCAGCCGCCGTCTGCCTGGAGGAACTTCGTGGAGAAGTAGTACAGGATACCCATGCCGAGGAATCCGACGACCTGCTTGCCGCCGCCAGTCTGGCCGGCCATGGTGGAGAAGGGCAGTCCGTTTGGTGTTGCGCCCTTGAAGTCACGGTCAGCAAGGCCGATGCCGTCAACCTCAGGCATGTAGAAGCCGATGGTCTCGAAGCATCCACAGGATGTGTGGGGTGCGTCGAAGAAGGTGTACAGCTTCATGACTGAGTACTCGCCGCCGGACCTCTTTGCTGCAACCTCGTTAATGGATGCATACTCGCCTGCGATTGCATCAACCGCTGTGCCCTTTGGTACTGGGAACTGGGGGCCCTCTGGGTCAACCTTGGCTGCAGCGCGGCCGTCGAACCAGGTGATGGCTCCGCAAAGCGATGGCCTGTCAGGAGTGACCACGCAGGCTGATGTTGGGGCGAAAGCCTGACAGAGAGTGCATCCGTAGAAGACATCGACGTCCTCATCGTGCAGTCCCTTAGCCCTGCTGTCCCTGGCCTGATAGACCTCCATGGCCTTGGCCAGCTCTTCCTTTACCTTGGCAGGGTCTGTGACGATTGTGATCTCCATCTTCTCGATGAAGGGCATCTCAGCCTTGTACAGGTCGATGACGGGCGTGAATATCTCTACCCAGGAGGTGACTCCCTTCTTCTGAAGGCTCTTGCCGATCCTCATCCAGATGTCGTACCTCTGGTTGAGGTGCATGAGTCCGCTGATGTAGGAGAGCAGGGCGTGGTTGCGCCTCTCGATGATCGACTCAAGATCCTTCTCGATCTTCTCGCCGCCGACCTTGAAGATCATGCCGAAGGGTATGGTTGAGCCCTCCTTGACATCCTTGAGGTCGGGTCCAACTACTGTAACCTTTCCATCCTGTATCTGGTCCATGGGGGTGGCAAGGGACAGCTCGAATCCGTCAGCCTTGGGGCCTCCAAGCTCTACCCATAGGTCGTCCTTTCTGATGCGCTCCCCTTCATACATGGGGGATATATCCAACTTTACATCTGCCATTAATACACCTCTTCTGATGAGATGAACGTCATTTCTTCATTGCTGCGATTAACTCGTCCACGGCGGCATGGTAGTCGTCGGGGGTGAACGCCAGGTTCCCAAACGTCATATTGGCATTGACGTGGTAGTACCTGTCAATGGATATGCGCTTGATGTTCCTGTTGAAGTGCTTGAGCGTCGAGAACATAGCGTTGGCGAACTTGTAGAAGATGCCCATGAATATAACGGCATCGTACTGGCCCTGCCCGTCCAGGCCCTTCCAGTCCTCAAACCTGAGGTAGTTGGTCAGGGGGTGCAGGCCGATCTGATAGACGTTGTTCATGTAGCCCCTATCTACGAAGCCCTTAACGCTGTGTGCTGTGGCTGCAATGGGTATTCCCATCTTGCCGATCTCGATCATCTTGTCGAACATTATGGGGTCGTCGAAGAGCTCTGCACCTACTACGAGCAGAGGCCTCTTCGATTTCTTGATTATGGCTCCTATAACCTTCGGCAAATAGGTCTTGGCCATTTCCGGCCCAGGGATCTGGGCCATCTCAAAGGGAACGGCATTCTTGGTAGTATCAATACCCTTCTTAACTTCAGCTGCCATATCTATCTCCTCCTCGCCCTCACTTCTTCACCCTTATCTTCCTCGGGAGGTTGGTCGGATCGAAGCTCACATCAGCAGGCCGCAGCGGTCCGGAGATGAACTTCTTGTTCTTCCAGTCGATCTGCCAGCCGTGCTTCGACTCCAGCTCCTTCATCATCATTTCCTTGTAGGTGATGGGGAGGTCTTTGGCATCCCGGACGTATATGTGCCAGTCGTCGGGCAGCTTGCCACAGTACTTCATGGAGATATCGCACCAGTGGGTCAGCTTGATCGACCTGCCGATGCTGTTATCCGAAGGACGCAGGCAAAGCTTGGCCATCTCGATCATGGCCTCTTCCTTGGACTCGGCGATGTACAGCATGGCCTCGGGTGCGGGCTCGATCTGCTGCATCTTGCCGTCACGGGCGTCAATGACCATCCAGTCCTCGGGCTTGTCGGCCCTGCCCATGAACGAGCGGCGGTACATGACGGAATGGGGCTGAACGACTACCGGTATTCCCAATCTATTACAGCCCGTCGCGATTGCTGCAGCCTTCTGAGAGTAGGGTCCCCAGGCCACGCCGCAGGCTCCTACCTTTGAGAGGATGTAGTCTGCGATATCGTCGAAGTTAGCCCTGTGGTTTCTGTGGGCGAATATGGTGGCCACCTTGATGGCGGCATCAGCGATGTTGGCGTTGGATACGCAAGAGCCGGTGTTGCAGATGTTGCGTCCATCAAATCCGCCTGGGTACTGCTCCCAGATAGTCTTGCCATCGGCATCCGTGTACAAGGACATGTCCATGGCCATACATCCGGAGGTAACTACGATGTAGCCGCGGTCCACGAACTCTTTGGCCATATCGTATGCTTCCTTGGTGCCCTTTGGATAATTGCTGCATCCTACCAGAGCGATAACTCCTGGGATGGTTCCAAGGACGATTGGTGCACCGACGGACCTGATCTCCGTGTCTCTTGCGGGTCCACGGCCAGCTCTCATCTTGAACTTCTGATTTTTGACATACTGGCGGTTGGCGTACTCGTAGAGGTTCATGATGGGGATATTCTGCGGGCAAACCTGCTCACATCTGGCGCATCCCACACAGGTCTCGTAGAGCGAGGAGAATGGCTCCAAGTTGCCTTTCTTGGCCTCGGCTATGAGGTCGCTTATGGTTGTGTGGGGCGGGCAGACGAAGGCACACTCGTTGCATCCTGTGCACTTCTCCAGATACTCCTTAAACTGCTCCTCGGTGATAAGGCTTTGAGCCTTGGCCTCAGTACGCTTGGGCTTGACTGCAATGGCGGTCTTGATACCTACTTCGCCGGCCTTGGCTGGATCGAGGATAGCTACACCGGGGGTCCTTGAAGTTGACCAGGTCGTCCACTATGGAATCAATGGGATCGTTGGTCCTGTCCGGCAGGCCCATCATGATCTTGTCGGTGGTGGCGATGACGGGGATCTTGCGCTTCTGGGCATCGTCTAAGACATCGCAGAAGACGCATTGCTCGTCTACCATTATGGTATCCATGACCCCAGAGCGGACCATCTTTCTCCACCAGCCCATAGCTCCGGCAACCTTGGCTTTTGTTCCAATGTTCTTGGCCAGGCTCGGATGTCCAGTGCCCTCAGCAATCCTGGTGAGGTCGTGGGCCGTGCAGCAAACACCACCAATGTCTACCTTGTCCCAGAGGTTGTTGGCCTCGGCGTAGACCATGGCCTCAGCGCCGGCTGCCAGGTTATGACCGTAGGCGATTAAAACGCCCTTGTTCTGGTCCAGGGTTCCCATGCCGATCTCAATGAGAGGGGCATCGGCCGCGCCGCGGGGCATGTCGTAGGCTACGACCTGCATCAAGTCGCAGATCTCCATGCCCAGGAGGTCCAGCATGCCTGCATGCAGAGCCTTGGACTCGAAATCTATGAAAGCGCTCTCCTGGCCGGTGTGCGTAGCCGCTAAAAGCTGGACGACCTCTTCCTCCAGATAGTTGAGGCCTTCGCTGAAGTCCTTCAGGCTCTTGGGCTTGCTGCCCATGATAGTCTGGTACAGGGGGGAATCCACCAGAATCTCGTCGCCCATATCGAACTTCATGTCGCCGAACTTATCCAGGCACCAGTGATACAAATGTCTGCCATGGGCAGCATGGGCACAGCAACCCATCAGGCAAGCGATGAGAACGATCTTGCCAGAATAGCCTGCCATATCGATGCCGCAGGCTCCGCGTATGTTGCCGGTCAGGTCGCATGGACCATAAGTACATAGGGTGCAAGTATCGTCGGCGGGCGCATACATAATCTTGTATCGGTTGGCTATCTTGAAGTCCCAGTCACGAAGCGTTGCAACGCCAGGTTTGGGGTAAGGACCCATCTCCTGGTCCCACTCTTCCTCTTCTTTAACGACAGCCCCGATGTTGATCTGGACGTTCTTCATGTCCTCAACAGCAAAGCTGCCCTTGGTTGTTACCATCGGGTTCTTGGCCTCCTCTTTTACTTTGATATACGCCGCTCCCGTTGGCTGAAAATACATAAAACACTTTCGGATACTGGTTAATATAAAATAGTCCTTATCTTCATCCTTATCATAGTAGTATATCTATATATCGCTTTCGTGGATGCCGTGCGCGGATCTGGTCACGATTGTTAATGCAAAACTCCCTGTCGCTAAGTTGAAATGCGAACATGAGAGAAAGGCCCCTCGTCCCATGTTAGATCGCATCAAAAGAAGCTTTGCGTCGGCAAGAGTTTGCCAGCACGGCGGCAAGTTCAGAGAGGCTGCATCCATTGGACCCACGCCGCTGGACTTTTCCGCCAACATAAACCCCCTGGGTTCCCCGCCCCTGGAGGCCATAGTCCTAAAGGAGCTTGAGCGAATCGGCTACTATCCCGATAACAGGTATATGGAGTTTCGGCAGGCAGCGGCCCGCTTTGTGGGCGTATCTACTGAAAACATCGTCCCCGGCAACGGCTCCTCCGAGCTGATCAGGCTCTTCGCGGAAATGACTCTTGGAGAAGGCGGCCTGGCTCTGATTCCCCAGCCCACCTTCGGCGAGTACGAGAATCAATCCCTTCTGGCGGGGGGCAGCGTACGAAGGGTCGATATCGGTCCTGGGGGCATGCCCCTTTTCAGCGACTCAGATCTAAATGAAGCAAAGGCAGCCTTCATCTGCAACCCGAATAATCCTACTGGAGTTCTCTTGCAAAAGGAGGAGATAGCTTCTCTTGCAGAGCGCTGCGAGGAGAGCGAGACGTTTCTCCTGGTGGACGAAGCCTTCATTGAGCTGTCCGATCCTGATCAGAGCGTTGCCAGGCTGGCACCAAAGCAGAGTATCTATTCGTCATGAGGTCGCTGACCAAGTCCTTCGGCGTTCCGGGACTGCGGTTAGGCTTCGGAGTTGCGAACCCAGTCGTGGCAGAGATCATGGACAGGGCCAGGATTCCCTGGTCCCTCGGATCTATAGCTGCTGCCGCCGGATCTTATCTCCTGGGCGAGGAGGATTTCCTGGAGAGGTCAAGGACAGTAATAAGAGAGGAGCTGGAATACCTCACCTCCGCCCTGCAAAGACTGGGACTTCGTCCCCTGGAGAGCATGGTGAACTTCATCCTGGTAGACGTTACCTCCTCAGGGCTGGCATCCGATGATCTTGCCAGCCGCATGATGGCCGAGGGCGTGCTCGTCAGGGACTGCCAGTCTTTTGGCCTTGGAAAGAGTTACATAAGGCTGGCCGTGAGGAACAGGAATGAGAACGAACAGCTCATATCCGCCCTGGAGCGCGTCCTTAAATGCAGAGGTTGAACTGCGAGAAGTACCCCTGCCATTTTCCTGAGCAGGACTGTGCCTTTTGCTTCTGTCCCTTTTACCCCTGCATGGACCCCAGAACCGGAGGCCGATCTGAGGGCGGCGATTGGTGCTGCGAGGCCTGCACTCTGATCCACCTCACCGAAGTCTCCGAAACGATCATGGATGCGCTCATGAAAGGCGAAGCCCTCTCAGCGGCCTGGAAAAAGCTGGAGGGGATGCTGTGATTCCTGAAGCCCTGGTGATATTCCTTCTGGCGGCCTCCATGGATATACTCCTGGGAGAGCCGCCCGCCAGGATTCACCCCGTGGTCTGGATCGGCAAACTCATATCTTCCTTGCGCACCCGTGCGCTCGCACGCGAGAGACCCACCCGCTTGCAGGGCTTTGTCCTGGCGCTGACAGTAATAATAGCCACGACACTAGCAGGCCACCTGCTCGTCCTGGCCGCGAGCGTCGTTCCAATCTTTGGCATTCTGGTCGCTGCCTACCTTCTTAAGTCCACCTTCGCGATGAGGTGTCTGCTGCAGGTGTCCTCTGATATAGGGAAGATGATCGATCGCGACATATCTTCGGCCAAGAAGATGCTGCCAGCCCTTGTGGGCCGCGAGACCAAAGATCTGACTCGATCGCAGGCCACCTCCGCTGTCATAGAATCGCTTTCCGAGAACTACGTGGACTCAATCCTCTCGCCCATATTCTATTATGTCCTCTTCTCTCCTTTTGGCCTCGGCCTGGAGGCGGCGCTTGCGTTCAAGGCCATGAGCACCATGGACTCAATGCTCGGCTACAAGACCAAAGGCCTGAAAGAGCTGGGCTTCGCCGCCGCTCATCTGGATGATCTGGCCAACTTCCTTCCCGCCAGGCTTAGCATCTTTTTCATGGCCCTGGCCCGACCTGCGAAGGCCGGTGATACTATAAGGGCCGCTTTAAATTACCACAAAAGAACACCCAGCCCAAACTCCGGCTGGCCCATGTCCGCCTGCGCCGGCGCTCTGGGAATTCGGCTGGAGAAGCCCGGCTATTATGTCCTTCTGGACGAGGGGAAGGTGCCTGATACCTCGGATGTTCCCAGAGCCGTCTGGTTCATGGCTGCGACCACAGCGCTGACGCTGGCTGCATCGGCTATTGTTTTGTTTTGGGCAGCATAATATTGGCTCTTTGCTATTTCGAGTGTAATGATGTTTATTGTGAATTCCGCGGCTTCCCAAGATTTCTCTGATTGCTCCTTTGTGAGCTTTGTGGTCTTTGTGGTTTGATATCGTTCAACTGTTTGTCAAATCCTAGAGCTAACAAAATCTACAATAGACCACGAAGCTCACAAAGGATGCACAAAGGACGGGGGGGGGGCGCAGAGGAGATCTCCCCACAAAGAGATTTTGATCTGAAGTTCCCGTTCCAAATCCTCTCATACAAAACAGCGAGGAACAATAATATTTATCCCGATCCAGAGAGAGATGTTGTATAACATGCCACGGGGCCAAACAGAGAACCGTCTATCCCAGGCTTTGCTACCATGCTTTCCCTGCTCAAAATCCAGATCTTCGAACACAAGAACACAGTTCTTGGGAGCCCATTCGACCAGCTTCTTAGAAGTGCAATTGCAGAAGTCCTTGGTTCTACGAGATCGCTTAGCTCTAAGCCGTTTGAGGGCTCGGACAACGCTTCGAGTATTTTTGCCCTCTGCCTTTCTAAGAGCTTGCTTTCTCTGAAGTCGCTTGATCGTCTTAGAAGTGCGCTTGTTCTTGATTCTGCGATCCAGGCCGCTTATGAAAAGCTCGTTTCCGTCTGCATCGACAGCCACGATAGCATTGGTTTCATTGAGATCGATACCGACGGGGTGAACCCCTTTAACATCGGGAAATTCAACCGTGTAAGCAACATAGCCAATAAACTTGTTTCCAAGATTCTTGACTATGATACCATCGATTTCAGTGGCGTTGTAGAAATCTTCTTTGAATGCCTCTGGAACATCCGTATACTTACAGCTGAAGCTCAGAGCATCTCGGCGCCTGTTCTTTACTAGCCACAAAGGATTTGATCCGGAGATTCCAGCTGCAATCCACTCTACAAAACCGTCGAGACCGTAATCTATGCAATCCAAGGAGGTGTCTGATGGGAAACCATGGGAGATCTTCTGGAGAAGGTTAGGGAGTTTGCGTCTCATAGCTTTACCGAGGATGAAGCCCAGATGCTCTTTGGATGGGAAGTTAAGGACATAAGCACCAGAGGAGCGAAGACCGATGAGTCGCATGTGATTATATCCTTCGATAACGGGATGGTGCTCTACATCAATTACTTCCTCAACCTGGACCCAACTGAGACTGAAGATAATTGCGAGTTCATCCTGGCTCTCAGAACAGATCTGCGGTCGCGCGTGAAGTACAGCGTCCATTACTCAAAGTACATCCACGGGCAGGGATATATCAGGCTAAAAGTTGCAGAGACCGATAACAGAATGGTCCAGAGCATGGTCGAAGAATACTATGTTCCTGCCCTCAAGATGATCTACAAGCCGATCATCAGCCAGTTCCAGGGTTTCTACGACAGGGATTACTTTGGTGTGCAGGCGGATAACAACTACGGCGAGATATATTACGCTCCCGTGCGGTTCAGAAGCGAGTACAAGAAGAGCAGCATCTGGGATGTCACTGCCCGTCTGCAGGCACTGGATGCCCTTCTCAGGGAGCCGGAGATCAGGCACGCCCTGGCAGAGCTCGACTTGCAGCTGAGCTTTCTGCCAGACGTCGTTGGGTCCAGCCTCTAGTTGCGGCAGGTATCCAGGACGGTGGGCAGGTTCTCCAGCAGGCCCTTGTAATCTTTTTTCTGCAGCTTTCGCTTGAGCGCTTCCAGCTCCAAAATATTATCACCGTTAGCTGGGGCGGCCTCCTCCAGGCACTCGATTACCTTGCCCATCAGCAGGCTGAGCGTCTTGGAGTAGGTGGCACCGCCATGGCCTTTTGCAAGCTCCAGGGCTCGGGCGTAATCCCTCCTCGCTTCCTCCTTTCGTCCGGTATGCATCTCGCAGTCAGCTATTGCTACAAGGGCCCTGATGTTCAGATCGACGTAGCCCAGGAGCCTTCCCTGGCGTTCCAAAAGGATGGAGATCTCCTCAGCCCTGGCATACTCTTCTTGGGCCAGGGCCAGGGAGGCCATATTGTAATAGAGGGACATTACATCGTACATGGCTTCGAGCCTGTTGAAGATCTCCAGGGCCTGATGGAGCAAGGCCTCGCACTCCGGATAGCCCTTTTGAAGCAGTGCCACACACCCCAGGTTTCTAAGAGCCCTGGCCTCTTCATGGGGGTTGCAGAGCTTTCGTGAAAGTGCTAGAGCCAACTGGTAATTCCTGGATGCGTCGCTGTAGAGTCCCTCTCCTTGATAGAACTCGCCCCAGGCGCTGAAAAGCGTTATGCGGATGGGCTCGTAATTTATCTTATGTACCAGAGCATCGGCCTCTGAGAGGTAGAACCGCGCCTCCACTGGCAAGTCGGCCTTGAGCTTGAACCTGGCCATGGCGATGTAGGCTTCGCAGAGGTCTGGCATAGCTCCCAGGTTCTCGAAGATGCCTACTGCGCCTGACAGGGCCTCCTCCGCTTTTTCGTCCTCGTCCAAGAGCGCTCTGGATAATCCCCTGGTTCATCTTGACCATGGCAATGCAAGGGAGGGCGCCCAGCTGCATGAAGATCTCCTGGCTTGCTCAAGCATCTCCACCGCCCTGCTCCAGTCGCCTTTATCTTTGTAGATGAGGGCGATGTTGAAGGCAGTCTGGGCATGGCCGTAGATGTCGCCCAAGCTGCTCGAAGAGAGTCAGGCTGCCAAAGTAGCTGGATAGAGCCTCGTTCCATTCGTAGCGATCTGCATAGGCGCCGCCTATCGCAGCCAAGACCTCGGCTCGGCCCGCCAGGTCGCCCTCCTCCATGCAGTCGAGCTGGCTGAGGTAATCGTCTACGCTCGCTTTGACCTCGCCCTGACTGGACCTGATCATGTCTATGTTGGCCTGCATCTCTGCAACGCCTTCAGAGTTGCCCAGGCGCACGTTCACCTCCAGGCCCCTCTGGAAGTGCTCTAATGAAAGCGACCACTCGCCTCTTCTGTAGTAGAATGTGCCAAGGTTGTTCAGGACTTTGGCCATGCCGTGGGGATCTTCCAGAATCTCGAAGAGATCCATGCTCTTCTGGTAGCACTCTAATGCCCGGGACCAGTCACCTCTCTTGTAGCAGATGCTGGCCACGTTGCTAAGGACTGAGGCTGCACCCCTCTGGTCTCCGACCTGCTCAAAGCCCTCCAGTCCCCGGCTGTAGTGCTCCACTGCCAGGAGCCAGTCGCCCCGGCAGTAGCAGATGTTGCCCAGGTTGTTTTGGGCCACAGCGATGCTGTAGACGTCTCCCAGCCTCTCCAAGATCTCCAGGCTCTCTGTGTAGCTGGCGATGGCCCCGTCCCAGTCTCCTACTGTCTGAGTAGATGTTGCCCAGGTTGCAGAGCACAGCAGCTGCGCCGTGGACGTCTCCCATGGACCGAAGCGTAGTCAGAACGTCCCGGTACTCTCTCAACAGCCTCCTGCCACCTGCCGGTCCTGTGGTAAATGCTCGCCAGGCTGTTTAAGGCGTTGATCACTCCATGCGCGTCCTTCAGCGACTTCTGGATCTCGATGCACTTCTCAGAAGCAGTCTGCAGCCTTTTCCCACTCCCCGGCCAGAGCGCAGATGTTTCCAAGGCCAAAGAGGGATTGGCAGCACCACTGCTGATCTCCCAGCTCCAAGAACGCCTCCAGGCTCTGGCTGTAAAGCTCCTTTGCCCTTTCCATCTGGCCCTGCCGGTAGTAGATGCTGACAAGGTTGCCCATAGTAGTGGCCGCGCCGTGTCTCGTCCTGCAGTGCCCGCTTGGCATCCAGGCTCATGTTGTAGTACTTCAGAGCCTGCAGGCTGTCGCCCCTATCTGCGTAAATGTTGCCCAGGTTGTTTAATATGGCAGAGACGCCGTGGGCATCGCCCAGGCTCTCGAACGTCTCCATGGCTCCCTGGAAGTGGGCAACAGCCTTATCCCAGTCGCCCATGAGCTGGCAGATATTCCCCAGGTTGGCCTGCGTAGTGGCTGCGCCCTGCACATCGCCCAGGTTCTCCTTGGTCTCCAGGCTCTTTTTGAAGTACTCTGCAGCCAGGTCCCAGTCGCCCTTAAGCTGGTAGATCAGCCCCAGGTTGTTCTGGGTCTTGGAGGCTCCATGCTGGTCTCCCAGCCTTTCCTGGATCTCCAGTGCCTCCCAGTGGAAATCCTTGGCCATATCCAGGTCGCCCTTGAGCTGGTAGATGTTGCCCAGGTTGGAGATGGCCTTGGCCCCTTCCAGGAGATCGCCCATCTCCTTGAGCATGTCTATGGCCTTCTGGTAGCACTCTACTGCCTGGTCCCACTCGCCCTATATCGGCGTGAATCATCCCCAGGTTATTGAGGGTGGCAGTCATTCCTCTCAGGTCCTCATCTGCTCCTTGACCTCCAGGCTTTTCCGGTAGCAGTCCACGGCTTCGCTGTATTGGCTCCGTCTGTAGTAGATGCTGCCCAGGTTGGAGAGGATGCGCGCCACGCCGCTTGAATCTTCCTGGCTCTCCATTATGATCATGGCCTTGTGGAAGTAGTCGACCGCCCTGTCCCATTCTTCCATCTCCACAAAGGACAGTCCCATGTTGTTCAAGGTGGAAGCAGCCCCGTTCAGGTCGCCCATCCACTCCAGGGCGGCCAGGCTTCTCTGGTAATAATCAATGGACCGCGACCATTTGCCCTCTTTGAAGTGGGCGTTTCCTAAGTAGCCCTGAATCCTGGCCACGCCCGCCCGATCTCCGATCTCGTCTAAGTTGTGAAGGGCCATCTCATAGCAGCTCATGGCCCTCTCCCAGGATCCGTTGAGCAGGTGAACTGCGCCTAAGTTTGCCAGAGCACTGGCAGCGCCTTTTTTGTCGCCAGAGCGCTCTGTCTCAGATAGGCTTTGCTTATAGCACTCTTCAGCAAGTCCCAGATCTCCTTTGAGCTGGTGGACTCTGCCTAGGCTGTTCAACGCCTCTGCAGCGCCTGTACAATCTCCGGAATCTTTCAGCCTGATCAACGCCTTCTGGTAGCACTCCAGGGCTCTTTCGTGTTCGCCGCTGCGGAGGAAGACATCGCCCAGGTTGCTAAGCACAGATGCCATAGATGAGTTGTCTTCAGACCTCTCCAAATAATCCAGGCCCTTCGTGTAGCAATCTCCCGCCCTGTCCCAGTCCTCAACCTCGGCGTAGAGGCTGCCCAGATTGTTCAGGGCCTTAGCAGCCTTCTTTGGGTCTCCAACGGTCTCTGCCAGCTCAAGGCTATGTTCATAGTACTCGGCGGCTGCCTGGTTGAAGAAGAAGCGATGTGCCAGGACTCCCAGATCGAACCAGACCTGGAAGCTATTCTCTCGCGCTGCGTGCTCTGCTAGCTCTCTTAGCTTGAGGTGCATGAGGTCCCCATTTGAGGAGAGGGCGGCCTCAATGAAGGAGGACAATGGATCGGGAGCTTTGTGAGAGAGGGCTTTCAGCTTCTCCGGCTCGTAACCCCTGGGGTCTGCCAGAACTTCGGCAAAGTCCCCCAGGCTTGAAAAAATGGAATTTTCAGACATCGCACCCCGCCCCCTGGCCTGCAACCAGTTTAATTAAGATTAATTGTGAAAAGGATATAAATGCTTCAGCCTCACCACAGATGGACGAGAATCCTAATAAAAATTTGCTCGGTTCCAGGAATTCTCCTTCTCGCTTACCTGAGATGCCCTCTCCGTTCGTGCGCATTTCTCCTTCCCCAGTTACAGCTGAAATATACACCGATTACTTATTTCACGAGTAATAACAGTTCATACATATATAATCTCCTATTTCTTTCGAATGTAAAATTATGTCGTGCAAAATTTAATACTAATATTATTACTCTCCAAATGGCATATTCGCATTGTAGGGGCCAGTGATATCCATTACATAAAATGAATATTTATTTCTATAGAATCAAATTGCTCTTCAATCGTCGCGATATCGCTTGTCTAGGTAGCCAATTATCGGCTCGTCTTGATGGTTGTTTGCTAAAAAGATTTCTGTGTCGGCGTTCTTTGTGCCTTTGACTGCTACTAGACAAAACGGAATCCACCACAAAGCCACAAAGAGTTTGATGCGATTCTAGTTTCAGAATAGACTCCTGCAAACTCAAGAAAAGGCCGCAGTCCGTTCATCGAGCGGACCATAAGCCTTTGTAAAAGAAGGGCTACTTGAGCACCAGCTTCAAAGCGCGCTGGGGACACCCTGACACACACGCGCCGCACTGTATGCATTTGCCCGAGTCGGCCACGACCTTCCAGTCATCGAACCTGAATGTCCCTGTTGGGCAGATAGAGACGCAGGCTCCGCAGTGGACGCACTCGTTCTCGTCTCTTATCACCGGTATCTCCAGGGGGACGACCTTCACGCCTCTGCGCTCAAAGGCCTCCCTGACCTCCCGGCACTTCTCGGGCGCTACCTCGATCACAATCTCCCCGCTCACTGCATCGATGCTTGCTCTCTCTATGTTCAAAAGAGCCGAGGTCTCCAGTATGACCGAGGCTATCAGGGGATAGCGCACAATACCTGGCGCGACGTGGAGCATGAGCTTCAACTCTACCGCCTCCTCGCCAAGAGCCGGGATATGTGGTTGCTAGTGACCATTCCTATGACCTTGTTCTCCCTGTCCACCACTGGCATGGCGGATATGCTGAAGGAGTCAAGCGTTCGCGCAGCCAGCTCGATGGGCTCATCCGGGTGGACAGAGTAGACCCTTCTCGTCATTATCTCTGCAATCCTTGAGACACTGCCGTTGGCAACTGCTTTTGATATATCCCACGCGGTTATGATTCCCATCAGCCTTCCATCCGATGAGACGACGGGAAGATGATCAAAGCTGCTTCCGACAATTATCTTCGCGGCCTCGCCCACGTTGATGTCCTCCCTAACGGTGATTACGTCGCGGCTCATGACGTCCTCAACGTTTGGATGCTCTTTGGTCTGCTTCATGGGCCGTAGCCATGCCTGTACGCGACAGCGGCTCAACTGCCTGTGTCAGCAGAAACTCGCCCTTCTCTACAGAGCACTTCAGCGTCTCTGCGATCTCTCTGGCCATGAGGTAGCTTGAGAGTGAAGAGGTGGAGACATCTTTGCCGTTGAGCTCTATATGTCCCGACTTCAGATCCTCGTAGCTCACGACCTTGAGCGCCGGCCTATCCCGGCGCGGTATGCCGTAGTCCACTACAGGAACCTTTATGTCTCTGTCTCTGACAGCCGTGTTCTTCGCTATCCTCTCGTTTAAGACGGGAATGGGAATGCCTATCCCCAGGTAAAGGCTAGGACCGTACTTGTGGAAAGTTGCCGCCCGCAGGTAGCGGGTGTTCATCTTCTTCAGGTCGCCCGTGACCATGAGCGTCGAGAAGCCGTTTTGCGGGTTATGCTGTGTTCCTGAGCCTACAACATACCCTTGGGCTCCTCCCAGAAATATTCGCGTGCCCATGCCGATGTAATCGAAGTTGGGGTCGTTGGAGAGTGGCGAGAGGACTCCCGATCCGCTGTAGTGTACGTTTCCGCAGCGCGGCAGGAGCGTGCCCATATAGGTGTGCATGGTCCTATCGGAGGAGTTCGTGGCTGCGTTGTACCTCTGGTAAGCATTTCTGGGGTTGAGCATGGTGGCCTGGTTGAAGTCCTCCAGGCGCAGGCTGGTCTCCAGTTCCAGCTGAGGATAGCAGTCTGTGCCTGCACCCTCTGCCTCTACGTCCACCTGTCTGCCAGCAACCAGGTCCTCTATGACGTGAGCCCCGCCGTACTCTATTCCTCTGTCCTGGGATGGCTGGGTGGCGCCCAGGAAGAGATCGACGGCAGCCACGCCGCCATAGGCTTCGACCTTGTTCAGCCAGGCTCTAAGAATTTTTATGGGCGGGTCGGAGTGCCCCAGGTTGAAAAAGACCCCCGAGGAGCACATTGCTCCAAAGGTCCCCGTGGTTACGACATCCACCTCGCGCACAGCTCCGGCGGTTCCAAGTTCGTCCACAATGGAAGGCATCTCCTCCGCCGTTACCACGCGGGCGCTGCCGTCGCGAATGCGCTCGTTGATCTCACCAAGCGACTTCTCTTGCACGTTCTCTCTGGGGTTGCCGCACCGATAAAAACCTGTTGGAGCCCAAATCTGTCAACAACGTTATCTGCCTGGGCGAAGCTCTGGGCCAGTAAGATGCCAGGCAAGAGAATCGTCCTCACCAGCGATCCCACCATGATGAGCAGCTACCACGGCGGCGTGCTCTTGGGCTTTGCTGCAACATTGCCCGCGTCGGTCATGCCGGACTGGGTCTTTGGCTGGCTCTTCTGTCCTCCTGTGCCTGCAGCCCCTGACGGCTCTGCTCTCATCGCGCCCTGCGGCATGCGCAAGGTAGAGGCTGCGCTGTTGGAGGCCGGCTTCGACAGATCTGAGGTGATGGTGGCCCATCCCGATCACCTGGGGAAGGCCATCGGCCCTGAGACGGAGGTTGTGGGGATAACCCATGACGATCCTCTGGGAAAGATCGCGATGCGTGAGATCGAGGAGATGATCGGTAGGGGAGCGCCTCACAACAGGTCCAAGTTCCTCTCTCTTTTAAATCATCCTCTCATAAAGGAGCATCGGCCGAAGGTGGTGGTAGGGGGGAACGGAGCCTGGGAGCTGATGGGCGAGGACGTGCCGGTGGACCATATCTACCTTGGGGAGGGGGAGAGCGATTTCCCTGAGATGTGCAAAAAGATGATTGATGGCGAGGAGGTGTCTCGCATTATCAGGGGAAGTGCTGTTCCTGGAGAGAAGATCCCTGTGAACCGGGGAGCCACAATCTCGGGCATAGTGGAGATAGGAAGAGGATGCTGGCGGGGCTGTTCTTTCTGCTCTCCGACCATGCGCACAGTGCGGTATCGGCCTCTGGAGAATATACTGGAGGACGCTCGCGTAAACCTGCGAAGCGGGCAGAGGGACATACTGCTCCATTCCGAGGACGTCTTCACCTACGGCTCCAGGGGAATGAAGCCCGATCCAGAGAAGGTTCTGAGACTTGTGAATATGGTAAAGGAGCTTGGGCCGAGGACCATCGACGTCTCCCATCTCAGCCTGGCCACAGTTCACCAGAACCAGGGTCTTCTTCGAGAGGTCTCGCAGGCTGTGGGCATAGGCTCCGACCAGAAGTACATGTCCGCCTGGATTGGAATAGAGACTGGTAGCTGCAGGATAATGGAGATGCACATGCCCAGAAAGGCACTTCCTTCCGATACGAATCAGTGGCCGGAGATCGTAAGAGACTGCTACCGCCTCTTTGCAGAGGAGTCGTGGCTTCCTGTAGCAAGCCTGGTCCTTGGGCTACCAGGAGAGACGGCCGATGATGTGCGAAAGACAACCGAGCTGGTGGAATCGCTGCAAGAATATACAGGCCTCATCCTGCCCCTCTTCTTGACGCCCATGGCCGGCACCCGCCTGGGAAAGATAAATGGATTCGGCCAGGATTGTGCCCTGCCGGAGCACTGGCAGCTGGTGGGGCTCTGCCTTGAGTACAACCTCAAGCACCTCAAAAAACTGCACAAACTCTACAGCGAGAGGATGACCGCCGGACCTGTCGTCCATGCAGCCTTAACAGGAATAAACCTCATCGCTGACCGGGCATTGAACAAGTACCTGAAGAGAATGAAGAGGGGCGAGCCGCCGAACTGAGGCTGCCGAACTAAAAATTGTGATACTAATAGTTCTCCAGCACAGACCTCACGACTGCCTTATGGTCTCCTTTAAGCGAGTACACGTTGTGATCACCTGAAACGTCGATGCTCAGTATGCCAAGGCGGGTGTTCATGAGCCCGACCATTGCCGAGACCCCGCGGTAGCTCACGTCAAAGCCTTCTTTCTCCAGGTAGGTGTAAACATCCTCTGTAGTGTAAGACCCATCGCTCAAAAATAGCTTTAAAACGGCCTTTCGTATGCCGATGCCGTCCCTCTTTAGGTAATTCCTGAGCCTCTCCTGGATCCGTTCTTCAGCGCTCTCCATCCGGCAAAATCACCGCCCCTTAGCAATGAACCTAAGGATTATAAAGGTATTCTCTCTACAACTAGCCCGTCCTCTAAGGGGTATCGTTCAATTAATGAAATAATACAATCGATGCTTTTTAACTCTTTCGAAATCTCCTCTAAGATTCTGGCGGCGATATCGATTCCCCCATCCTTAACGTCATACATCTCCTCTGGAACCCCCAGATCCTGCAGCATCTCCAGGGCTTTTGTCGTATCTCCGCAAATAGAGCCGTACACGATTGTTCCGTCCTCTGTGGGAATGTCAAAAGGCCTTGCCACCCTCTCGGCACGCCGCTTCAACCTCTCACGGAGCTGCACTGCATCCTTGAAGACTGAAGGGCAGTAGTGAACCTTGATTCCCTTCTGCAGGAAATGCTCCCGCGCGATCTCCTCGCTACCCATTGCGCCGCAGCCCAGATCCTGGGGAACAAAGCCCATCTCGCTCATCTCCTGGAAGTTGGTCTCTGAAAACTCCAGCTCGTTGACGTTCAAAAAGGCATCCGCCTCCTTCACGGCCTTCAGGATCTCGGGCGCGGGCGCTATGGAGGGAATCTCCACCCCAGCTTCCAGGCCTATGGATTTGGCCTCTGCTAATGTCTCTCTTAGCCCGAGGGGGTTGGACCACGCTCTGTATGGCGGATGAAACCTGATCTCGTCTAAGCCCGCACCTTTCAGCCTTCTAAGAACTTCGGGCTTGGGGAGGCGGCCGGTGTAGAGGTGAATATGATGGTCGGGCCCGAACTCCTGCTTCAGGGCTTTTATGCACTCCAGGACAAAGCCTTCCCGCAGCAGCGGCTCGCCTCCGGTGATCCCTGTTCCAAGAGCCCCTATGGCTCTGGCCTCAGCCAGTATGTCATCGAGGTCATCTACAGGCTGCTCGTCGGCGAATACCACCTCATGTCCTCTGCGCTCCTCTGAGAGGGGACAGTAAAAACAGCTCCGCTCGCACTTTCCAGTAACGAAGAGCACCAGGCCTGCGCCCTGTCTGCAGATCTCACAACCCCTTGGTAGGTAGCTGTAGATTGAGCCCACTTTGTCGGATTGCCATCCAATCATCTCCGAGATCTTATGGGGTCGGAATTCATTAACTTTGCCTTTTGGGGAGATCGATGGCTCTGCCAGGGCATCAAAACAGTTATCAGATAGAAGGGGCGATATTCCCCTGTCAAATAGTATAAATAGTAAAAATATATTAAAGGATGGTTATTTGTGAGAGAGTATCTCCTCGGAAACGTGGCCATTGCCAAAGGCATCCTGGAAGCGGGGGCGGGGCTTGTGGCAGGCTACCCCGGTACGCCCTCTTCGGAGATCATAGAATCCATGGTGGACCTCAGGGGCGAGCTGCCCGTGCACGTAGAGTGGTCGGTAAACGAAAAGGTTGCCCTTGAAGTGGCAATTGGATCGTCCTGGACGGGCACGAGATCGGCCGCCACAATGAAGCACGTGGGCCTAAACGTTGCAGCCGATCCCTTCATGACGCTGGCATATCTGGGGGTGGGCGCAGGCCTTGTAATAATATCAGCAGACGATCCATTCTGCCACTCTTCGCAAAACGAACAGGATTCCCGGCGCTTTGCACAGTTCGCCTCAGTTCCCTGCCTCGATCCGGCCGACCCCCAGGAGGCCAAAGACATGGCGAAGTACGGCTTTGAGCTCTCTGAGAAATTCAACATCCCTGTGATGCTGAGGCCTACGACCCGCGTCTCCCATGCCCGGGCGGATGTTGAGGCGGGCGAGTTCATGCCTCCAAAAGATGAGGCCAAGTTCATCAAGAACCCTGCCAGGAGGGTGGCGCTGCCGGTTCATGCAAGGCCGCTTCACACAGAGCTGATAGCGAAGCAGTCCGCGATAGAAGAGGCTTTAGCGGCCGCTCCCTGGAACAGGCTGACCATCAAGGGCGACCACGGCGTCATAGCCTCTGGAATAGCGGGGCTGTATGCAGAGGAAGCCATAGCGGATCTGGACCTCGACCTATCCTTCTTGAGAATAGGAACCTTCCCAGCGCCTTCCAGGATGATCGAAGAGCTCCTAAAGCACGTCTCAAAGGTTCTGGTAGTGGAGGAGCTAGAGCCAGTTTTAGAGGAGCAGGTGGAAAGGATTGCCCTGAAGACAAGGCCTGAAGTGGAGATCCTTGGAAAGAATGGACTTGTGAAGGATGGACCTGGAAAGGATGGATACATCTCCAGAGAGGGCGAGCTGGACTTCCTGCAGGTGAGAAACGCCATAGCCCGCATGGAAGGGCTTTCTGAAAAGGCTGCAAAGAGGGTTGAGGCCTCAGATAAGATCCTGCCTCCAAGGCCCCCAGCGCTCTGTCCAGGCTGCAGCCACCGTGCCACCTACTACGCCATGAGAAAGGCCTTTGGCAGAGGGGCCATTTATCCAAGCGACATCGGCTGCTACACAATGGCTGTGAACATGGGCACAGTTGACACATGTCTTTGCATGGGGGCGAGCATCACTCTGGCCAGCGGGATTCGCTTCGGCGGCGAAACCGACCCCATCTGCTGCAGCCTTGGAGACTCGACCTTCCTGCACGGCGGCCTTACCGGACTTCTGAACGCGGCCTACAATAAAGCCAGGATTACGGTCACAGTCCTTGACAACTCCACTACCGCCATGACGGGCCATCAGCCCCATCCTGCAACAGGCTTCACGGCCACGGGCGAGACCACAGCTCAGGTCTCACTGGAGGCAGTAGCCAAAGCTTTAGGTGCTGGCCTTGTGGAGACTGTCGATCCTTACGATCTGAATGGTGCAATAGAGGGCTTTAAACGGGCGAAGGAGTTCCCCGGGCTTTCAGTCGTCATCGCCCGGCAGGCGTGTGTCATCAAGGCCAGGCGTGGTGGGACAGGGCGGAAAGCATTCGCTGTGGGCGAGGGCTGCGAGGGCTGCAGGCTTTGCGTGGACTTCGGCTGCCCCGCCATAGAATTCGAGGGAGAGAAGGCCAGGATCAACGCTCTTTGCACTGGCTGTGGAGTGTGTGCGAAGATCTGTTCGAGCTTTGCCATCGAGGAGGTGAAGAGATGAGGACGTCGGAGTGCGATATAGTAATAGTAGGCGTGGGCGGTCAGGGGGTAATCCTCATATCGGATGTGATAGGCCGGGCTGCCGTCAAAGCGGGTAAACCCGTTCGAGGAGCCGAGACCCATGGCATGGCCCAGCGGGGAGGAAGCGTCGTCAACCACACGAGGATTGGATGCAAATACAGCCCCATGGTCGCCTCAGGGGGAGCTGACGTTCTTTTGGCACTGGAGCCAGCTGAAGCCCTGCGATTTGCCCATTTCCTATCAAGCGATGGAGTGGCCCTTGTCAACATCAACCCTGTTCTGCCAGTAACGGTCACCACAGGCAAGGCCAGCTACCCTCCTTTAGAGGAGATCGTCTCTCCTTTACGCGCCGTCTGCAAAGAGGTGAAGACCATGGATGCCACGGCTTTGGCGAGACAGGCTGGAACTGCGCAGGCCATGAACGTGGTAATGCTAGGTAGCCTCACGAAGTACATTCCTCTGCCCGAGAATATGATAATAGACGCCATCCGCGAGGTTGTGCCCCCCAAGTATTTGGACATAAACAGACGCGCTTTCGATCTGGGAAAGGCTGAAGTAGAATAGACACTCATCATAAAGCCATGGAAGAAGAAAAGAAGGTCGAGGGGAAGACGGAAGAGAAGACGGAAGAGAAGACAGAAGGGCCTAAAGCCCCCATCATCACCAGGTCCATGATGGAGGAAACCTGCGAAGCCGCCTGCCCATCGTGCGGCGCTGAGGCAGCGCCCAAGATTCCTGCGGTCCTGCCGGACCCCAGCTGGTCTGCGGAGAAGCTGGTCGAGGCCACCAAGGACGAGAACATGCTTGTCCGGTCCAACGCCATTCTCATCCTCTCCAAGCGAAGCCCCTCCGAGGCCTTAGAGCCCCTCATCGAGGCTCTGAAAGACGACGAGTACATAGTGAAGACCAACGCAATGGTTGCCATCGCAGCCTTCGGGCAGCAGGTTGCTGAAAGGATGATCTCTGCCCTGGACGATCCAAACCCAGATGTACGCGCAGGAGCCGCCTGGGTTTTAGGAGAGCTGAAAGATACAAGGGCAGTTGAAGCTCTTGAGAAGGCATCTCATGACGAGTATCCTCTGGCCAGGATTCAGGCCAAGGCATCGCTCGTAACCATGGGACGAGGGCCCAAGACAGAAAAGAAGACTGAAGAGATAATAGAAAAGAAGACCGAGGAGATAACAGAAGAGAAGACAGAGTAGGCGAAGTCCTCGGTTCTTCTAACTATTTTTAGCATGGCGAAAAAAACAATCACTGCCTAAGCCACTCGCCGCTGAATGTCTGCAAGTAGAGCTTCTCCAGACGCGACTGCCAGCCGTATTTGCCCTTGCGATGCGGATCCTGCGAGCGCCGAACATTCGCCCTTAAGAAGCAGTTAATCAGCAGGAGGTCGTCCTCATTTGGAGCAACCTTCATCTCGCGGCAGTATCTGTCCAGGAACCTGCCGTAGAGAGCGTCTACGTCCCAGCGGTTAATTCCCAAGAACTTAGCTGGGGGGTACTGCTTTATCAGCTCCAGTCCGAACAAAAACCTGCCCAGGTCCAGGTGAGGCGTGAAGACGTAATCTGTCCTGGGAAAGTCGATGAGGTAGATCTTTGAGCCCTTTTTGTCAAGAAGGACGTTCCAGGAGGAGAAGTCGAAGAAGGGAGTAACCTTGAGCTGGAGGTTACACGCGGAGATTCTCTCGACATTCTCGGCGATGCATCTGTTTATGTCCTCTTCTTTTGAAGCAGCATCTACAGAGATGGGATCGTCATCGGGCCTTCGAAAGATTGAGTGAAATTTGGCCAGGGCTACAGCCGAGAGCTCTACGGCGTGGTTGAGGTAATCTCGACTGGCGGGCTTCAGCTCATGCAGCATGTAGGACAAATTTGTGCCATTGATGTAGCTCATGACGAAGAACCCCTTTTCCGGGTATGCGAATAGAGGCTCTGGAGATGAGACGTACCCATCTTTGCAGCCGAGGCGAAAGCGGGACAGGTTCTTAAACTCGCTCTCTACCTGCCTGGGGTTATAGGAGTTGGAGGATTTCACCACTATCCTGTGCCGGTCGTCGCCCTGCAGCAGGTCTAAGATGAATATCCTGGAGTTCCTGTAGGGACGCATCTTACAGCCATCGATCTTGGCGTCAGGAAATAGCTGCTGCAGGCTCTCGGTAATGCTTCTGTCCATCGAGTATGTCCCGCCTCTCGCCTGCATTCATAGCTGTCAGCTATCTTAAATGATATGGTCATGGTCGCCTGCTCTCCGGCTCTTGCCTTCACGCTAACCGCACAGGTTAACCGAACAGACCAGCAGCATTATGATTACTAATACTAATATCCTTGAACATGGACCCCGGCTTTGCAGACATACCCGAGGACGAGATACTCTCAGCCGAGTTTTGGGAGTAGACAGGCGAACGAGCTTTTCAGCAGCAACAGGTACAGAGAGGCCGTCTTCTTTTACGATAGAGCCATTTCCGTTCGTCCAGATTATGCCAAAGCCTGGTACAACCGGGGAGTGGCCCTTGAGCGGCTGGGCAGGTTCGCTGAGGCGCTTTTTGGCTTACGACAGGACGATCGAGCTGAACCCGGATAAGCCAAAAGTCTGGAACAATAGGGGAGCGATGTTGGGCAACCTGGGGTTGTTCGCTGAGGCTCTGGAGTCATTCGATAAGTCCATCGAGATGGACCCCAAAGATCCAGAGGTCTGGAGCAACCGCGGTGCGGCGCTGGGCAGCCTGGACAGGTACAACGAGGCCTTTGCATCCTTTGAGAAGGCTATAGATCTGGAGCAGGACTGCCAGCAGGCCTGGCGGGGGAAGAGCTGGGCTCTCCGGATGCTTGGAAGGGCAAAAGATGCAGAGGAAGCATTCGGTAAGGCATGGGAGTTGGACTGATTCAGGGCTGAGCGTTTCAACTTGACAAAACATTTCAACTCAACAACGCATTTCAACTCAACAAATTATATCAATGAGAATGCCCGATAATAGATCATGGAGAGCGTGATGGTGGGCAGCAGCGTCTACAACGTCATCGAGCTGGTTGGGGCATCCTCAGTGGGATTTGAGGAGGCGGTCAGAAATGCAGTGGAGACCGCCTCCAAAGGTCTGACCAACCTGAGGATAGCCGAGGTGGTGGAGATGGACGCGAGGCTGGAGGATAACAGGATCGTGGAGTACAGGGCCAGGGTAAGGCTATCCTTCAAGCACGAGGTCGAGCCGGAGACGCTTTAGATAGCGAAAATATAACTAATCAGTACTTGTATTTTGGAAAAGTATAAATGATATGGCGATTATATAAATGATTTGGTAATTTTAATGAGCGACTGTACGTATGATTTGGGAGCAATAAAGGCCATGTTAGATGCATCCGGCCTCTCACAGCCTGAAATCATGATTGCTATCAAGGAGGCTCAAGCTGCAAGGAAGGGGAAAGGACCCTGCAGCCAAGGCTGTGAGAAAGGATGCACGACGTGTACATCCTGCTCGAGCTGCTCTTCAGGCAAGTTCGCGGGCCCTTAAATTCTTTTTAGCCGATAATTAGGGCATTATCTAAAGAAGAGGCAAATCCATGTACGAAGAGGAAAATGAAAGCTTAGATGAGCTGAAAGCGCTTATAGAGTCCTCTGGCCTTTCGCAGCTTGAGGTTATGAGTGTGATAGAAGGGATCATGGCTAGACGAAAAGGACAATGCGATAAAGGCTGCGAGAAGGGCTGCTCAACGTGTACATCCTGCTCGAGCTGCTCTGCAAGTAATGTTTCATAGCCTCTAATCATATACCCTCCTGGATTCTATGGGCCTCATTCTTAGCCCCGAAGTGAAGATGAGACGTGATGGCAGCAGAGCTATTTTATTCTCTGTCAATTCAACAAATAGCATAAACGATGCGGCTTTTCGTTTTCTCTATCCTCAACAGGCTATAATGCTCTCTCTTTTTGATGGCAAACGCGATCTCAATGAGATCGAGAAGATTGTTGCTTATCTATTCAGTCTCGACTTAAAATCAGCATCTAAAGAGATAGAATCACTGCTGTCTCTGCATGTGAATAGAGAACAGACGATAGGTTCGCTAATCGTTGATATATCCAGCATTTATCCTAAAAAAGCCCGAATTTACGATCCTAAAGATTTCATAATTTCTGCCGGATCGATAGACATATCCGATACCAGATGCAAATATCCCTGCTCCCTAATAGCGCTTCCAACCATGCGATGTTTTACAAACTGCCGTTACTGCTATGCTGATCGAGAAGGTGCTAAAGGTCGGGATGAGTTCAATCTATTTTTATTCAGGCGGCTGCTAAGGGATGCCAATGAATGCGGCATAGAGGCAGTAGATTTCTCTGGAGGAGATCTCTTCTGCAGGGATGATGCCTTTGATCTCATCCAACTTACCTTCCAGAATAAACTGTATCCCAACATCCCTACCAAATATCCCTTATCGATAGGCCAAGTTGAGAAGTTGGCCGAGATGGGCTTATCAACCATACAAATAAGCATCGATGCGCTTGATACTGATATCATAGACAACTTAGTGGCCGCAAAGGCAGGCTATGGCAGAAAAATATTGCAGACTATAGATCTTCTGGGCGAGGCTAACATTAAGGTCCGTACCAATACTGTTTTGACTCCCTACAATGTCAAAGATGCCATCAGGTTAGCCCGCTATCTGGCAGAGCGGCCTCATGTATTCAAGGCTCATTTCACATGCTATGGACGTTCTCTCTATCGCCATGAAGATAAAATGTTCTGCTATCCTGAAGATATCACCGAATTTGAGAGTGCGCTAAATGAAATAAAGGAGGAGTTTCCTGATAAAGCCATAATTTTTAGCGGCCAGCCGGGAGATCCATATAGTGGCGATGAAGAGAAAAGGGCGTCAGCATTCTGGGACAGGGCTTTCTGCACAGCTGATCGCCGTGGTGTAGTTGTGCTTCCGGATGGCAGGGTTACAATATGCGAAGAACTGTACTTCCATCCCGATTTCATTATTGGGGACTTAAACAAACATAGCCTGCTTGAAATCTGGAATTCTCCTCGGGCTTTGAAATTGGCCCACCCTGACCAGGCAGAGGTCCATGATGGTCCTTGCCAGGACTGTCCTGATTTCCATCTTTGCCATGAAGGGCTCGGGCGCTGCGTTCGCGATGCGCTTAAGGCCTATGGATATGATCGCAGTCATTGGCCCGATCCCCGCTGCCCCCGAGCACCTGTAGGGAACCGAATGGCCTAGGATAACTATCTCCCCTTATGAAAGGTGGCTAGGCCAGCGCTTTATGTCGCAGCTTTTACAGCCTTCATCAATCATTTCATGAGAGATCCTTCTCTCTGCTTGGCCCTATGTAGCATATCGTCAAGCTCATAGAAGTTGTCCTGATAAGAGCCCTGCATATCCTGCTGAGTCTGCTCTTTATTCTGCTTTGCGACCTCGTAGGAAGGGTTAAGCTCTAAAGCCTTATTGAAGCTTGAGAGGGCCTCCTGATATCTCCCCTGGTCCCTAAGAACAACTCCCTTATTATTCCAGCCGATGGGGTCCTGGGGATTTATGCTAATGGCCTTGTCGAAGCTTGTGAGAGCATCGTCAACCTTGCCTATATTGGCCAGAGCCATGCCTCTGTTTATCCAGGCATCATAATGGTTGGGATTAAGATCTAATGCCTTGTCAAGATATGCGATTCCCTCTTCGTGCTTTCCCAGGCCCACAGAGAGCGCGAGGCCTTTGTAGTACCAGGCGTCTGCTATAGACGAGTTCAGCGAGATGGCTTCATCGAAGCTGTCGGCAGCCTCGTTGAACTTGCCCAGGTTGGCCAGGGCAAATCCCTTGTTGATCCATAGAGATGGATTCGAGGGGTCCAGCTCTAAGGCTTTGTCATAGCTGGCAACGGCCTTCTCGAAGTTGCCCTCCAGGGCGAGCTGTTGGGCCTGGGAGGACCAGTAGCTTGCAGTCTCCTCCCCGACGGCGGGCAAGGCGCATAGCACAGCCAGCGCCAGGATAGTGGTAATAGCGAGCTTCATAGAGGGCCTTGTTATTCAAAAGAGAATATAGCTCTACCCCTTCGCTACAAAAGGCCATCGAATCAACTCTGACCGCCCATCGGCGAAATATCTAGAACCCCTGCAGGGACGCTGCTATCCTGCCTTAAAGAAGCCTCGATGAAGTTCCAGCGAGCATCCTAAACGGTGCGGCCAGTTGCCCACAAATCATCCAATTTGGGGAAAGATACAAAATAAGGATTCCTCACTGTTTCGTGTGGGTGACTAGCGAAGAGCCAAAATAAGGCTCGTCGCCGTTAGCGATGGCTTTGTACTGTGTCCGTTTCAGGGCAGCTTGGGCCTGGGTGCATTTGGCAAATATGTCCAAGATGAGAACCCCGCACATCCTCTATTCCTTTCATTACCCTCCTAGGCATCTGCTTTATCATTACCAGGCTCGACGGTAATTGTGTAGGTTACGTCCTACGGGAGATCGCCAGTCGTTGTAAAGTCAATCGTGTCCTCGACAGGTGGGAGTGGAGGTAACATTATATCTTCACTAGTGATAGTAGACAAAACCCATTCCCACCATTTATCGATACTCCTCTCTTCGTACGTTAATTCGTCAGGGTTGGAGTTGGGCGGCATGATGCCTGGGTCCGGATTATCATCTGCTTTGCTGTCCTTAGAATCGGTGATTTCACCAGTGTTCGTATCACCAGTATTCGTATCATCAACATCTTCAGACGATGGGGTTTCCACTATCGTAACGCTTATCTCAGATGTTTCACCATTAGTGCTTTCATAATTGTTGCCAGTCTCTACTGAGTCGTTTCCGAATATTGCAATTGTCTCGGTAAATTCACCATTGATATCCTCAGAAATGGCTACTGCACTTACTGATACAAAGAGCAATAAATATAGGCCGAACTCTTTGATAATTTCCGGATGTCTCTTCACCTTTCTTCCCTCCCTTAATATGGGATAATACAATATACGCTCTAGTACATTTACCAATAATAAATAATGATAAGGATTTTAATTACTAAATCAAACGACCTTTAAGGCTCATATTATTCGCCTTGCGGTATAATAGAATCAGAGTACGCCTTCCCAATTATGCTTTCGTCATCCCATCCCCGGCAATCCTCGTAAACTGAATTAGCATCGTGATTGTTCTCGCGCAGCCAGCGGACGACAGACGGTCCCACGCACTCGTCGACCAGAAAGCGCATCAACTGGCCTCTGCCTTCAGAGGGACAAAGGAGGCATCAGCGAGGGTTTTGGAGGCAAAGAGAAGACAGGCATAGATATCATCTTTCACTAGGCCTGGGTATGGGATTTATGGTTATTCGCTCAGAAGATCTTCGTTGTTCACGAAGATTTGTTGGATGCTCTTTTGATATAAAGATGAGGACTGATTGGATTTCCAAGCTTGAATTCAGTGAATGTAGCTAACGGTAAAATCAGCCGTCCCACCAGTCCAGCGACTTCTTCTGCAGCTCTCGAGATGTGTATTGATCGCGGAATTCTTTGAGGCCCCCCGGCCCAGGTCCTGCCGGGGCCTCCTTCTCTTTGGCCTGGCCTTCTTTTCTGCCAGAAATAAAGCGAAGTCCTGGACTTATCGCTGGTGCTCGGGAAGCAGATTTGCCACGATCTCTTCCAAGGATTCCACTGAGCTATAATTGGCTTTACGACATTAAAAAGTTCTCTGATGACCTCTTTCGATAGATTTAGGTATGGCCGACTGTCGGGCATCGATAGCATTCTTGATGGCATCTGGAAAAGGGTGCTATTTCTCGCACGGCAGCTTCAACGCTTCTTGTGGAGATGGTCTGCTGCAGGATGGGCAGCTTGTCTATCTTCAAGCCTCCATATGAAGCTCAATCGACTGCTTCATCAGCTCCGTAGCTTCTTCTTCTTCTTCTTCTCTCAAATATAGAACTAATAACGACTGCACCCTACTCAATATGGCAGGTTTCCAGCTGGTAAGCCCTCTCTCGGGGGGCTTAACCATGCTTCATTTATAGTAACTATGTGCGCCAATAAAAAATGGCCAGTACCTGGCGACTCAGACCCCGCCCAGGTAATTCAAGCCTGTGGCCTTTCCTTGCTCCGATGCCGCGTATCTTGATCTGGCTGTGTCCGGCAGCAGATTAGCGTCGTTGGTAGTATACTGTGCCACACCATCTATCGTATGGGCTACGCCCTTGCTTGTGGTATCGTTGGCCGCGACATAGGGCTTCTGCAAATTGGTCGGCGCAATCATCTTTGCCATGAGCAAAGTAGTATCGTTTTCAAAGTTCTTCACAACCCATGTATTCCACTGATCGACCAAGGCGTTGAATTCCGTCACGTTTTGGCCGGTTAGAGCCTTCTGGTATGCCTGGCCGAGAGTGAATGCGAGCTTTACGCCGTCGATTGTGGTTTGCTGCTCGGGAGTATACGCGGCGCTCAGAGAAACGGCCGTTAAGAGGCTTACAAGAATTATAATCGTCTTCATCTGTTATGGCTCTTCGCTGGGATTATTAATACCTCTTGCTTAGTGCGCACAAGCGATGGGGTTTCAAGCAATGCTGCATCGCTTATTCCTTTTCTCCATACATACCAAAAGGAGCTCGAATTCAATATAGCCTTCGATATGCAATCTATTGAAGCCATATGGAATAAGTTGATTGACAGCCTTCGCTCACGAGTGCCATATTATGAATATTATGACATTGATGGCGGCAAAGGCCGCGTTTTCTCAACGCGCCAGAATTTTGTATGGCCTGCAAAATGCCGCTTTTATTTGGTGATTACGCGGCAAAAAGGAGGCGGTTTGAGCCGAGCAGGATCGCTCTTTCAGCGATGATTGGGGTGAGCCTGAAAGTAGATTCCCCTTATGGGCAAAGAGATCTCAAATCTTTGATAACCAAGTTATTCTAAGGACTATGTGAATTTGCCATCCCCGGCGCGTACACCCATTTCTATCGAGCAGAAAGCTATCCCAAAAGGTGTGTAGAACTGGTCGGCGATCTGGCGCAGGATCAAAGTATATGCGGGGAATGAGAACCCCGCACATCCTCCGTTCATTACTCGTTAATCATCTTGTCTACAGCGAGAAATCGTCCATTTTTACAATTAAACTCTCGTCTATCATTGATGAAATCCATTTTGATAGCGCAGCGGTAAACTTCTCTGGCGATTCGTCGATTTTGAATTCGGGCATGCTGAATTGATCATCGCTTTCAGTAGTGATCGTGTCATCCTTGTTGGTGTTCATTTCACCCATGTTTGTGGTCACCGATGCTCCATTATCGGATATCTCACCTATAACTTCTACATTAGTAGACTCAGTTGTTTCAATTTCCTTATTGTAGGTGTTTGTAACAGGATTACCTTTCTCAGACTCTGAGGTTTGTGTTATTGTCACGCTTACCGTATGCGTGTCATCGGAATCATCAGAAGCATCTATTGCACCTACAAACGCAAAGAGCAATAAGAATAGGCCGAACACTTTCATAATTTCCAATACTTTCTTCACTCTATTCCCTCCCAAATATGGGTGCAGATAATATACTCCTAGTAGTATATTAGATGGCGATAAATAATGATTAGGATTTTGATTAAGAGTACATATAACCTGCTTATCCCCTCCTCTCTTTTTCATGGTCTCCTAAGCCACAGGATATTTTTATACGGATACTTTCTGGTTACAACTCCGTTATTCTACGCGATAGATTCTATTTTCTAGGATCGCTTTTACTGTTGTCGAAAAATCGCATTCAGTAGATTGTAAACCCTACATGCCTATAGTCTTTGGAATGGCGATCTAATCCGAAGGGCATTTAGGCCGATCAGAGATTTCTCAACGAGTTATTAAAAATAGTATATACAAATTGCAGCTTCAGTGCGTGTATTTACTACTTAATTATATCGAGCTAAAATCTGGAGCGCACCCCATGAGTTATCTACGCAAACAGATAGCTGAAAGATCACTTCTAGAAAATGTGATAGATGGAATCAGCATGCTTAGTTTAAACAGACCAAAAAACTTTTGCAGGAAATATATTTAGAGGCTTCGCGCGAAAGTCTTCATCGCGCATCGTGCCTCTTCAAATCACCTTCAGGCCCTCATTGCCTTCACGCCTTCGTTAAGTGCCTCGTCCAGCCTCTCGACATTCGGCCCCCCGCCCTGCGCCAGATCTGGCTTTCCTCCGCCCCCGCCGCCCAGGGCCTTGGCCGCAGTTTTGATGATATTGCCTGCCTTGACGCCCTTCTCCCGCCCCGACTATCCGACGACTGCAACAAGCTCGCTTATCTCAGAGCTCAGCAGTGTCACACAGCCCTACTCTACCAGAGGCAAAGACGATTTCTGGCTGCAAAAACAAAAAATTAATTAGCAAGCTTAGAGATATTGAATTGAAGCATTATTATGACTGCGATAGCCATTCCTGATGATGTCCTCAACTCCATGAAGATACCAAGGAGTGATCAGGAGCGCGTATTGAAGATGGAACTTGCACTGGCGCTCTACGGGAGAGGCATCCTCACCATGGGCAAGGCTCGCAGGCTGGCCGGTATCTCTAAACGCGAATTTCTCGAAGAGCTGGGCAAGCGGAAGATAGAGAGACATTATACGATCGAGGAATTAGAGGAGGACCTGGCCTTTGCCAAGGGTAATCTGTAACTCGACTCCTCTGATTCACTTCTCTTAAGCGGTGCAGCCTTATCTAATCCAAGGTATTTATCATTCCGGAGATTCGGATTGCGGTTTCTGTCACAACGATAAAATGGCCAGAAATATCCTCTTCGGGGAGGGAAAGGACCTTCTGCATCATAGAGATTTTTTTCGCTGCCCCGGCAAACCCGCTACGCAGCAAGATCACCCCACAATGCGGCAACTTCCTGCGAAACACCATCTCCCCAAAGTCTTTATCAATGGTTACTATTATGCGGCTCTCCGAGTACGCATTCTCAAGTATGCTTTCGTCCTCCCATCCCCGAAAATCCTCATAGACTGAGGTGGCATCATGATTGTTCTCGCGCAGCCAGCGAACGACAGACGGTCCCACGCACTCGTCTACAAGAAAGCGCATCAACTGGCCTCTGCCTTCAGAGGGACGAAGGAGGCATCAGCGAGGGTCTTGGAGGCGAAGAGAAGACAGGCATAGATATCATCTTTCACTAGGCCCGGATATTCTTCTAAGATCTCGTCGATGGTCGTGCCATGGGCGAGGAGGCCCAAGATGTACTCCACGGTTAGCCTCGTGCCTTTGATGACAGGTTTGCCAACCATCACTTTGGGATTTATGGTTATTCGTTCAAGAAGATCTTCATTGTTCACGAAGATTTGTTGGAAGCTCTTTTGATATAAAGATGAGGACAGATTGAGGAGGATTTCCGAGCTTGAATTCGATGAATGTGGCTAACGGTAAAATCAGCCGCTTCACCAATCCAGCGACTTCTTCTGCAGCTCCAGTGAGGTGTATTGATCGCGAAACTCCTTCAGACCTCCGACCCAATCTAGCCGAAGCCTTCTCTTTTTCGACTTGGCCCTCTTTTCTGCCAAAAACAAGGCAAAGTCACGGACCTCCTGCTGGTGCTCGGGAGGCAGCTTTGCCATGGTCTCTTCCAAGGACTCCATTGAGCTATTATTGGCTTCATGACATTAAAAAGTTCTCTGCTTCTTTCGATAGGTTTAGGTATGGCTGCTTATCGGGCATCGATAAAATGCTTGATGGCATCCGGAAAAATAATGGTCATTTCTCACACGGCGGCTTCAATGCTTCTTGGGAGACGGTCGGCTGCAGGATGGGCAAAATCTCAAGAGAGCAAGCCAGGGCTTGAAGATCATCACCGCCCATAACTCCATCTGGAGCAACTTGGCTCGATCCCTGGTGGTATCGAGGTTCGGCGTTTATGGATAGGTGAGTTTTATGTATGCTTCGATCATGGCTTTAGCGATTCTGCGTACATCAGATAATTCGGCATCTGTAGCATCTTGTAGTGCTCCAGGATTATTTCCCCGGTGCCGCCCTTGCCGCAAAGGCTTTTTATTACACAAATCTCCGAAACGAGACCAATCTGAACGGGAGATATTCAACGCCTGTTTTGCTGCTTTTTCGTTCTCGAACTTCGATTTAAGAGCATCCCGGATTTCGTAAAGGTGCACCAGTTCGTTGTTTGAGTCATTCACAGCAGCGCTGTAAATTTGTAGCAATGTTGCGAGGAATTCGTCATGAACCGCGTATCTGCTGACCAAATCAGCAAGGCGCCGCTTCTCTTCAATTCGGTCTCGCTTAGAGTCGAAAACGATTGCTCCCTCCTTGTTGCTGACCTGGAAGTCAACTGGATGGAATGTGACTTTGGCGATACATTTACCAGTTACGAAGCAGTCTCTGCTGCCATCGGGATGAATACGGTTCATTGTCGAGCTTGATAAATTGTATGCTTTATGGCTGCATAACTGGACGCCGAGAAATCGGTAATTTAGTTCACCATGTAGTATGTCGTGCATTGAGGGATTCGCTTCATAAACCGCAGAGTCGATTCTCGCCTCTGCCTTACCATCGGCGATTATCATGGTGTAATTATCCCGCAAGATCTCTATTGGGGACTCAAAGTAATCAGGAGGTGAGAATTTCCACTCCAAAACAACTACTGCATTCATGCGACCGCTCTTATGCTGCAATCTACGAAAGGGTTGTGGTCAGCCTGCAAGAAGCGGTAAAACCCCCATCAGAAAGCTACGATATCCTCTAGATGTAAGTTTCTGGATATACAGTTATGTGTGGGATGAGATTCTTACATACTGCGTGAACTTTAGAACATATCGCAATAACGAGACGACCAACAAGAGCAAAATGATTATTTAGATAAATGATAATCGGCTTATCCATGAGGGGTCTGTAATCCATGAGGATATTATTGCTTATTATAATAGTGCTCTTATTGCTGCCAATACTAACTTTAGGGCAAAAGAATGAAAATGTTGTTCTCGATAACCAGGGCAATCAGGAGGGACGACAACAGCTGATCAACGCCGTTAGAGACCTGGAAAATGCTACTCTCGATTCCATAGATTACAGCACACACCAAACTGCTGATTCTTACGCCCTTCTTGCTACGGCTGCAGATTTAACTCCTTGGTGGGGTGAAGCAGCCAGACTTTCCTTGGATGTTATCAATTCTGTCGTAGGACTTGCTATGGCACCAGAAGAATTTCTAAATCCTGATGGCGCCAAAAAGGCTCTAAAAAATCCGAGTACCTTTAAGCAAATTATCCGTGGAATTAAAGATAGTAAAAAAACATTAGGCGCAATTTCCGCTGTAGATGCTTTTCGCGGGATTTTCAGGGATGCTGAGTCCTATAAACTCTCGTTTATGGCCATATCTAAAACAGAAGAGATGGCTCGCCAAGAGTACGAGGTTAGTGGGGATAACACAAGAACAGCAAACGCTGCCTGGCTTGAACTTTGGACTCCAAGTACAGCGAATGGATTACCGATTCCTTTGAAAACAGATGCTGTATCAGGTGAAAGAGGACATAAATCTACCATTTGGGTAAATGGGTTGAAAGCCGCAAGGGATGAGATCAAAAAATCCTTCGATAGCTTTGTCCTGCAAGTTCCGGACCCGCTACCAGCGGATTATCCTCTAAATGAGACTTTAACCTATCTTGAAAACCTAACCCATGAGCTTAGGCTTGTGGATAATAGGGTAGTTAGCTTTAGTGTGATAAAAAATGGTGAAATAAAGAAAAGACCAGTCACTTTAGGGATGGCACAGGTAGATCGAGAGACGACCGATGAGCTTTACGATGCTTGGAATAACAAACAGGATGTTCAATACGAATCTACGCTATATAACACAGGTGAGACCATATGTTCGATCACAATGTATACAATCAGTGATCCAAAGAACGCTTTTAAGTTACCTAAGAAATCTAAGAAAATCCTTAACGGCGGATCCGAAACGCTTGAGTATATTGATGTGATTCGATTCTTTAAAGAATCCCCTTCTGAATTAGCAGAAGAAATCACTAAACCAGTTGATCCGCTTGATGCACTTCAGGGACATTCCATTGCAACGACTAATGATTTGGTCTCTGAGACATCTAACCTTTGGACAATCTCAAATGAGACACTCCTGTATTTGCAGTATACTTGGGAATCCATTGAGTCAACAGAGGTCGGAGTAATGGAAGCTGCGACTTCCAAAGCATCGTCTCAGGTTACTGCAGAAAGTTGGAATAAAACCTTTGGCGGTGCGGGTAGCGATTGGGCAAATTCCGTTCAGCAGACGAGCGATGGTGGCTACATCCTGGCTGGATATACAGAGTCCTATGGTGCCGGTGGCAGTGATGCATGGCTGATCAAGACTGATTCCGAGGGTCGAGAGACATGGAATAGGACTTTCGGAGGGGCCAATCAATACTGTTATGAGGAGATAAATTCAGTCCAGCAGACAAGCGATGGTGGCTACATCCTAGCAGGCACGACCGAATCTTTTGGTGCCACTTACCGTAACGCCTGGTTGATCAAGACCGATTCCGATGGCAATGAGATTTGGAGCATGACTTTTGGAAAAGTGGGTAATCTTGAGGACGAAGCAAACTCAGTCCAGCAGACGAGCGATGGTGGTTACATTTTAGCAGGAGTGGCTCGTACTTATAGTGCGTTAATGAGCGATGCCTGGCTGATGAAAACTGATTGCGATGGTCGAGAGATATGGAATAAGACTTTTGGAGTGCCTTTATATGGTGATGAAATACATTCAATCCAAGATGCCCGCTCAGTCCAGCAGACGAGTGATGGTGGTTACATTCTAGCAGGCCAGGCATTCCACCATTTTGATGAAGAAGGAAAATCTGATATTGATGCCTGGTTGATCAAGACCGATGCTAACGGAGATGTTTGATGCCAAAGTAATTCCTGATGCAGTATGTGCAACCTACAGGTCTGAGCCTTTAAGTCCAGACAAAGCCCAGACCTACCAGATATTCTTTGGTGGCCATTACAGTACATTCTTCGTGCAGGCTCTAAATGTTTTTTGGGTATCTAAAATTTATCCTCATAATATTATAAAATATAAGGCAATAAGGACCTTTATCTGGCTCTCATTGCCTCAGTTCCGGCTCGCAAGGCTTCATCGAGCTTGTCAACATTCGGCCCGCCGCACTGCGCCAGGTCGGGCTTCCCGCCGCCTCCGCTCAGGGCCTTGGCCGCAGCCTTGAATGATGTTTCCTGCTTTGACTCCTTTAGCGATCCTAGACTTCCCAATAGCCGCCACCAGCTTCCCAGTCTCCGAGCCGAGAAGCACTATGCAATCCTTCTCAGCCAGATGCAAAGATGATTTCTGGCTGCAAAGAAACAAAAAATTAATTAGTAAGCTTAGAGATATTGAATTGAAGCATTATTATGACTGCGATAGCCATTCCCGATGATGTCCTCAACTCCATGAAGATACCAAGGAGTGATCAGGAGCGCGTATTGAAGATGGAACTTGCACTGGCGCTCTATGGGAGAGGCATCCTTACCATGGGCAAGGCTCGCAGGCTGGCCGTGATCTCCAAACGCGAATTTCTCGAAGAGCTGGGCAAACGGAAGATCGAGAGGCATTATACGATGGAGGAGCTGGAGGAGGATCTAGCGTTTGCCAAAGGTGGTTTGTAGCTCTACTTCTCTGATTCGCCCCATCTAAGTAGTAATAGCATAATATATCTCAAAATAGCATAATATATCTCAAAGTTCTCATTATTAATTAATTGAAACGCAAATTCAATCGCTAAAATTTTACCTTTTTGTATATTTTATCGTGATGATCTACGTTTACAAACTCAACCGTATCGCCGGAAACCCTGTAAAGGATCACAAAGGGATTGACATGAACGCTTCTCAATCCTTTTAAATTATGCTTTTTGAAATTCCCGATATCAGGATTATCTAATATTTGGCTAATCTTATTGATCAGTCTTTTCTTTAATTCTTGATCTCTATCTGTAAATTTCTTGAATTTCTTATCGAAGGTAGGCGACCTGCGATATTTGAATGCCATGAAATTTTATAGGCGCTCCAGATCTTGGAGAAATTCCTTCTTGCTTGTAAAGGTCTTTCCGAGGCCAGCATCTAGCTCTTTTATTGCTTGTAGAGTCTCTGCTATGAACTCCTCTCTGAAAGGCATTTCTAATTTTTCTTCTATCTTAGCGCCTGATCTCACTATCTTTCTCTTTTCTTTGGCGGCCATTACAACTCATTCTTTGTGCTATCTCTAAATACCTTTTGGGCATCTAAAATCTATTGTGTCAATGTTATAAAACATGGGGCAATGAGGGCCCATATCAGACTCTCATCGCCTCTACGCCCTCCCTCAAGGCCTCGTCCAGCCTCTCGACATTCGGCCCCCCGCCCTGCGCCAGGTCGGGCTTTCCGCCGCCTCCGCCGCCCAGAGCCTTGGCCGCAGCCTTGATGATGTTCCCTGCCTTTACGCCCTTCTCAAGCCCCGACTTTCCGACTGCTGCCACAAGCTTTCCAGTCTCCGAGCCCAGCAGCGCCACGCAGTCCTGCTCTGCCAGCAGGGATGCAGCCTTGAGCAGCTCGTCGATATCCGCTGTGCCCATCTTCTGCACCACGACTTTGAGGCCGTCAATATCCTGGGCCTCAGCAGTCAGTGTCTTGAGCCGGGCCTTGGCCAGATCCTCCTTCAGCCGCTCGATCTCCTTCTGCTGGTCCTTCCACTCCTCGAAGAACCGGCTGGCAGTCTTTGGTAGCTGATCCGCCGGGACCCGAAGGACGTCCGCAGCCTCGCCGAGCATGTCATCCCTCTCCTGACTGGCCCGAACCGCGGCCTCACCAGCTGCGAACTCGATCCTCTCCACGCCGTCCTGAATGCGCTCTGTCCTCAGGATCTTGATTGCCCCGATCATGCCAGTATTGGTGACGTGCGTTCCGGCACAGGCTTCGATATCGCTTCCTACTTTGACCACACGGATCTGCTTGCCCGGAGGCACGCCGCCCTGGTAGAGTTCGAAGCCGAAGAGCTTCTCTGCCTCAGTCCTCGGCAGGAACTTGGTATCCACGGGTATAGTCTCCATTACCCGGCGGTTGGCCTCCATCTCAATGGCCTTCAGCTCTCTATCAGCGATGCGCTTGTAGTGGGATATGTCGAGCCTTGCCCTGTCCTCGCTCTTCTGCGCTCCTGCCTGCCAGATGTGCTTTCCGAGGACGCGCTTGGCAGAGTCGTGCACCAGGTGGGTGGCAGTATGGTGGCGGGCGTGCGCCAGACGCCTGCGCATGTCCACCTTGCCCTTGACAAAGTCGCCCTTCTGCAGGCCATCGGGCTTCTCCAGCTTGTGAAGGACAACCTCTCCTACCTTCTGCACGTCCACTACATCGAAGACCTGCCCGCCCTTCTCCAGGGTTCCGCGATCAGCAGGCTGGCCACCGCCTTCGGGGTAGAGCAGAGTCCTGTCCAGTATGACAGATCCGTCCACTACGTCTACGACTTGGGCCTCAAATGTCTGGTCGAAGGGGTGCTCGTAGAAGAGAAGCTCCGTCTTTCCGGGAATCGTGACCTGTTTGACCTCTTCCTCCTGGGACTTGAGATGCGTAGATGCTACCAGCGAGTAGAAGTTGTCCGGCAGCTCGACGGAGGCTCCGAACTCCTCTGCAGAGTCGCGTGCGATCTCGGGCGGAATGCCGTGAGTATCGTAGAGGGAGATCATCTCCTTGAGCGGTATGGCCTGGTTCTTCTTGTGGTAATGCTCTGCAGTCTTCTTCACCAGGCGTTTGCCCTTCTCAAGGGTCTCAGCATACTTCTGCTCCTCCTGGTTGAGGATTTCCCGGATGGTGATCATCCTCTCCTGCCAGTCCGCGTAGTCTAAACGGGAGATCTGCATCTCCACCAGGTCAGACAGGGGCAGCGTCAGCCCTAGCTCCTTCATGAGCCGCAGCGTCCGGCGGATGACCAGCCTTGCCAGGTAGCCGGCCTTGACGTTTGAGGGAATGATGCCGTCGCCCAGCATGAATGCCAGGCAGCGGGTGTGATCCACCACAGCGTAAATGCGCTCCATGGGGGCGATGGTCTTCTCCAGCTTCTCTGGAGGGATGCCGATGCTTGAGGCGATGCGGGCGCGCAGCTCGCGCATGCTTGAGGCTTCCAGGTCCACCATTCCAGCCAGCCGGGCGTTCTGGGCGAAGATCTCTGCGTACTCAGGGTCTTTGAGGTTGTGCTCTACGCCAGCCAGGTCCGCTACTTTTCGAACGAGATCGGGGAAGATGGCATCGTAGATCGTCGGAGAGCCTTTGGATGCCCAGACGAACCTCTCCAGGCCGTAGCCTGTGTCCACGATGTAGTTGTTCATCTTCTCGTAGGACTCGCCCTTGATCTTAACAGAGCCGCCGGGCGTGGCCTTGAGGTCCATGAAGACGAGCGTTGCCAGCTCAAGGCCTGCCACCATGCACTCCACACTTGGGCCAGCGTTTCCGCCGCCTGCCCAGGGGTTCTCCTTGTAGGTCACAGCCACGGGGTCCATTCCAAGGCCAACTAAAAGCTCATCGCAGAGCTGGACTGTCCTGTCCTTCCAGTAAATCTCTCTCTCACGTGTGTTGAAGACGTGGTGGGCCATCATCTCGAAGGTTGTGAGATGCCTGCCGGAGCGGCCCACTGAGTCCAGGTCGTCAAGCCTGATGCAGGGCTGGCTGATCGTCAGTGGATTCGCTGGGGGCGGAACCTGGCCCGATGTCACAAAAGGCTGGAAATCGGCGATGGAGGCGATGGTCAGGTATATATCGTCTCTCCAGCGGGCAACGACAGGATAGCGGGCTATGCGCGTATGTCCGCGGGCCTCGAAGTAGCTCAGGTAGTGCTCGCGCATCTCATCAAGGCCGTGCTCGCGGGAAAAGACAGGCGCGCCTATGAACGTGTAGGGATCGCATGGAGGGTCTCCGCAGGTCTTCCTGGCCTCATCCCGTGTCCAGAAGAACTTGCCGCAGCTCACGCACTTTTTGCGGTGGAACCCTTCGTCTGCGAAGAAGTCCAATCGATATTCGTCCTCGGAGAACATGTTGATGCGCGCTATAAGGATAGGAACTCTAAAAGGCTTTCTCAGGAGGCCCGAGCTAATAACCTATCCAGATTCTCTTTGAGCTGATCTTAATACGGCAGCTATCTCGGAGACTATACCAAAAGTACACAAGGAATAAGAACTCTCTTTGTTAATTTGTGATTTTCTGGTAGAGCACTTACGACTTCACCACAGAGACACAGAGGCACAGAGAAATTTTAATATTATTGTAAGAAGTTCCTCAGCTTTTTGTTCTCTGTGCCTCTGTGCCTCTGTGGTCTCTGTGCCTCTGTGGAATATCATCTTAGCTAATCGCCAAAGAAGACGTTGCCGTTTAGGGACCTGCTCTGGGTAATAATCGCAAAAAAGTGATCTAAGGAAAGCATGAACGGCCTTGCTCAAAGCAAGGCCAAAAACGTTTTTAGTTCACGCGTATTACTTTCAATAAAGAGACCACAGGCACTCCTGCAATCTCGTCAGTCCCCTTCTTGTCGATGAGAACGGCTATGGCATTGATCTTCGCCCCATGCTCGTCCAGGTATTCGACGGTCTCCTCCAGTGTGCGCCCTGTGGTTACCACGTCGTCGATGATGACGCACTCCTTGTCCTTGACGTCGGAGAAGTTGGCGCTCAGGTTGCCGCGCACTTTGCGGCTCTCCTGTGCCAGCATCTGCTTGGACGGAGTGTAAACTGCCAGCTCAACTCCCAGGTTGTTGGCGATCATGCTAGCTAGTGGTAAACCGCTCAGAGCAATTCCCACCACTACGTCCAGGCCGGTCTCAGAGTCGATCAGGCTCTCCTCGATCATGTCTGCCAGTGCCTGGGAGATATGGCTCAACCTGAAAGAGCTTCGACCGATGACCGACCAGTCCACAGAGATATCCTTTGGGCCGGGAGCGGCGCTCGTCTCAGCATGGGTGAGTAGCCAGGTGACTGTATCGCTGGAGACGTTCAGCTCTTCAGAGATCTGGCCTTCTACCAGCCCCTCAGATTTCAGTTCAGTAGCCTTCTTTATCAAAGCCTCAATGTTCTTCATCTTATCCTCCTTTCTCGCCTCTTCTTGGGAGTTCCGCAATCAGGACAGGCCTCTCCCTCGAAGGCCTTGCCGCAGGCCATGCACCTCTGGACGCGCCGTAGCTTTCTTTTTATGGCCGGCTGCCCTATGGGCTCTATCTTCAGGCCGAGGTGAAGCGCAACGTTTTGCAGGGCGTAGTCATCGGTCGCCAGGACTGCACTGTACTCCAGAGCCTTGGCCAGAACCTCCAGGTCTGTCTGGGAGAGGACTGAGATGTCCCCAGTCTCCTCTGCTGCTCTTTTGGCCTGCTTAAGAGACGCTGCAGTTGGGCTCTCCACCCGTGCCCCCGATATGTGAAGGAGCGACTTAGATCTTATGTCCTTCAGCTCCCTCTCCACCGCAGGGACGGTGATCAGCTCTCCCTCCGGCATCTTGCCCCAGATGAATACAGATGCATCTGCGACCACGTAAGCCGCCATCCAGAGGTTCTTGGAAGTTTTACTACTTGGATTTTACCGCCCGGCCCGGACCAAAACTCTATTATCGTATAATGCTATCCTGGGGTGAGATGGCCAAGAACAGGAAGAAGGGCAGATCCAAGGACGAGGAACCTGCAGAGGCGAAGGGCCAGGATAAAGGCCCAGATCAGAGCAAGTTGCCTAAGAGCCAGGCCGCGGCACCAAAGCCGGCACCAAAACCTCGGCCCAAGAGCGCAGCGGAGCGGAAGAAGGACCAGATAGATGGAATAACGAAGACAGTCTATCCTGCCGTCCTGGGGGTCCTGGCGGGCTTTGCCTGCTACTATGCCCCGGCCACCACCATCAACCAGCTTCCATGGCACTTCGTCCTGTTGGTAGTATTAGCTGTAACCTACTTCATCCAGAAGGTGACCTATCCGTTCTTAAAGATCGACGTGGCCGGGTTCAAGGGTAAAGACTGGTTCTATGTGGAGTTCATGGCGTTCGACCTCTGGCTGGTGACGTGGACACTTCTTCTCAACTAGGTGCCGCCCATGAGGATAGCAGTTATAAACAGAGATAGATGCCAGCCCAGGAAGTGCTCCAAGGAGTGCGAGTACTTCTGCCCGCCTGTCCGAACAGGCGACGAGACCATAGTCTTCGTGGACAACAAGCCGCTGATAACCGAAAATCTATGTGTTGGCTGCGGCATCTGCGTTCGCAAGTGTCCTTTTGGGGCCATTACTATCACCAACCTGCCAGAGGAGATGGAAAACCCCGTTCACAGATATGGCCAGAACGGCTTTGCCCTTTACGGCCTGCCAATACCTGTCGCAGGGAAGGTAACGGGCATCCTGGGCCAAAACGGCATAGGAAAGAGCACAGCGGTCTCCATCCTCTCCGGAATCCTGCGGCCAAACCTAGGGAAGAATGCAACCTGGGAAGACGTTTTGGCACGCTTTGCAGGCTCGGCCATTGGCGATTATCTGAAGAAGGTGGCCGATCGAGGCATCAAGACCTCCTACAAGCCCCAGTACGTGGACCGCATACCCAAGAGCTACTCGGGACCCGTTCGCGGCCTTTTGGAACGAACCGACGAGCGCGGGGCTCTAGGCGAGCTGGTAGAGCAGCTCGGCCTCTCCAGGCTTCTGGACAGGGAGATAGAAAGCTTAAGCGGTGGGGAGCTGCAGCGCGTAGCAATAGCCGGGGCAGCAGCACGCGAAGCGGACTTCTACTTCTTCGACGAGATCAGCCCCTACCTGGACATCTACCAGCGCATCAACGTGGCACGCATCCTTCAGGCACTGGCTGCAGAAAAAGCGGTCATGGTGGTGGAGCACGACCTGGCCCTGCTGGACCTTCTGGCGGAGAACGTCCACCTCATCTACGGCGTCCCGGGAGCCTACGGAGTCATAACCCGTCCAAAAGGGGTGCGGGTGGGCATCAACCAATACTTGCGGGGCTTCCTCCCCGAGGAGAACGTGCGCACTCGTGGCGAGTCGATCGAGTTCGAGGTTCGTGCCCCAAGGATCGAGAAGGACATCCCGGCACTCATCGAGTATGGAGCATTCACCAAGGAGTATTCCTCTTTCCGTCTCCAGGCAGAGCCTGGCAAAATACGCCGGGGCGAGGTTGTTGGAATACTGGGGCCTAACGGCATAGGAAAGAGTACTTACATCAAGATCCTCGCAGGCGTTGAGAAGCCCACAGCAGGAAACCTGGATCATAATCTCAAGGTCTCCTATAAGCCCCAGTATCTGAAGGCTGACTCAGATGTCACTGTTCAGGGACTGCTTCGAAGCGTCACCCACGACTTCGATTCCAGCTACTATCAGTCCGAGATCCTGAGGCCTATGGGACTCGAAAGCCTGCTGGACCAGGGCTTGACAGAGCTCTCCGGGGGCGAGCTGCAGCGCGTGGCCATTACCGCGTGTCTAAGCCGCGAGGCCGATCTCTACCTGCTGGACGAGCCATCTGCTCACCTGGACGTGGAGCAGAGGATGCTTGCAGCCAAGGTCATGCGCCGCTTTGCGGAGTCCACTGAGAAGTCCGTCCTGGTTGTGGACCACGACATCTACCTCATAGATCTCCTGTCTGAAAGGCTGATGGTCTTCATAGGAGTGGCTGGAGAGCTAGGCATAGCGGGCGCTCCAAAGGAGATGCGTGAGGGAATGAATGCCTTCCTAAGGGGCTTGGAATCACCTTCAGGCGCGACGAGGAGACGCACCGGCCCAGGGTGAACAAGCCTGGCTCCCGCCTGGACCGGATGCAAAAGGAGCAGGGAGAGTACTACTACCAGATAGAGGAAGCCTGAACTCTTATTTAGCAGGCGAGATCCCAATCCTGCCTTTGTCAATCCCTTTTTGAGGTGAAACGTGAAGCCATTTAACGGGCCTTTCATTCGCAGCGTGGAGGGGGAGAACCTGCTGGAGATATTTTTCGTCACAGCTGTGGCCTCAGTACTGGGCATTCGGTTCTTTCTGGCCATTACCGGCTATCCCCAGCTGAGCGGAAAGGGACTGCACATAGCACACGTCCTCTTAGGCGGGCTGCTCATGATGCTCGCTTTAGCCATAACCCTGGCCTACATCAACAAGTCAGCCCACTACGTCGCCGCATTCCTCGGCGGATTCGGCTTTGGGGCCTTCATAGACGAGCTTGGTAAGTTCATCACAGGAGACAACGACTATTTCTATAAGCCAACAGTGGCCTTGATCTACGTCACCTTCGTCCTGCTCTACCTGGGGATAGAGGCGTTCGTCCGCAGGCCAACTCTAACGTCCCAGGAGCGCTTGATAAATGTCCTGGAGATAACCAAAGAGGTAGCTCTGGGAGATCTGGATCATCGGGAGAGGAAAAAGGCCCTCGAACTTTTGAAAGAGTGCAACCCCACCGACCCTGTAGCCAGGGCGCTGAGAACACTCCTCTACGCCACAGAGGCAGTGCCCGTTCCAAAGCCCGGCATCTACATCAAGGCCAAATATCGCGCTCGAAGGCTCTACAAAAAGCTGGTGCAAAAGAGCTGGTTCGTAAGCGCTGTTATCGCCTTCTTCCTATTGCAGTCGTTCTTTGCCCTGGCGCTGGATATCTTTCTGCTCTACATCAAGCTCCGCTGGAAGATAGATCTGCATGCCGTCTTTCCCACGCTTTCCTTCATCGATTTAGTCGGGCTGGCGTCTGCAACGCTCGCAGCAGCTTTAGTAATAGCTGCAATACTGAAGATGCGAAAGAGCAGGCTTGAGGCCTACCAGCTCTTCAAGAATGCTGTCCTGGTGCAGATATTCCTCGTCCAGGTTTTTCTCTTCTACAGGGCGCAGTTCCTGGCTCTGCTGGGCCTGGCCGGAAACATCTGCGTGCTCCTGGTGCTTTATTACATGATCAGCCAGGAGAAGGCCGCCAACGGCGTCGGTCCACGAGCAACTTAGGCCTTTGCTTAACGACGGCTGTCCCCAAAGCCCTCTCAACTGCAAAACAACCTTCTGCCAGGAAATAGTCCTGAAAGGCTGATTCTTCAAGAAATAAAATTTAACAGGGCAGATATTACCCCGTTTGGTCTACTGCACAGAAAAGCGCACCGAAATCTTTTAAGGACGGATCCGGAGATCAGTAATCCTTAAAAGCTTCTTCTTGGTGGCCTGTGCTTCTGGTAGCACTCCTGACAGTAAACGGGCCTGCTCCCGTCAGGCGCGAAGGGGACCTGGGTCTGCTTGCCACAGTCGGAACAAACTGCATCGTGCATTTCTCTTGGGCCTCTGCTGAAGCCACCACGTCTTTCTCTATCCATGTTATTCACGTACCCTTGCGGGTAGACGTAAAGGAGCGCCAATGGTATATATCCGTTTGGATGGATGAGAGCTATCATATCGAGGTCGTCTCAGACAAGTGGATAGCCGCACTAAAGCGTCGTCTTTTTGAGATAAAAATTTTCGAGATCAGGTCGCTACGAAGCCTAACAGGACGGCCCCGTTTCAGCGAGGCTCGTCGATTTGCCGAATTCACCTTTCAATCGCTATTTGGCTTTAGATTTCGCCACACTCGGTTCAAACGGAGCGTATCGAAACGTTCATATAGAAGTTCAAACACCTGAGATCTCATCTTGATCCTACTGTATTGGAGGTAATTGAATGGCAGGACAATTCGGTGGAACGCCGGTACTAATTCTCAAGGAGGGCAGCCAGAGAACGGCTGGCCGCGAGGCTCAGAGGTCGAACATCATGGCTGCTAAGGCCGTAGCTGGAGCTGTTCGGACTACTCTTGGCCCCAAGGGCATGGACAAGATGCTTGTCGACACCCTTGGAGATGTAGTAATAACCAACGACGGTGTAACTATTCTTAAAGAGATGGATATCGAGCACCCTGCTGCCAAGATGATGGTGGAAATCGCCAAGACCCAGGACACTGAAGTGGGAGACGGGACGACCACCGCTGTGGTGCTGGCAGGAGAGCTCCTCAAGCAGGCCGAGGGGCTGCTCGACCAGGAGATCCATCCGACAGTCATAGCTGCAGGCTACAGGGCTGCAGCCGATAAGTCCATGGAGATCTTAAAGGCCATCTCAGTAAACGTCTCCGCTAAGGACGAGGAGCTTTTAAAGAAGATTGCCATCACTGCCATGACCGGCAAGGGCTCAGGCACCGCCCGGGATGAGCTGGCCAACCTGGCAGTCCAGGCAGTAAAGTCAGTGATCGATGAGGACGGCAGCGTAGACATCGACAACATCACCGTGGAGAAGAAAGTAGGCGGGGGCATTACCGACTCACAGATAGTGCGCGGCGTGGTCATCGACAAGGACCGACTGCACCCCAACATGCCCAAGAAGGTCACAGAAGCCAAGATCGCTCTGCTAAATGCAGCAATTGAGATCGAGAAGACCGAGGTGGACGCCAAGATCGAGATCACCTCTCCAGACCAGCTCCAGGCCTTCCTGGATCAGGAGGAGACCATGCTCAGGGACATGGTCGATCGCATCGTGGCCACCGGAGCTAATGTGGTCTTCTGCCAGAAGGGCATCGACGACCTGGCACAGCACTTCCTGGCCAAGGCCGGAATCTACACCATTCGCCGTGTGAAGAAGAGCGATATGGAGAAGCTCGCGAGGGCGACGGGCGGCAGAATCGTCACCAGCATCCACGATCTCAGCGAGAAAGACCTGGGTAAGTCCTGCATCGTTGAGGAGAGGAAGATCGGCGATGAGAAGATGACATTCGTCGAAGAGTGCGAGAACCCCAAGTCGGTATCCATCATCCTCCGGGGCGGCACTGAGCATGTTGTCGATGAGCTCGATCGTGCCATGGAGGACGCGCTTCGCGTCGTTGGCGTGGTAGTTGAGGATAAGATGCTCGTCCCCGGCGGCGGCGCTCCCGAGGTGGAGCTGGCTCTCCGGCTGAGGGAGTATGCGGCGACAGTTGGCGGCCGCGAGCAGCTTGCCATCGAGGCCTTTGCCGACTCCATGGAGGTCATAC
>CAWJYS010000003.1:0-84676 GCA_963847095.1 Methanotrichaceae archaeon | reverse complement strand
CTCTAATCGCCACTATTGCTGCCAGAATTATTATCTGATCTTCGCTTGGCTCGAGAACCGTCTTTATGAGATCGCCCGCGATGAAGAATTCCAGCCCCATCAATACCTTCGATGTAAAGCTCCTTCTTATATCATTATAATTGAGGGCCTGCTTCGATAACTCCTTCTCCAATATCCGGACAATAGCTGCCAGGCCGCCGAAGAATATGATCGCCGCTCCAGATAAAGCCAGGAAGCTCGCAGCTATTTTGATGATATCTTCATACATTTCACAATAGTTATGGAGAGAATACGACTTAAGGATTATGGAATCGATATATTGAACCAATCGCATCTGATTAGAAATAAGAAATTGACTTAATCAGAGAGAAAATTTTTAAATAAGATTAGGATATACCTTCATTTAATCGACTCATGTGAGGGGTGGCATTATTGCAGGAAGTTGTGGAAAAATATTAAAAGAAATGCTGAAGCTGCATTTGGACACACGCTGCATAGCGTATTTATGGAGCTGATCAAGTGTTGAACGATTGAGATGCGATCGTATTCAAGAAAAACGATAATTAGTTGGGGAGGGTATTATGATTAGTTGGTTCGAGATTACTGCAGATGATCTTGATAGAGCGAAGCGGTTCTACTCTGAGCTCTTCGGGTGGAAGATGGAGGAGTTCCCTGTGCCTTTCAGAAAAGATTATCTTCTGATTAGAACGGGGGACGGGAATGCCATTGCCGGAGGCTTGACCAAGAGGAGAGATCCTCAACAGACCACTGTTAACTACATAGACGTTTCCTCAACGGACAATTATACTGTCAAGGTGAAACGTCTGGGTGGAAAAGTGCTTGTACCAAAGACTGCTGTACCCGGGATGGGCTATTTCGTGGTTTGTGAAGATACAGAGGACAATGCCTTCGGCATTTGGGAGGAGGACGTAAACGCAAGTTGACTGCTTTCGCGAACGACCTGGATGAGAGAGATATAATGGAGGGAGATAAGATATAGAGGGCTAAAATAGAAGAGAGCTAAGATGGAGAAAGCGATACGCAGCAAATGATCCTGAATCATTGATCACTATCTCGATCGGCTACCGCAATGTTAACAAAAGCTTACTTATAGTCGTCTATCAGTCATCTATCCAGACTCAGGCTATACTTACAGTCAGCTATACAATTGATCTTCGATTTAACCCGAAGAGAGTAACCAGATGAGAGCACCCGAAGAGAGCGAGGGCAGATGAACAGAGAACGTATCCTGATACTGGGAGCTGCAGGCCGCGACTTTCACGACTTCAACGTCTTCTTTCGCGATAGGATCGAGTACGAGGTGGTGGCCTTCACTGCTGCCCAGATTCCGGAGATAGCGTGCCGAATATATCCGCCAGAGCTTGCCGGCGACCTCTATCCAGAAGGCATTCCCATCTGGCCCGAGGAGGCGCTCGAGAGCATTATTCGGGAGCACTTTGTAGATAGGTGCATCCTGGCTTACAGCGATCTCAGCCACCAGGCGGTCATGGAGTTGGCTGGCAAAACGATGGCCGCCGGAGCCGACTTCGGCTTTATGGGACTACGCACAATGCTTGAGTCGACCAGGCCGGTTGTGGCCATCTGTGCTGTGCGCACAGGCGCAGGAAAGAGCCAGACTACCAGATACGTCGTGGAGCAGCTGAAAGCTGCCGGCCTTCGAGCCGTGGTGGTTCGCCATCCCATGCCCTATGGGAACCTGGCAGATGAGGCTGTACAGAGGTTTGCCTCATACTCCGACCTTGACTCGGGCGATCTGACCATCGAGGAGCGAGAGGAGTACGAGGCTCACATCAAAAGAGGGACGGTAGTCTACGCGGGCGTGGACTACGAAGCCGTCTTGAGGCAGGCCGAGAAAGAGGCTGATGTGATCATCTGGGACGGCGGGAACAACGACCTTCCATTCTTCAAGCCCGACCTCTGGGTAACTGTGGCCGATGCTCTTCGGCCAGGCCACGAGCTGACCTACCATCCTGGCAATGTCAACTTCCGGGCAGCAAGTGTAATAGTAATCAACAAGGCCAACTCTGCCCCAGAAGAATCGGTGAAGGTCATCGAGGCCAACGCCGCCCGGCAAAACCCCAAAGCGACGGTTATAAGGGCCGCATCTCAGGTTGTGGCCGAAGACCCAGAGCTCATCCGCGACAGGAGGGTGCTGGTCATCGAGGACGGGCCAACGCTTACCCACGGCGGCATGCCCTTCGGAGCAGGAAAGGTGGCAGCAGATATGTACGGGGCCAAGCAGATCGTCGATCCCAGGCCCTATGCAGTCGGATCCATCGCGGAGGTCTTCTCGAAATACTTCGCATATCGAAAACGTCCTCCCGGCCATGGGCTACTATCCGGAGCAGATCCGGGAGCTGCAAGAGACTGTGAACAGGGCAGACTGCGATTCTGTTGTTGTGGCTACGCCTGTCGATCTTCGTCGCTTAATTGAAATGAATAAGCCATCGACTGCTGTTCGCTACGAGCTGGCCGACATGGGGAGGCCACTGCTCCGGGAGAAGATAGACGAGTTCGTCTCAGGCATCGAGAAAAGAGGGCTGGCATGATGCATTCTGCAAGATCTTCACACGCGATGAGGCGAGGTCGTTGACTAGATTCGCAACTAGACCCGCAACTAAATCCACAACTAGATCCACAACTAGATCCACAACTGGACCCGCAGCTAGACCCGCAGTTCTGGCATTTGGGGGAAATGCCCTGCTTCCAGATCCTCAGAATCCAAATGCCCAGGAGGAGAAGGCGCGTGCATTTGCAGAAGGACTGAAGCTACTGCTGCCAAAGGATGCGGGAATGGCCATAGTTCACGGCAACGGCCCGCAGGTTGGAATGATAATGCTTCGGATCGAGGCCACAAGGGACCGCATTCCGCCTGAATCCCTCGATGTTCTTGTGGCAGAGACGCAAGGGAGCATGGGCTATCTCCTCGCCAGGGCTCTCCGGAGCAGCTTCCTGGAAAGAGAGATCGCAGCGGTTTTGACTCAGGTCACGGTCGATCCCGAGGACCCTGGCTTTAAGGATCCCAGCAAGCCAATAGGACCCTTTTATTCGGCAGAGGTGGCAGAGGGGCTTAAGCTTGAGCGGGGCTGGAAGATGGCAAATATTCCTGGCAAGGGCTGGAGGAGGACGGTTGCCTCTCCAATGCCCAAAGAGATTGTGGAGATCCACACCATCGCCGATGCCGTCAGCCACGGCCATGTGATCATCGCAGGAGGAGGAGGCGGCATTCCCGTTTTTCAAAAAGGCAAACTTCTGCAGGGCGTGGAGGCTGTCATCGATAAAGACTTCACTGCTAGCCTGCTGGCCGTAGCCCTCCAGGCAGACAGATTTGTGATACTCACTGATGTGCCTCATGTCTCTCTGGGCTTTGGCACATCATCTGAGCGGCCCGTTCACAGCATGAATGCGGATGAGGCAAAGAGGCTTCTTGACAAGGGAGAGTTCCCGCCAGGCTCTATGGGGCCTAAAGTGGAGGCATCCCTCTTTTATGCCAGGGCCACAGGCTGTAGAGCCCTGATAACCGACCTGGATCACCTGGCAAAAGCCCTGAGGGGCCAGGAGGGAACCTGGGTAGGCCCTAAAGTTTAAAGCAAGGGGCAACAAAGTTAAACCTTCAGCTATAATGCATTAGGTGCGATCTTTGGAGTGGAGAAAATATGAGTTGGTACAAAGAGGCAGTTCTACTGCTAGTAGTGATATTGCTGCTGGCATCTCTCCCCGCAGGCAGCATAGAGTACAAGCCGGGAGAGAAAGTTGCGGAAGACCTTTTCAACCGCGGCATTGGAAAGCCCTGGGTGGGTGGAGATCCACCCAAATCCACATCTTGGACCACATCCTGGACCTGGCCAAAGCATCCCACTGCTGTCACTCCCTACTCCAGCTACGAGATAATAGGATACCTCAATGTGGCTGGCAGCATGAGCATAATCAGTGATACTGGCGATAGCGTTCAGCTTTTAGCCGGACCGGGAAGCTATCCAATCTATGGATACTCCCTGGGCGGCAATCTGGTGGGTGTGTTCATAGACCTCAGCGGTTCCAGGAGGCCGGTGCAGATCTATCCATACTCATCAACCCGCTAGCTTTCTGGATGGACATGCTGGCAGGGCCTTGAGAGGAAGAGAGCCCCTTTGGCTAGCGCTTTAGCTCAAAGGCAATGCTGCCAGCATGATAGCCCTTAAACGCATAGGTTCATTCCGAGGGCTGCAAAAGCCCTCACCATCTTTTAGTGCTAATGAAAAATATAATCGTTTTCCAAATACAATAAATAATGACAATAGATGCTTGGGATGATAACAGTAGTTGCCGATATAGATGGTCAAGCCAAAAAGGCACGCAAGCAAAGGCATATTATATTTGGGGGTCTTTGCAGGCATAGACTCATAGTATGAAGATCGGCTATCTCGTAATAACGATAGTAGTATCCTGGACGATGCTCTTAGCAGGAGCTAACGATAACCAGTCACAGTCCAGCCAGGTCTACGGCTACGAGGTGATCAGTGTCTATCCCCACGACAGATCAGCCTTCACAGAGGGCCTGGTTTACGATGGTGGCATGCTTTACGAGGGAACCGGCCATTACGGAAGATCGACTCTTCGCAAAGTTGAGCTGGAGACAGGTCTCGTACAAAAGCAGATCAGCCTTCCAAATGAGTTCTTCGGCGAAGGGATCGCAGTATGGGAAGACCGCCTCGTCCAGCTCACGTGGAAGTCTAAAGTGGGCTTAATTTACGATAAAGAGAGCCTGAATAAAACGGGAAATTTTACCTATCAGACAGAAGGCTGGGGGATAACGTCAGATGGGAAGAAGCTGATCATGAGCGATGGCACCGATCTTCTCTATTTCCTCGATCCTGAAACCTTCCGGGTACTGGGGCAGATTGGGGTGAGAGACGGCGGGACTGCAATTGAGGGGATAAACGAACTGGAGTACATCCAGGGCGAGATCTACGCCAACATCTGGCCGACTAATAGGATCGCCATCGTCTCTCCAGAGACCGGCGATGTTCGGGCCTGGATCGACCTGACAGGTCTGCTGCCGGAGTCGGACAGGGCAGGAGTAGATGTGCTAAACGGCATAGCCTACGACGCGAAAGGAGATCGGCTCTTTGTCACAGGGAAGTACTGGCCCAATCTCTTCGAGATCGATCTGGTGGCAAAAAATAAGTAGGACCGGTACAAATTTATGCCGATGGCCGAGAAATTAGAGGATACCGATCCTGGCTCTTCTTTAGACGATCCCCGCATCCTCAGGCACGTATTTTACCCAAGGAAGGTAGAGCGGCATCCGACTGAAACGGCGAAGGAGGAAAACAGCCCTAAAATGATTATGATTTCACTTCCAGTGGATGAGAACGTCAACATCGAGGGGCTGGGCTATCTGGCCGGAAGTTCTGCTCCCAATCTGCTCTTCTTTCACGGAAACGGAGAGACGGCCTACGATTATGATGATATTGGGCCGCTCTTTGCTAACATGGGAATTAACTTCTTCGTGACGGACTACAGAGGATATGGAACAAGCGGGGGAAGCCCCACATTCTCGGGAATGATGAAGGATGCTGAGGAGATCTTCAAGAAGTTCACCGATCTCCTTAATGAGCGGGGGCTCACCGGCAACATATTCGTTATGGGCCGAAGCCTGGGATCGGCTCCTGCTCTGGAGCTTTGCCGCAGGTTTCCTGACAGGATCAGAGGGTTGATAATAGATAGCGGCTTTGCCCATACTTATAAGCTGCTCATCGCTTTGGGTGTCGATTCGCGTCTGCTTAGATCCGAAGAGGACGCGTCTGTATCCAACCTGGAGAAGATGAAAAGGGTCTCGCTGCCGGTGCTGGTCATTCATGGGGAACAAGACGAGGTAATACCGCTTTCAGACGGCCTGGATCTCTACAGAGTTGCAGCTACTGAGGACAAGGAGCTGTTGTTGGTGCCAAATGCCGGGCACAACACACTGCTTCTCTACGGGCTTAAAGAGTATTTAAAAGCTATAAACAGCTTCGTTCATCGCCTTAGCTCGCCATCGCTTTAGCTCATATATCCAACCTTCATGTCCTGAAAGGTCATGGCCCAGTTGAAACCGGAATGATTGCCTGCGCAAGAAACGAGAAGACAAAAAAATATTATGGCGTCAGCATCTCTCGGTCGCTAGCAGTTTCAAAGCTTATAAACCGCAATCTGCCCTTGTAGATGCTGATATTTATTGAGATTGAAGATTCTCGGTTGTCGGGTATTTTAGCATTCGCGGACAGGGTACATACCCGGGTAGGCGGGATGCCTTGGCATCGTATCTTTGCCATGAGGATAACCACAGTTCATCTTGCCATGGTAGTCCTTCATCTTGCCGTAGTCCTCTTTCATCTTGTAGTAGTTGTCCTTCATCGTGCTGTAATTGTCGTACATCTTGCCGTAACAGCCCATCATACCGTAACAATCGTCCATCATATTGTAGCAGTCATCCATCATCTTGCAGTAGCTGTCCTTCATCTCGCAGCAGCGACCATCCATCTTGCCGTAATAGCCCATCATTGTGCTGTAATCGTCCATCATGGTCCTGTAGTCGTCCTTCATCGTGCACCAATAGTTATCCTTGTAGCAGTCGTCGTTCTTCATCTTGCTGTAATCATCCTTCATCTTGCCGTAGTCGCACTTCATCTTGTTGTAACTGTCCATCATCTTGTCATAACCATCGCAGTAGCCATCGCAGTAGTGGTCATAATTGCATTTATCACAGGACTTGTCTGAATATTTGTCAGAATACTTACTCGAATCCCACTTCTCATCGCAGGTTTTCTTTTCGGACGCATAAGTCCTATAATCGGACGATGCGGAGACGGTACCTGCCAGAATTGCTACAGCTACTAGTAGAAGTATAGCCTTTTTCATGCTTAAACCTCCTGCTTTTATTATATGGGACTATTCTTCGATCATATTTATTTTTTTGCCTAACTTAAATTAGAATTTGATATCATTTCAACGATTAAGATCTCAAGTGGCATACATCCATGGAGGTTCAAAAGGAGGCGAAAGATAGATCAACTGTGCTTCAATTCTTCCTAGACGTCGATTCCCTATGGCTGGATTGTAGTATCCCTTGAAAATGATCAGACGTTGCGAATTCTTTAAAAAAGGAAAACATCGCTTTTTTTATTCTGATTACAGGACGCGATAGGCTATCGGGTAGTTAACGATGATACCCACTGAGCCAGACTATGCCTGCGTGCGCTCCAGCAGATAGCTCTCTCCCCTAAAAAGGAACTGCTGCCGGCTTTGCCGGTATTATTCTTCCTTCTCATACTTGAAGGACAGCCTGACCTTGGCCCTGTACTCGACGATTTTGCCGTTCTCAAGTCTGACGTCCAGCTCTCTCACCTCAGCAATTCTCAAATCCCTCAAGTTCTTCGAAGCCGTAGTAACGACATTCTGTACCGCTTCCTCCCAGCTTTTAGGAGAGGTTCCAACCAGCTCTATAATTTTGTATACACTTCCATCCATCATTCTTTACCCACTCCTGTAACTATGATTATTATCTGTTTTTCTTGTTAATATAATTTACTAGGTTTGGATAGCTAACACTGAAGTAGATGGCGAAATCCTGAAATAATATGCATACACTTGCAGCCCCAGAGTCCGACTAGATGCTCGAGTAAATCAAGTAGATCCGGTAGATCAAGCAGATATTTGAGCAGAAGTTCCAGGAGATTCATTATGTCCACTCCTTCAGGCCAATCCGTGGGAATCGACGACCTCTCTGTCTATGTGCCCAGGCTATATCTCTCAGCCACCGGAGAGTTTGCAGCATCCAGGGACATCGACCCAGCCAAGCTGATCCGCGGCATAGGAATAGAGAGGATGGCCGTGCCCGATGCCCATGAAGATGCAGCCACAATGGCTGCCATGTCTCTGTTAGAGCTGATGCAAAGGAACGACCTTTCGCCTGAGGAGATCGGCAAGATTTACGTTGGAACCGAGTCGGGAGTGGACGAGGCCAAAGCCATAGGAACTTACATCATAGGCATGCTGGAGAAGGTCTACGGCAAAGGCTCCTTCCAGGACTGCTCGACTGTGGAGTTCAAGTCTGCCTGCATAGGCGCGACCCACGCCCTGGAGAACATTTGTTACTGGGCGGCTGTAGACGATGAGGGCAGGTCTGGAATAGTCATTGCAACGGATGTTGCCAAGTATCCGCTTCGCTCCTCTGGTGAGTACACCCAGGGAGCGGGATCGGTTTCTGTGCTTGTGAGGAAGAATCCGCGCTTAATCGTCCTGGAGAAGAGCACCGGCGTCTTCACGAGAGACGAGAACGATTTCTTCCGCCCATTTGGCTCCAGCACCGCTGTAGTCAACGGAAAGCACAGCAATCAATGCTATCTTGACGCTATGGAGGGAGCCTTTGCGGCTTATGCAAAAGGGGCCCTAAAAAGAGGGGCGATAAAGTTGAAAAGTGGAGAGGGCATTACGGACCACATATCTCATCTGCTCTTCCATATACCCTATCCCAGGATGGTAGAGTATGCAGCTGCAGCCATCTTCAGACTCGACTGGAAGGATCTGCCCAGATGGAGGGAGATCGAGGCGGATATTGGAGCTACGCCAAAGCCCGGGGACTTCGATGGGCTGGACGGTTATCAGGCAGCAGATGCAAATTATGGAAAGAAGTTCTCTCGCACGAAGCAGTTCCTGGGGGCCTTCAGGTCCAAGGTGGAAGGCTCAGCGCAGATATCCCGACAGGTGGGAAATATTTACACAGGCTCCCTTTACCTGGGGCTGGCAAGCTTGGCGGAGCAACAGATGCTAATGCCTGGCGAGAGAGTTGTTTTTGGCTCTTATGGCAGCGGCTGCCAGGCCTTGGTATTCTCGGGACTGGTGGCTCCTGAAGTCAGCTCCCTGCCACTAAGAAATATCTGGAAGCGGCTGGAGGAGAGAAGGGAGGTCTCGCTGGATGAGTACGAGATGCTCCACGAAGGCAGAAGGAGGGAGAGCATACTGTCTCCCTGTGGCGAATTTGCCCTTATGAAGATAGACGAACAGGGTTATAGGCATTACGATTTTGTGAGATGAGCCTCTGCCAAACATCACTTTTAAAAAGGATTAGAACATTTATAATTATGATGTCTCTTTGAGGCTGAGAATTGATGCTGAGAATTTGAGGCTGAGAAGCTCGATAGCTTTTTCCGATTTCTGCAGCCTCACGGTTAGTGTCTAATTGGATGAGAAGATCATAAACTCTTCACAGGAGCAGAAGTGACGTTAGAAGGCGATCTCTCCCTAGGGATGACGGCTGCGCTGATGGGTTTGATGGCAACCCTGGCTGGCGTATTTACAACTTACCTTCTGGTATGCCTCAGGGAAAATAACAAGGCCAAAAGGGAGTTTCGAAACGCAGTGGCCATCGTCTACCAGGAGATCAGAGATAATATGCTCTCCCTCAATGCCGGAACTCGCATAGGTCTGATGAAGGTGAACACCTCAGGGCTGGAGCTTCTAAAGACCAGGAACCTCTACCTCCAGATACCGGAGGATCTGCTCAAAGACCTTTTGTCAATTTACTGGTACTTCAACTTCGTAAACGACATCGTGAACTGGGAGCTATCGCTGTTCATGGTATCAACACTGACGAATGTGGATGCCAACAAGATCTTCGAGATCAACGATCGACAGGCGAAGGAGACTCACAGGCGCTGTCTGAAGGAGATCGAGAAGACCAGGATCCTCTCCCGGCTGGAAGGGCTTCTGAAATGAGAATCCGGCTTCAATCCTCTATCATCAGAAGCGCAGTGCCTCTTTAGGACAGGCCTCGACGCATCTGGCGCACTTTATGCAGTCGGGATTCTCCTGTATCTCATTTACTGGAAGCTGCATGGGGCAAACCTTCTGGCATAGTCCGCACTCGATGCACTTCTCTTTGTCCACCTGAAGCTGGTACTTGCTGCCGCCTAAAGACCTCTGCATAGTTCCCATTGGGCAAAACGAGCACCAGGCCCTGGGGGCGATGGCTACTCCAAAGAGGATGGCTATGGATGTAGTCAGTATGCACAGGGTCACAAAGACCATGCCCACTTTATCCACTACCCCTTGGGTCTGGATTATCCTGAAGATCATGAATCCCATGAGAATGATGAAGATGGGAACTCGCAGCCACATGCTTCTGAAGACTGGGGGAATCTTCACCCTCCGGCTGATGGGCCCCAGCCAGAAATCAACGAAGCTTCCCCTGGGACAGAGGTTGCCGCAGAACCATCTTCCACGGAAGGGGGCTATAATCATGAGTGCGGCGAAGACGAGCAGAAGGAAATAGCCAAGCTTGGGATAGAAGATGCCTCCTATGGAGATTATTATCACGATTATGCCGAGGTAAGGCGTGATCTTGAGCATCGCGTGTAGCCTCTGTGAGTTGCTTCAACCTTTAAGAATACTGTATTGGAGCTGCTGCTATTTAGCTTTGGGCAAAATTACGTATGGCGAAAAAGGATAGAACAAAAGGAAGAGAAAGCCGACATCATTAGACGCTTTCTGCACGAGAGGAGTATAGGCTATCCATCGCTAACTTACCTCTAACTTAGCCTTGGGATAAGATCCAAGGACTTTCACCAAAGTCGCCTTCTCTTCTATAGCTGCCAGTGCTTCACTGACGTCAGGATCGCTCTTGTGCCCTTCAAGGTCTATATAGAAGTAATAATCGCCCAGTGCCTTCCTGCTCGGTCGCGACTCAATTCTGGTGAGGTTGATATTCCTGCGGGCGAACTCCCGTAGAATCTCGTAGAGAGCTCCAGGGCGGTCGCGCTGCAGATAGATCACCAGCGATGTCTTATCCCTGCCTGTGGCAGGCGGCATCTTTTTGCCCACGGCCACGAAGCGTGTCACGTTCTCAGTTCCGTCCTGGATGTCGCGCGCCAAAATCTTGAGCCCATAACTCTCGGCGGCGCCGGCTCCAGCGATTGCCGCCATCTCTGGAAACTCCTGGGCAAGCTTGGCGGCATGGCTGGTCGAGCCAGTGGTCCTGACCTCTGCCTCTGGGTAGTGCTCTCTGATGTACTGTCTGCACTGGCCCAAAGCCTGGGGATGCGAGAGGACGATCTTGATATCGCCCTCGCCACGACCGATGAGACAGTGTCGGATGCGCAGGTTCACCTCCCCCACGATGCACACCTGGAGGCGCAAGAGCAGGTCCATGTTCAGGCCAATGGCCCCTTCCAGGCTGTTTTCCAGAGGAACCATGCCCACGTCAAGATCTCCGGCCTCGACGGCGCGAAGGACATCCTCGAAGTCGCTGAAGTATACCAGGATCGCCTGCGGCGGCGCAAAGCGCAGTGCAGCCTTCTCCGAGTAAGTCCCCTCGGGCCCTAGAACTCCTATCTTCAAGTCTTCTCCAGCTCCTTCATCAGCTCAACGGCTCTGTCAACGCTTATCCTGCGCTCGGCGGCCATCCTGGCAGCGATGACCTCCACCAGGTCGCACTTCGCTCCCGCCTGCACAGCCACGTTCTTCGCATGCAGGGACATGTGGCCCCTCTGTATTCCCTCTGAGGCCAAAGCGCGTAGAGCTGCGAAGTTCTGGGAGAGACCCACGGCCGCTATGATGCGGGACAGCTCATCTGCAGTCTTTACGCCCAGTATTTTGACGGCCGACTTTGCAACAGGATGGACGCGCGTCGCGCCTCCGACAAGGCCGATAGCCACGGGCAGCTCAATCGTTCCAACCAGGTCGCCATTCGCGTTCTTTTCGTACCGGGTCAGTGAACTGTACCTGCCGCGAATGGCAGCATAAGCGTGGGCCCCGGCCTCTACGGCGCGTGTGTCGTTGCCAGTTGCCAGGACCACTGCTGTGACTCCGTTCATTATGCCCTTGTTGTGGGTGGCAGCCCTGTAGGGATCGACCTCTGCTAGCGCAGCAGCCTGGACGATTCCGTCCACGACCTCCGGTCCTCCGATGTCCTCTGCCCTGAATACCGCTTTCGCCCGCGCAAGGCGCTTATCTGCCAGGTTGGAGATTATCCTCAGGTAAACCCTGCCGCCCGTTATCTGCTCTATTCGCGGAGCCAGGGCCTCGGCCATTGTGTTCACAGCATTTGCGCCCATTGCATCTCTGCAGTCCACGATGAGATGGGCGACAACCATTGGCCCGACCCTGGAATCTATGACGTAGGCCTCGATATCCCGAACTCCGCCGCCAAACTTGACCAGCATCGGGTCCCTGTCGTTAGCGGCCTTCATCAGCTCCTCTTTATGAAGCAGGATCTCTGATCGGGCCCCAAAGGGATCGGCGATGCCGGTAGCCTGGATCAGGGCGCGCATAACCGGCCCTGTGCTCGATGTCTTGAATCCCCCACTGTCTCGCGCCATACGGGCTCCATTGCTTGCCGCGGCGATGACTGACGGCTCCTCGGTGGCCATTGGAATTAGCACCTCCCGGCCGTCGATAACGAAGTTCGTGGCTATGCCCAGAGGAATCTGGAACATGCCTATCACGTTTTCCACCATCTTGTCCGCCTGGTCCAGCTGAAGGCCCGCCTCTAGCTGAGATACCTCTTCCGGGCCGATCCCGGCCTGCTCGGCCACGGCCTTCAGCCGGTCGGCCGGAGGAAGCTTGTAGAATCCCGAAATTCTGGAAGTTGCCAATCTCACACCTCGTCCATATAGACTGAAAGATCCTGGTAGGGGAAAAACTTTATTCCAGCCGACAGATCTATTTTCGATGTCTCAACCATCCTCGCTCTCGGTTGCCAAGAAGATCTCAGAGCTGGAAAGCATGGTGGGCAAGCTCAGCCCCGTTCAGAAGATGCTTCTAGGAACAGATGGATCGGTTACCAGCCTTCTTGAGATCATCACCGGTAGTCCCATAGAGATTGAGACTCTGGCACAAAGGGTAGTGCCCGCCGAGAAGTCCGTCGCCGCAGAGCTGATGATTCAAGCCGGAGATGAGGTCAATCATAGAATCGTTAAGCTGAAGAGGGCCGATACGGGAGAGACGCTGATCTACGCAGTCTCTCATGCGCCTTTAAAGAGGCTTGACCCCTACTTCAAGGACGACCTGCTAAGGGCGGATATTCCCATAGGCGTCATCCTCAAGAGACACCGGATAGAGTCGCGACGCGATATAACAGGAGCCACTGTCTTACAGGCCGACAGGGAGATTGCCGGCATCTTCAACATATTCCCGCGCGAGACTATGCTCTCCCGGAATTACACGATCATCAGGCACGGTGAACCGCTCATAGCCATAAGAGAAACATTCCCCTACAACAGCTTTCAAGATGAGCATCGGGTAGTAGTAGAAACGCCTTCCAGAATCCATATCACTCTCACAGATCTCACGGGCAGCTGCGGCCGGGTGGACGGAGGCGTGGGGATTACCCTGGACGAGCCGAACATAGTATTGGAGGCGGAGCGGTCGGAGAATCTGACTGTGGTCGGGGAGAACGCAGATCGGGCCAGGGCCGCAGCCCAGGCAGTAAGGGAGCACTTCGGCCTCGGCGGCGCGCGACTCTCCATAAGAGGCGGGTACAGAATGCACGTGGGCCTGGGCGGAGGGACGCAGCTGGGGATCGCCGCAGGAAAGGCTATTTCTGAGCTATACAACCGCAGCGCGACGGCGCGAGAGATCGCGAGCATTATCAACAGAGGCGGGACGAGCGGCATCGGCACCGCAGCCTTCGAGGTGGGCGGGTTCATAATCGATGGAGGGCACAGCTTCGGGCCGGGAAAGGAGAAGATGGACTTCAGGCCTTCCTCAGCGTCAGAGGGCATCCGTCCGCCGCAGTGCAATAGCGCGCCACGATTTTCCCGCGGATTGGAAGATCCTGCTGGCCATACCCGATATCCCGAAGGGGGCCCACGGCCAAAGAGAGGTGATATATTCAAGGAGTACTGTCCGGTACCTCTGGCTGACGTCCACGAACTCTGCTACCAGATACTGGTCAAAATGATGCCTTCTCTGGTTGAAGCGAATTTGGACGAGTTCGGCTCAGCGGTAAACAGAGTCCAGGAGCTGGGGTTCAAGAAGATTGAAGTGTTGCTCCAGCATCCCCTGGTGCGAAGGCTTATGGTGCAGATGCGAGATGCAGGCGCGGCCTGCGCGGGCTTAAGCTCCTTTGGGCCCACGGTGTACGCGATAACGGATACGCAGACCAGGGATATCGAGGCCGCAGCCTTCGAGGCCATGCAGGATGTCGGGGGAGATGTGCTGATCACCCGCTCCAGAAATGAGGGCGCGCGAGTCAGGACAATATGATGTTCATAGATTTGGATTGATGCATTTAGATTGATGTTCAAGAGTTGATTTAATGAGCGATATCAAATCATTGTTGGAGAAGCTTAGCAATGCTCACGGCATCTCCGGATGGGAGGGGTCCGTCCAGGAGATCGTGAGAGAAGAGATTGCGCCCTACGTGGACGAGATAAGAGTTGACGTTATGGGTAACCTCATAGCCGTCAAAAAAGGGGAGAAGCCGTCCATCATGATAGAGGCCCACGCAGATGAGATCGGCCTGATGGTAAAGTACGTGGACGAGAAGGGCTTCTTGAGGTTCGTCCGCATCGGAGGCTGGTTCGATCAGACGCTGCTCAACCAGAGGGTGATAATCCACAGCAAGTCCGGCCCAGTTGTGGGAGTCATCGGCTCGAAGCCGCCGCATGTCATGAAGGAAGAGGACAGGAAGAAGGTCGTCGAGGCCAGAGACATGTTCATAGACATTGGATGCGGGAGTAAAAAAGAGGTGGACGATCTGGGCATCGTGCACGGGACGCCGATCTCCATCGACAGAAATCTGGCTTACCTGCAGGGCGACAGGGTCACAGGAAAGGCTTTTGACAATCGCGCCGGACTGGTAGCCATGATAGAGGCGCTGAAGAGGACGAGTGCCAAGTCCACTATTTACGCCGTCTCCGCAGTTCAGGAAGAGGTGGGCCTGAAAGGCGCCAGGGTCAGCGCTTACGACCTCAATCCCGACATCGCATTGGCGGCAGATGTGACCATACCCGGAGACCATCCTGGAATCGAGATGAAGGATGCGCCCGTAGAGATGGGAAAGGGCCCGGTCATCGTAGCAGCTGATGCCGCAGGCAGAGGCCTGATCGCTTCTCCTCGGGTCATCGAGTGGCTGATGGGAACGGCCGGAGAGCTCAAAATACCCGTGCAGCTGGAGGTCTCTGACGGCGGAACAACTGACGCCACTGCCATTCACCTCACCCGGTCGGGAATTCCCACGGGCGTCATAAGCGTGCCCACCAGGTACATCCACTCTCCTGTCGAGGTCTTGAGCTTAAGCGATATAGATAAGGCCGCAGAGCTTATGGCCAGGGCCCTGGAGACGGCACGAGGTATTTCAAGCGCTGAATCCTCAATTTTTTTAGCTATTATTGACGATCCGACCCCAGAACTTCAAATGATATTGATATAGAATTTTTGAGTTAAAATGCTAGGCTTAGTTGGATCAGGAAATTAAAATTACAAAATATTAAGTGGGGAGTTTTGCCGGGGCTTAGGCCCAAGCCGAACCCTCCTTGAAGCCTTAGCTTCCGCCTATAAGGCTTATCACGAAGTAACCGAGAATGCTGCCTACGACGAACACTATGGCAAAGCCAGTGTAGACCAGCGCATCTCCTATTAAGAACTCCGTCATCTAATCATCTCACTACCAGCACTGGGATCGAGGCCCAGTAGAGCACCTTCTGCACCACGCTGCCTATCAGGAGCTTGGCGGCACCGGACTCACCGTGGCTGCCCATCACAATCAGGTCTGCCTTTTCAGCACCGGCGACATCAATAACCGCGTTGGCAGGAGCGCCTATTCTGACTATGGTATCGACGGGGACGCTCGCCTTAGCAGCCATCGCTTTGATATCGTCGACAGCCTTCTGGCCAGCAGCCTTCAGCCTGTCCTCAACGTCTTTCCTATCGGAACCAAGCTGCCTTACTGCGCTTGCGATTATTACCTCGTTCACTACGTTGAGCACGATTACCTGTGCGCCGAGAGCCTTGGCCAGCTCCACGCCCTCCTCAGCGGCCTTCCTTGATTTGTCAGAGCCATCAGTGGCGATCAAAATCCGCTTGTACATCCTATCCCACCTTTGAAGCGCTTATCTCACTTACATTGTATAAATAGCTATCTTCCGCATTCCAGCATTCTCAGGGCCAGTAACGCCGCATTTTCGCCATTATCGATGCCGACACAGGCGACGGGTACTCCGGGAGGCATCTGAACTATTGACAGAAGTGAATCCATGCCGCCCAATTTAGCGCTTACGGGCACGCCTATCACCGGCCTTGTCGTGCGAGAGGCGATCACACCCGGAAGAGCAGCCGAGAGGCCAGCCACGCCGATGAAGACCCGGGCATTGCTCTGTGCAATGTACTGCTCCAGCTCCTTTGGATTCCTATGGGCCGAGAGGATCTTGTGCTCGTAGCTAGCCCCCCTCTCTTCCAGCCTGCGCAGTATCTTGTCCACAATTTCCTGGTCCGACTTGGACCCTGAGATCACGGCAATGTCCGGCATAACTATCCCCTGATTCCTAATCATCCCTGATTTCTGCCCAGGAGCTCATTTTGCTTTTGAAGGCTCATCTTGATTAAAATCAGAAATATATCTCTTATTGCGCCCGCATCAAGGCCTAGCTCAGTTGCCAGATCCATAGCCCTTCCAAGAACCAGCTTCTCCTGCTCTGGATCGCTGATCTCCCGCCCCTCGGATCTCTTGGCCTCGAAGACCTTTTTGGAGACTAAAACGCGCTCGTCGATCAGCCTGATGATCTTCCCATCGATCTCTGCGATCTCTTTGCGGTGCTCTTCCAGACCCATCAAACCCCTCGGCCCTTGGATGCCGCCCTGTTGTTGACCTTCGTCCTTATCACTCTTCCCCCCAGGTCTCTCCAGGCCGCTTCCAGGTCGTCGCTTTTGCCCTCGTCGATTAAAGCCGCATAAGACGGGCCTGTGCCCGAAAGGCTCACACCAATAGCTCCTGCCTCCAAGGCCCTAAGCATCGGCTCAGCAGACAATCCAAGCGCACCGCAGTAGGCAAACCCGTTCAAGATCATGGCGCGATAGTAGTCGCCCTCCATTGCCAGGTCGAAGGCGACTTCAGCTAAGGGCGCAATCAGCCGCGACCTTTTCACGTCTGTGTCTTTGGAGAAGAGCTTCCTCTCCGGAACGAGCAGCATGACGTCCGAGACGAGTTCCTCTCTCTTAAGAAGCCTCATCTCCCGGTTGTCCGTCACTACCACGCCGCCGAGCATCGATGCCAGAGCGTCGTCCAGGGCTCCCGTGATGGTCACTCCCACCTCGTTGGCCGCAGCGACGCCTATCTTCGCAGCCTCTACCAGATCCATATCCTCCCCCAGGGCATCGAGCGCGGCCAGCACTGAGGCATTGGCCGCGGTGCTGCTGCTTTTAAGACCGCTGGCTACAGGTATCTCGCTCCAGGTTCGAACGGTTGCGCCGTAAGCGCAGCCAAAGCGCTGGAGCACCAGCTGCACGCATCTCTCGATGAGCGTTGTGTCGACTCCCGGAACATCGCCTTTAACGCATCCCGATGAGTCCAGCTCCACCTCCGCAGAGGTCTTAAGGCCTATCCCAAAGGCCGAGCCCTTCCAGGCTGCAACGGCGTTGATGATGGTCGCCGCGCCGTTTACCGTCGCATATCCTCTCACGATATCCTCTCAAGCCATCTCCATCTCGAAGATCTTCTTCAGCTTTTCAAGCTCCTTGGTAACGTCTTCCTTGCCTTCTCTGGTATATTTGCCTATCATCTTGTTGAGGTACTCAAGCTCAGTGATGGAAGAGGCGAAGACGGGCTGGTAGTTGCCAAGAGCGTAGAGCGGCATCACCTCGACGCCTCCCTTGTTCGTGCCCTCCTCCAGGCCTTTTACTACTACCACGAATGTAAAATTCTTGTATCCTAAGCCCCGGGCGATGTTCTTGGCGAAGGCGTTCATCTGCTGTATGCGCCGGGAGGAGAGGCTCTTGTAGGCAGTGACAGAGTCCTTGTACTCTATGAACATAACAGAGTCATCGGACCAGAGCAGGGCGTCGTACTCAACTATGGCTATGGAGTTCTTGAGGGCGACCACATTGAATAGGACGCCGCGACACCAGCTTATGTTGAGGTGGAGCCTGAAGTCGGCTTCGGTGATCGGCGTCGTCCTGGGCTTCAGGACGAAGGGGTCGCTCGTCAGTTCTATCATAGGTAGGAATTGTCTTTGGAAGATAAAAGGACTTTTCCAGATGTCTGAAAAATCGTAGACAAAAAGGTATGCGATTGAACTACCAATTCTCTCCTTTAGTGCCCCTTCAGGTCGTCTCCCTAATTCGTATTGACTGAATAGGGGCTATGACAGTCATCAATAGTTCCTCTACCATCCATCAAACCGGTCGAGCTAGCTTTCCCGCTAGCTCTGCTTTCCGGGGCATGGAGCTACGTGCCCGGCGGATCACCCTCACCAGGCGGCCGATCCTCAGTCGGACCATGGCCTTTGCAAGATACACAAAGCATGACCGCGGCCCCAACCCACGCACGGGGGCAGGGCCGCACGGGCCTCTTGGGAGCGTTTAGGTCAATATGAAGAGAGAGCGACAGCCAGACCTCAAGATAAAGTTAAATCCATCCGCCTCCAATAATATCCTGTCATGTTTGCAGAATACATCCAGGCAGCCCTAGAAAGGGCAGAATACAAAGTCATAGATAATCCTGAACCAATCTTCGGAGAAGTCCCAGAACTCGAAGGGGTCTGGGCCACCGGCATGACAGTCGAAGAGTGCCGCAGGGAGCTGATCTCCGTCATAGAAGGCTGGATCGCATTGCGGCTTAAGATGGGCGATTCGATCCCGGGTTCTGGGAAACGCTGCGATCAGCGTCTCCACGGAGCCGATGGCAGTTGTCTAGGCTCATCCCTGTCTCCAGGAAAGAGCTTATCAGGAGACTCAAGGAGCTGGGATTCGAAGGGCCCTACCCTGGTTCCGGGCATGCCTACATGGTCAGAGAACATCTGTATGTGACCATCCCCAATGAGCACTATGGCGAGGAGATAGGAGCCGCCCTCCTGGTCGAGATTCTCAGAAAGGCCAAGATCAGCCGTAATGAGTGGTTTTCAGTGGCTTAGAACAAAGAGGGCGCACTAAGTATGATCATCAACCTGGGGCTGAAGGATTACGTAGTTGAGCTTTACAGGCGGGGCGACCTGACTATCTGCGAAGCCGTGGCGATCCTCGACCTCAGCTTGCGCCAGACTCTGGAGATTGTAGAAAAGAAGATCGATGGGAATGTGGGGCGAGATGAGGCATGCAGAGCGCTGGAGCTGACGAAGAAGCTCGCAGAAAAATAACTCCTATTTTACAATCGATACCCATCATATCTTGAATTCCCAATCATCCGTTCTTCGCGAATGGAAGAGCGGGCCCGCACGCCCTGCACCTTCCGGCGGATTCCGGGATTTGTTCTTTTGCGGCTTTGAAGGCCGGTAGTGTGAGCCACGTTTAAATATCGGAAAACTGTTAGTCTTATACATGTGTGAGGCATTAAGGGAGTCATTCAAGACAAGATCCAACGAGAGCCACTCCTATAAGTCCGATGCCGATATGTCGGATGAACAGATCCTTGAGGGCTTAAGGGAAATATCCGCTATTTCACTCGATGAATCCACGGCCTATGAATCCCGCAAATACCGCGCATGAATGAGAGCCTGAAGAAAGGCGACATAATTCTTACGCCGCTCTCTTATTCTGATCTTGTGAACGAAGAGGTCAGGCCTGTTTTGGTACTTTATCATGATCCGATACAAACACAGCTTTTGGTCGCTTACATAACGACCAAAATCCCGGCAGTGCCTGGACCGTGCGATATAGTGGTTCGATTGGGTACGCCCACGTGCGATAAGGCTGGACTGGAGTATGATTCGGCTATCAAGGTCAACTGGATGGCAACTATCAAGAGAATCTACGCCAAGAGGAAGCTTGGAGAAGCGGATGAAGATCTCAGGGCGCAGGTTAACCAGGCTGTGACAAGGTGTCTTACTATCTAATCAAGGGAAGAAAATTTTAAAGGGCGTCTAGCCTCTGGCTAGGTTCCATATCAGCTCTGGAACGGTCTTCGGCCTCGCCAATGCCACCTTCATTCCCACATAAAATGACTTCTGGTAGAACGAGCCCTCTGATATCAGCCTCTTCCCTGAAAGGCCGGCAACCAACCGGTCGACCTCTTCGTCTTTCAGATCTTTCAGCGTTTGCAGCGCCGCCCGACCCATGCGGTACTCCCAGTAGAATTCAAAGTTCCAGTTCTTCTCGTACCTAGCCAGGAACTCCTTAGATGTATCTCCAGCCTTAACTGCGTCGGCTGCAACCTCTCCGCAGATCTGGCCTGCGCGCATGCCGTAGGCCAGGCCGCTCTGGCCTGCAGCGCCACCTGTCACCATGAAGTGGGCAGATACTATCTCGCCTGGAAGCACGGCTATGGGATCTCCTCCACGCTTTACAGAGAGGATCTTCATCTCATCTATACCCCTGTAGGATGAAGACTTGTACTTCTTGAATATTTTAAGGAAATCTCGGAAGAATGGATGAACGTTCTGGCCGTGGCCTCTAACGAAGACGCCTATAGTCGCTTTATCTCCTCCGGCAGGAGAGAACGTTGCCTTCCAGCCGGGAGCCATACTGCCTATCCAGTACTGGAAGAACTTCTCTTCCCCCAGCCCTGGATGCTCAATTTCAGCCTCCATGGCCCAGGCGATATCCTGAGGGTGGAGCATGGGCGAGAGGCCGACCTTTGAGGCCAGCATTGACTGCGATTGCACCCCGGAGGCATCTATGACTACCTTAGCCTCGATCTCACCCTGATCGGTAGAGACAGATCTCTTGCCGCCAGCAAGCCTGGCATCTTTGGCCTCTCCAGGCATGACGGTTATCCCAGCGGCCTCGGCAATTGCCAGCTGGTAGTCGTCAAACTTCTTGCGATCTATGAAAAAGCCCCTGGCAGGTATTGTTGCTCCATGGCCAGAGGGTGATAGGATGCGCATTCCGTCCAGCTCGTTTTGCAGGTAGCAGTCCTCGATTTGCAGACCAGCGCGCGAAGCCATGCCCTCGAAGAGGGTATTGGCAGCGTGATCCAGTTTCCCTAGGTTTTTGTCCATCAGGATCACCTCCGAGCCCAATCGCGCAGCTTTGACCGCGGCCATGATGCCCGCCGGAGATGCGCCCACCACCAGCACGTCGCACTTCATCGCTGAGTAGAAACCATTGGCTAGGAGATGAATCTTTCTTGTACTAGGAGATGCTGAGCGAATTTTTTTCGCAACCGGATAGGACCGGGCAGAGATGTCCCAAAGATAAGACGGTTGAGCTAAAAAAGGGGAAATAAAAGAGGCAAGCCTGAGGCTGGCTCAGGCGGTTATCTTGGTCTTGGCGATGTACTTGATCAGATCGGGGCCGAGCCTTGCCTTCTTCTGGATCTGAGCTGCGACATCGTCCGCGGACAGGCCGCTTGCGGCCATGGTGCGGATCTCTTCCATGGTGGTGTCTTCAACGGTGAAGTACTCGTCGAGGTCCTTCCTGTGTCCCCAAACGTCTCCCTCCAGGAGCTCAATGCCCTGCATGTCCAGGAATACCTGGATGGCGTTGGACATGGTCTTTCTGTATGAGGGAGGGACCTGAATCATTCTAAGCCTTGGACATCTCTGCATCAGGTTGAGGAAGTCTACGTTGGAGGCCCTGAAGGCCAGGTGAACCATCTTCTCGTTCGGGTTGAGATTGGTTATCTCATTTTTTGAGCTAACTACTCTAAGTCTCATAAACACTCCTTGATGCGGATAACATACCATATTATTAATAGACACTTCCAATTTACACATCTGTACAAAACGCTATCTCCTGGACATAAACTGGCTAAGAAAGAAATTCCTCTCGCTCATGGAGATGCAAAATTTGACAATATTTGGATCATAATAAAAGATAACCGGAAATTTATCCATCTATGAACGAGCAACATATCCGTATTCGCATCGCGCAAACCGTAGTTGGGGTTTTCTTCTTGCGAAGGCATGGCTCCGGTTTTCGAAGCCTAAGCAGTAGCACCGACTCCCAGCAGTTATTTTTGAGACATTGATATCAAAACGAGCGGGTCACATTGGAGCCAAACACAATTGTTCTCTGCCAGCTCTTGGTCTACTTAAACGGGATTGCTGCCAAGTGCCTGGCAGAACGTCTTTAGCTAGCGCTAAGCCAACTAAGAATGGAATAGATTAAGTCAGCAGCAACATTTCGCGCAAAATCTGCGTGCGATGAAGAAGGGTGCGATGAAGGAGGATACTAGAAAGTGGATAATTTATAAACAATAAAATATAACTTGGGCCAGCTAAATACCGGCTCAGGCGGTCATCTTGGTCTTGGCGATGTACTTGATCAGGTCGGGGCCCAGCCTTGCTTTCTTCTGAATCTGAGCTGCGACATCGTCTGCGGACAGGCCGCTTGCGGCCATGGTGCGGATCTCTTCCATTGTGGTGTCTTCAACTGTGAAGTACTCGTCGAGATCCTTCCTGTGTCCCCAAACGTCTCCCTCCAGGAGCTCAATGCCCTGCATGTCCAGGAATACCTGGATGGCATTGGACATGGTCTTTCTGTATGAGGGCGGGACCTGAATCATTCTAAGCCTTGGACATCTCTGCATCAGGTTGAGGAAATCTACGTTGGAGGCTCTGAAGGCTAGATGGATCATCTTCTCGTTCTGGCTGAGGTCGGGAATCTCAGTTCTTCCGCTTACAACTCTAAGTCTCATTTAAACTCTCCAAGCTATACAACGCAATCATATTATTAATAGACACTTGCACTGTACACTTCTGTATAAATCGCTTTCGAGAGAGCATAAACTTAATCCGAAATTAATTATCGTAGTAATAGACAGGTTAAATTAGATTAATTTTGACCGCCCTATAGGAAATACGATTTCTCCTTTTATTGATGAAAGGCTAATGATCCAAGTCTGCCAGCATTGCCAGCATGCCACCTGGCATCTGCTTTTCAGAACACTTTTGAGGCTGGGTTTTAATCGGGAACCTAAAATCAAGCCTTTTGGATCTCTTATAACCGCACATCTCTTAGAACATCCCTCAGGAATAGACTATTCTATGCCCTGATTTGGCCCTTAATGGCTTCTTATACTTCGGCGTTTATCTCCAGAAGGCGTTCGCGAATAGACGTGAAAAATGAACGTGTGCGCGAAGAATAAGTTATCTATGCAAGCGCTGATGTCGGCTGACGCGCCTTCTTAGGCCATTTAGAATAAGCGCAAGGGGACAAGCAATAAGCCGAAATCCTGGCTATAAATGAGTAAAGGGATTTCAAAGCAAGAGGATCATTCAAATCGAATAAAAGTCGATATTGATTAAATATCATGTCCGATTTATAGATTGTAAGTAATTTCATTCCATCAACTTTATATAACATATCATGGATTCTGCTGGAGAATTAAGATCGCATCGGCTATCCACAGGGATCGATCCTAACTGGCGAACGGTCTCAACCGCCCAGGTTAGACGAATCTAAGCTAGCTAAAGTCGGCTAGAGGCTGTACAGCCGAGGAATAAGCGAATCACGTTCGCCTGTAGGAGCTTGAGGGTCGAAGGGGTTTTAAGTATAAGGAGATGAATAGGAGAAGATCTTCATGGGCAGGGTAAAGCTTACTGACACGGTTCTTAGGGATGCTCACCAGTCTCTTCTGGCCACCAGGATGAGAACCAGGGACATGCTACCCATAGCAGAGATGATGGATCAGGTCGGATTCTTCTCTTTGGAGATGTGGGGCGGCGCTACCTTCGATACCTGCATCCGGTATCTGAATGAAGACCCCTGGGAACGCTTGCGCGCGCTGAAAAAGGCCATGCCGAAAACCCCGATGCAGATGCTCCTTCGAGGGCAAAACCTGGTGGGGTACAGGCATTATGCCGACGATGTGGTGGAGAAGTTCGTGGAGAAGGCAGCGTTGAACGGCGTTGACATCTTCAGGATCTTCGATGCAGTGAACGACATCAGGAACATGGAGAAATCCATAAAAGTGGCCAAACGCATTGGTTCCCATGTCCAGGGAGGAATCAGCTACACCATCAGCCCTGTCCATTCCATTGAGCAGTTTGCAGATTTCGCAGTCCGCCTGTCAGAGCTTGGCTGCGACTCCATATGCATAAAGGATATGGCAGGATTGATCACGCCCCAGAACGCATACGATCTGGTCAGCGCCATTAAAAAAGAGATTAGCCTGCCAATAAACCTCCACACCCACTGCACCAGCGGCATGGCCCAGATGAGCTACTTCAATGCCTGCCGGGCAGGAGTGGATATCCTGGATACTGCCATGTCACCCCTTTCCGGAGGCAGCTCCCAGCCCGCCACAGAGAGCCTGGTGGCTGCTCTGCAAGGAACTCCCTACGACACCGGCCTGGATCTTGAGCTGCTGACGGAGATCAAAAGATACTTCGAGAAGATCATGGAGATTTATGCTCCGGCCTTCAACCCCATCACGGCGCGCGTAGACACTAATGTTCTGGTCTACCAGGTTCCTGGAGGCATGCTTTCCAATCTGGTATCGCAGCTCATCGAGCAGAAGGCCCTGGATAAGTGGGAGGAAGTCTTAACCGAAGTACCTCGGGTGAGAAAGGATCTGGGCTATCCGCCCCTGGTAACGCCTACCAGCCAGATTGTGGGAACCCAGGCGGTGCTCAACGTCATCACCGGCGATAGGTACAAGATGGTGCCAAAAGAGGTCAAGGATTATGTCAAAGGCCTCTACGGAAAGCCTCCTGCCATGATAGACCCGAAGGTTCGGCTCAAGATTCTCTGCGATGAGGAGCCCATAACTGTAAGGCCTGCAGACCTGCTCTCTCCAGAGTACGAGGCTGCCAGGAAGGAGCTGGACAAACTGGGCCTGGCCAAGAAGGAAGAGGATTACCTCACCTATGTTCTCTATCCTCAGGTGGCCTTGAAGTTCCTGCAAGGCACTGCGGTTGAGGAACCCCTTATTAAGAAGCAGCCCACTTCGGCTTCGACATCCCTTCCCGTTAGAGGCGAGCCCATAGCCCTGAACGTAGAAGTAGACGGTGAGTCCTATCTGGTCAAAGTGGCCCCTGCGGGCATGACCATCCAGGAGGCACAGCCGAAAGCGCCAACGGACGGCGTCACTGTTCCCATGCAGGGCGTGGTCATAAGGTACAAAGTCAACAGGGGAGACAAAGTAAACAAGGGAGACGCTGTAGCTGTTCTGGAGGCCATGAAGATGGAGCAGAACATCCTGGCCAACAAGGACGGTATGGTCAAGGAGATCTACGTAAAAGAGAGCACTACAGTCTCGCCGGGCGATGTCCTGATGTCTATAGAGTAGAAGGTATGAAAGGTGACAGTCAAGAGAGAACAGGTTCTCATTGAGGCTCTGCCCTATATCCGCGAGTTTTACGACTCCATCATGGTATTCAAGATCGGCGGCTCTATCATGTCCGACCGCACCGTCCTGGAGGACTTCATCCAGGATGTGGTGCTGCTGCGCTACATCGGCATTCACCCCGTCATTGTGCACGGAGGCGGCCCGGAGATATCCGAGGCCATGGAGAAGTTCGGCAAGAAGGCCGAGTTCGTGGGCGGCCTTAGGGTCACGGATAAGGAGACCCTGGAGATCGCTCGCATGGTTCTCTTAGGAAACATAAACGCCGAGCTTGTCAACCTCATCGGAAAACACGGAGGCAAAGGCATCGGCCTCGCCGGTCAGGACGGGATGTTCCTCAAGGCCAGGAAGAAGGCCCCCGTCAAAATACAGGGCAAAGAGCCGGTTGACCTGGGATTTGTGGGAGAGGTGGAGAGCGTTGACCCGGAGATTCTGATGATCATGGCGGGCAAGGGATACATCCCTGTCATCTCGCCAATCGCTGTGGACACTGAGGGCAACAACCTCAACGTAAATGCCGACACCGCAGCAGGCGCAGTGGCCATTGCTCTTCGAGCCAAGAAGTTCCTCTCCATAACAGACGTAGAGGGCGTACGGATGAACCCCGACGACCCTGCAAGTGTCATCTCCGAGTTCCCGGCCTCGGACTTCCAGAGGCTGGTGCAGGAGGGCGTGATCAGGGGCGGAATGATCCCGAAAGTAGAGGCCTGCGTCCGGGTGGTGCAGGGCGGAGTGGACAAGGCCCACATCATCGACGGCCGGAAGCACCATGCCATCCTCCTGGAGCTTCTCACGCATGAGGGCGTGGGCACGATGATTAGCAGGCGCTGATCATCTTTTTATGTTTTACTGCTGGTGTTTGTCCCAACGGTCGAATCATTCCAGGTTGCCGGAGCGTTTGAGATTTCTCTCGCAGTCTTTAGAGACGTTCCAGGGACCATGAAGATTATCCCTCAAGTCGTTCTCCTCAATGGTTCCAAGGCCTCCTTCAAAGACCCTTATGGCCTCGCCGCCGTTCTTGTTTATGCGGTTGCGGCGAAGGATTGGACTGCCGCTCTTGCTGATGACAACACCTGGCCCGGCATTGGAGTAGATATCGTTCTCTTCGAGAATTCCAAGGCCGCTATCGTAAACGAATACGCCTTCTGCTTTACCGTCATGGATGCGATTCTTACGCAGCCGGGGATCTGCTCCGCTGTGAATGGCCACGCATGCCTCGGCATGGCCGGTTATGTCGCAGCCCTCTAGCTCCAGGCGCCCCTGGGAGATGTCCACGCAGCACCCATCTCCGTCTGACTGTTGCAGCGTTAGGTTGGATACGCGGCCCATAGCAGTCTTGAACAGCAGCGCACTCTTGCCTGTGGCCCTTATTACGATATCCCGGAGATCGCCGTCGCCCAGGATCTCCAGGGGCTTATCTATGGTCATCTCCTCTTCATAGAGCCCTGCCTTCACTAGAATGCGGTCGCCGGGACAGGCGATCATGACCGCCTCGCTGATAGTAGTATGATCGCCGCGGTGCATCTGATCCACCACTATCGTCCTATGCTCACTCTTCTGACGTGCTGATGGCGTCTCGTTTGAGGCCATGCCGGTTGAGGTCGTTCCTGTTACGGCAGGGCCGGGCTCCGTCCTGCATCCGGAAGACTTTGCCCCATCCAGTGTTTCGCGAATCTGAGCCGCAAGCCTCTCCAGCTCTTTGCCCATTCGGGGAGAATCGAAGGGCTCAAATCTCAGCTCCCGCCAGTCCGCATACTGCCTTTTTGCGATCTCCTGGGCCAGCTCGTCCTCTGCCCTCCTGTCTGCATCATCCAGAAGCGGCGTGCTAACGTAGTAGACTGGAAGCACGAAATCCCTGCGGCGAAGCTTCTTCTCCCGTTCCAGAAATTGCTTTAGCTCCGTCCGGCAGTATTCGCTCTTGAAGAAGCTGGGTGTAATTATGGGAATGAAGAAGACCACATCGTCCAAGGAATCTTCTATGCGCCTCCGCCAGTTCTCTCCCCACAAGATGTCACTGCGGTCCTGGAATATGGAGAATTCCTCTCCTGTCTGGATACAGACCTCATCCGCCAACCGCTCTCTAAACCGGGAGATGTGACCGTACCTATCGTCCAGGTGGTCATAGCTCAAGAATGCGGCTGGTTTAGCACTTGCATCCATCAATGCCTAAAAGCGCTGGCACATTAATCAATTTTTTCTTCAGCTTAGGGTCATGTATATCTTTTATGAACCTCTAATTTAATACAATTTAGTAATAAAATTATCTTAAGCTAAAGCATATAGTGGTAATAGTATATTTCGCTACAACATATTACAAAATATAAGTTTAAAATTGATTTTCGTCAATCTGCGATGTGTGTATCGATATTTGTTCAAGTTTGATTTAGAGGAGCCGACGCTTTTCGTCATTTCTCCAGATCAACCTTGCTCGTAGGTATGTTCGGCATGTTCTCCTGGGCCAGGGTCCATCTTCCGTGCTCTGCAGATATCACAGATTCTATGCGTTCTGCCAGAAGTCGGTCAGAATTTCCATCCCCGGAATAAGGCCCGGCCTTAGCCATCCACAAATGCTTTTCCCGCTTCAGCTCCTCACAGGTAGAGCGATAGTTCATCCAGTTGCTCTGGAACTGGAAGAGGCCCTGCAGCGACTCAAGCACTATTATCAGGGCGCCAAGACCGCCTGCGATCAGGGCAGGACGGGACAGAAGTTCTGAGGCAGGACCGGCAACCAGGAACGGTATCATGGCGGCGGCCGCCAGTTCGATTATTTTCAGAGCTCTGAACCAGCGCAGGCTGGCAGAACTTTTCCTGCTGTACCAGCGGATCTGATCCTCTAACCTCATCAAAGTCGGATTTTCGGAAGTCAATGCCCACTCACCACACTCGTCTCAGGAGATTAACGCTCTAATGGATAAGCATTGCCATACATGCAGGTGTGATTGAAGAATACGAATTCCCCTCTGCGATAGCGGGTATGATGTGACCTTTCGGCCTATGAGCAAGCTCTGGGGACGAGCCTGAAGGATTTGACTATCAGGATACTTCAATCCTGTAAATTCCACGGGCTTTATCGATCACTTTCTTCAATGAAGGAACCATCTTTCCTATCTGGTCGGCGGTTATCTCCTCATCTGTGAAGGATATTGCGTATTGCTCTTTCCGCTCGATCACAAGCATTGCCACTGGAGCTATCCAGCTTCCAAGAACTGTTCCTTCAGGCGTTTTCAGTACTGATATCTTAACCACAGGATAGATGCTGCGTCCTTCAACTTCGATTCTTTCGCCCGCTTTTATCTCCGTCTTGATCTCGGGAGGCTGGATGCGCTTCATGCCATCTCTCCACTGTCCGTCTCTCTCCTGGCGGTCTCTATGATGAGCCTTCTTATTTTCTTCTCCCCGAGAGCTTTAACCAGGACCAGAGCTATCCATAAAAGTCTTGCTTTCATATCTGCCAGTAAGCTGCCGTCAAGCCTTTCTCCTTCAAAGTAAGGCTCTATGTAGATATTTGCCCTGTATAGGCCTGTGACCGATGCTATGGACCAGAGGTAACCGCTCATAGCTGCCGTATCTGCCGGATCGTCCAATCCAAAGGTAAGGCGGCAGGAGATTCTCTCCATGCTTATTGATCTGATTAGATCCATGAAAACCCGCGCCAGGGCGGGCAATGCCTCTATCAGCTCCTTGGGATCGGGGCCTGGCATGCGATGCGGTTTGTATTCCTCTTTTGGCATCTCTTTGGCTTTCCTTTCCGCCTTCCTTTCTGCCTTCTCCTTGGCCTTCTCTTCCATCGGCTCTACGATCGGGGCCTTTACAGTCTCCTCCGGAGCCGATGGGGCGATCTCCCCTTTCCGAAGAGTAATGCCCAGCCAGCCGATTCTATAAAATCCATGGATCAAAGGGCCGTCCTTTGAAAAGTTTAAAGAAATGTGAAATGGGGCGAGAAATATAACTGCCATAACTGCCAGCATCAGAAAAATGATTATCAATGCTAAAGAGAGGTCCGGCATATGTCAAAGCCTACTCTACCTCTATTGTAGCAGTATGCGCAGGCTTCTTCTCACCGCCTTCTCTTCGGTTGGTGAGTCTCTCCACCAACGTATTGGCTATGTGGACCATAGACTCGGCCAGAGGGCTTGGTGCGGTCAGGGGCATCACTTTGACACCTTCTGATCCTTTGACCCCTTTGAAGATAACTACTATTGCTACCGGGAAGACGCCCACTCCCCCGCCTGCTCCACCAGCTATTTCGCCCTTGTTCATCTCCCCTGTTCCCTGGCCTGTTCCTGTGCCGAAGCCCATGCCCATCTTGGTTATGGGGATGAGTATCTTATCTTCAGTCTCTATCGGCTCGCCTATAATATTATTAGCCGATAGAGCCTTCAAGAGCTCATCGACTGTAGTCCTTATGGCATCTTCAGCCGCCATCAGTATCTCCCTAAATAACTAGAGACTATACGTATATACTTCTTGCGCAGGAGTATCGATATAGGTGCGGTTCTAGGATAAAAGCAGGGTTTACGCCGTTGAGAGCCACTCCTCACGAGAGATTCCGCCTTCACGGAGGATCTCTGCAATGAATCGTGATCCGATCCGGGGAATGGCCCTTCAAAGCCTAACTTCTTCAATCGCCTAATAAGCTCGGGCTGTGAGATCGGTGTAAGTCTACTCAACGATACTCACCGGCTCGGTAGATGCTGTTATAGTATGGCCACCAATAGGCGGTATCGACCGGCCCATCCGCAACCTGAGAGCTATCCAGCCTTCGATGACTGAAATAAGCTCTTTACGAGCCTCCTCGATGGTCTTGCCCGTTGCCCACGCGCCTGGTAGATCGGGGACTGAGACAAAGATAGGTTCTTCTTCGTCTTCGAGGGTTTTATAGACCGCCCTTTCTAAAGCGGCCTCAATGTACTCGGCAAACATATCAAGATCCTATGTACCTCGATGGGATTTAACATTATCTTCAAGTTGGTTCTATGACATTTTGCCGAGCTTTGAGGGAATATCATAGAACCGTGAGCAAGGAGGGCAATTCTGAGCTCCTGTGGGCCAGGCAAATTGACACATTTGGACAGAAGACAAAAGCTAAATCCCTGGGAAGAAGACCTTTTGCCGATAATATGTGTTCGCCAATCAATCAACTCACAACGATTGGCTTAGGTTCGGCCTTTTCTCCATAACAGTAGCCTTATCACCATCGATCATCACTTCCACAGTTGCATAATTGCTTGAAATCAGTTTGAGCAGAGAGGATGAATTCATTGTCTCCGCTTTGACAATAGGATCGTAATACTCCAAATACCATGACCCGTCTTGAAGTGAAGCGTTTACTGCAACTGCATAAGCCCTCCACATGAAAACCCTGACTTGAGGCAGCTTCTCTGCAGCCTCCATGGCGGCTACGATGTCACCTTCGCCCGATCCATCGCCCAGCATGTTAAATCTGGGAAAGGTGGAGTTGAACTTCGCTGCTCTCGAGAGCGCATTGTATTCGTACACCTCGAACTCTTCTCCGTTCTCGTCAAGCAGCGTCCATTCGAATAAGCCCGCGCTCGGGTAGCTTTTTATGCTGCTATCTCCAAGAAAGCTTTTGGATGCCTCTTTGCCCTCGATCCTGATAGCCCCTATCACCAACAGAACTGCGATGAATATCATCAGCGTCTTTTTTGTGTCAAACCTATAAGGTTTTTTAAATAGGTGGACTATAATGCATAGGCTTGCTACTGCAACAATAAGCTCTGTGTGGTAAAATATGTCTGCAGACAGCCTGGCAGAGTAAATTGGATAAAAGAGCGGTACGCCCCGTGTCGTCAGATAGTCCAGAAAGAGGTGGCTTAATACTCCTGCATAGGCCAAAGCAAGGGCCGCCAGAGATAGCTCTACATCAAAATCAACGAACCTGCCTATAGCATTTTTAGCTGGGCCTCGTGATGCAATATAGAGGACAAAAAGAGCGGTAAGAAATCCGAAGAAGAATGTGTGCGTTAAACCTCTATGGACAATCAAAAAATTAGATGGATAGATGTAATTCACCCATATTAGAATAAAATCGAGATCTGGAGCTATGCCGCCAAGTACGAGGGCTGCGAGCAGCTTTTTATCCAGTCGAAAGGTGCTCCCAATCAGGTAAGGCAGCAGCGCATGGGAAAAGATATCCATTATACAATCTTCGAAGCCTTCTGCCTATTTCTATTTAACGCACATTTATTATGAACTCAATCTTTTAAAGGCCTGGCGATTCCCAATTAACCCATCATGCTTCTGCGGCTTGCAGCTTGTCGATCTCCGTTGAGACACACTGCCCGTTCTAGATAAGTTGGCCATAAGATAAGTAAAAACCTCTTTATGCGTTCTTTGTGTCCGTTGTGCTCTTTGTGGTTTAAAAAATCGGTGGCACGTCTATTAACAAAAATGAGACCTGATCAAATTGAAGAGGTACTACTCATCCCTATTGGACATCGCTGCCTTCCAAAGTTAGAGCCTGAATCAGCCCCTCCATTGAAATCTCTTCGTCGATGATTTCGAGGCTCTGCCCACTCACTACCTCATCACTGCCTTTCGCGGAGTCTCTTTCATCCGCGAGCGTTTGGATCAATTGGTCTACAGACTCTGTTTTTTCGATTGTTTCGACGCTTTGAGCGGTCTTTGTGCCCGCGAGGCTCTCATTATTGACGATGGTTTGAATCAGCAGATTCATTGATTCCGTCTTCTCTGTGATTCCTACCTGCTGGGCAGTCTCCGCCCCGGCAGCGGCATTATCAGCGGGCACTGGTATCGACTGTCCCGCCGGTCCTGTCTCGTTGACAGATTTGACGTCTTGGACGATCTCGGAGCTGTTATTGCCTTCGTTGCCGCTATCAACAAGCGTTTGGATCAATTGGTCCATCGATTGCGTTTGATTGAGGGCTCCGGAGTCCTGGCCAGCCTTCGCCGGGACCTCGCCAGCATCTTCGATGAAAATCCCTACTGACTGATTCGTTGCTTCTTCTTTACCTGCAGTCCCGGCATCCTGGTCAGCTTCTACTCCTTCATTCGTGCTGCCCTCTTCTTCCACGAGAACTTGAATCAACAGATCCATCTCTTCTGCTTCCTCGATCGTTCCAGAAACCTCATCGACTCCTGCTGCGCTACCGCTGTCATCCTCTGGAGCATTGGTCGATTGGTCTGTCTCTGGAGCATCAGCCGTTCCAGAGATTGCAGCGACCTCTTCTGCCCTGTCGTTGTCATTCTCTGGAGCATTGATCGATTGGTCTGTCTCTGGAGCATCAGCCGTTCCAGAGACTGCAGCGGCCTCTTCTGCCCCGCTGCTGCTGTCTGAGATCGTCTGAATCAATTGATCCATCTCTTCTGCTTCATCAATCGCTCCCTGACCATCTGCAGCCTCTGTTGATGCCATGCTTTCGTCGCCTAAGGTTGCCTGAGTTGAGGAAGCAGTGGAGTTCAACTCACTCGTCACCCCCTGGACCAAAGCCAGCACAGTGAGCAACATGACGAGGAAAAGGCCAAGAATGAATCTATTCATTATACATCCCCCTTCCAAGCAGATTTACAGGATAAAGCTCCGACTCTGCTGATGCTACCTGTTGGGAAGAATCGGGATCTATGATGCCACTGCCTGGGTGAGAGGCCCTCAGAAAGAGCCTTTGTCTCTTCACCATCGTACCTATTTTTGCAGAGCGCAATAGTGCAGCTGTCTCCCATAAACCTGCTCCTTATCTGGATTAACTACTGAAAGTTCATGCTATTTAAGTGTAATTTTTATTCATGTTTTCTTCTTGGAGTAATATATTATGAAGAATTTCTGCCAAAATTCCATTTTTAGAGGAAAATACATCCCATTCGTTGCCTGAGATATAATTATTTTATGTAAATATTTTTTCCTTGCGTAAAAGGGTAGAGACAAAATTGCTGTAACCCAGCAATCCTGACTTAACTCTTCGAACTCCGTAGAGAGATTCTAGTATGAAGTCTCGGCCACAAAACTCAGAGAGCAGTAATGATAGACAAACTAATGGTTTTAATGGGGATGAAATAAGTTGTCTTCCAGCCTAACTGGAAAGTTCCAGCAATGAGCTGAAGCTGTCGCCGTGACTGCTGCTATTATAGTGGCATGCTATTTCTGTTCCGAAATGCAGTCGCGATATCTCATTCACGATACCTCGGCTCTAATAACCTTCGCGAACCTCTTCATTCTCCATTGGGAAAGCAGAGTGTGGAGAGCGATTTGCCGCCCCTTGCTTTTTTATCGCCTCTAGCAGGCAGGCTTCGGCTTCAGCAGCAGGGGCCCTGCTATTTCTTCTCATATTTCAGCTTCAGCCCTTCTTCGCTCCACTCATAGACAGGATAGCTCTTGCGCTTAAATCCCGAAGCTCTCAATGCCTGAACTACGATTGGCACAGTGATGGTGGCATCGGAGAAGACCTGGACCTTTGAGGCCTCCCTGGCTACCTTGCCCCAGGAGACTGCCTCTTCGAAGGTACAGCCCGATAAGCCGCCCCACTGAGGCACATCAGTGGTGTACTGTATGGCATAGCTGTGGCCGCCTGAATAGATGCCGATCAGCTCTGCAATCACCTCTGTCTGCTGGATGAAGTTCTTGGGAACTCCGCCGCCGATATAGACAACTCCTGTCTGACTGGACTTCTCCACTATCTGAGTAATTTCATCCACGTCCTTGAGCTGGTCTACCATGACTTTGTGGCCCTCGCGGTAGGCTATGACCATGCCTATGCCAATGGAGCTGTCCCCAAGCGCAGGCACGAATATGGGGACGTTGGCCTTGTGGGCGGCTCCAAGAATTGTCGTCTCGGGCAATCCCTCGCCCAGCATGTACATCAGCTCCCTGGAAGAATACCTGCGATCCGTACTCAGTTTCTTGACGAAGTCGGAGATGTAGAGGTCGGCCTTATGAAGCTCCACCTCGGAGACGAAGACATCGTAAATCCTATCGATCTTGCACTCGTTGAGATATGCATCATCTGCACAGGCGCTGCCCTGGTAGTGAACTATTCCAAGTCCCTCGCAGAGGTCGTGGAAGAGGTTGGCGCCTGTGCTCACAAGGCAGTCCACCTTGCGTTCTCGCAGGAGGTAAGCTATGAACTCGCCAAGTCCTGCCGGAACCATGGCCCCTGCGAGACCGAGGAAGATGGTCGCCTCTTCGTCCAGCATGCGCTCCCAAACTCGCAGGGATGCCCCGAGCTGGCCACCCTGAAAGCCCATCCTGCCCATATCTCTGACCAAATCTGCAACATCCCTGTCCTTCATGGGTATAGTAGTCCTGACCTTCTCGCCATCGCAGGTGAATCTGTGACCGTGGTCCATGAAATACCTCATCTCAATTGTCAGCATGCCAGGAGACCTTTTGAGAATATCTATCTTTGGGCATCCATCTTTGGGAAGACCCGGCCGTATGAAGTTTTATATACCAAAACTATCCCTAAAACAAGGTTCGATACGATTAGCCTGAGTTCATCGGGGAGGTGACGGATCGTATGCCAGCTGTCAGAAGCTTACTATCGATTATCGGGAATATGGGCAATGAAGGCTTATCCAGGGCGCATAGCGAGGTCAGACTCCATGTGGACGGCTGACAACTCCCTGGAGCTATACGGAATCGAGAACTGGGGCAACGGCTATTTTTCAGTTAGCGATAAAGGGAACATAATTATTCTGCCTAACAAGGATAAATCCCAATCCGTGGATGTAATGGACCTGGTCGAGGAGATTGAGGACTCCAAAGACCTGGAGTTTCCGGTCCTTCTGCGCTTTCCTCAGATCCTGGAAGACAGGATCAACGAGATCAACGGGGCCTTCATAAGTGCCATAGAGGAGTTCTGCTACAAGGGCCGTTACCAGCCTGTCTTTCCCATGAAGGTTAACCAAAGAAAAGAGGTCATCGAGTACATACTCAAGTACGGCGAGAAGTACAACATCGGCCTCGAGGTTGGAACCAAGGCCGAGCTTCTGGCAGCCCTCTCGTTAGGCCTTCCCAAAGACGCCCCTTTAGTCTGCAACGGCTATAAGGACGAGGACTATCTTCGGCTGGCTTTGAGCATTCACAATGTAAACAACATAATAATAGTCGTAGACCTCTTCGAGGAGATACACGACATCCTTAAATACGCAGAAGAGATGGGAATCACTCCAAGGCTTGGAATGAGGTTGAAGCTCTTCGCTCGGGGCTCAGGCCGCTGGGTGGAATCGGGGGGGGAGTCTGCCAAGTTTGGGCTCTCCACCGGAGAGGCCCTGGAGCTGATGAGAATTCTCAAGGAAAAAGGATTGGCCGATAGCCTGAAGATGATTCACTTCCATATCGGCTCCCAGATCACCGATATCCGCACCATTAAAAACGCCATGAACGAGGCGGCGCGCATTTACGCCAAGGCGCGGAAGATGGCCGAGATCGAATACTTAAACGTGGGCGGCGGGCTGTCTGTGGATTATAACGGCTCCAATACAGCAACTCCTTCCAGCGCTAACTACACCCTGCAGGAGTATGCCAACGATGTGGTCTATACTGTTCAGAAGATCTGCGAGGAGGAGGAGGTGCCAAGCCCCACGATCGTCTCCGAGGGAGGCAGGGCCATAGCTGCTTACCACAGCATGCTGATCTTCAAGATCATCGGCAAAAAGAATTCCAAAGATTCCCTGCTCCGGCCCACGAAGGAAGATGACCCAATCCAGATCGAAGATCTCTGCTGCGCCTTCAAGGAGATCAACATAGACAACTACAAAGAGCACTACCACGATGCTCTGCAGTACAGAGACGAGCTTTATGATTCATTTAACCTGGGAAATATCGGACTTGAGGAGAGGGCCAAGGGAGAGACGCTCTTCTGGATGGTCTGCAGGAAGGCGGCCTTCTTCGCCAAGCAGGCCGAGGACGAGTCTGAAGAGTTCCAGGAGCTTAAAAAGCTGGTCGGCCAGAAGTATATCGGCAACTTCTCCCTCTTCCAGTCTGTTCCAGACATGTGGGGCGTGGAGCAGATCTTTCCCACTATTCCCCTGCACCGTCTGAAGGAGATGCCCTGCGAGAACGGAAGAATCGTTGACTTAACCTGCGACTCCGACGGTGAAATCAAGCGCTACGCCGGCGATAGCGAGGGCCTGGAGTACCTGGAGATGCACACCCTCATGGAGAACGAGGACTACTACGTGGGCGTTTTCCTGCTGGGCGCTTATCAGGACACTCTGGGAGATTTCCACAACCTGCTCGGCAGCGCCCACGAGGTGCACGTGAAGTTGGAGGGCGACAACTGGTGGATCTGCCAGAAGGTGGAGGGCGACACTTGCCGAAAGCTGCTCGACTTCTTCAACTACGAGACTAAGGACTACATCTGGGAGATCATGGACCGCTGCGTGGAGAAGAAGCAGTGCATAGACAAGAAAGAGCTGGAGCAGATCGAGGACCAGCTCAACAGGACGCTGAAAGGGTATACCTACTTCATCGATAAACCCAATGGGCATCCCAAAACTAAAGAAGTGGACAAGGCTTGCAGCATCCTGAAAACCTGAGAATCGAAGATCAGATCTAGAAAACTGGCTCTTCACCGAATTGTGTGGGTAGAGGATACATCCTGCGGCTTTAATGGTTCCTTCGTACGTTCTTTGTGTCCTTTGTGCTCTTTGTGGTTGAATTTCGTTTAGTAGCAACAAAACAAAACTAAATTCACCACAAAGCTCACAAAGAGCACAAAGGACGCGCAAAGACGATTTTCATCCTCATGGGTAGTCCTGCTGGTCATGAGCGTTTCTCTGTGCCTCTGTGCCTCTGTGCCTCTGTGGTGATCGTCAGGTGTTCAGATTCACCACAGAGGCAAGAGGCGCAGAGGGTTTCCTACCACACATGTTCACACACCAAATAGCGAGGAGCCATAAAATAGGCCGCTTTGCCCGGTCTTTCGCGGCACGGGCCAGATTTAAGTAGCAAGCTCAGGCTATAATTGAAAACTTCAAACCTGTCAGTGCTTGATGGGCCAGGTGTAGATTATGTCTTGGAGTAAGATTGCGCTTTGCTTGTTGCTTTTGGTCTCAATTTTTTCTATTGTATCGGGCCAGGATGTCATTTCCCAAGGAGCAGGAGGACCGCCTGGGTGGCTGCAGAACATCAACCCTGCGGATTATATGCTGCTGGCAGCAGACCTGCACGATCCTTTCGTTTTCGAGGGTGAGATCAGCGCGGACGCAATGTCTTCCGGAGCGGGAACCACCACCTCCGCGGGAATTAAGCAAGAGAACAGCTCCTATCTCTATGCTCATCAGGAGGTAAATATCAAGATTCCCGATGAAACGGGAACCAATCGCCTCTGGCTGCAGGTTTTGGTCTTTGAAACTTCTGAGCTGGCAATGGCCTACTGCCTGCAGGAGTTCAAGGATTACGGTTTCACAGAGGACTACGAGGGATTCACTCCTGACTACAACGGCCTCAAAGACCCCAGGTTGGAAGGGGGTGAAGGTGCTTCAAGCCGCTTCGGCCACATAATCTGGTACAGGAATATGGTAGCCAGGATCGAGGAGCTGGGCTCGGAAGAGAGGGCAGCGCCTTATGTTCCACAGCTGGGGCCGCGGTGGCTGGATAAGGTCTCCAAGATCAAGCCTGCAGATAAGCCAGACCTGCATCTGGAGCCGGATAAAATCTACCTCTCCAAGAACGCGGATAACAACCTCCTGCCAACAGAGATTGCTGCCGATAGCCAGGCAGTGGCAGTAGAAGTTGAAAACCGCGGCCTTGTGGAGGCAAAGAAAGTCCAGCTTCAGCTCTACCTGCAGAAGGGCGAAGAGTACGAGCCGCTGGGAAGTCCTGTCCCATGTAGGAGACATCGCTCCCGGTTCGGTCAAGGCTGCGTCCACATTCTGGGACCTGGAAGGTCAAAACGTAGAGGGTGCGGTGCTGCTGGCCCAGGCTTTCATTGCCGGGGAGAAGGACGCCGATGAGGAGGACAACAGCGCTGCTGTCAAGGTCAACATCTACTTTGCCCACAACGGCAACCGGGCTTACAGCTGGATCGATGACACCTACCGCTTTGACAACTACGGCTTCGACGGACGGGAGACGGAGGAGATGGTGGAGGGCTCTGCTGGCAACAGTGGCTAGGCAATATGCAGTCCGACTCCAGTCTGCTGCCGGCCATGCAGAGGCTGCTCTTTCCCGCCACCTATACCCGCTTCTGGAACTATGCAAAGCAGAGCATGGAGATGGGGGCAGGAGGGCACTGCTACGGTATGTCAGCCACATCCTCTCTTTACTTCATGGACCCAGGGAAAAATCCCCTTCAAAAGCCCGCTTCGCAGATGAGCCTGGAGGAGGCCAGCACCAACATCGCCATCTACCACCGGGCGCAGATGCTGCCCCTTTGGAATGCCATGATGAACGACTTCCGCTTCTTCAAGCGAGATGAGTCGCCGGCCAAGTGCCACCAGGCCGTAAAAGATGCCCTGAAGGATTCGCGCGAGCCTGTCATAATCGAGTTCTTCGGCCAAATAGGCAACCAGTCAGCAGGCCACGCCGTCTTGGCTTACAAGCTGATCGAGGTAGAGGGTCGCGAGCCGGTGGTGTACGTCTACGACCCCAACTTCCCGGAGCCTGAGGCGAGGCCGCCCCAGCCCATGCCTCAGATAACCCTGGATCCTCTCCAACAACAACTGGAAGAATCCGGCTTACATGGGCTACATGTGGGCTTACGCCAACAGCATCTCGGCCCATCGGGTCTTCCGGGAGATCCCTCTGCAGGAGGTGAACGCGCTGGTGCCCTCGCTCAAGAAGAGCATTTACGAGATGATGGAGTCTTTGAGGAAAGCCAACGCCATCATGGCGGTGCTGAGGTGTCCTGCAGACGCCGTCTTCATCGATGATCAGGGCAGGCGCATGGGCGTGGTAAACGGCCAGGCGGTCAACGAGATTCCGGGTGCTCTGGCCTTGAGCGATGGCGAGGTGGAGATCTACCAGCTCCCGGCAGGAGGCAAATATGCTCTGACCATCACGGCCGCGGATCAAGGCCATGTGGATCTGGACGTGATCCGGCCTGAAGGAGACTCGGCCGGCCTGACCTCTTTCCAGGACATGGACGTAAAAGCCGGCTCGCAGATCTCCGGCACCCTAGGACCGCAGGGCAAGATCTGAATCCCTCAAATCCGGCTCAGGATCTATCGAGCCCACACTGGATACCTCCATGGATTTGAGCGGCTTTGGCGAAGAGATCTCTGAAGGGGATCAGGATGAGGTCGATACTTCGAGCGATAGAGATCCAGGGAGAAGAGGAGCTGATCCTGGAGGTCAATACCCTGGTGCGGGTCGATAACGACCCCATCAGTCCCACTACATTCGCCCTGGACCATCCTTCCAAGATAACCAAGATTCAGACCTACCACTGGAACTATGGCCAGGGCCAAACCACGGGCACCATAGCCCTGCAGGACCGGGCCGGAAAAACTTTCGGGCCATGGCAGGCCAGCGGCGAGCCGGGGATGGGCGGCGTTCCCGATGCTTATTGGGTGGTTCATCCTAACGTCGTTCTTCCTGCGGGAGAGTACACAGTCATCGACTCAGATCCTGCCACCTGGTCGCAGAACAGCGAGACTGGCGGACGGGGAATCGCCCGGATTTGGGGGATTGCAGGACAGGGCACAACAAGCTCGGAGAACGAAAGTGCGGGAGACACTAATCGGATGCCCAATCGATACCCAATCTAAATCTACATTCGAGCCCCAGACCAAGCCCACAGAGCTAATGGACCACGGCATGTCGGTAGATACTGAAGGATTGTCGTCTCCGCCTGATAGCCTCTTTTACACCACCGATGACCAGGCTGTATCCTGGGTCAAGGTCGGGCCGGTCTACGGGCCGCACGACTTCGAATGGCGCTGGTACTCTCCCTGACGGGGAGCCGTACTTTTCATACTCTGCGACCACTGATGATCCCAGAGCTTCAGGAAAGGAGAGCTTTGAGAGCTGGATGGCGTATTCCTACATAAACATCCAGGGAGACGATGCCGAGTACATGCTGGGAGATTGGTGGGTAGATGTCTACATGGACGGCGAATACTTGCTGACGGAGGAGTTCTCGATCTTCTCTTCGTATGACGATTACGGAGACGGGGATATCATCATCGATGCACCGCAGGGCGGATGGGAGATAGAGCAAGGAGAGGCGATCTGATCAAGTCAGTAGTCTTGGACATCTTCCGAGGGCAACCACTGCCCTGAGGCTCCTGACCGGCCCAGCTCTTCCTTTAGCACCCGCTCCAGCTCCTCCTCAGAAGCGGAAGCTCGATGTAGCGCGTCGGAACCAGAGCCTCCAGGAGCTTCGCGAGATCGGGAGCTTCCTGCCCGCCAGTCGTTGCTGCCACGTCATTCTTGAATACTACTACGAAAACATCGCGCTTTCGCCAGATGGATTGACCAGCCCCTGCAGTCCGGAATGGGCCAGCGCAAAGTCCCCGATAACTGCCATCCCCTTCTTTCCAAAGCCTGATGCAACTCCGATGGACGAACCTAGACCGTAGACCACATCCACTGACCCGTAGGGCTCCCTTGTGGCTCTGATGGCACATCCCGCGTCCCCCGCCACGGGAACATCCAGCTTTTCGAGCGCCCTGAAAAGGGGCGCATAAGGACAATCGTCGCAGATGCCGGCATATCCCCGTTCTTGGACGCTCTCGTAAACTTCGGCCTCTGGTGCTTTTACTTCCTTCTCTTCCAGCCTCTCCAGCGCCCTGGAAATATCGGACCTCTCCAGAGGCCCAAACGGCAGGTGGCCGGTGAGCTTTCCCCTCACCTTTGGGCTCATCTGCAGCTGAGACTCGATGAAGGGCTCGGGCTCCTCCGCCACCAGGATGAGGCGGTGGCCATCGACGAATCTGCGAATCAGCCTCCTGGGCAGAGGATGTGCGTAGCCAACAGCTAAAAGAGAGACCCCCAGGCCTTCGGCAAGGACGGCAGGGTAACCGCTGGCGATGATTCCCACTTTTCCTGAAATCTCGATGCTGTTCAGAGTGCTGGCTTCAGAGGCCTCCTCTGCCAGGGGCAGAACTTCCTGATGATGCCTCTGATGCCTTCCTCGAACTGTGAAGTCCCAATTCATTTTTTCAAAAATTTTCCCTGATCCCGTGGAAATAAAAGGCGGAATGTCAGGGCCCTCAGAGGATATCAGTCGAGATGTCACCCGCACTATCGCCGGAATTCTGAGCATCTCAGACAGCCTATAAGCCTCAGCGATGGAGTCGTGAAGCGCAAGTGGATTTTTCGGGTCAAGTACGGGAAGCTCTGCCACCAGGCCGTAATATCGGCTATCCATCTCGGCCTGGGAGCCTTTGGGGCCAAGGTCATCTCCTACTAATACTACCAGGCCTGAGCCTATGGTATGATTGGCGGAGATGACAAGTGGATCGGCCAGCACGTTCATGCCCACCTGCTTTACGATCACCATGGACCTGCCGCCTGTGGCCGATGCGCCCAGAGCGATCTCCAGCGCCACCTTTTCGTTGACTGATATCTCTGCATTCAGAGCCTCAGCTATCTCGTTTATAGGATAACCAGGGACATAGGTAACCGTCTTTATTCCGGCATCCCGTGCAGCTTGCTTAACAGCATCAAGGCCCTTCATCCCATCCTCTAACTATGGAATCGTCCGGCCGGGCGCAGAAGGGGAGGGCTGCAACGGCCCCGATCAGCCCTCTTCCATCCATTGCAATCTCAACGCCCGCATTCTTTGCAGCATCAATTGCGTCCTCAAACTGCACCCGCTCCCTTCTGCACATTACGCTGTAGGGCATCAATGCCGATGGGTCGAATCCCCTGAAGACTGCCATCCCTGTCTGCTGTGAGACGCTGTACTTCAAAAGCAGGGCCTTGAAATCCTGGAGCATGGCATCGACCTTGCCAGGCAGGCAGGCGAACTCGACGACTGTGGAGACACAGTTCTGGGTCTTGGTGGGCACGGGGAAGAGCTGCACCAGGGAGTGGGAGATGTACTGCGCCTCGGGACGGTCCACTTTGGAGGCGATGTTGTGAATCAGAGACCAGGTGGCCCCCGTAGTCTTATTATCGGTGTCGTCCACTCCTATTATTATTCTTTCTCTCCTGGGCAGAACTATGGTTCCCCTGGCCACTCTTCCGCCGCCGCATTCGGTCGTATCGTAGCGCAGGACATCCCCGGCTTTTGCTCTGGAGAGCGTCGCGCCCACGCCTCCGCCGCCCAGGCCCGCGTAGGTTATCTCCACCTCGTCGCCTTTGACAATAACGGACTCGATTCCCGCAGACCTCTTGGAAGAAACCAGATCCAGATCGACCTTGCCCGGCTTCACCAGATAGCGGAACCAGTCGCCCACCGCCCTTGAGCTTATGATGAGAGGCCCCTTGGAGTAGTGGTACCTGGCCCAGGCCGAGCCGCCGTAGCAGCTGGAGCGCTCCAGGATCTCGACCTGGCTGTCATCAGCATTGCAGACAGCATGAATCTGCCTGTAGACCACGACATAAGGATCATCTAGTTGCACGCCAGACCTTCAGGGCTGTTCTCTGATAATAGTAACGCTCTTCGTCCTGTTCTTGTGCTCCGGCGGCAGCTCAGACATGCCTGTGGTGCGTGCTGCAGCGCATACCTCGCCCCAGCTCAAGAAGTAGCGGTCGAAGTACTCCACAGGGTATCTGCTCAGAGCTACGACCTCTTCACGCGCTGGGATATGCCCGAGTTGGCCGGCGATTCGCTTAATCTCCAGCTGTAGAGCTTTTTTGGTGACTTTATATTTCTGTTTGGGCAGGCGATCAACAGGGCTATTCTTAGCTTTGGGCACGGCGTCGCATTTTCCGAATGGATCGTCTCCCTGAGCCAACATCTCGTGCCGCTTCAGGGCGATCTCGTGATATTCTGGAGATATCTCGATGCCCAGGAACCTCCTGCCCATCTGCTGAGCTACCAGCGTGGAAGTGCCTGCGCCGTTGAAGCAGTCCAGGACCATCTCGTTCGGCCTTGTAAACAGGGCAAAGAGGCGTCTCATAAGCTTGGGCGGCAGCTGGCAGGGGTGATCCACGCGGCGGCTGTTGTGCTTGAGTCGGTGGATATCGTGCCAGATGTCGCTGATCTCTTCCCTATCTGAAAATCCTTTTCGCTGCCTCTGCGACGTGCATGAAGCCCGGAGGCAGAAGTTCTCCGCCAGGGGACTCAGATCTTCTTGCTCCTGGATGTCGGGAGTTGAGAGTCCTGGAAGGGACCTCGGCTCTCCCTTGGAGAAGCAGAGGATGGAATAATGGGCGGGCATTATCATGCGCACGGGGAAGCTCAGAGCATCCCAGGCTATCCAGCACTGAAAATCCAAGACAGAAGATAGGAATTGATAGTATCGCACCGACCAGATGGGAATGTTGACCACGGCCAGAGTTCTTCCGGGCTTAAGGACGCGGGCCAGCTCTGCCAGCCAGAGGTCGCACCACCGGAAGTACTCGATGATCTCCTGGGAATCGTCGCAGTGGTCGTATTTCTTTTTTAGATTATAGGGCGGATCTGCAAAGCAAAAATCCATGGAGTTAGCGGGCAAGGTGCGCAGCACCTCCAGGCAATCTTCGTTGATGAGCCGGGATTCGAGCTGGATCTCGGCTGGCTGCAGCTTAGTTTTAGTTTTCTCGGGCCTTGAATCCGTTCGATGGGCAAGCTCCGGACAGAAGCGCAGATCGAGCAGATGCAGCGTCCGGTAGGGCTCCAGGCCGAAGAGATCTGCCAGGCGGTCGGCTACTGCGTCTATGTCTTTGCGAGGATCGCATTCTATGTCCCGCCACACATCGGAGATGAGAGTCCCATACTCATGGTAGACGTGTTTCTTGCCGCCGTAATCCTTGGTAGTCTTGTCGCAGGCCGGGCAATATGTATACTGAATGCGGGTCTTGGTGTGCCGGAGCGACCCGCGGTATCTTGATAGTATTAACAGCGCAGCATGGCTTTGTGGGAGAGTGCCCTGTTGTGTCTTGTAGGCCGCGGGGCTTAGCTTGACTGCAATCCAAAGCTGGAATTTAAGTGCCTGCTGCAGGTGCAGGTAGGGCAAGAGCCTTGCCGCATCAGAGGGCGTAGTGAGGACGCATATCGTGGAACTATCATCCAGGCGGGAGCAGAAATTGGCCAGAGATTCAAAAGCCTCTGCTGAGCCTGACGCATCTTCGTCAGTGCGTCCCGCAGGCAGCCAGAAGAGGTAGACTGCCGACAAAGAGGTGCAGTCAAGGTAATCGAGCTGCCGAATTCCGCCTATTTTCGTGGACTTTATTTCTAACCTGTCGCAGTCCTCGCTCCAGTGTGCCATCGAGGATGCCCCTTCAAACTAAGTAGTCCTCATTTTCGGTCATCAGGGTGTTCGATATTGAAAGCGCCTTTCGTTTTCATGTACTCCCTAAGAACTACAGTAGCATAACTCCCAGCGGGCAGGAAGAACTCCAGCTCTGCGACGCCTTCCTCGACACTGACCTGAGGAGAGACCTTGAGAAGCGCGGCCCTTCTTGCGCCTCGTGATCCTAGATCAGGGTTTGCGGGAATCCTGAAATCCTCAGGCACAGTGCCCTCTTCCTGGAGCACCGCTCTCTCAATCTCGCCCTCAGCGCCCTTTGCTAGAGTTGACTCGAAGCCGATCAGGGGCAAAGTCACATAAGCCCGGCCGCGATCGACAAGCCTGTTGACTGCCTCCAGGTTCTCATCTGTGACGGCCTGCAGCTTCCCCATATCAGGCAGATCATTCTTGGCAAAGCAGACCACATCTCCTTCTATTGCCCTGGTCAGGCCCAGGCCAGAGGCCAGCCTGCGGCTCAGTATTTTGTTGAAGAGGTAGGACTGATAGGCATGGACGAAGAGGCGCCTCAGGTTCGGGGAGAGCACACCAAAAGATCCCGCATAATCTCCCGGGTGGGAAACAAGGTAGTTGAGCATGGCCACCTCGTAGTGCAGGTAATCAGGAAAGCTCTTGAGGGCTTCTGGTATGTCTTTGTTCTCCCGCAGCTTCAGGCGGGCTTCCCTCGTACTCTCCAGCTCGCCGGGAAAGGGCATGGCAAGGTAGGTGAAAACTGCCTCCTCTATCTTCCCCCTGGCCAGGGCCTCGCCTACCCTGTGAGTAACCGGTCGGGCCTCGCCGAACCTCTGTACTCCGAAGTAGTTGGGAACGCCTTTATGCTCTTGAATCTCTTCAGTGATCCTGGCCATGCTCTCCATGGGGTCGGTGCTACAGCCTAGCTCTCGTATTTTTATCCTGAACCTGTTGCCCAGCAGGTCCCCCAGACCAACGGAGCGATTGGTCCTTCCCAGGACTTTCATCTTCAGGTCGGGAAGGGTGATCCTCTGCAGCTCTGACTCATCCAGATTCATGATGCTTATGCGCTGGCTGGTCACTGCGCGTTTGTCCTTGGTCCCGGCCCAGCCGAATCTCTTCTGGCTGATCCGAAGCTTCCTTGACATCTCTCTGATCAGATGATGCGTGTCCCAATTCTTCTTCTCAACCTCCAGCACCAGGTATCGGCCGCCCTCGTAGCTCAGCTCCTCGTAGACCTCATCTACTACAAAATCCTCGGAAGAGCTTCTCAAAATCCCTCCGCAGCCTGGGGTGTCGGTGATGTAGTACTCCATTCCCAGGGCCCTGTCCTGTTCCGGCGCGATCAACATATTACTGGTTCCTCGATGTTTCGTATGAGTAGGCGTGAAATTGGTTGGCCATTGAGAGCGCTGACAAGCCCTTGGATTTAACAAACGGTTGACTATTTTTAACCACAAAGATCACAAAGCTCACAAAGGACGCACAAAGAATATCTTGGGTGATCGGACCGCCAAGAATTATCTGCAATGACCTGTTGGCAGTTAGCTGCTCGTTATAGCGAAGAGCCATATTCTATTTCCTCAGACCAGGCTGAGCTTTCCCGTAATTTTATCCATCTGCTTGTTCGGAGCAGGGCCGATGCCAAGAGCCGTCACAGTTCCCGAAGGAATCTCCGTTAGGCCCGCGTCTGCCACTATTGCAGATGGAAGGCCTGCCCTCTCGGCGTCTTCTTTAAGCCTGAAAAGCTCCTGCACGTTTGCCACTTTCAGAACCACCTTCTTCTGGCCCTCAGACTTCCACGAAGAGACCGCGGATTTGTCCATCTTCTCAGCTCTCTCCAGGGACATGACTGATGCGTGGGCTACCTGGACTGCCAGCTTGCCGGGCGAGAGCTTCAGATCCTCTCGAACTACGATGCACTGCTTGAAATCCATGAGAAATGACCTCGATTATGTCTAAATCTAAAAGCAAACCAGACACGATATATTGGCTAAAAAAGCTGCTGGATAAATGGAAAGGAAAAGAGGCCTCAAGCCTCTTTGGTTATGACCTTGACGCAGACGGGGCTCTTTGCGATGTTTCCCAACTTGGCTCCGATGAGGTATTCGAGCCTCTTCTCTGCGGCTATATCCAGGATGCGCTGAGTTACCACGCCGTCGAAGATGACGCCGTTTACGTCGCCGTTAGCGTCTTTCAGCTCTCTGGCCAGGTCCCTCACTGCGACCTCCTTGAGGACGTTGTGGTTCCTGTCGAACAGCCTTGCTGAGAGGGTTCCGTCCAGCTCATCCACGTGCTGCCTGAACCACTCCCTTTCAGGCTCCGGCTCAGGAGTAGTTATTACTATCTCCTCTACTGCAGGCGCGACCCTGGGAACGACCTCGCGGGGCACAATTCTGCGAGGAGCTGGAGCTACGGCCTCCTGCCTCTCGGGTACGTTCGGTACGTTCCTGACGCAAAACGGCTTCTCCCGTATCAGGCTCTTTCTCTTGGTTGTGATCTCGCGCCTTCTCTTTGGCTGGTTCTTGATCTTGTAGAGATCCAGGACCTGCTCCATGGGGATCTTCTGCCGCAGAGCCCTCACGATCTCCTTTTGAGTTAAGTCCTCAACGCTTTTGCCTTCTGGAGCGCGGGCTACATAATCTATGTCCGCCACCTGGAGAAGCTCTTTGACTATCAGCTCGCCTCCACGATCGCCGTCAGTAAAGGCCGTGACTACCTTCTTGGCACATAGATCCGCAATGGTTGGAGGCACATTGGTCCCGCCAACGGCCACGGCGTTCTTTATGCCGTACTTGAGCAAATTGAGAACGTCGGCCCTTCCCTCGACCACCAGGATGGCATCGGAATCCAGCACATTCGGCCCTGCGGGGAGGCTATCCTTTCCGAGGTGAGTTATCTCCTCAACTCTTACGGACTGCTTTATCTCCTCTGTGATCTCCTCTGTCTCCAGGATGTTCTCGTCGAACATCTCCACCAGGATGCGCTTGGCCCTTTCTATGACGTACTTCCTCTTGGAGGCCCGCACATCTTCGATCTTGCTGACCCCGATGCGCGCGATGCAGGGCCCGACCCGATCTATGGTCTCTAAAGCCGCGGCCAGGATGGCAGTCTCAACTTTATCGAAGCTGGAGGGTATGGAGATTGTGCCGCCGGACTTGCCGCCGCTGGATGTAATCTGGACGTCGATGCGGCCCAATCTCCCTGTTTTTTGAAGATCTCTGAGATCAAGGTCGCTTCCCAGAAGGCCTTCGGTCTGGCCGAAGATAGCGCCGACCACATCTGGCCGCTCCACTATCCCTTCTGCTGTTATATCTGCATAAATCACATATTTAGTGGTATCAACATTTTGCATATAAGACACCTCTTATTTTAAAATAGTTAGATAAAAGTCACAACCACTCTTGAATCGCTACAGCTATCTACGGCGCCCAGGCCAAGCGCCCAAGCCAATTTCGCGGCGCAATGCTACCCTGCCCAACCCGCAGGCGTCTTTTCAGTGAGCGGTGAATGATCGTGAATATGCGTTCATCCAACTATTTCAGTGTCCATCTATCAACTTTATGGAGCATCTGATAGAACTGCCCACACATGAGCGTTCTTTTCTTCTTTTAGACTGGCATTTCATCGCCCTAGATTTCGCTAAGGGCTTAATCATCATGTGATTCGAAGCTCAAATGCGTGCTTCTACCAATAGAAAATGCACGAAACTAGTTTAAGAACTTTTTGGTGGCGACTCCATTTTTAGGAAGTGGTCAAGATATATAAAAGTTACTCCAATACTACGAACCCCTTCACAGTTCTTACTACTACTATCTCTTCCCCGGGCTCTACCTCCAGCTCTTTCGGCCTGGACGCGAAGGCTGTCCTGAAGGTTTCGGGATCCATTATCTCCAGAACTTTCTCATCTTTTGCGGTAACTATGGCTTTCTGCGCATCTGCCATATTCCCAAGAACCTCAATCGTCTCAGCATCCTCTTCGCTCAAGCCCGACTTGCGGCCGCCTCGCAGCGCAGTGATCAGCGTCTTCTTGCCGTCAAAGCCCGTGATCCCGAAGAGCGTGCCCCGGAAGGATACGATGTCGCCTCTCTTAAGCCTTGGGAACCTGACAAGGATCGTGGTCCTGTAGACATCCCTGTTTTCCTTTCTTCCCACCAGCTTGCTCGATTCCAGGAGCTTTCCGCCAAAGCGCTCGTAGATGGCCCTGGCCATCTGCCTTCCAAGCTGAGTCGAGCCCAGTATTATGTCGATGCCGCCCTTGACGTCCTTCATCTCCTGAATGAAGGCGAGCTGGTCTCCGCCACGGTATCCGGCGTCGGCCATAGCCTCTGCCATCTTCCTGCATTCCTCAAGCTCCCACTCTGTCAGCGGCCGATCGCTGCTTGCACGTATCTGCACTGTGGATTCGAAGTACTTTCCGGCCATGCGGCTGCAGCGATCGCAGGCTATAAGCTTTATTCTCACAGGAATCTCGCAGCCCTCTTCTACGGTTGTGCCCCGGAAGGTGCCCTTCAGGCCCATGCGAGCAAGATACCTGGTGGCCCCACGCTTGCTCAGATCGATCTCTATCTCAGGGCTCTCGAGTTCCTTGTGAATGCACAGGGAGCTGCAGGCAGCCTCAGTTGCCATCTCCTCTATGCTCCTCTCAGAGATCTGCCATCTGCCCTTAACCTGCCTGGAGCCGCAGACGGAGCAGATAATAACCTCTACCATATCAGGGCAGCTCAGCATCTTTTCGGACTTGATAACGCAACTTTTGCACAGTCCTTCCTCCGAAGGCTGGCCACATTTGGGACATATGGACTTCATCACATTCGCACCATCTGGGCACACAGGACACCATCTATGCAGAGCACGTTCTCTCTTTCCACGTAGCCGAGCCGGATGGCCTGTTCGACTGCACAGCAGCCCACGAAGTTGGCTATTGTCGCCTTCTTCAAAGCCGCCTCGACCTCTTCAGGAGAGGCCTTCTCTTCTCCGAAGAAGTCCTTGTCGACCTCAACGCGCAGCCGGCCCTCTGCGAACTTCTTGCCCAAGAGGTCGCAGTCGCAAACGGCTACGAGCACCTCTGCCCCCTGCCGGTAGACCTTGAGGTTCATTTCCTTCTTTTCAGCATCATCAGACATATTAATCGCATTAGTATTGGTAATTTTTAATTTTATTCATGGCTGCTCAGGGCAGCTTCAGCATGCCGGGCCGGGGCTCGAATACGTCGCCATCCCGCCTCAGCCGGTCGATAATCTCCTCGGCCTTCGCCCGGTCTATGCCAAGCATCTCCGCCCTGTCCAGGACGGCATCTTTCGGGGCTGGTCCCTGCTGCTCTTTGCTGATGTCTCTAATAACGTCCATCACCGATTTAGTTCTATCCCTGGTGCTCTTGGTCATGCCCGTGGCGATGATATCTGCGTCCAGGAAGCCCGTGTCAGGGTCCACGCCCACCTTTTTCAGGCACGCCTCCAGGATCTTGATGACCCTCTGGGCGTCTTCCTTGGTGACCTTGTTGCTGAGCCGAAGCCTGGCGCTGGCCTCGCCCAGCCGGATCAATGCTTCGAGCTGTCTGGCCGTTACTGGAACGGGCTTGTTCGAGTCCTGGCCCTGTGTCCTCAGGCTCACGTAGTATTTTCCAAAGTACTCTTTGGCCTCATCTGTTAGCGTGGGGAAGATCTTCTTGCGGGCATAGGCCACGTACTTGCGCAGCATCTCGGGCTCTATCTCAGGCTTTATTACTACCATCGCCGAATCGATGTCATCCTGGGAGATATCCGGGTTCCAGGAGATCTGGGTGGCAAGCTCTCCTGCATAGTTGCTCTTTAAAATGTGCTCTGCTATGCGGGAGTCCCTGTTGGTGTCGGGGTCGTCAGTCAGGACGAATATCAGGTCGAACCTGGACATGAGCGCAGGCGTGAGGTTGATCTGGGGGGCGATGGGCTCGTACTTGTCGAACCTTCCCAGCTTTGGGTTGGCTGCGGCCAGGAGGGAGCAGCGGGACTTCAGGGTGGCCATGACCCCTGCCTTGGCGACGCTGATGGTGTTATGTAGCACGAGTCCCTGGGAGATGAAGGTGTGGGTAGGCTCTACTGTTACATCATAAACGTATTTCGTAAAGTGCTCGCCCTCGTTTGGCACAACGCTGACTTCGGCGACCTTCAAGCGCTCGATCTCTTTAGAACTCTCTGAAAGGGCAGGAGATGTATCACCTGCCTTAACCTCACTTGCAGGTATGCATGCGATTCCATCTTTAGCGATGTATACGGGATGCTCAGGGGTAACCAGAATTTCGCGGTCGTTGGGGTACTTGATCTTAATGAAGCGATCGGGTGCAAGGTGCCTGCTCACCCTGTTTACAGGAAGCTCAAACACCCTGTAGAAGTCGGTGCTCTGCACTCCGACTTCTCCTGAAAGAGACAGTATCTCGCAGTCTACTCCCTGGATGACTTCATCACGACGAGCCTTCATCAGGCCGTCTACGAACTCGCCCATGCGAACCTTGCGGCCGTCGGAAAGCTGTATCTCGGTGAGAGGATGATAGCTCTGCTGCTCCATCGCTTCATGGAGTGCGCTCTTATCCTCGTTGTCCATCTTGTCCATCTCGTCCACGGCAGCAATGCCCTTATCCGCAAGAACAAGCGCCCCTGCCTCGATGGTCCACCGGCCGTCGCCCAGCTCGTCTTTCACAGCCGTAGCCGTCAGCCCGGCTGAGGTTGAACTCTTACCCGAAGTGTAAATTCCGCGGGGTGAGATCTTCGTCATGTAGCGCAGGAGCTGGGATTTGGCTATCCCAGGGTCGCCCACCAGCAGGATGTGGATATCGCCCCTGATCCTGGCCCCATCGGGAAGGTGCTTCTCGAAACCGGAGACCAACTGCAGCCCTAGCGCCTCCTTCACGTCATCGTAGCCGAAGATGGATGGAGCGATGGAATGCGTGACCTTCTGGTAGATCTCCGGGTCGCGGGACATCTCCAGGATCATCTCCTCATCCTCCTGGGAGATATCGATCTCCTCGAATTCCTGCTCCTTCATCTCGACGGAGATGCCCTTGTGGAACAGGTCGAAGTAGGTGCTCTTGCCCTGCTGGGGGCTGCTTCTCTGGTAAGATTTGAGTATGCCGTTGACGATGACGCGGTCGCCTGGGAAGATCCGGCCCGCCAGGTCGTCCTCCAGCTCCACATCCAGAGTCTGGGGCTGCTCTCCGCCCCGCAGGTCCTCGGGAGACTCCTGCACCCTGATCTTTTGGGCATCGACGAACTTGGATTGATTGAGAACCAACTTGAACGGCCCGCCCCGGTCGCAGGCCTGGTTCTGGCACTTCAGGTTCTGGTCCTCGAACTTGTTGCCCGTCTGTTCCTTGAAAAATGTAAAGCCGCACCTCTGGCACTGGAAGGCGGCGGAGATGATCTTGGGCCTCACTTCTGTCGCCGTCCTTACCAGGCCCTCGATGGCGAGCAGCTTGCCGATATGGTCGGAACGAAGCTCGCGGGTCTTGTAATGCCGGGGCAGCTCAGCGATCCTGACATGAGCCTTGTCCATGTAGACATCCATCGGCAGGTCCAATTCCAGGAGCGCCGCTGCTGCAGCCTCCATGATCTGCTCCGGGTTCTCTAAAAGCTCCTCGGCAAACTCCGGGTCGTAGCGGTCCAGGTCGGGGAACTTCACTACAAGGCTTCGCTCGTCGGGGTATGAGTCCGCCAGCTCGAGAAGCTCGTCCCAGTATCTTGATCTCAGGAATTCTTCCCATTTGGCGACAGGATCGGCAGTCATTATCTAGAGTAACTAAGGTCGGACAAAGTATCTAAAGCTATTCTGAGCGGGGCGATAGTGAAAGATACGGCGGGCAGCGTCTCCGCTAATCGTTCACCACAGAGACACAGAGGCACAGAGGAGTCTTGATATTATTATCCGAAGTCACTCCATGTTTTCGTTCTCTGGTCTCTGTGCCTCTGTGGTGAGCCCATGCAGTTTTCCATCGGAAACAGCGAAGAGCTTCAATTAATTTTTCCATGGAGTGATACTAATGCCATCAGCATTACTTCCTCCTCACCTTCAGCCTCGCCCCTTCTTTGGCTACTATCACTACCTTCTCTCCTTTCTCCACCGTCTCATCAGCCTCCGCCATCCAGTACTCTCCCTGGAATAGCACGTAGCCTTTGGGGTCCAGCCTTTCCAGAGCCTCAGCCTCCTCGCCCGCTATCTGGCCTATCACCGGCGGAGCAAACCGAATGCGTGCGATCTTGTAGACCGCAAATGCCAGGAAAGCCCCCAAAATGAGCGACGGCAGGATGAAGGCCGCAGCCAGGCTCCTCTGGTACTCGCCGGGCAGATACCACTGGGGGTAGCTTGTCGGGACCAGCAAGATGCTTCCGACGATTATGCAGATCAGGCCAGCCACGGCCAGGACTCCGAAGGAGTGGCTGTGAAGCTCAGCCAGGATGAGGCCTGTTCCTAAGAGGATCAGGAATGATGGCTCCGAAGTTGAGGTTGAACCCCATGCCTATGAGTCCCAAAGCGAGGGCGACGATGCCGAATGCCTCGGCTCCGATGCCGGGGCTGGAGAAGCCGAAGATGAGAGCGTAAAGCCCGACCAGCAGGAGCAGCCCTGCGATCATGGGGTCGGAAAGAATGGCGAGGAACTGCAGGTTCAACGGCGGCTCAAAGTACTTCACCTCAGAGCCTGCGGTCATCAGGGTAGTATTCTTAACTCTCGTGCCGTTGATCTGATTTAGAAGGTCTTCGGGCTGACGAGCTGACGTACTCGATTACGCCGTATTCCAGAGCTTCCTCGGCGTTGAGGTTGAGGTTGGAGACCACGAACTCCTTTGCAGCCGTGGTGTTCCGGCCGTGCGCTCTGGCCTTCTCCTCGATCAGGGCAACGATGGCGTTCGTGATCTTGGTGTCGTTTATGGGCTCAGTTCCGCCTGTAGGCGTTAGCTTGACAGGCTGGGCCGAGCCGATGATGGTATGAGGCGCCATTGCGGCCACATCGGAGCTGAGAAGGATCAGCGTGCCCGCAGACCAGGCAGTTGCCCCTTCAGGATAGACGTAAGCGATTACCGGCAGATCCGTTCTCTCTATCTGTGCGATGATCTCCGTGGTCTCGGCCAGGCCCCCGCCAGGCGTATCCAGCATCAGCAGCAAAGCCTGGTAGTCCCCGGCCTCGGCCTCATCTATTGCCGCCAGAACTATGTCGTCGCTGGCCGGATTGATGGCATCCTCCAGCTTCACGGCCAGAACGGGACCTTCTGCAAAGACGGGGCCTTCGCGAAGAAGGATCGCAACAATAATAGTATTAAAATAGTCTTAAATAAAGTATCAGCGCGCTTCATCCTTCATCAGCTTCATTAGGAGGCCAGGCAAGGCCTGGCCCTTTAAATTAAAGACGGCCTGTCTTTCCCTCATTTCCCCTGGCCAGATGTACCCTTCGAGGCAGTTGCTCCCACGGCAGCCCCTTTAAGAGCAGCTTCCTTTTCAAGAAGCTCTCTTTGGAAAGCTGCAGTCATGGCTGCTATCGAGCCCGTGCCCATCTCTCCGCTGGGGGTGACGACTATTAGGGTCTTCTCCCTGGCAATGTCTACCAGAGTCTGCAGCTCCCTCAGCTTCAGGGCAGCCGGCACTTCCTCGTAAAGCCTGGCAGCATCGGTCATGGTCTTGGAGGCCTGGAGCTCGCCATCTGCCAGGATGATGCGTGACCTCTTTTCCCTCTCCGACTCCGCCTGCTTGGCTATCGCCCTGCGCAAATTCTCCGGGAGAGCCACGTCCCGCAAAGTTACTGCCGTGACCTTGATTCCCCAGGGGTCGGTGTGGCGGTCCAGAATCTCCTGCAGCCTCTTATTAAGCTCCTCTCGCTTGGCGAGCAGGTCATCCAGCTCTATCTGGCCCAGAACATCTCGCAGGGTAGTCTGCGCCAGCAGAGAAGTGGCCAGATTATAGTTGTTCACCTGGATGATTGCCCGTGCAGGATCAACCACACGATAGTAGATGACCGCATCAACTTCCACGCTCACGTTGTCCCTGGTTATGACCACCTGTTTAGCAACATCGATTGTGAACACCCGCAAATCAAGCTTCATGGCGCGATCGACGATGGGAATTATGAAGAATATGCCCGGACCCTTCACTCCGGAAAAGCGCCCCAGCCGGAAGATCACCACCCTCTCGTACTCCCGAACTATCTTGATCGCCTGGGAGAGGATGATCACCGCAACCAAGAGAGCTATCAGTGAAGCGATATCGAATTCTGGCAAATGGACACCTTACGCTAATTATGCTTCTGCTATTAGCTCTATCTTAAATAGCTACCTGCAAAGATAGTGCCAGATGAAAGCGAGACGAAAAGATAGATGAAAAGATCTATTGATCTACTTCTTGAACTCCGTGTACCCGCACTTTCCGCAGCTCATCCTGTTGGCGTGTTCTGCCAGGAAGACGCCGTTGCCGCACCTGGGACAGACGGACTTCTTGGACTTGACGGTGTCTCCGCTTACCTGATAGTAACTGCCGACGCCCATTTAGCTCGCCTCCGGCTTGGCCTCCGCCTTGGTGAATGTGTTTCTCTCCATGATGTGAGACCTCTCGACCTCTTTTGCCCTCTCTGCCGTCTCGTAGATCTTGGCGTATCCAATGGTCTCGCGCTTGCCGAAATCCGTCTTGAGGCTGTCCACGATAACCAGGCCCTCCTTGGAGTTCATGGTGGCAGCCAGCCTGTCCACGACGCTCTTTCTTGAAGGCGTAGCTTCATCGTGAAAGACCTTGAAAACAACCTCTCGCCTGTTCAGCAGAGGGTTGTTCTTCTCCTTAATAACCTGTATATCCAACTTCATTCCTCCATAATCATCTGTTTCATCAAATTCTCAATCTGCTTCTTCTTTTCCGGAGTAACCATGACAAGAACGCTTCCCTCATTGGGCTGGCCGTAGACCACCGCCGAGCCTAAAGGAGCGTAGAGGATGGCGGGCAGCGTTGCCAGATCCTCCTCTCCATCCACCACTAATTTTATGCGCTCATCGCTGCTCAGAGATTCCCTGAATCAGATCTATGAGATCCTTGGTGAGAGTCGCGGGTGGGTTCTTGACCTCGATCGTCTTATAGCTATCATGCTCCAGGCTTCTTCGCACGTGGTCTGGAGCGGGCATCCTCTTGGTCTTGTTGTCCACTATCGCCAGATCGGGCACAATAGACGCCTTCAAGAAGTAGAAAGCTGTCATATCGCCTACAGCGACAATCTTCTTGGCAGCCCGGAGGTCTGTGTCCATGGCCAAAACGCACTCCAGGCCGTTCCCTCTGCATAGCTTGCCCAGAGGTTCTTTCAGCACAGAGCGCAGGCTCTCGGGAAGAAGCAGTAACTTCAATCTATCGCACCTTCAGAACGTATCTGCCGGGAAGGGTTATCTCCAGCTTCTCTGCGATATCTGATCCCTTGGGATCGATTACCAGCACGTATCCGCTCCAGTCCTTGCTTAAAGACGACGATCCGCAGATGGGGCATACCAGCCCTTCAACTATTCTATGGCACTCTCTGCAAGCCTGATCTGTCATTCTGCCTCTGCTTTTGGTGCTTGCGAGTAGCCTCAAGCCACTCCAGCTTGCCCAGGCCCGTCTGCCTCATGGTGAGCCCGATCTTGCTCTCCCGGGGCTCCTTCTCATTGAGGCTAACGGCTATGATCCTGGCGCGAACCTTATCCCCTTCTCCCAGGGATTTGTTCGACTCTTTGCTGACAAGCCGCGCGTTCTTTTCATCATACGATATATACTCATTGGTGATCTGGCTGACGTGCAGAAGACCGTCGAACGGGCCCATGGAGAGGAATGCTCCGAACTTCACTATCTCCACCACCTCGCCCTCGATTATCTCCTGCATCTCGGGCTTGAAGACGATGGCATCGAAGTTCACATGATAGTAGATGGCACCATCTCCGGCCAGGATGTGCCCATCTCCGATCTCGTCAGCGCCAAGGACTGCAACTATGGTCCCCAGAGTTTTGTCCACCACTGCCTCGTATTTATTTCGCAGTGCTCGGTCCACAGCTTCCTCGAGAGGGTTTCCCAGCTGGTTTGGCTCTATCTTGGCCACGCCCTCCAGCTTCATCTTCTTGTACATCAGTATCTCCTTCTTTGCCGCCTCTAGATATCGACCCTGGCGCAGGTATATTACGGTGATGCCTTTACTAAATAACCTTTTCTTCAGGACTTCGATCGTTGGTGAAGACTGCAGCATTCTCCGAAATAGCCAGCTCCTCTATTGCCCGATCGGCATCCTCGACTAAAGTATCCATAATTTTACACTGCTCGGCCAGGCCCAGCCCCACCCTAGCCGCAATCTTATCGCGTCCCTTATCGGCCCTTGTCGTCAGCGACTTAAGCTCTCTTAAGACGGGCCTTGGCACGAGGCACTCCACATACCCCAGGCGCTGCAGCTCGGAGAAGATATCCACGCCGAACTGCTCGGGCACCATCAGGGCGTTGGTGTCCAGAATCACCTTCACGCTACTCGATAATGGTTCCCACGCCAATGAGCCGCCACCTGGCACCGATGCGCCTGCTGACAGCAACGCGGTCGCCCACATCGGCACACACCGGCCTTTTCAGCTGGACCTGGACCACTCCGCCCTCGCGGGCGCTGGATACAACGCCAACGGTTGTAGCCGTGCCAACGTTTAGCATCAGGGGTTCGCTGGAATGTATGGGCTCAACCATCGACTCGTCGCTGACGCCCACCACGCGCTCCAGAAGCTGCATGTTCATTGTGAATGTGGTCAATGCAGGTGGAAGCTTTCCCGACTCGCCTGCGACCTGGCCCACAAGCGCATCGCTCTTGGTCATGACGGGGTCGAGCTGAGTTCCTACGCCCACAAGGCCGCCGGGCGTGATCTCCTCTTGAGACTGGTTTCCGGCGAGGAGCTTCACGACCTTGGTCTGGATGGGGACCCACTGCTTTCTTCCCTCGTATTCCACCAGCCGTCCTGGACATATCTCGATCTTATCGCCTTCGCGCAGCACTCCCTGGCTTAGAGACCCTCCGATTACTCCGCCCTTGAGGCTCTCAGGAGACGTACCCGGCCGGTTGATGTCGAAGGAACGGGCAATCTTCAGCAAAGCCGGCTTGTTCACGTCTCGAGGCGGCGTGGGAATGGTCTTCTCGATGGCCTCTATGACCATGTCGATGTTTATGTTCTGCTGCGCCGAGATGGGGACTATAGGCGCGTTCTCTGCAACAGTTCCCTTCACGAACTCCTTGATCTGACGGTAGTGCTCTACTACCTGCTCTCTGGGGATGAGGTCGATCTTGTTCTGTACTATCACTATCTTGTCTATCCCCGTGATGTTCAGGGCCATGAGGTGCTCTTTGGTCTGGGGCTGTGGGCAAGGCTCGTTTGCGGAGATGACAAGAACTGCTCCGTCCATGATGGCTGCGCCGCAGAGCATCGTGGCCATTAGAGTCTCGTGGCCTGGGGAGTCCACGAAAGATACTGTGCGCAGGACCTCAGATTTTGTGCCGCATTGGGGACAGCTCTCCTGTACGGTATAGGCGTCGGGTTCAGGGCAGTTGGGGCATTTTCGGAAGGTCGCGTCCGCATATCCCAGGCGAATAGAGATGCCGCGTTTGATCTCCTCGCTGTGCTGATCGGTCCAGACCCCGGAGAGGGATCTAACAAGGGTTGTCTTGCCGTGATCGACATGGCCCACCATGCCGATGTTCACTTCGGGTTTCTTAGATTCTGTTTCTATAGCCTCAGGGCTGGATTCGGGTTTAGCTTCCGATTTTATTGCAGATCTCACCAAATTGGAATCTCCTTGATAATTGTGATAGCCTAGAGGTGATGACGATCACTATATAAATACTTCCTGTTGCCGTTCAGCCGTATCCCCTGTTCGCTTCCCTCATGTTGGCTGATATCTCCCGGACGAAGATCTCGTAAGTTTTTTGAGAGAACTCTGACCAGCTCTGGAACTCGAGGGAGAGCTCCTCTCCGAAAGCCTCCTCTTCGGGGCTAATGCTCGAAATGCCGTAGGATTCCAGCCTAGAGAAATTATCCTCCAGCCAAAGCAGCATCGCCCTCTCGGCATAAGGCTTGGGGATAAGGGGCTGTGTCGAGGATAGCCGGTACATGAGCTTCTCGTCCTCTATTAGCTCCTCTGGAGTAATGCTTAGCCTCTTTGTGGAGGTTTTCTGAGCGGATTCCATGACGCCTCGTTTCTCATCCGTTGAGAGCGCCCGAAGATTAAGGGAGATCTCCTGGTAGATGCGGCTCATCTCGAACTCGTGCTCCAGGGCGAAGGCCAGCACCCTGTCGCTGCTCTGCCGGATGTACTCAGAGTTGAAGGAGATTATGGGAAACCAGAAGCCTCTATAAAAGAAGCGCCTGTTCATGGCAACGGCAAAGTCCAAAGCTGCGGGCGAGTAAAGGGAAGGAAAGAAGACGACCGCATCTGTCTCCAATACTATGTAAGAGTATATTCTATCCCCAGCCAGGCGTCTTACGCGATCTGAGTCCCGGAGCTCATGAAAAACTGCCCTGGGGTTCTTGAGGGCGGAGTACTCATTTAAAACGGCATTTCGTCTCTCCGGGGGCATAGCAGCCAGCCTGTGAGCCGCATCCCTGGACATGAGCCGGAGCCAGTCCCTGTAGTCGCGCTCGAATGATTCGCGATCTCTTTCAGGCACTTTCCACCTTGTCCAGGATGGCCTTAAACTCCTTCCACTTATCTACGGATATCCTGATCCCGTTCTTGGACCACCCAGTGTATCTATCGGAGGTCACATACTCGCGGATATCGATCCCCACGGAGCCTTTGAACTCAGTCTTCTGCACTACGATCTCAGTGGTTTCGCTCTTTCTTATTCTTCCGATCTCTGACATAATTATCCTAGGATTTACTTTGCAATTATTGCATATGTGACTTTCTCCTGGGGGCAGACCCAAAGCACGATAGAATTGACCTAAAAAGGAAGACGAAGTTTCTCTGGCGCAAGCCTTAAATATGATACATGCTAGCATGCTACATACTAGCACACAAGAGATGGTGAGATTTGAGCGAGATTGGCAAGAGGGTTCGAATCGAGAGGATAATCGACAGAGACAGCGGAAACACAGTCATAATCCCCCTGGACCATGGCATATCCGTGGGGCCGATAAAGGGGCTCGTGAACCTGCCGGAGATGGTGAACAAAGTCGCCAAGGGCGGCGCCAACGCCGTTTTGCAGCAGAAGGGAATGGTCAGGCACGGACACCGCGGCTACGGAAGAGATGTCGGCCTCATCATCCACATGAGCGCCTCAACATCGCTGGGCCCTGATCCCAACGATAAAGTCCAGGTCTGCCAGGTCGAAGAGTGCCTCAAGATGGGCGCAGACGCCGTATCCGTTCACATTAACATAGGCTCAGAGACGGAGTCAGACCAGCTGAGCATTTTAGGCTGTGTCTCAGAGCGCTGTGACTTCTGGGGAATGCCGCTAGTGGCTATGATGTATCCGCGCGGCAAGGGCATCACCAATTCCAACGATGTCGAATTAGTAGCTCACGCGGCACGGGCTGGCGCAGAGCTTGGAGCTGACATCATCAAGACCAACTATACTGGAGATCCCGATTCCTTCAGGCGAGTGGTCGCAGGCTGCCCTGTTCCTGTGGTTATGGCTGGCGGCCCCAAGACGGAGACGGATATGCAGTTTCTGGAGATGATCGAGGGGGCGCTCGAGGCTGGCGGCCGTGGGGTGGCCATAGGCAGGAACGTATTCCAGCATGACGATCCCGTAAAGATGACCCAAGCCATATCTGCCATAGTCCACCAGGATAAGACGGCAGAAGAGGCAATTAAAATTCTGAAGTGATCCAGAATAAAAAAATTAAAAAGAACTAAAGGGCAACGGAGTTCTTGAGAACTCCTATCCCCTCTATCTCTACCTCGACAACATCGCCCTTCTGAAGCGGCCCAACGCCTGAAGGAGTTCCCGTGGCTATCACGTCTCCAGGCATTAGCGTCATGACATTGCTTATGAACTCCACCAGCCTGGGTACGTTGAATATGAGATCCGATGTATTCGACTTCTGCTTCACAACACCATTCACCCGGGTCTGGATATCGGCATTTGAGGGATCTATTTTAGCTATCCACGGCCCGAAGGGTGCGAAGGTATCAAAGCTTTTGGCTCTCGTCCACTGGCCATCTTTCTTCTGCAGGTCGCGAGCCGTAACGTCGTTGAAGCAGATGTAGCCCAGGATGTGTTTCTCGGCCTCGTCTGCAGTTATGGCCTTGCAGCGTTTTCCTATTACTACTCCCAGCTCTCCTTCATAGTCAACCTGTTTGCTGCTTGGTGGATAGATTATCTCTCCGCTAGGGGCCAGGACTGCAGAGGGCGGCTTGATGAAGAGGATAGGCTCCTCAGGGATTGGCATCTTGAACTCGGTGGCATGGCTCATGTAGTTCAACCCCACGCAGACGATCTTGCTCGGCTGGCAGGGGGCCAGAAGCTCTACATCGTCTAAAGCCAGCACCTCGCCGCTGGAGACGATCCGTTTGTCCTCAACGCTTAGCGATCCGCCGCGAACCTTGCCGTCCAATTTGAATCTGACTATCATCTTCCTGCCTCTAATCTTACCCTCTACCCTCTGCAGGCACCCCGGCTTCCCGAGGGCCCCCGTCTGTACCTGCCGAACTCGCTCTCTAGAAGTCTATCTGCCATGATGACCGGCCCTTCCACGCAGACCCGCGTTCCGTCGGGATCAAGGCAGCATGAACCGCAGATGCCAATAGCGCATTTGAAGTACCTGTTAATGCAGGCCTGGGTCTTGCCAGCGTGCTCTTTCGTCCGGGAGATTATATCCCACATCATCATCTCCGGGCCGCAGAGATAGATCTGGCTGTAGTCGTCCAGGTTCAGCTCCTTCAGGCCCTCTGCTACTCGACCGTGGACGCCCATTGAGCCGTCATCGGTAGTAATAATCGTATCTCCCAGGTTCTCGAACCTGGACCTGAAGATCAAGTCCTCAGAAGACCGAAAGCCTATGAGGGATGAAACTTCTATGCCTGTCTCCCTGGCCTGTTCGCCCAGGAATGCCAGGGGCGCCGTTCCGACACCTCCCCCGATGAGGAGGATCTTCTTGCCCCGGAGCACAAACCCGTTGCCTAATGGGCCCCGAAGGCCGATGGTGCTGCCTGCGCCCAAGCAAAAGAGTGCCCTGGTGGCCTCGCCCACAGATTGAACGGTGATGGCGTCTGGGCCGGAGAAGCTCATGGGAACTTCGTCAACTCCCCTGACCCAGACCATGCAGTACTGGCCCGGCGCAGGGTCCAATTGCTTATCCAGCCTGAAGGTCCTGATCATCGACGCTTCTGACCTGACCTCCTGTATGACTGTGTTTATGGGCCTCATGAATGCCTCCATGCCATGCCCCTCAAATCCTCCAGGGTGGCAGTCTTCCTCTCCAGATACCGGGACAGGCCATCGTTGATCTCCTCGGATGACGCCGTATCCTTTCATCAGAGCTGTCCCCACCTGAACCGCACAGGCTCCGGCCAGGATCATCTCCACCGCATCCTCCCAGGAGGAGACGCCGCCAACGCCGATCACGGGTATCTCCAGGTTTGAGGAAAGCTCATAAACGCACCGCACCGCCACAGGTTTTACCGCCAAACCTGATAGGCCGCCGAACCTGTTCCCGAGGATGGGCATTCCCGTTTCTATATCTATTGCCATGGCCTTCAGCGTATTTATGGCCACCACTGCGTCAGCCCCGCCCCTCTGAGCTGCGAGCCCCAGCTCTACAATGTCGGCGGTGTTGGGCGTGAGCTTCACCCAGACCGGAACATCCACGTTGGCCTTTACAGCGCCGGTCACGGTTTCTACAAGATCGGGATACCGCCCTAGCTCCGAGCCGTACTTTTCGGCATGGGGACAGGAAAGGTTCAGCTCAAAGGCATCGGCCTTAAGACCCCTGGCAATTTGGGAGAACTCCTCAGCGCTTGAGCCGAAGATGCTGGCAATCACTGGCGCGCCGCCTGTCCTGGCGATCTCTATCTCTTCCTGGAACTCTCGATAAGAGGGATTGGGCAGGCCCATGGCGTTGAGCAGGCCGCATTCCACCTGGACGATGTTGGGCCCGGGATGGCCTTCTCTGGGTGCGGAGCCCAGGGATTTGGTGACCACGCCGCCAGCGCCCGCCAGCGCGGCCCGCCGGAGCGAAGCGCCCGTGGTCCCAAGAATGCCAGCGGCCAGAATAACCGGATTTTGGAGGGCAAGGCCGCCGGCATCAACGGTTAGGGATGGCATGGATAGACGAAAGAGAAGGTAAGGAATAAAAGCATTAGCCTAGGAATATAATCTATCCAGGAATTTCCTTGTATTTCCTTACATTGCCGCTAAACGCTGTTTCAGGATTCTTGGCTAGTTCTTCTCTCCACCGAGAACCACAAACTATAAATCTTTCGTGATGTAGGCTCATTGTGGATTTATCGCTGTGGCAGATTGAAGGAAAGAAATGCCCGCAATTGTTAACAGAGAGGAATGCGTAAGCTGTGGAACTTGCGCCGAGGAGTGCCTCGAAGAAGCCGTCACCTTGGACGACGAGGAAATAGCGGTCGTAGATTCTAAGATCTGCACTGAATGCGGTACCTGCGTGGAGGCCTGCCCCTCAGAAGCTCTTAGCATCGGTGGCGAGAAGCCTAGCCTACAGGAAATCAGCATAAGTCTAAGTCTGCATTTAAACTCCGCCATACGTTACAGGGGCATGAAAGTACTGTATACAGAATGGCCTTATCACACGATGGTCGCATTCTAGCTTCGCCCTCATTTGACAGAACAGTCCGGCTGTGGGATGTGGAGAGCGGGCGATCTCTACTAGTTCTAAAACACGGAAATAACTCTGCAGTCTGCGTAGCATGGTCGCCAATTGAACATACCCTCGCTTCTAGCGATGGTGTTCCAGATGGCAAAACAGTCTATCTCTGGAACGGTGATACGGGTAAACAACTTCATAAGCTTACAGGACATACAGCTAGGATTCTTAGCATCGCCTGGTCCTCGGATGGTAAGACCTTAGCTTCTGGCTCTGATGACACCAATATTATGCTCTGGAATGCAAAGACGGGCCATAAATTGCGCGAATTAAAGGGACATACAAGCAGTGTGTATAGCCTTGCCTGGTCTCCAAATAGCAGTATTCTCTGCTCTTCGGGGGGAGATTCCATTCGGTTATGGGACGCCGCGACAGGTGAATTGCTCCGGGATATCGCAACGCGTGATTTGTTTCAAAAAGTCAGAATCGATTTCTCCGTTAAATGTGTAGCATGGTCCCCTGACGGCCGCCGAATCGCGTCTGGTTCTATTGATCGAACCGTCCGCATCTGGGATCCGGATTCTGGGCAGCAAACCCACGTGCTGGAGGGCCACAATAGCCCAGTCGTTTTTGTCTCATTCTTGGATGAAGGCCGATTGCTTGCCTCACTTGGAGGAGGTGGATGGGGGGGTGATGAGATGATAATATGGCGGACAGACACCTGGACTCAAGTGATAGACATGGCCACGATCGGAGCATCTGGCGATTTAGCTAATCTCGCCATTCATCCCACGCTTCCTATGATGGCTGTGTGCGGTAAGAACCGCAATGAAATCAATATCTGGAACCTTGACATACCGATGCTACTGGCTGGCCGGGCTGCCCCAGAATCCGTGCGTTACACCACTGCAAAACTTGTCCTGGTAGGTGACTCTGGGGTGGGCAAGACGGGCCTAGGCTGGCGGCTGGCACACGGTGAATTCAAAGAACAAACCTCCACACATGGCCAGCAGTTCTGGGTCATTGACGAACTCAGCATAAAGCGCCAGGATGGCACAGAATGCGAGGCTGTGCTTTGGGATCTTGCTGGTCAGCATATCTATCGTCCTGTTCATGCCATCTTTCTCGACGATGTTGACCTATCTCTAGTGCTTTTTGATCCAACTAACCGGCAGGACCCGCTTAAGGGGGCGCAATTTTGGTTGGGACAATTGGCTGGGAAGAGGAAATTGCCGCCATCCGTGCTAGTCGGTGCACGTGTGGATCGTGGCACTCTCGCGCTGTCTCAGCAGGATATAGACCAGTTCTGTCAGCGTTACAGTATCAGCGGTGGCTACATTGGAACCAGCGCCTTGAAAGGAGATGGGCTGGATCAACTGCTAAGCAATCGTCAAGACCCAGATCCCTTGGGAGCAGATGACGATGACGGTCACTACACTCACTTTCAAGCGCGTCAAAGAATTCTGTGCTTGCGCTTAAAGAGATACCCAATCGCAAGGGCGTGTTGGTTCGCCCAGAAGGACTTCGCCAGCAATTACAAGCGATGGACGAAATTTGGCAGTTCACCGACGCTGAAATGATGACCGCGGTAAAGCATTTGGAAACTCACGGTTACGTCACCGTCTTACGCAGTTCCTCCGGTGAGGATTACATCCTTCTCAATCCCGAACTCCTGGTTGATTTGGCCTCGTCCATTGTCCTTCAGGCCGACAAGGATCCTCATGAGCTAGGATCATTGAGCGAAAATATCCTGCTGCAGGGCGAATACGCCTTCCCGGAACTGTCCAATTTGGAAACGGAAGAAAGGCAAATCCTGCTGGATGCAGCAGTAGTGCGCTTTCTAGAACATAACATCTGCTTCCGTGAAACGCTTGGGAATGAAAACTTGCTTATTTTCCCAGGACTCATCAAGCAAAAGAGGCCGCTCCTGGATGAAGTTGAAATCGTAGAGGATGTGTCATATATTGTCCGTGGTCGAGTGGAAAACGTCTATGCTGCGCTTGTTGTTCTGCTCGGCTATACTAAAACATTCAGGCGTGTCAACCAGTGGCAGAACCAGGCCCAATATGAGATGGATCCGGGGGAGATTTGCGGCTTCCGCCAGATCGCAGAGCGTGAAGGCGAAATCGAGCTGGTGCTCTATTACAGCACCACAATGCCTGATTATGGATACAAGTTGTTTCAGGGGTTATTTGAGAAGATCCTCTTCCAGCGTGATGCGCGTGTGACTCGCTTCTTGCCTATTGTTTGCCTGAAAGGCCATCGGCTAGAACGTGCCACCGTAGTCAAGCGCCAGCTTGAGAATAAAAAGTTCCTCTACTGCTAAGAATCTGGCAAAGAGTCGACCTGCCCGAGATGAAAAGCCGCTTGTCATTGGCGCCAAAGAACCCCGTCGGATTCAACAGGAAGAAGCATTGGCCCGTTTGCGTAGCTTGTATGAGACGCAACTTGTCAGGATTAAAGGTCACCGACGTGACCGGGCTGCACCTCGCTGTTATATTAGTCATATACCAGAGCAGGCAGTTTGGGCTGCGCAACTGGCACACGATCTAAGTCATGCTGGTGTGTATATTCTTAAAGATCAAGCGCAGGTCCAAGAAAGCGATTTTGTTATCCTATTGGGTGCAATCGCTTATAGAGATTCCTGGGACAGGTCCATTGAATCCATTAAGTTAGATGCTGATCTTATCCGTAAGCGCATTCAGGCTGACGAGCAACGGCCCACCATTGTTCCGCTCTTGCGGGAAGGCAATTCAGACATTGCGCTTCCTTTAGAATTGCGCGGACGTGCGGTAATAGATTTCCAAGACGAAACGCATTACATAGTAAGTCTGTTTGACTTAATGCTAACATTGTATGCCATCCCTGTTAACCATGAGGCTTTTAAGCCGTTACGCCAAGCCATGAGCCGGCAATGGGGGGAAATATCGTCTCAATTTGTAGAAAAACATCCGGAAGATGAGTTTGAGGTTGTTTTAGGAAAGGCATTAGAGCTAATTCGAAATCGTAATCCGGACTTTAGGCGACCAAATTGCTTCATAAGCTATGCCTGGGGTGAGCATAACATCTAAGAGTGGTGGAAAAACTAGCGAGCGACCTAAAGAAAGCAAAGATTGATGTTATTCTTGATCGTTGGCATACGCGGAAATTGGTAGCGATATCTCTAGATTTATCAGCCAAATTCAGGAGTCAGATTCTATCGTGGTGGTCGAACTCCGCAATATTTACGAAAGTATAAAAATGAGCGTTCTAAAAAAGGTAGCGTATTAGCCGCGGAAGCTGACCTCTTTCAGCAACGACTACGAGGAACAGAAGAACAAAAGAAAACAGTGCGACCTATTATCTTTGAGGGAAATGAAGAAATCTCTTTACCACCCTTACTTCAGGGAAAAGTCTTTGCCGATTTTCGTACAGATGATTCCGTATTTTTCCAATCTATTCGATCTAGTGCTCTCGGTTCATGGCATTCCCTTCGATGAAGAGGAAGTTAAGGACTTGCGAGATAAGCTCAAACAAATACAATCAAAGGATACAACCTAAATTAAGAAATCGGTCATATATGCGAGTTACTGAAAAACACTAACGACTGCCACTGTATGCATTTATATGAAAACATCCCGCTTGCTATCGATTATCGCAATTTCTTTCAGCAGCCCGCACCCACTACCAAGAAATCCTTATGGCGTTTATTACTATTGCTATAGTAATAATTATAATTCCAGTAAAAATATAATGATTGTCTTTGAAATAGCTGTCCTTGCCCAATTTTGCACATCTTCTTTGTAAGGAGTCGTATCCAATGAGAATGGTCCTTCAGATTGTATATCCTCCTCTGTTTTTTTTCTAATATCATTATACAACGCTCTAAAGAGCCTCTCCTGCCATAAATAGAATGCATCCAAAACCCAAAAGGCCACTACTGGAAAAAATGCCAGAATAGCAAATTTAAGATTCGCATTTTGTGCCGCAAGGGCAAAAAGAGCAGCTACAATTGTGACAGTCCAGCCTTTAAGCAAAAAAGAATTGCTTGCCATCCTATTGATTATACTCTGGATGAACTCAAGATGTTTTAATCGCATCTTCTTTTACCATCTAGTATCCTTTTCTTTGTAACAAATATCTCTTCCAATACTTATATTTTTGGCTCTTCGCTATTTTATTTGGGTAAATCTTTGTGGCTGAAAAATCCTCTGCTGTATGGTGCGAAAATGGCCGGATTCTGGGACCATTTTTCATCCTCATGGCTGACCACTGCAGTCATGTAGGTTTCTCTGTGCCTCTGTTGTGAATCTAAAATCTATAGGCTAATCACAGAGGCACAGAGATATATAAAGAGATTAATAAGCCCGATGTGTCACTACTCATACAATTTAGCGAGAAGCTATCCTATTTCACCAATCTGATTATCTCCGCATCCACCGCCCTCCCTTGCACCCGAAGCAATGCGACCGTCGCAGGCTGCCCGAACCTCCGCGGCCCGGCGCTGCCCGGATTCAAGTAGAGCACGCCGTCCTTCTTCTTGGCAGAGGCTCGATGAGTGTGGCCGCTGATCACGCAGTCTATTCCCGATAGATCCAGATCCAGAACTCTGAGGATGTGAACCACAGCACTCGAGCCTCGCCTATCTCGATGATCTCCATTTTGGGCAGCTTCTGAGCCCATTTCCGCGGTCGTTGTTGCCCTGCACGGCAACGACTGGAGCTATGGCTCTGAAAGCATGCAGGACCTTAGGCCCGCCTATATCTCCTGCATGAATTATCATCTCCGAGCCCCGAAGGATCTCCAGGGCCTCAGGCCGAACCAGGCCGTGGGTGTCGGAGACGACGCCGATTCTGTGAACTCCAGTGAAATCTGGCTCTGCAAATCTCAACTGCTTCGTAGGCTTAATGGAGCTGGATTCGATCATTGACGTCACTCAAACCTAACCTCCCGAAAAGTTAGGCGCATAAGTTTAACGCTTCGAAGTATTTCTCTTTGTTTTTTTGTCATTTCAGTGATGAATATCTGCCCATCACCTAAAGCAATTTTTCTCAATTTCTCTAATTGCAGGAGGAGAAATTCAACAGAATATTTATCAAGCAGCCCTGCGTCCCTCATCATGATCATCAATCGTGTCCTTATGATTAAGCTAAGAAAAGCAATAAAAATAAATCCTCTTGTTGTTTTATCGCTATGTAGTATTCAATGGAAGTATGTCGATTTCATTTTTCAAATCTTTAAAGCTCTTTTCGATTTCGTCCCGCTCGCGATATAGCGAAAGGCACTTCATCCAGTCAAAATCTCCTGAATAAAACAGGATGTACTTACCCATTTTGTTCATTCGTTGAGCGGCTGCGTTCTGCTTAATTGAAACATCAAAATGGTCATCTACTAACTTGCCACTCAAAATAGTTTCTAAATCCATGCGCTTTTTCTTTAAATATCCACGAATGGATTACTATTCTTCTTTAGGCGAACCTTGAGTAGTTCTTCGCGAATATCGTATAGCCTCCTCAGAAGTGTCCGTTTCTCATTTTGTTCGAGTTTAGGATCATAGTATGTATATCCTTGAACCTCAATCGAATCCATTTTATATGTTATCGGCTTGGCAAGAAATCGGATCTTTGTTAAATTTATGAGAGATATTTTACGTCTTCGATATCCCTTTGTGTTTCCGTCAAGAAGCATGTTTCAGATCGTTTAATTGCAATTTAGCAGCTATGATAAATGAGAGTCCATTTTGCATCAATTCCTCAAAGATTACTTAAACTGAAGAACCCTCGATCCATAACAGCGATATAATTTTCGATTCCATATGCCTTAATTTTTTTCAAAGTTTCGGAGAGTGTACTGACATCTGTAATGCTGCCCGGATAGATATCATACATTACAGGGATACCCTTATCCTTATCCAGAATCAGAGACAGATTGATCTGTGGGAGTGATACACCATCACGATTGTACCCGTATTCAAGGAGAGTTTATTAGCTGTGAATAGCTTGACAGGCTTGTAATATCGTAAATGAGAGTCGTTTTTGTGCCTGTTCCTTCCATAAGTCGCCTCATGAATCGTGTCAGGGATATTGCTTTCACCCAATCGATAGAGAAATTCACTTAATCGCTGGCTTGATAGTTTGATTTGTGGCGATTCGAAAGCGAGAGATGTCCCTTTATACCACGAATCGATATTCTTCATTGCCATAGGACGTATGATTCTATTGAATGCCAATACGCGCAGCATGACGATCTCTGAAGAGGGTCAATAACATCCTCTAGATAGTGATCTATTTTAAGTTCCGTCATTATTGTCTGGAGGATCGAGTGATTGAACCGTAATCAAATGAGGACGAATTGACAATCGATTTGTTTTCATAATCTTTTTCTTTTCCTTCATCTCGGCGGGAGCTGAGCGCATCTTGAACAGGTTCACCATTAACATTTCTACCTAAATATTTTGATTTATGCCGGATTTGCTTTTTCTCTTTATCATAGTAAGGTGTTTCTTCATACCAATATTCGATCCCATTTTTCACTTTGATTCTTTTAGTCGATTTCATTATGCGCCCCAAAATAAATAGGCGCATAGAGTATGAATACCTTTCGATGAATTACGCTAAATAACGGATATTTTCAAAATAAGGGCCAAAAAATTGAGATTGATTGGATTATGCGCCTAATTGATCCGGAGGTTAGGCTCAAATACATGCAAATACGCAAAATAAGGGGCTAGGAAAAATAAAAACCCTGGCTTTGATGCGCAGAAAAGATAACTACTTTCAGCACATTTGAAGAGACCATGCTCAAATCGGGCGACTTCTTCCTGGCAGGAAAGACCGGCGGCGTGATGGGCGCTGTTGTTCCCTGGGGCAAAGGCTTCGCAGGAGTCGCTCCTGGCCACATCTTCCACTATGCAGGAACTGACCGCCTGAGCATCGGCGGCCAGAAGGCAAAGGTAGTTTACATGCCAGGAGATGCAGACCTAGCCTTCTTCCCCCTTCTGGCAGCAGCAAAGCCCACCGAGTTAGCTAAGCCAAAGCTGGGAGGGGCCATGCTGGAGAACGCCGCACGCAAAATGGCATGCCGCATTTCCGATACTTCCTGGTCCATCTGCTATGTGGTCCTGCCGCCCGGCGATCTGCCGGGGCATGGAGACAGCGGGACGCCGCTGATGCAGGAGGGCAAGGTGGTGGGGATGCTGCTCTCCCTGAACATGCACACCTGCAAGGGGATAGCGATATCTGCGGAGATGATTGAAGCGTGGCGGAGAGAAAGAATCAAGGCAAATAATTAATATTGATAATACTATTATCTAAAAAGAATGAAAATAAGAATGAAAATCAAGCAACTATCTTGGCGCTTAATATCTTGACTTCCGTCAGCGGCCTGTCCATGGCGTTGGTCTTCACTTTTCCGATCTTGTCCACCACATCCATTCCCTCTACGACCTTGCCGAAGACCGGATGGGCCTTGTCCAGGTGGTTGTTGTCCACCAGGTTGATGAAGAACTGGCTTCCTCCAGTGTTCGGCCCGGCGTTGGCCATGGAAATCGTCCCGCGATCGTTCTTGTTGTGGTTGGTGAACTCATCCTTGATGGCGTAGCCAGGGCCGCCCCGGCCGGTGCCCGTTGGGTCGCCGCCCTGCATCATGAAGCCGTCGATGATCCTGTGGAATATGGTTCCATCGTAGAAGCCTTTCTCGACGAGCTTCCGGAAGTTTCCTGCGGTGATGGGCATGTCATCGTAGAGCTGGATTGTGATGTCGCCCATGTTCGTGTTCAACAGGACCTTTGCCCCGCCTGCCTGTGAAGTCTCTCCTGCCAAAATATCATCTCCATTATCCTGTATATTCTATTTCTCTTCAATTACTATTAAGATTAATAATATATAAAATTAAGAGATAACCCTGGCTCGGATTATCTTCACTTCTTCTACAGGCCTATCCTCGGCACCGGTCTTCACCTTGCCGATGGCATCCACCACGTCCATGCCCTCGACCACCTTGCCAAAGACAGGGTGCTTCTCATCCAGGTAGTTGTTGTCCACCAGGTTGATGAAGAACTGGCTTCCGCCGGTGTTCGGCCCGGCATTGGCCATGGCAATGGTGCCGCGGTCGTTCCTGTTGTTATCGGTGAACTCATCCTTGATGGTGTATCCCGGACCGCCCATGCCTGTTCCCTCGGGGTCTCCGCCCTGGATCATGAAGCCGTCAATGACCCTGTGAAAGATCGTGCCGTCGTAGAATCCCTCTTCTACCAGTCCTGGAAGTTGCCCGCAGTGATGGGCATGTCGTCATAGAGCTGGATAGTGATGTTGCCCATGGTCGTCTCCATGAGAACCTGTGTCTCATTATCCTCTGCCGCCCCTGCGCTGCCGGCTAATGCCATGCCCAGCACCAGGAGGGCGGAGAGTAGATAGAATAAGCTTCGCATCATCCGCAGAAGCTACTCTTGCTACGAATTAAGCTTTTTCCGTAGAGAGAGCGTGAGAGTAGCCCTGCTGCAGATCACTTCTTTATCGCCCTGCTCTCGTCCACCACGATGTAATCCTTGATGGCGACCACAGAGCTGAACGGTATGAGCACATACTTTCCGTCCTCCCTGTACTTCTGGCGGCGCAGCTGGGAATCAGGCTTGACCACCAGGTCCATCAGCTGACCCGTCTGCAGATCGAAGACCATGTTCTCCACCTCGCCCAGGACCGTGCCGTCTATATTGACGATCTCCTTGCCGGCGATTTCTCCGGCGAACACCTTTGACAATCCCCTCACCTCATTCCCTGCTTTATCAATCCCTGTAATAGTCTGCAGCCCTATCTGTAGCCGATCAGAGAGCTGGGCTCGACCTTCACCCCGCCCTTGAACCTCTCGCTTATGCGCTCGTAGTAGCTGATCATGCTCTCTTCAATGCTTGGCCTGACCTTCTTTAAGGCCTCACGGTAGTGGTTCATCTCCACTTTATCCAGATTCTCGCGCATGGCCAGCATCACTGCCTCGCGGCATAGGGCATCCAGATCGGAGCCCACGTAGCCCTCTGTCAGCTCGGCCAGCTCCTCCAGGTTTACGTCCTCGCAGTTGGGTATCCCAGCGGTATGAATCTTGAGGATCTCATGTCTGCCCAGCTTATCGGGCGCGCCGATCATGAGCAGCCTGTCGAACCTTCCCGATCGAAGAAGGGCCGGGTCCAGGATATCCGGCCGGTTGGTGGCGGCTATTACCACTACATCCTTTAGAGCCTCCAGGCCGTCCAGCTCTGCCAGGAGCTGGTTTACCACGCGCTCCATCACGCGGCTGCCGTCATCCATGCCCCTCATGGGCGCGATGGAGTCCAGCTCGTCGAAGAATATGATGGCGGGAGAGACCTGCCTTGCCTTTCTAAATATCTCCCTGATGGCCTTCTCAGACTCTCCTACCCACTTGGAGAGCATCTGCGGCCCCCGTATGCTTATGAAGTTGGCATTGGTCTCGTTGGCGACGGCCTGGGCGATCATGGTCTTGCCTGTTCCCGGCGGCCCGTAGAGGAGAATGCCCTTTGGGGGCCGTATCCCCATCTGCTGGAACTTCTCCGGCCTCTTCAGGGGCCACTCTATGGCCTCGATCAGCTCCTGCTTGAGCTGGCCTAGGCCCCCCAGATCGCTCCAGGTCACGCGGGGAATCTCAACTAGCACCTCTCTCATGGCAGAGGGCTCGATCTCCTTTAAGGCATCCTCGAAGTCTCCGCCCATGACCTCCATCCCGTCCACGATCTCCTGGGGTATCTCGTCCTCTGTTGTCAGGTCCGGGAGGTAGCGCCGCAGAGCCTTCATTGCCGCTTCCTTGCAGAGCGCGTTTATGTCAGCACCGACAAAGCCGTGGGTGCGGTCGGCCAGGCTGTCCAGTCCGACGTCTTCAGAGATGGGCATATTTCTCATGTGGATCTGCAGGATCTCCACGCGCCCGGATCTATCTGGAACGCCGATCTCTATCTCCCTGTCGAACCGCCCTGGCCGCCGCAGCGCGGGATCTATGGCATCCACGCGGTTGGTGGCTCCAATTACCACCACCTGGCCGCGCTCTTTCAAGCCGTCCATCATGGCCAGGAGCTGGGCCACGACGCGCCGCTCCACCTCGCCTGTCACTTCTCCCCTTTTAGGAGCAATGGAGTCTATCTCGTCTATGAATATGATCGAGGGCGCAGCCTTCTGGGCCTCCTCGAAGATCTCGCGCAGCCGCTGCTCGCTCTCTCCATAGTATTTGGACATGATCTCCGGGCCGGCTATGGAGAAGAAGTTGGCTCCGCTCTCGTTGGCCACCGCTTTTGCGATCAGGGTCTTTCCGGTCCCCGGAGGCCCGTGCAGAAGAACCCCTTTGGGAGGCTCTATCCCGAGCTTCAAGAAGACCTCGGGGTGCTTCATGGGAAGCTCTATCATCTCCCTGACCCTCTGCACTTCGGTGCCCAGGCCGCCCACGTTCTCGTAAGTTGTGCCTGTGGCCTTGACCGACCTGACGCTCTTGGCGGGCTTCTCAAGAAGAACGATCTCGGTGCGCTCGCATATTACCACTACTCCCTCGGGCTCAGTCTCTATGACCACGAGGGGAACGGCCTCCATCCGGCCCATGAAGGGATGGCTGCCTGAGCTCATGATGGGAAGGATATCGCCGGAGACTATCGGCCGCTTCAGGGTCTGGCGGCGGATCAGGTCTGCAGCCTCGTCTCCGTAATGCAGGTGAGAGCCAGCCGGTGGGGCCAGAACTATCTTCAACGCATCGGAGTACTTGGCCTTCCGGATCTTAACGCGATCGCCAATGCCCACGCCCGCGTTCTGGCGGATGAATCCGTCTATCCTGATGTAATCCTGCGACCAGTCCTGTCTGTCTGCGCGCCAGACCTTGGCAGCCGTCAGCCTCTTCCCTTCGATCTCGATTATGTCTCCGGGCGAGAGCCGCAGCGTGAGCAGGGCATTGGGGTCCAGCCGGGCTATGCCTCGGGCAGAGTCGTTGGGGTAGGCCTTGGCTACTTTTAGCAGTATATCCTTCACTTCCCACACACCATGCATTTATTTCATTTCGTCCACTTAAATTTATCTAATGCTCAGCACAAATATAGGCCAGGAAGACATAGTATCTATTTAATATTTCTGGATAAAGGCACAAAGCCGCCAGAAAACTGAAGCTAAGTATTAGCATATATTTAAGTATTTTCGAGAATATATTATTTGGCATGTCTACAATTTTCAAAGTATTATCAATATTAATAATAACGCAATTTGCCATAATAGGCTCCTCCTTAGCCCAAAATTCCATAGCTTCCTCAGAACCTACAGGCGGGAATTGGTCTACTATCGTTTTAGAAGGCGACATAGTGCGGTTGGGACCGCCGCCCTCTCCCGGCTCGCCGCAGGTGGTCCAGGAGATTGAAGAGATTTGGGATTTGCAGCTCAAGCGCACGCCGAAGATGCTAAGTGTCGCCAAGACCTGGGATGAGGGCGGGGTAATCAGGTGGAACGAGATCGCCAGGGACCTCGTGGCGAAGCACAAGACAGATCCTCCCATGGCATCTCGGATCTATGCTCTCTTAAGCGTTGCCCAGTACGATGCCCTGGTCGCAGCCTGGAACAATAGGTACTACTACCATCGTCCAACCCCCAGCCAGACAGACGGGAATATCTATCCCCTTGTATCCTCAAAAGAACCATCATATCCATCAGAGCACGCTACTATCGCCGCCGCTTCTGCCGAGATTTTGAAATACGTCTACCCAGATGAGGAAGCTTTCCTGGATGAGAAAGTCAAGGAGCACCAGGAGTCCCGCATCTGGGCTGGGGCAAACTTCAGGAGCGATATTACTGTCGGAGATATGCTGGGGAGAGATGTAGCATGGAAGGTCATCGATAGAGCCCAAGCCGATGGATCAGATGAAGCGTGGAACGGCACTCTCCCCACAGGCCCCGGTTACTGGAACGGCACAGGCCCTGTGCGTCCCAACTGGGGGAGTGTTAAACCCTGGCTGGCCTCTGATATCAGCCAGCTCCGCCCATCGCCTCCGCCCTCAATCGATTCTCAGGAGTTCAAGGATGCTCTCATTGAGGTCAGGGACGTCTCGGATAAGAGGACTGCGCATCAGCTGGCGATTGCACAGTTCTGGGCGGATGGAGCGGGCACTTACACCCCTCCTGGCCACTGGAACGAGATAGCCTGCGAGATGATCGAAGATCATGGGCAAAACGAGATCAGAGCCGCCAGACCCTGGCGCTGATGAACATGGCCATGATGGATGCGGGAATCTGCTGCTGGGATACCAAATACTACTACTGCTTGCTACGTCCCTGGGAGGCAGACCCTGAGATCACCACGCCTATCGGCAGGCCCAACTTCCCCTCTTACACTTCGGGCCACTCGGCGTTCTCTGCAGCCGTGGCAGAGGTCCTGGTCTATGTCTTCCCCGATGAGGAAGACAGGATAAGGTCTATGGCCGAAGAGGCGGGGATGTCCCGGCTGTACGGAGGGATACATTACAGGTTCGATATCGATGAGGGGCAGAAGGGGGGCAAAGCTATAGGAGAGATGGCTGTAGCGCGGGGCAAGAAAGACGGATCACCTTATTGGCATCATGGCATAAAATAATAAGGAAAGCATAATGGTCGCATCTCATAATTTTGATAGAGTGCGAAGTGCGACCATCTGCCTATTTTTCTCTTATGGTTTCTCTCTTAATGAATATATGGAATCTCGAAATTATTCCTGTCAGACGCTGATAGTAATAATTTTGAGATATAAGTTCTACCCCGTATTTTGGGCGGGCATGCAGAATGCGCAACCGTTATAACCATGTGCTAGGCCCTCATTTATTGTCTGAAACGGCACTTGGTTATGCGGACTCATCCGCTTTCGCCAGATGCAGTTCAGGGTGTGCAGTTCTCGGCTGCGCACATTGCCGTATACATAATCCTCTGACTCCTTCACCGCTATAATCTCAATAGTCAGACGCCCGGCCAGGACTCCATCTTGATCCTGACCTGCCACGATGGGATAACGCTTCATATGCTCAGCTTGGTAGGAAAAGTCAATTTCAAGAGCGACATCCTTCTCTTCATTAGTGCCGAGTGGAAAGTCGGCGATCGTCCCTACTAAGCCACCTGCCAGTATCAATGTGGACCAGCGATTATTCTGACCATCGAGCACAAATCCGGAGAGATTACCAGCCTTATCGGTGATACTGCGGGCTACGCGCACTGAGATCTTTGTATCTGGCGGAAGCACGCTGGCATCCAGTCGAAGCGTGTTGGTTGAGGGATGAGTTGTCCCGCGAACCATAAAGTTCGCCTTGGTCTGGCCGCCTGGTGTTGAAGGCGCAGGCTTCACGTTTCGTTGCCCTACATTATTGTCGAAACGCACAAGAAGAGAGTGCTCGATCTCTCCTGAGAAAATGCTAGGGATCGCATGATCTCCAGCACCAGAGACAATTGCCAACAGACACTCGTGATCAACGACCTGCGGCGTCCAGAGAAATGGCCCTACCCGCGTTGAACCGCCATTGGCGGGGATATCAACCGTGATGAGTTGTTTACCCATAGACTTAAAGTGAGTGGGCCACAGCATGGCAGTAGCAGGATCACAGTGGAAGGCCTCCACTGAGAACGTGTCGGCTGGCGCTTCTGCAACCCTCGGTTGTGGACGTTTACGTAGAGGTAGTTGGGAACGTTGTTTATGGGCGCTTGGTGGCCATCTTCAGGATTCTCGCCATGGTTAGGGTCGTTAGGATTGTTTGGATCTGCTGGCGGCGGATTGTTACGCACCCAGATGTCGGGCGACTGCCAATGAGGCATTTCACTTGGCTGGTCACCAACGTCACTTGCATTGTCGCGGATATAGACATCGATTGGGGTTGAGTTCTCGTTGATGACCGAAACCGCCTCATGTAGGACTGTGGCCAGGGTCATGCGCGTAACATCGGCGACATAGGCCAAGTCTACTGAAGCAGATGCATCGGTGCCGTGGTGGTAATTGGGATTCTCTCCACCCTCATATGCGCCGATTACCACATAACCGCCTGCCTCGAACGGCATATAATCGCTTTGGAAAATCGGCCCCAACAACACGGGCATGCTAGTGTAGTCGGCTGCCATTTGAGCCATGACATTCCCGAAGCTCTGAGATGCTTGGTCGTTACCAGTCACCTGATTCCCTATGTCGCGCTCGACGATTATTGCGGAGTTGGCTGGCGGATAGCCGATCATGTCCAGATTAATCAAGCGATGGACATTGATATTGTTGGCCTGCACATATTTTGCGTAGGCGGTTGAGCCCCAAAGGCCCTGCTCTTCTCCAGAAAATGCGACGAACTGAACAGTATTATTTAATTGCACTTTAGCTAGGATGCGCGCCATTTCCAAGATGGCAGCGATTCCTGTGGCGTTGTCGTCTGCTCCCGGCGCCCTAGCCGTAGCGTCCGCTGGGTTTTCCATAATGCAATCGAAGTGCCCGCAGACGATATAGACCTGCCCGGTATTACTAACTCCCGTCTTGGTACAGACGACATTATCTAGCTGATAGCCATCTTTGGCATACGAATGCTTAACCACGTCGGTATAGCCGAAACTCTTGAACTGGTTTACCAACCATGTGGCGACTTGTGCAATATAGGGCGATTTTGTGTGGCGTGTGTGAAATGCACTCAAGTCGGTGACCCAATTTTGCAGATTGGTCTGCGAGACTCTGGTGACCAGAGCTGCGATAAACTTATCGGGCAACGTGCCAGTCCATTTCCTCGCTTTCATTTCCGCCGCGACAAGTGGGATATCAGGTCGCAGTCTTTTGTCCGGCGGCGGATAGTATTCGGGGATTTGCTGTGACATAAAATATCACTTCGTTTAGCATTCTATCAAAATTTCTGCGGTTTACTGCTCAGAGGTAAAGGTGCCGGACATCTCGATGATATCCGGCAACTACTCTCTGTTTAATCGCTGCTGTAATTCGGCAGGCAGAATCTACAACCATTGTAGCCGCGAGCTAGAGCATCTTTGATAGTCTGGAATGGTATCTGGTTTTTCGGGCTCATCTGCTTTCGCCAGATGCAACTAAACGTATGCAGCTCTCGGCTGCGCGCATTGCCGTATACGTAATCTTCTGACTCCTTAACGGCTGTTATCTCAATGGTCAATTGTCCAGCTAAGACGCCATCTTGATCCTGACCTGCCACAATGGGATAACGCTTCATGTGCTCAGCCTGGTAGGAAAAGTCGATTTCAAGAGCGACGTCCTTCTCTTCATTAGTGCCGAGTGGGAAGCCGGCAATCGCCCCTACTAAGCCGCCTGCTATTGTCAATGTGGACCAGCGATTGTTCTGGCCATCGAGCACAAATCCGGAGAGACTGCCAGCCTTATCGGTGATATTGCGGGCCACGCGCATTGTGATCTTAGTATCGGGCGGGAGTGCGCTGGCATCCAGTCGTAGCGTATTGGTCGAGGGATGAGTTGTTCCACGTACCATGAAGCTCGCCTTGGTCTTGCCGCCTGGTGTTGAAGACGAAGGTTTCACGTTGCGTTGCCCGACATTATTGTCGAAACGCACTAACTTCCAATGATCCACAGCTCCCTTAGCTTTGACTGTATCAGCTATAGTTGGATCGCTCGTGCCTTTCACTACCGCCAGAAGGCACTCGTGATCAACGATCTGCGGCGTCCAGAGGAATGGACCTACCCGCGTTGAACCACCGTTGGCAGGGATATCGACTGTGATTGGCTGTGTGCCCATGGATTGGAAGTGAGTAGGCCACAGCATGGCAGTAGCAGGATCACAGTGGAAGGCCTCCACAGAGAACGTGTTGGCTAGAGCTTTCTGCGAGCCCCGATTGTGGACGTTTACGTAGAGGTAGTTGGGCACATTGTTTATGGGTGGCTGGTGACCGTCATCAGGGTGTTCGCCGTAGTTCGGATCGTTGGGATCGTTCGGATCAGCAGGCGGTGGGTTGTTGCGCACCCAGATATCGGGAGAGGTCCAGTGGATCTGTGGGCTGGCGTGTTCCCCTGTATCGGTGTCACTGTCTCGGATATGCAGGTCAACGTTGCCTACAGGCGTAAAGTCTTTCCACATCCCTCGGCGACGGAAGGAATCCCAGATGACCTTTTTATATAATCCACCTGTTCGGTTCTCGTCAGCAGTTCTCAATAGTTTTGCCAGGTTCTCCTTTGTATCATCCGTATTGGCAAGAATCAACATCTCCATATAGGTGCGAATAGCTTCGTCTGCCGCCCACTTTCGGACGTTCTCATTTGATGAGCCTCCCCCTATATTTGAGAGCCAATCCCAGAGAGCTGTCGCACCGATGGCACCCTGCAGTGTTGCTCCATAGCCGGAAAAACCGGCATCATCGAAACGCTGGGCCAGATTCACTCGCCTGATGGTTGACCATTCATCGCCTGAATTGTTATCCCATGGAAACATCTCTTCACGAGCATATTGGTGCGGGTTGTAGCGATCAACCCAGGCCACAGCCAAGAAGTCGCAGAACCAGTGCTCATGAGCATATTTCTGCTCTCTGTTAAGGAAGTAGTGGATGGCATGTCCGTACTCATGGACGATCACACCAGGATCTTGTGCATCAGGTACACCTGTTATTGCGTTCCCTGTGTTGGGATCTTTTTCATTCGTTCCAAAAGTAATGTATGGGGGGGTGACATTCCCGTCGAACCAGGAGTTGTTGTCCTCTTCAGCCCCCTGAGCATCTACATCGATAGGTCCTGTAACTGCATTATTGAACCCAGTGATTCCATAACTTCGAAGGTCCGTTATAAAGCGATCCAGATAGTAATAAGCCATGACACTGAGGATTTCTTTGGATTTTGCTCCGTATTTGAAATCGCCTGTCGTCTCTGGAGGACTGAAATCAGGCTTGCACCGCTCCTGGGTCCTGACCCATTTTCCATCCAGCTTATACTTGCCATTGACAGGTAAGTCGAGATTCTCCAAAGTTATATTATCAACAAGCTCGTTGTTCAAAGTGCTCTCAGGCGTACTCCAGCTTAGGCTGTCATCCTTCTTCGAGCGGATAGGGTCCGGCCAGAAGATTTTACACTTGGGAGTGGCATAACGGCGTTTATCCTTAACAGCTATGAGGTTTCCATTTGTCGCATCTACCAGCAGCTCCCAAATGCCACTTGGTTCTTTGGTGCGCATCAGCACCTGCCAAACCAGATAAACTTGTCCCTGCACTCCAGTACTGAGGTTTAGCATCTCTTTGCGGATCGCAGGCAAAGGAAAGTCCAATTCAAGCGACTCATCCGGGACATGTCGGTAGATATAAAGCGTGGGCACGCCTATTTCGAGGCTTGCGAAGCGAGTCGCAAATCTTTTTTCTATAAGAGCTACTACCTTTTTACTATCAATGGTAGCACTGTCTGGCATTAGGGTGGTCGGAATACTGTAATCTATATTATTAACTGCTGATGTGACCGCCCCGTCATCTTTACGGAATCCGACGACCAGATTCCGTCTGTATACCGGAATGCCGTTATGTTGTTGTTCATAGAGCACGGACTCTGAAGAAGCCCCCTCGCTCACCTCGGCTTTGCGGAGTGTGATGTTTTCAAGCTTGAATAGATCGCGATTTACCTCAAGGAAGTCGTCACTCTTGGCGGTTGGAGCCAGAGCACGCTTTGCCTTTGTCATCGGAGCAACCAGTTCAGCGCCAAAGAAACTCCTAACCGCACCGGTCTTTTCATCATAAGTCGTTCTGCTGTCCTTTGTAGGTTCTAACCTCGACATGGCCACACCCCTTTAATCATTTTGAGAGACCTCAGCTACCGAGTCTTAAACCAGTTCAGTTGTTTCCGTTTTGATCGGCTTAATCGCTGCATCTCTAGTAACGACTGGTCAGGCCTCACCCAGACATACTACACTACAGTCCACTGAACCCTCACTGCGGCAGGATCTTTAATCCCACATCCGATAGATTGACTAGCTTTTTTCTAGTTAGAGGTAGCTATTCATCCACCCTTACTAATGGAACTGACATATATACTTATTCACAACTGCGAGTCAACATATATTCCTGAAATTATTTAGCAGCCAGTTTAGTCCTGAGCGTCCTGTTCGGGACATGAAATTAAGCAAATTAAAAATCAATTAACTATTTATATAAATATATTAAAAATATTATGATATAGATTGATGCCATAAAACATACACTAGTGCATCATAACATTAATTTCTTATCTTAAGATAATGCCTGCAAAACTTCTCTCTTGCTTTGGCTTTAGTGAACTTCCATCGTACTGTTGCCTTTGTCCTTGTTCCGCTCTTGTTCCCAAGCACTCGCTTCTTTGGCGAGTGTCTTGATATCCCCAATTCTCCGGTTCAGGCATTGTCTTGAAAGAGCAGAGAACTCAATCTCAGCCATATTAAGCCAGCTGCCCTTCTTTGGAGTAAAATGGAACTCAAATTTCTTAGCCAATTCAAATGCCTCCTCAGGTGAGAATGCTTTATAAAAAGAACTGGCTGAGTGGGTATTGAGGTTATCCTGGACAACTCGAATAGACTCTGCACTCAGGATATTGGAGAGCAAGTTCTTTCATAAAATCTGCATAATCTATTTTTGTCCGATGCTCTTTAACACGGATCATCCTCATGCCCTCATGTGGATTAAAGGCTATGAAGACGCAGCATGTGCCATTACGGCGATATTCGTAATCAACTTTTTGTGATTTTCCTGGTTTAGGGGGGACTGGGATCTAAAATGTTATCTATCAGTTGGCATGGCATCTCATCCATGCAGATTAATGGATGCTTTGGATCATAGGGCTGCTCATATTGGTTCAGTACATCTTCCATATGCATTATGTAATCGCTGTTATTTTACCTATACACCATCTAATCTTCTGCCAAGGCTTGGTTTCACTTTTTTTAAAGTCCTATGGATGCTCATAGTGGAGATTGATTCTACAGCCCCCAACTCTACGAGCTTATCGGCTAATAGTTGCAGCGTCCAACTCGATCTTGCCTTCAGGTGGCTCGGAACAGGCAAGGAGAGTCACTTGTGCCTCAATCGTTCCATCAATCTTTGGAGGCGCTCCGCTACGAGGTTTCTCATTTATCGCAGAGTCCAAACCTTCCTGGCAATATCTCTTCCTTATCCGGTTTACCGTAACTCTGGTTGTTTTTAAAACCTCTACAATCTCTTTATTGCAGTACCCTTCATCTGCCATTAGTAATATCCTGGCACGGGCCAGGCTTCTTGCTGATGCCTTTCCATGACGATAAATTGGTTAGATACTCTCGATCTTCCTTTGTCAATTTTACGACGAATATTGGTTTTCTCGACATGATTATTGGTCATATGGACTCCTAGGATAAAAGACTTGTGTTATGGTGCACTAGGTTGTTAATACCTTATATTCAGTCATCTGAATCTCATAGAGTACCGAATGCAATCAACAATGAGGGCAGCTTCAAGCCTCTGCAGGAGGTCAATCTACGTGAGGGGACGAAGGCTTTCGTCGTCCTCATGCCTGGGAAAATAACTAGTGTGGCCAGGAAATACAGAGTTAAAGTGGATCAGGATGTAATGTCGGAGTTCGTCGAGGAGAGGCGATGTAGTAGTAGACGCCTCAGTCTTTATCGATCTGGCCTTTGAATACAACCCCAGCAGAACGCATTCTGCAGATGGATCGCTCCAGATCTCTTTCCTGGGTTAATATATCCAGGGTATGAGTTTCTTGACAAGGCGGCGATAACTCGCATATTCTGGATATGCCTCCAACAGCCATTCCTCTTCGCGCCTGGATTTCAAATCAAAGAACAGAAAAACAACGGCGACTAGACCTATATCAAGTAGGTTGGCGGTTAAGAGACCCCAGCCTAATGTAGCGAAAATGCCAGCCATATAGAGCGGGTCCGTACAATACTGTAGATGCCATGTGCGATCAGGTGTCCGCCAGGGACCGGCCTTGGAAAGGGAGTAAGGTTACGCCCCAGCGCCAAAGCGCCCATTATGACAACAGCTCCTGCTGCGATTACGATTAGGCCGCCCAGCACGCGCAACCACAATGGAATTTCGACACTTCCACCGATTCTCGGCGCACCTAGGATTATGGCTAGGAGCACCAGCTGCAATATGACCCAGCCCTTACCGCGTTTTCTCATCAGGGACTATCCTTTGCTTCAATCCCTGCCCCAAGAACAAGTAGCCAATGCCCACGGACTCGGCTATCCTTAGAATATGGTTCAGTACCCATTTACAGATTCAGCCGTTCCCTGATCACCTTGATAATATCCTCAAGGGATATCTCATCCGACTCCTCAAGCTCAGGAGTATGCTTGTGATGAGGGAATGTCCTGATCCCCTTATGATGAGGCGAGTTATCCATCGTATTCTTAAAGAGCCGTCTTTATCCTGCCAATGATAAGAGTAAAGGCAGTCCTCTGCAGAGATATATTCTTTGATATGAAGCTCGCTACCATCGATGATTTCGGCCTCGATCTTAAGAAAATAGAAGTTGTCACCGCTCTTGAAGTCTAATACTTCATGGCTATTGAAAATCTCATCCTTGAGCAACTCTAATGTTCTTAGCATCATCGATCCTTTTGATCAAGGCTTCCAGCTCTCTCAGGCTCTCTTTATAGGCACGCCACTCTATCAGGTCGTCCCATTCAAAGCTCTCAGGCCGTTCTTCCTGATTTATCTGGAGCTGAAGGTTTCAAGGTCGCACCCGTATTTTTTCTCGAAGGATTTGATTCTCTCCTTTATGGGAGCGATCTGGGAGATTGCTTTCAGACGCTCAAATGCCTTGACATCTTCTGCAGATACGACGAGGCTCATATATGCCATCAGTTATGAGCTTTCTTAGATTTATACTATTATGCTGTTATCGAGCGCTATCACGAGCGCAAGCAGCGTAGCATCAGCAAACCTTTACCTATCTCCGCTAACACTCAGCCAGCCATTCATAACGATTTTAAGCAATGTGTTATTACTCGGATCTCATGGATTCCCTTGAGGAGCTAATATCCGCAGCCCGATGTGAGATCGAGATAGACCTCCTCCTGGAGGGCGCGGATATAGTGAACACACTATCCGGAGAGGTCCACAGGGCAGACGTGGCCGTCCACAACGGCCGGATAGCCGGCTTCGACTGCTCCAGCGCCAGGGAGACACTGGACCTGAGTGGCTACATCCTCGCGCCCGGCTTCATCGACGGCCATGTCCACATCGAGAGCGCAATGGTCACCATCCCTGAGTACGCTCGGGCCGTCGTTCCCAAGGGCACG
>CAWJYS010000002.1:0-39154 GCA_963847095.1 Methanotrichaceae archaeon | reverse complement strand
TAATAGCTATTTTAATTCTTCCTGAAGAGCTCTACAGAGCTATTCGCCAGGTACAAGAAGTGGCACTGCGATATTTACCGGCAGATCAAGCCTGGCGCAGGTCTGGCTGAAGACAAGGCCACCAGGGATAAGGACGGGTACTGGTGGCTCCAGGGCTGAATCGATGATGTGCTGAAGGTTGCTGGACACAGGATCTCCAACGTTTTATTAAATCCCGCAGCAAACCCTTACGCAGCTCTTTATGAAGGGGGGCTGAAAGAGTTACCGAAAAGCCTTCTTTCCTCATTTAGAGACTCAAGGCACCCAACTATGGCCTCTTTTATGTTATCTAGAGCCTCCTCAATAGTATCTCCTTGAGAATGGCAGCCAGGTAGTGCCGGGCAGCTGACTATGTAGCCTCCTTCCTCTGCATCCTCCAGGATGACCTTGAATTTCATGAATATACATTTCCCATCGCAGGATGAAAAAGCTTCCGAGCAGCCAAAGGATGTCCAGAAGGCTCTGGGCTGGCAAGATCGTGCACCGTGATGCCACGGACATCACTACAGTTAGACAACTGAGGGATACAGAGGAGTTCCTTTGTAAAACAATCGCACCTCTCTATTTGGGTCATAATTCAAACTGCTGTTAAGGTTTAGGATCATAGTGGTTCTCTGGGTTGTATTATAACAGGGCCAGAATGGCTGATCCCCTGTATTTGGATCCCCAGTACGTATGAATGTGATCCAAATGTTTTGCATTTTATCTGCCAGCTTCATTGGCGGGAAGGTTCCTGCCATTCGAGCCGTCTCAGGTGAATTGAAGTTGTGGAATATGAAGGGTAGCTCTAGGGCATGACATGCGCCCAGCCTTCCGTCTTCAAATGGAGAAGGCCAGTCAAAGCGGTACATCCATGTTGGAGCATGATTGCTCTGGACCTCCGCCATCCTGATCTGAGGTATCCAGAATTCTGAATCCGTTAAAATTTCCATGGTAAGATCACTTGGCCAGGCAAGAGGCTGGTTCATTCGATAGCGAAAGAGGATCTCTGCCATCCGGTTGCCAAAGACACCCTTCGAATTGGGAAAGATGGCCAGAAGAGCTACCGGTGGAAGGTAAGATAGGATCGGATCATAGATTAGCCAGAGTCGGAATTCGTTCCGATTGGTGCCAAGCAATAAGGGTATTCCTGAAGCAGATCCATTATCCAAGGCCTGGAATGGGTCTTCCGGCAGCACTTGTCCATCGATTACCGGAGCGAAGGTGTTGGAGGCTGATAATCCCGAATCCTTTAAAAGCGTCTCCTGGACATCGATGAGCTGGAAAGCAGTGAGATTCCTCAATCCTTTTACATCAGTGACATTGGCCAGCTTCATGAACTTTCGAGTAACATTAGCTGCGACCCCCCTGGATAGACAGAGATTGGGAGCACCGCTTTCAGCAATAACCCGATGGAAAAGGCCTTTGGCCTCTGGCACTGCCATCAACGTGGTGACACTAATGCTGCCAGCCGACTGGCCCATGATGGTTACGTTTTCCGGATCGCCTCCAAATCTCTCGATATTCTTCGAAACCCACTGCAGGGCAAATATCTGGTCGAGCAGACCCAGGTTTCCACTTTTTGCAAACTCCTCTCCCATTTGCCCTAGGTACAAGAAACCCAATGCGCCCAATCGATAATTGATGGTCACAACAACAATATCGCCATTATGGGCCAGGGAAGAACCGTTGTAGGTAGAATCTGCTGAGGCACCACCTATGAATGCACCGCCGTGAATGAAGACCAAGACAGGCCTTCGCTTGCTATCAATCCCCGGCGTCCAGATGTTCAGGCTCAAGCAATCCTCGCTTTGAGGATAATAGGAAGGAGGGAAAGCGGCTGCCTGAGCTTGAGGACATACCGGCCCAAAGCTGAAGGCTGGCAGGATGCCATTCCAGGACAGCGGATCTTGGGGAGGCTCAAAACGCAGATCTCCTTCGGGAGCCTTGGCATAGGGGATCCCCAGGAAAACGTTTAGGCCGTTGTCGCTCCTCAACCCCGCCACCTGTCCATAAGTGGTGTTTGCCACCACCACGGGCAAGCCCTCAAGGTTTGCAGCATTATCAAGCATATCTATAGTTTTTTGATCACTACCGGAAATTTGATCTGAATTGTTCTGCTTATTAATCTCAGATGACATAGCACATAAGGAAAGAGGAACTATTAGCAGGATAGGAAAAATTATTATTAGTAAGATATTTTTCAGATTTTCCATGAACTATACCACCCGTTCAACAGTTGTAATCTTATTCAACTTTCTTCAATTTAAATTTTTTGTAACTATTGATCTTGAAATCCTCCGAATGCGTGAAGGGCATTCACCGTCGTCTCGTCCACTTATAAGGAGTCTCAAGGATATACAGGAGTGCCCTTATAGAGCATTCGCACCTCTCTGCGTGGGTCGTGCTGCACAGTACTCTCTGCATCGAAGATCATGGTTGCCCTCTGATTGTCATCGTAGGCGGGCCAGAGAGGCTGATCCCCAGTGTTTGGGTCTCCCGTTCGCACGAAGGCTATCCAGGCTCCCTGAATCCTCTCGGCCAGCGACAGGGGCGGACTTTGGCCTACCATGTGAGCGGTCTGAGGAGTATGGAAATTGTGGAAGACAAAAGGCAGCTCCAAGGCGTGACATGCGCCCAGCTCTCCATTCTTCGCTGGCGAGGGCCAGTCGAATCGGTACATCCAGGTGGGAGCATATCTGCTCTGGATCTCCGCCAGTCTGACCTGGGGTATCCAGAACTCTGCGTCCGTTGCCACTTCCAGAGTGACGTCACCGGGACGGGCCTGCAGCCTGCCCAGGCGGTAGCGGGCCAGGACTTCAACCATCCGGCTGCCGAAGACCTCCCTGGAGTTGGGAAAGATCGCCAGCAGGGCCAGTGGTGGTGCATGTGCCAGCAATCCCTGGTAGATCAGCCAGAGCCGGACCTCGTCTTTATTGGTGCCCAGGAGCAGGGGGATCTCCTTTGCCGCTCCACTTTCCAGCGCCTGGAAGGGGTCTTCTGGCAAAAGCTGTCCGTCGATCACCGGGGCGAAGAGGTTGGAAGCAGACAGTCCCGACTGCTTCAAGAGCTTCTCCTGAGGAGGCCTGAAGCGCAGCGTTCCCTTCGGAGCCGGAGCATAGGGCATTCCCAGGAAGAGAATAAGACCATCCGCCTCCCTGATGCCAGCCACCCGTCCGTAACAGGTCTCTGTGACCACTACCGGCAGATCCTTCCAGTCCAGAGCCGATGAGGCGCGCTCTAGAGAGCTTGGGGACAATTCTTCCTCTCCTGCGGACGCCTTTCCGAGCGGGGCGAGAGGGACTTTTTTGCTCATAACAAACACTCTAAAAATTTTTGTATATATGCATTTCTGGACCCTTACTTGCCATACCATCAAGGTGATATTTCACAAATGTATGCGCCGTATGTGCTACCGTCTGAGCTTGTGTATACATCTTATGCAGTCATAGCCCTCTTATTCTCTGCCTCTGCGCGCTCCTTCATCATCTCCACCAGTACCGAGAATACTGCAGCCTCCAGTGGGTCATCCAGGCAATAGAAGGCCTCGCTGGAGTGCTTCTTTGCCATCTCTGCAATCTTTCGCCCGTAGATCTGGTCCTCTTTCTTCAGGGCCCGGCTGGCTTTCAGCCACCTGGCCGCGACATCCTTTACGCCCATCCTCACGCTCTCAAAGCTACGGCCCATAGATATTCCCCATGCTAAAAGTTGCGGGCCACAGACACTCCTCAGCCCGGCTTCTCGCCATCAGTCTCCTCTGAATCATCTCATCTACATCCGCCGCCCGAACGCCGAAGATTTCCGCCAGGATCTCTGTGGCAGTCTCCAGTTCCATGAGCCTGGGATCAAATGCTTGCGATGGCTCGATAGGCCTGGCCTCACACTGCCAGGGCAACCTCATGAGAAGGCCTCCAAGGTGGTCTGGCTCTTCTGCGCTCGCGGATTAGCCGTAGCCTTAATCCTTGCCTCATCTCTCGGCCTTTCATCGAAGTAGAACACTCGGTCGGCATTTTTTACCAGCTCCTCAAGGTACGGATCTGCCCCCGGCGAATACAGCAATACAGCAGCCTCTTTGGCAGCCTCCCTCAAGGAATGGGAAACGTACTCCGTCATCTCCCGGGCGTCCTCGTAGTGCAGGGGGTCGTGCTCCACTAGGATCAGGGAATGGTGAGCCTCCTCCAGGACGGTCATGAGCTGGAAGACGGTGAAGGCCCGCCGGATCTCCAGATCCTGGAATCTGCGGTCCAGGCTGGAAAGGATAGCGGAGTAGTTGCCGCTGACGTAAAGGACCCGGAACCTCTGCAGGTTCAGGTTGTGGTTCAGGGCCTGGATGAACATCTCCCTGGGGGCGAGGAGGGCACTAAAGGACCGGGGCCGGAGGGTGATTGTGGGGTAGAGCTCGAAGTCCATGCTATATGCTGGACTTTACAGGGATTAAAGGGCGAGCCGAGGGCGGGGCGAAGGTAATCGAAACAATCAGGCTAAGGTTAATTCGTCATGGGATGGCCCCTTACGCAGCTCTTGCAGTCAGGCGCGTTCATCTCTGTATAGAAAAGGCATTAGAATAAGTATATTATATATAATTAAAATAACTAACCGTTTGCTTCCTGTAAGCAACGAGTACGAATAAGGTACTCCATCAAGCTGCTTTGCCTGGATAGAATCTTGCTTGAAATCAACAACATTTTAGCCACCACATTTAAATATCTTAGACTGTAATTTAATATTATGGCTGAAGCCTTCGACGCCGTAGTAGTCGGCTCGGGATTCGGAGGAACAATTCTCGCCCTTTCTTTCGCAAACAGGTTCGAGATGGAGAACGCCAAAAATAACACAAGCAAAAAAGTCTGCATCCTCGAACGCGGCCAATGGTGGCTCAGCAACGAGTTAAACTATACGCTCAAAGCAAATAGAAAGAGGCCGCCTAATATGCGCGAATTCCTTGAGGACAGCGGTAGACCTTACCATACTTGGGCTCACCCTGACAACGTTACCGGAGTTCTTGAACTTCTATCAACCAGCAGGACTCTAAGTAAGACTGGCCTTTACGACTATCAGGTCCTGGGCAATGTACACGCCATCGTAGCCAGCGGCGTGGGGGGTGGCTCCCTAATATACTCCAATGTAACCCTTGAGCCTCCTCGAAGCATCTACGAGGACTGGCCTACTCAGAAGACAGGCAAGAAGATCGAGGAATACTTCGAGTTGGTCAAACAGTTCTTGGTTGTGAACAAGATACCCACCACAGCCAGTTTGAGCACCAATCTGCTCGACAAGACCAAAGCGTTCCAGGAAGCAGGACAGGCCCTAATCGATGAAGGCAATGCCGACATTGTCAATACAAAAATTGAAAATGGCAAGGTCGTGGGAGACTTCGACCTAGATCTATCGATAACCAATGTCCCAGCAAATTTATTCGATAGCTTGCCGCCAGATGAGGGCGAGTTAAAGCGGCTGCTGGATAAACAAGAGTGCGTCTGCCAACGGCAGGGGAGATGTGTTTTGGGGTGCATCCCGGGAGCCAGGCATACCTTCGGCCAGTATCTGGCTGCTGCCATGAACCCAAAACCTCCGGCAACACAAAAGCCTCTAGAGGTCAAGGAGCTGTGTGAGGTCTACGATATCGAGTTCAGTGAGAACGAGGATCACAAATATCTGGTGAAATATTTCCAATACGATCCGAAGACGGAGAAAAGGCAGATAAAGGAGGTGCTTGCCCGATCTCTGGTAATCGCTGCAGGCTCTTTGGGCACAACCGAGCTTCTTTTGAAGTGCAGAGAACGAGGCCACCTCAAATTGAGCGATTTCCTGGGAAAGAGGTTCTACACCAATGGCGACATTCTCGGATTCATGTCTCTGGAACACAGGAGAATAGATGTAACCAGAGGGCCGGTCAACACCTCACGGGTATCCTTCAAAACGAAAGAGCTGGATTTTGCTTACACTATTGAGGACACAACAATTGCCAAGATGGTTGCACCGGCCTTTGCTACCTTTTTCGATCTCTTCGCCCATGGTGCTAGAGAAGCTAATCTCAGCCTTCTGGAAAATCTCGTGGAGAACATCAATTTGCTGCTGAGGTTTGGGATTTTCAGCATTTTCTTAGATGGTGTCTCTACCACCTCTTTGGTTCGCCTCTTCACTGTAATGTGGAATGATCCAGCGATCAGGAGAGTGCTTGTGGAAATACAAAAAACAGGAACATCCAGCGATGAGCTTACACGCAGGTTCATGGAGAGCGTTCTTACCTGGGCTACCACTGACAGAGTTGATCCCCAGGCATCTCCGGAAGAACGAATGTCCAGGTTCTATGCCTTTTCCGGCATGGGAAGAGGAGAAAAGCCTGGAGTTCTCAGACTTTTGCCCAACTGGAGACATCTGGAGGCAAAAGACGATCCTGGCGAGAAGCTGTTTGTAGAGTGGTCATCAGTCGATAACAGCCCTGTGCTTAAAGAGATTGTTGACGGCATGCGGAAGCTGGCGGGTGAGATCGACGCCGGTGGCGCAAAAAGGGTCTACACTCCGACGTGGGACTTCAATAAGCCCGAGAATAGTACTGCTGTGATCCTTCACCCTCTTGGCGGCTGCACTATGGGTAATAATGTAGAAAACGGCGTTGTAGACAGCTATGGGCAGGTTTTCTGGAACGACGGCTCCTCGAATAAGACCAGAGTGTACCCGGATCTCTTCATAATCGACGGATCGGTTCTGCCGGAGCCTCCTGGAGTGAATCCTACCATGACCATTGCAGCCATAGCCTTCAGGGCAGCAGAAAAGATCGTAGGAGGTGATTATCTTCCAAAGGCCTAGATCTGCTTATGCCTTGCGGAATTTGCCATCCACCATGATTAGGCTTAATTAACTTAGCGAGCTAAGCGATGATCGATTTGGAGTACAGGCCAGAACCTACCTAAACCTGCAGGCAAGATAGAGCTGGACCGCCTACCAGACCGTATCAATTCTTAACCAAGGACCGTGCCGATTATGGGAAAAGAGTAGTGGCGGCCCTCAGCGATTCTCTCAAATCCGAGTACGGAAGCGGATTTGGCCGCCGCAACTTGTTCAATATGATCCGCTTTGCTGAGGTTTACCAGGACCCAGAAATCGGACAGTGCAGACGCTGTCTGCACAATTGTCCTGGTCGCATTTAAGAGAAGGCGAAGGATGACCACAGGCTGAACAGGTACGACTACATTTACGAGAAGCAGCATCTTCTGCCGTGGGTACCCCGAATTAAAGAAGCAGAGATGAAGGCCGCAAAGGTGAGAATTTACTTTAATAACCATGCAATGGCCAAAGCCATCAGGATCAGTTCCCCCTTGAGGAGTTTTAGGAAAGGCCCCTTCTCCTGGATCACAGTCTATCAGCTTTTGGGATCGGATTCGCTATCCAAATCGTCTCCATGAATAATTTCACTAGAGCTAGCGCATTTGGACAAGCATCTATATCGCTAAAAGTCTCTTGTCAGTCGCACAATTTGCAAATATAATCCTGCTGAAAAAGGAAAGTTCAGGGATGATCTTTATGGCAATACAGCAGGAAAAGACAGTCGGCATAGCTTCAATAGGCTACTACATTCCAGAGAACATTCTCACAAGCAGCGAGATGTCGAGGCTCTCCGGCATACCGCTCCATGTATTCTTGGAAAAGATAGGGATGGAGAAGAAACACATCGCTGCTTCAGACGAGCATCCATCGGATATGGGTATTCGTGCGGCCAGGGAAGCTATAGCCAGGGCGGGAATAGGTCCAGAAGAAATAGGAATCATCGCATATTGCGGCGCTAGCTTTTACGACTACAGGATTTGGTCCCCTGGGGCGAGGATCCAGGCGGCCCTTGAGGCCGATGATTGCTACGCTTTTGAGGTCAAGAACGGCTGTAACGGCGGGAATCTCGGGATAAATATGTGCAAGAACCTGTTACTCAGCGATTCTGAAAAGGAGTTTGCTCTGGTTGTCTGCTCAGAAAAGCTTTCGATCTCAATAGACTACACAGATCCCAACTCTCTTTCACTCTTCATAGTTGGAGATGGGGCTGCTGCAGCAGTGTTGAAGAAAGGCGAGGCTAAGAACCAGCTGCTCAACTATGTCTCGCTGACAGATGGGTCAACTGTCGATTGCATCAAGGTTCCCCTGGGCGGAACCAGGCTGCCCCACGCCCAGGGAGTGCATGATGGCAGAGTGCATGATAGCAGGCTGAAATACATATGCGTGGATGATCCCGAGGGGCTAGATAGGATTCTTTCCCTGACCTACCTGGAGAATTACGTGAAGGTGATCACAAGATCCGTGGAAAAGAGCGGCTACACCCTAGAGGATATCGATTTTCTCTTCACCAATCAGGTCAAGAGAAGCCTCTCCAAAGAGATATTCCGATCCGTAGGCTTGGGGGAGGATAACACAGTGACCTCCATAAAAGACTACGGCCACATGGGCACTGTAGATACTCTCTTCAACCTCGGACGAGCTATGGAGCATGGGTTGGTCGAGCCTGGCTGCCTGGCTGTTATCGCCAGCAGCGGAGCCGGGTTCACCTGGGCGGCGATGGCCGTGAAGTTCAACGAGACATGATGGCCGCTTTGACCAGGACCTGAAGCTCATAAAGGCCAGACTGCTCGACGGGCCGGGATCTGCCTGGAGGAGCTGCTAAGGAGCATCCTATGATTTCGCAGGGCGAGACGAGGTCCTATTCGCCGTCACTCTCCATCAAGCTCCTCCAGGTGCTCCTGTTTAAGAAGCTCTCATCTACGTTTGTCTCCATCTCCTTGAAGCGCCTGTAAGAGACTGCAAAGGTGAACATATCTTTGCCCAGGAGCGGCCGAACGTTCTTTCTGGCAGAAAGGTCCGTTAGCCCTATCACTGCTCTGGACATATCCTTTTTAGACATATCCTTTTGAGCCTCCCTGAATGCATAGACGCCTATCTGGTGGCAGCCCGCGCCCATGGGCGTTATGACGTTATCCACGCCTGGACGGTCGTAGTTAGCCAGGACAACCAGAGCAGAGAGCTGGTCAGGATCGGCCACAAAGACCACGACCACCGCCTCCTCCTCATCCTCTTCCGCCAGGTCCTTGAGGGGCTTGAACACCACGTACTTGCTGGGAACCTCCATCACCGGCAGCTCCTTCAGGAAGTTCTCCACCAGAGCGGGACTCTTCTTGTATCTCTCTCCCTGAAGGAAATTCTCCACCACCTCTCTTCGGCCCAGATTACATGCTCTCTCTACCAGATCCTCTCTCCCCTGGCCCTCGAGGCCCGGGGAGAGGAAGTACTTGAAAGCCTCGACGCCGCCAAGGGGAAATTTTTCATACTGCCTTCCGAAACCCAGGCCCACGCCGCCCCCGAAGCATCCGAAGTTATCCCTGTCGAAGGCCGCCGATCTTCCCCTGGACGCTGCCTGGGCGAAGAGGACCATGATGCATCCTCCTCCGCAGCCTTTGAACCCCAGTGCGTCCTCTGGCTTTTCATCAGTCCAGAGTATGGCGACAGGCTCGTGTCTTAGCTTCAAGGCGCCAGCAATCTTGCTCTGCATGAAGCCTTTGTGGCGTTCCCAAGTTCTTTAGATTTTCCATCTATTCGTTTTTGCCTTTGTTCTATGGCCCTCTGTATTAGAGGGATACGACCTAGAAGCGAGATCCTCTAAAATTTGGGATGGACCGAAAACTACAAATATCTATAACGATTATATAGATAGTTTGCCGCGTCTTGTGCTGTAAGAACGAGGGCAAGTTCACCGGCTGAGCTCTTAAGGCTGAGGAATTCAATAGGCAGATCCTTCGTGGACGAGCCGAGGAAGATCCATTGGCCTGAGAGGTGCTGCGCTGCTGAGGCGTTAGCATTCTGGTGTTGGGCCGGAGAAGCTGAAGACCAGCGGGGTCAGAGATATGCACGCCCTTACAGGCGTAGCATGCCTTAAAACAGCTACATCCGGAGTCCTCTCCTTTGGTGCGGGACGCGGTACAAGCTGAAGGCAGAAGGCGAACGCAGGCCGGGGCATCGCGAAGGTGCCAGGTCCCTGTGAAAGGGGCGCTGTGTCAATTCCAGTGCTGTGCAGCCTTGTGCCCGGCTTTGAGTCGGGGCTCGGGGCGAGGCCAGGCCTCCATCGTGAGGTTCCTATCGAAAGGGCGCTGTGGATTCGGCGCTGGCCTGCCTGAGGCTCGATCTTTCTCAATCTTTCTGTTCTGGCGCTAAACCCTACAGCCCATGGCTCTCGATCTTATGCCGGGCGAAATCCTTATATACCGACAATTGTCGTATAGTATGAATGGCAAAAGTCGAATCTCATTTCGTTCCCCCTCCTTTTATCCAAAGACTTTTGCCTCCCTCCTAATCACTCAAGCTTCGTGACTACTCCCGCCAATGAACTGGCAGGGATTAGCCCTGAGTTTATCCTAAAATTTCCCTTTGCCAGATAAGACGACAAAATCCATTGAAGAGAAAAAAGGGCCGAGAAGATCCCGAATTATCAGAGATCACTCTTTTAGGATGGCCGGTTCTTCTGGCAGCCGCACCCCCTCCGGGCCGTCTTTAGCAGAGACCTGCCCTTTTTGTTCTTTGGCTATTTCTTTGGCTATTCCAGTCACACCGCACACCGTCTCGAAGTACTTGTTGCTGCTCCAAAGGCCATCCCCGATATCGTTAGAAGCCTGAACCCTCCAGTAGAAGTCGACATCGTCATCGGGAAGGATCATAGGAGAGATCACCGAGCATCTATATCCACGAGTTACTTTTTCTGCCGGGAACCACTCATCGATGATGTTTTCAGAGTCATTTTCTACCCACAAATGATACTGCGTGCTGCCGGGGACCGCGCTCCAGGTAAATATGGGAGTTCGCGTAGAGATGAGGCCCTTTGGTGATATGGTCGTGGCCCTGGCTGGCGGCTTGTTGGTTACCTTAAAGCTCATGGCAGCGCTCCAGGGGCCATCCCCTATGCAGTTGCCTGTCCGAATCTGCCAGGTATAGTCACCTGGGACCAGCACTTCGGGCGAAATCAATGAGCATATCGAGCCTGCAGTCACGTCCTCCGCCGAATACCACTCGCTGTAAGAGTATCCAGAGGGGCCGTTTACCATTAAACAATACCGGCTGCTGTCTGCTACTGGGTTCCAGATATAAGTCGGACTGGTTGTGCCAATTGTGCCTTTCGGCGATGAAAGGGCCGCCCTACCGGGCTTAGCTGTCGAGACGCATACTGAAAAAGACTCTTCATCGCTCCACAGCCCCTCGCCATCACAGTTCCAGGTCTGAATGCGCCAGGTGTAGTCTCCGGAGGAGAGTGCCACGGGTGGAGTGGCCGAACATGTCGAGCCCAAGGTCACTTCATCTGCTTTGTACCATTGCTCGATAACTATTCCCGATGAGTTCTCAACTACCAGAAGATACCAGAGGCTGTCTTCCACTTCATTCCAGGTATAAGTCGGGTTCCTGGTATCAATGGAGCCAGAAGGGGATATAAGAATGGCCTCGCCGGGGGCGGCATCTATTGGATTGATTGATAATAACGATAGGAGCACACCTGTGAGTGCCATCATCATCAATTTTTTATGTAACAGTTCTCGCTCATTCATGAATTTTTCTAGCTAAGATAAACTTCAACTAAAAACTATTTTTACCAAGAGAGATCTATCTTCAATGATAGCTGTTGGACAATGGTGATGCAAAAGACCTAAAGCTAAGCGCAAAAGAGAAAAGCGTTTTTGGGCCAAAGCCCCGTTCGCGACGGTTATCTTGGGGGAACGGCGTAGTTCCAGCGCCAGACCTTGAACCCTATGGCCAATATCAGCAGGAAGATTACAAGCACCAGCAGCGCCTGAAGCCATTCAACGACGGTAATCAAGTCCATCCTAACACCTAAGAGAAGCCAGCGCTTTTAGCTGATAAACATTTTGGTTTTCTCGTATCGAAGTATCTTTCATTGAACGCTGAGCCTTCTCTTTAAATAGATCGCCATTTCCCATCGACTTACCTTCACTTTATGTTATCTTCGTGTTTTGCACAAAGGTTATGTCCTCAATGATTTAAATTATAAATGAACTTTTTGTGTTCATAATTTTTCATAAAATTTGTGAATGGATCTTAAATACCTATAAATTGCGTACGAAACGATGAGGCGCCAAGGAGGATAGTATATGGACACGCAAATAAAGACAAAAGATGACGTCTTTGCTGCAATAGATAAGTACAATGTAAGATTCGTAAGGCTTTGGTTTACAGATATCCTGGGAGTCCCCAAGAGTTTCTCAGTTAACACCAACGAACTGGAGGGAGCCTTTTCCGAAGGCATGGGATTCGATGGCTCCTCGATAGAGGGCTTCGCCCAAATTCACGAGTCCGATATGGTCCTGAAGCCTGACCCGACCACTTTCAAGATCATACCCTGGAGGCAGCAGGAGAACGCCGTAGCCAGGATGTTCGGCGACATACTAAACCCTGACGGCTCTCCCTATGAGGGTGACCCAAGACAGGTCCTCAAGAAAAATCTCGCACGCCTCAAGGATAAGGGCTATACGTTCTATACAGGCCCTGAGCTCGAGTTCTTCTACTTCAAGAACGATAAGGGTACAGAGGTACTGGATAAGGGCGGCTACTTCGACCTGACAACCCTGGATGCTGCGTCTGACCTGCGCCGCGACACAGTCCTGGCACTGGACGCCATGGGAATCGATGTTGAGTTCAGCCACCACGAGGTAGCACCCTCCCAGCATGAGATCGATCTGAAGTACAACGATGCTCTGGCCATGGCTGACACCGTCATGACCTACAAGATCACGGTGAAGGAGATTGCCAGCAAGTACTGCTGCCATGCCAGCTTCATGCCCAAGCCCATCTTCGGCCAGAATGGTTCTGGAATGCACGTCCATCAATCCCTCTTCCAGGGCAAGAAGAACATCATGTACAGCGCTGGCGACGAATACCACCTATCAGATGAGGGCAAGTACTACATCGCAGGTCTGCTGAAGCACGCACCTGAGATAACAGCCGTCACCAACCAGTGGATTAACTCCTACAAGAGGCTCGTGCCCGGATATGAGGCACCTGTATACATTTGCTGGGCCAGGAGAAACAGGTCCGCTCTGGTTAGAGTCCCGATGTACAAGCCCGGAAAGGAGGTTGCGACAAGAGTCGAGTTCCGCAGCCCCGACCCAGGAGCCAACCCGTACCTCGCATTCTCCGTCATGCTGGCCGCAGGCCTGGCAGGAATTGCAAACAAGTACGAGCTGCCTGAGCCCAAGGAGAAGAACATATTCCACATGACAGAGGCAGAGAGGACGGCAGAGGGAATCTATTCCCTGCCCGGCAGCCTGAACGAGGCCCTCCAGCATACCGAGAAGAGCCAGCTGGTAAAGGAGGCTCTCGGCGAGCACGTCTTCAACGCCTTCATCGCCAACAAGAAGGCCGAGTGGGATGCCTACAGGATCAACGTAACCCAGTGGGAGCTGGAGAGGTATCTGCCCCTCCTGTAAGCCCATCTGGGCTTTTTTCGTTTTTTATTTTTTTCCGCAATCCAACCGTCAGTCTAGGAGATCCTCAGATGATAAAGGCGACAGCATTGGCGACCGAGTTCGTTCATAACATTTATGAATGTTTCTTAAATAGCTATAAAACGCCTGTCGGGATCTCATTAGGCTTGCATCATGTCGGTTGAGATTGAGCAGCGTTTAAGACAAGCTTCTGGCGACGGCTGGAGTTCGAGATAGTTATGGCGAGGATAAGAAGGGCAAGAAGAGAGCAATACACTAAAGAAATCTGTGCCTGCTCCATCTTTGGGGCAATGAACCGGGACGGGGAGAGGTTCACAGGCGAGGGCGTGATAAAGTCCATAGCCAACATGCACGTCCGCGGAAACGGCCTGGGAGGCGGCTTTGCAGCTTACGGCATTTATCCTGACTATAAGGATTACTATGCCTTACATCTCATGTTCACGGGCAGCAGCCGGGAGGCCAAGAGGTGCGCCAAGCAGGATTTCGATGCTTTCCTCTGCGAGAACTTCGATGTGGTCTATGATGAGGAGATTCCTCACGGAGACGAGACCACTGTCAGCGACCCGCCTCTGATCTGGCGCTACTTCGCCCTTCCCAACAAGCATGGCGATGAGGCACGGCTTTCTGATGAGGATTATATTGTAAACAAGATAATGTGGGTGAACACCAAGATAGAGAACGCCTACGTCTTCTCCTCGGGAAAGAACATGGGATGCTTCAAGGGCGTGGGCTACCCTGAGGAGATCGGCGAGTACTTCATGCTCGATAGCCTCTACAGGGCCTACACCTGGACGGTTCACGGTCGTTTCCCCACAAACACTCAGGCCTGGTGGGGAGGAGCCCACCCGTTTAGCCTTCTGGATACAACCGTAGTCCATAACGGTGAGATCTCGTCCTACGGCACCAACCGATGGTACCTGGAGATGTACGGATACGCCTGCACGCTTCAAACCGATACCGAGGTAATAGCTTACGCAGCGGACCTGCTCATGAGAAGGCAGCGTCTGCCAATCGAAGTAGTAGCTAAGATCCTCGCGCCCCCCATCTGGAACTCCATAGACAGGATGAACGAGACTGAGCAGAAGCTTCTGACCAATTTGAGAATGGTCTACGGCCCTCTGCTCATGAATGGGCCTTTCTCCATCATCATAGGCCAGAGCGGGAAGATGATCGGCCTTACCGATAGAATCAGGCTCCGGCCACTCACGGCTGCAACCCGTGGAGATATGTTCTATCTCTCTTCTGAAGAAGCGGCAATAAGGCTCATATCCCCACAGCTCGATCATGTCTGGACGCCCAATGGAGGAGAACCGGTCGTCGGCGAACTAAAAAGCATAAGGATGGTAAAGGATGAAGTCATTCCTCTTTCCTGAGTTCCAGATCATAAGGGACGAAGAAAAATGCGGCCAATGCCGGGGCTGCGAGCGTCAATGCGCGTTTGGCACTCATGTGTACGACGAAGTTCATGACCGGCTGATCTCTGATGAATATAAGTGCGCCGGATGCCAGAGGTGTGTCATCTTCTGCCCCAAGGACGCCATAGTCGTTCGGCCAACTCAATCATTCTACAGGCCCAACGCCAGCTGGTCCAGGGAAAAGATGGAGGATTTAAAGAAGCAGGCAGAGACGGGAGGCGTCATACTCACAGGATGCGGCAACGACAAACCCTTCCGCATCTACTGGGATCACATAGTGCTAAACGCCTCGCAGGTCACCAACCCCTCCATAGATCCTTTACGCGAGCCCATGGAGCTTCGGACGTTCCTGGGAGCAAAGCCCGATTTCCTGGACGTGAAAACCGATGGCGGCGAAGTGGAGATAGAGACCAGGCTCAGCCCTAACCTGGTAGTGGAGACGCCAATTCTCTTCTCTGCCATGTCCTACGGAGCCATCAGCTACAACGCCTTCAGGTCGCTGGCCACTGCCGCCTGCAAATCAGGTATATTCTTCAACACTGGTGAAGGCGGCCTTCCCAAGGAGATGAGGGAGGAGTTCGGCCGCTGCGCGATTGTACAGGTTGCCTCAGGGCGGTTCGGCATAGATGCAGAGTACCTGAACTGCGCTGCAGCGGTGGAGATCAAGGTTGGACAGGGAGCAAAGCCGGGAATTGGCGGCCATCTGCCCGGCGAGAAGGTGTCTCCGGCAGTTGCTGCCACGAGAATGATCCCCGCAGGTACAGATGCCATATCACCTGCTCCGCACCACGACATCTATTCCATCGAAGATCTCTCCATGCTCATCCATGCATTGAAGGAAGCGACCAACTACGAGAAGCCGATATCCGTCAAGATCGCTGCCGTACACAACTTCGCAGCCATAGGCTCGGGAATAGTGAGGGCTGGTGCTGACATCATCGCCATTGACGGACTGCGGGGCGGAACGGGAGCCGCGCCCAAGGTCATAAGGGACAACGTCGGCATACCAATTGAGCTCGCCATATCCTCTCTGGATCGCCGGCTGAGGAGTGAAGGAATCAGGAACAGATGCTCCATCATCGCCGCAGGCGGAATAAGATGCAGCGGCGATGTCATCAAGGCGATAGCTCTGGGCGCAGATGCAGTCTACATCGGCTCAGCTGCCCTGATAGCCATGGGCTGCAACCTCTGCCAGAAGTGCTACACAGGCAAGTGCAACTGGGGAATATGCACTCAGGACCCGCGCCTGGCAGGAAGGCTCAATACAGAGATAGCGTCCCAGCGCCTCTCCAACCTGGTCCATGCCTGGTCACACGAGATCAGCGAGATGCTGGGCGGCATGGGCATCAATGCTCTCGAGAGCCTGAGAGGAAACAGGGACCACCTCCGCGGAATCGGCCTTTACGAGTGGGAGCTTGATGTCCTGGGCATAAAGGGCGCCGGAGAGTGAAAGTGCCATGCAAAAGGCGCATATGGCCGGGACGCAGGCTGAGCCGCGAGCTGAGCCGCAGGCCGAGAAGGCAGCCCTGAACGAGGAGATAATGGAGACTGTGGAGATCGATACCACAGACATCCCCACAAGGGAGCTGAACGATCGCCTCAGAGATCTGATGCACGCAGGCACAAAAAAGGTCGTTTTGAAGAACGTCTGCGGCCAGAGGTACATCGGCACCAGGCTATATTCACCGGAGCGCCTGAAGGTGGATATCGAGATCTTCGGGACTCCAGGCAACGACCTGGGGGCCTTCCTTTACGGCCATCAGATCAGGGTCCACGGCAACGCCCAGGATGGTGTCGGAAACACCATGGACGCAGGGGAGATAGTCGTCGAGGGAAGGGCAGGAGACGTTCTGGGGTTTTCCATGCGCGGCGGCAAGATCTTCGTCCGGGACAGCGTGGGCTACAGGACCGCCCTGCACATGAAAGAGTTCGAGGACAAAAGGCCTGTTTTGGTCATAGGCGGGACCTCCCAGGACTTCCTTGGGGAGTACATGGCCGGCGGGATAGTGATCCTGCTGGGACTTGGGGACAGGCCTCACAAGGGCAACTTCCTCGGCACAGGGATGCACGGTGGCGTGATCTACCTGCGAGGAACGGTGGAAAAGACACAGGTGGGCAGCCAGGTGGATATCTCTCCACTGGATGATGTCGATAAAGAGATCATAGAGAGATATGTCTCCGAGTTCATCGAGCGCTTCCCCGACCTTGGATTGAACAAAGAGCAGATCCTAAAGGATGAGTTCATCAGGCTCTCGCCGCGGTCCAAGAGGCCATACGGAAAGCTTTACGCTTATTGAGACTATGATCCTGGATTACTGCCGTGAGATAATAAACCGCTAGGGATTAAGATGCCAAAAGTGCTTGTTCCAACGGTCTGTCCGTATTGTGGCGCAGGCTGCGGATTTTATGTCGCAGTCGAGAAGGAGCGCGCTACGGGAATCGAATACATGCCGGAGCATCCGGCAAGCGATGGAGCCCTCTGCTCCAAGGGAAATGCCGCTCTAGAGGTACTCTACCACGAGGATAGACTGCGCTATCCCTTGAAGAGAAAGGGTGACGGGTGGGCCAGGATAACCTGGGATGAGGCTCTGGACCTGGTGGCTCGGGGCCTCGGCAAAGCCCTAAAAGAGTACGGGCCGGATATGGTCGGATTTCTGTCCTCATCCAAGTGCACCAATGAGGAGAACTACCTGATAGAGAAGATGGCCCGATGCCTTGGCTCGCGCAATGTGGATAACTGCGCCAGGCTCTGCCACGCCCCTTCTGTTGTGGGGCTGAACAGGACGCTTGGAGCAGCGGGAATGACCAATCCCATATCAGATCTGGCTAACTCAAAATGCGTCTTCATCATCGGCTCGAATCTGGCAGAGAACCACGCCGTTCTCTCCCGCTGGATTCACCGGGCCAAGGATGCAGGAGCTGTAGTAATAGTGGCCGATCCGCGGCTGACTCATACCGCCTGGATGGCGGATGTCTTCCTGCAGATCAAGCCAGGCACGGACGTGGCCCTGCTGAACGGCATGGCCCACGTGATAATCAAGGAAGGCCTGATCGATAACGATTTCATATCCAAGTGGACAAGAGGTTATGAGGACCTGGTGCAGGCCGTCAAAGATTACACGCCTGAGAAGGTCGCGGAGATCACCGGGGTCTCTGCGGGCGACATCGTGCGCGCCGCTCGCGCCTACGCCATATCTCCAGCTTCTGCAATTGTGTATTCCATGGGGATCACCCAGCACACCACCGGCACTGACAACGTTCAGGCCGTCGCCAACCTCTCCCTGATCAGCGGCCATATCGGACGCCCCGGCACAGGCGTGATGCCGCTGCGTGGCCAGAACAATGTGCAGGGAGCCTGCGATATGGGAGCGCTGGCTGAGTTCTATCCGGGATACAAAAAGGCAGACGATCCCGAGACGGCCAGGTTCTTCTCCGAAGGATGGGGCATCAGCTCCCTGCCCGTTGGCCGAGGCCTGACAGCCACAGAGATGATTGATGCTGCAGCCTCCGGCCAGATCAAAGCCATGTACATCGTGGGCGAAGACCCGGCCAACTCCGATCCCAGAAGCAACTATACCCGCGAGGCCCTGGAGAACCTGGATTTCCTGGTGGTTCAGGACATATTCATGACAGCGACTGCCCAGCTGGCTGACGTCGTCCTGCCCGCATCGGTCTGGGCGGAGAAGGAGGGGACGTTCACCTCTACAGAGCGGCGCGTCCAGTGGAGCTGTAAGGCCATCGAGCCGCCCGGAGAGGCCATGTCCGACCTGCAGATCGTGTGCAACGTGGCAAAGCGGCTGGGGCTGGATTTCAATTATTCAGGCGCAGCCGAGGTGCTGGCGGAGATCAACCGGTTGGTTCCTCAGTACGGCGGAATCGCCCGTGAGCGCCTGAACGAAAGCGGGCTCATCTGGCCCTGCCCGAGCGCTGACCATCCCGGAACGCCGATACTGCACTCACAGGGTTTCAAGCTCAAAGATAACAGGGCAACCATTGTACCCGTGCAGTACAGGCCGCCTGCGGAGGACGCGAGCTGGGAGTACCCCTTCATCTTGACGACCGGGCGAGTAGCTGTGCACCACAACGCAGGGTCCATGACCCGCAGAAGCCCTTCGCTAATAGAGCGCGAGCCCGAACTCTTTGTGGAGATCAACACCGCGGATGCTTCTAAGCTTCGGATAGCAGATGGAGACGAGGTAGTAATAACCACGCCGCGTGGTGAAACCACTGCTTTGGCACGGCTGACAGACCGCGTCAAGAGGGGCGTCGCCTTCATGCCATTCCACTTCCCTGGCACGAACATACTCACCAGTGAGGCCGTAGATGAGGAAGCGAGGATACCGGAGTTCAAGGTCTCGGCCTGCAAGATATCCAGGAGGGACTAAAATGCCCGTTTACGTTGATATAAGCAGATGCATAGGCTGCAGGTCCTGCGAGGTGGCCTGCAAACGCGTCCACGGAGGCAAAGGTCACGTGAACGTTCACTTTGCCGGAGATCAAGCCTCAGTGCCCATCTTCTGCCACCACTGTGAGGAGGCCACATGCACAATGGCCTGCTTCACCGGCGCGCTCTCCAAGGACGGAGAGCGGACCGCCTTCAGCGTGGATAAATGCACGGGATGCGGGCTCTGCCGTCTGGCCTGTCCCTTTGGAGTGGTCTGGACGGACAAGCTGGCTCACAAGTGTGACCTCTGCACTGGGCGCGAGACCCCCACCTGCATCATGACCTGTCCTGCCAACGCGCTATCAACGGACTTCGATCTGGCCTCGAAGAGGGCCAGAGCGCGTGCAGCCATGGCTGCGGCTCATGGAGGTAAAAGATGATTAAAGTTGATGCCACCAAGTGCCTGGGTTGCTTCTCCTGCACCAACGTCTGCCCCAGCCAGAACATCACCAGGGAGGAGACGCCCGAGAGAAGATCGATCCACTGGAAGAAGTGCAAGGAGGAGTGCGATCTCTGCGTGGAGTTTTGCCCTGCCAAGGCGCTAACTCTCGTGCCTTTTGATGAGAGGGGCGAAGAGCCCACAATCGCCTTCGATCTGGTGTCCTGCAAGATCTGCGGGTCACGCTACGCCACTGAGCCAATGCTTAAGAGGATCGAATCCTCCCTACCCGCCAACCTGCAGAAGGACGCCACCGGCATGGCCTGGATCTGGGTCTGTCCGGTCTGCAGAAGGGAGATCGAGGCAGAGAGGGCCACAAAGCAGATGGTGCTGGGGAGAAGCAGGAAGAGCCCCTAAATAGTGAATATCTCTGCGGTTGCTGATTCACCACAGAGCACAGAGACACAGAGAACGAAAAGCTAAGGGGACTTCGGATAATAATATCAAGATCGCTCTGTGCCTCTGTGTCTCTGTGGTGAGCGTCCTTTCCGCTGGAAAACCTTTATCTCTTAGCAGCGTTTTCTGCCCTCAGGTCTGGGATGTGACCGTAAGGTTGAACCAGTTAAGGTGAAGCTATATGAAGTCTTTTTACAGCTACATCAGCGATGCATGGTCCTCTCCGAGGGAGGGCATTGTAGGCGCGCTGAGACAGGATAGGCTCAGGTCCTGGCGAAGAGAGATGACCGTACAGAGAATCGATAGACCCACGAGGCTGGACAGGGCGCGGGCGCTGGGCTACAAGGCCAAGCAGGGCATATACGTCGCGCGCGTTAAAGTTCGCCGTGGGGGCTTACGAAAGTCCAGGTACATCAGGAACAGAAGGACCAGGCACATGGGCATGAACAAGATCACCATGGCCAAGTCCATCCAGCGCATAGCTGAAGAGAGAGCAGGCAGACGTTTCCGCAACATGGAAGTCCTCAACTCCTACTGGGTGGGCGAGGATGGCAAGCACAAGTGGTACGAGGTCATCCTGGTTGACCCGAGCAACCCATCCATAAAGAACGATAAGGAGCTTGCATGGGTTACAGGCGGCGCTCACAGGCGCAGGGCCGAGCACGGAAAGACCAGCGCCGGCCGCAAGGGCAGGGGCATGAGGCATAAGGGATTCGGGACGGAGAAGAATTACCCAGGGATAAGGGCCCACGACGGTAAAGGAAAGTGATCCGCAAGATCTTTTTTAGGGCCTTCGTGGCAGCGACGGAAGACGAGCAGAGGGTCCGTGAGGCCCTCAGCATCTTTGTCTCCCTGGACAGCATCTCAGCTACTTCCGTTGAAGGCCATTTCGGAAACGAGATCAAGATCCTGGAGGTCACCCTCAAGAAAAGGGACGCCAGGGCATTCTTCCAAATTCTCCGCGAGCAGCTTCCGAAAGAGGATCTGTCTAAGCTTCGGCGAGAAACGCCGGAGAGGCTGGACGAAGAGAACCATTTCCGCCTGCGATTGGATAAGCAGGCCGCTTATAAGGGCATGGTCCGCCTGACCGACTCGACGGATGCCATAGCTGTCTCGGCCATGGTCGAGACATACCCTGCGAGGCGCGAAGAGGCATTAAGGATCATAAGTGAGCTCTTATGAGCTTTTACGAGTGCCTGAAAGCCTTGCCTGAAGGCTCTGACTCTTCTAGCAGACTCGCTCTGGCCGCGAAGCGTCTGGGATATCAGGGGTTAATCGTCTGCAACGCAGAGCCGGATAAGATCTTCCGGCCGGATGCGGCATCCAAGGTCACGGGAATCGAGGTGACTTTCGGAGCTGAAGTGACGGCCGCGAATCCCAGGATACTTAAAAGCCGCGTCTCCTCTCTGCGCGGCCGTTTTCCCTTCATCTTAGTTCACGGCGGCTCCGATGAGATGATCCGAGCCGCCTGCGAGGATCCCAACGTGGACGTGCTGGTGCATATGGATGAGGGGCGTCGTCCCTTGGGGATAGCCGCTGCCAGAGCTGCAGAGCAAAACCAGGTGGCTATAGGTTTCGACTTGAGCCCGCTCATCCGCCTGCGGGGCAGCAACCGTGCGAGATGGCTGGATATCCAAAGGCGAAACATTGAGCTTTCCAGAAAGTTCGATCTCTCAATAATCATAACCACAAATGCGAGGTCTCACCTGGATCTGAGATCGCCCAGAGACCTCATGGCGATGGCAGAGGTAGCTGGACTTGAGCCCTCTGAGGCAGAGGAGGCATTGGAGCTTCCGGGGAAGCTTCTGGCCCTGAACAAGAGGAACTGGCTTGGGCCCGGAGTTGAGCTACTTTGAGGAGCAAGCTGCCAGTCCTCAGGCCTCGAAGGAGGTACATGGCCTTCGAGGTGGACTGCGAGGAGACCGTTTTTGCCAGGGATCTGATAGGGGAGATTCACAGTGCTCAGGTCTCGCTCTTTGGGGATATGGGCGCGGCCCAAAACCGGCTCAAGCTGATCACTTTTGACGGCCGTTTAGGCCTCTTGCGCTGCAACCATGTCCATATTCAGGAAACAAGGGCTACTTTAGCCTCAATCTATTCTATCTGCGGTAATAGAGTTGCTTGCCGCGTAAAAGGCGTCTCCGGGACGATCAAATCAGCTACAGAAAAGTATATACCGAAACTCCGCAAAATAAGTGTTGAAAGCGACGGAAGAAGAATCGAGCTAGAGGAAGTTTCTGGGTGTATTATTCACATCCATGGCCACGAGATCGATCTCTGTCCGGACGACCGTAATTGGACCAAAGGATCAGATACCCGATACCTGGGACTGACCTCTTTTGACTTGAGTGGAGGACATGACGATGCAGATGGCACCGCAGATGGGTTACGATAGGGCAATAACGGTATTCAGCCCTGATGGAAGGCTCTTTCAGGTTGAGTATGCTCGCGAGGCCGTAAGGAGAGGAACTACGGCTGTCGGGATTAAGGCAGTAGACGGCGTGGCCGTCCTGGTGGATAAGAGGATAACCAGCAGGCTCATGGAGCCCAAATCTATAGAGAAGATCTTTCAGATAGACGTACATATTGGAGCCGCGACATCCGGCCTGGTGGCTGACGCCCGCGTGCTCATCGACCGCGCAAGGGTGGAGAGCCAGATCAACCGTCTGGTCTACGACGAGCCCATCGGCGTCGAGGCCCTGGCCAAGAAGATCTGCGATTTCAAGCAGCAATATACCCAGTATGGAGGCGTCCGGCCCTTCGGTACTGCCCTGCTGATAATAGGCGCAGAGGAAGACAGGACCCGCCTCTTTGAGACCGACCCCTCCGGAGCCCTATTGGAGTACAAGGCCACAGGGATTGGTGCTGGCCGATCGGCAGTTATGGAGGTCTTCGAGGAGAAGTACAGAGAAGACCTGTTGATGGATGAGGCCATAATCCTGGGCCTGGAGGCGCTTTACAAGGCGGCTGAAGGGAAGGTGGAGGCGGCAACGACTGAGATCGGCATGATCAAGCTCGCGGACAAGAAGTTCTACAAGCTCAACGAGAAGGAAGTAGCAGAGTTCGTAGATAAGATGAAGGCTCAAGTGGGTATGGACAAAGGAGAGAAAGGAGAGGCATAAAAATGGTCAGACTGGAAGAAGCTGTTCCAGCCAGACTGAAGACCCACGGGACCACCTTCGAAGTGCTGGTGGAGCCGGACGGAGCCTTAGCCTTGAAGAGAGGCGAGAGCGTCAACCTCGAAGAGATCCTGGCTGTAGAGGACGTCTTCGAGAATGCATCCAGGGGCGACCGCAGTGCTGAGGAGGACCTGACCAAAGCCTTCGGGACCACTGATGCCCTCACAATTGCCGGGGTCATAATCAAAAAGGGGGAGATAAGCCTCACCGCAGAGCAGCGCAAGAGGTTCATAGAGAACAAGCGCCGCCAGGTGATAGAGGTCATAGCCAGGAACGCCATCAACCCCCAGACCAGGACTCCTCACCCGCCAAGCAGGATCGAACAGGCGATGATTGAGGCTCGCGTCAACATCGACCCCTCAAAATCCACAGACGAGCTGGTCAAGATTGCCATGAAGGCCATCCGCCCTCTGATACCCATAAGGTTCGAAGAGGTCGAGGTGGCGGTGAAGATCCCTGCCGACTATGCTCCTAAGGCCTACGGCGAGATCTCGGCTTTCGGCAAGGTCACCAGAGAGTCCTGGCAGAACAACGGCTCCTGGATAGGAGTCGTCCAGATACCGGCAGGAATGCAAGGCGACTTCTACTCGCTGGTCAACAGATTGACTAAGGGCGAGGCCGAGACGAAACTTCTTAAGCATTGAAGGACGTGGGAATGGATCGCATGGATCGCAAGGTGGTTGTACCAGGTGATCTTCTCTCTGAGGATGCCAAGAAGTCAGGCGAGGGGACGTTTGTTCGGGATGGACGGGTCTACTCCTTGCTTTATGGTCTTGCGAACTACAGGGATAAGATAAATGTTATACCCCTGGCTGGGAAGTATGTTCCCGCGCCCGGGGATAATGTCATAGGAATCGTGAAGGACATAACCTTCTCCAACTGGATTGTGGACATAAACTCGCCCTACGACGGGCTGCTGCACATCTCTGAGTTCCCAAAGAGAATCGAAGCCGATGAGATGTCCAAGTACCTCAGAATTGGCAGCTCTGTCATGACCCGGGTGAAGGATGTGGACCCCACCATGAAGGTGGAGCTCACCCTAAACGACCGAAAGCTCGGCCCAATTAAGGCCGGCAGGGTCATTGAGATCAGCCATACACGCGTGCCGAGGCTGATAGGAAAGGGCGGCTCCATGATCAGCATGTTGAAAAAAGAGCTCAACTGCAACATCTTCGTTGGCCAAAACGGCAGAATCTGGATCAGCGGAGGAGCAGAAGATATGGATCTGGCCCTAAAGACAATCCTCCTCATCGAGAAAGAGGCCCATACCAATGGACTCACAGACAGAATAGTCGATTTCTTGAAGAAGGAGAAAGCGGCCAGAAGTTGATCGCTATGGGTGAAAATAATAATATATCATTCTTCAAAGACGGTTTTCGCCTGGATGGCCGAAGGGCGGATCAGTTCCGGCCCATAAGAATAGAGGTCGGTGTCCTGGCAAGAGCAGACGGCTCCTGCTACATAGAGATGGGCGGAAATAAAGTCATAGCCGCAGTGTACGGACCAAGGGAGGTGCACCCCAGGCACCTCCAGGAAGTAACTCGGGCCATAGTGCGCTACAGGTATAACATGGCTTCCTTCTCAGTGGAGGAGCGAAAGCGGCCAGGACCTGACAGGAGATCTTACGAGCTCTCCAAGGTGAGCCGCGAGGCCCTCGAGCCCGTGATTCTGACATCCTACTTCCCTAGATCGGTCATAGATGTCTTCGTGGAAGTGCTTCAGGCCGATGCAGGAACAAGGACGGCTGGAATTAACGCCGCTTCTGTCGCTCTGGCAGACGCCGGGATTCCCATGAAGAGCATGATCTCCTCCTGCGCGTCAGGCAAAGTGGCGGATACCCTTGTGCTCGACCCCATGAAAGAGGAGGACAACTTCGGCCAGGCGGATATGCCCATTGCCATGACTCCTGAAGGCGATATCACGCTTTTGCAGATGGACGGCAGAATGAGCAAGGACGAGTTCCATTTGGCCCTGGAGATGGCCATGAAGGGCTGCAGGGATATCTACGAGATTCAGAGGAAGGCTCTGGTTGACAAGTACAGCCAGCTGGAAGCCATTTCCGTCCAGGAGGTCGAGGCCTGTGAGTAGCGTCATCTCCGAGATTAGAAAGGACTACATATACAACCTGATCCTGAAGGGCGAGCGTGCCGACGGCAGGAGCTTTGATCAATACAGAGATATCTGCGTTGAGACGAACGTTATCAGCAAGGCCGAGGGATCTGCCCGAGTAAAGCTCGGATCAAGCCAGGTCCTCGTGGGCGTGAAGATGCAGCCCGGAGAGCCCTTCCCGGATGCGCCCAACAGGGGCGTAATAATAACCAACGCCGAGCTGGTTCCTCTGGCATCCCCCTCCTTCGAGCCGGGCCCCCCAAATGAAGTCGGAATAGAGCTGGCGCGGCTCGTTGATCGCGGCGTTCGCGAATCCAAGTCCGTGGACCTCGAGGCCCTGTGCATCGTTCCGGGAAAACAGGTCTGGATTATATTCATAGATGTGCACATCCTGGACGATGTCGGGAACATTCTGGACGCGTCGAGCCTGGGAGCGATAGCAGCTCTGCTCACTACCAAAGTTCCGGCGAACAAGTTCGGCTTAGGCGAGGATTACGCACTCCCCGTCAAGGATATTCCCATCGCCACAACGGCGATTGAGTTCGGGGATGTGCTGATGTTCGACCCCGACGTGGACGAGGAATCGATAGCCAACACCAGGTTAACAGTTATCACCACTGCAGATGGGAGCATCTGTGGCATGCAGAAGAGCGGAACCGGAATCCTAAAGCCTGAACAGGCCTACCGCATCGTTGATATAGCATGCGAGAAGGCTAAAGAAATCCGGGAAAAGTTTCTGGAAGTATAAATCATGGTCAAGCAGACTACAAAAGGAAGGAAAAGCAGATCCGCAGCTCGATTTGGCCCCAGGTACGGCCGCAAGTCGCGAAAGCTCGTGGCCGACATAGAGGAGAAGTCCAAGGCGCTGTACGACTGCCCCCAGTGTGGAAGGACGAAAGTAAAGAGAACAAGCACAGCGATATGGAGCTGCCGGAAGTGCGGATACACATTCGCTGGCGGCTGCTTTACGCCTGAGACGTCCTTAGGCCGGTCGGTCCTTCGATCCGTCAGAAAGACCCTTGAGGTAGAGTAGAAGATGGCCTATAAGTGCACCAGATGCAAGAAGACCGTCGAAGTTGACTATGAGTACAGCGGCATACGCTGTCCTTATTGTGGTCACAGGATACTGATGAAGGAGAGGCCAACGACGGTCAAGAGGATAAAAGCGGTCTGATGAAGATCACGACCTCGCGGGATCCATCTGCGAAGGCTCGAAAGCTCGGCAAAATACTGGCAGGATTCCTCTCTGTCCCCTATATCACCCGAGGCAAGCAGGGCCTGGGCGAAGAGGAGACATGGCTGGTTGTCGTTGAGGATCACGGCAACCCTACTGGCCTGGTCAAGCGCTCTGGAGATAACGTGGAGACATTGGAGTTCACAATCTCGTCGGAGATTCCGTCCAGGCGCCTCAAGGCCAAGCGTCCCCTGGTAACAGGCAAAGAGGATGATGCTCTGCCCATCGCCAGCTTCTTTGGGCTGGAATGGCTTATCAAGCCGACGTCCGATCCCGTCAAAGGGCGAAGTATGAAAGTTGCATCTGGGCAAATCGATTTCGTTGATGAAGGAGAGACCATCCTCAGGCTTAAGATATGAAGGGCTGTGCAGAGTTCCTCTTCCAGGTCAGAGATAAAAAGAGCGCTGAGAATATTTTCCGGGCGCTGTCCCCTGAAATGGAAGACGAGATTCACAGGTCCAATGTAGATCTGGTCCTCTGTGAGGACTCTATCCGGCTGGAGCTGAAAGGCGACGATGTCGTCTCCCTCCGCGCGGCCCTTAACGCTTGGATGAGGCTGATCAAAATCGCATTCGAGATGGTGGATATATGAGTGGCGAATTGCCCCCGCAGATACAGAACCAGCTGGCTCAGCTCCAGCAGCTCCAGCAGCAGGCACAGGCTGTAATGACCCAGAAGAATCAAATTGAGGGTCTGATCAGAGAGACAGACGCCGCGCTAAAAGAGCTGGAGAAGAGCAGCGACGATGCAGTTATATACAAGAGCGTCGGCGAACTCCTATTCAGAGCCGACAAGGCGAAGCTCGTAGAGGAGCTCAAAGAGAGAAAGGACATGATGGACCTGAGACTAAAGACGATGGCAAAGCAAGAAGAGCGCATCCAGAGCAGGTTCACTCAGCTCCAGGAGCAGCTCAAGCAGTCTCTAGGCCAGGTGCCTCCAAGGGGGGCTAAATAGCCTAAATCCTAAATAGCTAATTAACAAAAAGCGGGCCCGTGGCTTAGCCAGGACATAGCACCGGGCTTCTAACCCGGGGGCCGCGGGTTCGAGTCCCGCCGGGCCCGCCAAAATTATCTAAGAGGATCTATGTGCGAACTTTCTGTTTATGCTGTAGAGAACGGACGCCGCGAGAAGGTGATGGAGAGTGTCGTCAGGCTCATTGTCCTTGAAGGCAAGGTAAGGGCCGAAGGCATATTTGGCGATTCCAAGGAGATAGCCGGAAGGCTGACCGAAGTGGATATAATCGCCCAGGAAGCGAACATCGTAGTATAAGCTCTAAATCTTTTATCAGCTCTCTTTTAATGAATACTCGCAGCTTACAGCAGGTGCGCCGTCGCCAGTTTAACATCTAATGCCAAGGCCCACGTATATTAGCTATGGCTCACAAAGCTTATGGGCTTGAAAGATGATGGTGCATGGAAAAAAGGAGGCTACTATGAAATCAAGAAACATAATTTACGTATTATTCATATCCATTGCGCTATTGGCCGTCTCAGGCTGCGTGGCCGAGGAGACGGCAGACAGCGCTGCGGTTCCCGAAGACAATCTCCCCGCAGGATTCTCACTGCTGGCAGTAAAGAGTGAATCCACGCAAGGCGTAAACATGACCGAGGAGATCGAGGACTTCTACGGCACAGAAGATATAGGACCTGCAAACGCCACCGTTGGAATTTACACTTGGGCACCTCTGGGAGAGGGATACGATTCTAAAATCACACTAATCCAGCTGCAGGACGAGGAGTGCGCCAAGGCAGCCGTCGCCAACTACAAGGCACTACCTGAATTCAAGAATCCTCCCTACAAGGGCATAGACCGCTTCAGCACGGCCATAGTGAACGGCCACGAAGTAACTGAGATCAGAGATGCTGTGGGAGGAAACAGCCTTAGATACATCTATCTCTGGAACAACAGCGGCACAGTAGTCTTGGTGGAAGGTAACGGAGATCGGAGCAAGAGCCTGGAGCTTGCCAGCGCAACGGGACTCTGAGCCTAATTTTTAGCCCTAATTTTTCTTGGGCTCAATCATTATAACTCACCTAATAGAACTTAATAGACATAAGAGCCGGATTTCGCGTACGGCTTTAAAATTATTGAGTATTTTGCAGGCTGCGATATCTTTCTAAAGGGAAAGCAGACAGGCTGCGCTCATAGACCTTTCGTACTCTTGATTCGTCTATATCTTTCTTTTGGATACAGTTATATAATTACATTTTAAATTACTTATCGGTAGAAGGTGAGACGGAATGAAGCGCAGCAAAGAGTTGATAATCTCCCAGATCCTGGAAGTATGCCTGGATGGAGCAATTAAAACCAGTATAGTCTATCAGACCAACCTGAACTTCAAGAGGATCGACTTTTATCTGGAGAAGCTGATGGATAATGGTTTTATTAAGGCGGAACAGGGCAAAGGGATATTCTATAAAACGACCGATAAAGGTTTTAGAACTCTTGAGAAATTAAAGGATATACACAGCGATTTGTCCCAAATTTAAAATTTTTGGGGATTTATATTCTTTAATGATCCTTTAATTCTTTGATTTGTAGCAGTATCAACGTCTTCTTATCCCTCCTCAAGAATCACAAGATCTGCATCAAGATAAACGACAAATTTAATTCCCCTTGATAGCTTTCTACCAGAGACTTTCTGCCAGAGAACAAGAAGCTTTAAACGAAATGGACTACTACAATAAATAAAGATGCAGATCGCTATGGAAGTTCCGGCTGCTCATGATTCTTTGCAGGGACAGACCCATCTTTGGGAAGAGTTTGTGGCAATAATAGCCTCGAAGTTGGCGATGAGGTATATCTTGGTCCATTACTGCCCACCTAGTAATAGTAACCATTAATTAGTAACGGGTGTTAAGTTAGAGATTAGTTAAGGATTAAGAGGTTAGAGATATGTGCCGAACAGACGCGCCTATGGGCATGGGAATGCACGGAGGAATGGGACACATGGGGATGCACCACATGATGATGGGCGGAGAGCGAACCGGCTTCCCCCTCATCGGAGACAAGTTTCCCCAAATGGTGGTCAAGACCACTCACGGGATGATGACACTGCCCGATGCCTTTGCAGGCAAGTGGTTCGTCCTCTTCAGCCATCCTGCCGACTTCACGCCAGTATGCACCACGGAGTTCGTGGCCTTTGAGAAGAGGCGAGCAGAGTTCGAGAAGCTGAACTGCGAGCTCATAGGCCTCTCCATCGACCAGGTATTCTCTCATATGAAGTGGACGCAGTGGATCAAGGAGAACCTGAACGTGGAGATCAAATTCCCAATAATTGCCGACGATACCGGAAAAGTGGCCTCTCTTCTGGGCATGATTCATCCCGGCAAGGCCACCAACACAGTCCGGGCGGTCTTCATCGTAGACCCAGAGGCCACAGTCAGGCTTATCCTCTTCTATCCTCAGGAGGTCGGCCGGAACATGGACGAGATCGTGAGAGCGGTGAAGGCTCTTCAGACCACAGACAAGAACAAGGTGGCAGCTCCTGCCAACTGGCCCAACAACGAGCTGATCGGCGATCAGGTTATTATTCCTCCGCCCGGAGACGAGAAGACGGCGGCGACGAGGAAGACGGGCGGGGACATGGTCTGCGAGGACTGGTGGTTCTGCCATAGGAAGCTGTAAATATCCTTACCTCTGGCCTTCATTCCTCTGATGAGAAAATAGCGATACCGACGGTGGTTCATAGGTAGAGGATAAAACCAAGTTCCACAGAGGAATAAGGCCGGATGCCTTCTCTGAATATTCCGCAGAGTTTTCACATTTTAGCAACTATTCTCTCAAGGAGTGCCCTTTTGTGCTAGTTTAGATATTACATAATTGGAACTCACACTATAAGCGATAAGGACAAATGTAAGTTAGTCATCCTATCAAAGGAACCGAAGCGAGGCTGATATGCAAGAGAGGATAGTTTCTTCACTGACACCTATCTTAATAGCACGTGTTGTTGCGCATACTCTCATCTTGGTAGCTTTACTTCTAGGTTTACTGGCTTGGGTGGTCGGCATACGCAGTACTGGCGATCTTCAGAAGCTCATGAGCGATCTAAGTAGTATCATGCTTTCTCTGATGACAATCAGCATAGTTCTGCTCATTTTCTTCTTCTTATCAATGTTTTTTATTAAGATGTTCAAGGAAGAGGGCATAGTAATTCTGCCCTTTGAGACTAGTGCTGCTGGAGATAATAAATACAATGGGAAGGCTATCTCTGATCTACTCACTGCTGAACTTCATAGGATTAAAAAAATTCGGAAGTATAGATATGAGCAATTACACCCATCCGGGCTAGAAAAGGAAACGTATCCCAAGTTAGTTCCTCAAACGGAAATACTATACAACAGCATGCCTCTGACTTTTTTTAAGTCAGATCCTCAAACAAAAACGCTATACTACAACGCACCTCTGGACTTTCCTAAGCTAATTCCTCAAACGGAAACTCTATGTTACAGCCTCGATAAGATGGGCTCAGTTGGCATAGGTTCAAATACGGTATCCATCGGTCAGCTGCTTATAGCTCTTAAGAGGATATGTCCTGGGTGTAATCCTGGGCGGGTTATTACTGGAAGCATGCAGACATATGGGTCAGTAATCCGTTTGGTGGTCTGCTTAGAACATCATGAAGTTTATACTTGGGAAGTTAATCGTAAAATTAAAGAGGAGGATCAAGTTTCAGACCTGATCCGTGATTTAGCTTTCAAGATAGCTTACGATCTATTAAAGGAAGAAGATCCACGGAACACCTTGGCCAATACGTGGGTAGGGTTCAAATATTTTACTGAAGCGTTATACAGCTACGACCAATATATGCTGACAGGGAAGAAAAAAGCACTAGTGTCGTGTCAAATACCTATTGTCGGATAAAGGCGTGATAATTTAACTCTAGCATCCTCAGTAGTGAACTGCCAGTTGACCTTTGCATTTTTATTATTTCTGAACTTTTGCCACGCCGCTACTTCTCTTCTTACCGTTTCAATATTATCGATTCTTCTATTCAGGCATTGACATGTAAGCACATTCAATTCTATCTCAGCCATATTCAACCAGCTGCCATGCTTCGGGGTGTATACAAACTCAAACCTATTCCATAACTCCTTTGCCTTATCTGGCGGGAACTTCTCATAAAACGATCCTGGGTTATGCGTATTGAGGTTGTCCATCACCAATGTTATCTTTTCTGCATGTTCGTATTGACCTGCGATCTCTTCCATAAAGCAAGCCCAGTCCAGCGAAGTTTTTCTTTCGGTGACCTTTACCATACGTTTCCCGGCCAACGGCTCGAAAGCAAGGAAAATATTGGATAAACCGCAGCGTTTGTACTCATAGTCATGTTTGGCCGTATGCCCTGGAGACGGCGGTATGGGGGTTCTTTCTCGGATATCAGCTGCTTTGGAGATTCGTCCATGCAAACAACCGGATGGCGTGGGTTAAACGGACGCTTATAAACATCCAAAACCATCTCCATATTAGCAACAAAACTACCGTTTTGCTCTGGTGGAATTATCCAGCCCTGACGTTGCCAAGGCTTGATTTCGTTTTTTTAAAATTTGACGGATAGTTTCATGAGAAATGCTGTCAACGTAATTCAGCTCTACAACCTTGTCGGCTAATAGCCTCAAAGACCACCGCGCGAAACCCTCAGGTGGTTCACCGCAACTTAATGCAACCAAATGGGCTTCGAAATCGCCATCAGTCTTTTTAACGTAGACACGGTTTCCCGTTTTTTTATCAAGTGCAGCATCAAAACCTTCCTCGACAAATCGCTTTTTTACTCGGTCAATCTTTCTCATGCTGATATGGAGCACACGAGCTATTTCTTCATTGGTAGAACGATCTGTTTGGTACTCGCCTTCGTCACATGCAAGTAAAATCAACGCATTAAGGATTTTCTGTGATCTTTGCTTTCCCTTGGACGTAAGGTCGCTGAGGGCTTTGCGCTCGTCTTTAGTAAGTGTCACGATATATTTCTTCATATCCTATTCCCATAGTTGGATATGTAGATAATATATCTTATCCTTTACGACGTATCAATATTGACGCGACACTAGCGTTTATCGTTTCCCTGTAGCGCTCGTGGCCCAGCCGCCCTTTAGCCGGGCCGTCCGATCTCGCGTCGCCATCCGCCAGGCGGGCCCGCATGCACGCACGCAGGCGATCGCGCTTGAGGGCGCAGGAGGCCGATTGAGCCTCCGGCGAGGGGGCAATTTTCAGGGATTGCCATTTTCTTTGCCCTCCACGCCTTTCAGCTCGACCTCCAGCTCCTCCACCGTCGGCAGGCTCCCTTTGAAGTGCTCCGGCAGCGAGGCTGTGATCTGGTAGGTGGCTACGCCCATTGGCTTTTGAGTATCTCGCAAGGCGTACTCTACGATGATCCTGTTCCGAGTCCTGCAGAGAATCAGTCCAATGGATAGCCTATCGTCTGGATGCCTTAGCAAGTCATCCACCGCAGAAAGGTAAAAGTTCATCTTTCCGGTAAACTCCGGCTGAAAATCGCAGATCTTCAGCTCAACGACAACGTAGCAACGCAGGCGCAGGTGATAGAAAAGCAGATCGATGTAGAAGTCCTCGCCACCAACTTCCAGATGATACTGACTGCCCACGAAGGCAAAGCCCACACCCAATTCCAGCAGGAACTCGCGCAAGTGATGAATCAGGGCTCGCTCAAGCTCGCGCTCCTGGACCTCCTCACTAAGACATCAGGAAGTCGAAGTTGTAAGGATCTTTGAGAATCTGCAAGGCCAGCTCGGACTGCGGTGCGGGTAAAGTGCGGTCGAAGTTGGCGATAGCCTTGCCCTGCCTGTGGTACAGGTCGCTCTCGATCTGATGAACGAGAACGTTCCTGCTCCAGCCATGCTCGATGGTCTTGCGAATATAGAATTCGCGCTCATCTGGTTGTTTTACTTTGTCTAGAATGACGCAGTTGTGGAACCAGGGAATTTGTGCAGCAAGCTGCTGCACAATTTGCTCATCCAGGTATGCTTCGGCAAAGCCCGCATATATTTCATGTTGCGTGGCGAAAAGCCCTTCATCTCTGGAAAGGCTATGCGTAGATCTCTGGACAAGCGGTCGATAACCTTCGATCCCCAGCCCTCTTGTCGCTGGCTCTCCAGAATCTGCCTGCCAATTCGCCAGTAAAAGTAGGACCAGCTCACGGTTTACGGACAGCGCTGCTCGCGCTCGGGGGCACGGGAGCATGCCACGAAGGGCTGCTCGGCAGGCACGGGCTGCATTCGAGATAAGGCCGCCGGAGGTACGCTAGTTTATAAATTCAATCTATTCCGTAGCCTATGAAACTTCAAACCATTCCTCTCGGCTGATTCCTGCTCTTTTTAGAATCCTCTGCAAAAGATCTACTCGGATATCGCTGCCATGAGGATTTGGAATACGCACCTCCACAAGGCCCCTTGACATATACTCGTGATCGGCACCAGGATATGGACCTACAAACCCCAGTTTGCCCAATCGCCTGATCAACTCACGTCTTGAAACCGGCACGAGCTTATTCGACAATGGATACCGGCTCCGAAGACACATTGATAGCTTGGCCGCCAATGGGTGGTATTGGATGTCCCAGTCTCAGCTTCAATGCGATCCAGCCCTCAATAACGCTCTGGAGCTCCTTACGGCACTCTTCCAGGGTTTTGCCGGTGGCCCATACGCCTTGCAGCTCGGGAACCTCTCCATAAAAGGGTTCGGGGTCATCGATGATCTCGTAAGTTGCCCTCTCCATTGCCGCCTGGATGTACTCTGCGAACATCGCTAAGATATCATCTGCGATAAGATATAGCCCTTCGCTTCCTGCGGTCTTGCCCGTGGACCCACCGCCCGCGTGCCGGGCCGTCTGGGCTCGCTTCGCCTTCCGCCAGGCGGGCCCGCGTGCACGCGCGTGCGCTCGCACTCGGGGGCGCGGGAGGCCGATTGAGCTGGGCTAGGAGGGGACACGGCAGCCAGGACGTGCAGCTTTCCAGCGCAGGCTTGGAAAATAGTGATGGTTTGCTATTACTATTTAGCTGATACTCGACTCATTAGGTAGATTAATATGCTCAACAGAATATCGCTTTGATCAATGTTTGGTAGGAGGAATACAAATTAAGTGCTATTTTATAATTTTAATTTTAGCCTTTGCTGTTGGGAGTATGATTAGTGCAGCAGAATATAACTCTAGCTCTAAAAATGGTGTAGGGTATAGTGGAGGTCAATCAGATATCCTCCTCGATATAGATGCTGAACCCTTAGAGCTGGAGGATGGTTATGAGTTGGCGCTCAAGTCTATAGATCTCGACGGGAATAAGGTCTACGTGGAGCTGAGCAAAAATGGAAGTATAGTCGATTCAGAATTAATTGTTCCTCCAAATATAATGAATGGCACTTATTCGTACCTCAAGGATACTGGGCAGCCAGCGACAGCTCAAACAATTAAAGTACACTTTAAGAATGCATTCCGTGGAGAAAATGAGACCATGGCCACTGTAGACAGCGTTTGGCAGCCGTCTGATAATGATACGTCTCATGTGTTGATAAACGCATCTGGTGAGATCATCATTGTTCCAGGTGCTCCTTTAAGGTTAGAGGAAGGCTATGAGTTGGGAATCAATTCTATAGATATTGACGGAAATAAGGTCTACGTGGAGCTAAGCAAGGATGGAAACATAGTCGATTCTGCAGTAATCGTAGCTCCAAACGAACGAGATGATACATTCGTCTACTCCCAGAACGATGGACAAGCTGGAGCATCGCAAATAATAAGGGTGCACTTCAAGAATGCTTTCCGCGGTTGGGACCAGAATCTGGTTACGTTTGACAGCGTTTGGCAGGCATCTGATGATACATCCCATGTGCTGATAAACGAAAATAATAAGATAACCGTCACTCAAGGAACACCGCTAAGGCTAGAAGAGGGTTACGAGTTGGTGGTCAAGTCTGTAGACATCGATGGAAATAAGGTCTACGTGGAACTGTTCAAGGACGGAGAGCTAGTTCATGTTAAGGTGATCGTTATTCCCGGAGAAATAAATGATACATTTGTATATTCCGAGAAGAATGGGAAATTAATAAAAGCACATTTTAAAAACACCTTCCGCGGTGCGGAAAAGAATCTGGCCACCATTGATAACATCCTGCAGACGTCTGATACCCTCTAGGATCTTTGAAGCTATTTTATTTTCATATTTTTAAATTTATTGTTGAGCTTGATCTAACAGAAGCTTTGGATCAACCGTAAGGTGGGGGAAAAGGAAGAAAATGACGCCCTTCGAGAAATGCCCCGTCTGCGGCGGCCAGCTCGTGGAGATGAAGTGGAAAAGCTACTGCGTGGCGGCAGCAATACTGTTTTAAGGGTGTGCTGAAGTCTGCCTGCACTGTGTAATGATAATAGTATTCGAAGGATACCGTGCGCAGGTTCGAGGAGATTCGAGGCGCAGGCTGGCGTGGCAGGGGGCCTCGGAGCTTCGGCCTGTAGGCTTCTTCAGGCCGCTACGTACTGCCGGATTTCTACCTGTGTTCCTTCCCGGACTCTCTCTTCTGCACCCTTAAGTAGCTCGGCCGTGATCTTCTCATCGATATAGGCCTCTCCGCAGATAGGGCAGACCTGGCTGGCACCCCTTTAACTACCATAGTGAGGCAGTCACGCTCCAGAGTGACTGTGGTCGCCCCCTGGCGGGTGACACCCTTTTTGCAGATAACGCATTTCATAATATCACCAATGCATCAAGAATCCTTTTGATTTTCAGCTAGAATCCCCAGTATCTTGGCTTTAAGTACTGGCAAATCGGTGCAGACTGTATCCCATACCTCATCCAGGTCTATTCCAAAATATTGGTGTACTAAAACATTTCTCATGGCTGTGACACTTCTCCATGAGACTTCATTGTGGCTCCTTTTGAATGAGGAAGATAATTGGTTGGCTGCCTCGCCTATGACCTGAATATAATAGATGATCCATACCTGAATTAGCTCTTCTTCATAAAATGCTCTTTCACCTTTAGCAGCATATTTCTCGATCTTTTCTAAAGCCTCTAGAATGTCCAGAAGCCAGGCTCGGTCTTCCCTCAAATGGCTACCGCCTCTCGTAGGACGCGCTCTCTAACCCGATCTCTTAGTCCGCGCTCGCTCACCACATCAACCTTGACGCCCAAGAGGTCTTCCAGCTCCTGCACTAAAGCAGCATGGCCAAGCAAGGTTGTTCCTCGCTTAAACTCCACTAAGAGATCTATATCGCTTTGGGAATCAGCTTCGCCTCGGGCCACCGAGCCGAAGACCCGCACGTTGCGGGCACCATGCTTGGCTGCAATTTTCAGGATCTCTTCACGCCTGGATTTCAGGAGGTCGTTCAGATTCATTGGAAGTACTTCTTTTCCTTTTCAATAAATCAAAGCTTCGATCTAGAGATGGGTTTAGAAGGTAGACGGTGTTCAACAACTCAATTACGGCAGATCATCTATGTATTTCACCGCCTTTTATTCATTACCATTTGCCCTGCCTCACGCTGCCTTACAGTAGAGCCTCCAGCGCCCTGGTTAAAACCGCGAGCCCGCCCTCAAGCTTCTCTTTAAGGATAACCACCGACGAGGCCTCACCAAGAACCTTCATCAATCCCCCTGAAATGGCCGCAAGGCCGAACGCCGCTATAGCCGCCTGAGGTGTAAGCACATCCTCATCGGCATTCTCCCATCCCAGGTGCAGACCTCCTGAACATTCGCCATAGCGGTGCATCCTCACCAGCAGGCCGTTTTCATAGAGAATCAGCTTGTACTCGCTGAAAAAGCCATAATCTTTTTCGAGCTGCACCCTCTCCTCTCTGGTCAGAATGACAATCTCACGACGGTAATATTGCTCGCAGTCATTGCTCAGCAGCGGCACCAGGGGCGTGACTTTCTCCAGGATCGCTTTCAGGACAGAAGCCTCTCTGTCCAGGGTTTCCTTTTTCAGATCGGCAATCTTGGCGGCCATGGGCGCAAGTTCATCCAGTGCTGTGCTCAGATCTGATAGCATGCCTGAGGTTATCGGATCGGTCGCTATCAGCAGGGCATTTTCAGAAAGGTCTGGGACCTTTATGATAGTCTTTTCATTCATTGCTTGCCACCAAATGCTACTTAATCCTACTACTACTTAAAACTATTGAGTAGCATTTAGTAGGAGAATTTATAACCAAGAACAAGAATAGCATAGCGCATGGCTTATAAAAAAATAAGCATAAGCGTGGACGAAAAAACGTATCTCGCAGTGCAAGAAGTAGTTAAATCTGGTGATTATCGCAGCGTATCTCACTTATTTGAGGATGGTGCTAAAAAGATCCTCAGAGAACGCGAGATTCAGAAGGGCAAAGGGCCCTTGTGAGACCCTAGCCGTCTCCTGAGTCATTCTTGTGGTGGCAAGCAATGACTGTGACATGATTTTTGAGCTTAACCTCTTCGTCCGTTGCCGGTTTTTAGCCAAACCCTTAACCGCTTTATACCTCTAAGTGGGCAACTGTTCTATAAAAATCTTTTCGCTATTTGCAACACACACTCATCTTTTCTATTGCCTACTGCATCCTAAATCTGAAAATTGAAATCGTACCGCCCGCGGGCCGGGCCGTCCGGGCTCGCATCGCCTTCACGCCAGGCGGGCCCGCGTGCACGCAGGCGCTCTTGGGGGCGCAGGAAGCCGATTGAGCCTTAGGCCAGGGGGCGCATGGCGGCACATGTGGCACTCTATTTGGCATCAAGCCAATCATCCCGAGATATTCCAGCCTGTCTCAGGACCTTTGTGAGAAGATCAATGCCGATATCTTCTCCACGATGAGAATTGGGAATGATTACAGAATCATCGCCCTTGGCCATGACATCATGTTTCGATCCAGGGAACGGGCCGTCGAATCCTAGTTTCCTTAATCGACGGATCAGTTCTCGCCGTGAGACCGGAGTAAGCTTATTCGACAACGCTCACTGGCTCCGCAGAAACCACAATAGATGCTCCGCCAATCGTGGGAATGGATCTTCCCGTTCTGAGCCGAAAGGCAATCCAATCCTCAAGGGCGCTCATGAGGTTGTCCCTACATGACTCCAGAGTCTTTCCCGTGGCCCACACGCCCCTAAGTTCTGGAATCTCGCCATAAAAGGGCTCTGGATCGTCGATGATCTCATAAGTTGCTTTATCCATCGCCGCTTTGATGTACTCTGCGAACATTGCTAAGATTATCGTCGGAGATAGGATATAGCCTTTCGCTTCCTGCGGTCTTGCCCGTGGCCCCGCCGCCCGCGGGCCGGGCCGTCTGGGCTCGCTTCGCCTTCCGCCAGGCGGGCCCGCGTGCACGCGGCGCTCGCACTCGGGGGCGCGGGAGGCCGATTGAGCCTCGGGCTAGGAGGGGACACGGCAGCCAGGACGTGCAGCTTTCCAGCGCAGGCTTGGAAAATAGTGATGGTTTGCTATTACTATTAGCTTATACTCTGGATCAGTT
>CAWJYS010000001.1:0-143594 GCA_963847095.1 Methanotrichaceae archaeon | reverse complement strand
CACCGTTTTTCGCAAGATAATCTCTCAGGGCATCTTCTACTATCTTTCCTATGCCTCTGCTGCTACCGTATTTATCGACCGCGAACTTCCGCGCGGCGATAACCACGGGGTCAGAAACTTCCACATTCAGTTTCGACATGAATCGTATATTATCCTCATTTCCTACTTAAATCTTCCGAACATTTCCTCTATGTTCTAAAGAGGAAAAGATGAAATGAGGAAAGTATAAATAAGTGGAAAGTACTATAAGATGCCTAGAGACGCGTGAGATGGCAGCCGCAGCTCAGATTCAGAATCCAGAGGCTCACTAGCTAACATGATTCGCCTATGCGCGGCGAGCATCTTACCAAAAGCAATAGCAATCCTGCACAGGCGCATATCGTGTCGCAGGGTAAGTTAGCTGAGCCGCAATACCGCGACGTCAGGGCGGCCTGTAAGAGCGATCTGTTGGTCCGAACGCTGTTAATTTGGAGGTTGGAAAATGGCAACAAAAGGGGAAGTCATGTGCAGAATCAGGAAGATCGATGAGATCTGTACAATGCTAAACGATATCAGAAGAAGCGAAATGACCGAGCTGGAGGAGACTTGAGGAGACAGGCCACACCTAAAACTTTCGTTGGGGCTCTAGCCGTCTAGGGAATCCATTAGTGCCAGGGCGACCGAGTTCTGGCTGATCAATGTTGGCTTGACCGCTGTTGAACTTTGGAGGTTGGAAATGGCTACAAAAGAGGAAGTTGTGAATAGAATCGAGAAGATCGATGAGATCCGTACGATCCTAGACGATATCAGAAGAAGCGAGATGGCCGAACTGGAGGAGATTGTGGACGCAAAACCGGCCTGAAACTTTTTTCTACAGGCAAATAATGGCGGCATTATGGGCGATTTGGGATGCCTTTGTTTTCTTTAGAGCCTGATGCGGCTTCTTTGTCCTTCGAGCTGAGCGGCATAATAATCACAGATAGCGTTATCTAGCTCGATGAATTTCTTGACTATAGGATTCTTTAGGTTCGATTTCGTACATTTTCGCTCTTCCGACTTCGCGTGTATCTATAGAAAGATATACGTACTAGCTCCGCAAGTTATCCACAGAAAATTATACAACACATAAAATCGGCCCAATTATCCTTATGGCTAACTCATTGTCTATAGACTATAGGAATGATTTTAAACCTCCGCCAGTTGCGGGCCAATAGCGCCATAGCATAGCGAAAATTACAAATAAAACCTGGAACTCAAAAGGCATGGGGGTTGAGTCTGAAAGCGTCCTAATAATAATATCGTGCAGTTTAAAGCATATCGAAAAAAGATGGAACGGATTACAGGTTATATGCACTGCGCGGAGCTGGGATCAGTCTTTATACCCCAGCTCCAGCCGGGGCCTGTGCGAGCCGTTCAGTTCTGCTTCAAATCGTCGCCGCGGTATGATTCAAACCGCCGTCGAAATGGATGTAGCCTGGGTATGAAGCTTCGGGAAGTCCGCGGTTGATTGTCACTAATGGGGCAGCTGTGCCAACTCGCCGAATCCTTCTGCTACCACCGGGCCGTCGATCGAGCCATTATGGAGACCCAGTGCCCCCTCAATGAATGCACCCGCAGCGCCCGCGCTCTCCTGGGAGGGAGTGGCGGACGGGGATACGTAGAATGTCCCTTTCGGCGTCTTCAGTTCGCCATACCACGGGTACGAGACATTCGTTATCGGCGATGTCCACCACTTGATTGGCGTGTACACCAACTCCGGACCGAACGAGTATTGTGGTGGCTGGCCCTTGGGTACAAAAGCGAACCTGTTTTGTTGATACTGCGGGTCGGTCGATCCCAGGGCCGCAGCTGTCAGGTTGTAGGGCAACGTGGCAGGCACAATGCCCGCAGGACTGCCGTAATACTGCCGCCAGGTCATTGCATCCCCGTTGGGGAAACGGGCATACCCCCAGAAGTATCGGACCTGTTCAGGTGACTGGAAGTTACCCCACTGGTGTTCGAACCAGGCGGTGCCTTCAATCTCATGGACGACGCCGTCATCCAGGGTTACCGTGCCGTTCATTTCCATCTCCGGGGCTGTGTAGTAGTACGTAAGACCGTACATAGTAGAAGGGTTCTGGTCGTACTGGTCGTTGAATCCGATGTTTTCTAACCCCCAGTAGGCCATTGGAATGTAGCCTGGGGCCTTTACGATCCCGGTGACGTCAAAGTTGTACGGAGTGCCGGAGGACATATTACTCTCGTTTGTCGCCCACCCTTTGAAATTCCACCGTTCCTGGGAATAGTTGTAGTTCGTGGCCAAACCCTGCTCCTTACCAACCTCACCGACTATGTAATTAAAATCCCCATTGGATCCAGTGGTCACAAACTTGCCCGTCGGGTCAATGGCATGTCCGGAAAACTTGGCTTCATCTTTGTCGAGGTAGGCCATGAGAACCCTGGTGTTGGGCCTTTGTATGTCATTGCGCCAACCCTGTTGGAAATTGCACACAAACAGAGATATGTTGTGGCCGGTCGTCAGGTCCTTGCCCAGGAATGTGAAGTAGTGCCACTCATGGAAATCGTTAAAGTGGTAGGTCGGTCCGCTGTGCCATTGGTGGTCCCGAGGAAGGTGATATAGCCCCTGTTCTTCCGTATTCAGCCCAGGGCTAGTGAGCCACGGTGCAGGTTCTTGGTTCGAAACGGCAACATTTTTTGTGTTCACTAAATTTTCATCTGTTCCGACTCCGTATACTACTGAAATGGAACTAATCAGCAGTAAAAGGAGACATAAAGTTACTGCATTTTTCATTTTTAACCTCTTTTAATAAATAAAGAATGTACTACGCGGTATATAAATCTTTAGAGAATCGTATTTACTTAGAAGAGTTCCGAACCACATCCATAACAAAATATAGAAACTGTTATTAGTATATAATAAGGTAGATCCACATTGGGCGAATGCTTAATTACTCACGTGGGAGGTTCTTATCCCCCGCACATAATCATCGTTGCAGAACAGACATCCTCGATTAAATGCGAAATGAATCTCTAAAACTTTACTGGTAAAATGTGTTATGCACCTGAAGTTTCGCGAGGAGAGCCAAGCTTTATGTCTTTTCCGGTACACGATAGCACCCTCACGATAGACAATCGCGCACGAGTCGCTCTCTTCCCCCGGACCAAAAGTTCCATCAATCCCTTTCATCATCCTCCTTGCCATGGCTATTCACCCCATTGATTTCCGTTACGGCACTCCCGAGATGAAGCAGATCTGGGAGGAAGACTTCCGGCTGCGCTGCCTCTTCAAAGTCGAGGCTGCCCTAGCCAGGGCCGAGGAAGATGTCGGGCTGCTTCCCGGAGGCACAGCAGCAGACATCGCCGCTGCAGCCGAGGCCGCCAGCCCCGAGCGGGCGAAGCAGATCGAGGACGAGATCGGACACGACATGATGGCGACGGTCCTGGCCATGGCCGAGGTCTGCCCCAGATCAGGCGAATGGATTCACCTGGGCGCGACCTCCAACGACATTCTGGACACAGCCACCGGCCTGCAGATCAAGGCCTCTCTGGACATCCTGGAGCCCAAGCTGAAGAAGCTGCTTTCCGTTCTCCTGGACCTGGCAATGAAGAACAAGAACCTGGTCTGCGCCGGAAGGACGCACGGGCAGATAGCGGTTCCCACGACCTATGGCCTCCGGTTCGCGATCTGGGCCTCCGAGGTCGCACGGCACATCGAGCGGCTGCAGCAGCTTCGGCCCCGGGCAGCTGTTGGCAAGACCAGCGGCGCTGTGGGAACGCAGGCTGCCTACGGGCCAAAGGGTATGGAGATCCAGAGCCTGGTCATGAAGCACCTGGGGCTTGAACGAGGTGGACGTCTCCAACCAGGTGGTGCAGCGGGACCGCCATGCTGAGATGGTCTGCTGGATGGCGATTGTGGCCTCTACCCTGGACAAGATCTTCACTGAGATCCGGACGCTTGCAGAGGACTGAGATCGCCGAGGTGGAGGAGGGCTTTGGCAAGAAGCAGGTAGGCTCAAGCACCATGCCCCACAAGAGAAACCCCATCAAGTCCGAGCAGATCTGCGGCCTGGCCAGGGTAGTTCGGGCCCAGGTCTTGCCGGCACTTGAGAACATGCCCCTCTGGGACGAGCGCGACCTGACCAACTCCAGCTGCGAGAGGGTCGTCTTCCCTGAGGCCTTTGTATGACCGACCACCTCATCACCCTCAGCCATTGGTGCTGACCAACCTGCGGCTGCGGCCTGAGAACATCGAGAGGAACCTCACGCTTGCTTCACGGCCTGAACATGGCAGAGAACGTGATGGTGGAGCTGGCCAAAAAAGGAGTGGGCCGCCAGCAGGCCCATGAGATCATGCGCCAGGCATCCATGAAGGCCTTCGAGGAGAAGAGGGAGCTGGCGGACGTCCTCCTGGAGCAGGAGGTCGGTCACAGAAGCTACTCCAGCCCAGGAGATCAGGAGCCTGCTCGACCCCCATAAGTACATAGGAACGGCCGTACAGCAGGTGGAGAGGCTGAACGAGAAGCTGCAGCGCTTCTGGCCTAGCCGAAATAGCAGCTGAACATACCGGCTTCTCCCTATTTTATGCATCCAGACAGTATGCTGTCCTTTAAGCCCGGATCGCTGCATCAGGGATCCCAGTCCGGGAAGCCTCCTGGATGCCAGGTCGTCTGTAACGCTCATGACCTCTGGGTCCAGGAAGATTGTAGTTGATACCGGTCTTGAGGGCGAAGAGGAAGCTGATAATCGATGCCCTGGCCAGAGCGGGGACTCGGGCCTGAGGATATAGACACTGTGGTGAATACCCATCCCCATCCCGACCACTGTGGGAACAACCATCTCTTTACCAAGGCGCGTTCGGCTGATGCTCACGGGAGGCGAGACAATAGCCCCCGGGTTTTGGCCATGGCGACTCCGGGGCACACACTGGACAGCATTTCCGTCGTGATGTCTCTGGGGCAGACAGCGATGAGGTAATAGTAATAGCAGGCGACGCTCTGCCCACCCTCAATAACTTCCTGAAAGGCGTGCCGCCAGCCCTGCATGTGGACCGAAGCTGGCCGTCTCCAGCATGTCCAGGATAATCGAGATCGCGGATATCGTTGTTCCTGGCCACGATAGGCCCTTCTCTGTGGCCGAAGGGAAGTACATCCGACTTGATGATTAGACAAGTACAGTTGTGCAGAGGCAGAAATGAAATCTGCTAAAAATTGGCCATTCGTACTCTTGTATCTGCAGAATTGTTATATTCAGAGAACTAAGAAAAGGCAAATCTATAAATACTTAAAAAAAGAATATCTTATGCAAATGCAGCTAAAATTGACATCAAAGGAGAGGTTAGTTCTTTACGGTCTTGCCAGATATCCGGGTTTCAGTGATATAGATCTCGCTTCTAATATTGGTGTGGACCGATCCACCATATTCAAGAGCAAACGAAAGTTCCGTGACTGGAAGCTGATCAAGCTACTCAATGTGCCTTCGGGGGAGGCTGTTGGGGCCGAGATCTTGACTGCAGTCTTCGTCAAGTACAAGCCCAATGCGCCCTTTGAAGCCAGGAAGGATACCAAGGCTTACAATGCGTGGATAAACTATCCCAACTGCGTATCTCTTGCTGCCACGGATACCGATTCCGTCTCTATCTTCTACTCCCGGAGCCTGACAGATTTCAAAGTGAACTTCGACCCTCTTATCGACGAGTACTACCTGAAAGACTTCGTAGAGGACATCTACTACTACCATTATCCCTTCCAGGTATCGAGCTACTCTGCAGATGCAGCACTGGCTGTGAGTAGTATCTTCGATCTCGGAAGAGAAGACCAGCCGGAGGGGGTTCTAGCTCCCAGACCTGCTCTGACCGAGGAATCCCGGCTCACTGAGAAGGATAAGCTGACGCTCTACGCCTTCGTGAAGTACCCAATGCTCTCAGACCTGGAGCTGTCCAGAAGAACGGGCATATCCCGTCCGACCATCTCAGGCAAGCGCACCAAGTTCTTCCAGAGCGGCCTTCTGAGCCGAGAGGCTTACGTAGACTGGCAGAAGATCTGCTGCGAGCTTATGTCCTTCTACCACGTCAAGATCCGCCACGGCCACGACCGCGATGACCTCGCCAAAGTCTACAGGGCATTCAGGAGGATCGGCGCCCCGCTGTTCAGCTACCTGCAGCCTGGAGAGATATTCGGAGCATTCCTGTCCACTGGCTACCCGGAGCTGAAGAGCCGCATGGACCAGGAGCTGAGATCCCTATCTGCGGAGGGTCTGATACTGGAGAGGCCAACAACGGTGATCATGCCTCTCAGCGAGATCAAGACTACCAAGATAGATTATGCTCCAATGGTCAGCAAGATGCTGGGTGTTGGCAAGGAGATATGAAGGGTGAGGTGGCCATAATCTGCTCCACAGCAGATCCGGCCAGCCTTAACATTTTTCAGCGCCTTCTAGAGCTGACTGCTTGGGAGGATCATGGGGGTTACAGGTCCTCTGGCCACAGAAGGCTGATCGTCCACGATGAGCGGCAGATATCCCTGCACGGTCTGGACGCTCGCCTGGAGAGCATGGGCCTTCATCCTGAAATGGCGGTCTTCGCCTGCAGGCATCAGTCCGAGAAAGGGGTGCCCTGGATGGGCGGTCACTTCACGGGGGAGGTAAAGGGCGGCCAGAACAGCCCGCGGGAGCTGTCAGCAGCTGCGCCTTCTGGCCTCAGGTCTTTTTTGCATAACATCCGCAATCTGGCGCCGGAGGGATTCAGTGTATCTGCGGAAGCAACTCATCACGGCCCAACAGACATGTCCACTCCATCTTTTTTTGCGGAGATCGGGAGCAGCCAGAGCCAGTGGACAGACCATTCAGCAGGCGTTGCTGTGGCCAGGGCCATTCTCGCCATCGAGGCCAATGCACGAGAGCTGCCAGTCTTCCTGGGGTTTGGCGGAGGGCATTACGTACAGAGGCAGACGAGCCTCATGTTCGAGGCGGACGTTGCCTTCGGGCATCTCTTCTCCAGCTACCAGATAGGCAGCCTGGATCGGGAGATTGTGGAGGAAGCATGCATCAAGTCCGGTGCAGGCTATGCCTTTATCGATCGCAAATCCCTGAGGTCCGAAGAGAAGAAAAAGGTGGGCTCTATCCTTGCCGATCTTGGAGTGCCCTTGCTGCGGAGCAAGGAGATTCGCGCCAGGTTTCCTATCGTTGCAGGCGACTGAATCGCAGGCCAGGAAATCAAACGCGCAGCGCGGCATATTTTTTTAGCATATATTTCTATTAGTTTTGCTGCACCGACAGCTAGCATACTCTTGCTCAAAAATCATATATTACTACGAGAATATTTTGATTATTAACTGATATCTTCAACAATTGATTGCTAATTAGAGATATTAAGAAAGAAATTTATAACAAAAAGATGGTCTAATGCATAAAGGATATATACCATAAAAACTCATCACAATTTATTAAAATTAATCAAGTTTTGCAGCTCTCTAGCATCAAGGTCTCTGGTATCGAGGTAGTAATGCCCGAAAACGTCTCAGGTGTCCCATCAAAAGGCGTCTCTGCTCTGCAGGATAAAGCCCTGGAGCTCATAGGCTCGAAGTCTGATGGCATTTATCAGTCGGAGCTGAGAAAGCAGCTGGGCATCGAGAGCGCCAAATGCTCCAAAATCGTATCCGGGCTAGAACGATCTGGGCTGATCAAAAGGGAGCCGGCAGATTACGCCCGTCGCCGCACGTATTTAATTCGGCTGAGCAGTGCCCCGATGCCTTTGGCTTCTCCATTGTGCAACATCGATGCCGATCGCGACATTGATACCAATCGCAACATCAATACCTATCGCAACATCGACACCTACTTAACCGAGTTCTATCTGCTATACCTGATACGCGGAAGCACTAGCGCGTAGGGAATATCCTTGAAGGTTCTGCTGGAGATCTTGCGTCCTTTCAACTGTCTGATGGCAGGAGCGGCAGCGATCATAGGCCTCTTGATCGCCGGAGGCTTTGATGCGAAGGCTTCTGTCCTCATCTCTCTGGCGGTGTTCCTGATAACGGGGGCAGGAAATGCGATCAACGATTACTACGACCGGGAAATAGATGCCGTAAACAGGCCCGCTCGACCTCTACCAAGCGGACGCATCAGCCCCAGGGATGCATTGAGCTACTCGCTCCTTCTCTTTGCCGCAGGCTGCATCCTGGCAGGCCTGGTAAACCAGCTATGCCTCGCCGTGGCTGCCTTGAACTCCGTGCTGCTCTTCTTTTACGCCCGCAATCTCAAGGCCACGCCCCTGGCTGGAAACTTATGCGTGGCCTACCTGACGGGCTCGACCTTCCTCTTCGGCGGCGCAGCCTACGGCCTCTCGGGCATGGAAGCCAATCTGGTCCCTGCCGGGCTCTCCTTCCTGGCCACGATGAGCCGGGAGATTGCCAAGGACATCGAGGATGTTGAAGGCGACCGAAAGGGCGGGGCGAAAACTCTGCCAATCCTTGCCGGAGAAAAGATATCTGCAGCCCTTGCTGCGGCCTTCGCCCTGGCGGGTGTGGCGCTTAGCTACCTCCCGCATTTCGGGACGGCCTATCTGTTAATAGTAACCGCAGCCGATCTCTTTCTGCTCTCTTCGGTGTGGAAAATAATAAAGGGCGATGCCTCAGGGTCTCAGAAGGCCCTAAAAATGGGAATGGCCGTAGCCCTCCTGGCATTCCTGGCTGCGGCCCTGGCTCAAGCTCAAAATGCTCATCTGTGGGCGAAGTAGGCCACTATCGGATCGCCCAGGCAGTTAATGCGCACGAAGCCGTAGCGCTCGAACTGAACGACCTTGTTCAGCTCTCCGGCAATCCCAGCCTCGCCTAGCCCCTCGTCCACCCCGTCGGGCTTCATGACCCGGACGGGAAGGCCATTTTCGGGCACCCAGTGGATTATCTTCATCTTTTTGCCGACTTCAGCGCCTGCAAAGCGGGCCTTTGCAGGCTCTTTGCTGAGAATCTCAATGTTGCATAGATCTTTTAAGCGGATTTTATCTCCGACTGTAAGCCCATCAAGATCGCTCCTGCAGATGACCAGCCTGTTTCCTGCCGGAATCTCCCTAAAGCCGCGGTCCTGCGTGGGGTGCAGCGGCGCCTTTCCCACAGGGGGCACATCCCCCTCGATCTCCAGCTCGACAGGGTCCCAGACGAAGAAGTACCTGTTGGCCTCGGGATCGATGATCTTGCGGTTCTCTGCATAGATCGAATCCATGCTGATGCTGATGTCCGTCTCTCCGACGCCAAGATCGATCATGAACCTGCGAAGCGCCTCCGCCTGGATGCCTCGGCAGCGCATTGCCCTCACCGTCGGAACGCGGGGATCATCCCAACCGGTATACTCTCCTGCCTCGATGGCCTTCCTAAGCTTGCTGGTGCTAAATGAACCATATTGGTGAATCTTGATTCTGCCCCAGTGGATGACTCTGGGGTATGTCCAGCCCATGTGCTTGTAGAGGTACTTCTGTCTGCTCTCGCTGTCTGCCAGGTCTTTGCCCCTCAGAATATGAGTTGTGCCAAGCAGATGGTCCTCGATGGCTGACTCGAAGTCCAAGCAGCGGCCAGACACGGTACTTGGTTCCGGCGAAAGGATGCGGTGCGGTGACTATGCGGGCGGCGGGCCAGTCGCGTATGGCCGGGTCCTTGTGGGACATATCGGTCTTGACACGCAGCACGGCCTGACCTTCCTTCAGACCGCCATCAAGCATCATCTTCCAGAGGGCCATGTTCTCCTCCGGCGTCTGCTCCCTGTGGGCGCAGGCTATGCCCTTGTCCTTGTGTTCCTTAAATGTCAGCTGCTCGCATTTGCAGACATAAGCTCCGCCGCGACGGATCAGCTCCTCTGCCACCTCGTAGTAGTAGTGAACCCTCTGGCTGGCGATTATGACCTCGTCAGGCACAGCGTCCAGCCATGCGCAGTCCTCCAGATACCAGCCGTATGCTTCTGGCATGGGCCTCTTTTTAACGGGGTCTGTATCGTCGAAGCGGATGATGAACTTGCCCCCGTACTTTTTAACGTACTCGGAGTTGACGATGATGCCCCTTGCGCTTCCGAGAGTTGGCGGGCCGTTGGGGTTGGGGGCAAAGCGCATTACTACGCCGTTCTCCGCTCCAACAAGTGGCTGCAGTCCCTTGGCAGGTTCTTTTCGTTCAGAAAGCTCAACTATTAGCTCTGGGGCGATGGCTTCCAGCCTCTTTCGCCACTCATCTGGCCCCGTCTTCTCCACCTCGGCCAGAACTTCACTCACTAAGGGCGTGACCTCTTTGGCCCTGGAGCGAAGCTCGGGATGCTCGCCCATGAGCTTGCCCATGACCGCTCCGGCATTGGGGGCGGCCTTATACTTCACCGCGTTTTGCAGCGCATACTTTTCTATGAGCTCTCTGATCTCTGCCATGCAACATCTCCTAACCGGTCGGCACTGCTGCGAGAGCAATGCATCTCACCTGTAGTTCAGAATCAATGGGAGCTAATTTTGATCTCTATACTTTAAGTTGATCGTTACAAAGATCGCTCAGGCGGATGGCGTCACGGATCATCTTTTCGTGATCGAAGGCCAGAGGCGGAAGCTTATCTATGGGGAAGACCTCTGCAGACCTGGCATCAGAGCCGGACTGAAGAGTGCCCCGGCCCCTTGCAAGGTAGCAGATCGAGACCACGTGCCCTCTGGGATCGCGGGCAGGGTCAGAGTAGACGCCTACAAGGCGTAAAAGGTCTATCTCAAGGCCTGTCTCCTCCTTTGCCTCTCGGCAAACAGCATCCTTAGTGCTCTCCCCCACCTCCACGAAGCCCCCTGGGAAGGCATAGCAGCCCTTGTAAGGCGGGTTCTCCCTTCTTATGAGCACAACTCCTCCCTGGAAAAATATGATGGCATCTACAGCCAGGAGCGGGGTCTTTATGGATTTCACAATACCAGTCACCGAAACGCTTATCTACGACGAACGACGAATGTGGGCCAGGCAAAGGTCGATTTCATTAGAATCTCCCTCCTTACCCTACATCCAATCGACCTTTTGCTAACCTTTTGTCCTCTCGACCCTACGATCTATGACGACCCTCAAATAGAAGTCTTTGATACATTAACCTATGCCCTTTTACGTGCTCAAGCTCGGCGGCAGCCTGATGAGCGTTTCCAGGGATCTGGTGAGAGCTCTTCTAGGGCTCACGGCCGAGGGATATAGCTTTCTGGTAATACCCGGCGGAGGGCCAATGGCCGATCTGATAAGAGACCTCTTCTCCAGGTACAGCATCTCCCAGGAGGCCGCGCACTGGATGGCAGTGCTGGCCATGGAGCAGTACGCCTACTTCCTGGCTGACGGCACTGGGGCAGAGCTTACCAGGAAGATCCAAAGGCCTGATGGGCTGGAGATTCTCCTTCCCTACCAGGCCTTGCTTGAGGACGATTCTGGTCTAGGCCACAGCTGGGACTACACGTCGGACTCCATAGCCGCCCTTGCAGCTCTGAGGCTCGATGCCCCTCTGATCAAAGCTACAGATGTCGATGGTGTGATCCTGGATGGGCAGGTAGTTAAAGAGGTCCGGGCATCTGCCTTGCTTGGCCGCGAAACATGTATCGATCAGGGCGCACTTCGTCTCCTGAAAGGACGCTCCTGCCGGGTGATTTGCGGCCTCGATCCGGCACGGTTCATCTCTTCTTTGAGGGATGGCGAGGGCGGAACGGTCATTAAGGGCTAAGGCAAATCATCTGAAGACCGGGTCCATCTACGGGAATCTACGGGAAAGTTTATACAGGGTAATAAATCAACCAGGTGGGAGATAACATGAAGGAAGAAATACCAGAGAAATGCATATCCTGCGGCATAACGCTTATTGGCGTGGGGGGGACCAAGTTTCCCTGTCCCAGCTGCGGAACCGTCATCGCTAGATGCAACAGATGCAAAAAGCAGAGCAACGTATATACCTGCAAAGTCTGCGGCTTCGCGGGTCCCTGAGGCGATGTCATGGGAGAGGCAGCAGTAAAAATGAGGATTATGCCTGAGAGCACCGATGTTGACCTGGCAAAGCTTACGGAAGCCATCAAGGCTGCAGTTCCCAGCTACGCAAGGCTGCACGCTATAGAAGAGAAGCCCATAGCATTCGGGCTCAAAGCCCTGATAGTGGTAACCATTATGAATGACAAGGGCGGCCACAGCCCTGAGGAGACGGAAGAAGCGTTTTCCGCAATTCCGGGAGTCGAATCTGTAGAGGTAGAAGAGGTAGGGCTCCTCTGAACCTTTCTTATTTGGGCTTGTAGATCAGTGGTAGATCGCCGCCTTCGCAAGGCGGAGGCCGCGGGTCCGAATCCCGCCAAGTCCATGGAACGTTTCTCTTTTACTGGCAGTTTTACTGGCAGGCTTTCGCGCCTCTCAAATCTGTGACTTCCTCCCCGCCCCTAAAGGGGCAGAGCTTCCTGTTTCACAGATCTGACTTGCCTTGAACACTTGTCCAAAGTAGAGGTCAAATCTCTACAGGCACTACCCCTCAGTCCGAGGGTGACGATGTTTAAGCTGGCATTGATGTCTCTATCCATCTGCAAACTGCAGTTAGGACAGGCATGGGTTCTATTTGCCAGCGTCTTAGGAACCATTATTCCGCATTGGGAACATTTTTGAGATGTATATCTTGCATCTACCAGTTCAACTATCTTGCCAGCCTTTTCAGCTTTGCTTTTGGTGAACTGGATCAGTTTGCCCCAGGCATGGTCTTGAATATGCTTCGCTAGATGATGGTTCTTGAGCATGCCTGAAATATTCAGGTTTTCAAATACAATTAGATCGGCTGAATCTACCAGCTTCCTGGATACTTGATGTAGAAACTCGTCTCTATGGTTCTGGATCCTCTGATGAAGCCTGGCGACCTTGGTTTTGGCTTTTTGACGGTTACTTGATCCTTTTTTCTTTCTGGAGAGGTTTCTTTGGGCTACAGCAAGCAATGTTTCAGCTCTGACATAGTATCGAGGATATTGAATAGTTTCTCCTGTTGAAGTTGCCACCTGGTTTTTCAAGCCGACATCTATGCCGATAGCGGTCTTTGGTTCTATCTGAGGTACATCTTCTATCTCAGATACCAAGACAGCATACCAATGTCCGAGCTTGTCTTTCTTAATGGTACAAGTCTTGATCTTGCCTTCTACTTCGCGATGTTTGAAGATCCTGATTGAACCTATCTTGGAGAGGGTCAGCTTTGAACCTTCCAGCTTGAAACCGGCCTGCGGATATGTGAACGACTTGTACCAGCCTTCTCCCTTGAATCTAGGATAGCCTGGTTCTTCTCCAGCCTTAATTCTTCTAAAGAAGGCTTTGAAGGACTTATCCAGCCGTCTCAATACATCCTGAAGCACCTGAGAGAAGACGCCCTTGAAATTACCGTTCTTCTTCTCAACAGTCAGCATAGCAGCCTGATCCTCATAGGTTCTGCTGATGCCTTCAACTTCATAGGCGTTCTTCCTGTCTGCCAAAGCTAAGTTGTAGAGATGCCTGCAAGTTTCGAGAGTCAGATCTAACATAGCTTCCTGTTGTTTGTTTGGATAGAGCCTGAACTTGTAGGCGGTCTTCATGCCTATCTACCGATGTATCATTGGGAAGATATAGCTAATGAGGGCAGCGCGAAAGTAATAGTTAATCAGGAACCGTACGGGATTCATCCCCTCCCCTAAAGAGGGGGGTCTTCTGCCTGCTTTACTATAAATATCAAATGCGATATCCACTCACCATGACCAGCGAAACTAGGGCTGTCGAGATGGTGGCGGAGCTTATGGCCCTATCCGCCCGCACGGCTCCGAAAGGAAGAGGGCAGGACTCCATAGTGATAAGAGTAGCAGTAGGCGATGACCTGAAAAAGCTCGCCGGGGAGATGCGCTCCTTAGGCGAGATCACGGGCATGAAGATCCTCCTGCGGGATGCCGGCAACATGGAGCAGAGCGACGCCTGCGTCGTCATCGGCTGCAAGGGCGCGGACGTGGCTGGAATAGACTGCGGCGGCTGTGGTTTTGCTACATGCAAAGAGATGCTTTCAGCGCAGGAAGCCTTCGCCTCCCAGAAGAAGCCCTTCCACGGCCCTAACTGCGCCATCAAGATGGCCGATCTCGGCATCGCCTTAGGCTCCGCTGCCAAGACCGCCAGCCTCCACAACGTCGACAACCGCATCATGTTCACAGCCGGAGCCAGCGCGCTTTCTCTCGGCTGGCTGGAGGGCTGCAATGTCGCTTACGGCCTGCCACTCAAGGCCTCAGGCAAGAGCATCTACTTCGACCGATCTGTTTAGCCGACCGGTCTAAATCCAAATGACCAGATTTGCAGACGGTGCAACCAACCTGTTTAACATATGCCAATCGAGGGACTATCATGGCCAAGATGAAGATTCGCGGCGGCGACCTGGACCTGGTGGAGTATGAGTTCCAGCCCTTTTATCCCGGCGAGAGCATCAATACCCTGGGCTTTGAAAAAGAATACAAGCTCACTCCCGTCTCCGGCAAGGTCAGGGCAGTAGCTCCCGGCCGCATCCATCTCACGGTTCTGGACATGAACCGCTTTGCCCCCAACCGGCCGGGAGGAGGCGGAGTCGGCTTCGCACTGCAGATCTACTGCTCTGCCGAGGCTGGAGTGCACGCCCTCCGAAATAATCATCGATTACTCCCGGGAGCCCATCATCCGCCATTTCGTTGAAGTTTTCAGGAAGGTCGTCGGCTACCAGGGCGGTTTCAGGATAAAAATCCAGGACCACCAGAGAAAGCACGTCGGCCTGGGTTCTACTGGATCTGTCCTCCTTGCCCTTGGCCATGCCATGAACACGGCTCTCGGCTCGCCCCTTAATGCCGAGCAGATAAGGCTCCTCCTCGGCAACAACTACGTTGAAGAGACGGAGGACGGAAGGGTGACGAGGGGCTTTGAGACCGGTGTCGGTCCTGCGGCTGCAACTTACGGCGGCATGGCGATCACCGGCGACGAGCTGGCCCTGGTCTACCGCCACAGCTTTGCCGTAGGAAAGAACGTCTTCATAATCATACCCTCAACTGAAGTCTCCTCTGCCGGCCGCTCAGAGTTCGATCTGCTCATGAACAGGGCCAGAACCCTCGACTACCAGGATAGGGAGCTGAAAGCCTATCTTCTGCTCATGGATCTAATACCCGCCCTGGAGAAGAACGACCTCAAGAGGATCGGCGATATCGTCTGGGAGATAGAGTTCCGAGGCTCGAAGAGGGCCGAAGTGGAGCACCATAGCTTCAAGATATACCATTACATGAGCCAGCTTCGGGAGAGCGGCCTAGAGTTCGTGGGGATGAGCTCTGTAGGACCATCCATTGCCGTCGTCACAGACAGGAATGAGGAAGAGATCGCCAGGCTAATTGAGCCCATGGGGCTGAAGATCGCCATAACGACGAAGGTCGACAACGAGGGGCTGAAAATTACCCATTGCGAATGATTGTCGCCAAGACCAAAGCGAGGAACAAAAAAGAAGTCAGGCGACAAGCCTTGTCTGCCTGACAATAGTGCTCAGATAGCCTTGTCCTCTTCTATCAGTAGCCTCCAGAGGATTGATATCCTCCAGATGGCTGGTAGGTTGGCGTTGACTGCGTTGACTGGTAACTGGTCGACTGCTGGTAGGTAGTTGGCGGCTGATAACCTCCCGATGGTGGGCTGTAACTCGTTACGTCTATCAACACCGCGTTGCTGGGATAATTATTCAGCACGAAGAGCAGCACGTGCTGTCCAACCTCATCAGCGTAGTAGTTTATGCGATTATACGGATAGAAGTAGTAGTTATTCTTGACCAATTTGCCACTGGGATATATCTCGTAGAGATAGCCATTGCCCATCGTTGAGGTTAATGCTATGAGCGATAATCTGGCTCCCTGTGGGACCTTGGCATATTGGGTCCAGCTTGTTGCCCCTTGAATCCAGAGAGAGTTGCCTCCTGTATATGTAGCATAAGTCTGGTACTGCGAATAAGGAATCGGATTCTGTTGGCCATAGAAGTAGAGCATAGACGGCTCTTTGCCCTTTACATCGTATTTTTCAGGGGTGGTTACAGGGGTGGTTGGAGCTGCCTCGCCAGTCATTTCATAGTACTGAGTGTACTGCGAAACATCGTATTGAGTGGCAGATGGTGCTACCAGCGCCTGTGTTGCCGATGCGGCCGTTCCTGATGTCACTTCGATCTGGCCCTGCATGGATGGATGAAGGCTGCAGTGATAGGAGTAGCTTCCCGGCTGGTCGAAGGTATAACTGAAACTGCCACCGGGTGCTATATCACCAGAATCGAATGTCCTTTCGTTGCTGGTCACAGTATGAGGCACATTACCGTCATTGGTCCATGTAACGGTTGTTCCGGCATCCACAGTCAGTGTACCGGGCTGAAAGGAGAAATCTCTGATTTCAACGGCATTGCCAGATGATTGACCCAGGGCATAGCCGCCTGATAGACATGCTATCAGAGCTAGCAGCATTATCGTCCAAAGCAATTTAATTATATTCATGATCTAATCCACTCCCGCCCAATGAGGCGATAACGTATAATTAGTCAAGTATAGAATAAATAATTTTTCATAATTTCAAAGGGTATCAAATGAATTTTTAAAATGTGCTTTATGCTGACAGATGGATTCAGGAAAGTCCTTGAAATAAAAGATTTGTCTCAAGCGGATTTTTTCGTTAGAGTACTGAATTCTTATGCCTGTTAGCATTGAAATGCCTGTAAGCAGAAGTTTAACGACCTATGCCACGGCTTACCTGCCCAATCTTACCGGCGTTTTGGACTGGCTGCCCAGAACTGCACTTTCCCCCGAGTCTCCTTTCTTTACGTACTTAATGTTCTTCGACTTGTAGGCCTGGCTCTGGTCTGATCTGCTGAACCCTCTGGTGCTGACCCAGGAATCTATCTCACTATCCATCTCCGATGTCTTGGATGCTTCACTTTTTTGGGAAACACTCTGATCGCCTATGCCGGGAGAAGCGTCAGGAGCATCTTTCTCATTATCTCCGCCAGGCTTTGCTGCCTCTTGATCTGTCTGCGGTGTTCCTGACTCGGGATTGTCCTTCGCAGGCTCTTTCGCCTCGCTTGTGCCGGAGAGAGAATTGCTCTCCTCAGAAGCTACGGAAGAATCAACAATCTTCGAATTATCTACCTTAGAATTATCTATCTCTATAGTACTTGGCTTGTGATTATCTGTCTCTAGATCATCAGTCTCTGAAGCAACAGATGTGGCAACCAGCCTTTCTTTGCTTTCCGGGATTTCGCTCTTATCGATATCGCTTTCAATGACATTACTTTCTGTGGCATCGCTTTCTGTGACATCGCTCTCATGCACACTGATCTCTGAAGGACCCTCATCATTCTGCGATGAACTGGATGTTGTCGTCTCGCGGGAGGCGTTTTCGTAAGATGCCTGAAGGCTCTCGTTATTCCGCTCGGAGGTCTCGGCAAGCTCTAACTCCATCTCCTGGAGGGAGAACTGCTCAGGCTCATCTTTGCCTTGCGGTTTTAAGGCGGATTGTGAGGCGACCTGTGGTGTGGCCTTGCCTGAATCTGAGTTTCTGTCCTTATCGCTTGATTTGTCTTCGTCTACGCCCAGGGCCACGACTCTTTTCATCTGCCGCAGGGCTGTAGCACCGTCCCCGGAGGTCTCAGAGGAGCTCTCCGATATCGAGTTCGCCCCGGATACATTGAACCAGAGATGATCCTCGCTATAGGGCATAGTGAAGTCGTCCTCTTTATAAAGCAGAAAGTCCAGCCTCTGCCAGCTTCCTGGGTCTTTAAGGACGTAATCTACTGCACCCTCCCAGCTCTGGTTATGGTCGAGCTGTACCTCCTTCTGGAACAGTATGGAGTCGTTTTGGGCCAGCCGCAATGTGTAGTTCACAGCACTGAGTTCATGGTTTATTATCCCCGCAACAGTCGTTGCGGTCCTGCCTGCCGAAATAGAAATGGGGTGATCCTTGTCCTTTTCACCCTGGACGTAGAACTCAGTGAAGTGGGCTTCTCCGTTCTCCTCTTCTCCGCTCACCCCCATATCTCCTGCATTCATAGTAGTATACGCAAGAGTGGAGAGCGCAACTGCTGCCGCCAGCACTAGGACTATAGCAATCATGCGTCTGGACATGCTTGCCTCTCTTTTTCGCACCGGATGGCTTCGGCCTGAGCCGGATATGAATGGGACGAACCTGTTCCACCTGGGCAGAGTTGATCGATTAAAGTGAGCAATTGCCGCCAGAACCAGGGAGATTGCGGCCGCAGGCGCTGCCAGCGAGGACATGTGCAAACCCCATGGAGAGAGGCTCAGTCCGAGGCTCAAAAGCAGGGCAAGGAGAATATCCGCGCCAATGCTTACCGCCAGCCTGCCCTTGCCTGCCAAATCATATCTTCGCGGGAACAGGGCAATGCTCAGCAGATAACCGGGCAGAAGAAGCACCAGAACGAAGAGAAAAGGTTCCACGGAGGATGCAACCGGCTGAGGCGAGATGAGATAGAGTGCCAGAGCGGATGCTGCGACGAGAACAGACGCCGTTAAATCCCAGGGTGGTGGCCCTCTCTGTTTCAATATCCTCTGCCTCCCCTAACAAGGCCCACGACAGAGAATAAAGCAGCCACTGATAAAACCTTTTTCCTCCGAGAGGCTTGTTCAAGAGGCTTAAGGCCCATTCTCAACTTCCAGCTCTATCCCCACAGGGCAGTGGTCGGAGCCCGTGACATCCTTCAGAATGAAGGCCGACTTCACGGCATCTTTCAGGTTATCGCTCACGAAGAAGTAATCGATCCTCCATCCCACGTTCCTCTCACGGGCTTTTGTCTTCAGATCCCACCAGGAGTAGTTGCCGCCATCGAGATTGAAGATGCGGAAGGTGTCCAGATAGCCGTGCTCCACCAGCCTGTCCATCCAGGCCCTCTCTACAGGCAGGAAGCCTGAGATCTTCTCGTTCTGCTTCGGACGGGCCAGGTCGATCTCCTTATGGGCGGTGTTGACATCGCCGCAGAATACAACTTTCTTGCCTTTCGATTTCAGGCGGTCCACGAGATCGAGGAATAAGTCGTAATACTTCAGCTTGTACTGCAGACGCTCTTTCGAGGCCTTGCCGTTGGGGAAATAGACGTTGAAGAGAATAAAGCTCCCGTAGTCGGCCACGATAGCCCGGCCCTCATCGTCAAAGCCGTCTATGCCTAGACTATTGCTTATCTGAAGTGGTTTCTTCCGGCTCAGCAGCCCTACGCCGCCATAGCCCTTTTTGTCCCCCGAAGAATAGTAGGAGCAGTAGCCCGGAACTTCCTTCAGATCGGTGGGAAGCTGGTCCTCCCTGGCCTTGGTCTCCTGGATGCAGAGAATGTCCGGGCCGCTTCTAAGGAGCTGCCCCAGAGAGCCCTTTTTGTGGACCGCCCGAAGTCCATTCACATTCCAGGAGAGCATCTTGATAGTGGTCAAATCCCTTCGCCTCGCAGGAGATACTGGTACTACTATCATTAATGGATTGTGTATGGCTTTGCGCCTTTATCCTAAGTGTCGTTTACGAGTAAACAGCTCCAATGATCCATACAAAGCCTAGATCTCCCTCCACGATAGATCGATAATGCCCTAACTTCCGATATGTTCCTCTTTTGCCTGTCAACAAAAAGGATTGTCTAGGCGTGATACCGATTCCTGCTATTGATGATCTTTAGCCCTTCGAACCAGAGAATGCTCGCTATCCCGGCCATGAAACAAATGGCTATATCAATATAATGCAGATAGGCAAAGCCGAATAGCTCTCGCAGGAAGGGAACATATATTACCACTGCCAGGAAGACCAAGGCTCCTCCAACCACCCACCAGAGAGCAGGATTAGGGGTGCTCATGGTCTCCAGGATAGTCCTGGACCAGGATCTGTTTGTCAGTATCAGTCCCAGGTTTGCTATAATGAGAGTCGTATAAGTCAGCGCCCTGGCCTCGGCCTCACCCTGACCACGATAGAGTGAGACTGCGAAGACAGCCAGGACTATGACCAGAACGCTCAAGCCCTGAAGCAGACTGAGGCACAATGCTGCCTGCTAAACAGAGGCGCTATTTGGATCTCTGGGTGGCCGGTTCATCACATCTGCCTCCTCAGGCTCGGCCTCAAAGGCAATTGAGCAGGCGGGATCTATGATAAGCTCCAGGAAGACCACATGAACCGGGAAGAAAACTAGCGGCCATTCCAGGAGCGACGGGGATTAGAGAAATGCCCGCAATGGGCACATGGATGGCCAGAATGTAGGCCATGGCCTTCTTGATATTGTCGAATATCCTGCGGCCTGACCTTATGGCCTTGACGATTGAGGAGAAGTCATCATCCAATAGCACCAGAGATGCCGCCTCGCGGGCCACGTCCGTGCCCCTGCCGCCCATGGCAATTCCGATATTGGCAGCTTTCAGGGCCGGCGCATCGTTAACGCCGTCGCCTGTCATGGCCACGACCTCTCCATTGGCCTTTAAAGCCCGGACAAGCCTCAGCTTCTGTTCCGGCACCACGCGAGAGAAGATGCAGATATCTTTGACTTGCTTCTGAAGTTCTTGATCACTCAGTCTTTCCAATTCAGGGCCGGTAATGACCTGATCTGAGTGGCAGGCCGATTTGCCTGGCTATGGCCTGAGCAGTGCCGGGATAGTCTCCTGTTATCATCACCACTCTTATCCCTGCCGAATAGCACTCCTTGATGCCTCAGGAACGCCCGGTCGCACTGGGTCCTCCATGCCTATCAGGCCAAGAAATTTAAACTCGAAGTCGTGCTGTCCATCCGGCAGATCAATCTCCTGGAACGAGGCCGCGGCTACACCCAAGACGCGCATGCCCTCCTTGGCCATGGCCTGGATATCTTTGGAAAGCTCCCTTTGCTGTCCGGGTTGAAGTGACACAAGTCCGCTATGGCCTCAGGTGCCCCTTTGGCCGCGATCACATACTCTTTTCCGGAAGGCGACCTCCAGACGCGGGACATGGCCAGCAGCTTCTTTGATAGTGGATACTCTTTCACCAGCTCCCAGTCCATGTGAATGTGCTCAGTCTTGTCCAGGTAGTCCTCGCCTAGCTTCTTGAAGGCCTTCTCCATGGGGTCGAATGGGATCTATCTGGCTGGCCAGAATGCTGAACTCAATCACCTCATGAATGGCCTCTGGCAAACGATCTCTGGCATCATCCAGCTGGTAGAACTTGCCGCCGGCGAATATCTTCTTCACCTTCATGCGGTTCATTGTCAGGGTACCTGTCTTATCCACGCAGAGCACTGTGGCTGAACCCAGGGTCTCCACTGCCGGAACACGCCTGGTCAGGACGTTGTTCTGGGAGATCCTCCACGCTCCCAGCGCAAGAAATACGGTCAAAACCACAGGAAACTCTTCTGGCAGCACAGCCATGGCCATAGTTATGCCCGCCAGAATCCTTGCAGCCAGTTGCATCTGGTCATGCCGTAGGCAATTACTACCAGCAAGCATAGACCCAAACCCAAACATTGCCAGGTTGCGGACCAGAATATTGGTCTCTTTTTGAAGCGCCGTCTCCTCGGACTTGACTTTCTGCAGGGCCCCTCCGATCTTGCCGATCTCGGTGTTAATTCCTGTGGCCCTGGCCACTGCCACGCCCTGGCCCTGCACCACCAGGCTTCCAGAGTAGACGAATGGCAGATCGTCTCCACCCGGTCGAGCCATCACAGGTACTTTTTCTGTGCCTTCGGAACATACCTTTCGTACAGAGACCGACTCACCTGTGAGAAGAGATTCGTCTGCGGAAAGGTTAGTGCAGCTCAGCAAAACTGCATCTGCAGGCACGCGGTCGCCCTCTGAAAGAACGATTAGATCTCCGGGGACCACTTCCCTTCCAGCTATTCGTTTCTCTTCGCCTTCCCGGATCACCAGTGCCCGTGGGCTGGAAAGGTCTCTCAAGGCTTCCAAGGCTCTCTCTGTCTTGCGTTCCTGGTAAAAGGTAATGCCCATGACAACGAAGACGAAGCCCATGAGCATCAATGCCTCTTGGAGATCTCCGAGCAATAGATAGACCAGACCGCCCGCTACCAGGAGCAAGAACATAGGCTCCCTGGATACTTCCAAGGCGATGGCAAAGACGCTGCGAGGTTTGGCTGAGGGCAGCTCGTTATAGCCCACCTCTTTTAGCAGCTCAGCAGCCTCGGCTTCAGAGAGGCCTTTAGCTGTGTTTATATCAAAATTCTCAGCCAGCAGTGCATCCCCCTTTGGGCAATAGTCACAGAATTTTCATTTATGATTCATTTTAGAGAGATATCAATTCTTTGGCCGCCATCGCAATTTTTCTATAAACTGGTAAAATTCATTATGTTGAACGCATTTTTAGAAGGCAATAAAAGTTGGCAAGATAGTTTTTGCCAGGCCTAATTTCTCCTTGCGAGTATAAAAGCAGTTCCAAGTATGCCAATCAAAGTAAATAATGACTCAAATCCTGGCTGCTGAACCTTTTGGTTTACCTGGTTCTTCAGCTCTTCCTTTGCCCTTTGCTCAAGCTGCTCTGCCGTGACATTCAACCCTTGATTAATCTGCCCCATAGCTTCCTTCCTGAGCTGCTCCTTTGTAGAGTTTATATCCTGGCTAATATGCTCCTGGGTCAGGTTGCCCTGGGCAATGTGCTCCAGGGCTTTTTTTTCTAGATCCTGGGCATTAGTGCTAAGGCCCTCCTGAAGTGGAGCGGCAATTATATCTACCGGATTTGCCGCAATTGCACCTTGCATCAAGATTAGGGCCAACGTGAGTATAATCAAACCAGAATTTCGCATTTGATATCACCTTTTTCGACATCCACCTAATAACAAATGTTACCTTAAAAGACTATCGCCGTTATAGACTGTGGTTGCAGGTTCATCTGAGAACTCCCGATAAGGATCTTTTCGACGTTATTTTCCAAGAATTGGGGCACGTTGATCGCCATGCTAGATTCAAGGTTTGCATCAGACGACTGAATATCTAATGAAATAAAACAGGAAGCTTGATAAAGCCTTTATAAAAGGAGCTTGATATAACTGTACCTGATGCCATATTATCATATGATGGACTGATAGTCTACCTATATTGAGTTGTTGAACGCAGAAACCATAGCATTGTCCTTTATCCACCCGGACATCGTGGGTCATAAATCGAGTGCGATCCGCTTCACGCGTCCTGGTTATGGGATCATTTTAAAATAATTTTAAATGTAATCGTATTTTTAATATGCTCATGGTGGTCGGTGAATGGAATGAACAGATTAGGGCAATTATATACGGTAGGTATTTGGTCATCCCTATGGCCATAACATCTTCTTACTCCGGAATCGCTTATCAACCCTCAGATGTCCCTCCTCTAAGGTGACCTGGACCTCTATAACCTTCCCTGACTCAGCAGAGTTCCAGATTATCTCCTTTCTGTCCTCCTGGCATATCAGCTTATAGCAGGGATATTCAAAGAAGCGCATCTCCCCCTGTACCAGAGGATGCCAGTAAGTGTATACAAGATCCTCGCATTGCTCTATTCTTTCCCGCCTGTCCTTTGGTATCGTGAATATCTTGACTCCTTCTCGGGTCCTCAGGAATATCTTAATGTCCTCTTTTGTCTCTATTCTCCTGGCATACTTCCACTTGAAGGGATTTTTCGTAGGCAGTGCAGTGAAGCCCATATTCTCTGGCCTTCGCTCCTGGTAGAGCTTCAGGGTGCACTCTGGTGGCGTAATAAAGGATAAAGATCGATCCCAACAGGATCGTGACGCTCCTGGTATCAGGAAAGTAAGGATAATTCAAGTATGCCCTGAAGAGTACTACAATACCCGCAATGGAGAATAGCATGAGCAGAGTATCAATGCCCAGATCTATGTTCAGCTTGAAGTATCTCCCGCTGAAGGGATAGAGCAGAGGAACCCCTCCTGTGCCCAGGAAGTCGCCAAAGATATGAAGAGATCCCGTCAGCAGCATCACCAAGAGAACTCTTATATCTGATATTTCTGCGAAGATGGCAATAGCAGCATAGATAAGGGCCGAGGCAGCAAAGATAAAGATCGGGGTATGGGTTATGCCGTGATGGCCGGTAGAGGGAAGCCACTTCCACAGGGGAAACAATGCAAAGTCCAGATCAGGAAGCAGGCTCATGAAGACGGCCAGCGTCAGATAGAGATAGAGGTTGGAGCCGTCTGCCAGGGAAGCGACAATTAGGCCTATCAGGAAATGGGTAAAGAAGTCCATGTATTATGTAATGATAATAGTGATGCTCTTTTATTAGACTGTCGTTGTTCAAGAATGCTGAGTTGCTTTGTTTAGCATACCGAAAAGTCTGAAATCAAAAAGGCTCTTCGCTATTTCAATTGGCCGATCTTTCTGGGCGGTCCAGACACTCCAGATCTTCTTTGTGCGTCCTTTGTGGGCTTTGTGGCGTTGTGGTGAAAAGTAGTCAACTGTTTGTTAAATTCAAGAGCTTACGAATACCACCACAAAGTTCACAAAGAGCACAAAGGACTCACAAAGAACGACGACGATTGTTAAATTTGGAAAGGTCGGTGCTCTCAATGGCCAACCAATTTCACGCCTGCCTATACGAAACAGCGGGGCGCCATAAAAAACGATTATTGCGGCCTTAAAAAATGAAGAAGAGGCTCGGATATCAGCGTGCTGAGCTGTCCTCCTGCATGATGCCGAAGACGTTGCCCTCTGTATCCTGGCAGTAAGCGAACCATCCGATTCCAGGAATGACCGTCTTAGGCATTACCGCCTTGCCGCCGCTCTTCTCGATCTTAGCAAGGTACTCATCCACGGAAGGGACACCGACTGTATTGATCGTAGTAGCCGATGGGCTCATGCGCTTCATCAGGCCTCCGTCGATGCCTGGCCCCTCGCCCGTGTAGACGAGCCAGTAGTCCATGGGCCCTTCCCATTTCTGTATCTTCCATCCGAAGACATCCGAGTAGAACTTCACGGCGCGCTCAGGCTGGTCGGCATTTATCTCGAAGTGTATTACTCTTGGCATGTTCATCTCCCAACATTATTTTTGGATCATGGTTAATCTATCTGGCGGCCGTGCAACGGCTCACGGACACCCTTCCGAGAACACGCTGGCCTTCATTTCGCAACTTCACCTCGCAGCCTGAAAATGGGGGATTTTCAGCCGTATCCGCAGCCTTTTTGCGTTCCCATTTCTTCAAGGTGTTAAGATATCGCCATCTAGGAAAGTCCTTCTGAAGACAAGCCCTGATTTTGAGCTCTTATGAGAGATAATGTTTTAATGTATGGATCACAGTAACCTAATGCCTGGATAGGACGCTGATTCACTGGTAACATACCTTGCAAAAATAGAGACAAAGACCGTAGACAATACGCCTGCTCAGTTGCCAATGAGGCAAGATGAATCGAAGGATTGACGCTCTAAAAGGGATCGCCTTTCTCGCAGCAGCCTGTTTAATGCTATCTGCGGCGGGGCTGGCCGAAGATATGAATATGACCGCTCTGCAGAAGGCAAACTGGCATAAGAAGGCCTACAGCAAGCTTCCGGAAGTATACGGCCCAGGAAAGATCATCTATCAGCCTCTTCCAAGAGCAGGAGAGAATCTCCGCCAGGAGCTTGAGGATATAACTTTCAGCTATCGCTATACCAAGGATTACAAGGAAAATCGGTTTGACTGTTCGGATATGTCCATGTCCCTGTGGTACTTGCTCAGAAGGCAGGGCTACGATGCCAAGCTGGTGGTCAACGTCAGCCAGCCGCACATGTGGGTGGGAGTGGAGAGAGGCGGCCTGTGGGCAATGATAGAAACCACATCTGCCCCAAGTAGGGCGCTGGGCATTACTGCAGATTCTCCAGAGTACTTCAGCCACTGCTGGATGTTCAACACCTCGGCTGAGGCGGCTCTTTTTACGGATGACAAGCTGCCCCTGCTAATCTCGCAGAACCGCTCATTGCCTATCGAAGAAGTAGAAATTCGCCGGCCACAACTTTGACCAGGACGGCACCGATGGGGACACCGTCTTCTTCAAACCCCTACCAGGCCTCGGCCAGGGCCTCCTTCATGAATCCGTCCACGATTATCTCCCAATTAAATTGCGGACTGGTAGTTCAATGGAGTCCTCACAACTGTACCAAGCTGCTGGGCTCGGATCCATGGATCGTCCGACAGATACATGTCCGATAACGGCGACTGGAGGCCGATGTTGTAGCTTCTGTTTAGGGTGACCGGCGCCCCCAGGGGCGTATCTCCCATCCAGTCCGTAGCCCTGGTGATTACTGTGCCGTTGCCGTCTGTTGGAACCAGCTTTCCGTTCACTAGAGTCTTGCCAACAGGCATGTCTCCCCATGTCCAGAGGCTCGTGTTGTTGGCCGTTTGGACTGGGGGGCCACTTGTTGCAAGGAAATTGTTTATCCATGCCTTTCCGAACTCGCCGCCGACGCTCTGGAAGCGTCCTGTGGAACTCTCACCTGCGGACCCGAGTACGAGCTGTCCCTGGCCTGCAGAGATAACTATTAAAACAATTGCTGACATGTATATTACGAGTTTGCGTTTCACCGATAGCCCTCGAAATAAATTGGACTGCACTCAATAAAAAACTTTCGCAGTTCGGGTATCTATTTCAATCTATTTCAGATGTCCTGTCGTCTCCCATCATCTCCACGGCTTTGCCGGGCCGATGAAAAGAATCATAAGGGGCGAAAGAACTCATCTCCGGCAGAACTGATTAGAGGTCTGAGATGCTTCACGTGGTCTTCCTTGGAACTGCCGGCTCGCTGCCCACCCCGGAAAGAAACCCTTCGGCGATCCTCATCAACCGAGAGGGCGAGATGATGCTCTTCGATTGCGGCGAAGGCACTCAGAGGCAGATGATGCGCGCAAGGACCGGCATGATGCGCCTGAACTACATCTTTCTTACCCACCTCCATGCAGACCACATATTAGGGGTTCCCGGCCTCCTGGAGACTATGGCTTTCCAGGGAAGAGAAGAGCCTCTCACCATAGCCGGACCCACGCATACCATCGACCTGGTAGAGAAGTTCAGCTCCATATGCTACTTCTCCCGCGATTTCGAGGTCAGAGCAATGGATCTGGAGCCGGGAGACGTGGTGAGGATGGACGGCTATCAGGTGGAGGCCGTAGAGACACAGCACAGCGTGCCGAGCGTTGGCTACTGCCTGAAGGAAGATGAGCGGCTGGGCAGATTTAACCGAGATGCTGCAATCGCTCTGGGCGTTTTGCCGGGGCCTCTTTTCGGAAAGCTTCAGCATGGCCAGGAGGTTTTAGTCGATGGCAAAGTGGTCAGGCCTGACCAGGTCATGGGCTCTCCAAGGCCGGGACGAAAAATAGTCTATACAGGGGATACCAGGCCCTGCCGGACGGTTGAGGCCGCCAGCAGAGGCGCAGACCTCCTCATACACGACTGCGCCCTGGCGGACGAGATGGCCGACTGGGCGCGTGAGACCAAGCACAGCACTGCGGGCGAGGCTGCACAGCTTGCCAGGCGCGCCGGGGTGAGACAGCTCGTTCTCACCCACATCAGCTCCCGCTACTCAGAAGATATCTCCCCGCTCCTGAAAGATGCCAGAGATGTATTCGAGAAGACTCTGATCGCCGAAGACCTGATGACGATGGAGATCAGGCTGAGAGATGAATAAAGCTGCAGTTCTTCTGTTTAATCTTTCTTTTTTCCTGCCTTTTCACCTTGATCCTCCAGCCTCTGACGCTCTTGATCAATGGCTGCCATGACCTCTCGGGACAGCTCATCATCTCTTCCCAGGATGGCGCTCTCCATGGAGTCCATAGCATATTCGAGCATACCCCTGGTCTGCTCCAGGTTCATGGTTCTGCTCTCCACTTCGATGCCTTTCATGTAGAGCCCCTCGATCTCCTCTGGAGGTAGCTTCAGGGCCGTGGCCGCCGAAACTGCTCTGCCGTACATCTCCATATCCAGGTAATATCCCAGGCCTTCCCTGTAGAGCCGGTCTGATTCCTCCAGCATGCCAGCGTTCTTGGCTATGAGAGCCGCCCAGAGGTAGTCTCCTTCATCAGTGAGAATTTCAATGGCCTTCTTGATCAGTCCCTTATCCCTGGCCAGGACCACGGCATACTCGGTCTCACCGGCCTGGAGCAGCACCTCTATGCCCTGTTCCGCCAGCTCGTCGGGCAGGTCTCGGAGATTATCGATCAGAAAAGATAACTTCTGGTCGAAAGACATCTTTTGGAACTCATCCATCAATCGCAATCCACCGAGGATAGTTAAACTGCGTTTGCAGATAAGGTTATTGGCTTTCACCGTCATATTTGTAGAGAAAAGGCCGATCTGATTCTTTGCCTTTATCTCTAATTGTATCTAGAAAGTAGTCCATTACTTCTCTCATACGTTCCTGTGGTTGGACGTCGAATGCATCTTTTCTATAAACGCTTTCAAGAGATTCATTGAAGCTGCAAAAGTCGACATCGTCCCGGATCAGGTGCTTGGTCGTTTCAAATATCTCTGTCCCTGGTATCGGCGTGAGAAAGCACAGATCGATCGACTTTGGTTTCGTCTCGTCAATCAATCTCTTGGTCATATCTATATCCTGCTGGTTTTCTCCTGGAATGCCCACTATCAAATACATCCCACCAGTTATTCCAACTTCGTTCACCCAAGTGAAGGCTTTCTTTATCTGTTCAACCGTGATTCCCTTGCCTAAGAAATCCAGAATTCTTTGGCTTCCGCTTTCAGCGCCAAACATAAGATCGGTGCAACCTGCCCTCTTCATTCTGGTGAGCATTTCTAGATCGATCATCTCCACCCTTGCCTGAGCCCCCCACCTCTTTCCTGGCAGCTCTTTCTCCATTACGTCGCAAAAATCAAGTACCCTTTTTCTATTAAGTGTAAAGAGATCATCGTCAAAAAAGACCATCTCCGCCTTGTATTTATTGTAAAGTAGCCTCATTTCCTCAATTACTTTGGCATGGGACGCGAATCTGGTTCTTCTTCCGAATGTATTTTTGCTGCAGAACTTACAGGAGAACGGACATCCTCTTGACGAAATGATTTGCGTCGCAGCAACGCCCATCTTTTCCTTCCAAATGCTCAGGTATTTTTTCATGTCTAATAGATCTCTTGCTGGAAAAGGAATCTCATCGAGGTTTTCTATGGGGTCTCTGGATTTCGTTTTTATCTCTTGGTTGTTATGAAGAAACGATATGCCCTCCACATCTTCCAGAGGCAGCCTGTTCTCAAATGCCTTCATCAATTCAACTATAGTCCTTTCACCCTCGCCATAGCATATGACTGAATAGCCACTTTCGTAGAGCTTGGCGCTGGGCAGATTCGCAGCCCCTGGACCACCTATTATAAACTTAATATTATTTTTGTTAACTAAATTGGGAATTTTTAATGCTTCGTTGAGCTGTGTTATGGTTGAAGTTACACCTACGACGTCGGCTTCAATATTTAAAATCTTCTTATAATATTGATCGCAATTTAATAAAAAACCGTCGATTATTTCAATATTCAAATCATTTTTATAATCTATTAAAGCTGCTGCTAAATAGGCTAAGCCTAGTGGAGGTTCCGGACTAATCTCATATACTGTTCTGCCTCTCGGTTGAATAAGCACAACTTTCATGGAGCCGATTGAGATAATAGACTATATAAAATTGTTCTTTTGGACTAAACCTCAGACCTCAAGATGTCAAACTAGCGATTGCGCACCTGCTGCAAGCTGCAGAGTATCTTGAGCGCATGTTGTACATACCAAGTATTAGCGCTTCTATTGAAAGTTCTAATCCAGCCTAGGTTAATCTATATATGGCATGATAGATAACAGATCATTTAGGGTGCCATTTTGGCATTTGCGCTCTAGGGGTTATATTGTAAAGCAATAATATATATAGTTTGAAGTGAAGAAATTTATAGAAGTAAAACCCGTACAAATCAGACCGATAGTGGGAGGTGGTTATGATAATACGCAATTCGTTTCTGGCCGTGGCTCTGCTGGTTTTCTTAGCATGTTTGATGAGCCTTAATGCCCATGCACAGTCGCCCAATGAGATTGAAGTTAGAGATTTTCCTTACCAAACTGATGCGCTTACTGTGCCCCTTGGAACCAAAGTCATCTGGGTCAATGACGATACAACAGATCATACAGTGACCAGCGATGACGGGATCTTCCACTCCGGCTACTTGGCTCCCGGCAAACAGTTCAGCTATCTCTTTGACAGTCCAGGAAATTACCCCTATCACTGTGAGATCCATCCATCTGAGCAAGGCATGATAGAGGTGACATCAGAACCATATAATGCGTTATATACTGCATCTAGCACAAATCCGAGCGCTGTTTCGAAGCCCGCTTCAACTACCTATGCAACGGCTCCTAAAAAATGCGAAAACTGTGACATCGAAAGCAATGCGCCAACTAAACAGTACGTCCGCGAACAGGAGCAGGTTTTGCCTCCCTCTCAATATGAGGCACATACCACGCAAACAGAAGGCAATACCCTATGGATACAGGGAACCACAACCAAGACACAATATGCAACGGCTCCCCAAGGGGAGCGCCTGTCGCTCATAGCGATCGCTTCCGCAGAGGGCGATGGATATCTTTATGAGAAATATCCAGATGGCCGGACGATTAAGAACGATTATCACTTCTTACCCAACAACCAGATAGGCTTCAACGCGGATACGGTTGGACAGCACGTGCTGAGCTTCTCAGTAGATGATAAGGTAAGCAATTCGGTAGTTATTGATGTAGTCGACTACAATTCGCCGTCCTATCAAGAGCCAAGCGATAAGCAACAGGCCTATCAGGAGCCAAGCTACAAGCAGCAGGTCTATCAGAAGCCAATCAATAAGCAACAGGTCTATCAGGAGCCAAGCTACAAGCAACAGGTCTATCAGGAGCCAAGCTACAAGCAACAGGTCTATCAAGAGCCAAGTTACCAGCAGCAGAACTATCAGCAATCGAACTATAATCAGCCAAGCTACAAGCCACAGATAGCACCTCCTGCAGAGGGCCCCTCGACAGAGTATAACTTATTCTGGGAGAAGTCGGCCATTAAAATAGATAGTAGTGGCCATTTAACCTACAAAGGCCTTCAGGGCACGGAGTATAACCTGGAGCCGTCGAATACAAATGTCCTGACGCGCGGTTTGTTATACAATGGCGTCTCATACATCCTTGTTGCGAACCCCAGTAGCGTGTCGAATACTGTCATAGTTAACCCGCAGATGAGCAACTGGAATATGCCAAACGTACAGGTCATGTACGGCAACCTGATGGCAGCAAAGATCGAGAATCTGCTTCAGATCACAGCTCCTGCCTACCAATCTGGCCTGATAATCATCCAGCCGACAGTCCAACCGACGACCCAGCCGCAGAGAGTACAGAAAAAGAGATACTCCTTCACCATAGGTCCAAAGCCGCCTTCCAGCTTCAAGTCGGGGTTAAAGCCGGGTTACAGCTCTACCGGTGGATTAAAGCAGCCTTACAGCTTCAACGCTGGACCCAAGCAGCCTTACAGCTTCAGGATCGGATATTAATCTCAAACGGCCCCTCTTCCAATCTTTTTGGGCCAATTCAATGAACGGTCGTGGAGAGGGTACCATGTTATTTATTTCTTGGTCGATTGTTGTTCGATTTCAAGTATGCAAAACTTTTTCTCAGTTCACGTCCAATAAGTAAGCATGAGGAGCCTAGTCAGGGGTTGGTTTGTTCTCGTTTTGATAGCGTCTATTTTGCTTTGTGCATCAGCTTCGGTACAGGAAAAGACCGCTTCCTACTGGTTTGAAAAAGGAAACGAGCTTTTAGAGAGCAGATCTTATGAGAAAGCAGTCAAGGCATACGATGAGGCCATTTTGATCGATCCGGAGTTTGCCGAAGCATTGACCGCTAAGGGCATTGCCCTCGTTGGCCTTGGCAAATATAATGAGGCCATCGAGTGCTTTGATAAGGCTACTCAGATAAATCCTGAGTATGCAGAGGCCTGGAATAACAAAGGTCTAGCTCTTGCTAAGGGCAAAGGCGAGTACGAGAAGGCCGTTTTGGCATGCGATAAAGCTATCGAGATCAGCCCAGAGGACGCAGATTTCTGGAATGGCAAAGGAGTGGCTTTGATTGGCCTGGGCAAATACGACGAAGCCGTCGATGTTTTCGATAGGTCCATTGAGCTGAATCCCTCAGACGCATTGCCCTGGAAGAACAAAGGAAACGCCCTTGATAGCCTGGGCGAATACGATGAGGCAGTCGAGGCTTATGAAGAGGCTATCAGGATCAGTCCACGAGATGCAGAATCGTGGTGCAACAAAGGCATTGCTCTCCTGCACGACGAGAAGTACAGTGAGGCCCTCAAGGCATTCAACAAGGCCATCGATCTAAGTCCAAAGTACGCAGTTGCCCATTTCTACAGAGGCAATGCTCTTGGCAACCTGGGCAAATACGATGAGGCCTTAGAGGCTTTTAATAAGGCCATAAAGCTGAATCCGAAATATGCTGAGGCCTGGAACAATAAAGGCGAGGCACTAGAAGATCTTGGGCGTGAATCTGAGGCTGAAAGAGCCTTTGATAAAGCCAGAGAGCTGGGGTATGGCAACTCTGCCTAGCCTCTTTTAGGGCGAGGTTATCCGAAAGTACATAAGGCCTAAGAACTCTCTTTGTGCCTTTGTATTTTTGTGGTGGACACTTACGGCTTCACCACAGAGACACAGAGGCACAGAGATCGAAAACATGGGGTGACTTCGGATAATAATATTGAAATCCCTCTGTGCCTCTGTGTCTCTGTGGTGAGCGTCATCTAAGCTAACCACCAAGACGCAAATACTGATGAAACCATGTGCAAATCCTGTCCGCCCCGCGCATAAATTTACCTATCGCTGCTTTAGCGTCTACTTCAGACGTCAGCCATCTTCCCTGCCAATTCGATCCAAATATTCCTGAAAAGATCCCTTAAACCCAGCCCGGTTTGCCAGCCTCTGGATCTCCTTCGCAACACCGCTGCCGTACTGCATGGCCTTCTTCTCGCACATGGCAATCGACGGCGGAAGGTAACGTGTCGCCACTTCCCTCAGCGGCAGCTTGCGAACTCCATTGCACACCTTCTTCTCAGGCGCAATGGCACGGGCAGCTCGCACAACTCTCGTATCCATGTAGGGCAGTGAGAAGTAAGCGCCGTAAAGCCCTGCCACAGCCTGATCCCGGCAGAGCTGAAGGCCGAGGCCATGAAAATCCCTCTCCATGTCCTGGGCAAGGGTATCTGTCTGGAGGTAGCGTGCATATCCTCCAAAGAGCTCGTCTGCTCCCTGGCCTGCAAGGATGCGCCTGTATCCGTGGCTTCCCGCCCACTCTGCAACGAAGAACAGGGTTGTGGCTATCGATGCGTTCACTGGATCAGTCCTCGGGATGACGTGAAGAACTCGGCGCAGTGCATCTTCAATCTGCCTTGGTTCTATGACTACCTTCTCCAGAGGCAGGCCGAGCTCTGCCGCCACCTGCTCTGCCCTTCTAAGGTCGTGAGAGCCGGCGATTCCCACCACAACGCATTCTCTCCTGGCGAGCTGAGCCACGAGGGCTGAATCAACTCCGCCGGATAGTGCCACAACGCCCTCATCGCTCCTAAGCCTGACAGCTATCTCAATGGCATCGCCCAGATCCATGAGAGGGTAGGCGGGATCTACCTTTGCTATTTCCAAGCCATTGCATACAACCGCTCCGGGAGGGCAGTCCTCTGGTCGCAATCTCCTCCGCTATGATCCCGAAATGGTCGCGCGCAATGCAGTCGTCCCACTTGAGAATGAATTCGCCACCGAATTTAGAGACCTTGCAGGGGTCTTCTGAGAGCACGGCTCTCACATCGTCAATCGGGAGCAGTTGTCCTTCCAGCTCAACCCAACCTTCCAGCTCAATGAAAGAGACCATCAGTATCGCAGTCTTCTAGCCTGCTGGGGTATCTAAATAACTATCGTCGGGGCTTCCATCAGTTTTCTGCATCCGATAGAGTTTTGAATTATTACGATTAATATGATCGAACTGCACTCGGAGCGATAAGCATGCCTAGCGTTGGTCCCTCTCAAAGAACGATGCGAAAAAGAGCTGTCACGGTAGTTGTTGTCATCACTGCAATTGCATTGGCGGGATTTGGCGCACTGGTCCCTCCAGAATTCCAAAGAAAACTACGAAGGACAGATCGAATCGATTAACTTTGGAACCGTGCCCACTGCAGCCACAGCTCTCATCTACATCGCACAGGACCAGCACTTTTTCGCTGATAACGGCCTTGGCGTCAACATTACGGATTACCCTACCGGCATAGCCTCAACCGACGCTCTGTTGAGGGGTGACATGGACATTGCGTGGGTGGCAGAGTTCCCAATGGTCAGACGGGCGTTTTCAAAAGATGAGGTCTCCATCATCGCCGTTGTGGACAGATTTAATGAGCAGCATATCTTTGGCCGCGTAGATCGGGGAATCGAGACTGTTGCCGACCTTAAGGGGAAAAAATTAGGCATTCCTCGAAATACTATAGCCGAATTTTATCTGGGGAGATTCCTTGAGCTGCACGGCATGACCATACAGGACATAACCCTCGTTGATGTTGGAGCGAATGAATCCGTTGACGCCATTGCTAGCGGAAGAGTGGACGGAGTCATCACCTGGGAACCCTATACCAGCCAAATAAGGGCGGAAATGGCTGATGAGATAGTGGCTTTGCCGATACAAAGCAACCAGCCGGGATATGGTACAATAGTTTGCAGGAACGATTGGATACGCGACCATCCGGAAATTGTCAACCGGTTCCTAAAGTCACTGGCCCAGGCAGAGGTCTATTTGATCAGTAACCCAGATGCAGCTAAAGCCATTTTGCAAAAGCAGTTGAATTACGATGATGCTTTTACAGAGACGATCTGGGCTGAAAACCAAATCTCTCTTTCGCTCGACCAGTCGCTCATCCTGGCCATGGAGGATGAGGCGCGGTGGATGATTAAGAACAACCTTACCACTGAAAGGCAGGTGCCGAATTTCCTGGACTACATACACGAAGACGGCCTCAAAGCGGTTAAGCCGGAAGCGGTGAATATCATACGTTGAAGCGGAGATCCGTGGAAATCTGCATTAGGATGGGATAAAATCATGAAAAAAATCGTAGCTGATATAGCTGCAATCGCTGCGATAACGTTGGTGGGATTTGGCGCCTGGTGTCTCACGAGCTTCCCGGCAACCTATTCGGGAACATCCGAGTCGATCACCATTGGTATCCCTCCTCTTGAATCGGCTGCGCTTATTTACATAGCTGTTGATCAGGGCTTTTTTGCCAGAAACGGTCTCAATGTAACTGTAAGGGATTATGAACCGGCAATTGCCGGAGTAGATGGAATGTTAAATGGCGAAGTAGACCTGGCAGGAGCGTCCGAGTATGCAGTCGTCGTTAAGGCGTTTAAAGGAGAAAACATCAGCATAATAGTAAGCGGCGACGAAATCCAGGCGAACTATCTCGTTGGCCGTAAGGACCGGGGGGTCCAAAATATTTCGGACCTCAGAGGAAAAAAGATCGGCATACCCCTGGGAACAAACGTAGAATTCTATCTTGGCAGATTCCTCGTTCTGCACGGCATAGACCCGCGGGACGTAACCATTGTGGACGTCAGGCCGCCACAATTTGTGAACGCCATTGCAAACGGCGACGTCGATGCGATCGTTTGCTGGCAGCCCTATGTCAATGAAATTCAAGATCGGCTGGGCGATGGTACAGTCATCTGGCCAGCGCAAAGCAGCCAGTTGATCTACGGGGTAATAGTATGCAGGAACGACTGGATTTCAGGGCATCCGGAGCTTATAGGCCGGTTCCTGAAATCGCTTGACGAGGCTTTAGAGTACAACATCAATCATCCCGATGATGCAGCGGCCATCGTACAAAAACGGCTGAACTATGATGATGCATACATGGCAGCCGTCTGGCCGCAGAATCATTTTTCGCTCTCACTAGACCAGTCGCTCATCCTGGCCATGGAAGATGAGGCGCGGTGGATGATAAAGAACAACCTCACCGGCGAGAGGACGGTACCAGATTTCAGGGATTACATATACACTAAAGGCCTTAGTAGCGTAAAGCCGGAGTCAGTAAGTATTATCAGCTGAAGTGAGAATGCTATGGATGCCAGCATCGAGCCAGGAGTAGAGTCATGGGAAAAATCGTTATGGCCGTGATAGCAGTCATCTTTACGATCTCTTTTGTGGGACTCGCAGAATTGTCTCTCCCAAATTCCCAGACAACCTATTTAGGCATTCATGAGCCGGTTACCATCGGGACACAGCGTGCTGAATCAGCCGCATTGATATATATCGCCGAAGATCGAGGCTTCTTTACCGGGAATGGCCTTTATGTAACCATAATGGATGACTATGTTTCGGGAGCGGAGGCAATCAAAGGGATGGTGGAGGGTGTTGTCGACATTTCAGTTTCCGCTGAGTATCCAATAGTCATTGAGGCTTTCAAAAAAGAAAATATCAGCATAATCGGATGTGTGGATAAGTACGAAGGGACATATCTCGTCGCCTGTAAAGATCGGGGATTTGAAAACGTTACAGACCTCAAAGGAAAAAGGATAGGCCTTCTCCGGGGGACTGAAGCAGAATTCTATCTTGGCAGATGTCTAGAGCTGCATGGCATGTGCCTGAAGGATGTCACTCTTGTTGATGACGATCCGTCACATTCTGCCGATGCCCTTGCAAACGGCAGTGTAGATGCGTTCGTGGTCGGGTACGACCTTGTCGATCCGATTGTTGAGCGGTTGGGTGATAATATAATGATTTGGCCACTACAGAACCGCCAGATGGCCTTTGTTGTCATGGCTTGCAGAAACGATTGGACAGCCAGCCATCCGGAGCTGATAAACCGGTTCTTAATATCGCTTTCCCAGGCTGAGGAGTATTCCATAGTTCATCCGAAGATTGCCAGGGCTATTGTACAAAAAAGGCTTCATCGTGACGATAAATACATGTCAGCCGTCTGGCCTGATCACCAGTTTTCACTTTCGCTAGATCAGTCGCTCATTACTGCCATGGAAGATGAAGGGCGGTGGATGATCAATAATAACCTCGTGAGCTGAGAGGACGATACCCGATTTCAGAGATTACATATACACGAAGGGCCTTGAGGAAATAAAGCCGGAGTCGGTGAACATATGGTGAAATGGGGTTTCATGTAGGCCCAGATGAAGCAAGGAGAAGTGCCTGGCTGCTGGAATGGACGACTACATAGCCAAGCCTGTGAAGATGGATGAGCTGAAGGCTGTGCTGGAAAGAAACTTTATTGGCGAGAAAACTGCGGAGCAATAAGAAGATGGAAGCCGTCATGACTCAGAAGATGCCAGGACCTGGAGCAAATCGATGAAAAAAATTGTAGCCGCGACAGCTGTTATAGCCGCGTTAGTGTTGGTGGGATTTGGGGCATGGTACTTCATGAGTTCCCCGACAACCTATTCAGGAACGCCCGAGTCAATCACCATCGGATATTCGCCGTTTGAGTCCACCGCACTTTTTTGCATTGCCGAAGACCAGCACTTTTTCAGCCAAAACGGCCTCAACGTAACCTCACGTAAATATGATACCGGAGTAGGTGCATTAGATGGAATGCTGAACGGTGAAGCGGACATTGCGGTGGGGACAAACGAGTTCCCCCTGGTCGGAAGGGCGCTCCAGAAAGAAAGAATTCGCACAATTGGAAGCATCGCTAAGAGCGAGTTCATATATCTTATTGGACGCAAAGACCGGGGAATCGAGAATGTAACAGATCTCAAGGGGAAAAGGGTTGGGACTACCTTTAGAACGATAGCACATTTCTATCTCGGCAGGTTTCTTGAACTTCATGGCATGAATATGCAGGACATAACCCTAGTTGACGTCAAAACACCGGAAGAATGGGTGAATGCCGTTGCAGACGGAGACATTGATGCAATTGCGACCGCTCAACCGTATGCCAATTCAGCCAGCGATCGTCTCGGCGATAACGCCGTTGTCTGGTCTGCACAGAGCAGTCAGCCTCTGTATACGCAGGCGATTTCCACCGACGAGTGGATAACAAAGCATCCTGAACTGATAGCCAGGTTCCTTAAGTCTCTGGCAGAGGCTGAGGAGTATGTCATCACTCATCCGACCGAAGCTAAGGCCATCGTGCAGAAAAGGCTGAACCTCAGTGCCGAGTATATGGATACGGTCTGGCAGCAAAACCAGTTTACGCTCTCGCTCGACCAGTCGCTCATCCTTGCCATGGAGGATGAGGCGCGGTGGATGATTAAGAACAACCTTACCACTGAAAAGACAGGTGCCAAATTTCCTGGACTATATACATGAAGATGACCTCAAGGCGATTAAGCCGGAATCGGTGAATATCATACGTTGAGGTGGGGACCATGAAAATCAGCATCCGGGCAGGGGCAAAAGCATGAAAAAAATGGTAGCTGCAATAGCTGTCATCGTCGTGCTAGTGCTGACTGGAATTGGAGCGTGGTATTTCGCTAGTTCCCAACCTGCCTATTCTGGAACGCCCGAGTCGATCACCATCGGAGGAGTTCCCTATGATGCGGCTGCATTAATCTATATCGCTGAAGATCAGGGCTACTTTGACGGGAACGGCCTCAATGTGACCATGCGGGATTATAATTCCGCACCTAGCGCTATCGATGGATTGTTGAACGATGAGGCGGACATGGCGTTGATATCAGAGTATGTCGTCGTCGGAGAAGCGTTCAAAAAAGAAAATATCAGCGTTATTGGAATTATCGATAAGTACCACGTAGTAGATCTTGTTGGCCGGAAAGATAAGGGAATCGAAAACGTTTCTGACCTGAAAGGTAAAAAGATAGGCGTTACCCGGAGAAGCCAACTTGAATTCTATCTAGGGCGGTTCCTCAACCTGCATGGCATAAGCCTGCAGGATATAACTCTCGTGGATTTGCCACCACCACAATATGTGCAAGCCCTTACAAATGGCAGTGTCGACGCTATCATTGCCTGGGATTTATATATTGATCAAATTCAAGAGCGATCAGGTAGTAACATTGTGATATGGCCAGCTCAAAACAGCCAGTCAGGTTATTATCTCATGGCTTGCCGGGACGACTGGGCCGCCGGCCATCCGGAGACGATAAACAGGTTCCTGAAATCCATCGCCCAGGCTGAAGAGTATGCAATAAATCATCCAGATGGAGCAAAGGCCATCGTACAAAAAAGGCTGAATTATGCTGATGCATATCTGGCAACTACCTGGCCTAATCACCAGTTCTCTCTCACGCTTGACCAGTCGCTCCTCATCGCCATGAACGATGAAGGGCGGTGGATGATCAATAACAACCTGACCCGCGAGAGAATGATGCCCAATTTCAGAGATTACATATACACGAAGGGCCTAGAGGAAGTGAAGCCCGAATCGGTGAACATCCGGTGAAGTGAGGAACCATGAAAATCAGGACTCAGTTGATCATCAGCATGGTCTTCTTCGGCGTAGCCCTGGCCATCATCTCCGCATCGGTAATTTCCACAAATCAACAGGTAGATCGGCTAGTTGAGCAGGAAGAGCTTGCAAAGAATATCGAGCTCGAAGTCGGTGAGCTTGGCTATTTATCGAATGATTATCTTCTGTACCGTGAACGCCAGCAGATCGATCGATGGGAGTCAAAATATTCTTCGATTTTCGCTGATGTGTCGAATCTGACTGTTGAGCAGCCGGATCAACAGGTGCTTGTCAATAATATCAAGGCAAATGGGCAGCGTTTGAAAGAAATCTTTGACGATGTAGTATCGAATGCCGAGAGTTCACCGGGAGTTCAGCAAAGCGCGGTTAACCCAGCATCTGTTCAGATCTCGTGGAGCCGGATGGCAGTTCAAAGCCAGGGAATGATCTTTGATGCTTCACGCCTGGAGCAGCTGTTACGCGAGCAGGCAGATCAAAAGAAACAACAAAATAACCTGCTCATCTTTGCCCTGATGGGGGCATTCGTCGCACTTCTTCTCACCAATTATCTCCTAATTTACCGGCGCACATTGACATCGATATCCAATCTCCAGGCTGGAACAAGCATCATCGGTTCCGGCAACCTTGATTTTTCCTCGAAGAGAAAAAGGATGACGAGATCGGTGAATTAGCTCAGGCGTTTAACCAGATGACAGCTAACTTGAAAACCGTCACTGCTTCCAAAGCGGATCTTGAGAGGGAGATGGCCGATCGAAAGGCTGCAGAGGAGGCGCTGCGTGACAGCGAGAAAAAGTATCGCTCCCTCTTCGAGGAACATGTTGGATGGGTTCGCCTACTGCAAGATGCTTTACGATGACCGGGGCCGTCCTATAGATTTTGTTTACCTTGATGTCAATAGCGCCTTTGAAAGGTTAACCTGCCTTAAAGATGTGATAGGCAAGAGGGCCACGCAAGCAATCCCGGGGATAAAGGAGGAGCATCCAGAGCTGTTTGATACTTATAATCGGGTTGCTTTGACGGGCAGGCCGGAGAAGTTCGAAATCGAGTTCAAGCCCCTGGGAATATGGCTTTCTGATCTCCGTTTACAGCACCGAGAGAGGGTACTTCGTAGCTATTGTTCGATAACATTACAGAGCGCAAGCGAGCGGAGGAGGCTCTGCACGAGACAAAGAACTACCTGGAGAACCTGATAAATTACGCCAACGCTCCCATTATCGTCTGGGACCCGTCCTTCAAGATCACCAGGTTCAACCATGCCTTTGAACGATTAACCGGTCTTCGGTCGGCTGAAGCCCTCGGAGAACCGCTGAATATTCTTTTCCCCGAGAACAGTCGTGATATCTCACTGGAGCATATTCGCCGCGCTATGTCCGGAGAGCACTGGGACGCTGTGGAGATACCCATCCTGAAAATTGATGGATCTGTGCGTACCGTCCTGTGGAATTCGGCCAACATCTATGGAGAGGACGGAACTGCAGTCATTGCAACAATTGCTCAGGGCCAGGATATCACTGAGCGTAAGCTTGCTGAGGAGGCGCTTCGTGCGTCTGAGTCTGAGCTTCGCTCTCTGTTCGACTCCATGACCGACGTCGTCGTTGTCTTTGATGCGAGCGGACGCTACCTGAAAATTGCGCCGACAAATCCTTCGCTCCTGTACCGCCCGTCTACCGATCTTATCGGGAAGACCTTACACGACGTTTTTCCGCGTCCATTGGCAGACAGGTATCTGGGCTTCATTAAACGGGTCATAGATACGCATCAACTCATTAATGTCGAATACGATATGCCTATTGGCGGTCAGACCGTGTGGTTCGCCGCCACGATTTCGCCTATGTCCGATGATCAGGTATTGCTGATTGCACGCGATATCACCGAGCGCAAAAAGATGGAAGAGGCGCTACGCAGACCAGGGACGAGCTTGAACGAAGGGTTCAGGAGAGGACCGCAGAGCTCCAAGATGCAAAAGAGAACCTGGAGGTCATCAACGAGGAGCTCAGGATAGAGATCGATGAGCATGAGAGGACTGAGAAGGAGCTTTTGAGGGCAAAGGATGCTGCCGAGGAGGCCGTGAAGGCGAAGTCTCTTTTCCTGGCAAACATGTCCCACGAGCTGCGGACGCCCATGAACGCTGTCATAGGCTTCACCGGTCTCCTCTTAGATGAGCCCTTGACTCCTGAGCAGAAGGATTACTTAGTGAGCATCAGAAATAGCGGCCAAGCCCTGCTAGCATTGATAAGCGATCTCCTGGACTTCTCCAGGATAGAAAGGGAGAACGTCGAGATTGAGGACCAACCCTTCGATCTTCGAACTATCGTTGAGGAGGCCATGGATCAGATGGCCTCAGAGGCTTCGAAGAAGAACCTGGACCTTGCCTACTCAATCGATAAAGATATGCCCGAGACTATTGTCGGAGACCCGGCGAGGCTCCGGCAGGTTCTTGTAAACCTCCTTTCCAACGCCGTCAAGTACACGGATAATGGCGAGGCCGTCCTCTCAGTTTTACCAAAAGGGCAGGACGAGATACTCTTCGAGGTCAGGGATACAGGAATAGGCATTCCCGAAGACAAAATGAACATTCTCTTCAGGCCCTTCTCCCGTGTAGACGAATCCTTCAGTAGCAGGTACGAGGGCGCCGGTCTGGGGCTGGCCATCTCCAAGAAGCTCGTAGAGATGATGGGAGGCCAAATCTGGGTTCAGTCCGAAGTCGGTAAGGGCTCGACCTTCTCCTTCACGATTAGAGCCAAAGCCGTTCCAGGCAAGCCCAAGGCCATCCCGACCGGCATTCAGCCAAAGCTTGAGGGCAAGCACGTGCTCATCGTCGATGATAACAGGACCGTCCGCCTCATCCTCGGAAAACAGCTCCACTCCTGGGGCATAATACCCGTGATCAAATCGTCGGGCCAGGAAGCACTGGCTCTGATCAGAGGTGGAGCATCCTTCAATGCCGCAATCCTTGACATGAACATGCCCGGTATGGACGGAGCCGCCCTGGCCAGGGAGATACGCAAATGCAAAAAAGATATGCCCCTGATCCTTCTCTCATCAGCAGGCCAGAGGGGGGAGCCGGAGCTATTCGAGGCCGCCCTGAAAAAGCCCATCAAGCCTGCCCAACTCTACCAGGTGCTTTCGGATACTCTCGCATCTCAGCAGCCATCCCAAGAGGAGGCAAATAGCCCTGCTGCAGAGGCCGATCACAGCCCCCTGCGTATCCTCCTGGCTGAGGATAACGTATCAAACCAGAAGGTGACACTGCAGATGCTAAAGAAACTGGGCTATCGGGCAGATGCAGTGGCTAACGGCGCTGAAGCCATCCAGGCATTGGAGCGCCAACCCTACGACCTGATCCTCATGGATGTTAAGATGCCCGTCTTAGGCGGCCTCGACGCTGCCAGGGTGATAAGGGAACGCTGGCCCGACAACGGCCCAAAGATTGTGGCCATCACGGCCTATGCCCTGCATGGTGACAGGGAAAAATGTCTCGAAGCCGGCATGGACGATTACATAGCCAAGCCCGTGCAGAAGGAGGAGCTGGCGAAGGTGCTGAGCAAGTACCAGCCTTCACAGGATATTTCACAGGACAGCCCTTGATATCAGGAGGCTACCTGTGAATCCAGGTTTTCCAGTAATCTTCTGCCTCCGATAAAGCCTTGAACTATTACGATTAATATGATTGAACCGCGCCAGGAGAGATACGCATGCCTAGCGATAACCTCTCTCAAAGAATCTCTGAAATTTCGAAGCACATTGAAATTCTTCGCACCCAGAGCTTGAGTCGGCCTGACAAAGCAGCTGATATCTCAGCGAAGGTCCTTGATGACCTTTTGGTCAGTCTTAAAGGGATAACTACCTTAGTGGGGGGGGGCATGACCGAAGCTGAGCAGGATGCTTTTGTTAAGGATAAACTGGCCTGCGAGCACGAGAAGCACGCGACCCGCCAGGGGAAGCTCCTTGAGGCCACACGAAAGGTGCTGGCACAAAGAGACCTGGACGGCCTGCTCCAGACGGTAGCAGATGCTGCAAGGGAACTGACCCAAGCGCGGTATGCTGCCACAGGCCACGGTTATGTCAACGGCGTCTTCACCATCGGGGGCGCGTCGCGCTCCGAGGAAGCCATGCCCTGTCCTCCCGGCGAGGCGTTCAACGTGGAGAAGGGCGGCGTGTACCTTGACCTGATTTTAGAAAAGAACTCAGTCCGCCTTACCGATGCAGAGATGCGCTCTCACCCTACCTGGTGGGGCTTGCCAGAAAATCATGTACCTCTGCGCGGCCTGCTGGGGGCGAGGCTTGTGGATGTGAATGGCCAGCCCAACGGAATACTGATGGCCAGCGATAAGGAGGATGGAGGCGACTTCGCCCCAGAAGACGAGACGATTTTGTCACAGCTGGCCGCGATTGTCTCTCTGGCGTTGCAGCACATTGAGGCCAGATTGGTGGCCGAGAAGAGGCTGCACAAAGAAAATCGCGAAATTGCGTTGGCAAACAGGATTCTGGAAGTGTTTATCAAAGAAACAGGCGATGACCTCTATGACAAGGCCTTAAACATAGTGCTTGAAGGGATGGAGAGCAAACACGGGGCGTTTGGCTATATTGATGAACGGGGTGATTTGATCTGCCCGACCATGTCGAAGCTGGTTGACCAGTGCAACATGGAGGAGAAGTGCATCCGTTACCAGCGAGAGAACTGGAAGGGGCTCTGGAGCCGTGCACTGCAGGAAAAAAAGACCATTTACTCAAATGAGCCAGCCGTGGTTCCAGACGGTCACCTGCCCATTTTGCGCAATCTGGCATCGCCGATACTGTTTCAAGGCAATGTAATCGGGCTGTTGAACCTGGCAAACAAGGAAACTGACTATACCGAGGAAGACCGGGAACTTATTGAAGCCGTCTCAAACAGAATAGGGCCTGTCCTTTTTGCCTGGATTCAGAAAGAGCTGCGGGAAAATGAGCGCAAGCAGGCCGAGGAGGCGTTGCGGGAGAGCGAACGCCGCGAGCGTGAGCGGGCTGAGGAACTGGCGACCCTCCTCGATGCAATACCGATACCTGTCTTTATCGTCCATGACCCGGACGGCACCCACATCACGGGCAATCGTGCGGCGGACGATCTCCTGCGGAACCCCTACGGCGCGGAAGCCTCCCTGAGTGCGCCCGACGAAACCAGGCCTCGCCATTTCAGGGCGGTCAAAGACGGGCGGGAACTACAGCCAGACGAACTGCCCGCCCAACGGGCCGCTCGTGGCTTCCAGGTGCAGGACTTCGAGTTCAGTCTCGTCTTCGACGATGGCACGATCCGCCACGTGGTGGGCTACGGCACGCCCCTGCGGGACGATGAGGGGCGGCCGCGCGGCGCGGTCCACGTCCTGGTTGACATCACCGAGCGCAAGCAGGCGGAAGAGGAACTGGAGAGGCTGGCATCTTTCCCCAGACTCAATCCGAATCCCGTCGTCGAAGTTGACCTGGAGGGCCGTGTACATTTCCTCAACCCTGCCGCCAAACAGTTGTTCCCTGATCTCCAAGGAATGGGACGTGATCATCCCTGGCTGGCTGATTGGGAGTTGGTGGCGCGGATATTCCGCGAGAACAAAGCGAGCACATATGTCAGGGATGTATCCCTTGGCGAGAATTGGTACCAGCAGGCGATGTATTCATTGGCCGATGCACAGCGCATCCGCATCTACAGCCTGGATATCACAGAGCGCAAGCGGGCCGAGGAGGAGCTACGTAGGGCCAAAGACGAGCTTGAGCAGAGGGTCCATGAAAGAACTGCAGAGCTATCCCAGGCCAAGGAGGATCTGGAGGTAATTAACGAGGAACTCCAGGTGGAGTTGGAACAGCACCAGAAGCTGGAGGCCGATCTTATCAAGGCAAAGGAAGCTGCCGAGGCTGCCACAAAAGCGAAGGCTGAGTTCCTGGCGAATATGAGCCATGAGATCAGGACGCCCATGAACGCCGTTATAGGCATGACAGGGCTCCTGCTAGAAGAGCCCTTGACTCCTGAACAGAGGGATAACATTGAGCTCATCAGAATCAATGGCGATGCCCTTATGGTCATCATAAACGATATCCTGGACTTCTCCAAGATGGAAAGCGATAAGGTAGTCCTGGAGGAACAGCCCTTCAACCTGCGCCAGTGCGTGGAGGAATCCCTGGATCTGGTGGCGATTAAGGCATCCGAAAAAGGCCTGAACCTGGCTTACACCATCGACAAAAATGTGCCTGAGACTATTATCGGTGACCCAACAAGGCTTCGACAGATTCTTGGCAACCTGCTCTCCAACGCTGTCAAATTCACAGATGAGGGCGAGGTCAATCTTTCGGTCTCGGGCCAGCTTCTTGGTGGAGCCAACGAGGTTCATTTCGCTGTTCAGGATACCGGCATAGGCATCCCTCAGGATCATATGAACCTGCTGTTCCAGCCTTTCAGCCAGATGGATCCATCGACCACTCGCCTGTTTGGCGGAACGGGCTTAGGCCTGGCCATAAGCAAGAAGCTCGTAGAGCTGATGGGTGGCAAGATCTGGGCCGAGTCTGAAGAGGGAAAGGGCTCGACATTCCACTTCACCATCAAAACATCTTCCAGCCAATCAGATCCTCAGCTTGCCGGAGTTTCGCCCCAACTGGTTGGCAAGAGCGTGCTCATGGTCTCTGAGAACAAAACCAACCGCCGCATCCTGGGCAAACAGGTTTACGAATGGGGCATGATCCCCATGATTGCAGCATCGGGTCGTGAGGCTCTCAGTTGGGTTCAGAGAGGAGATGACTTCGATATCGCTATCCTGGATAGGGATATGCAGGATATGAACGGCCTTGAGCTGGAAAAGGAGATACTTAAATACAACAAGACTCTGCCGCTGGTGCTGCTGACCTCTATCGGGCAGCGCATACCCCCCAACCATGCCTACTTGACCAAGCCCATCAAGCCCTCTCAGCTGCACAAGGTTCTGACAGAAATATTATCTAGGCAGTCTGCCCAAAGGGCAGTACAGTCACCTGTAGTCAGCCAGCCAGTCCAAAATAGCCCTCTAAGAATACTGATGGCCGAGGATAATGTGTCCAGCCAGAAGGTAGCCCTGCAGATGCTAAAGAAGCTGGGCTATAAGGCAGATACTGTAGCCAATGGAATAGAAGCCTTGCAGGCTCTGGAACGCCAGCATTACGACCTCGTGCTTATGGATGTTCGCATGCCCGAGATGGACGGCCTGGAGGCCACCCGAATTATCCGCCAGCGCTGGACAGACAATGGGCCGAAGATTATTGCTATTACGGCCTACGCTCTAGAAGGCGACCGGGAGAAGTTCATCGAAGCTGGCATGGACGATTACATAGCCAAGCCCGTGCAGAAGGAGGAGCTGGCGAAGGTGCTGAGCAAGTACCAGCCTCGTTGATATCGAGGGACACTATCAGCCTGTCGGAACTCTATGCATTCCACGGCCTGGCGCAATATTTATCAGGCATAATGTTTAATATTCGCGCATTCAAATGGTTGTACAGTATGCGGTGAGATCTTGATGGGTTGCATAGATAGCGAGCATTTCCACATACTCCTTGCAGAGGATAACCCGGTTAATCAGAAGATAGCGCAGAGGATGTTGAAGCACCTGGGATACCCTGTGGACGTAGCTGCCAACGGCCTTGAGGCTCTACAAGCCCTGGAGCACAAATCTTACAACATCATTTTGATGGATATACAGATGCCAGAGATGGATGGCCTGGAAGCCACACGGATCATCCGCCAGCGGCTTTCCGCCGAGGAGCAGCCCCGAATTATCGCCGTCACAGCCCATGCTTTGGATTACAGCAGGGAGATGTGCATTGATGCGGGCATGGATGACTACATATCCAAGCCTGTACAAAAAGATGAGCTGGCTGAGGTGCTGAGCAGGTACCAGCCATCCCGTGACAGCTTCTAAAACCTTTCTGGTTCTTCGCTATAACGAGCGGCTAACCGCAGGTTAAAGTGAATATTCTTGATGGCTCAGTATTGCTCTAGGTTTATCTTTGTGCGTTCTTTGTGAGCTTTGTGTGCTTTGTGGTTGATAATAGTAATCCGTATTTAATTACAAACACCTACGAAATGCCACCACAAAGCTCACAAAGAGCACAAAGGACTCACAAAGAACTCACAAAGGATTTTGATTCGTAGCTGCCCGTCTCAAATCTCTCCATACAAAATAGCGAGAAACCTAAAAAAAGGCACCCCTCGGATTGAATAAGTTTAAGGATGATTTTTATTACAAAATTTAGATTTTTAGTATTATAGATCGATTTTATATACTAATTGTCCATGACATTGGAAAGGTTCGTGAGTCAGTATGATCGATGATGAAAGTGGAATGGTAAATAAAAATAACAAAGCTAATGCTAAATATCCGTGTATTTTACTAGCAGAAGATAACGAATCAAATCGAAAAGTGACTATGAAAATGCTCGAACGCCTCGGCTACAAGGCTGATGCGGTCTTGAACGGTCGCGAAGCTATCCAAGCGCTTGAGCGCCAGCAATACGATCTGGTGCTTATGGATATAGTCATGCCAAAGATGAGCGGCATTGATGCTACAAAAGAGATCCGCAGACGCTTCCCAGCTTCCAGGCAGCCCAAGATCATAGCTCTAACGGCTTACGTAATCCCGAACAGCAGGGAGATATGCCTCGAATCTGGAATGGATGATTATCTTGGCAAGCCCGTCCAGATAAATGAGCTTAAGAGCATGATTTGCAGCCATCTACATGTCAAAAGAGAATTAGTTGCTCAGGTTTAAATAGAAATAAATTTTGTTGTTAGATGTTAATGCATTTTGGTGAATATCATTATACAGTGCCATAGGGGTAGTAATGATAGTTATCTGCATGGATCAGGACTCAAGTCACTTCGTGCGTCCAATAATGATACCTATGCGCTAAGCTACTTAAGCGCCCAATCTTCCTGATCATGCGCCTGATAGGCAGTTGCAGTCCATAATCATCCCTCAACGCCAGGGCATAATAAATCACGGCAGACAAAACGCCAGCAATCACTACCTGCATCACATCAATGCCCAGGCGATCCCAGGGCATCACTCCCAGGCACAAAACAGGCAGGGAGTACACCAGATATCTGCCGACTCTCTTGGAGATGCCCCGTACCGACACTCCTGCCTCCCGCAGCAACCAGATACACAGCCCGGCCCAGGCCACGACCCCTACAGCAGAGAATATGCCAAGAGCCATCCTCGGGTCGCCTGACATGCCACCAACTGCCAGCGCTGCAGCTCTGGCTACGAAGAGGCAGGCGTTGAAGATCAGGAACGTTCCCTGCCGCTCAAGGACGCTGAAAAGAGCACAAATTGGGGACGTGATGAAGACGAAGAAGATCCAGAGGGCGAGGATCTGGACAAAAGTCCCGGCCTCTGCCCATGCAGGACCGAAGACTACGGTGAACAATTCTCTTCCTATTGAGGCCAGGAGGAGTATGGGGAAGATCCCGACAACGCTTAGACGCAGGAAGGTGTCCTCAACTATCCTGGCCAGAGTACCATCGGACTTGGCCTCTGCAGCCCTCTGGAAAAAGACCTGGCCTATTGCAGATCCTATCAGGGACATGGGAAGCTGGAGCACGTTCATCCCCAGGGCATAGTAGCCAACCACTGATGTTGAGAAGAACGCCGAGAGCAGGAACGTGGGAAGCTGCCAGGAGATGACGTTTAAGAGAGATGACCAGCTGTCGAGCAGGGGGAACTTTTTATACCTGGCAGCCTCTGCCGCCATCTCTTTCGGATCGAGACTTTCTTTTATCATCGAGCCGTCGTCACGCCAGATCTGGGCTCCCAGGATCAGCGCAGAGGCCCCGGACCCCACGATGCTCGCCGCTATGAGGCTTCCTCCGTATGCATACCCCGCAAGGCCTGCCCCGAGCTGGATGCCAACTGTTGCCATAGAGCTGATGACCCTTGCGATGGATAAGCGTCTGTACTGCCTGTTCCTGGAGTTCCAGTAGTTGAGAGCCACAAATGCCCCGCTCACAAATACGGCTGGCGCCACCAGCCACAGATATGGCTCAAGCTCGGTGGCCTTAAGCCACTGCAGCAGCGGGTCCTGTAAGAGCTTCAAAAGCGGCAGAGTAAAGATGCTTATTATGATTGCAGAGGTAAGGCTGACCCCGAGGAGGTTGGCTGCATCCCTGTCTGATCTGGGAAGCATTATGGAGAGCTCATACTTCAAGCAGGCAACTATTGCTATAGTCGTGACCAGGGATGTGAACAGGGCAAGCATTCCGAAGGCATCAGGCCCGTAAATCCGCGCCAGAAAGGGGGCTGTAATGGCGGTGAGCATCTGGGCGAAGATCGTTCCCCCTGCGATCGTCAGGATATCTGCGCCGAAAGTAGTGCTTTTTCTGTTCTCCGACGGCAAGGGGGCAAGTGCGGCCTGTTTTTGAGGTATCATGTACTTTCTACTTGGATTCAAATCGCGTTCAACACCAACTCGCGATAATAAGAATGAGTCTATTATAAAATTATCGCTCGATTCTTTATTTGTAAATCAATTTTTTGTGCATTCGGTTAGTTCAGCTGACGTTCACCACAGAGACACAGAGGCACAGAGGGATTTTAATATTATTATCTGAAGTCGCTTTGGCCTTTCATTCTCTGTGCCTCTGTGTCTCTGTGGTGATCTCGTAAGTATTCACTGCAAAGATGCTAAGGCATAAAGCGATTGAAATCTAAAAAAACGCTTAGATTTTACCCACATTAAACCTAGAAGAGCCAAACAAAAAATCGATAAAAAAAGTTTACTGAGGCAGCAGAACCGCTGCTGCCTGCAGTGCCCAGTCGATGAAGCCGTTCGGGAGAACGCCTATCCAGATGACTGCTATCAGGGTCAGAACCAGGGCGAGTACATACCCTTTCGGCTCCGGCATCTTGGGACCGGCTGGCTCTTTGAGATACATGTAGCTGATTATCCTCAGGTAATAGAACAGCGACAGAGCGCTGTTGAGGATAGCCAGCACAGCCAGCCAGAGCAGCCCTGAGTATATGGCCGAGCTGAAGAGCACGAACTTGCCGATGTATCCGGCTGTCGGCGGAATTCCGGCCAGGGCGAACATGAAGATCAGCATACAAAACGCCGTTATAGGCGCTCTTCTGGCCAGACCTGCATAGTTCGAAATGTCGTCCGGGTCCACCTCGCTGCTGCTCTTGGAGACCATAGAAGCTACCTGCGCCGCACCCACGAATGCTCCCGTCTTCATCAGAGCGTGCCCCAGTATGAGAAGGAGCGCGCCTGCAATTGCCAGCTGATCAGCAGGGATTGCGACGCCGTTAAAGGTCGTAACAGGAGCGGCTCCATAAGCTGCTCCTACTACTACAAAGCCTATGGCGATGTACCCTGCCTGGGCAATGGAGGAGTAAGCCAGGATGCGCCTGACATTGTTCTGCCAGCAAGCCGCCAGGTTGCCAAGAGTCATAGTGATAGCCGCCAGTATAGCGAAGGCCAGATACCACTCCAGTCGAATGGCAATCAAAGCTATCAGCAATACCCTGAAGGCTGCCACGAACCCCATCTTCTTTGAGCCAGCGGCGAGCATAGCCGACACAAGAGCCGGCGAGCCCTCGTAGGTATCGGGAGCCCACATATGGAACGGCACCAGTGCCATTTTGAAGGCGAAGCCCGCTACCACGAAGATGAGTGCGACCACTATAGCCGGCGAAAAGTTCGCCATGGAAGCGGTTGCAATATCAGCTATCCTGGTCGTTCCTGCCATTCCGTACAGCAGGGAGAAGCCGAAGAGCATCAGAGACGCAGAGACAGACCCGAAGATGAAGTACTTCATCGCTGCCTCAAGATTCTTCTTCGACTTATCGAAGGCTGCCAGGGCGTAAGTGGAGAGCGATGCCAGCTCGAAGCCTACGAACAGGGTGATCAGGTCTATGGAGCTTGCTACAACCATCATTCCCACTGTTGCGAAGAGGAGCAGAGCATAGAACTCATCGGCTCCCCGATCGCTGATGTACCTGGACATCGAAGCGATCACTACCAGCAGCGAGACTATGAGGAATACCGCCTTGAAGAACTGCGATAGGGGATCGACTGATATGGTGTCGAAGAAGAAGATGGCAGTCGTGGCACTTAGCACAGAGCTTGCCACCATCCCCAGGGCTGCCAGCAGCCCCACAAGGGTCAGATATCCATTTATCTTCCCGCTGTTCTTGATGAGGGCCCCCAGCAGCACTATCAGCATTGCCAGGATGGTAAGAAGGACCTCCGGGAAAAGAGGCGCATAATGTCCTAGATCCATTTAGACCACCCCCATCTCGACTAAAGTCCTAACCGGCTCCATTACCTGATAGGCAGCTGTGCCCATTATGTCCGTTATCAGGCTTGGCATTATTCCGAATAGCAGTGATAGCAGGATTATCATGCCCATGGAGAACAGCTCATACGAATGCGGGTCGTGAACATCCAGATACTTTTTCAATATCGGACCAAACATGGCCTTCTGCATAGCCCACAGGTGATATGCTGCAGTTATGGCAATGCTTAGGAATACCACTATCATAGTGTAGCTGGGCAAACTGGCGTATGATCCTGTCAGGACCATGAACTCCGCCACGAACCCGCTCATTCCTGGAAGTCCCAGGGATGCCATGAAGCCTGCCAGCATGATGACAGCGAACTTGGGCATCCTATCTGCCAGGCCACCTAGATCAGCAATGATCCTGGTCCCTACTACGTGCTGAATAGTGCCTGCAGACATGAACAGGACGCATGTGATGATCCCGTGGGAGAACTGCTGGAACATTGCTCCCTGGATGGATAGCCAGGTGAAAGCCACCGCTCCGAGAGTCACAAATCCCATATGGCTGACGGAAGAGTAAGCAACTAGCTTCTTTATATCCTTCTGCGACAGCGCCAGGAATGCACCGTAGACAATGCTGATCACGGCAATTACGGCGATGATGGTCACGAAAGCCTTGCTCACATACGGAAGCAGGGGCAGAATTATCCTGAAAATGCCATATCCGCCCATCTTGAGCAGCAGCGCTGCAAGGACCACCGAACCGGCTGTAGGAGCCTCAACGTGAGCATCCGGCAGCCAGGTGTGGAAGGGGAAGGCAGGCATCTTCACCAGGAACCCGAAGAGCAGCCCTGCGAATATGAGATTCAACAGGCTTTGCGGGAATATTTCCGGGTTCTCTGCAGCCTGAAGAAGCGCCAGTATGTTAAAGGTCCTCGATCCGTCAGGCAGCTGGTAGGTGAAGTACAGGCCGAAGATCGCCAGCAGCATCACCAGGCTGGCTACGTGGGTGTAGATGAAGAACTTGAGGGCAGCGTAATCCTTTCTCGGACCTCCCCAGATTCCTATCAGGAAGTACATGGGTATGAGCACGATCTCCCAGTAGATGTAGAAGAGGAAGAAGTCCAGAGATGTGAAGACTCCAATCACTCCTAATTCATTGAGGAGAAGCAGTGCGAAGAACTGGTTGGGCTTCTTATTCTCACCCCATGAATAGATTATCACCAGCACGGATACTATCGTTGAAAGCAGAACCAATGGGAACCCTATTCCATCTACACCAACAGTGTAGTTCACACCTATGGAGGGAATCCATTGATAGTTTTCAACGAACTGCATAGCTCTGGAGGTCTTATCGAACTCCATGTACATCTGCAAGGAGAGTACTAGCGGGATTAGCGACGCTATCAGCGCCACGATCCGCGCCTGAGCCCTTGATCTCGTCAGGAAGGTGATCACTGCCCCGATGAGAGGGACAGCGATCATCAAAGTGATGACGTTCGAGATCATAGGATCACCACCTTGGCTACCTCAATTGCTACCACTAGCACCACTATTCCTAACGCAACCGCAGTGATGTAATTCTGCACCACGCCTGTCTGTACCTTTCTCAGGTTTCCTCCGAATCCGAGTACCCATGAGCCTAACCAGTTGAGCCAGCCGTCTACAAGCTTGATATCGATTATGTTGGAGATGATCGATGTGCCGTAGACTACACCCTCGGCAAACCACTGAGTGAGAATCTCATGCTGATAATATCCCTTGAGCAGCATTTTGCGTATGGGATCTTTGTCCCCGGTAACCTGATCAGGATCGAATTTTTTGATCCTATCCCAGTAGAACAATCCAGCAAGCAATATGCCGCCAAGCGCAATGATGATGGGCAATATCTGGATGTACCAGGGTTCAGCAGGTTCTTCCTCTTCTGGAACGCCTTCTTTTTCTGCAGGTTCTGAGACATACTCTTCAGTTGGTGTCTCACCCTCGGCTGTAGCTACCATCTGCTCATGTGCCAGCCCAACTTCCTCGGTGGCATGTCCTCCTATGACTGCCAGCTCATTGAAGTTTATATCGTAGTGCTCGAAAGTCGTATCCAGATAGCTGTAGAAGCTTCCCTGGGCTGCAAAGCCGAATCCAAAGGCGAAAACCGCCAGGATCAAGAGTGGGCCTATCATTATCATAGGGGACTCATGCTTGCCATAGTCAGACCTGGGCTTTCCGGTAAAGACCGAGAACCACATCCTGAACGTATAGATGGCCGTGAGCGTGGCTGCGGCTATGAGGAATAGGTATGGCAGGAAGTTGATCACTGTGCCGTACTCATAGGCTATTACTATTATCTCGTCCTTGGAGAAGAATCCCGTGAAGAACGGGAATCCGGCCAGGGAGAGAGAGCCTATGAGCATTGTATACATGGTCCACTTCATGTACTTCCCGACACCGCCCATTTCACGCAGATCGTTTGTATTTACGGCGTGAATCACCGAGCCTGCGCAAAGGAAGAGCAGGGCCTTGAAGAACGAATGGCCGATGAGGTGAAACATGGACACACCTACAGCAAGTACGCCTACAGCTGCACCCGTACCAAGTCCGGCCATCATGAAGCCCAGCTGTGATACGGTGGAAAAGGCCAGTACCCTCTTGATATCGAAGGCAGTAAGTCCCATAGTGGCGGCAAATAGCGCTGTAAAAGCACCCACTAATGCAACTAATGTCAGACCATAAGGCGCAGCGTAGAAGAGCGGGAACATCCTGGCAACCAGGTAGACACCCGCTGTCACCATCGTCGCAGCATGGATCATGGCCGAGACGGTTGTAGGGCCTTCCATAGCATCAGGCAGCCAGACATGCAGCGGGAACTGACCTGACTTGCCCACTGCACCGCCCAACAGGCCTATGGCGATCAAAGTGAGTTGTTCCGGCGGGATTAAGGCGATATTGGCATATATCACTGGGAACTGCAGCAGGTACTCTCCTGGGGCCAGGTTCAGGTTAAGGTTGGCCAGATTATTGTATAACAGAATTATTCCTGCCAGGAACAGGACATCGCCTACCCTTGTGGTAAGGAATGCCTTCTTGGCGGCTGCGGCCGCAGAGGGTTTCCTGTACCAGAAACCGATGAGCAGGTATGAACAGAGACCAACCAGCTCCCAGAATATGAAGAGCTGGAGCAGGTTATCCGAGTAGATAAGTCCCAGCATTGCAGCTGTAAAAAGCGCTGCTTCAGCGAAGTACCGGGCAGCACCCGGATCGCCGTTCATGTATCCATTGGCATAAGTATGGATCAGCGTGACCACGAAGGTGACCATCAGAAGCATTACAAGAGCCAATGGATCTATCAGTATTCCTACGTTGAAGTCGGCGAACCAGTGCATAGACTGATGCACTATAGTATTAGTAGGATATATCTCTGTAAAGATTCCAAGAGATAATATCAGGCCGGCAAAGGTCGCCAGGACCGTCAGGAATCCTCCACCCCTCGGGAGATGCCAACCAAAGAAGATGCATAGCACGAAGGCCAGTACCGGCAGTGCTACGATTAGATAAGCATAATCTTGGTACAACATCACCACCTCATCACGTTAATGTTGTCCAGGTCAATGGTTCCATACAGCCTGTACAGCGAGATCAATATGGCAAATCCGATACCCGCTTCGGCAGCTGCAAGCGCAATGGAGAACAGGGCAAAGACCTGCCCGTTCACATTAGGCTGATAAGCCGAGAAGGCCACTAGATTTATGTTGGCGCTGTTGAGCAAAAGCTCGATGCACATCATCAGCTTGACACCGTTCCTTTGAGTGACAAGGCCGTAAAGGCCGATGGTGAACATCGTGGATGCCAGCAATAAGTAAAGCTCCAGTGGGATCATCTGTCTTTCTCCCTCCAAGTCATCTTGTCATCCCTCCTCATTGTACGGCTTCCTTCCTTGCGACGTATATCGCTCCGACAAGGGCAGCCGTCAGTACCAATGCCAGCACCTCGAAGGGGAAGACATAGATAGTGAAGATCTCCAAACCTATGTTACCGATGCCGCTTTCTGGCACTCTGTTTCCCGCGCTTGGCTCGAAGCTGTACGGCTGTTTAACTCCCTGCTCCCATGGTGTAACTGAGAGCGATGCGAAGAGCACAGCCAGGAAGGCCAGCGTTAGAATTACGACCTTATATTTCACCATGGGATTCCTCCATGAGCGTCTTCCTCGTGAGCATCACGGCGAAGAGAATCAGAACTCCTACGGCTCCGATGTACACCAGGATCTGAGCCACACCCACGAAGGGCGCGTTCAGGAATATGTACAGTGCGGCAACGCCCGCAAATGTGCCCAGCAAGTATAGGGCAGAATGAACTATGTTCTTGGAGTACACAGTCAGAGCCGAGAGCAATACGATGATAGATGCTATGGCTAGATAGGCCAGAAGCTCTATCGCAAATCTGACATCAAGAGACAGCAGCCTTTCCAGAATCGTTTGGGACCAGGGCGACAGGAATATTATCAGCGCAAGGCCGCCGAAGATCACGCCCACGGCCAGCAGAAGCACAACAAGCTCGAAGATCGACCTTGCGATGCTCACTTCTCTCTTAGGCGAAGACATCAGGATGCCCCTCCTTCTTTGGGCTTGGCCTCGGGTTTGGCCTCGGCCGTTTTGTTGTTGTTACCGGCTGCAGCCTTCTTCTTGGCAGGCTTTTCAGCTCCTTCTGCAGCTGCGCCTTCCTTGGCCGGCTTTTTGGCAGCCCCTTCTTTAGCTGCCCCTTCTTTAGCAGCAGCTTTCTTGGCGGCGGCTTTCTCTGCGGCTATTCTCTTGGCCTCGGCCTCCAGCTCGGCGACCTCTTTAGGAGAGAATCTCTTGACCGCTATCTCCTCGGGGCTCTTCACGATGTCCTTCCTCTCCCAGCCGGCCATCGTGACTTTCTTGCCCATCTTCAGGCACTCGACAGGGCATTCGTCCACGCACAGGCCGCAGAACATGCATCTGCCGTAATCGATCTGAGGGAACTGCAGCTTCTTGTTCTTCAGAGGGTTTCCGTACTTGAAAGGAACCATCTCTATGCAGGTATTTGGGCAAACTCTGGCGCAGGACGCACACCCGATGCATGTGGTGGCATCCAGCTCGTGAATGCCTCTCTCCGCGGCTGGCAGCTCCATCATCACCTCTGGATAGAGCCTCGTGACCTCGGTGCCGCTGGTGGCGGTCTTCAAAGGCCAGATGAAGTTCTTCAACATCTTTCTCTTCAACATCTTAGTGCCACCTCATGCAAAGTAAGATCCAACTAATACCGCCCATCCCAGATTAAGGATTGAGAGCGGCAGCATCCACTTCCATCCCAGGTCCGTTACCTGATCGATACGCAGCCGCAAGAGTGCGCTTCTAACCCATACGAAGAACCACAGTACTATTACCATCTTCATGAATAGCCAGATCAGAGGCGAAATGGTATCCAGGATTGGTATGGGAATGATTGGCCCTTGCCAGCCGCCCAGGAACAGCAATGTCAGCAGTATGGAGCCAAGAAGTGCGTTATTGTACTCCTGGAAGTAGAGCAGGCCCCACCTGATTCCGGCGTACTCGGTGTTATAACCGGATATGATCTCCTCTTCAGCTTCGCTCTGGTCGAAGGGGATTCTCCCGAGATCGGTGATCAGAGCTATTACGAAAATTATGAACCCCAGCGGCTGTGCGAAGGCATACCAGAGGGTCTGGCTCTCCACGATCTCAACCAGGTTAAGGCTGTGGGCCATTACCGCAACGGCAATCACGCAGACGCCCATGGGCACTTCGTAGGCGATCATTCTGGCGACGCCCCTGAAGGCTCCCAGCATCGAGTACTTGTTGTTGGAGCTGTACCCGGCCATGAAAACGGCAATGGACATGATGCTTAAAGCAGCCTCCACATAAAAGGCGCTGATGTCCATGTTGGCCACGACCAGCGGGTAATACTGGCCATCGATGTACAGGGCCCCGAAGGGTATTGCCGCTGCCACAAGCATTGTGGCCATGGATGCCACAATTGGCGCCCATACATAAACGGCCTTATCGGCCCCAAAGGGAATGGCATCCTCTTTGGTGAAGAGCTTGATGGCATCAGCACCTAGCTGGAGTATGCCCCACCTGCCGCCCACACGGTTGGGACCGTACCTGGCAGCGAAATCTCCCAGGACCTTTCTCTCACCCCAGATCAAGGCCATGGCCCCTATGTTGACTACGGCAGAGATTATCGCCGCACCGATAATGCCTATGATCAGGGCAAAGAGTGCAGGCTCCTGGTAGGCAAATCGAGTGATGCTTTCAATTATTCCGTCCAAATCCTCTCCCTCCTACCTGTCAGCCTCGGATGGGCAGCCGTCCATGCTGCCTGCAATGGCCACTACGTCTGCTATGAAAACGCCTTCTAAGAGCGGAGTCAAAGTCTGGAAGGTAGCGTAGAATGGTCCCCTGACCTTTACTCTGTAGGGCTTGTCGCCTCCATCGCTGATCACGTACATGCCCATCTCGCCCCTTGGGTCCTCTACCCGGTAGTAGGCCTCGCCTGCCGGGACCTTCTTGGGAACCTTGGTTTCGGTCTTGATCGGCCCTGCAGGGATTCTGTCCAGACACTGCTCAATGATGTGAATGCTCTCTAAAATCTCCCTGAGCCGGACGTCGATTCGATCAGCAGAGTCACCCTTGGTTCCGGTTATTACTTTGAAGTCCAGATCGGGATAGAGCAGTATTGGATCCTCTACCCTCATATCGTAGGCGACGCCGGTTGCTCGAAGCGGCGGTCCGGACACGCCCATGCGCTTGGCATCGTCAGGCCGAATTGAGCCCACGTTGTCCATTCTCAAGTGGTAGATCGGGTCCTGCTCGAAGAGCTCGATGAATTCATTGACTCTGGACCTCATGTAGTTCATGACGGGTCTGCACTTATCGGCAAAACCCTCTGGCAGATCGTTTCTAACCCCGCCAAAGCGCACGAAGGTGTGAGTAAGCCGGGCTCCGGTGACGCTCTCGATCAACGAGATGATCTGCTCCCTGTCGATGATCATGTACTGCCAGGGAGCGTACCCTACACCTGCGATGAGGGTCAGGAACTCGCCCGTGCCAATCAAGTGGCTCTGGATTCTCGAAAGCTCTTCCAGTATGACGCGGATGTACTGCGCCCTCTCCGGAACCTCCAGTCCCAGGAGCTTCTCCACTGCACCGCAGTAGCACTCGTTGTTGGAGAGCGATGCGACGTAGCACATCCTGTCGGTGTAGGTTATCCCCTGGAGCCAGGTCCTGTTCTCCATGATCTTCTCGATGCCCTTGTGGATGTAGCCTAAGTCGAGGTACGCCTTCTTTACCCGCTCGCCCTCTACCAGAACATCCAGGAGGAACGGACCGGGAACCATGGCATGCTGCGGCCCCATGTGCATGATCATCTCGGAGTCGGACTTGATATCCTGCTCCTGTCGCTCCCGGAAGGACGGATATTTTGGTCTTTCCGTTGGAACCGTCCCTGCCTCAATCTCCGCGGGCGTTGGAGGTATGCGGTACTGGGTGTAGCCCTCAGCTGTAACTATCTCAACAGCCCTCTGGCCTGTGGTCAGGTCTGGATAGCCCTTGAAGTCCTTCCTCCATGGCCATGAGCCAATCAGTTCATCCCCCAGAAGCAAGGGATAAAGCTCCGGGTGGCCCTCGAAGTTAATCCCGAACATCTCCCAGGCCTCTCGCTCGTACCAGTTGGCGTTCCAGAAGAGGCCGGTAAGGGATTTGACGGATGGGTTATCTCTGGGCGTTTTGACTTTTAGCATGGCCACTACCTGATGAGCACCGTGGCTGGCCATGATCTCCACTACTTCCATCTCGTTTCTGGCGATCCAATCAACGCCTGCCGCCCCGGAGTAGTGGTCGAAGCTCTGCTTATCTCTAAGGTATTTGCATACGTCAACGATCTTCTTGGAATCGATTGTGGCCCATAGCCTCCGGTCCGACTCAACCCTGGACTCCAGAACGGCTCCAGGGAAGGCAGACTGAACTCCGGCCAAGACCTCGCTTGCAGTAGTCAAGAAAAGATCCCTCCTTTAGTAGCCTCTCTTGTCCTTGCGCTGCTTGATCTTCTCCTGAAGATTCATTAAGCCCTCCAGGAACTGCTCAGGCCGGGGTGGACATCCGGGGATGAAGACGTCGATTGGGAAGTAATCCGCAGTATTCTGGATGATGTTGTATGAATCGTAGAATGGCCCTCCCGATATGGCGCACTCGCCAATGGCCACACACCACTTGGGCTCTGGCATCTGATCCCAGAGGCTCTTGAAGACCGGTAGATACTTCCTTGTGAGATAGCCTGAGATGATCATCACGTCAGTCTGGCGTGGCGTATTTCTCGGTATGCACCCGAATCTGTCGCTGTCATAGGGCGCAGCACCGAAGACGAACATCTCCACACCGCAGCACCCCATGGGCTGCATCAAAAAGTACACTGAGTTCTTCCTGCCCCAGTTGAAGACGTTCTTGATGGGCCCCATCTCTATGATCTGATGTATCTTCTCAGTAGTAGTAAACCAGACCTCAGCCACTGGCTGGCCAAAAATAGTCCACTTCTCAATCTCCTCGTCGATTGCTACGGGCACGGGTATTACATCACTTATACCCAACGCAAAGCCTCCTTCTTGATAGCATAGATCAGTCCAACCAGCAGTACCACGATGAACAGGAGCATCTCGAAGACGGCTATGTTCATTAGCCCGAAGACCATGAACTGCTTCATGACCTCGTTCGCGTAAACGTAGATCCAGGGGTACAGGAAAAGAACCTCAACGTCAAATATCACAAAAACGATTGCGAATAGATAATATTGAACGCTGTACTGGATCTTGGCGTCGCGGACAGGGGCAAGCCCTCCTTCGTACGTCGACAGCTTTCGGCGGCTTGGCTTCAAAGGCGCTATGATCTTAATAGCAGCCAGAGCGCCTATGGGCACGATAGCTCCCATTATCATGAATATAATAAGTGGTATATAATAATCCACTGCCATCGGTTCGCCGGCCATTGTTTATCCTCCGTAAGAGCTAAACATAAGGTCTGGTATAAAAGGTTTATGAAAAAAGATTTCGCGTTGCCAGGGTTCAATTCCAATAATTTAGAGAAGATGTGGATAAAATTGTCATGATTAAGGTGATCAGATGTACAAAGTGCGTCAGATGGAGATTGGGGCCGGGATGAGCGTAGAGGCCCTTGTTGATGGTATGGAGCACTGCGGCTTTGGAGCCCGAAGGCTGGCCGAGTCAGTGAAGATCTACGAAGAGATGCTTTCTGGCGAGTATGCCAAATTCTTCGCCCTCTCCGGCGCGATGGTCCCTGCAGGCATGAGGAATGTTGTCTCCGATCTGATTAGAAAGGGCCACATAAATGTGCTGGTGACGACAGGAGCCAATCTGGTGCACGATATAATAGAATCCTTCGGATTCCACTGCCTGGGGACGCCGGAATCGGACGATGCAGCTCTCCGGGCTGAGGGCGTGAGCCGAATTTATGATGTATTCCTCAGGGACGAGGATTTTATCCAGTTCGAGGAGCTGATGCAAAGCATTCTGCCGGATATTGCACAGACCATCTCAGGAACAGAGCTTATGAAGCATCTGGGATCGCAGGTCTCCGATAACAGGTCTATTCTGCGGTCGGCTTATGATCTTGGGGTTCCCGTATTCTGCCCCGCCCTCTCCGACTCAATGATAGGGCTGCAGGCCTGGCTGCACAGCCAGAGCAAGCGGCTTACAGTGGATGCTTTTGCGGACATCAAGCAGATTGTGGACATCTGCTATGAGTCACCGAAGTCGGGGATAGTAATAATAGGGGGAGGAGTTCCCAAGAACTTTGCCCTTCAGTCCATGCTGGTCACGCCCAAGAGCTTCGACCTCGCGATTCAGCTTACAACGGATACTCCTGAGAACGGCGGCCTATCGGGCGCTACGCTCTCGGAGGCTATCTCCTGGGGAAAGATATCTGCCGGGGCGAAGTACGTTACAGTTTATGGAGATGCTACCATTACCTTACCCTTGATGGTGGCGGCAACTTTGAGCAGAATGGACAAGAGGCTATCTAGGAATTAAATTATTGGGAAGATATAGGCCGGGGCCTAAGGCCACAGCCCAAAAGCGATGTTGAGTGCCATTATACCTATGCCTGAGGCCAGGCATGCTCCGATCACCATCTTGGGGTCGAGCTTTATTGCCGTATCGTCGGCCTCGAAGTACCTCATCAACCCTGCGGAGGACATCAGGCCGCTGCCTTCGTTCTTCTTCTTTGCCATAATCTTCTCCTATTAAACTCGCTTATAAAAGAAGATTGCGGTTTCACAACTTAAATTTTATGTATCATCCAATGCGCGTATTCTCCAATGCACTCATCACCCTAAAGCAGGGGTGGATGCTGGTTCTGCCAGCATCCAACCGCTTATGTCCTGGAAGGGGAATTCGTCTCTCGCCGTTGTGCCCTTGATAATCCTGGGCCAGCCATGGCTTGGATTACCTTTGGCTGTATGATCGCTCCAGTAGTTCCCTCCAGTTATGTTCCCCATATCCCAGATATTGCTGCCTTCGCGATCCTCGGCCTGCTCTTTGTTGGCTATGAGATTATTGTTGTAGATCTTATTGCCCGAAGAGTAAAGGACCTGCAGCCCCATGGGGTTGTTGGAGATGTTGTTTTTGGTGATTTGGTTGTCGTTGGAGAGGTTGAGCCATATTCCCGTCTCGTAATTGTGATTCACGGTATTTTCGCTGATGACATTAGCCGTGCAGTCGAGGAGGGATATGCCGTTCTGGTTATTCTCCGAGGCTACATTATCGATTATCTGGTTGGAGTTAGAGCTCACCAGGAACAGCCCGCTGAACCTGTTTCCTTCCAGTGTGTTTCGGCTTATGTTATTGTCGCCGGAGCCGAGAAGACGAATGCCGTAGCACCTGGAAACGTTGTTCTCTCTGATCAGGTTGTTATTGGAGCCGAAGAGGAAAATAGCATCGCTTTCGATGGTATTCTTCTCTACAGTGAAGCCGTCGCAATAGGCCAGAGTCAGATGGGCCAGATCTCTGCCAGAAACGGCCTTACCCGATTGGCCGTAGAAGTAAGCTATGGGCTTTCCGTTCACTGTATTGGATTCTTTAATGGTATTGTTGAAACCGTCGCGACTGGAGCCCTCTACATACAGTCCCCAACTGACTTCCTCAAGCATGTTTGCATCAAGCATATTGCCCGAGGAATCGCCTATGATTATTCCCTTTTCGCAGTTGAAGAAACGGTTGCCGACAATGTTGTTTTTGTTGGAGTAAAATACCTCCAATCCAGTATCCGAAGCGCTTCGGATAGTGTTCTCTGCTATGGTGTTGCCTGAGCTCTCGCTGATGCCAAAGGCTCTGGTAGAGTTATCCAGGGTACACTTTGTGATAGCATTCTCTGTGGAGTTCTCCACTATTAATCCGAACTCCGTATCCTTAACGCTGTTGTTGCTGACCTCTATGCCCATGCTGTCCATCAGATGAATGCCGCGCTCGTTGCCAGACACGGTGTTATCCATCAGTTTGCTGGCGGTGCTGTTGAGGATCCAGATGCCGAGAGTTTTGCTATCTATCTCGTTTTCAGCAAGCTCGGCGCTGCTGGAGTTCATGACCCAGATGCCGATGGACGCCATTGTGGCTTTGTTGCCGATGATGTTGTTATTTCCCACATCCCTGAGGACTATGGATGCAGCTCCGCCCTCCATCTCGTTCCTGGTCACTATGTTCCCGACTGCGTTCGCCAAGAGCGCCACTCCGCCCTCGCAGTCTTTCATGATGTTGTTGCTTATGGAGTTATTATTAGTGCCCAAGACCAGTATGGCGGGGTTGTCCTTCTCAAACTTGTTGTTCTTGATAATGTTCCCGCCTGATTGTACCAGAATTCCCGGGCCGGTGAAGTTCTCCAGCGTCATACCCTCCACAGAGCATCCATCTGCGGCAATAGTGATCCCGGTCTCAATGCCATCTCCCCTCAGAACTATCGGACCTTCTTCGCCGGTCAGAGGCATGAGAAAGAGGGTCTTGTTCAGGAGAACCTTTTCGTTATAGGTTCCCGGCTTGAGGTAGATCGTATCTCCGCTATTTGCGGCCACAACGGCTTCACCGATGCTCCTGTGGTTGGCAAAGCCATCGTCATCTACTATATAGGTCCTCGCTCCTTCTACAGGCGAGAGCCAAATGAGCAAAACTATTGCGATAATGATCGATGATCTAAGCATGCACCTTACTTGCCAGCGGTCTTCTTATAGTTAATGCAATCCATTGGGCCTTCGAGATAGGCCTACCAACCCCTTTATTTCCAGTGGAAAAATAAACCTAAAATGTTTGCTACTATGGAGCAGGTTGTTCCTAACAAATCTCATTATGTACGATTGCAAATATAACATTATTTTACAAGTTATAAATAACTAAGCGCTTAATCGTGGGCAATTATATCTCGGAGCATGGTGAATATGGAGCCAAGCGTGCGTTTGGATTTTTCTTGAAGAATTGTACATGTTCAAAGGAGACTTTTTGGCCAATCATAGCATATTATCGTCGGATGGGTCTCTGTCGTGCAAAACCTTATTTACCCATCCGAGAAAGTATGCTTAACTGGTGATAAAATGGCAGGTATTGTGCCTCATAAGCATTGTATTGTCTGCGGCAATGCTATTGGAGGAGATGAGAGCTTCTGCGATGAAGTCTGCGAATCGAAGTACAAGTCAGCGCAAAAGCGCCAGCAGATATTGTTTGTGATATTCGTAGGGATTATGGCGCTGATACTGATCCTGCCAATGATATTGAACCTGACTGGGTTGAAATAAATGCGATGGGCTCTTGGTGTTCTGGCCTTCACGGCCATTCTGACTTTCATCATCTCCTCGGCTGAAGGAGGAGAGTACCTCTACGTCAAAGACGTCACCATGCGCCTGAATGAAGGAAACGCCACTTTTGAGATCAACTACACGCTAGAGACGTTTACCAAGCTTTACGTCCTGGCTCTCGGCTGCAGATACATCGAGCCCGATCTGCTCTCATTATTCGGCAACTACAGCAGCGCGAAGGTAATTCGGGCTGGCCCTGACTGTGCAGCTCTGCTGGTCAGCGGCGCAGGAAAATATAATAGCGGCTATTATCTCTTCGACTCCCGGCCTTTGGGTTCCGGGAATAAGCCGCTCAAAGAAAAGATAAGCAGGTTCACTGTGGTTTATCCCGAAGGCCGGGTCCGCACCTTTTTAAACGTCACCTCCACGCAGAACGTCTTTTGCGAGGCAAAGGCCGCGGCAAAGGTTATATCCAATCTGACCGGAGCGCGAGCTACCCTAACCGGAAGGCCAGGGCTTCTCGCTTCAGGGCATGATAGTTGACTTGTTTATTATTCTGATTATAATTATTAGCGGCTCTTCGCTATTTTGAGCGGCTAACCATAGGTATTGTGAGTATCCGTGATGGCTCAGGACCCTAAGTTTATCTTTGTGCGTCCTTTGTGAGCTTTGTGCCCTTTGTGGTTGATAATTGTGATCTACATTTAACTACAAACGCTTACGAAATGCCACCATAAAGCTCACAAAGCGCACAAAGAATGCACAAAGAATTTTGGTTCGCAGCTCCTTCGTTTCAAATCCATCCATACAAAACAACGAGGAACCATAATACCGTCTTTCTCTTCCAGAGAGTGCCTCTCCAAAAAGGTTTTACCCTGGCAGAACCTTTCACCTGGGGATGTTCAGCAAGATCCTGATCGCCAACCGAGGAGAAATAGCCATACGGGTCATGAGAGCCTGCCGGGAGCTGGGCATCTCCACCGTGGCCGTCTACTCCGAGGCAGACAAAAACGCCCTGTTCGCCAAGTACGCAGACGAGGCCGTCTTCGTCGGGCCGTCCCCTTCATCGCAGAGCTACCTGAAGATGGACAACATCATCAAGGCAGCCCTGGAGACAGGCGCACAAGCCATCCATCCGGGCTACGGCTTCCTCTCGGAGAACACCCGCTTCGCCTCGGCCTGCGAGGAGAATGGCATAGTATTCATCGGCCCCCCGAGCAGCGCCATCGACGCCATGGGGTCAAAGATTACGGCCCGTCAGACCATGAAGGCCGCAAATGTTCCGATCGTCCCCGGAATCGAGGAAGGTATATCCGATCCCGAAGAGGCAGCGGAGATTGCAGACGGAATAGGCTACCCTGTCATTTTGAAGCCCGCAGCCGGAGGCGGCGGAATCGGCATGAAGATAGTCATGAGCCGCGAAGAGCTGATGCCTGCCCTGACATCTTCCCAGTCCGTGGCCCGCTCTGCTTTCGGCGACGACACGATCTACATAGAGAAATACCTCACAGAGCCCAGGCATATCGAGTTCCAGATCCTGGCCGACAGGAGAGGACACACCATCTATGTCTCTGACAGGGAGTGCTCGATTCAGAGACGCCACCAGAAGCTCATCGAGGAATCCCCGTCGCCGGTCATGACTGAGGAACTGAGAGAGCGCATGGGCGGAATAGCTGTCAAGGCTGCGAAAGCGATAGGCTACGTTAGCGCAGGCACTGTGGAGTTCATGTACTCCCGCGGTGACTTCTACTTCCTGGAGATGAACACCCGGCTGCAGGTGGAGCATCCCATCACCGAGATGGTCACAGGTGTGGACCTGGCCAAGGAGCAGATACAGATAGCAGCAGGCGAAGATCTGGGATATGCCCAGGACGACATGCAGATACGCGGCTGGGCGATCGAGTGCAGGATCAACGCCGAGGACCCCCTGAATGACTTTGCCCCCTCTCCTGGCAAGTTAAAGCGGTACAGGAGCCCAGGCGGACCGGGCATCAGGGTCGACAGCGGCGTCTATACCGGATACGTGATACCGCCCTATTACGACTCATTGATCTCCAAGCTGGTGGCCCACGGCAGAGACAGAAAAGAGGCCATAGCCAGGATGCAGCGGGCGCTGTACGAGTACATAGTAGTAGGTGTGAAGACCAACATCATCTTCCACAAGGCCGTGCTCAGGAACGCGCGGTTCAACAGCGGCGACATCAACACCCACTTCATCAAGGACGAGAACATCATGGAGGCCGTCAAAGACGTTGCCGTTCAGGATCAGGAGAAAGGCATGTCCCTGGCTTCGGCCATTGGGGCAGACACCAGAAAGATTGCCGCCATATCTGCAGCAGTCGAGTCCTATCTTACTCAGCCGAAAGCGCAGGAGAAGAGCTGACCTTGGGGAAGAAGATTCTGGATTATCTGGGCGGAGGTTCATGGGTATCTGGAGAGGAGATGGCCTCCTGCCTTGGCATCTCCAGAGCCGCGATTTGGAAGCAGATAAAGAGCCTGCGAGCAAAGGGCTTCGAGATCGAGTCGTCGACCAAGAGGGGATACCGGCTGGTCAGTAAGCCGGATCTCCTCGACCCGGATCTGTTATGCTCTGGTCTTTCGACCCGGCATCTGGGACGAGAGCTTTACTGCCACAGCGAGGTGGGCTCCACGAACGAGTATGCCCGGTCGATCGCAGCGCGCTGTGGAGACGGGACTGTGATCCTGGCGGAAACCCAGACAGCAGGAAGAGGGAGGTTATCCAGGCCCTGGAGCTCTCCGCAGGGCGGTATCTGGATGAGCCTGATCCTCAAGCCTGAGATACCCCTGGCCCAGGCCTACAGGATCAACATGGCTGTCAGCGTTGCTCTTGCCAGGGCCGTCTTTAGGCTCTACGGCCTGAAAGTTGATATAAAATGGCCCAATGATCTTTTGATAAACGAGCGCAAGCTGTGCGGAATACTCATGGAGATCAGCGCAGAGGTGGATAGGCTTGACTTCGCCCTGATAGGGATAGGCCTCAATGCCAACGTAGACGTCTCCAGCTTTCCGGAAGACTGGAGAGTGACGTCTCTATCGAAAGAGCTGGGACATAATGTATCCAGAACAGAGCTTATCCAGAGAATCCTTCAAGAGATAGAAGAGACATACAATAAGATGGGCTCTGAGGAGATCTACGAGGAATGGCGCGACCGGTCGGCCACGCTTGGAAGATATGTGCGCATAACTTCTCCCTCTGGCGACCTGGAGGGAGAGGCAGTGGCGCTGTCGAAGGACGGTGCTCTCTGTTTGGAGACGGATAAAGGCACAAAGCGCATCCTGGCAGGAGACTGCATCCACCTCCGAGCCGTATCCATGGGGGTTTAAGCTCTTTGATCAAGAGAAAGGTTAAAGGAATTGCCAGAGACACGCTGATGTTCATCATGGAGGTCTCCAGATCTACCATGCCTGTGGAGTTCGCGGGGCTGCTTCAGGCAGAGGACGGAGTAATCACAGAGGTCCTGATACTGCCGGGCACGGAATCTTCCAGGATGAGCGCTTTGATAAGGCTCTATATGCTCCCCAACATGCATGTCGTGGGCTCAGTCCACAGCCACCCGTCTTCGAATATAAGGCCGTCCAAGCAGGATGTCCTTCTCTTCTCCCGTACCGGCGATTACCATATCATCGTCGGCCCGCCCTTTGATGAAACCGCTTGGGCCTGCTATGATGCATTAGGAGAGAAGCGAATCTTGCCGATTTTGGATATAGAGTTCAAAGACGACGACTTTGGCTTAGACGAGGACGACTTTTGACGCGCGTTGTGGCCACAGGAACCTTTGACATCCTCCATCCTGGGCACGTGCTCTACCTGGAGAGATCAAGGGCTCTAGGAGACGAACTGGTGGTAATAGTAGCCCGGGATGTGAACGTAAAACACAAGCCCAAGCCCATATTGCCGGAAGAGCAGCGCCTTCGAATGGTAGCCGCCCTAAAAGTCGTAGACCTGGCGGTCCTCGGAAGCGAGACGGACACCTTCCTGCCAATCGAGCAGCTCAGGCCGGACATAATCACCCTTGGCTACGACCAGCATTTCAATCCTGCTCTTCTGCAGTCCGAACTCTCAAAGCGCGGCCTGCATCCCAAGGTAATCCGAATTGAGGCTCATGAACCCTGCAAACTGTGCAGCTCGCACCGGATTGTGGCCCAGATTCTGAAAAGGTGTAAAGATTAGTAATCCCGTGGCCGCCAAGTACTTATATGGTTCTCTCATTTGCGGGGCCTGTATGGCCAGAGTTGCAGTTGGCGGCACCTTCGATCCCATTCATGATGGACATCTCGCCCTATTGCACAAGGCTTTTGAGCTGGGCAAGGATGGAGAGGTCATAATCGGCCTGACCTCGGACGAGATGGCCAGGGAGGGCAGAAGCCGGTCTGTTCAGGACTATGAGACAAGGCTCGAAAACCTTAAAGAGATGGTCAGGAAAGAGTTCGGACTCGAAAATGTCAAGGTCATAAAGATCGCCGACCAGTGCGGCTCTTCAATCTATGAGGATTTCGATTACATCGTTGTCTCTCCCGAGACCGAGCCCATGGCCCAGAAGATAAATCGGTTGAGGGCAAAGAGGAGACTCAAGCCCATAGAGATCTCTATTATACCATATCAGCTCGCCCAGGATCAGATCAGAATCAGCTCTACCAGGATTTCCCAAGGAAAGATAGACGAGCACGGAAGGCTTTTGTAACGCCAATTTTTATGGCTCCTCGCTATTTCCTGTGGGTGGACCAAGAGGTGCTGGGAAGTCTGTGGGTTTTCAGGTGGAGTTTTGGCGGACGTTCACCACAGAGCACAGAGGCACAGAGGGCTTTTATTATTATCTGAAGTAGCCCCATGTTTTCGTTCTCTGCGTCTCTGTGCCTCTGTGGTGAGCCCGTAAGTGCTCACTGCAAAGGCACTAAGACATAAAGCTATTGAAATCTAAGAAATGCTCAAGTATGTCTTTACCCATACTAAACAGCGAAGAGCCAAAAATGAGAACTACTTAGTTTGAAGGGGGGCATTAGATTATATTCTTCGCACGCCCTTCCTCATCTCCAGGTATATAGCCTGGAAGGTGTTTCCTATGAAGAACCTGGGCGGTGTCCGCCTGCCCTCGATCCTCGTTCGGCCAAAACGGATTGCCTCGACTGCGCCCTTTGCATCCTCAGCATCGATTCTCGTAACGCCTAACCCCACAGTCGCCGCAAAATGTGAATCGCTGCCAGCAACCATAGGCAGCTTTCGCTTCTTTGCGCCCAGACGAGCGCGGGCATTGGCTATTCCGAAAAGGTGTTTGGAGTTGTAGACCTCCACAGCATCGCAATCCGGTATGCGGCCGATGGCGTGCCTGAAGGGATGATACGGGTGGGGTACAATGGTAATTCCTCCCAGATCGTGTGCGATTTCAGTCGTCTCCTCAGGTGTGAGCCCTCGTTTGGGAATATCCTCTATGCCCAGGACTAAAAGGTGACCGTCGGCGGTTGTAACCTCCGCTCCCTGAATCAGGATTATCTTCAGCTTGAGGTCTTTGATGATTCTTCTAGCAGCCCGAGAGCCTCCCAGGGAGTCGTGATCCGTGATGGCGATGCCGTCAAGCCCTCTCTTCCTCGCGGCTTTGAGGATGGTCTTCACGTCGTCGTGGCCGTCTGAATAGTTGGAGTGGACGTGAAGGTCGAACCTCATGATGAATCACTTATCTGGAGGAGTGATATAACCTTTGAGTGCCGTTGCTGCAGCTGTTGCAGGCGAAGCCAAAAAGACAAGCCCTCCCTTGCCCATTCTTCCGGGGAAGTTCCTGTTCGAGGTGGATACACATGCCTCGCCCTCGCCAAGGACGCCCATGTGCGCTCCGAGGCAAGGCCCGCATCCCGGCGGGCCGATCATGGCGCCTGCTTCGATTAACGTCTCGATGATGCCGCTCTTCAGGGCCTCCAGGAGAACCTCTCTAGACGCAGGTATTACCAGCGTCCTGGCTTTCACCTTCTTGCCCTTCAGAATCCTGGCTGCTGCTTCCAGGTCCTCCAGACGTCCGTTGGTGCAGGTGCCTATGAAGACCTGGTCTATCTCCCTGCCCTCCAGATCTGAGACAGGCTTCACGTTGTCCACCCGGAAGGGCACGGCGACCAACGGCTCAAGCTCACTGGCGTCATATTCCAGATCGCAGTCGTAGGAGCCGGGATCGGAGCATACAGGCGTGTACTCCGCTTTGGCCCGGCCTTTCAGAAAGGCATCCGTCTTCTCGTCCGGAGGCACAATCGCAGCTTTGGCGCCCATCTCTATTCCCAGGTTGCATAGCGTCATCCTGCCGGAGAGGCTCAAGCTCTCAACCACCGGCCCCACATACTCAACGGCCTGGTAGTTGGCCCCGTCTGCCCCCAGATCGCCTATCACCATTAGAGCCAGATCCTTGGCTGATACGTTGGGCCTCAACTTGCCTGTTATCTTGATGCCGATGGTCTTTGGAACCTTGAACCAGAGGCGGCCACGGGAATAGATCTCGGCCATATCGGTGGCACCAACCCCGGTGCCGAAAGCGCCGAAGGCCCCGTAGGTGCAGGAATGCGAGTCTGCTCCTACTACCAGCAGGCCAGGCAACGCGAATCCCTGCTCAGGGAAGACCTGATGGCATACTCCAGAGCCGCAGTCGAAGAAGTTAGCTATCCCCTGCTCCCTGATCCAGGCTCGAACCTCTTTTTGCAGTGTGGCCGCAGTCTCGTTGTTCGCGGGCACGATGTGGTCGAAGGGTACAACGATCCTCTCAGGGTCCCATACGCTCTTCGATCCCATCTCCCTGAAGGACTTGATGGCTAAAACTGAGGTCCCGTCGTGGGACATGGCGTAGTCTACGCTGGCCTCAACGATCTCCCCCGGCTCCGCCATCCTGGAGGAGCCGGAGGCCCTGGTAAAGATCTTCTGGCTGATGGTTGCCACTTCTTCTCTTCACCTCACCTCAGCGCTTGCACTGAATCTCGTCTTCCGAAGGCATCATGTAGGCTATATCGTCTGTGGGATGCCGATAGAGCCTGGAGCCCAGTCGCTTCTGGTCCAGGATATGTCCAATCAGGCCGATGCTCCTTCCGAGGGCAAAGAGGCCGTTTAAGTAGCCGAGCTTGACGACCTCATCGATCTCCTGCTTGGTAAAGGCTCCGCAGGAGGACATCAGGTCCAGGAAGAGAATGCCTATGCAGCCGTCAACGTTCAGGATGAGGTTGCCTTTCTTGGCAGTGGTGAGCTGCTCAACCTGCAGGGCATAGTCCAGAAGCGCAGTCCTGGGGAAGTTGCTTCTGGCATAGTTTATAAGGAGCTGTACCCTCTTGTCGGGGTTCTTTACGCTCTTGATCTTATGTCCGATGCCGGGGATGTTGATGCCCTTCTTCTTCATGTCGTTCACGAACTGCTCAGGCGTCATCTCCATCTCTTTGGCCCTCTTGAACTCTCTGGCAGCGTCGTCTATTGCGCCGCCAAAGCGTGGGCCGATGGTCAAGAGACCGCTGCAAAGCGAGGAGATAAGATCTTTTCCGGCACAGGAGGCAACTATTGCGCTGTGGGCTCCGGAGACGGCAGGGCCGTGGTCGGCAGTGATCTGCAGCACAAGCTCAATGAACTGGGCAGCGTAATCGGGCAGCTCCTTCTTGAACCAGAGCAGGCCGATGACTCCGCCGATGCCCATCTTCTGCTCGAGAACGCTCGAGAGCCTCTTGCCAGCGTACAGAACCTCTTCCCCGCTGTCGTCCGAAACGGTACAGATGAAGGTGGTGGGCTTTCTGATCATGCCTGTGGAGAGGGCCTTGCTGTAGTCAACTGGAATCCGCGGCTCCTCCTGCTCGACGATGTCAGAAACCTCGCCCCTGGCTTTGAGCTCCTCGTAGACCTTTTTGATCTCGTCGCCATAATCGTCAAAGGTTTTGGGAACGAAAGCGCCTGCTGCCCTGAAGGCCTCGTTCTTGGCCTGAGCGGTCTCTTTGGCTGTATCCGCCTTGGCGCCGGCATGGCCGAACTGCACGCTTGCCGGGAGAACGGGGGCACAGGTTCCAGTCACCCATGCAACCAATGGCTTAGTGATCTTCCTGGCTTTTAGCGCCTGGATGATCCTGTACTCGTCCTCGCCGCCAAGCTCTCCAAGGCAGGCGACCATCTTGATCTCAGGGTTGGCCTCATAGCGCATGATGTGGTCGAGCATTGTCGAGCCGGGGAATCGGTCGCCGCCTATTGCCACGCCTTCAAAGATGCCGTTAGAGTTGCGGGATATTATGTTGAAGGCCTCGTTGAGCATTCCGCCCGACTTGGAGACGAAGCCCACACAGCCCGGCCGGTAGAGCCTGGAGGCGATGATGTTCTCGATTGTCCCGGCGGTGTTTCCGATCCTGAAGGCTCCGGCGGCCATGCCACCAACGGTTGCAGGGCCGATGACGACTTTGCCCAGTTTTTTGGCCGTGGCTGACATGATCCTGGACTGCCTCTCAGGTACACCTTCTGCGATCACGGCCACAGTCTTGATGGTTGGCTGCTCCAGGGCCTCCATGGAGGTCTCGAAGGCAGAGCGATGGGATGCGAAGTTCACCACCACATCCGCATCGGGATGGGCCTTGACTGCTTCGGGTGTGGTCTTGAACATGGGCAGGATAATCTCTTTTGTTCCCCAGAAGGCCTTGTGGATGCCCGCACGGCTTGGATTTATGATGGCGGCGATGCTGGGTCTCTCTCTCTTGCAGATGTAATCGAAGTCCAGCATGCGCTGAATGGCGTTGGTCTGGTAGCCGTAGACGAAGGCCTTGGTGTTCCTGTCGAACAGAGTGTAGCTCGGTCTCATTGGGACGCACCTCCCAGAGCCATGGGAACGATGTGTGTCATGTGGGTCTCGGGCCCATAAACCCCGATGGAGATCTTGAGCCTCTCGCCCAGCTGGCGCATGAGCTTTAAGCCCAGCTCATAGTTGGGGCCGCCCCTGCGCACGTAGATCTTGATGCCGGAATCTCGCAGCTTCTGCTGGTACTCCTCCAGGGCCATGACAACGCCCTTGAAGGTGTTAGCCACATCTGTAAAGTTAGCGATAGCCCCCCCGATGAGCAGGACCTTGCCTTTGGGGTTTTTATCGCGCGTCATCAGATCCAGTATGGTCTTGGTGTAGTAATAGGTCTCTTCAGTATTGGGATCGCCGCTATACTCTCCGTAATTGGCCATCTCTCCCGCAAATCCCAAGTCGCAGATAGTATCCGCGTAAATTACACTTGCTCCGCCGCCTGCAACCATAGTCCAGACCCGGCCCTTAGGGTTTAAAATGGTGAGCTTCAGAGAGGCTCCTGTCTTGGAATCGATCTCTTTTATGAACATCTCCTCTTTGGTAAGCGTCCTGCCGAAGGGCTCGGGGAACTCGAGGCCGTTCCATCTCTTCCTCTGCCAGTACTCCTCGGCATCGTCCAGCTTGGCGACCATGTCCAGGGGAACGATGTTGCCATTGGATAGTGTGAAGGGGTTGATCTCCAGGTAGGCGAAGCCCGTATCTACGTAGAACCTGTACAGGGCTTTGATGAACTTCTCTATGACCTCTGCCCGGTCTCCTAAGGTCGCAGGAAGCCTGGATTTGATGTCCACCTCATCGATTCCCTCCAGGACGTCCACGTGCAGCGAAACCACCCTGTTCCAATTCTCCTCGACGCTAATTCCGCCTTCCGGGGAGAAGTAGATGTTATCTCCATCGTAACCGGAGCTTATGGCTATGTAAAACTCCTCTTTGTGGGGCGTGAAGGGCTCCACCAGAAAATGAGTAAGCCTGCCAGCCACGCCTCCTATGACCACCTCTGCTCCCATCTTATCCTTCAGGAACTTCTTAGCATCGTCCCAGGTCGCATCCAAGAGCACCAGGCCGTGCTTGCCCCTTTTTCCGAAGAGCTGGTCCGGTTTCACTACCAGTTTCCCGGTCTTTAACCAGGGGCTCTCGCTTGCGAGCTCGTCCAGGTCTGTCTCAGGGCCTACCAGGACGATATTACCTTTATAGGAGAAATCGTTGAGGTACTCGGGAAGGTATCTGGCCATTATACGCTTCGCGTCGTATTCCCTAATGCCTCTCTGTGCCATGTCCAAAACCACCTTCGCCGCCTTAATGATTTTCTCATTTACAAACCTTTCTGAGGGGATAGGCCCCTCCTGTCAAGGGAAAGCTGAAATACTTCTGAGAGCCAGGGCCAGTTATGGAGTGCACCTGCTGCAAAAAAGGCTGTGTGCAGCCTGCGAAAGACATTCTGGCGGGCGTTGACAGGATGTACATGGCCTGCCCGGATTGCGCGCCGGAGCCGGGCCTGGATAAGAGCAGACCTCTGAAGTCAATGCCATGCGAAATTGAAAGATGCCGCTCTTGCAAAAGAGCGCCCCTGGATGCGGTTATGCTCGATGCTCTTCGCGTTTTGGCAAAGTCGGGGCTTCGCGACGAGAAGGATAACCTGAGAAGCGTGGGATCGCCCCTCATTGCCGTGGGCTATCCACTGGCCTACCCGCCGCGTCTTGGGTCTGGAAGCCTGATAATAGTAGGAGAGAGGCTGAGCAAACCCGCAGCTGAAGAGATTTTAAGGCAGGTGCCGGAGGTCAAAGGAGTAATTCTCAGCACGGGTGTGCCTGGAGTGGTGAACTCCAGAGAGGGGCCCAGGGAGAACATTCTGCTCGCAGGGTGCGATCTTCGCGCAGATGTGGTGCAAAGCCTCTTCGGAGAGCTGGTAATCTACAAGAGCCAGTCCAAAATACACATCGAGTTTCCAAGACAAAGCGCCCCAAAGATGAAGATTCTGGAGAACCTTTACTTTCATGGCAAGATCCGGGATGTAGTGGATGGTCTCTGCGGCCCCGGGACCCTGGGGCTGATGTGCGTCCTGGCGGGCGCAAAGCGCGTGGTCCTCAACGATATCTGGCTCCCGGCTGTGGAGAACGCCATGCTTAACCTGGAAGTAAACAAGGACCTTCTGGGAATAGAGGAGATCGAGCGCCTGGAAACCCCATCCGCTGCCATTGGAAAAGAGCCGGTGCTCGTCGGCAGGGCCTCGGGGGCATGCGAGATTGAGGTCTATCACGGAGACCTCGCCAGGCTGTTTTGCAGGGCTAAGCCTGCAGGCCTGTGTCTGATCGATCACTTCCCCGGCGCGAATACAAGAAAGCTGGAAGAGGCCTGTCGCGGTTGCGGAGAAGTAGTAATAGTATAGCGAATTTTGCAGTGAACGCTTGCAGGCTCACCACAGAGACACAGAGGCACAGAGGGATTTCAATATTATTATCTGAAGTCACTTTAGCCTTTTATTCTCTGTGCCTCTGTGTCTCTGTGGTGAACGTCAGCTAATACTCACCGAAGGCACAAGGACTCCTCATAAATAGCAAAGATCTAGTTTTAGGGAGTCAACTCATAGAGAGTGATATGAAAAATGGGACAGCGCGGATTCGAACCGCGGTCCAAGAGTCCCAAACCCTCGAGGATAGACCAGGCTACCCCACTGTCCCATGTGGGCTGGAGCGTAGTGCACCTGAGATCTTTAAAAGCCTTTTGCTGCACCCTTCCCTATCGCAGCTCTCACCGCGTTGTAATCGATCTTCCTCACCAGGTAGGCAGTCGCTGCTCCGCCTAAAGCGGTGAGCAGCCAGAGCTGGATCAGCCTGGTGAGAATGGTGGCCGCAACGGCGCTGTGCATGGGCACGCCGATGGCTGTAAAGAGGGTAATCATGACGATGTCCACCAGCCCCACGCCTCCCGGAAGGAAGAGGGGCAGCATCTGCATGAAGATCATGACCGCATAGACGGCGAAGACGGCCATTATGGAAACCTTGACGCCCATGGACCGAAAGACCACTACTGCCACCAGGGTCATGGAGAGCCAGCCAACTACTGCATAGAAGGTGCTGATGAAAAGCGTGCGCTTATGCTCCGCGAGCATCTTCATCGATCGGTGAAACTGGTTCATTATGCCACTGCACTCTGTCCTGTCCACGTGGACATGGAAGATCTTCTCGACGTAATCGACGAGGGTAAAAATTATCCTCTCAAGCCAGCCCTCTGTGAAGCATACTCCGAAGAATATTACGTTTAAGAACAGCAGTATTATTGTTATGCCGGAGCAGGTCGCCAGGGCCCATGTAGGGGCATCAGTGGCTATGGTCAGGTAGGTCAGCCCCACTACCGTTCCCAGGAAGAATGGTATGGCGGTGATTATTCTGCTCGCAGCAACAGTGGCTGAAGGCCGGTCGATGCGCGAGCCTCCGTCGAGCTTTTCCAGGAAATATATGCGCGCAGTCTCGCCGGAGAAGCTTCCTGAGGGGATGAGGTTGTTCATGAAGATGGAGGACATGTAGATCAGGAAGATGTCCAGGATGGGCATTTTGTACTCGAACTTGCGGGCGATCGCTTTCCAGGCCAGCGAATCGCAGAGTACACCTGCCAGAGCCAGCACGACCCCCAAAAAAAATATAGCCAAGTTCACATTCTTGAGGCTATTGATTGTCTCCTCAAAGCCCAAGTGATAAAGGAATAGAAAATAGATGCCCATGCCAAGTACGATCAATGCAATTGATTTCCTTGGACGAAAGGTCGGAAGCTCTAACTCACGGCTCACAATAATAGTTTGATTCTTGCCGCGTTAAAAGTTTTTCCTCGGGGACCACCGCGAAAGCTATTTAATACAGGTTCTGCTTAAATCTGGTTCCATGGGAAAGACAGGAAGCATAGAATGGGTAAAGATTAAGGGCAGGAAAGGTCAGGTCAGGCAGGTAGCCAAGGCCGAGACCGTCTACAAGAAGCCCGGTCCGATGCAGAAATACTCCTCAACTGGCGCCAGAATAAAGAAGATAAAGCGATCCGCGAAGGCGACCTCAGTTAGGGCATGATCTTTTAGCTGCGAATATCGCTTTTAATCTACGCAAGGCCGGTCTGGAGCACACGATAACGAGGGACGAGGGCAGGATCTTCGTCCACACTGCGGCCCCTGAGGCTGCCCAGATCGCCGCGCGAACCTTTGGAGTTGTCTCTACGAGGCCGGCGGAGGCTGTAAGCCCTGACATAAAAGAGATCTCAAGAGCGGCAGTAGATTTAGCAACGCGCGCTAAGCCCTCCTCTTTTGCCATCCGGCCGTCCGGCCCAGGCGATCGGGAGGATCTATCCAGAGCGAAGAGATAGGCCGCACTGTAGGTGAGGCAGTCCGGAGGAGCACGGGTGCAGCCGTAGATTTGAGGGAGCCGGAGCTGGGCTTAAAGGAGATGGCTAAAGCACTGGTGCGGGAGATGAGCACAACCAGGATCTGACCTGGATTTGGTTCGTCTATGTTAGACCTTGATTTTGGCTTTAGTCCCAGCCCCATGATCTCTGGGTTAAGGCAGAGCAGGCTTTTGGGAGTAAAGTGATAATCGAGCAATGGCCGACATTTTTAGCGGGCATTAAAAATAAATAGCATAAAAGGCAATAATAGCATGAAGCGCGAGAGAAGGAATAGCCGTCACCCGTATAAGCGGGTGTTCCCCTAATAAGGGAACAGCATCGTGCAACCTTTCCTCGCGCTTCAACTGCTTATCCTTCTTCACTATTTTGATCCACTGATCTCTTAGAACGCATTCATCATAACGCTTCCCTCCATTTTTCGATCCTTTTCCCTGGCAAAGCAACCTCTTATACTATTATCTAGCAACAATTATTAATAGTTTAAGATGCATAATAGCTATTGAGACGCAGATGGAAGTAGTCTATCACAATGGGTGATAGAACCCAGTAAAATGGGCACTAGAGTAAAATTTAGTTACCTTAATCTGCGTCTCACATGATTATAGCACTCTTTTATGGATCTTCGCTCTTCTGTATGGCAGATAAATATCCGAGACAATGGATTGAAGGACTGCCGTTAATAATCCCCCTAAATGTTAGCTCAGAAATGTAAGTATCATGAAACTAACGGTTAATTCGAGTTTTTGAGTTGATCGTAATTTAGAATAATATTTACGATCTATACAATCATTGCTGTTAATCCGGAAAGTAATTGCTAATTAGAATGCCTGATAGTGATAACTGAATCGTGTATAGGTCCTTTGGTTTCTAAGCCATAGGTAGTCACGGGGTCCTGGGGACTACAGTAAATCCCCCTAGAATGCCCAAGAGTATTGTTACGAATCGCTAATAGATTAAGCGTAATTTTTACTCTCTTCAACTTTTCACAGCATTGACGACGAGCAATATCGCCAATTGCTGTTGAAATTCATCTCTTTTGTTTTTAAGGAGATTCAGCGTAAAAGATAAATATTGAAAGAAGTAATAATAGTATGGGACGTCATTAAAATATTCCCCGTTAACAGGGAATTAGCAAGCTGCAATTTCCCTAAAAGAGTCTGACCAAATCCTGTCCATTCCAGGCTCATTATGAGCTATCGATTGAACAGGAGTCGGAAATCCCCTGAACTCATCAGACCCAAAAAACGTCCTCTTACGATAACGGGCATGCTCTTAGAGAATGCCAAGGAGTCTACAACAATGGCCAAAGAGACTAGAAGCTACACAGGAGAAAGGATCTCTGCCCAGGGGATAGGACAGACTGCGGGAGAAAGAGGATCGATGACTGTCGTGGAGGCGGGCAAAAGAGGAGGAGAAAAGACTGCCCAGACCCACGGGCATGAGTTCTATCAGGAGATCGGGCAGAAGGGTGGCAAGAAAGGCGGCAGAGTGGTCAGAGAGCTGATCGAAGAGGGAAAGAGGGCCCTGGCCACGAGAGCAGAGGCAGGATCGAATCCGAAAGAGCATTCCATCCCGAGGAGGGAAACTTAAAGGTTGTCGGGAAGGGCGTCTCTTCACGATCATCTGGCTAATTGATCCCGTTGGAGAATGGAATATGTCGGAAAAAAAGGATTCAAATCGGGAGAAAAAGAGTGCCAAAGCGCAGAAAAAGGGAAGCATGACCGTAGAAGAGGCAGGCCGCCTTGGGGGCCAGAGGGTCAAGGAGCTGGTCGAGGAAGGAAAGAGGGCTGAGAGCAAGGGGTCATCTGGAAACTAGAGGCGGCAAAAGGCTACCTGGCACAGCTAACTGCTAACTGTACATACGCTAAATTAAGAAATCCCAATTGATAATATTAGGAGTGATAGAAAAATGGCAGAAGAGAGGAGAAGATCTGAAAGGGAATCGAAGGGCAGCATGACTGTCCAGGAAGCCGGCAGGCGCGGTGGCCAAAAAACCGCCCAGACTCATGGACGGGAATTCTACGAGGCCATCGGCCACAAGGGCGGCCAGAGAGTAAAAGAGCTAATCGAGGAAGGGAAAAGAGCCAGAGGCATGGGGCCGGAGAAGTAAGCCTGCCCTGGCACTAGTAGTATCAATTATTTATTAATATGGAGAGATTAATCATGCCAGAAGAGAGAAGAAGATCCAGCAAGGAATCGAAGGGCAGCATGACTGTCCAGGAAGCCGGCAGGCGCGGTGGCCAAAAAACCGCCCAGACGCACGGAAAGGAGTTCTACGAGGCCATCGGCCACAAGGGTGGCCAGAGAGTAAAAGAGCTGATCGAGGAAGGAAAGAAGGCCCGGGGCATGGCTGCGGAGAAATAGCTCTAATGATGCTTTGATGCTAGAAAGGGCCCGCTGCCAGGAGCAGTGGACCTTTCCTATCCCTCTGCCAGCAGTCTATTGCTGGCTGATTCTGTGGCCATCTCCTCGATGGTCCTTTCGCTCAGCACAGATCTGGGCTCCGCCTTGAGGATATCTCCTGATTTTACCTCTTCGTCCTTCATCTTCACCAAAATCCATCCCCGGCTGGTTCGCGTAATGGCATAGCCTCCTTTCAGCTTTCTGCCCTCCAGCCAGAAGGCCGCGTGCCCTTTCTCCAGGGCTTCTGCCATTGGAATAGCCTGGCCGTCCTTCTCGGTCATGTTTCTGTAAGGTCCGGTGTCCCAGACGATCACGGTGCCTGCTCCGTATTGGCCCTCGGGTATCACGCCCTCAAACTTAGAGTAGCCCAGGGGATGATCCTCGGTCATTATGGCCAGCCGTTTCTCTTTCGAGTCGGTGGAAGGCCCTTTGGGGACGGCCCAGGACTTCAGAACGCCGTCAACCTCCAGCCGAAAGTCGTAGTGAAGGTTTCGAGCATCGTGTTTCTGGACAACGAAGATCTGCTCCCCTGAGGCCTTCTCTTGCGCAGCAGCTGATGAAACGGGCTCAGGGGTCAAAGCGAAATCCCTTTTCTCGCGATAAGATTTCAGAGGGTCTTGGGCCATGAAACCACCACTGATAACTCTTTCGTCAAAGATAATCTACTTTGGCATCTTGCCATCTCGGCCTCGGGAAGCTCGGGCACAATTGGTTGAGTATCTCGAAACGGCACTTCTTCCTCTTCGGCCATCCGCATTGAGTTCTTTATTTCATAGTCGGCTTTGCAAAAAAAGCAAATGAGAGACTGCCTCTGCTGAAAAAAGAGGCGCGGATAAGGGTTACAGTATCAATGCAATGATCGCCAATACAATGAAGGCTATCACCAGCCATTTGGCGAACTCCATGGACATTCCGGCTATGCCGCGTGCTCCCAGGATCCAGGCTACTATCGCTAGTACAAAGAAGACTACAGCCAAGTAGATCAAATCTGCCATATTTCTCACCCCAAGCTATTGTTTATATAATTATAGCATACTATTTATATGTTTTCATTTAGATAAGCTGCCCTATATACTCTATGACAAACTCCTTATGTTCTAAGGATTTTATAGCTAAGTCTGAAACCGGACTAAAAGCTATAATTGATCCGAAGTTAGCCTGTGCTTTGTTGTATCCGGGAAGAAGGGATCTTTAAAGATATTAGTAATATGCGAAAATTTTGCAGCGTGATCGAATTGAATCGAGAGCAAATGCTCTCCAGCCCGGTGGCCCAATCGGCTAAGATTTATTGTAATGTCTCTTTATAATTAAAATTTATTATCATTAATTAAGAATATTAATACATGCGCGGCCCAAATGCGGCACAGAAGGGTTATATCCTCTCAGAATAACGCCATTCCATCATGACAGACGTCCCTGATATACCTCTGGATCAGATCCAGCAGCGCGTTGTAGCCATGTGGATGGGAAGCTTTTACGGCAGCAGCGGCTATATCGCCCGCAAGCTGGGCAAAAGGGGTCTACGCGAGTTCCAGGATCTTGGGGCCCGGCAGGTGGCAGCCACCTTCAAGAGGATAGGCCTTGAGAAGCCCGGAGATGTAGCAATAGCTATCGCCACCAACGATCGGAATCTCTTCGGAAGCTCTGGTCGAGGTCTCGGAGGGCGAAGGCTTTGCAGAGATAAGGCGCAACCGCTGCGGACTTTTGGAAGGCGCTAAGTCCTTTTCCAGGGTTGGGGCATCCCTCATTGCCAAAGAGCACTGCAAGACCTGCGTCGAGAGCCACTGGAAACGGGTCTTCTCCGATCTGGGCTTGAAGATGGAGGCTGTAGAACACAGAAGACGGCTGCATAATGAAAATATCCAAGCAGTAACATTGGCCCCAGGTTCGACGGGCCCGGTTGAACTGACCGCCAGATAATTTTAAATTATTTAAAGACTATCTTTATCTGGTGAAATTTTATGATGAAGCCAATGTATCTTTTCCTTCTCCTTCTGGGCATCGCTCTCGAACCTGCAGCCTGCCAGGAGCTCTGGAACCTGGGATCGTCTCAGGACTGGCTCAGCGCAGGGCCTATTTATGCTACCAGCCCGTATTATACCGGCCCGTACTATTACTACCCGTATTACGGCATTCCCTCGGGATTCACAGATTTCTACTTCGCAGATTATGCCTATAGGCCCTATTACTATGGACCTTACTGGGATTACACTTACTCATGGCCCTATCTTTATGATTACAGAGCGGGAATTCCGGCCAGTGCCAGATTGGTTGGCGCTCACAGCGACCTGCCCAAAGCTATCGACTATGCCAGAGCCCATTCGTCAGTGAGGGTCTACAGGGGTGGAACCTGGGCTCCGCCATGACGACGAGCAGCCAAAGCAGCCTGATCAGGTCAGATCGCAGATAACTTTAAATCTAACAGATGTCAGGAGGGGAGAATCATGATGAAACACCTGATCCCAATCGCTATGCTCTTAATCCTAGGCACAACGGCCAGCGGGACGATGTGGCTCTACAACGCTGACTTCTTCATGCTGGGCCCCCAGCCCTCCGAAGCCTCTTTCAAGCCCGCAAGCCTCTCGCCATTCGAGATAATAAACGCCCCGTTCTTCCCTCTCCTAGGTGAAGGGTTCTATACCGACCCCATTCCCATGCAGCTCAGGAATGCCACCACCTCAGTAGAGATCACCAGCACTGGAAAGTCGACTGCGGACCCAGTCCTGGCGACCTTCAGCGGCCATTTGGAGAATAACCTGAAATACGCACAGTCTAAGTCTTCAGTGCGCGTTGGCGAGGGTGGCAGCTGGAACAGTCTCAATGTTCCCGGGCTGATTTGAAGACAATAATTCAGGCCTTCAAATCTAATTATATTTTTTAGCTCATCATTAATTAAGAGCTTTCTATTTTCAGGGATAGATTTAAGTTCTATAGCGTTTATTACTGCCGGGGGATTCCGATTAGGTTTCGGTGTAGGAAATTCATCCCATTCTGCCTGCTGGCAAGAACAGCAAGCGCAGGCTGGCTGGATGTAGATACAGATTACGGTGAGGTAAGATCCTGGTTTTCAGACCCGATCATCTACTCCAGCCCTGGCTCGCCCGGGCCCGGCGATGGATCGATATTTAATTTTATAAATCATAGTGCGAACAATTTCCACAGGGGGAACTTGAAATGATGAAGTATAGTCTCTTAATGCTCATGCTGCTAGCAGGAGCAGGAAGCGGCCAGGACTGGAACGCTTATGCACAGGACTGGATCGGCTCAGGACAGTATTACGACAGCAGCTACAGAAATCAGTATTATCCCTACTTCGGAGAGGATTTCTTTACCTCAGGCTACAACCCATACGAGAGCAGCCCGGGGGCGATAGATGCACAGAGAAGGGCGTTCGAGGCTCCATTCTTGCCTTACTTCGGCGACCTCTTCCTATCCAAAGGTGAGCCCTATCGGGTTACCGATCCAGGACCCTGGGTAGTCTACCCTCTCTATCCGTATGATTACTACGACTATCCGTCCGAAAACCGCCCGGTTATGAAGTGGCCTGCTTTCCAGAAGAACTGGACATCGACCATCAACTTCGCCCGGAGCAGCTCGTCATTTAGGGTCCTTAGCGGTGGAGCCTGGACGACCGCTTGAAAGTTATCCAAAATAGAGGTTAAGTAAATCAGCTTTGTGTCTTTGTGCCTCTGTGGTGAGCGTCATCTAAGCTAACCACAAAGGCACAAAGACACAAAGATTACTAATTTTTAGCTAGACAGTTCCTCTCTTCGCCCTTTGGGCGTGCCTGTACATGACCGCCAGGGCATCCGCCACCTCTTCGGGCGTGGAGAAGACCGGTATGCCCGCTTTCTCCATCTTTATGGCATCCTCCAGTGCGAACTCCTTTCCCGCAACGCAGGCAATGATTGGCTTGCCTTTGTAATCAATGCTTCGCAGCGCCTCCACATAGCTCTCCAGGATCTCTGCCTGGAGGACGACCATGAAGCTTCCGACATCCTCGCTCTCCACGCCGATCTCTATGGTCTTCTTAACAGTCTCAGCGTCCTGGCTGAAGGTGTAGTCCACGGGGTTCATGCCGCAGACATAATCCGGCAGAAGGTTCTTCAGGCGCTCCTTTAGGTGAGGCTCAAGCTCCGATAGTCTCATTTCGTTATCTGTAATGGCATCGGCAGCGATTACCCCTAGCGATCCGGCGTAGGTTATGATGAACACTCCATCCCTGTCGGGGAAGGGCTGCTTGGATATCGCGCGAGCGAGGTTGAACATGTGCTCATAGTCCCTGGCCCGGATGATCCCGCCTGCCTAAAGACGGCGCTGAAGATCTCATCGTTGCCTGCAAGCGAAGCGGTATGAGAGGCAACTGCCTTCTTTCCGGCCTCGGTCCGGCCTGACTTCAGGACGATGATCGGCTTCTCCAGGGTGATGCGCTTGGCCACATCTACGAACCGCCTGCCAGCCTTTCACTGACTCCAGGTACATGCAGATGACGTTGATGTTCTCATCTGTGCTCACCGCCTCCAGGATATCGGTCTCGTTGATGTCCAGCTTGTTGCCTATAGTGGCGATGATCCCGAAGTCCATGATATGCCGCAGCCCCCAGAGCATTCCCGCGGCGCAGACGCCCGCCTGAGAGATCAGACCTATGTTGCCCTTGCTCAGGGCGTCTACGATGCCTATGGACTGAACCATGCTGCAGTGGGTGTTGATGATGCCGGAGCAGTTGGGGCCAAGCAGCCGAACTCCGTATTTATCGGCAATCTCCTTCATCTGCTCCTCGATCTTCTTGCCCGCAACGCCCATCTCTGCAAAGCCTGCTGACTCTACTACTATATAGCGCACGCCGCATTCGCAGCACTCCTCCACTACCTCTGGGGTCATGCCCGCCGATACGAGGATGATGGCTACATCCACTGGCTTCAGGCACGGCGCTTATCCTGGGATATGCCTTGATGCCGTGGATCTCCTCCGCTCTTGGATTGATGGGATAGAGCTTTCCCTTGAAGTTGTGAGCTGACCAGATTGGTGAAGACGTTCCAGCCCAGCTTTCCCGGAGTTCCTGAGGCTCCGATGACGGCGACGCTTCTAGGGTAGAAGAGGTCGTGAAGGTCCAGCTTTGTCGGCGACGAAGCTGCCGGCTTCTTGCCACTGCCTCTCCCAGGATTATCCTGGCGTCCACCACTGTGTAGCCATCGGGATAGAGGAAGACGGGGTTTAGATCCATCTCTGAGATCTCGGGTTTTTCACCACAAAATCCGATATCTTCAGCAGCAGTTGCTTCAATGCAGAATGTCCGCAGAGTAGCCGCGGTAGCCCTTGAGAAGAGCATAGCCCTTGATCTCCTCGATCATATCCTTTGCATCCGACTCGGATATGGGGATGGAGCGGAAAGAGACGTCCTTCAGAACCTCGACGAAGACTCCGCCAAGACCGAACATGAGCATCGGGCCCGAAGGTGGCGTCCTGGGTTACGCCCACAATGGCCTCTACGCCCGGCCGGGCCATCCTCTGCACAGATACGCCGATCACCTTCTTATCCCGGAAGGCCGCGACGATCTCCCTGTAGGCCGCCGCACCTGAGCAGCATCTTTCAGATTGAGCTTGACTCCGCCTGCATCGGATTTATGGACGACCTCGGGAGAGAGAACCTTCAAGGCTACCGGCGTTCCAATGGACTCGAAATATCTCCACAGCCTCATCTTCGGACCTTGCCACTCTGGAGCCGGTTGTGGATATCCCCAGGCTCTTCCAGAATGGCCTTGCTCTCGTGCTCCATCAGGTAGGTTCTGCCTTCCTGACGCGCCTGATTTATGATCTCTTTTCGTTGCTCTGCCATTTTGACCCCAAGTCGGTTTTTCTTGTGACTTTCGCCCTGTAGCTAGGACTTCATCCGGCGGATCTGCCCTTTGCAAAGGCACATCTCTCCATATTGCAGAAGGGCATATCATCGCTGTGAGCGTTCCTTGTCCTGATACTAATAAACGTTTTGCATCGAATTTGGCATCTACATGTCAAAGATATCTCTCCAGAGCGATGCTCTTATCTCAGATAAAAGCCCAACATTTCTTCATGGATAAGGATATTGTACAGGTCATCCTTGAGAAGGAGCCCTCTGTCAAAAATCCCATTCTGATAGAGGGATTTCCCGGAATAGGCCTGGTGGGCAACATCGCCAGCCAGTACATAGTCACGAGCTCAATATGACCTATCTGGGCGCCATGAACTCCAAGTTCTTCCCACCGTTAGCCGTTCTCTTAGGAGGAGTTGTGAACATGCCTGTTCGGATCTACGAGGATGCAGGCAAAGGCATCGTGGTGCTGACAGCAGACATACCTGTGCATCCTCTGGCATCCTACGATATCGGGAGGGAGATCGTCTCCTGGGCCGAGTCAATAAACACCAAGGAGATGGTCTGCCTGGCAGGGATAACGGTTATGAGCGATCAGCACAGGGTCTTTGGCGCCGTCAGCAAGAAGGAGATGCTTGATCAGGATAAAGGACATGACAGAGGTCTTCGAGCTGGGGACGATTACCGGCATTACGGGCAGCATCATGAACGAGTGCAGCATTCGGAATATGCCGGCCATCTGCCTTTTAGGCGAGACTGCTCAGCGCCGAGCCTGATCCCAGAGCAGCGATAGCGACCATCGAAACCCTCAACAAGATATACTCCCTGGGAATCAGCACCAGAAGCTGTCGGAGCAGGCAGAGCAGATCGAGGTCCAGATGGCCCAGCTGTCCCAGCAGCTCAAAGCGGCCGCGCCTGAGGAACAGCAGCTACCGAAAGAGTTCCCCATGTATGGGTGATTCATCATGATCTACGTAGCATTGACGGGAATAGCCAGACATGTGATGAAAGAGCTTCTGGCCGCCAGGGTCAGGACGGTAGAGATCAGAAGCCCGAACAACTTCTTTGCGCTGGCGAGTGTTCAGCCGGGCGATCAGGATCTTCCTCACCGAGTCCAGTGCTCCGGATATAATTCCAGGCGGCAATGGCCTCATCGCCAGCGTGAGGGGCATTCAGATCATCACCCACAGAGTGATCCAGTCCAGCGAAGACTACTACGAGGAGAGAGAGGCTCAGGCTGCCAGGGCACAGCTTCAGCTCATGGCCATTGGCCGGGTCAGAAAGGCTGTCGCTCCGGAGAGAGGAACGCCACTAATGCTGGATGTGGACGAGGTGAGGTACTGCGACGCCAGGTGAGCTATTTTCGTCCAGCTTTTTCTGGCCTATTTTTCGAGCTTGTCACATGGCGGCACTTCTTCCTCAACTGACGTTCACCACAGATAGGACTTACGCACTTGCAGTAAACTTCTTATAAATCCTAGGATATAATAAGATATACAAACAAATAGGCTGGGCTGAAATTGAATCCGCCTAAATGTGACGATCTTGATTATATCCACGTTCTTACCGCATCAGTAGGCGTCTTTACCTGCACCGAAGCTGCAAGATGTCAGCCAGAAGTTGATAATTCTCCATCACATGATGCCTTTACCCGTCTTTTGCAAAGACAGCCTCCCGACACGGAAGCGTTATGGGAAGAAGTAAAGGGTGTTATTCAGCTTCAAAAAGGTTTCTTGATCATCGATGATACCATTTTAGATAAGCCATATGCTAAAAACATGGGTTTAGTATATCACCAGTGGAGCGGGAAGCATCATCAATTAGTGAACGGAATCAACATTTACACATTGCTCTGGACAGATGGCAACGCGATAATTCCTGTTGACTTCCGAATCTACGATATAGATGTTGACGGCAAGACAAAAAATGACCATTTCCGAGAAATGCTTTATCAGGCAAGAGATCGAGACTTTCAGCCCCGTATCGTTCTATTCGATAGCTGGTACGCCAGTATAGAAAACCTTAAAACTTTACGGAAATTCGGATGGCATTGGCTTACTCGGTTGAAGAAAAACAGGCTGGTGAATCCTGATAAAACAAAAAATATGCAAATCCATGAGATAGATATACCCCCTGTTGGTAGAGTTGTACATCTAAAAGCCTATGGCTTTATCAAAGTCTCCTGGAATATAGAGGAATATCACAGGGGCATAAAGCAGTTTTGCGGAATTGAAAACTGCCAAGCCAGAAAAAGTCAATCCCAAAGGGCACACATATTGTTCTCCTTAAGAGCTTTTCTCAGGCTGGAAGTAGAAAGGCTTAGAAAAGGGATAACTTGGTTCGAGTCTAAGCGCAGAATCATGCGCAATGCCATTCGATTATACATTCAATCCCCTACCTACTTATTGCATTTCTCTCTTAGTTACCCACGGAAAATAGCGAGGAGCCCCTATTCTTTTCTGTCATCGTTTCCTGGCTTATCATATATCTTAAAACCAGGAGAACTCCGATGTCCGTAGCCAGCTTTACGAGGCCAGCAAACTCCTCGTCCAGGAATTTCCAGGGAGTTGAGGAGCTGAGATAAGAGCGATATGGCGATGAATAAGATTATTACCGCTCTGGTAAACCAGGACTTCCTCACAACCCACTGCGAATCTTCCTTGTCGAGGATAATTCGCCAAACTAAAATGTCGCTGCGAGGATGCTGAAGAAGCTGGCTACAGATTCTCGCATGTTTAGCATGAATCCTCTCATCATGGTTGTTTCAGTACATAAACTAAAAAGACTGATTCGCTAGATAAAGAGCGACTCATCCTTCACCCTCTCAACGACAACAATTTCCAGAAGGTCCTTAATTCCATCTATGGATCTTATCTTATCGTTTATTATATCATTAATTTCTTCAAGGCTTCTGGACCAGACTTTAATGAATAGGTCGTGTTCCCCTAGCACACTATAGACCTCCGAGATCTCGGGGATCTTTGAAAGAGCGATCTTAGCCGCATCATGCTTGTCGGCATCTATCTGTAGGAGCATGATAGCTGCTACTGTGTAACCAATAACATCAGGGTCCACGGTTATTGTAAACTTCTCTATTATTCCGCGCTCTTTCAGACGCTTAACCCTAAACTGTATAGTTGCATCTGATACGTCCAATTGACGAGACATTTCAATAAAACTCGTCCGCGAATTTATCTTAAGAATCCTAAGAATAGCGGAATCGATCTCATCCAACTTCGACCTATTACCCATAGTTATCTGATTATCTCCTAAATTTGGTCGGATGTTGGTATGATACCAATATGCCATATAAAAAGTTGCCTATTTCGTTATGATCTTAGATTTCACTTAAAATTCCAATGAATTGCTGGTATTTTACCAATATTTCACGCCCGTAGCATTGGTTTATACCACAATCTTTATATGTCATAATGAAAAACCCGTCGTTGCTGCAAAGTCAAATGGGAATGTCTCTATAGCGAGGAAATTTCAATAGGCATTCACAAAATAACTTGGGGAGCTTCGATTGTGTTGGCACTAAGAAACCAGCTAGATAGCAAGAACAGCTACGGATCCAAAAATAGTACAGTAGATTCGCAAACGATACAGAGCTGCAACTCAGCTCAATATTAGCCAGAAATAAGGGGTAAAGAGGACTAGAACATGATATCAGCGTATCGGATTTCGGCAGAACAACTCGTCCAAAGTGAGAAGAACGAGGCCACCATTCTCGTGTACGGCCAACCAACGGACACTGAGAAAGATCAACTTCTCCGCGAGTTCTCCCTCGACCCCCTGGACCTTGAAGCCATCAACGATCCGGACGAAGTCCCGCGCATTGAAACCTCGCAGGACAGCCTGTTGATAATCTGGAAGTGGCCTGACAACGTTTCCTGCGGAGAAGCAATTCAGTTTGAAGTGTCGACCATCGGCCTGCTCCTTGGGCAGGGCAAGGTGGTCGTCATCGTGCCTCGAGGGCAGCTCCCAATTACTGGCCGTGAATTCAAACGGCTGACCTCTGTTGAGGATTTCGTCCTGCGAGTCCTTTTGTACACGATTCACCATTACCAAGGACATCTCAAGGCCATTAAGATGATGTCAACGGAACTAGAGTCTAAGGTCGTCACATCAATGGAGAACAAGTACCTTCTTCAGATGTTCGCACTTGGTGAAAGCCTGGTCTATTACCACAATGCCTTGGAGGCCAACTTAACGATCCTCACCAAGCTTCGTGGAGTAGCCGACAGACTGAAGCTCACCGGAGAACAGATTGGCTTCCTGGAGGATGCAATTATCGAAAACCAGCAAGCTGCGAAACAAGCAAGCATCTATTCGACGGTGCTCTCAGGCTTGATGGATGCGCGGGGCACTATAGTCAACAATAACATGAACGTGTTGCTGAAGAATCTAACTATAATCAACGTTGTATTTCTCCCGCTCAATCTTATCGCGAGCATGGGAGGCATGTCTGAATTCAGCATGATGACGCAAGGAATCGACTGGCGTATCTCCTACTCGGCTTTCGCGCTGGCCATAGTAGTGCTCGGATGGCTCACATGGTGGTGGGTCGTCAAGGTGATCGACCGCAATCAGAATAGAAACGGGCAAAGGACTTGCTAACAGTAACATTTTATAAAGATATTTTGGATAATAGTTGCCGAGATGCAATCTTAAACTGAATACTTTACAACAAGTCGCTGGGCATTCGGTTTAAGGATAAGCATCAAGCCGCTTCTGTATGCCCATGACCCTCGACTACCTGGCTCAGGATTTCGCTCGCGATGCAAAAAGGATCTGCATAAAGCCGAAAAATAGAATCGATGAGCAATTATCGACAAAGGGCAACGATAATAGTGGTAATAATTATAGTAATTAAGATATGCTAATCGATGATATTATTCCAACCATTATCATACTAAGCAATTTTAATACAGGAAAAAATTAAATAGAACAAGCGCCTATTTCATGATAAAGCGGAGAGCAGAGTTGGTGCAATGAAGATCGTACTATCAACGCCCCTGAGAACATCCCTGACTGCAGCATGCATTTGCCTGGTCCTAATGCTAGGCGTGACCGCCACCGTCCAAGCCACAAATCCGGGAACAGCTATCGGTGATATTAAAAATTTTCACTCCAATTTCATTCACCATCAAGAGAAATCACCCATAGGCCAGCTTGTGCTTCCCAAAGATACGATCTATTTCCCGTGGTATGGGCGAGAAGAAGTTGGAGCCAGATCGCCTGCTTGCAGAGGTGTGCCCCCCTGCCGTCCGGTTAAGGAAGACATCTGCATGAAGGGGTCTCACGCTTCAAGCCAGGTCCAGGATCTAAGGGCGATGAACTCAGCAAAACAGAGGGACATCGTCTACGATGAGGTCCAGAGGGGAGACGCGGAGTCTCAGGGGCTGGCCAACTCCATGGATATCCAGGTATCTGGAGGGGCAAAAGGGGATCAGGGCAAAGAAGAGTACGTGTTTTTTGGAAACGATATCGAGAATTTGGTAGACTCCGCGTTGGCTTCAAACATGAACGGAGCTTATAGCGGAAAGTCAGTATCCGCCAGGGGCAGTAGCCTTGGCAATAACATGAACATCGAGGTCAGCGGCATTTCCGTTTCCGCCATCAACACAGTGGAAGGCGGCAGCGCTGTTGCCAACTCCAACATAGTAATAAAGCCGGTGCAGATCATCAATGTTCCAGCTGAAGTGGATGAGAAGCTGAAGTGATAGCTGAAGTGATAGCCGAAGCGACTGCACAAAACGTTTTATTCTTTTTACCAAAACTTTTGCATTCTCGAATCCGCTTTGATTGTACTTTCGATATAACATCTGAATCGATTGCGGATAATGGCGGCATTGCCATTGAGAAGTCCTCAAAACTCTATGGAAGGAACTTCTCAATGGCAATGCCACCCTTATCCGAGACCCGATCTCCAAGACAGCCTTAAAGCCCTCTGCAGCTAGCTTCGTGAAATGCGGCCAGGACTCTGACAGTGGCTCAGGGACATTACCAGCGGCTCATTTACCAGATCCGCTCATCCATTTTGTAGCTCTGGCTACAGGTGATTGTGCTTTCGTGTGTGACACATACATTTGTTTCAACACCGCTATCGCTACAACAACTCCTACCAATGCCACAAGGAACTTCAGTTTCATATACAACACCTAAATTCGATTTTTAATTATATTAATTGCCCATACTATTTAAAAATTTTGAATCAAATGCTCTGTTATTATTTGCCTAAGGCGGCGAGGGAAAGAAATAGTAAAGGCACGCAAGATGATTATTTTATCGGCTTTTGTCCTCTAGCCTGTGCCTTTCTTCTTCTCTCCGCCTGCTTCTCCTTCTTCTTATCCAGCTTTGTCATTTTCCCTCGCTCCTCTTTCAACCTTCCTTACGAGATTGAACCAAGACGGCTCTCTCCTAAAGGTGTTTCTATTAATTAATGATTATAAGTGATATTTGGAATTTTTGCTCAATTTAATATGTTCCGGTTCATACCGTGAGAATTTCCGCATTTTCTGGGTTTAGCCCAACCCATTTAACCTTATAACCAAGAAGCGCAAGTGCTTGGCCGTGGGCTTTTACTCCATATCTCTCGAAAATTCTAAGAGCATCATCATGCTTTTTCACTCCCTTCAATTCGCCCTGGATTGTTTCAAGGGTTTGATTGCTGACAAGCTGGTCTCCCAAAAGTAAATAATCGGTTTTATCCTGATGTTTGATTACTTCCTTTAGAGCCTCCATACTAACGCCGTACCTTCCGGCTAGCTCATCGATGCTAATAATACTCGTACTGCTATCCAACGAGATTTCTATATTTCTCAGCTTTGTAATTTCTCCCGTTAGCTGTTTTTCCTCGTATTTCCTCAGAACTTTGATGATCTCCAGATGGGGGATTTTTTTATCGTAGAAAATGAGATTGTCTGTTTTGAATTCGGATCCTGAGCATGCAAGCTTTCTATCTACAAGGAGGATAATGCTTTCTTTTTCCTTCAGCTGGTTTATCTTATGGATCTTATTTTTGAGATATTCAGGTGTCCAGAAGCCGATTATCTCAACGTATACTTTAGTGCCATTTCGCTCCATTGAAAAGTCCGGGATAAATGCATATTGGCCAGCCCTCAACACAGTTGGCTCTCTCCTGACTGTCCAGCCATTGAAGCCGAGCTGATAGAATTCCTTTTCAATAGCACTGTCGAAACCAACTGTCTCCTTGATTCCAAGCTCTGTGCCGAAAATCCCTTTCTTGGAATGGTCAAGAGTGAAATCATAAATTCTCTTTCCCTGTGATGTTTTCCGAAGGATGCTGGCCTTCAAGCTCCATCTGGTGGACATTATAATGGTTGGCAGAAGTTTTGCAAGAGCTATGCCGTATTTTTCGGTCAGCTTGAACAAGGAAATAGGTCCATCCAAGTATATTTTGCCGTCGAGTATAGAGTACATGAGGCCGAGCTGCTTGATCTTCCAGAAAACCTGCTGGTAGTTATTCTCTATCTGAATCTCCATCCCGGTAGCCTTGAACAGAAGAGTCTGAGTCAGGGATAGATTGTACTCCTTAAGCAGATCCTCTGGAGTTATGGTTTGAAACTCTTTTATAACGAGGTTCTCTTCCTGGTCTGCAAAGAGTGCTTTTTCCAGATCATCAGGCTTGATTGAAAGTTTCCCGGCAACCCTATCCAAAACCGCCTCCCTCTCGTCATTACAAGTAATAAATCCCGCAGATTCCTCAAAAACCGCTCTCCTGGCAGCAATTGGATCAATGACCGAATCCTTATCTATAACGCATCTCCTCTCAAGGATCTGGGCCATTCCCCTGATCAAGCGATAGTTAATCTCCTCGAAGCCCTCTGCTTCTTCAAGAAGCTCCCCATATGTTCTCCCGACATGCCCATGAAAAACACCGATAACTGAACTGGCAATCTCCAGGTTCTCCTGATCCGGGAGAGCATAAGCAGGCTCTATTTTTCCCTTATAAGTTCTCGTAACAAGCAGGTCGCTGGTCAGCATTTCCTTTTCCTATTTTTCTAATTTCGATTGATTCGAGGTCTATTGATTCAATGCCTATTGATTCAATGATCTTTTCCTTCTCCTTGCAGTGTTAGTCTCACTTGTCTCTGCAGATACAATCTCGTACAGGACTGCCTCCTTTCCTTCTTTCTTTCTAAGAATTCTTCCTAAGCGTTGAATAAATGCTCTTTCGCTTCCTGTTCCGCTCAAAACGATGCCAACGTCGGCATCTGGAACGTCTATGCCTTCATCCAGAACCTTTGATGTGACAACCGCTCTATATACGCCTGATCTAAATCTGTTCAGGGTCTCGCTTCTCTCCTTGCTTGTGGTTCTATAAGTTATGGAGGGTATCAGGAATTCCCTTGAGATTCTGTGGACTAACTTATTATGTTCAGTGAAAATGAACACCCTACCACCTTTATGCTTTTCCAGAATTTCCGAGAGTTTCCCTATCTTCGAGATGCTGTTAAAGGCGATATCCCTTGCCTTATTTCTGGCAAGCAGTGCTCTCCTGGCTTTCGGATCTCTACCGCTCCTCATGACCAGCTCCTGGAAGCCTGCTGAATCTCTGATTGTGAGGTTGCTTCCTGCAAGATAATTTGAGAAGATTTTTTGGTTTATCTCATATTCTTTTTTCTCTTCTTCGGTTAGCTCAACTACAATCTTTTCAAGTCTAAAGGGTGAAAGATAGTATCCAGCCAGATCTTTTACCCTTTTTTCAAAAACCATTCCACCCACTAGCCGATTAAGCTCCTTATGCAGGCCATCCTCTCGCTCAAAGGTGGCTGTCAATCCCATCCGAAAAGGAGAGGCAAACATCTCAGCTATGTTCCTGTACCCTTCCGCAGGTAGGTGGTGAACCTCATCAAAAATTATTAAGCCGAACCGGTTCCCGAGCCTATCGGCGTGAATGTATGCAGAATCATAGGTGGATACGGTTATTGCTTTTATTTCCCTCTCACCGCCCCCCAGAACTCCTACTTCTACTTTAAGCTCTTCCTTCAACTTGATGCGCCACTGATCCACCAGATCAAGGGTTGGAGCTACAACTATTGTTGGGGTATCCAGCAAGGATATGGCTTTTATTCCGATAATCGTTTTACCGCTTCCAGTTGGAAGTACGACTACACCACGATTATCGTTAGCTATCCACGCATCCATGGCCTGCTTCTGGTAATCCCTCAACACAACGCTGCTTTGGAGTTTTGGACAGGGCATAAGATTGAGAACATTATCCCTGAATTCAAGGCCGGATATCTTTAGAAAATCAATGATATCCTTATAATAAAGGGCCATTGCCCTGAATGTTTTGGATCGCTCATCCCAGGTAGAATTTGGAACCCGTACATTACCTCTAACCTGGATGGTGCCTCGATCAAAGGTAAGCTTCATGGTCTAATCGGCTTCATGGTCTGATTGATTTCTCCGTGGGCATTCCACAGCTTTAGCAAAAGGGGCCTTTCGTGATTGTGGCTCCGTAGCTCCATATATTCACATTATCCTAATAGATATCTAATCATTAAATAATTTTCATTCAAAAATAACAAGGAAGGATTGCTCTTTTAAAGCGCTCCTTGAACTGCTGGAAGGTCCAATTCAAGAATCAATTTTTAGCTTCAATCCTTTACACATGTTTCAGATGCAATTTTTGGTCATTCTCTGTGCGTCCTTTGTGAGCTTTGTGCCTTTGTGGTGGACGTCAGTCGTTAGACCAGTGCGAGACTCAAGCGAACTACTTTTCCCACAACAAAGACGCAAAGCTCACAAAGGACGCACAAAGGAAAACTAACCGATGGTTCAGAAAGGCACAAAGGCACAAAGAACGTAACGCTGATAGTAGAAGTTGTGTAAGAAGCTGCAGTTTCGGGGTAAGTTCCTCATAAAATCGCTCGCGCTCTTACTCTTACTATCAGACATCTCTGTGCGGCGTTATATCGCACCCGGTACATGGTAGGCACATAGTCTCCGCCAGATCAGCCCTCAGGCCGTGCTCGTCCAGCACTTTCCTGGTCGCCCTGGCCAGCATCAGCAGTCTCTCTGCAGATGGCCTCTGCACTTTGACTTCGCCAGCGCGCAGCGGATGTGGCGATATTGGCCTTAAGTTAGGTATCACGCCCATCTCTGCCAGCCGGGTTATCCCAGATAAAACGCACTCGTCACTCTCGCCGAGGCCAAGGATGAAGTTCGATGAGACCCTGTTCTTGCCGAAGATCTTGACGGCCTTCTCCAGAGACTTCAGGACGAATGGAAGCGATAATCCGGGGCAGTACTTCTCGAAGATCTCCAGGGTCCATGGTCTCCACGTTGTACTTTATCTCCGTTGCCCCTGCCGCCTTCAGCTCTTCTGAAGAGGTCTCAGTGGGATAGACGGACACGCCAATAGGCATATCATACCCATACCGCGTCCTCAGGGCTCTCACAACCTCAACCGCCCTTTTTATCTCATCTTCCGCCGACTTCGCAACACCGCTGGTGAGAGAGATGGCTCTGAGATCACCTGTCTGCTTTGCCTCTTCCACGAGCTGCAGTATCGTCTCCAGGCTCTTGATGCCGCCATCGAGCTTGGGAACAGGACAGAACTTGCAGTCGTAAATGCAGCGGCCGCTGATCGTCAGATAGGCCTGCTCAGGGCAATGGCTGAGAGCTGGCTCAAGCACTCCGGTTACTATTACCTCGTCGTCCTTGATCACCGTCACTTCGGAGCAGCATCCTACTACCTTCAAGGGGGAGTTCTTGTTGATGGATAACCTCACCCTGTGGCCGCCAGACTTGATGAAGAAAGACTCCAGGCCAGCTCCCGGGCCTGCGCTGGGTATGGTTGTCCAGGTGGCCTCTCGCAGAAGCCCTTCGTCGATGTCTGCGCTGCCAATGCCAATAAGCATGGCCTTAATCTCGGCGTTCATCTTCATCATCACAGAGACCGGAAGTGTTCTTTGATTTAGGAGGCAAATAGGGCTGAGGCTTTGAGCCACAGCCCCATTGCAGACCGCTTACCGCTTCTAGCCAGAACCGTCTACCAAAGCCAAGGTCCGGAGTCGAACCGGAGTGGTATTGCTCTGCAGGCAATTGCGTAGCCGTTCCGCCACCTTGGCACTTCACGATTGTGAACAGGGCATTGGAGGCGGGTTTTGTATTTAAATGTTGGGAATGCGGCAAAGGCAGGGTATAGGTAATAATATAAATTTGCTAACAAAACAGTATGTGTTTAGCTACTCAGCTTTAACCTTAGCATTTGTAGACTATCAAGTCCTTGTTGTGACCATGTAGCCAGCACAGTCATGAGCCGTTCATGAATCGAAGTCCCTTTGTCGTTACGCAATGTCCCGATAATCTTTCTCAGGACAACATGTTCTCGAATAGCCCTTTCAGCTCTGTTATTTGTCGGCTCTACACCTGGATGAATCACAAAAGTGAACCAGTACTCAAAGCCATTGCTAATTTTGCCGATGAGCTTTCTGACGTTCTCATTTGCGTACTCACCCTTGATCATCTGGTTGAGCATTGCTCTTGCCATATACCATATCACACTTCGAACTTCTGGCGGAGGGTCGTTTTTCAGAGCGTCTGTGATTCTTTCATAGATACGTTTGAGTGCTCCATGTATTGGAACCGCCTCAGGAATCTTCTGAGCGAGATCCTTGGATTCTCTAAGTAGATGTGCCCAACATCTCTGTATGTGCTTTGTGAATTTGGCATATGGTTTCCAACCATCACAGACGATTATTCCCTTGAATCGCCTGGTCAAAACCTCTTTCAGGACTTTCGCGCCTCTGCTGTTCCGAATCACGACAAAGGTTTCGGAGGGTGTGGTGAATACCCAGATCCAATGCTTCTTACCCTGAACATCGATTGATGTTTCATCCACATACAGAATCTGGGCTTTCCGAACCCTGTTCAGGATAGCATCGTATTCCGATTGGACCGCATCGGCAGCACGACGAGTTAGATCGAATATTGTGGCAGGGCTTATATTCAGCCCATATAGTCTTTTCAGTGCGTTTTGGATCTTCCTGTGTGGTAACCGATCTTCATATTTCAGCAGTGTTGCCTGGGCAATCGTGTTGTTACCGAATTTACCTTCATCAGGACAACTTACATCGGTTGCAGCAACAACTTTTTGACAGCGTGAGCATCTGTAATGCGCGATTCTATATTCGGTAACGGTGACAGGTTGAGGTTCAGGGATTTCCTCTATGATCTTAGATTCTATCTTGAAAGGACTGCCAAGCTTTGCACCGCAATCAGGACATCGATCTGCTGTAACTTCAACTTGCTTATCAGGCTTAGCAGTTGGTCTTGTCAAGCCTTTATGGCCACTCTTCTGACCAGGCTTTCCCTTGTTACATTCATTCCGATCCTTTTTGCTATTGCCGCCGCGTCTTAGACTCGGTGGAGTATGCGCGTTCTCGTATTGAGCCAATCGGGCTTCAAGTTCTATTATGCGTCCTCTAAGCAACTCATTCTCACGTCTTAATTGGTCAATCGTGTCTAGAAGTTGCTTGATGATTTCGTCTTTATCCATACTCCATTTAGAAGCGTATTAACGTCGTATTATATGAGCTTCATGATTGAACCGATTTTAGGTCGATCTTGACGACTTAAAGATAGGAGCTAAACACGTACACAAAACATTGAGTCTAGACTAAACATCGCCAAGCCGAACTTTAACTTCTTCGCAGGGCAGGCGACTTCCGGATTTCACCATAAGCTTTAGCGAGACTGCCCTCTCCCTTTTACCTATGATCTCATTCTCTACCATCAGGTCTAACAGCCATATTATTCCGTGCACCTTCACGCCTTCTTCCACAGCTGCATCTCTTAAACTTCCGTCTCCTGTCAGAAGCTGTGCATCGATCTCCTTGGCCAAAACCAAGGCAAACAGGTCTTCACGCGAGGGGCGAGCATAGCGCTCTGCCAAATCCAAGACCTTCAGAACCTGTGATCCTGATAGCTCTTGTATATGGAGACCGAAGCTAACAAGTAAGTCTCCACTAGGGATTTGTAGCTCAGCGATTATAACATCTGGTGCTACCAATTCGAGCGGCAGTTCAAAGGCATTCTCTATTAAGCCTCCTCGATGCAGATCGATCCAAATGTTTGTATCAGTCACACACCGCAGCGCGCCAGCCCCCATGCTCTTGTGCAGTCTCGTAAAGGAATTGCTCCAGAGGCTTGCCGAGCAGCTCAGATGCACGCTTTTCTGATATAATACCTTCCGCTAAGGCACCCACCACTAGCCGTTCGAACCGCATAGGCCGCTCTGGTGGATAGGGCTCTCCTGGCTCCTTTAAATGCCATCCATTTGCCCTGAACTTTTTAAATAAGGCAGTTGCCCTTTCTTCCGGGAGAATCCCTAGATCTTTCGCACGGTAAATCCATGCCTGCATGCTTAAACCGTATTTATCCTTCAGCATGTGCAGCTCATAATCGCTGAGATTTCGCCTCTTATCACGAAGTTCAAATTGCACCACATCCTCGGGAACCAAGAATGCTCCGGCAAAACGATGTGCTGCTTTCTCAGAATCCAGGTTATTTTGAGGTTCAAGCATCAAATGCCCCAGCTCATGTGCCAGGCAGAAGCGCTGACGATCTCCCGGCATATCGCACCTGGTGACGATGATAACCAATCTTCCATCGCCTTCAGCATCAAAGGTGCAGGCATCAAAATTGTTATCTGCATCTATGACTCCAACTTTTATGCCTTTATCCTCCAGCAAGCTCGTCAGGTTCTCTATAGAATCTTTCCCTAAATCCCATGCCTTGCGAAGATCCACTGCAGCCTGCTCAACTTCGACCATTGAGCTAACCGTACGAGGAAAACCTTCAGGGTATTTGAACTTGAACTCATCCTCGTCAGTGCTGAGGATACCCTCAATCTCCAGGTACTTCTCAAGCCAGTCAAGGATTCTGGCAAGGATGGCGGTTTCAGCTTTGTGAGGTAGAGCGCAATGCTTACGGTAATTGGGTGCTATCTTGACGACCCGTTTGGGACGCACAAAGAACTCAACCCCAACGCTGAGAGCTTTGGACAGGCGGATTAAAACGCCGGAGCTGGGTGTGTCAAGATCACGTTCATACTTAGAAATAGCTTGAGCGCTTATGCTAGCGCTTCTGGCCAATTCACGTTGACTCAGGCCGCGAATGTGCCTGGCCTGTTTGATGCGCTCGCCGATGGTCATAGACGATACCTCGGTTTACATTTTATGGAATAATTTAGGTTTTGTAAACCAAAAAGGTTTCGGTCTAGAGGCAACTATTTGGAAATTCCTAATAGTTCAAACTGAAGGCAGTCGCCAAGTCGATCAGTTGATGGACTTCTGCAACCTGGATATGATCCTGGCCATCGGTTGCCAGGTGCGCAACCCACGAGGCGTCCAGTTCCGCCGCTGGGCCACCAGCATCAACCTCCGGTCAGACCTCTGGCCAGATGGTCTCATTCCTTTGAGGCCGCCTCCGATAACCACATGGACAAAAAGCGCGAGGACCTGCCCCTTCAATGGCAACCCATCCCCGCAGTCAATTGAAGTATGGCAACCCTGCTAAACGCCGCAATCAATTCCGTTACGGGAGGCTCAATCAGCGGCTCCACTAATTTGCCGTTCTTCATCAACCCCGCTTTGACGGCGAATTCAAATGCGTAAGGATAATACATGCGGGCGCTCGCTGTTTCCCCAACTGCCTCAATGTAGCATGCTTTTTCACAGCTCTGGGGTATCTTGCCTTGGGCGAAGGACTCGGGAAAAAGCTCATAAAGAATTTTTAGAGCTTCTGTGAAGCTTTCAGCCCTCGTCTCTTTTCCATTCAGTCCAATTACCTTATACATACCGCAGCTTCCCTTTTTTATCTTCGATCTTCAAGCCTCTTTCTTATGGCCTGCCCCAGCTCCCGAGCCCTTGCCATGACCTCTGGCTCGTCCTCCACGTTTCTGTAATGTTTCAAAATCCTTGCTGAGCCCTTCTCATAAGGAACGTTGTCGGGAAGAACTTCCAGGTAGCTCCCATAATTCTCTTTCCATCCGAAATCCATTCCTGAGACCTCTGGGCTGTAAGCATTCCAGGCGGCATAGCTGCACGTCTCTCCAGGTCCGCAGACAAAGCAGCAAGGAGTTCCCTTAGCGTTCATGGTGCCCACAACGTCCATTCCGTCAAAGGCCATCACCTTTCCTAGCCACGCTTCCACATCCTTCTCGGCGGCACAGCCTACTGCCACCGCAGCCCCTACCTTTCCTTTGGTGAGAAGATTCACGTGCCGGAATGCATAAAGCCTTTCCATGAAAGCCTTAGTGAAAGCACTGGGAAGCCCATAGTACGTGGAGGAGCCGACAACCAGGGCATCAGCTTTCATTACCAGAGGGCCGATCTCCTGAAAATCATCGTTTAAGACGCATTTGTTGGTTTTTACGCAGCCCATACAGGCTCTGCAAGGTCCTATATTCAAGTCCGAGAGCTTCACGAAAGCTGTCTCCAGTCCCGTGGAGTCGAGAACTGCCTTCACCAGCTTATCCGTGTTTGCATTCCTCGTGGGACTGCCACTAACTCCTAGAACAAACATTTCCAACACCACACATGTCATCCACAAACATTTTATATAAAAATTTTTAAAAAGATTTAATCAAAGTCCTGCCCTTTCCACGATCACGTCAGCGACCTGTTTGGCGCTCTTGAAGGGAAAGTCGCTGGCCTTCAAGACCTTTCCGGCATCGCCAGCGGTAAGCTCAACGTCTCCTGCTTTGCATTTGGTTGCTGCTCCCTGGGGCATGGCAGCCAGGAGCTCTTGTGGAGTGGTTATGGGAAACTTGGCGTTCTTCAACGCTCCTTCAATTTGTGCATGTATCTCGTCTTTTATGCTCATTGTTTTTCACCAATGCATCTATCTCTTCGGTTAATAATATATACTTTAGCGTTATAACAATGTACAAGATACACTTTAATGTACAATAGTAACCTTGAGATACAAAACAGAAACCTTTTTACCCTTAGCGGCTCTTGGTGCTGTTATGGAAGCCGATCTTCGAAGCGAAGTTGACGCCATCAAGTCAAAGCTGGACGATATGCATGAAGATATGAAGAGGTTCATGGAAAAGTCAAACCAGCAGCATTTGGCGTCGATCCTCGATGATTGCAGGAGCGGTTTTTCGGATGTGATACTGGGATACGCGACGGGGGAGATAGAGAGCGGCCTGGAGAGCAAGATGGTGAAAGATTGTCACATGAAGGAGACCTGTAAGGCGCTGTTCTCCGATCTCCTCATGAGCAATCTGGGCCCGATAAGAGAGGGAAAAGTATCCGAGGAGTCTATCAGCAACACACGATCAAAGATGAAGCAGATGAGGGAGAAGGCCCCTTACGAGCAGTGCAACAATTGTTTCTCGGAGGCCACCAGGATCTTTGACAAGCAGATCGATCTCATGCGCTCTTTAAGAGTATATCGAGATAACGATGTGACGAAGGAATCGATGAAAGACCTGCCCGAAGAGATGGCGGTCGCCCTGATCCTGGAGCCCTTGAGCAATAAGCAAAGGCTCCAAATGCTGAAGGCCCTTTCTGCAGAGACCAAGACGTTTTCAGCCCTTTCCGCCCTCACCGGGCTTAGGGGCGGCAATCTTCTCTTCCATCTGCAAAAGCTGCTGGAGAGCGGAATGATACTGCAGAGGCATGAGAGAGGAGATTACATGATAACAGAAAAGGGGTTCAAGGCTCTGGGGGGAATCTCAGAGCTGTATTTGGATATGGGGTTAGGCTCTGATTCTGATAGCATCAAGACTGAAGCGAGGAAGGTCACACAAACTATGAGCACTTAGTGCGTTGTAAGATAGCGATTGGAATTTTGGCAAGTCGTTCCTCATAAGAATATTTTTCTAGGTTCTCATCAAATGATTGGTCCACCGGGTGGTCCATTGAGACAAAAAGATACAATCGAGCACCGGCTTCGCAAAGCAGCGATCTTTGTCGAAAAAGGACAGTACAGAAATGCCGTCAAGATATATGAAAAAACCGTCGAAATGTGCCCAGAAAATGCGGAAACATGGAATAACTTTGGGATCGCCCTAGAGTCTTGTCAAATTTCTATTGTCGTATAAAGACGTGATAATTTAACTCTAGCATCCTTAGTTGTGAATTGCCAGTTTACTTTTGCATTTTTATTATTCCTATACTTTTGCCAAGCATTTACTTCTTTTCTTACCATTTCTATATTATCTATTCTTCTATTCAGACATTGACATGTAAGCACTTTCAATTCTATCTCTGCCATATTCAACCTGCTGCTATGCTTCCAGGTATATACAAACTCAAACCTAACCCATAACTCCTTTGCCTTTTCTGGCGTAAACTTTTCATAAAACGCTCCTGTGTTATGCGTATTCAAATTATCCATCACCAATGTTATCTTTTCTGCTTGTTCGTATTGACCTGCAATCTCTTCCATAAAGCAAGCCCAGTCTCGTTTAGTTTTTCTCTCTGTTATTTTCACCATACTCTTCCCAGCCAACTGTTCACAAGCAAGGAAAATATTGCATAATCCGCAGCGTTTATACTCATAGTCCTGTTTGGCCGTTTGCCCTGGAGACTGCGGTATCGGGGTTCTCCTCTCCGATATCAATTGCTTTAGCGATTCTTCCATGCAAACAACCGCATGCTATGGATCAAACTGACTCTTATAAACATCCAATACTCTCTCCATATTAGCCACAAAACTACCATTTTGTTCTGGTGTAATCACCCATCCTTTGCGTTGCCAAGGCTTGATTTCTTTTTTTTAAAATTTAACTCATAGTTTCATAAGAAATACTATCAACTTAATTCAGCTCTACAACCTTATCTACTAATAACCTCAAAAACCACCACTCTAAACCCTCAAATAATTCACCACAACTTAATACAACCAAATACACTTCTAAATCTCCATCAATCTTTTTAACTTAAACACTATTTCCCTTTTTTTTATCAAATACAACATCAAAACCTTCCTCTACAAATCTCTTTTTTACTCTATCAATCTTTCTATAGGGTGTAGGCCGCTATGAAGATGCCGTGGTCGCATACGAGCGTGCCATTGCCATTAAGCCATCGCTTGCCTGGTTCTGGAGCAATAAAGGAAATGCCCTTGACGAGCTGGGCCGCTACGAAGAATCCATCAAAGCATTTGATAAGGCCATAGAGATCAATCCATCCTTCAAAGAGGCCTGGAGCAACAAGAGCGTGGTTCTTGGAAAATTGGAAAGGTATGAGGATGCCATCAAGTGCAGTGATAGAGCATTGGAAATTGACCCCGATTTTGCCGGAGCATGGTATAATAGAGGATTAGCACTCCAGGGACTGGCGGATGCGGCATTTGCCAGGGCCGAGGAGTTGGGGCTGAAGATTGTGGACGAAAGGATTCACCTGACGAATGGATCAAAGAAGGATTAAGCGTGCCGAAAAATTATAATTGCAGTAAGAAATTGTTCAATCCTTAAAGCGCAAGGAGCAATAGAGTTGGACCCAATGTGCGAGGAAAAGCGGCAAGGATCAGGAACTGCCCGAAGTGATAGAGGCAGGTGAATGATATGAGCGACGAGCGGGAGATCCCCGCGCCGGATACCGGGATGCTCTTCTACCAGACCGAGGACGGCCAATCCCGCATCCAGGTGCGGCTGCAGGATGAAACCGTCTGGCTAAGCCAGCGGCTGCTGGCAGAGCTTTACCAGGTATCTACGCGTACCATCAGTGAGCATATCATCAACATCTATAGCGACCATGAACTCAGCCCGGAGGCAACTATCCGGAAATTCCGGTTAGTTCAAATCGAGGGCAGCCGCCAGGTCGAACGGCTGGTGGATTTCTACAACCTAGACATGATTCTTGCCATAGGCTACCGGGTGCGAAGCCATCGGGGCGTTCAGTTCCGCCGCTGGGCTACAGAACGCCTGAAAGAATATATCGTCAAGGGCTTCGTGCTAGATGATGAAAGGTTGAAAGGAGAGCGTGCTCTCGGCGCAGACTACTTCGATGAGCTTCTTGAACGCATCCGCGACATTCGAGCATCGGAAAAGCGCTTCTATCAAAAGGTCCGGGACATCTACGCCCTCTCCGTAGACTACGATTCCCATGCAGAGAGCACCCAAGAATTCTTCAAGATAGTTCAGAACAAGCTCCATTGGGCGATCACCGGCCACACGGCTGCAGAGCTGATCTCCGGGCGAGCGGATGCCTTCAAACCCAACATGGGCCTGACGAGTTGGAAGGGCACTAAGGTCCGCCAGGCCGATGTGGCCGTGGCTAAGAACTACCTCTTGCAGGACGAGATCGGACAATTAAACCGCCTCGTGTCCATGTGGCTCGACTATGCCGAGGACCAAGCCAGCCGCAGACAGCCTGTTTACATGAAAGACTGGCGCGAGAAGCTGGATGCCTTCCTGCATTTCAACCAGCGGGCCATACTGGAACACAGCGGACGAATCTCCATGGACGAAGCCAAGCGCCTGGCACTGGAGCAATACCAAATCTACAACCAGAAGCGGATCGAGCTGGAGGATGCAGCGGCTGAGAAGGAGTTCGAGCAGGAGGTTAAGAAACTGCTTCCACCAGATCGGAAAGAGAAGGATTAAGCACTATGGACTCAAAAGAAGATGGGTAGGTGAAGCCTGATCCTCGTCTCGATTATCGATTATTAATAGCGTTGCAGGCCTCCTGCGGGGTGATTTTAGCAACCACTGGGTCTAAGGGCGCGCCATCTCCTCGCAACCCACGATCTGCCCGTCCTTCAGCGTGTACATCTTGTGCGCCTTCCTTGCCAGGTCCAGGTTGTGGGTTACTATTACGAGTGTCAGACCCTTGCGGTTCAGATCTTGAAACAGCTCGAAGATCATCTGCGATGTCGCTGAGTCCAGGTTTCCCGTGGGCTCGTCCGCCAGGATGATCTTGGGGTCGTTGATCAGTGCCCGACCGATGGCCACACGCTGCATCTCGCCGCCGGAGAGCTGGCCAGGCAGGTGGTCGCCTCTGTCGGCGAGGCCCACCATCTGCAGAATCTCGTCGATTCTGCTCTTGTTCCCGCTCTTTTTGCTGAAGAGCAGAGGCATCTCGATGTTCTCCCGCGCGGTGAGCGTAGGCATAAGGTAGAACTGCTGGAAGACGAAGCCTATGTTCTCACGGCGCAGCTTAACCAGATCTCTCTCTTTAAGACCGCTGGTCTCAACGCCGTTCAGCCGCAGGCTGCCGCTGGAGGGAGTATCCAGGCAGCCCAGGACATTGAGCAACGCTGTCTTGCCCGAGCCCGAGGGCCCGATGATGGAGACGAACTCGCCCTCGCCCACGCTGAAGTCCACATTCTTGAGGGCATGGATCTCCTCTCTGCCCCGGCGGTAAACCTTGGTCAGGTCCTTGGCCTCGATAATCCCTAATGCCGCTAATGCCGCTCTCATTCCACACCGCTCCTGATGGCCTCCATGGGCGTGAGCCTGGACGACTTGAAGGCCGGATAGATTCCGCAGATGAGCCCCAGGCCGACTGAGAAGAGCAGGCTGAAGGCCACCAGCTCAGGGCTCAGGAATACGAACGAGCCCCGGGGCGAGTAGGGCAGCATCCCTTTCACGAAGCCTTCTATCAGGCTCGATCCAACGATTGCGGCAAGAGTTCCAATTATTCCACCGCTAATCGTGATGAACACCGTCTCTGTCAGGACTACCTTGCCGATATCAAGACCGGAAGCGCCCAGGGCCTTCATCATGCCGAACTCTCGCGTCCGCTCGTTTACAGACATTAGCAGAGTGTTGATGATTCCAAACGCGCTGATGAGCAGGGCTATAGCAATGACCGTGAGCAATAGCGACCTGGCTGAGCCTGCAAGGTTCATTATGGTTCCCATGATCTGGGTCATGGTGACCACCTGAATGTCAGGGATCTTCTCCATCTCATCAGAGACTGCGGATATTTGGCTGACTTCCTTGACCTTGACCGCTATGGTTGTTATCTTGCCCTCTTTGCTGAAGACTCGCTGCGCCTCTTTCAGAGGGAAGAAATGGAACTGGTCGTCCTGGTCGCCGGTTCTATCTAGAATGCCAACGATTGTGAAGTTCTCCTTCTTCGGCCCAACGGGCAACACCTGGCCCACGCTCAGGTTTTCCTTCTCAGCCAGGTCTTTCCCGACTAGCATGACGTTCGTTTCATTATCCTGGAAGAACCTGCCCTGAACAGTCCACCAGGGCTTGAGGCTTCTCATCTCCTCGATATTGATTCCATAAATTATATGGGGCGTGCTCTTGCCGGTTTTCTCATCCTTCTTCAGGAACTGGTGCATGAGCATCGGCGTCGCCAGCTCTACATTAGGGATGCTGCTCACATTTTTCAGGTCTGAAGCGGACAGATACTTTGGGATAACTCCCCCGTGAATGATCAATGAGGCTGCCTCATATGGGCAACCTTTCGGTACGGCTAAAATGTGAACTCCCATGCTGTTTACCTCGCGGTTCAGCTCCTTCTCGTAGCCCGAGTTCAGGGCCAGGAGGCTGAAGAGAACGGAGATGGCGATTGCTACGCCCAATACCGTCAAAAGCGTTCTACCTCTCCGGCGAAGCAGGTTCTTTGCTGCCAGAGTGAGGAAGTTCATCTATAAATCTCTCCGTCGATCTCCACGATCTTACCGATCATCATGGGATCGCCGTCCTGTGTAGTTACCTCGCCGTAGACCTTGACCTCTGATCCCCTCTTCTGGGGTATAACGAAGTTGCTTGGAAGAATATCCACGTAAATGCTGGCCGAGCCGTCATCCACTATGAACCAGCAGCCTGAAGGGCATTCGGTCTCGATTTTTCCTTCTATCACGACCATCTTGCCTTCGTAGGCGGATGCGTCCTCGATTATATCCTGGATCTTAACTGTTTCGTTTTTAAGCTCAGCAGGTTCTTCCTTTGCCTGTACAGCTTGCATGGCAAGAGCCATAAGTGCAATCAGGATCAATAACCTCGTCAATTTGCTCCATCTCATCTATTATCACCTTTATGCCTGCAAGTTGGATCACAATTGTGAACGCGAACTCCTTCGACTGCCATTGTATTTAACGATTTGGCATAAGACAACAAGCCTGTTGTAGTAATCGCTCAATCAATGGAATATGCTAAATGCGCTCGAAATTAAGGGCTTTCCAAAATAATCAAAAATAGTCAAAAGGAAGGGCTAGCTTATCGCCGGCACTTCCACCTGCGAGGAGGCAATCTCAACCTCAGGGAGGCCTTCGTCCTTCGAGATAAGCAAGGGCCAGGTCTCGGTAACTTCTCTGCGATCGCGAATCGCCTCCAGAAGATGGTTCAATTTGGTCTTGCTTTCTGCGTTCATTATGACGAAGAAATCGAACTCTCCAAAGAGGTGGTAGACCTCCTCTATGCCGTCTGTTTCCCTGAGGGCATGATATGCGGTTTTCTCCTGCTCAGGCAAGACCTTTACCATCGTTATTCCAATCACCATAATATATCGTCCTCCAAGGGGCATCTGCCCCAATTTTTATTCATCCGGCATTTTATCCGGGAAGAGATATTATCTATCTCCGAACTTCTTTATAAATTTTCTTGATCCTTTGTCTATACTTTCGGTCGCGAACTCAAGGTCAATATCCTTAGCGCCCTCTTGCGATTTCAGAGAGGGTAGCAGATATTCCCATAGCGATTATCACCCGAACCGTCGTGGAATCCAAATCAGTCTCTCTACATATCTCTGCCATTGTCCTGGAGTTCTTACTTGGCGGGCATCTTATTTACAGCTGTAGAAATCCACAATTATTGCCTTTATAGAAAGAAGTCCCTAAACAAAAATCGCCAAATTTGAGGAAGTTGTCTGGATCGCAAGGCTTATAACCTGAAATAACAAGTGTTAATTGGTGAGCTGAAAATGAGGGATCGTCTTTGCCGACCTCGGTCAACGTAACCCGAGTATAGATCGTCTACCGCCATCAGCCAAGCTAGTCTTAAAAGTGCTGGAGTCAGGCACCTTTTTAACGCAGAAAGATATCATAAGCCAGACATATCTTCCAGCCAGAACTGTCAGGTACGCCCTGAGCAGGCTAAGAAATGAGAATCTCATTCAAGAGCGATTCCATTTCCAGGACGCCCGCCAGAGCCTTTACGGGCTGAACGCCCAAGCCAATGAGGTGATGATTGCATAATGAAATTTTTTATCAATACCATTATCAATACCATCATGATAGTCCCAAGAACTGGAGAATAGACATGACACACGTTAAAGTGCAGCTTGCCAGGAAGCAGGCGGATGGATATGTTGTTCCGCTCGGGCCAGTTAATCTAGTTAGCGTGGTTACAGATGTTGGAATGGTAGGCTGCGGGGCCTTTGATGTAGGCGCTTTGAATAACTTCAGCTATCGGTATTCTCGGATTATCATATCAAATCATGCAACACAGCAATTTTCTGGCAAAAAAGAAAATTTTCGGCCTGGAATGCCAGGTCCGAAGCTAAAGCTTTCCAAAGAAGTCTGTGATATCGAAGTAGATGGTGACGTTGCTGCCGCTGGAGAGCATTAAGTCCATCCGGTCGTATTTCGTCTCCCCCTGGTCCAGCAAGGCCTGAGAAATCAGATCCCAATCATCATACCTCTCTTTGTACCTCTGCTCCAAATAGTAATACTCGGCATCCACGCCCTCACTATCGTTGATAGCGTTCATTATTACTATGGCATCGTCTTGTGACAGGCCAGCGTTATTTGAGAAGGTTACGTGGCCGTTGTACTCAAAGTCTGCCAAAGTTTTCTGGTTCTCTTCTATGTTAGCCTCAGCTTTAGATTCAGTCTTTACAGCGGCTGAAGAGTCGTCATAAGGCTCACTCTCGTAGGGGATTCCGTAGACACTGGCGCTCTCCAGCTGATCGCCTAAGTGATCGCCTAAGAGCACATCGGGGGCGAGCTCCACAAATAATGTGTTCAGCAACCTCTCCGTGCCGTCCTCCCATGGGAAGTCGGAAGCCATAATTACATCTGCTGTCATCCCCTGCAACGGCTTTTGGTAAGATGCCACGAAGGCAGCCGAACCATCAGCCGGATATGCACCCACCCCCAAAACAGCCTTCTGGCTGTCCACAATCCTGGTGTAGAGATCGTAATTCTCGATTTCTATGTCTGAGAAGAAGCCAGCTACGTTGTCTTCAATAGATCCCAGTCCCATTTCGTCGGAATCGAACCCAACTATTGCAGCTGAGCTGTTTTCTCCTTGGATCTCTATCATGAAACTGTGATCCCTTGTTGTGGTGTTGATGGTGTAATACTCGGCCGTATCCATATCGAAGAAAACCTGGAAATAGCCAGCATCTATTGATTCCTCAATCGCTGAGGCCGCTCCTATCAGCGATACGATTAATAGCAGTAATCCTGCTCTCATGTTTACCTCCTACCCTTAATGCGGTAAAATTGCTATCAATATCCGTTTACGACGTAGAACCTCTTTGCATAAGATTCCCTCGCCATTATCCCTTTCTCGCTATCTCCAGCCAGATATTGACTATGGAGATGCTGATTAAGTTCAGAGTAGTAGCCGCATACCAGAGATAAGATTCCCAGGAACTTAGTAGCTTGATCCAGCCCGACCAGAGGGCGAGGCAGATGATGGAGAATGAGAGAAAGGTGTCCAGTGCCAGAAAGAGCCTGGGCCTCCCGAAGATGCGGCCTACCTGGGCGATGGTGCAGTACTCCACAGGCGACTCGCGACCCGCCAAATCATAGAAAACCCTCATCAGGTTCATGAAAAGGTCGGCAGAAGCCCAGAGGATAACTGTGTAGCCTAAGGTGAGAAGGCCGAAGCGAATGCTCATCAAGCCAAAGAGCAGCTTGAAGGCGCAGAAGGGGACGCCGATGGTCAGGGCCTGGAAGGCGGGTGACTGGAAGGCCGAATCGAGCTTATGGGCGGCCGGGGGAGTGTTTTGTCTTTTCATTTTGCCAAATCAACAGTTTATTCTGCTTCTTTATGTTCTCTGCGGTGCTGAAGCGCTTGTTATTAAATTTTAACTTTGTATAATCTCGATCTTCAAGCCGGATAATTTAAAATAATTTTAAATAGTAAATCTGCATTTCAGAAAAAATAGTATTACAGGTTGTTTCTGTTATGACTACTTTCTCAGCATCAGGACCGCCAGCACCGTCGCCCGCTGGAACCGTCACGGTAGGCGACATCAAAATGTACTACGAGGTTCACGGCCAGGGCGAGCCGCTGTTTTTGATCATGGGCTTTGGCGGCAGCATTTTCGACTGGGGGTGGGTCCTGCCTCCCAAGCTGGCAGAACACTACCGGATTATAATGTTCGACAACAGAGGCGCAGGAAGAAGCGACCAGCCACCAGGTCCATACAGCATTAAGCAGATGGCCGATGATGCGGCTAACCTGATGGATGCTCTTGGATTAGAGAGGGCTGCCATTTTTGGGGTCAGCATGGGAGGAATGATTGCGCAGGAGCTGGCCTTGAACTATCCTAAGCGGGTAAAAAGGCTGATTTTAGGATGCACATCAGCAGGAGGTAGCGGCAGAGTTATGGCTCCACCTGTTATCCAGGCATACTTGGAGCCGAGGACGGATATGACGCTTTACCAGATGCTCTGGTGGAGCGCGCCTGGTGGATTTCCCCAGGAGTTCATCGATGCCCACAGGGATATAGTGGAGAGGAAGATCCAGTCAGATCTGATTTATCCCAGCCTGCTTCCTGCTTACAAGGCTCAGCTTGCGGCATTTAAGGCTCACGATGCCTATTCCCTCCTTCCATCTCTTCGAATGCCATCTCTTATTTTGGTAGGGGATCGCGATATCCTGATTCCTCCGGAGAACAGCCGGATACTGGCAAGGATAATTCCGGGCGCACGGCTGCAGGTGATTGAGGGGGCGGGGCATATCTTCTGGATCAGCCATCCGGAGGAGACCTTTTTAAGGCTGGCTGATTTCCTGGATCATGATCGATAAACTGGAAAGGTGGATCTTCGCTATGTGGTTGAATCTCGTTCGTTTGGCAGCAACAAAAAACTAAATTCACCACAAAGCTCACAAAGAGCACAAAGTACCCGCAAAGATCATTAATTCCTTTCCTATCAAATAAATTGTTATAGCTTAAGAGAGGATACTATGGAATATCCGATTTGATTTGGAGAATTTTAATGGACCAGAAGAGCAGATTCATTAGATGGTTCGATGAGATAGCAATAGAAGACATACCACTGGTTGGCGGAAAGAATGCCTCGCTGGGAGAGATGTACCGCGAGCTGACCTCCCAGGGCGTGAAGATCCCCAACGGATTTGCCACCACCACTGATGCCTACTGGCATCTACTGGAATCTGCAGGCATTCTGGAGGATCTTAAGAATGCCCTGGCAGGCCTTGACAAAAGCGATGTCTCCGACCTGGCGGCCCGGGGGAAAAAGGCAAGAGAGCTGATCCTAAAGGCGGAAATTCCCGATGACCTCTGGTCTGAGATCAGGTCAGCCTACGATCGACTTGGAGAGCAGTACGGAAAAAATCCCGATGTAGCCGTTCGAAGCTCAGCCAGCGCCGAGGATCTGCCAACCGCCTCCTTCGCAGGCCAGCAGGAGTCCTACCTTAACGTGCGCGGCTACGAGGAGCTGAAAAGAGCTTGCATCAAATGCTATGCCTCGCTCTTCACTGACAGGGCCATATCTTACAGGATAGATAACGGATTCGATCACTTCAAGGTGGCTCTGTCCATTGGTATCATGAAGATGGTCAGATCCGACCTGGCCTCAAGCGGCGTGATCTTCACCATAGATACTGAGACAGGTTTTCGGGACGTCATATTCATCACCGGCTCCTACGGACTGGGGGAGAACGTGGTGCAGGGGGCTGTGAACCCCGACGAGTTCTACGTCTTCAAGCCCACGTTCAGGAAGGGCTTTCGTCCCATTATCAGAAAGTCACTTGGCAGCAAACAGATCAAGATGATCTACGGCTCGGGCGAAGAGAAGTCCCTGACCAAAAACGTAGAGGTTCCACTGGAAGACAGAAAGCGGTTCTGTATCTCCGACGACGAGGCGTTGAAGCTGGCAGATTATGCATTGAAGATCGAGGATTACTACTCCCGCAAAGCAGGCCATTTCAGGCCCATGGATATCGAATGGGCCAAAGACGGGATCACGGGAGAGCTGTTCGTCGTTCAGGCCCGGCCCGAGACTGTGCAGTCCCAGAGGGCCAGGGACCTCCTGGAGACTTACCACCTGGAGAAGAGGGGACAGGTGATCGTCACAGGAAGGAGCGTCGGCGAGAAGATCGCCAGCGGAAAGGCCAGAATGGTTCCCGACGTATCTCATCTCTCCTCTTTCCAGCCGGGCGAGATCCTGGTCTCCAAAACCACCACGCCAGACTGGGAGCCTGTGATGAAGAGGGCTGCGGCCATTGTCACTTCTCTGGGTGGAAGGACCAGCCATGCAGCCATAGTCAGCCGGGAGTTCGGGATTCCTGCGGTTGTAGGTGCAGAGGGCGCCGCAGAGAAGATCAGGACCGGCCAGGAGATAACCGTGAGCTGCGCCGAGGGAGACACGGGCTTCGTCTACGAGGGTCTTTTGCCCTTCAATGTGGAGAAGATAAGCTTGAAAGATCTGCCAAGGCCCAAGACTGAGGTTATGATCAACCTTGGCAACCCCGAGGAGGCCTTCTCAGTTTCCATGATACCGAGCGACGGCATCGGCCTAGCCCGCCTGGAGTTCATCGTCAACAGCTACATCAAGGTCCACCCAATGGCTTTGATTCACTCCGATCAGGTGAAGGACGAGGCTGCAAGAAAGGTGATCGAGGAGCTGACCTTCGGCTACGATGATAAAAAAGAGTATTTTGTGGAGAAGCTTTCTCAAGGCGTCGGCACCATTGCAGCGGCGTTTTATCCAAAGCCAGTCGTAGTTCGTCTGAGCGATTTCAAGTCCAACGAGTACGCCAATCTCATCGGCGGAAGGTTCTTCGAGATTGTGGAGAGCAATCCAATGCTTGGATTTCGAGGCGCTTCGCGCTACTACCACGAGAGATACCGGGAGGCTTTTGCCTTGGAGTGCGCAGCCCTCAAACGCGTCCGGGAGGCAATGGGCCTGGATAACGTGATAGTAATGATACCCTTCTGCCGGAGGGTAGATGAGGCCCGCATGGTCTTGAAGGAGATGGAGAAGAATGGCCTGAAAAGGGGCGAGAACGGCCTGCAGGTTTACATCATGTGTGAGGTTCCAAGCAACGTGGTCCTGGTCGACGACTTCTGTCAGTTGGTGGACGGCATGTCCATAGGCTCCAACGACTTAACGCAGCTCACCCTGGGAATTGACAGGGACTCGGAGCTTTTGGCCAAGGAGTTCGACGAGAGAGACCCGGCTGTCAAGAAGATGGTCTCCATGTCCATTCAGGGCACGAAACGAAACAAGAGGCACAGCGGCCTGTGCGGCCAGGCTCCGAGCGATTATCCTGAGTTCGCCGAGTTCCTGGTCGAGGAGGGGATAGACTCCATATCCATCAATCCGGACACGGTGATGAAGATAACCCTGAAGGTGCTAGAGACTGAAAAGAGGCTTGGGAAGGGGCGATAAGGGCAGCATCTATGATCTCCTCAGCTTGAGCCGGATCTCTATCCAAATCTTTTCGCTTGTTTCTCGCTCATCTTTCTGCAATTGGGTTCCTCGCTGTTTTGGTGGATTTGAAACGGGCAACCATGATCGAAATCCTTTGTGCGTCCTTTGTGCTCTTTGTGAGCTTTGTGGTTTATTTCGCGGGCGTTTGTAATTAAATACGGATTATTACTACGAACCACAGAGCACACAAAGCTCACAAAGCTCACAAAGAACGCACAAAGATAAACCTGGAGTCTTGAGCCCTCAAGAATATTCGCTGTAACCTTTGTATTAGCCGCTCGTTATAGCGAAGAGCCCAATTATGAGATGGAGGTTATAGGACAGAGGTTATGGGCCGAGGCCAAGGAAAAAATGAGCTGGGGCGCGTCCCAGCATCAATTAACTTCAAATTAAGCGATAAGCTATAGCTCAGATCATCTGCGGCTGGTTCGTGGGATCTACCACGTGCCAGAGCCCCTCGACGCCCTCGCCAACGGTATCTTCCGGCTCGTTATCCTTTGTGTAGAGATAGAGCGGCCAGCCCTTGAATGTGGTCTGCTTCGAGCCGTCTGTGCGGGTTATCTCTCCGAAATCGATCGATCTCAGGTCTTCGGGCAGGGTCAGCTCCGCAGCGTAGAAGGGCGGCCACTGAACAGCACAGTCGTCATAGCAGGTGCTGGATCCAACAGTCTTGGAGTCGTTCTGGTAGTAGTAGAGTGTAAAGTTGCTCTGGTTAACCAGGTAGTTCCCCAGGAACTTGTCTTGAGCGATCTTTACAGTATAGCTGTCCGATTCCGCCGCCAGGGCTAAAGCGGAGAGGGCGGCGAGAACGAGGAAGAGAATTAATGGCCTGCTGAATTTATCCAAGTTAAATCACCCTTCCTCCTTTCATCGCCATGATTAAAATGCTTTGTTATATTGCATGACGTTCTCTCTCATAATGCTACTGCTTCCTTAAGCACTCGCTCACGAATGCGTCCGCGTAGCCCCTTCTCAGTTACGACATCCACTTTGCAGCCCAGTAGCTCTTGGAGGTCCATCAGCAGCCTTCCCAGGTCGAGCAGGCTCCGCCTGGCTCCATATCTACGAGAAGATCGAGATCGCTCTTCGAGTCGGCCTCTCCCCGGGCTACCGAGCCGAAGACTCGCACGTTGCGGGCCCCATGTTTGGCAGCGATTTGACGAATCTCATCACGCCTTTCTCTGAGTTTTTCGTAGATATCCATGCGCATTTTCTCCTGGTGCAGGTTCCAAAACCCGCTAAGCAACAATTTCAATAGGGAGTACAAGATATTTATCTCTTACCAGTTTCATATCTGCAATAAGAAAAATAGCAAAAAGTGAAGATCAGTAATTGGAAGTCAGTATGGTAGTCAGTATAATACTATTACTTTCTAGCCATTTATCGGCACTTGTATCTCCGTCATCAGCTCCTCGGCCGACGTCTTCGAAGGATCGTTCAGATAAAGCTCCCTCACAGGTCCAGCGAACTCAAGACCGCTCTTCATCATGTAGTCGAAGATCTCCTTGTAGGTCAGGTGCAGCGTCTCGTAGCTTCCCTTGTGAACAACGGCCAGAACCTTAGCTCCGGCTAGGCTCTTGACCTCAGCCCCGGCGTCCACCTCGATCCTGCCTGTTATGGGTATGGCCACCTCGATGTCGGCATCCTTTTCCTTATACTCCTGGTCGTGGTAGATGGCCATGCAGGGTCCTGCCATCTTCACCATATTGCGCTGGTTCTCGGGCTGGAAGAGTATCCCGCACAGATCGCCGATCAGGCGGCTGATGGTCTCCCCATAGCTTCCCTTATCCCTCTTGCTTACCACCCGCAGGGCGGGCACTTCCTTTATGACTGGCTCAATCAGGGCCATCTTCATCAGCTCCTTGTCTTTTTGCCTGAGCAAGGCCTCGATCCTCTGCAGCCTGGTGATCTCACTTTGGGTTTTTGCGAGCTGCTCTCCCAGCAGTGCCTCGACTGTCGCACCGTCTCCTCCGGCCTCTGCCTCCAGGAAGCTCGCTATCTCTTCAAGGCGAAAGCCCAGATTACACAGCGTCTTGATCTTCACCCCTCGATCCAGCTGGTCCGCGGTGTAATAGCGGTAGCCCGTTATGGGGTCCTTAGCCTGCGGCACGAGCAGACCCTTCTGGTCGTAGTATCGCAGCGCCTTGGGCGATATCCTCGTAATAATCGAGAACCTGCTGATGGGAATCTGATCGACGGTCATTGCTCGATCCTATAGACTCCGCCCTATTTGTAAGGGCATGCAGTCTGCCATGGGGGAAGGTTTGGAACTCATATCTTTGTGCCTTTTGTGGTTCAACGCTATGGATTTCACCATTGGGATGACCTCATGATCTGCTCAGTAGATGCCGGGAATCAACCGCTTTGTTCTTCGCATATACTCGCGATATTCATTGCCGAACTGGGCCAGGAGCATCTCCTCCTCAGTTCTAATGCGCCGAATCAGCAGCGGAAATAGAAGGACCGTCATGGCCAGGCCTATGAGGCTGCTCAAGGCAAGACTCATGCCCAGGACGGATGCGATCTCTCCCAGATACCCTGGATGGCGGACAAGCCCGTAAGGCCCGGTAGTGATCAATCGGTGTTCAGGCTGTATTCCCAAGCGAGCGGTGTAAAATCCATGCAGCGCCCACACCGCCCAGGACCGGAAGAGGATTCCCAGGGCGAAGACGATCAGCCCGATCCATGCCAGAAGGCCATCTCTGGGAATAGGCCCTGAAAAATGTGCATACTCCCAGGGCACGGCAAATATGACAACCGAATAGATCACAGCCAGAAGGGCATAAATTCTGCGCTGGCTGGAGTCGTAGGCTGAGCGCACGCCGGTTTTCCGCCCAATGGCTAATGTTGCCATCCACAGGAAAAGCAAAGCCAGGTAAACCATGCCTAGAGGCTGGCTTAGAAAATCCTTTCCGCCAGCTATGATTACTACAATGAGACAGGTGATGGCAGCGAATATAAGCCGCCCGATCACTGTGTAGACGTATTTCAATCTCTTGCCTCTTGTGCCAAATCAAATTATTACCGATCAGCTATGATAACTGCAACGGATATATATTCGACCAAATCCAGGGAGTAATCCAAAGAGCAGTTCAAAAAAGTGATCACATGGTCAACGTGCTTATCTACGGCGCTGGAGCTATTGGCTCTTTTGTAGGCTACCTTCTCTCAGAGCTGGAGGAAGATGAAGGCAGAGCCGTCGAGAATGTGGCGCTTTTGGGCAGGAAGGGCCATATCCAGAAGATATTGGAAGACGGCTTGAAAGTCAAGCTCCCAGAAGGCTCCAGGACCATCAGGTTCAGGCACTGCTTATCAAGGCTCTCTGAGATCGAAGAGCTGGACTTTAGGCCTGACATAGTAGTAGTATGCGTCAAAACCCACTCCATACCAGTAGTCCTGGACGAGATGATCAAGTCCGGCCTTCTGAACGGGAAGCTGAAAGAAGCTGCAATTCTCCTTTTGATGAACGGCATGGGCAACAGAGAGATGTTCGACCTGCCATCCCATGAAATCATCGAAGGCATAACCTCTATCGGCGTCGTATTCTCTGAAAACGGCTCAATTGAGCTCAAGGGAAAAGGAAAGACCGTTCTTGAAAGCAAGCTTCGCAAGAACGTGTTGGATTTCCTGCAGGACCGGTTTGAAGAGAAGGGATTTGAGCTGGAGTTTTCAGAGGACTTCAAGGTTCACCAGTGGAACAAGCTTTTCGCCAACGCCGTTATAAACCCCATAACGGCCCTGACAAGGAAGCAGAACGGGATCGTGCTTTCCAGCCATCTCAAAGACATAGTTGGTAAGATTGTGGAGGAATGCGTGAGCGTCGCTAAACGAGATGGGCTTGATTTCGATGAGAGTGAGGTCAGGGATTTCGTTTATTCCATTTCCTCCAAAACCTCCCTGAACACTTCCAGCATGCTACAGGACGTCTTAAAGGGCAAAAGGACGGAGATCGACTCCATTAATGGCCACATCGTGCGCCTGGCCAGGAAGCATTCCCTGTCCGTGCCGATAAACGAGACCCTGTACGCCCTGATTAAGGCATTAGAAAACGGCAGACTCGTTGAAGAGCGAAGAGAAAAATAAGGTTCCTCTCTGTTTCGTATGGATAGGCGTGAAATTGGTTGGCCATTGAGAGCGACGACTTTTCCAAATTTAATAACCGTCGTTCTTTGTGAGTCCTTTGTGCTCTTTGTGCTCTTTGTGGTGATATTCGTAAGCTCTTGGATTTAACAAACAGTTGACTATTTTTAACCACAAAGAGCACAAAGCTCACAAAGAACGAACAAAGAAGATCTTGGGAGCCTGGATCGCCAAGAAATATCAACGATAATCTGTAGGCAGCTAGCCGCTCGTTATAGCGAATAGCCTAGAAAATAGCGAGGAGCCAAATAAAGAGAAGGTCGAAGAGCAGACATCCATCAAGCGTCTACGAAGCGATAGTTGAAGACTTCATCGGCACTGATTAATCTGAATGGATAGTATTCAGTGTTGAAATAGCCGCCACTGCAGCAGTTCAGCCAGTAATCGCCTCTCCATGCATCGTTCTGGCTGGTCGTGATGGTCATATTCTTCTCTATGTGGTAGGTCCCGATGTAATCTTCTCCCATCTCCAGAGATGGATTCTTCCAGGCATTCATTAAGGGATCCGAGCTTTCTCCTGCACCATCTCCCTCAGATGGGTCGCTGTCGCCCTGCAAAACTCCGATATGCACGCTGCCATCGGTGACATCCTCGTTGATCTTCATCTGGATTGCGGCTGAGTTTTGGGAATAATAACCGTCCTGGTAGTAACTGCTCTCCTGGCCAGACAGCTCTATTTCACCATCGATTCCCTGGGCATAGTTCACTTCGTGGTGCATGGAGGCGGCAGCACCTGCATCTTTTATCCATGTCTCGCTACCCGCCTGGGAGTTGTAACTGATGGGTCGAGAGCTGTAATAGCCGCTTCCGATGTTCATGATTACGGGAGCATGAGAGATGTTTCTGCTCTCACTCAGCTGAAGAAAGGAGCGATTATATGATGAATTAATACCACCAGAAATATTGCTAGATGCCTGGCTCGGGCTGTTGCTTGGGCTGTTCATTGATATTTCATATGCCGGGCTATTCTGAGCAATTAGAAGTCCTATCAGGGCAAATACTATTATCATCTGTGGCAGCGACTTCAGTTCAGTTCCCCCAGAGCAATTGCGAGCCTGTTTTCGCTCCAGCATGTTAAGCACCTCGCGCTATTTCAATTTGATGGAAGCTGAATGATTGCCATTGCCTTGCTGCCTTTTCAGGAAAAAATTTAAAGAGATAAGGCTGAGTTAGTGATGAGCCAATCCTAAAACCACAATTAACTCACGGTTTTCTTTATGACGTATGATTCTACTCGCCCCCTACTAACTACCACCACAAAGCCACAAAGAGCACAAAGGACTCACAAAGAATAACTAAAAGACGGTTCGAAGCACAAATGTAAAAAGCTCTTTGTGCGTTCTTTGTGGGCTTTGTGCCTTTGTGGTGGTAAGTTTAGTAGAGAGGGAGTAATTACAGCTGGCCATAAGGAAGAACCGCGATTAGGTGATGTTAGGATAGGCTCGATATAAATCAAATAGGGTTGACATTCACTGCAAACTATGCGAATCTCGCCAGGAAGCGGAGGCTGGAAGCGGAACGCACCAGCCACCATTCATCCCTCTCCGGCCACGATCCTTAAACTATCTCAATGCCAGAGTCATTCCTGGTATTTCTTCAGCTTCTCCAGAACCACCTGCTCCTGCTGCAGATTGTCGTCTCCAATTGCCTGGCTCTCCTCCTCGAAGTATGTTCCAAAGACGCTGAAGAGCTTTCTGTAAGGCTCGGCGACCTGCAGCGGCAGCGACTGTCGCTCCCATTCGCCAAGCTCAATCGGGATCACAATGCCGCTATCGAAAGTCACCAAGGGCACTACCTTCTGCTCGCTCTTTGCAGCCCTTCTCTCGTCCAGCGTCCAGTCCTTGATCAGGTCGGCGTAGCGCGAGAGCAGTATGGCCTTGCGAATACCGTTATTCTGGTAGAAATCAGGCTGTGTCTCCGGTATCTCCACCTCGGCCTCATCGCTGTCCTCCATGCCGTTTCGGTCCTGGTAGCTGACCTTTAGCTTGAGGCTTCCCTCAGGCGAGAGCTTCTTCAGCTTGATCAGTATCATGCCGCCCTTGACCTGACCTTCTTCTGTCCTTGGAGGGGAATAGGGTGTTGACCTTCATGATCTCTCCTGTTGCCTGGTCAGCCTCCGGAGATCCATAGACCTTCTCTATCTCATATCCTGGAGCATCCAGATCCAGCCGCAGGTCGAAGACCAGTGGAGTGACCATGAAGTCAAACTCGTCATCCATCCTCTCTTTGAACTCGCCGGCTGAATGGACTGAGTAGTAGTTGGCCCCTTTGATCTTGGTGATCTTCTCCACCAGCTCGGTGTTGAAATCCACGCCAATGCCGATGAAGGTGGTATAAATGCCCTTAGCGGCGTTGTCCTCCAGCATGCGGAGCAGGTCGCTCTCGCCCGTCTCCCCGATGTTGGGCATGGCATCGGTCAGGAAGATTATCCTGTTCTCGTACTCCGACTTGTTGGCCTCCAGGTACCTGTCGAACAGGGTTGTGCCCTTCTCCATTCCGGCCTCCATGTAGGTCCCGCCGTACTCCCTGATGTCCAGGATGTGCTCCTTGAGCTTCTCCAGGTCTTTATCGCCCACAGAGTGTCAGGGGATCGACCAGGAATGCATCGTCGCTGAAGATGACCAGGCCGAAGCGGTCGTCCTCTTTCAGGTGGCTTAGAAGGGCTACAACCGACTGGTCGGCAATCTCCATCTTCGTCTTTCCGGACTCCTCTGCCTGTCAGCTCTACCTTATTGCCGAATCGATCGTAATAGTACTCGTCGAAGGGGCTGCCCATAGAGCCGGAGTAATCCAGGACCACGACCAGGTTCAGCTTCTTCCTCTGGAAGTCCGTTATCCCTGAGTTCAGGCCAACGGACAGATAGTGCTCTGGCTCCTTGGAGAACGGGTCCCTGGAGACGGCATAGCTGTATGAGGGGCAGAAGAGCTTCCGGCACTCCTTCTGCTGGCCTGTATCGAAGTAGTAATCGTAGAAGAGGCCCTCGTAGGTTATGTCTGTAGGTATGGGAAGATATCCCTGCTCTATGTTCTCCCTGAAATTGTTTATGTCCTTTGCTCCACCTGTTGAAAATCCGATGTTAGAACTGCGCCGATCTGGGGCTGGGCATGGCCATTTGTGGCATTGCAGCGACACCCGCGGCAGGTGCGGCTTCATACATTATTTCGGGGTTCCCGACATGGATGAGGATGGAGTTGCTCTTTGACTCATCTACCGTATACCACACCTCATAATCTCCCTCCAGCTCGGCCTGCAACCATGCTCCATAGCTGCGGCCGCTTCTTACGTTGCTCGGAGAGCAGCAGGTCCACCGACCCTGTAGGGTAGCGACAGTAGAGCTTCAGCTCCCCGCCGGCAGCGGGCAGGATTGATAGCCTGGACCAGGACGAAGAGGGCATCTCCAGGGAGGTACGCTGCTCTTTGCCCGTAAGATCTGCGATCCAAAGTTCGTTCTTCTCGTTTTGGCCTAACAGCTGGCCTTCTTCAATGAGTTTGCCAGCATTATCTGGATTATCAAAGCTGTACCAATCATGTTCCTGATCAGAATCATCTGTCGAAGGTAAACCCGATCCCAACCCTGGTTGCGACCACAGCAGCCCAAGAGAAAGGAGGGGCAACAGCAAGCAAAGCTTTCTCATGATCACCCCTTCCTGAACAAAACCTAGATTCTACAGTCGTTGTATTTAAATTCGACTTTATTGCTTGATGAAAGAAAAGTTTTTTACGAAGAAATATTGAATAGATTAGTGTACTGGGGAATTGATGCAATCTGGATGGGTGTTCGGTTGTACTGTCCGAACTATATTCATCTCTGACTATCCAGCTGGAGTTTGAAGAGCGATGGGTTTCATAGATTCTAGAGAGAATGCCAGAGGTTTACGCTTATGCTTTTGCGCCCTATTTCTGATCTATATTTCTTACTTCCTCTCCGATATTTTACTTGGAGATATGAAGCGCGCCCTATGGACCTTGCTAGCCATCACGTTAGCTCTTTTGCCGTTTTTATTTGAGAGCTATTTTGGCATGTATTTTCCCTGGAAGATTAAGATAATGATAATTCTTTCTCTTCTGCTTCATACCGCGGGAGAGGTTCACAGATGGTACTATCTTTACGCTCCTTATTATGACAAGATCTCCCATATAGCATCTTCTCTTGCCATATCGTATCTAATCTTTTTATTTATCATCTTCGTTACGCTTTATACCGAACTCAAGTGGGAAGGATATAAAGTGATCTTTTTCATAATCTTCCTATCAATGGCTTTCGGATTTTTCTGGGAATGGTGGGAGCTTTTTAGCGATCAGCATTTCGGTTCGAGTTTTTTTTGGGATATGCCGGATGGGGTCTCAGATATAATAGTGGATTTTCTCGCCGCGTTATATGTTGCATTATCGGCGAACGGTTACCTGAGGAATAGATCATGGAAGGATGTGTCCAGGGATTTCGTTAGAAAGGATATGAAAAAATTTTATGGGGTAGAAAATCAATTTACGGAGGACTAGGCCGGATATGAATGAGTTTGAAGGACATGATGGCGGGAAAACATGGCCAACATCCTTGTAGGCGCGGCAATAATTCTCGTTCCCCTGGGGCTATTCCTCTTCATCATGGCCAGGGACCTCAGCTCTGAGGAGGAGGGCCTGATGCGAAGGGTAGCCAAGCTGCAAAGAGCGTACCGTTCAATGAAACCCGGCCCTAGGGCTGGCTCCAGCATTGCAGATAGCACCGATTTGGATGAGGATGATGCAAAGCTGATAGAGAATATTGCATCAAAGTTGAAGACCGAGGACAAGATGGCTGGCAATCTCGCTTCAGCTTTTAATAAAGCCATAAGAATTAGAGATGGTGAGCGGATAATTCTCAATAGGAAAATTAAAAATTTTAAAATGTATTCCATAATGATAATGTTGCTGATATGCGTGTCTTTAGGTTTATTATTATATATATCCGCTTCGAAACCCCAATAGCCCGCCAGATACGTCCTTTAATTCCGCCTCTTTTGGCAAGATGTCTCCAGGCAACTTTGCTTGCGAATTTACAAATTTATTTATAGTTCCAGCTGTAATATATCCCAAATTGAAATAGATTCTAAAAAACCGGTTTCCCGCAAGAGTTCCTGCCAGAGGTATCATGAGACTAAATTCATTTCTGCATCGTCCACGCAAAAGGCCATTTGGGATATCGGTTATTATCTTTATGTTGGTCCTGTACGTCCTGTTCTTGGGTATTGCCTTGTTTGCTTCATTCAAGGTGCCTGTTGGGGAGGCCACATTTTGGATAATGAAAATCAATAACCCTGTAACCATGCGTATTGTGTTCTTAGCTATTATCTTACTTGAGGTGTCTATCGTCGTAGGTCTGTGGCGCATGCAACGCTTCGCATGGGTGCTGATCATGATCCAGGCGGGCCTGGTCATGGCGTCCGATCTCTGGGGGTATCTCCACGGATATCCTGCCTACATATCCATGCTGATTAATGTGATAATAGTATTTTATTTAAATCAACGCGAAGTGCAGAGGGCGTTTTCAGGTACAGCATGGTGGGGTGAAAAATGGACGACCTGACCCTGCTGCAAAAGTTTGAGCCCGTTGTGCACTTCACAAAAGGAGAGCTCTTCTTTCCCTGCGCAGTGGACGGATACCTGGAGAGCTGCAGCCTCATCATGCGCGATAAACGTGGCAACGAGAGGGTGCTTGCAGATAAAGGAGAACTCTCAGCTGAGAAGCTGGCTGAGTTCAAAGAGGTCCCTCCCGACCACATAATGTTCTTGCGTTTTGTAGAAGAACCCATGTCCGTTCTCGAGTACCAGAGCTGGCTGCTTCGTCCGGACAAGCCCACTTTTAAATCGCAGGGAAGGATGGCCCGCGTAGGCCTCTTCTCGCGGGTAATAGACTCTTTTTTCGATGCATCACTTCTCATCAGGGGTGTCGTACCGGGGGGCACGACAGCCGTGGCAGAAGTCAGATATCGAGAAATATTGAGCAAAGACCCCCGCTACATCTATTACGGGCGGGTAATTCGTGAAGGCGGCTACATTGCCCTGCATTACATCTTCTTCTATGTCATGAACGACTTTCGCTCTACCTTCCACGGCATAAACGATCACGAATCGGACTGGGAGCAGGTCTTTGTTTATCTTTCCGACGAGGAAGACCCGGTTCCCGTCTGGGTAGCCTATGCTTCTCACGATTTCTCAGGCGATGACCTGCGTAGACGCTGGGATGACCCGGAATTAAAGAAGGAGGGCACACATCCAGTAGTCTTTGCGGGCGCAGGCTCTCATTCCAGCTATTTCCTGCCCGGTGAGTACCTCATAAGCATAGAACCTAAGTTCTTGCGCGTCATCAATGATGTAGTATCCTCTCTTCGTCTATTTTGGGCCAGCACCCTTGGCCAGGGAGCCACCTCTGAAGTTATAGAAAAAGAGGCCCGGTTCATCATGCCCTATATCGACTATGCCAGAGGGGACGGTCTTGGCATCGGTCCAGGGCAGGAGATGAGCTGGAACCCAATCATTCTGAAGGAAGATATGGGCTGGGCAGAGCTGTATCGGGGACTGTGGGGTATGGACACCAGAGATCGCTTCAACGGCGAACGAGGGCCGGCAGGCCCTAAGTTTAACAGGGACGGCACCGTCCGGATGTCCTGGTACGATCCTCTGGGCTGGGCAGGGCTGGACAAAGTGGCTCCGCCCAAATTCCTCTCCACAGATCTGGAGAAACATATAGCTGCCCTCTTCGAAGAGAGAGAGTCCATCGAAAAGGAGATAGCTGAGGAGCGGGAGAAGTTGCGCCTTCTGGAGCTGGAAGAGCAGTACCTGCGAAGGACTGGCTACCTCAGCAAGATTTACAAGGCCCACCAAAAGATCCTGGAAACTGCAGAGAACGACCTCAAGGCGCTCTACGCCCGCCGCATGGATCTGACCGAATTGCTGACAGCCAGCCAGTCCTATCTGCAGGCTATAGAAGGCGGTGACCTTGGGGACCCCCAGGCACACATTACAGTCAAGCGTTATCCCGAGCCGCCCCTGGGACCATTGGGTCGATATGCAGCCTTATGGGCGGCCATTAGCGGCGGTCTGCTGCTCTTTGCCTTTGCAATGCTGATGCTTTTCCTGCCCTCCAGGCTGTTCTGGTGGGGTGCAGCTGTGGCGGGCATTTTCCTCGCCGTTGAATCCATCATATGGGGGAGGTTTACCAGGTTCCTCCTCAACGTCACAGTCCTTCTGGCGATAGCCACCAGCCTGATCTTGATCTGGGATTTCCTGTGGCAGATAGTGATATTCGGCCTGTTTGCAATCGTCATACTGTCTATTGCAAGAAACCTGAGGGAGGTGGCTGGAAGATAGCAGGCTGGCAATCAGGATCACCTGAACATGGCCTTCATCTCGAAGATGCCTGATTCATTTCTCTTGCTCACGGCAAAACCCATCTTTTGGAAGAGCCGGAAGACAGGATCATTTCCCACCAGAACCTCCGCCGTAAACCCCAGCAGTCCCTGCTTCTTGGCCAGATATGTGAGGTAGGAGAGAAGCTCCGTTCCCACGCCCTGGTTCTGGTACCCATCCCTAACCAACAGGGCGATCTCGGCCGTGTGCATGTCCCTGTTCAGGCCGTACTGTCCCAGGCCGGAGACAAACTCCCTTCCCTCCTCCTCCACGACTGCTATTATTATCATCTTCTGAGAGTAATCAACAGCCACATAGTCCTGCAGCACCTCATGGGGGATGTCCTTCCGAACAGACAGGAACCTCTGGTACATGCTATCATCCGAGATAGAATAAAAGAAGTCCTTCAGGAGGCGCTCGTCGCTTATCTTGACAGGCCGGAGGAGGACCCTCAGTCCCGTTCTGGTCACCTTCTGGGCTTCCAGATCTTCAGGATACTCGCCCTTTTTGCCGCTAATAAATGCCTGGTCGGGATAGATCAGGAAGAGCTTCTTTGCCTCATCGATAAGCCAGGGCCTGAATCTGGGGTGTGCTATGGCTATCAGATCCATAGCCCTCTCCCTGACGCTTTTGCCGTGCAGGTAGGCAATGCCGTATTCTGTGACTACATAATGAATATCGCCCCTGGTGAGAGTGACGCCTGCTCCTTCTCTTAAGAAGGGCATTATCCTGGATACGTTGCCCTCCTCTGCCGTGGATGGAAGAGCGAGAATGGTCTTACCCCCCGAAGCTAGAACTGCACCCCTCATGAAATCCGCCTGGCCGCCTATACCGCTGTAGAATGTATGGCCCAGCGACTCAGCAGTGGCCTGGCCCGTGAGATCGACCTCCAGGGCGCTGTTGATGGCGATCATGCGCTTGTTTTGCGCAATTACCAGAGGGTTGTTGGTGTAGTCGATGGTCTTGAACTCCACCATTTCATTATCGTTCAGGTATTCGTAGGTCTGGCGGCTTCCCATGCAGAAGGTGGCAATGGTCCTGCCGGAATGAATGGACTTTTGGGAGTTGTCCACCACTCCTTTCATCATCAGCTCTGCAATCCCGTCGCTCAAAAGCTCGGTATGCACGCCCAGATGCTTCTTCGCGCTCAGGCCGGAGATAATGGCATTGGGCATGCTGCCGTATCCCACCTGAATGGTCGAGCCGTCTTCCACTATGCGAGAGACGTATCCGCCAATCTTACGGGAAACCTGTCCGGGGACAGTCTCGATATACTGCAGCAGGGGCTCGTCCTGTGGGACCAGGAAGTCCACATCTTCGATGTTTATGTTTCCATCTCCAGGAATGCGGGGCATGAATGAGTTCGGCTGGGCAATCACCAGTGAGGCCTTATCAACAGCCGCCTTGATGATGTCAACGCTTATCCCCAGGTTCATATTTCCTTCCTCATCCGGAAGAGTGGTCTGGATGAGGGCTACGTCCAGTGGAATTCTCTCCGAGCGTATCAGTTCAGGGACCGCCGAGAGGAATATCGGCGTATAGTCGGCAGCCGCCCGGTTTACGGCGTTTCTGGTATTGTTTCCGACGAAGAAGGAGTTGAGCCGGAAGTTTTGCCTGAACCTCTCATCCGTATAAGGCGCAACTCCCAGAGTCACGATATTCATCAGCTCTGCATCGAGGAACGCTTTGGGGTTGTTCTGGATATATCTCAGCAGGGTCCCGACGAGGTGTTGGGGCTCGCCGCATCCAGTGCCTATGAATATGCGGTCGCCGGGATGGATCTCCTGGAATATGAATCGCTCTTCTTCCTTGAACTTCCCTGGCCACTTTTTTCGAACCTTATCCCACAAATCAGTCTGCCTTTTTGTCTGAGCTTCTGCATTAGGCATTTGTGTGCTCCTAATTCCCCTGATGAGGATTACTATTAGACAATCTCATCGAAGCGTACAGCTCGTCCCAAGCAGCCTCTTCAATGCCGGCTTGCGTCTGTAGGCGCAGCTGAAATCTTCTAATCCTTTCGGGCTGCCTATCAGGGCAATAGCATCGCCGCTCTTGATCACGATATTTCTGTCAAGCATTGTGATGGCCTGATCTCCCCTCTCCATGGCCACAGCCCTGCAGCCGAACCTTCCCGGCAGATCTATCTCTCCCAGGGTCTTGCCTTCCAGCCTGCACTTTTTGCCAACTTTGATTATTTTCAGCTCCAGATCCTCATAGAGCAGGGCCAGCTCTTCCTCTTCATCCTGGACGATCTTGGCCAGCATGTGACTGGCAACAATTGGCACGGATGCCACATAGTCCGCTCCGGCCCGGTAGATCTTCTCAGCCGACTTGACCCAGTTTGCCCTGGCCAGCACAAAGGCATCGGGGTTCAGATTCCTGGCCAGGAGTGTTGCATAAATTACATCCGAGTCCTTATTGAGCAAAATCAAGACGCCTACCGCCTCTTTGATTCCGGCTCCTATCAGGTTGATCTCGATGGTGGCGTCCCCGGTGATGTGCTCAAAAGGAATTGCCTCCAGGTCGCGCTTGTCCACTATCAGCGGGTTTATCCCGCTCTCTCCAAGAACTCTGGCTACGCTCCTGCCCACATCTCCATAACCAAGTATTATCAGAGGACCTTCTTTCCTGACTCCGAACGTCAGATCTCTTATGCTGGTGAGCTGTCCCAAATCGCCCACTACCATGAGCACAGAGTTCGACCGTATCACCTCTTCAGGTCCGGGATTGGGCACGAAGGCTCCCCTCTGCCAGATGCCCACAATACACGCTCCCGTGCCCTGAATCGCTTCGTCATCCAGTCTCTTCCCTATCAGCCTGGATCCGCGGTAGATGGGCAGCTCGGCCAGCTTCAGATCGCCGAAAAGCTGAATGGCACCGGGGAATATGTCTTTCCTGGGTGGGGCGGTTATCTGTGCTATGAAAGTGCCTAAAAGAGTTTTAGGCGATATGATCCGGGATGCACCTGCATAGCTCAAAAAGCGAGAGCGTGCGAGGTCGTCCACCAAAGCTATTATCTCGACGTCGGAGATCTCCCTCAGGGTGAGGATCACGTCGGCGTTCAGCTCTTCTTTCTCGTTGGCGATGAAGAGCCGTGCAGAGCTGATGTTGGCCCTGGAAAGCACGTCTCTCTCCGAAGGGTCTCCAAAGAGGACAGGGTATTTCTGGTAAATGCTCCTGGCCACATCTTGCGATCTCTCGATGATCAGGAAGGGGACTTCCAGGAGAGAAAGCCTCTCTGTAAGCGTCTCTACTATAGGATTATACCCTGAGATGATTATATGGTCCGTCATCTTTTCGGGCGCTGAGCTTGGAGAGGCCTTGATCATCTTATCAAGCCGGGGGGTGATGCCAAGGGGAATTATCACTGCCCAGAGGATGGCGAGTCCAGAGAACACTACTACTATGCTGAAGAGATGGCCAATGGGGCTATGAAATACTATATCGCCGTACCCAAGCGTGGTTATTGTGGTTATGACCCAGTAAAAGGCAGTTATCGGGTTGATATTCTGGCTCTGGCCCTCGTATTTCATGAGAAGCATAAAGACTATGCTGTAAAAAACCAGTACCGATAGCACTGAAAATAAAAGCTTAGATACCTTGAACAACCAGAACACCCTTAAGCCAGGCCTTAATCCATGACTATTTTTCTCTAGATGAGAGGATATATTTATCGGTTCAATTTGAGCTTATCCCGAAACGGTAACTTCATGCATCTCTTCGACCATTTGCGTTAAAGCCTTTGTGCCTTTGTGCCTTTGTGGTGAACTAGAACTGTGCGCTCACCACAAAGACACAAAGGCACAAAGAAAGCTCTTAGGTCTTGTGTACTTTCGGGATGATCTCTTTATCAGTTCAATCCGTCCGCTTCAGATTCTTTCGCAGGCTTATCTTCAGGAATACCATCCCCAACCCTGAACAGTCCCCTGATGAGATCAACCTTATCCGGGGGTCCCAGCAGGACCACTACATCGTCGACCTCAAGCCTCAGATCCTTAGGGGGATTGGCAAGCGTTTCCATGCCCCTATGTATGGCCAGTAAAGTGACGCCATAGCCCTCCATACCCATCTCAGCCAGGTTTTTGCCCGCCGCCCTGGAGCCTTTGAAGACCCTCAAAGTGCAGATCTCGTCGCTGATGACATTCAAATTGGCATCGCAGTAGGGCTCCTTGGAAAGGCTTCGAAACATCTCGTATCCGTCGGCCCGAACCTCGGCTACGAAGCCTTCTATCTTCTCTCTTGGGACCTGGTAACGCTCGAGGACCCTGCTGAATATCTCGACTGAGGTCTCGTACTCCTCGGGAACGACTTCGTTCGCCCCAAGCTCGTGCAAAGGCTTCATCTCCTGGATGTAACGGGTTCTGGCAATGATGAACAGATTCGGGTTAAGCCTTCTGGCAAGCTCAGTGATTCTGCGAGTTGATGCCGGATCTGAGATGGCTATGGCCATAACCCTTGCATCCTTGACTCCGACATGTCGAAGAATAGCCTCCTGGGCGGCATCGCCGTAGAAGATAGGATCGCCCTTCATTCCTTCAGCCTTCACTATCTCAGGGTCCATGTCAACGATGACGTAAGGTATCCCTTCGGCTCTGGCAGATCTGGCCAGGTTTCTGCCGTTGATGCCATAGCCGACGATGATTAGATGGTCTTTTGGCATCATGCTTTCTGCGGTCAAGCCTTCTGCAATCATGCCTTCCCCGGTCGTCGAAGGATACCTCCTGGCCTTCAACTGCTCCGGAAAGGGCAAGCGCAGTATCCCGTCCGCAACCCTTGGGGAGAGGGCCATTATGAAGGATGTGGCCCCCATGGTAATCACAGTGACATCGAGGAAGAGCTGATAGGTCGGCAAGGGAATAAGGCCGCTCTCAAAGCCTACACTGGAAAGGATGAAGGAGAACTCTCCTATCTGGCTCAAGGCCAGGCCGATCAGGACAGCAATTCGCAGGGACAGACCCATCAATGACACGGCGAACCCCGCAATCAATGCTTTCAGGACTATGACTCCAAGGGCAATCAGTACTATGTATACCGGATTTTGCATTAGATAATTGAGGTCCAAAAGCATCCCGATGGAGATAAAGAAGAAGCTGGTGAAGGCGTCTCTGAGGGGCAGCACATTTCCGAAAGCCTGGTGGCTGTAGGGCGATTCCGAGATTATCAGCCCGGCCAGAAGGTGCCTAAACCAAGAGACAGCCCGGCCAGGGAGGTGGCCCAGGCCACAGCGAAGCAGATGCCCACGATGCTGAGGAGGAACAGCTCCCGGTCACCAGTTTTTGCAATCTGGAAGAGCACTTTCGGAACGATCCATTTGGCGCTGACAATTACCAGTATTATGAGCACTACACCCTTGCCTATTATCAGCAGAGGGGACTGTGGTGTAGTCTGCAAAGCCCCGGGCAGGAGAGGCGTCACGAGCATCATGGGGACTACAGCTATATCCTGAAATATCAGTATGCCAAGAGTGGTTCGCCCGTAGATGCTGTCGAACTCCTCTTTCTTTTGTATGATCCGAAGGACGATGGCAGTGCTGCTTAAGGATATGAGAAATCCCATAAGTACCGCTTCACCCAGCGGCATCCCCTGATTCACCAGGATTATGAAGACCGCCAGGATGGTCAGCAAGACCTGGAGAGAACCGCCTATCAGCACGTACTTCTTGAGCTTCAACAGGTCTTTAAGAGATACCTCGATTCCCACGGTGAAGAGCAGCAGGATAACGCCTATCTCAGCCATGACTGCGACCTGATCTACCGCCTGGATAAGGCCCAATCCGTGGGGTCCTGCCAGAACTCCTGTTAGAAGAAATCCAACGATTGTCGGCGCTCTGATCCTGTGGAAGACGTAGAGCACTGCTACCGATAGGCCGAATATTACTACTATGTCTCTGAGCAGCTCAAGTTCCATTTTGGCTCCGGTTTTGAAGAACTTTGAGCAGGGCCGCAGTCTGCCCCTGAAGATGCTCGATTTGCAGATCGCTGGCGCCAGCCAGGGCCATGATCGCGCCCTGCCATTTGCCGCAGTCCAACCCGGCATCGGCGAAGTTGAGGGAGAGACTCTGAATATGACCATGACCAATTTCGGGAATGGTCTTAGCGCCCTTCATGTACCACCAGAGAACGACCCAGCCCTTTTCATTGGCCATTCTTAGCAGATCTTCAGCCAGACTTGAATCCTCTGGATCGATGTAGGGCGGATCGATGAGAAGCAGGCCGGGAGGAGAGCGATCCAGCATAGACCCAACACCAGCAAAGCCATCTCCGAGATGAAAATCGACCTCTCCCAGGTCCTGCCAGGCTTGCCGAACAGCCCAGGCAGCACCAACCTCAGAATCGATGTCCCAGACTTCTGCATGCAGCTTTGAGCAGCGCATTCTTGCAGCCTCTAAAACAAGGCGAGCAGATCCAGGATAACGTCTAAGGCCGTGAGGATTTAAGTTAGCAAGAATTCTGAAATAGCAAAAATTCTGAAGGGCGGGCAGATGCCTCCAGCACCTGCCTATGCCTCCATTCCACTCGCTTTGGCTATCAACCCGATTATCCAGCAGGTATTCTGGACGGCCAACATGGCTTTCTGCGTAAACCATGCTCTGGCCAGATGCCAGCAGGCTGTCTGCCACCTCTGCCAGGATGAAATGCTTCCAAACATCCCCCGCGTTGCCGGCGTGAACTCTGTGGTTGTAACTTTGCAGCATCTGCATCAATAGCAGGTATCTTCATCTCTCCTCGTACATCTTTTTAGCGATGTTGAAGGCCTGTGAAGGAGTAGCAATGGCAATTCTCTGGGACTCCTCGTAAGATGACCTTGCGGCCGCTGCGGTGACGGCTGCAGTGCGAAGCAGTGTCTTGTCTACCTCGTTTGTCAGCCAGCGTGCTCCGCCGATGCCTATCAGGATGGTGCCGGCCACAGTTGATATGGAAAGTGAGATGTTGGCTACAAGTCCTGTCTCAGATCCGTAGATAATGGCCCCGCTAAAGGCGCCGTAAAGCCCCCAGGAGATGAAGGCCGCCACGGCCCCCAAGAGAATATTGCCTGCAAAGCCTGGCCTGACAATAGTAACATTATCCACGGTCTCTTCGCGCGGCTTGATGAAGCCGTTATCGCTCACTATAGCGTTGATGATTCCGCCGAAGGCTCCGCCCAGCAGAATTATGCCTATTGGCTCTAATAGTGACATATCTTACCCACTCCTTTGCCTCGGGAGCTGCAGATCTGAACGAAATCAGATTGCGCTGTGTGCTTTTGGGATAATCTCATCAGCAGATGGGCTGATCCTGGCCCGAGGAGATTAAATCACCTTTATTCACTCCTGATATCTTCCATAATATTTTAACCTTGTGTTTGCTTGTATTTGCGGGCTAGGGCTTTCCGCGAGAAAAGTTTAAAGAAAACGAAAAACGGCACATCAGCTCTGTATCCTGCAGTGGTCGTCCTGAGGTGAGAACGGATCGGTGAAGTGGGCATCGTTACATTGACCTAACAATTATTAATATTAATTCAAAACTGGATACACCTGCGCTTTGGTATTACTAATACCAAAAGATTTATTACTAAATACAATGATGTCTGCATGGTGTGCGATGAGCTGGTCATGACTCCTTTACCTGGCTCCTCCGGAGCCTAATGCTCATGCTGCCATAAGGCCCCGGCACGATAATGCTTTGCGGGTTTGAGCCGGGGCCGCCTCTTCTGAAATTCCGAAATTGAACGCCCAGATTTCGCTCAGAAATGGCAGAATTCATCGTTTCTTTCTGGTTCCTCGCTTTTTTATATGGGTAGATTATATGGGTGGATTTGAAACGTTGGAACCACGAATCGAAATCCTTTGTGCGTTCTTTGTGTTCTTTGTGAACTTTGTGGTTTATTTCGCGGGCGTTTGTGATTATATACGGATTACTATTGGCTCTTCGCTGTTTAGTGTGGGTAAATGCATACTTGAGCATTTTTTAGATTTCAATCGCTTTGTGTCTTCGCATCTTTTGTAACGAATACTTACGGGCCCTACCCAGAGGCACAGAGGCACAGAGGGATTTTATTATTATTATTTGAATCGCTCAGCTTTTCGTTCTCTGTGTCTCTGTGCCTCTGTGGTGAACGTCCACTGAACTCTACCCGAAAGTCCGAAGATTTCTCAGGCACATCTTGGTTCACCCACAGGAAATAGCGAGGAGCCTTACTATTATCAACCACAAAGCTCACAAAGACGATTTTCATTCCCCTCAAGTGCATGCGGCTTTCTCGCGCTCTCCGATTCGCAACGGCTCGTAGAATTATCTTCCTCAAAAGAGATATATTCCTGTCTCTTGGAACTAGAGTTGTTAAATGCAAAAAAGGAGCACCAGGTTTTGAAGATCCTCCTCATGGGAAACCCCAACGTGGGCAAGAGCGTTATCTTTTCCAGGCTCACGGGAATTGAGGTCGTCTCAGTCAACTATCCCGGAACCACGGTTGAGTACACAGAAGGGAGGATGAAGCTGGGCGACGAGATGGCCACGGTCATTGATCCGCCGGGCGTCTACTCCCTCGACCCAACCTCCCGCGTGGAGGAGGTGACGCGCGAGATCTTCGACCAGGGCGCTGATGTGGTAGTAAACGTAATCGACTCCACCAACCTGGAGAGGAACCTCAATCTGACGCTCCAGATTCTGGAGAGGGGACTGCCCACAGTAATTGCCCTGAACCTCTGGGACGTGGCCGTTAGAAAAGGCATCGAGATAGACGTGGCGGCTCTGGAGAAAGAGCTGGGTGTGCCTGTGGTTCCTACGGTAGCTGTGAGCGGCCAGGGCATCCATGAGCTTGTGGATACGATTCCCCAGGCCAGAGTGCCTCCCCAGATGAGCTTTGAATCCCCGGACCTGAGATGGGCGCGCATCGGAGAGATTGCAGAGACGACCCAGAAGGTCCTGCACAGGCATCCATCGATTCTCGACCGATTGGAAGATATCTCCATCAGACCTGTGACAGGAATACCCATGGCTATTCTGGTGCTCTACCTCTCCTTCAGCCTGGTCATAGATGTGGGCGAGTTTCTGATCGCTAACGTCACCGATCCGTTTTTCATAGCCTACTCGGCATTCATAACGGGCATCGTAGAAAGTCACACCTCCGGCTTAGTGACGGACCTCCTGGTGGGAACCTCGCCCGAGCTTCTGAAATCCTTCGGCCTGCTCACCACTGGCCTTTACATTCCCCTGGGCCTGGTCCTGCCCTTCCTCATACCCTTCTACCTGGTTCTGGGGTTCCTGGAGGATATCGGCTACCTCCCAAGGCTTAGCGTTCTTCTGGACGCACTGATGCACAAAGTGGGTCTGCACGGCGCTGCGATTTTGCCCTGCGTCCTGGGAATGGGCTGCAGCGTACCTGCGGTCATTGCCGCGGGAATGCTGGAGTCGCCTAAGCAGAGATATCTGGCCATTACGCTGATGACCATGGCCATACCCTGCGCCTCCCAGAGCGCCATGATCTTCGGTATACTCGCACCCTTTGGCCTGAAGTATGTCGTAATGGTCTATGTAACCCTCTTCCTCACTTTTGTGGTTACGGGCTATCTGCTACATCATTTCATAGGCGGCGAGTCGCCGGAGATCTTCCTGGAGATCCCTCCCTACCGCATGCCGGATATGAGGTCGCTCTTCAAGAAAACCTTCATCCGCGTCCGTGAGTTCCTGAAGGAGGCGGTGCCTTACATCGCCATGGGCATGCTGGTCATGAACATCTTCTATCTTACTGGCCTCATGAGCCTCATCGGGGAGGCCCTGAAGCCAATTGTATCCGGCCTGCTGGGGCTGCCCAGCGACGCCGCCACTGCCCTGATCATCGGCTTCCTGCGAAAAGACATCGGCATCGGCATGTTTGCTCCCCTGGACATGACCCCGCAGCAGCTGGTGATAGCCGCGGTGGTCCTTGCCATGTACTTCCCCTGTGTGGCGACTTTCATGGTGATGCTTAAGGAGCTGGGGTTCTCGGGAACTATGAAATCCGTGGGGCTGCGGCTGGTGGCGGCGCTAGTGGTGGGGACACTGCTAAATGTGCTGCTGAACTATGCTTAAATTATGCTTAAACTATGCTTAATCTGCGCTTAACCCAATCTGCATCTATTCCAAGGCCTGAAGAATAAAAACGAAGAATAAAAACCCGAATCGAGCTGTAGTATTTTCCTGCTACCCTCCCACATAGGTCCCGTGCCAGGTGTGCACCCAGATCTGCCCGCTGTAGGCGTTCACGCTCAGCATCCCCTCGATCTCCTCTCGCCCGAAGTCGAATGTGTAGTACCCAGGCAGGACCTCAGACTCCAGAACTCGTGCTCCAGGCAGGTAGCCAACCAGGAAATCCTCAGCCAGCCCTCTGGCTGCGCCCTGTCCGTAGGTTGGGCCGCCTGATCCCTCTCTTCCCGCGCCGTAGAGGGTGTTCCACATCATGTTCGGTCCTGGTTCAGGGTAGGCCGAACCTGAGTAGCGGTCCACCAGAACCTCGGCCACGCTCTGATTGCTGCCCGCATCCCTTAAAACGCCATAGTAGTTGCCGCTAAACACCATGAAGTCCTCAACCTCCATGTTTGAGCCGTACTGCTGAGCAAAGCTCTCCATGCTCGCCCTAGCATCCTCTGAAGATACGGGCTTAGCATCAGGATAGTAGAGGGCCATCATGTCTCCGTACCCCATCATTCCCGGACCAAAGCTGTAGTTGTAGCCAGGTCCGTACATCATCCCCGGACCCATTCCTGGGCCCATCCTCCAGGGAGGTGAGACTCCGTCGGGGCTGTAGCCCGGCCGGTACATCTGATTGAAAGCCAGAAGTGCCAGGAGGATCAGTGCAACGACTCCTAAGGCTATGATCAGATTCCTATTCATCGCTTGACCTCGAATTGACCTTTTTGTGCTGCTATTAAGACTTAAGATCTCATCATAAATAAACTGTAACGGTGGGACAAATTTAGGTCGGCCGAAAAGATTATATTTAGGTGGACCTAAAAGTGTGATGATATCATGCCCAAGGAACAGGTCGAAGAGTACATCGAAGCGATCTTCGATATTGCTGGCAAAGGCGGCACAGCAAAAACATCCGAAGTTGCAAAGCGGCTGCAAAATGCTCCCGCCAGCGTTACGGAAGTATTCCAAAATATGGCTCACAGCGGCCTCGTGAAATATGAACCTTACAAGGGTGTCTCCCTCACAGAGAAGGGGCTCGAGGCTGCGATGAAGATCAAAAGGAAGCACAGGCTTTTAGAGGTATTTTTGTCGAAAATTCTGCATATAGATCCCGATAAGGTGCACGAGGAGGCGTGCAGGATGGAACACGCCATATCCGACGAGGTGGGAGACGCCATCTGCAGGCTGCTGAACGCTCCTGCCAGATGTCCGGGTGGCAAGCTGATCTACCCCTGCGAGAAGGGAATAGATACTTGCGACAAATGCGAAGAAGCGGCAGCAGATAATGATACGTCTGCCGTTCAAAGAAAGGTAGTACCCATAACTGATCTGAAACCCTGTCAAAAGGGCTCAATAGCTCTTCTTCGAGGTAGCCGAAAAGTCATCCAGAGGCTTTCAGACCTCGGCCTCACCCCAGGAACAGAAGTCACCCTGATTAGAAAGACGCCCATGGGCGGTCCCATCGAGCTCTCGGTCAGGAGAACGACCCTGGCAGTTGGACATGATATCGCTGACAACATCTTCGTTGAAGCTGCGGGTGAGCGCTAAAGATGCAGACCTGTCATAGCTGCCCATCGACGGGCATATGCAAAAAAAGTCCCTCGCAGAGCAAGAGCATCGGTAGATCTGCCAACCTTACCGTAGCCTTAGCTGGCAACGCCAATGTGGGGAAGAGCGCTGTCTTCAACCAGCTAACAGGTGTAGATCAGATCATAGGCAACTGGCCTGGAAAAACCGTCGAACGGGCCGAGGGGATGCTGCAGTACAAAGGACAGAAGATCAGGATCATAGACCTGCCTGGGATCTATTCCTTCTCGACCTTCTCCATGGAGGAGCTGGTCTCAAGGGAGTTCATCGCTCTGGAGAAGCCGGACATAGTGGTCAATGTGGTGGATGCCTCGGCTCTGGAGAGAAACCTCTTCTTCACCATTCAGCTTCTGGAGCTGAAAGTGCCTGTGATAATAGCCCTGAACCAGATCGATTTGATGGAGAAGAAAGGAATTTCCATAGACTACGAGAAGCTCGGGGAGATTTTGGGCGTTCCTGTCGTTCCCACCGTTGCCATAAAGGGAAAGGGCATCTCTCTACTGACTGAGGAGATCGTACAGCTCGCTTTAGAGCGAAAAATCCCTCCAGAGGTCAAATATGGAAAAGAGGTAGAGCAGAGGATAGAGAAGCTCACCTCCCTGCTTGATGGGATCGAGATCGATTATCCTCGGCGGTGGGTAGCCATAAAGCTACTCGAGAAGGACGAGGAGATCACGAAGCTCGTCGAAGGGATCGATGGGATCGACGGGACAATCATTCGCACTGCAGGAAAGCTGGCAGAAGAACTGGAAAAGATCCACGGAGAGACCAGCAGCGTAATCATAAGCGCTGAGAGGTATCACGTCGCAGACGAGATCGCAAGAATTGTCCAGAAGGTTCGAACCGAGGGACAAACGCTAACCGACAGACTTGACAGCGTCGCTCTGCACCCGGTTCTGGGCTATTTCGCAATCATCGGCGTCATTGGTGGGCTCCTGGCGTGGACCTTCATCATAGGGACCGAGATCTCCGAGCTGCTGGTGAGTGCGCTAAGCTCAATCGAACAGGTTGAGCCCGTAGTTTCAGGTCCTCTGGCAGATATCTTCTGGAACGGAGCCTTCGCTGGCTTTGTCGCAGGTGTAACCCTCGTCATCCCCTACGTGCTGCCCTTTTACATCATACTGGCAGTAATCGAGGACTCCGGCTACCTAACCCGGATATCCGTCATGCTCGACAGGGGGATGCACAAACTGGGACTTCACGGGAAGGCAATAATCCCCCTGATCCTGGGATATGGATGCAACGTGCCTGCCTGCTTCTCATGCAGAATAATGGAGACTCCGAAACAGAAGTACGTGGCCGCATTTCTCGTCACCCTGGTGCCGTGCACTGCGAGAACCGTCGTGATCCTGGGGCTGGTGGCAGCCTTCGTCAGCATCTGGTGGGCTCTAGCGCTCTACGTATTCGACATAGCCCTCATCATCCTTCTGGGAAGAATCGCCTTCAAAGCCGTTCCTGGAGAGTCCGTCGGCCTCATCATGGAAATGCCCAGCTATCACGTGCCATCTGCAAAGGTAGTTCTGAAGCAGACATGGGCCAGAACCAAGTCGCTCCTGTGGATAGTCTTCCCTGCGTACATCATCGGGAGCGCTGTGCTCCAGGCTGTTTACGCTGCCGGATGGTTGGACCCCATCAACGATGCCTTGAGCGCTATTACGGTCGGCTGGCTTGGATTGCCGGCGGCTGTTGGCATTCTCCTTATCTTCGGAGTGGTGAGAAAGGAGCTGACGATACTGATGCTAGCGGTCATATTCCAGACCACGGACTTTGCATCAGTCATGTCATCGGTGCAGCTGATAGTCCTGGCGCTGGTGACCATGATTTACATCCCTTGCCTGGCTGTGATCCTCTGCTTAACCCGGGAGTTTGGCTGGAAGAAGGCGTCGGCCATCACGGTCTTTGAGGTAGTATTTGCGATCCTCCTCGGCGGCATTGCGTTTCGCTTGCTCAGCCCGTTCATGTGAGGTGTCTTAGATAGTTTGAGGAAACAGGCTCCTCGCTGCATCCTGTGGATAAACAGGAGGGGTCTTAGAAGTTTTGTGCTTTTTGGTAGAATCTACACTGGATGTTCACTGCAAAGAGACGCTCGTAACCTGCCGGACACCCCTGATGAAAATCGTCTTTGTGCGTCCTTTGTGCTCTTTGTGAGCTTTGTGGTGAATTTAGTTTTGTTTTGTTACAACTAAACGGACGAGATTCAACCACAAAGAGCACAAAGCTCACAAAGGACTCATAAAGGAACCTTTAAATCTGCAGGACGCTACTCCGGAAGGGATTTTCGTACCATATACAAAATAAGTGCAAGCGAGCTAATCCATTTGCTGCTGATCGTTCGCGCGCAATCTCCTGACATCTCGGCCAGACGAGGACAAAGGCTTTATTTCAACCTCTCTCTGCATCTGTTTTAATTTCTTGAATCTCAAGATATTGTAATGATATTACTTGCTCAGGTTTAATACTACCATCATATACAAAATATTTATACACAATGGAAAAGGATTATTGAATGCTGAGTCAGGGCAAGGGCTGAATCCTTTGAAGACCCGGTCACCATGCTGCCTAGATGCAATCGAACTCAACGGGCGCAGGATCGCAAACTCATTCCGGAAAAGGCTCCAGGGGCCTTGCTTTGACCGTACGGAAAAGTTGAGTAAAATTATAGAAAGATGAAGAGGAAAAACTGTGACCAATCAAACCTTTATCCGAATTGTTCTGTCGTTCCTCCTCCTCACGAGCCTGGCTCTGGGAGGCTACGACGTATCCGGAGGTACTGAAGCGAAGAATCTGAGCATGGCGGAGTTCAACGCCTTGGGGATAGAGAGCCAGAGCCAAGCAGATGAGACAGCCCTAGGCGCGATAGCGCCGCAGGCCGCCGCCACAAATGCAGGAACCGAGCTGGCGGCCTATACCGGTCAGGCTCCACCGGCTCAGGAACTCGGCAAGGTTCTGCCCTCGGATATCTCGGCTAACTATCCCATGTACATTTACTACGATGGCAGCTACCTTGGATGGAACGACTTCTCTGCCACCTTCCCAACCAGCCAGCCGGGCCTGTGGATTGAAAGGGCTGCCGGATGGTCCTGGTACGCCACGCTGCCCCTGGGCGGCTTCGCAAGGGAGCTTCTCTACGTACCTGCGCCGTCGCCCCTGACTATGTACGAGATCTACCCCGGCGGATACGTGAGGAGCTACGACCTGGGATTCGCCCAGCCTGGATATTACTACATCTGGTATTATGCCGATTCTCCAGGCCGACACCGCAGCGTACTTGCCACCAGCACCGGATTCAGCAATATGGTCGTCATCGATGTCTACTCTCCGCTGCCACCCAGACCAACGCCTCCCAGCCCCAAAGAGCAGTGTGAGAGCAATCCGGTGTGCAGCTGGGCCAATGGCCAATGCCTCTGCCGCGGCTTCAACCCCGATAATCCTGAGAAAGAGAAGTGCGAGGAAAACCCAACCTGCGATTGGTTTAACGGCCACTGCTACTGCCGCGGCTTGAATCCTGAGGACCCGGAGAAGGAGCAGTGTGAGCAGAACCCCGAGTGCAGCTGGGCCAACGGCCAGTGTCTCTGCAGAGGACTGAACCCACCCGAGCCGGAACCCATGCCTGAACCCGAGCCGGAGCCGACCCCCAGTCCTGATCCTGCAAGAGAGTCCTGTGAGCAGAACCCCAGCTGCCACTGGGCGAACGGCAGATGCCTGTGTACGGGATTTGGCACCAGCACCGGCGGTGAATCTGAAGAATCCGACAATTTGCTCGGAAGCGAACAAAAAAATCTCGATGGACTCGGAGAGAGCGATTAGTTCCCCGGCCGTAATTGAGAAATGATACAAGAAATTTCAGAGGTGAATTATGAAATACGCTCTGCATTTGATAACCCTGCTTGCAGTGATGACATTGTGCGAAGCGGCCTTCGCGGAAGACGTCGGCACAGATCAGCTAAAGCAGATGATGACAGAATCAGCAGATAACTTGACCACCTATACCTATTCCAGGACTGGTGAAGCCAGCATACTTTACAGCAACGACTCTATCAGAGAGGAGTTCAGCGCTGTAAAGTCTACGCTTGGAAAGGTGGATCTGGTAAGACAGATGGGATGGTGGGGATCGGAGCTGAGGGACTTGAACACAGGAGATGTGCTGACCTGGGAGGGTTACTTCATCAACGGTTCAGAGTTCTGGAAAGAGGATCAGAACTGGACGGAGTTCATCATAAACGATTCTGCTCAAATTATGGAAGAGTACAATGAGCTTCCCGGCGAGGTCAACCTAATCAACTACTCCAACATGCAGATAGTGGGCACTGAGAGCCTCGATGGTGTTGAGTACTACAAGCTGGTAGGCTCACCCATAGAGCCGATTTACAAGGGAATGGTCGGCCTTCAGCTGCTAGCAGCGTATTTCCCCTCCCCCTTCCCACTACCTGTAGAGATAATGAACCGGAGTCTGGATGTCGACGACCAGGCGCTTCTAAACAACAGCAGCATAGTTCTCACTGCCTGGGTCTCCAAGGAGGACAGCCTCCTGAGGCGGCTGGACATAAACTCCAGTCTCGTGGTCACTCCCAAGATCCTGAACATCACCTCGCCGGATTTCAGGATTGAAAGCACCATGAACGAGTCCACAACGTACATGGACTTTGGATCTCCAGTAGAGATAGTGCTGCCGGAGGAGGCTTTGCAGAATAAGACTTTCCGCACGAAGGGCACAGACTGGCGATGGGCGGTCTTCGGAGCGGTGAGGCCTTAAAGGGAGGTGTGATGATGAGAAACAGCGTTAAAAAAGGGATGGCCAGTTTGTCGGTGGTCGGGCTTTGTATCCTGGCCTTTCTGGCGATCTGCCTGCCACAGGCCATGGCCAACGGCCCTGCTGCCGATGCGCGCACACAGCTACTGCGTGCAGATGGGATATCTGTATAGAAGCTCCCCCAGCTTAAACAACGGCCAGGGAATCTGCGAATTCCCGGACAAAACCTGGTGCGATGCTCAGGCCTTTTATGCAGGACAGTGCGGTCCAAGACTATCTCCCACCCCCATACCGAGTTTGGGGAACACGTTGAATCCTTCCGCCTCTGTGCTGTGCCGGAATGCTGGTGGACATCTGGAGAACGTACATACCCCCTATGGTGATGTGGTCCTCTGCGTCTTCCCTAATGGAAGGACCTGTGATATTCAGTCCCTCTACAATGGAATGTGCGGAGGAGACGACTGGTTACGCTACGCCAGCTCCTGGCTGAACGGACCTTAAAGTCAAAGATAATTCCATTTCTATTTTTTGTTAATCTAGTGAACCAATAAATATTTTATTTTTTATGAATACCCCGCAGCTTGCTGCGGGGATGGAGGCTATTCGGTAACTAAACAAGGTATTTTAACTTAGCAAGCACTATATAAGCCAATGCTAGAGTTGCGGCATGCAAACCATTGCGTTTACAGAATTAGGTACCATATGGTGTTTTGCGTAAAATATAGAAAGAAATTACTTATTGATCGAGAAAGGATAGACTTTTTTAAGAACGTGTGCATAGAGATCGGTGAAAGATATCATTTTGTTTTTGATGCTATAGGAACCGATGGAGACCATGTCCATGTTTTTGTTGGAGCTGAGCCAAAATATGCACCATCTAGAGTTATGCAAATTATAAAAAGCATAACTGCAAGGCAGATATTCAAAGTTTTTCCAGAGATTAGACAGCAACTTTGGGGTGGCGAATTTTGGAGTGATGGTGGCTATGTTGGCACGGTCGGTGAAGGAATTACCGCTGAAATTATAAGGGACTATATCGAAAAGGCAGGGATCAAGCGACGAAAAACAAAATTATGCTCAATTGAAACTATTCGATTTCAAATAACCATGCGACGGCGTGAACAT